>NZ_JBFTHD010000010.1:0-227371 GCF_056394065.1 Achromobacter sp. 10T422
GACCCTGACGGTCACGATCACCGGCACGAACGACACCCCGACGCTGACCCCGGGCGTGACGCTCGACGATCAAAACAGCAACGACGGCCAAGCCATCACCCCGGTCGACATCTCTGGTCAATTCACGGATGTCGACACCGGCGATGTGCTGACGTACTCGGCAACGGGCCTGCCGCCCGGCCTGACCATCGACCCTGTCACCGRCATCATCACCGGCACGCTGGACCGCTCGGCGTCGCAAGGCGGTACGGATGGTGTCTACTCCGTCACGATTACGGCTACCGACAAGAGCGGTGCTTCGGTCACGCAAGACTTCTCGTGGGACGTCAAGAACCCGGCACCGACCGCTGTCAACGACGAAGGCGATACGGAGCAGGGCGCATCGTTGTCGGTTGACGCCGCGAACGGCGTACTGACCAACGACACCGATCCGGACGGCGACACGCTGACGGTCTCGCAAGTGAACGGCAATGCGGCCAACGTCGGCACCGCCATCACCGGTTCCAACGGCGGCACGTTCACGTTGAACGCCGACGGCTCCTACACGTTCAACCCGGGTTCCGCGTTCAACTCGCTGGGCGTTGATCAAACTGCAACGTCGTCGATCACCTACACCGTTTCCGACGGTGAAGGCGGCACGTCGACCGCGACCCTGACGGTCACGATCACCGGCACCAACGACACCCCGACGCTGACCCCGGGCGTGACGCTCGACGATCAAAACAGCAACGACGGCCAAGCCATCACCCCGGTCGATATCTCTGGTCAATTCACGGATGTCGACACCGGCGATGTGCTGACCTACTCGGCAACCGGCCTGCCGCCGGGCCTGACCATCGACCCGGCTACCGGCATCATCACCGGCACGCTGGACCGCTCGGCCTCGCAAGGCGGTACTGACGGCGTGTACACCGTCACCATCACCGCGACCGACAAGGCTGGCGCCTCGGTCACGCAAGACTTCTCGTGGGACGTGAAGAACCCGGCACCGACTGCCGTCAATGACGAAGGCGATACCGATCAAGGTGCATCGCTGAACGTTGACGCCGCCAACGGCGTACTCACGAACGACACCGATCCTGACGGCGACAATCTGACGGTCTCGCAAGTGAACGGCAACGCCGCGAATGTCGGCACGGCCATCACCGGCTCCAACGGCGGCACGTTCACGCTGAACGCTGACGGTTCCTACACGTTCAACCCGGGTTCGACGTTTAACTCGCTGGGCGTTGATCAAACCGCAACGTCGTCGATCACCTACACCGTTTCCGACGGTGAAGGCGGCACGTCGACCGCGACCCTGACGGTCACGATCACCGGCACGAACGACACCCCGACGCTGACCCCGGGCGTGACGCTCGACGATCAAAACAGCAACGACGGCCAAGCCATCACCCCGGTCGACATCTCCGGGCAATTCACGGATGTCGACACCGGCGATGTGCTGACGTACTCGGCAACGGGCCTGCCGCCCGGCCTGTCGATTGATCCTGCCACTGGCATCATTACCGGCACGCTGGACCGCTCGGCCTCGCAAGGTGGTACGGACGGCGTCTACACCGTCACCATCACCGCGACCGACAAGGCTGGCGCCTCGGTCACGCAAGACTTCTCGTGGGACGTGAAGAACCCGGCACCGACTGCCGTCAATGACGAAGGCGATACCGACCAAGGTGCATCGCTGAACGTTGACGCAGCCAATGGCGTGTTGACCAACGACACCGATCCGGACGGCGACACGCTGACCGTCTCGCAAGTGAACGGCAACGCTGCCAACGTCGGCACGGCTATCGTCGGCTCCAACGGCGGCACGTTCACGTTGAACGCTGACGGCTCCTATACGTTCAACCCGGGTTCCGCGTTCAACTCGCTGGGCCTTGATCAAACTGCAACATCTTCGATCACCTACACCGTTTCCGACGGTGAAGGCGGCACCTCGACGGCAACGCTGACCGTCACGATCACCGGCACGAACGACACGCCGACGCTGACCCCGGGCGTGACGCTCGACGACCAGAACAGCAACGACGGCCAGGCCATCACCCCGGTCGACATCTCCGGCCAGTTCACTGACGTGGACACCGGCGACGTGCTGACGTACTCCGCCACGGGCCTGCCGCCCGGCCTGACGATCGACCCGGCTACCGGCATCATCACCGGCACGCTGGACCGCTCGGCGTCGCAAGGTGGTACCGACGGCGTCTACACCGTCACCATCACCGCGACCGACAAGGCTGGCGCTTCGGTTACGCAAGACTTCTCGTGGGACGTGAAGAACCCGGCACCGACCGCGGTCAACGACGAAGGCGATACGGAGCAGGGTGCTTCGCTGAACGTTGACGCCGCTAATGGCGTATTGACCAACGACACCGATCCGGACGGCGACACGCTGACCGTCTCGCAAGTCAACGGCAACGCCGCGAATGTCGGCACGGCCATTACGGGTTCCAACGGCGGCACGTTCACGCTGAACGCCGACGGCTCCTACACGTTCAACCCGGGTTCGACATTCAACTCGCTGGGCGTTGATCAAACCGCGACGTCGTCCATCACCTACACCGTCTCCGACGGCGAAGGCGGCACGTCGACCGCGACCCTGACGGTCACGATCACCGGCACGAACGACACCCCCACGCTGACCCCGGGCGTGACGCTCGACGACCAGAACAGCAACGACGGCCAGGCCATCACCCCGGTCGACATCTCCGGCCAGTTCACGGATGTCGACACCGGCGACGTGCTGACCTACTCGGCAACCGGCCTGCCGCCCGGCCTGACCATCGACCCGGCTACCGGCATCATCACCGGCACGCTGGACCGTTCGGCGTCGCAAGGCGGTACGGACGGTGTCTACACCGTCACCATCACCGCGACCGACAAGGCTGGCGCCTCGGTTACGCAAGACTTCTCGTGGGACGTCAAGAACCCGGCTCCGACGGCGCTTGATGACGAAGGCAATACCAAGCAAAGCGCCACCCTGTCGGTTGACGCCGACCATGGCGTGCTGGTCAACGACACCGACCCGGACGGCGACACGCTGACGGTCTCGCAAGTCAACGGCAACGCGGCAAATGTCGGCACGGCCATCGCCGGTTCCAACGGCGGCACGTTCACGCTGAACGCTGACGGCTCCTACTCGTTCAACCCCGGCAGCGCCTTCCAGAATTTGGCGAACGGCGCGACGGCGACGACGTCGATTACCTACACCGTGTCGGACGGTGAGGGCGGCACGTCGTCGGCCACGTTGACGGTGACGGTCACGGGCACCAACACGGGTCCCACGTCCACCGCAATCGCCAACCAGAACGGCGAAGATTCGCAAACGGTCGTCAGCGTGGATGTGTCGAGCCACTTCAACGACGCCGACCTGGCGACGGGCGACAAGCTGACGTTCACCGCCACCGGCCTGCCGGCGGGGCTGAGCATCGAGCCGGAAACCGGCGTCATCAGCGGCAAGATCGACCATTCGGCGTCCCAGTTTGGCGGCACCGGCGTGCATACGATCACTGTGACGGCGACGGACTCGGCGGGCGCATCGACCGAGCAAACGTTCAAGTGGAACATCACCAACCCGGCGCCTGAAGCCGTGAATGATCAGGCCAATACGGACGAAGACACGTCCATCCAGGTCACCGATGTGACCAAGGGCGTGCTGGCCAACGACGTGGACCCGGACGGCGACGCGCTGCACGTGTCGGCGGTGGGCGGCGATGGGAACAAGGTGGGCCAGGCGGTTGCCGGCCTGCAAGGCGGCACGTTCATCATCTACGCCGATGGCACGTATTCCTTCGACCCGGGCGCTGACTTCCAGTCCCTGCCGGAAGGCCAGTCTGGCCAGACCTCGGTCTGGTACACCGTGTCCGATGGCGAGGGCGGCACCAGCCAGGCCTTGCTGACGGTCACCGTCATGGGCAAGAACGACGCGGCGACGATCACTGGATCGGGCGCCGACACCGTGTACGAAGACTCTGCCGTCTTCGCCAGCGGCAAGCTGACCGTGTCTGACCCTGACGCCAACCAGAGCTTCATGCAGGCGCAGTCCGGCGTGCCGGGTCTGTATGGCACGTTCACGGTGGACGCGAACGGCAACTGGACGTACCAGCTGAACAACGCGCTGGCCGCCGTGCAAAACCTGAAGGCCGGCCAAACGCTGTCGGAAAGCTTCAGTGTGGCGTCGCAAGACGGCACCGCGTCCAGCCCGGTCACGGTCACCATCGTTGGCACGAACGACGCCCCGGTCTCGGGCGATGCATCGGCGCACGTCAACATCAGCAGCAGCTACGTGTTGAAGGTTGGCGACTTCCCGTTCAACGACGGCGTCGAGAACGACAGCTTCCAAAGCGTCGTCATCACCCGCACGCCGGGCGCAGGCGAGGGCACGCTGACGTTCAACGGCCAGCCGGTTACCGCCGGCCAGGTCATCACCGTGGCGGATATCCAGTCGGGCAAGCTTGTCTTCACGGCGGGCAGCAATGGCGGCGATTCGTCGTTTGGCTTCTCGGTGCGTGATGCGGGCGGCACGGAACACGGCGGCAAGGACACCTCGGCCGAGCACACGTTCACGTTGTCGACCGACAAGCTGGTCTTGGGCAACAACAACGGCAACACGGATTTGAACGGCGGTGGTGGCAACGACATCATCGTTGGCGACCGCGGCGGTTCCGTGACGGCGGTGGAGCCCGGCAAGAACTACAACATCTCGTTGATTGTCGACGTGTCCGGCAGCATGAAGGACAAGATCGGCAACACCAACATGACGCGTATCGACTTGCTGAAGGCGTCGTTGACGTCGCTGGCCAACCAGTTGGCCCAGCACGACGGCATTGTCAACGTGCGCCTGATTCCGTTCGCGGACACGGCCAAGACGGGTGTCACGATCAACAACCTGAGCGCATCCAACGTCAAGCAACTGCTTGACGCCATCGACGCCCTGAGCGCCAGCGGGAATACGAACTACGAAGACGCCTTCAACAAGGCGGTCAGCTGGTTCAACTCGCAGGTGAACGGCGGCAAGGACGCAGCGCACAACTATCAGAACCTGACCTTCTTCCTGACGGATGGCGATCCCACCCGCTATGGCAGCAATGGCCAGTCGGGCAACATGAAGGAAGTGCTGCAGAGTTCCATCGACGCGGCCAAGCCGCTGGTGGACGGCTCTGGCGTGCTGGTGGGCGGCAACAAGGTGGTCATGTACGGTATTGGCATGGGTGCGGGCGTCAATAGCGACTACCTGCGCTTCTTTGACAACACCAATGCCACCGGCACCGGTTCGCAAGGGGTCGAGGTGAGCAGCGGTTGCAGCACCTCTACGCAGTACGTGACCGGCACGGTGGGCCAGCCGCAGATCGTCAACAACGCCAACGAACTGAATGCGGCGCTGCAAGGCGGCCATTCGTCGACGGAGCTGGCCGCGGTGGGCAGCGACACGATTCACGGTGGCGACGGCAACGACATCATGTTCGGTGACACCATCAACACGGATCACCTGTCATGGGCCGGCCACGCTCAAGGCACGCACGACGGCCAGGGCTGGCAGGGGCTGGTGGATTACCTGACGGCGCAGAAGGGCGGCGTGGCGCCGACCACGGCGGATCTGTTCTCGTACTTGCAGCAGAACCATGCTGAATTCGATAAAGCCAACGACACGCGCGGCGGCGACGACTTCCTGTATGGCGGCAAGGGTGACGACATCCTCTACGGCCAGGGTGGCAATGACTACCTGAACGGCGGCGAGGGCAACGACATTCTTTACGGCGGCACGGGCAACGACGTCCTGGTCGGCGGCAAGGGTAACGACATCCTGGTGGGCGGTTCCGGTAGCGATACCTTCAAGTGGGAACTCAACGACCAGGGTACGTCGGCAGCGCCTGCCGTTGACCGCATCAAGGACTTCTCCAACGCCACCATCGCCAATCAGGGCGACGTGCTGGACTTGCGTGATCTCTTGCAGGGCGAGCACACGGGCACCTTGTCGCAGTTCCTGGAGTTCAAGAAGCAGGGCAACGATACGGTGATCAACGTCAGCACCAACGGCGATTTGCAGCACAACGTGAACCAGAAGATCGTGCTGGAGAACGTGGACTTGACCAACAACGGGGCGCTGTCCAGCGCGCAGGTCATCAACGACTTGCTGACCAAGGGTAAACTGATCGTCGATCAATAAGCCTGCCCTTTCCCCCCACGCGATCCGGCCCAGCGGGCCGGATCGCTGCTATTTGAATTCATCCCATGCCCAAGCATTTTTTCGAGCGTGAACAGCTGCTGACCTGGTTCAAGGGGAACGCGGCTGCGGCGGACTACGTCGACATGGTGTGCCGCATCRCGCACTTGTGGGACGACCTGATCGACCGCGACAAGGACGTTCCTGATGACGACATCAACCACGGTTTCTTTGAAGCGCTGATACGGCTGCCGCGCAATACCTTCTACCGTGCGCACTTCGACCACCTGAACGCGGTGCTGATCAATGCCGTGTCGAATTGGCAGATCGCCACCAAGCTTGAACGCGAGGGGGGCAATTACGAGAAGAGCATCGCCTTTGTGTTGCGGTCGTCGTATGCCGACCTGATCACGCAATCGGCGCTGATCATCGGCGGCGAGAAGTGGGCGTGCCAGGTCGGTGAAGAAGTGCGCAAGGCGACGCACGGTGAAACCTACGAGGGCTACATCAAGAACCTGGCCCAGGAAGCCGCAGACCGCAGCAAGCAAAAGCTGGCGCGGCAAGCCAAGAGCTGATTGCCGAGGCCAGCCGGGTCAGGTTGCCGTCATTCACGTGGCGGCGCGTCGTTGCGCAGCGGGTGGATGGCCAGCGGATCAAAGCGCCAGTAATGGTCATACTGATCCGCGCAGCGCACGACGGTGTAGACGGGGTTGTCGGTGTAATGCCGGGGTCCGCCGCGCACCGTGCGCAAGCCTAATTCCCCGCCGCAAATCGGGCAATCGCCGCCAAGCTGCGTGATGAACACGTCACCTGACTCATTGGCTTCCAGGCAGGTGCTGCGCCACACACGGCCAAAGCGCACGCGGCGCAGGTCGTTGGCCGGTTTGAAGACCAGGCCAAAGACAAACAGCAGCGCAAACCAGAAATACCCCGAGCCTTGCCCCCACGCGTTGATGAAACCCAGCACCGCCAGCAAGCAGGCGGCAAGGCTCGGCCAATATAGCCAGTCGACCTTGACCTGGCGCCCTCGGATGACAAAGGGCTTGATGTCCACCCGGGTGAGATAAGGCGTGGACTGCGCCTTGTCGGTTTCTTCGCTGCGGCCAAACTGGCGTGCAAGCGAGGCGCCGCACTGGCCGCAATAACGATCTTCGCGCTCGCAGCCCGATCCGCACTTCATGCAAAGCATTCATTGACTCCAGAAATTGCAGTCTGACAGCATAAACGAAGGGCAAAACTCCCCCTGGCCGCTTCCCGCAGCCCAGGCGTATGATTTCAGGCTGAGGATCAGTCCCGGCCTGGCGCTGGGTGCTTAGCCCGCGCGCCAGTTTTGCATGTCACTGCTTCGCATTGCTCGCTCCGCTTGCCGCGCGGAGGGGCGTGGAGGCGTCGCGCCATGGACCATCTACCGCTTGCTGCCTACCCGGATTTCCCTGGCAGTGACGGCGCCGGGATTGCATCCCGATCACCGGCGGGTGATCACGATTTCCAGGTATTCACTGGGCACCACCATACCGGCGTCGCCAGAGCGATTGAACCGGTCTATCTGCGCTATGAGATCGCTTTCCAGAGCCGCTTGCCCGGCAGGGTCCAGCGCGGAAAACGCCTTGAGAAGCGGCCCGTAATAGGTTTTGAACACTTGCAGCCAATGCGCTGGCGAGCGGTAACGGAAGACGAAATGGCGCGGTTCCGCCTGGATTGCCGAAGCGTGCGCGCCGAACATCTCGTCGATGCGCGCCCGGGTACCCCACAGCGCGGGCGATTTTGCCCCGGCCGGCGGAGGCAAATATTTTCCAATGGTCTTGAAGATCTGGCCGATGAAGCCTTCCGGCGTCCAATTGGCCATGCCGATCTTGCCGCCTGCGCGGCACACGCGGATGAGTTCGGCGGCTGCCTTGTCCTGGTCGGCCGTGAACATCACGCCGAAGGTGGACATGACGGCGTCAAAGCTGGCTGGCGCAAAGGGCAGGGCTTCGGCATCGGCCTCCTGGAATTCGATTTTCAGCCGTTCGGCGGCGGCGCGCTCGCGGGCGCGGCTGAGCAATGCGGGGACATAGTCGGTGGCGACGACCTCGCACCACCGACGTGCGGCGGCCAGCGAGGCGTTGCCGTTACCCGCTGCGACATCAAGGACTTTTTGCCCGGCGCGGACATCAAGCGATTCGCAGAGTTGTTCGCCGACGATCTGAAGCGTGGTGCCGACAACGGCGTAGTCGCCGGACGACCAGGTGGCTTGCTGGCGGGCCTTCAGGGCGGCAAGGTCGGGCGGCGCGGGAGTCTGCGCTTGAGGGGCTGCGGTGGCGGAAATGGACATGGTCTGTCTCCATTAAGACGGGGGAAATGCGCTGGCGGGCATTGCCGGCGCGGCGTGGATGCACAGGCAGGGACGGAAGGGTTTCCGCACTTCCTGCGACCCGACCTCAACCGTAAGTCAGGCGCGTGGAGGCGAGCGTGGTAGCGGGCGTGGAATCTGCCGCAGCCGGGAATTCGGGTTTGCCCGAAGAGGCTGGCGCCATTCGTATTCGAATGCTGGGGGCCATGACGATCAGCCGGGCGGGCGCCACCGTGGCATTGCCGCCGTCACGCAAGTTACGTGCGCTGATCGCGTATCTTGCGCTTGCCCCGCACGCGGTCTCGCGCGCGCATCTGTGCGAGTTGCTTTGGGACATTCCGAATGACCCGCGCGGTGAACTTCGCTGGTGTCTCAGCAAGGCGCGAGCGTTGCTAGACGGGCCGGGCCTGCGCCGTGTCCAAGCCTTCCAAGAGACGCTGAGCCTCGACCTGCACGATTGCCAGGTCGATGCTGTCGAGGTTGAACAGGCAATGCAGCAGGGCATCAGCAGCGTAGGCGGCGAGCGGTTGCAAGCGCTCGCCGCGTTGTTCGCAGGCGATTTTCTGGACGGCCTGCAACTCAAATCCTGTCCCATGTTTGACAGTTGGCTGGTGGCGCAACGGCGCCGGTTCAGAGCCTGCCAGACGGCGATTATGGAACACCTGGCCGCGACGTTGCCGGCCGGTTCCGAAGCACGCTATGGCTGCCTGGACCAGTGGTTGCGGCTGGCGCCCTTCGACCGGCGTGCGCACGCATTGATGCTGCAATCACTGAACGACCGCGGGCAATTTCGCGAAGGCGATGAGCACCTGGCCGCCGCGATTCGCGCGTTTGAAGACGAGGGGCTGGATTGGCATCCCTTGCGGGATGCGTGGCGGCAACTGCGGCAGGCGCCGGCCGATCCGCCTGAAGCGGGGGCAAGGACCGGAGAGGCAGCGCTTGGCGCGCCATCGGAAGGGGGCAGGGAGCGGACCGGGCGTGCGTCGATTGCGGTCATGCCATTCACGGACGCGTCGGCGCGCAGCGGGGTGCGGGGCGGGCTGGGGGACGGCTTGGCTTACGACATCATCACCCGGCTGGCGAAGCTGCGCAGCCTGTTCATCATTGCGCAGGGAACCGTCTTCGCGCTGGACCAGCGCAGCGTGGGCCCAGAGGAGGCCGGCCGCACGCTGAATGTGGACTTCGTGGTCAGCGGTTCGTTGCGCCGGCACGCCAAGCGGATCATCGTGGACGTGGCCCTGGTTGAGTCGCGCACCGCGCGCATCGTGTGGGCGGAAACCTTCGACCACGCGATCGATGACGCCTTCGTGGCGCTGGATGAAATCGGCAACCGGATTGTCGCGTCGATCGACATCGAGATTGAATCTACCGAACGCAACCGGGCCATTCTCACGCCACCGAATTCGTTGGACGCGTGGTCGGCCCATCATCGCGGCCTGTGGCACATGTATCGCTTTAACCAAGCGGACAATTTGCAGGCACGGCACTTCTTCGAGATGGCGGTGCGGTTGGACCCCACCTATTCGCGGGCGTACGCGGGTCTGTCGTTCACGCATTGGCAGGACGCGTTCCAGCGGTGGGGCGAACAGAAACCGTCGATGGACCTGGCGCAACAAGCCGCGAGCCAGAGCCTGGCGGCCGACGACCGGGACCCCGCGGCGCATTGGGCGATGGGGCGGGCACTGTGGCTACGCGGCAACCAGGAATCGTCGCTGGCGGAATTGCAGCGCGCCGTGGACCTCAGCCCGAATTTTGCGCTGGGCCACTACACGTTGGGGTTCGTCCATTGCCAGTCAGGCGATGCGCAGGCCGCGATCGGTTCGGCCGACCATTCACGCCATCTGAGCCCCTTCGACCCCTTGATGTTCGGCATGCTGGCCGTGCGCGCATTGGCGCTGGTCCGGTTGGGGCGGATCGAGGAAGCCGCCGACTGGGCGGTCAAGGCGGCGATGCGTCCTAACGCCCATGTCCACATCCTGGCGATTGCCGCCTATTGCCTGGCCATTGCGGACCGAGTGGACGAGGCGCGCGGCTTTCTGGCGTTGATCCGCAAGTCGCATCCCGCCTACCGCGTCGGCGATTTCCTGGCGGCATTTCACCTGACCGACGACGCGCAAGCCTTGTTCAGGAAAGGGGCGCGGCGAATCGGGGTGGAGTGATGTCCGCCACAGGCCAGCTGCGAGGATAATGTCTGCTTTCTGACGTTTGCATACCCTTCGTGGAACGGATCGCTTGGGCAACAACCATTCTCCCGCCACTCCTGCGCTGACCGTCTCAACCGCGTTGACCCAGGCCTACGCGCATTGGCACGCCGGCCAGGCCGCGCATGCCGAACAGCTTTGCCTGCGGGTGCTGGAGACCGTGCCCGATCAGCCCGGCGCGCGTCATCTGCTGGGCCTGATAGCGCATGCCTACGGACACCAAGACATGGCGATCGAGCACCTTCGCGCCGCGTGCCGGTCGCCGCTTGCGCCCGCCATGTACCACAGCAATCTGGCGGAAATGTGCCGCCAGAAGGGCTGGCTGGGCGACGCGGAAAGCGCGGCCCGGCGTGCGGTGGCATTGGAACCCCAACTGGCCGAAGGCTGGAACAACCTGGGCATCATCCTGCAAGAGGCGGGGCAACTGGCCGCCAGCCTGGAATGCTTGCAGCGCGTGGCGGTGTTGTTGCCCGACAGCCCGGAAACGCATAACAACCTGGGCAACACCTGCCTGCTGCTGGGCGATACCGCACAGGCGCTTTTGCACTATGGGCGCGCGCTGGCGTTGAACCCCGATCACGCGCAAACGCTGTGTAATCAATCACTTGCCTTGAGCAACCAAGGCCGTCATGACGAGGCCCTGTCCGCAATCCGCCGCGCCATCGCCATCGACCCTTTGACCCCGCTTGCTCACCAGAACCTGGCACGCATTGAACAAGCACGCGCCGCCAAGGGTGCGGCTGGGGCGGGAGAAGTGAGCGCCACGGCGGCCACTGCCCACGCGGTAAGTGTGCAGGCGCATGCGCTTCGTACACAGGGCCACGTTGACGAGGCGCGCAAGCTCCTGGAACGCGCGGTGCGCGATACGCCCAGTGATACGAGCCTGCGCTTCGACCTGGCCGAGCTGTTGCTGCTGCAAGGCGACTTCGATGCGGGGTGGCGGGAATACCGTTTCCGTTACCGGATGGCGCATACCGCGATGCAGGCGCGCCATGTGCAGAAACCGCGTTGGGAAGGGCAACCCATCGCGGGCCAGACCTTGCTGATCCATGACGAGCAAGGGTTCGGCGACACCTTTCAGTTCTTGCGGCTGGTAGCGTGGGCGCGCGAGCGCAGCGGGGCGCGCATCATTCTCGACGTCAATGCCGACTGCCACGCCTTGGCCGAACGCAGCGGCGGTTTTGACCAGATCATTCGTGCCGGCACGATACCGCCGCCGTTCGACGTCCATTGCGAACTGATGAGCCTGCCGATGGCGCTGGGGTTGCGACTGGGCGACTTGCCGGTTCGCACGTCGTACCTGCACGCCGATCCGCAGCGCGTCGAGCAATGGCGCAAACGTCTGGCGCACCTGCCGCGGCCGTGGGTCGGGCTGGTGTGGGCGGGGCGGCCCAGCCATCCGAACGACGCGCAGCGGTCGTTGGCGCTGGCCGATCTGGCGCCCCTCGCGCAAGCGGGCGTGAGCTTCATCGGGCTGCAAAAGGGCGCCGCCGCCGACCCAGCCGCCACGCCGCCGGCGGGCATGACGATGCTGTCGCTGGGCCATGACCTCGGCAGCTTCGACGACACCGCCGCGCTCATCACGCTGCTTGATGTGCTGGTGTCGGTGGATTCATCTCCCGCGCATCTGGCCGGCGCGCTGGGCTGCCCGGTCTGGGTCCTGCTGCCGTTTGCGCCTGACTGGCGCTGGCTGCTGGGCCGCAACGACTCGCCGTGGTATCCGTCGATGCGGCTATTTCGCCAACCCGCCCCGGGGCAGTGGGGGCCGGTGCTTACGGATGTGGCTGCGGCGTTGTCAGCGCTGGCGCCGCGATAAGCGCCAGTCCCGCGCAGAAAGCCACGTGGGCAGGCGTGTATCAGCCGGATCGGACGGTCGGGGTAGGCGGACTGAGCATGGGCTGCGCTGCTAAGTAACGGCAACGCCACTGGCCGGCACGTTGCGGCGGCGGGAAAAGTCGCAGACTTCGGCGGCGCGCCGGGCGATGTATTCGTTGCGGCCGTCCAGCGTGCCTTGGTGGAAAACGGCGTTGTAGACCATCGGCGGGGGCATGGGAACGCTGTGCACAATTCTCAGCAGGCCCGCATCCAGCTCCGGCCGGAAATACGCCGGGCATAGCTGGCTGATCCCGAAGCCGTCGATGGTCAATTCCCCCAGCACTGCCAGGCTGTTGCTGGCGAAGACGCGGTTGAACCGAAAGCCGTGTTCTTCCAGCCAGGGCCGGTAAAACAGGCTCTTGCTGGAATCGTGGGACTGTTCCAGAAAGGGGTAAAGCGCGAAATCCGCCGGCTTCAAGGCGCCTTGCGGCACGCCCAGCGCAGGGCTGGCCATCCAGACGTTTTCAACGACGCCTACCGGCACCAGTTGAAACTCTTCGCCCCAGTACGTGCCTGGCACAATCGCCAGGTCCAGCTCATGTTGACGCAGTTGGTCGATCAGTTGCAGGCCGGGCGCCACGCTGGGCTCCAAGGTCAAGCCGGGGCTTTCCTTGACCACGGTGCTGATCAACAGCCCCAGCCAGCTGAGCGCCGTCAGTTCGGTCACGCCAATACGGACCCTGCCTTCCAGCGGCGCCGCGCCGCCCGCGGCTTCTGCCATGCGCAAGCGCAGGCGCAGCGCCTCTTCGGCCATGGGAAAAATGCGTTCGCCATCGGGGGTCAGCACAATGCCCGTTACGCCGCGGTGGAGCAGGCGCTTGCCCAATTCGGCTTCAAGGTCGCTTACGCGCTTGGAGATGGCGGATTGCGTCGCGTGCAACGTCGTTGCGGCGGCGCTCAGGCTGCCCAGCTTGGCGCTGTGATAGAACGCCTCGAGTTGTTTGAAGGTTGGATTCATTGCGACGGATGGCCTGGGTTCCGTGATGACCTGGAAGCCCATGCCAATCTGGAATGACGGGGTATGCCGATTACTCGCTACCCCTTGGAAACCGATCGTATCCATAATCGATCCACTGTTCAATAGACTCCTGGATCACCCATGCAAACCGCCGCAAGACTTCAGCGTATCAAGCCTTCTCCCAGTTCAATGGCGGGCCAGCATGCCCGCATGCTGCGCGCGCAGGGCAGGGACATCGTGAGCCTGACGTCGGGTGAACCGGATTTTGATACGCCCGCACATATCCGGGATGCCGCTTATCGCGCCATGAACGACGGTCAAACGCGCTACACCGATGTGGGCGGCACCGCGGTGTTACGCGAAGCCATCCGCGCCAAGTTCGCCCGCGACAACGGGCTGGACTATGGCCTGGATGAAATCATCGTCAGCACCGGGGCCAAGCAGATCATTTTCAACGCCATCATGGCTACCGTCGATACCGGCGACGAAGTGATCGTGCCGGCGCCGTACTGGGTGTCCTATCCCGACATCACCTTGCTGGCCAACGGCACGCCCGTGATCGTCAACACGCGCTCGGAAAACGGATTCCGTTTGCAGGCGGAAGAGCTCGAACGTGCCATCACGCCTCGCACGCGGTGGCTGATTCTGAATGGCCCGAACAATCCCAGCGGCGCCAATTTCACGAAGGCCGACCTGCAAGCGCTGGCGGATGTCTTGCGCAAGCACCCGCACGTCTGGATCTTGACCGACGACATCTACGAACACCTGCTGTACGACGGCCGCGTGTTCTACACGCTGGCGCAAGTGGCGCCCGACCTGAAGGACCGCACGCTGACGTTGAATGGCGTGTCGAAGGCCTACGCCATGACCGGATGGCGTATCGGTTATGCCGGCGCGCCGGTGGCGTTGATCAAGGCGATGACGAAGCTGCAATCGCAAAGCACGTCCAACCCTAGTTCGGTGAGCCAGGCGGCCGCGTTGGCGGCCTTGACCGGTCCGCAAGACTTCGTGGCGCAAAGCCGCGAACGCTTTCAGGCGCGGCGCGATCAGATCGTGCAGGCCTTGAACGCCATTGACGGCATCCAGTGCGCCAGCCCGGAAGGCGCGTTCTACGTCTTCCCGCAGTGTTCGGACCTGTTCGGCGCGACCTTGCCCGATGGCAGCAAATTGCAAAACAGCGAGCAATGGGTGCTGCATCTGCTGAACGCGCAGAACCTGGCGGTGCTGCAAGGCTCGGCCTATGGCGTGGACACCCATTTCCGAATTTCATTTGCCGCCAGCGACGCCGTGCTGGAGGAAGGTTGCCGTCGTATCGCGCAGGCACGGGCGCAGTTGGCCTGACCTGCCGCACTTTAAAAAATCACAAGGGGAAAATCATGATTAAAAAACACGTTCTGAAGCGGGGCATCACCCAAACCGTTGCCGTTGCCGTTGCGTTGATTGCGTGCGCGCCGCTGGCGCACGCCGCGGATTACCCGAACAAGCCCGTGCGCTTGATCGTCGGCTTTGCGCCGGGCGGCTCCAACGACATCATCGCGCGCTTGCTGGCGCCCAAGCTGGAAGCGGTGTTGAAGCAGTCGGTCGTGGTCGAGAACCGCCCCGGCGCAGCAGGCAACATCGCGGCGGACGCGGCCATCAAGGCGGCCGCCGACGGGCACACAGTGTTCATGTGTACGACGGGCACGTTGTCCATCCAACCGTTCCTGCCGCAACGCATGCCGTTTGACGTCGATACCATCACCCCCGTCACGCAGATTGGCAACACGCCTTATCTGATGCTGGTCAGCAAGGATCTGCCGGTGTCGACGGTCAGTGAATTCTTGGAGTACGCGCGCGAGAACCCCGGCAAGGTCAACTACGCGTCGTCCGGCAACGGCACCACCGCGCACCTGGCGGGCGAAATGCTGCGCGCCAACGCCAAGATCGACATCGTGCACGTGCCGTACAAAGGCGCGGGCCAGGCCATGGTCGACTTGAACAGCGGGCGCGTATCGCTGATGTTCGACCAGGCAGTCAGCTCGCTGTCGTACATCCAATCGGGTTCGTTGAAAGCGCTGGCGGTCGCGAATAGCCATCGCCTGCCGGGCTTGCCGAATCTGCCGACCACCGACGAAGCCGGCTTGAAGGACTTCAACCCCACACCGTGGACCGGACTGTGCGCGGGCCCGGGCATTCCGCCCGAGGCCGTGAAAGCCTTGCAACAGGCCACCGCGCAAGCCTTGGCCGACCCCGAAATACGCGAACGTTTTCAGCGTGACGGCATTGAACCGGTGGGCAGCACACCCGAGGAATTCGCCGCATTCCTGAAGGCCGACCGCGCCAAGTGGGGCGGCCTGGTCAAAAACGCGGATGTGCAGCTCTGATCATCAGGTCTGCATTTGCCCTGCATTTGCTCCGCATTGACCTTATTGCCACCAGGAATGCTTCGACCATGAGTTCTCCGTCTTCAGCCATTCAATGGCCGGCGGGTTACAGCATCAACCCGCGCCAGCAGGGCGCGGATGCTGACACCATCGCCGCTTTTTCTTCACTGCCCGTCGCCGCCATCGGCGACGCCATGAGCCGCCACATCGGTGCGATCGGACTACGCCAATACCACGCGGATCTGACCACCGTGCTCTGCGGCAACGCCTTCACGGTGCGCGTGCGGCCGGGCGACAACCTGATGATTCACAAAGCGCTCACCATGGTGCAGCCCGGCGACGTGCTGGTTATCGACGGTGGTGGGGATCTGACCCAGGCGCTGGTCGGCGGGCTGATGCGCACCACCTGCATCGCGCAAGGCTTGGCCGGCCTGGTCATCGACGGCGCCGTCCGCGACGTGGTGGAGTGGGCCGAGGGCGGCATGCCGCTCTTTGCCAAAGGCCACACGCATCGCGGTCCCACCAAGGAGGGCCCGGGCGACATCAACGTGCCTATCGCGTGCGCGGGCTTGCATGTGGCGCCGGGGGACGTGATTGTTGGCGACGCGGATGGCGTCATCGCCATTCCCGCCGCACAAGCCCGCGACATCTTGCAGCGCACGCATCGTCATCTGGAAAAAGAGGCAAGGATTCGTGAAGAAAACCGTTCGGGTACGTCCGACCCGGAACGGTTCGATTCGATTCTGCGGGCGAAGGGTTTGCCGGTTTGAGGAATTAGGTGTCAGACTGCAATTCTCGAACGATATTGCAGTCTGACACCTAATTTAAGGGCTGGCGCCCAGCGCATCCCCGGCGTTTTGAACAGGAGATCATCGCTTATGCAGACCTATCAAGGATCATGTCATTGCGGCGCGTGCCGCTTTGAAGTCGACATGGATCTGGACCACGTCCGAAGCTGTAACTGTTCGATCTGTAAGCGGCGCGGTGCGCTGATTCACCGCGTTCCGAAATCTGCGTTGCGCCTGTTCACGCCGCTGGAAGCGTTGAGCGTTTACGCGTGGCACTCGAAGACGGCAAAGGATTATTTTTGCCCGCACTGCGGCATCTTGCCGTTCCGGATACCCAGCGATCCCACGCCCGAAGAGCGCGCCGAAGGCAAACTGCCATTCGTGGGATGGGCGGTCAACGTCCGTTGCCTGGAAGGCGTGCAGCTGGAAAATATTCCTGTCGTCACCATCAACGGCGCGGCGCTGAGCTAGGCGTTGGGCGGGTTCGTGCCCTTAGTCCGGCTTGCCGTCATGGTCGCCCAGCGGTCTGGCAGGCCAGTCCACCCAGCGGTTCTTGCGAGTCCGTTCGTAGCCTTCGTTCAGCGGAAAGCGAACCCGATTGTCAGCGCGCGTTGGTTCACCCACCACCATTAAGCGCACGTCGTCCTGCGTATTGTTGATGAAGGTGTGGCAGATGCCGGTGCCTGCGGGAAACGCTACCGAATCGCCTTCGGCCAGGGGATGCAGCACGCCGTCAATCCAGACATCGGGCGTGCCGTCCAGCACGTAGACATATTCCTGCTCGGTGCTTTCAGCGTGCGGATACGACGTGCGTCTGCCAGGCAGCAGCCTGACGTGATGGATGCCGATACGTGTAATGCCCAGGGCGGCTGAAAGCGGTGCGTCCAGCGCCATGGGCTCGGTATCGCCCTGATAGGTCTGCGCATCCGTGGCTTCGAGTTCAGTCCAATGCTTGATGAAATGCGGCCGGCTCATCGGCTGTTCTCCTTTATCGCTATGGCTGTTCCAGCGGCCACACCTCAACAACGCCGTGTGCGACCGCGCATGGGGTGCGCGACACCATGTCAATTGCCTCGTCCAGATTGGCGGCCTCGATGATGGCAAAGCCTGCCACGGGCAAGGGCGATGTCATATACGGGCCGTTCGTCGTTTCGACCTGAGCGGTCTCAGGGTTACGGACCTGCACAGGCGCGCCCGCAATGCCCATCAAGACGCCGCGCCGTTGCAGCGCGGCGTCGTGCGCGTGGGCGGCATCGCGCAGCGTTGCCGGCGTGCGGTCGTAACCGGCTTGATCTCCGTATCCTATCGTCAAGAATTTGGGCATTGGGGGGCTCCTGACATCAGGCGTCTTCGTCCGCGCCTGGGTGTGGGGCGCGGGAAGGCCGCGCCAACCGTCTTCAATGAACCTGGTCTGAACCTTCAGGCTGCAACTGAGCCAAGCCATTCCACTCGGGGTCCTTGAACACGCGCAGTTGTAGCGGGTAGACGGGATGCCCCGCCAGACACGCATTGAACGCGTCCATGAAAGCGTCGACGTCATGGGTGTAGAAGCGCCACTCCTTCAGATGGTTGCCCGTCAGGCAAACCACCTGTACGCCAACATCGGAGTTCTCGAAGGCTTGCTCGATGGCCTCTTCAACGCGATTGGTGCTCGCCTTGTCTTCGTCATTGGGCATGCCGGACTCGATGCCCGTATACGGCCAGGAGATAATGATCAGGTTTTCGTTTGCCTGACGAACCGTCACCGGCGGAAGCCCGGTACGAAAACGAACAATGACCGACAGACCGTTGATGCGGGTTTCTCCCACCGCCCACAGATCCCCTGGAAAAATGCTGCTCATTAAATCAATTCCTCTGTAAAAGCCGAACCCACGGGTTCGGCGGCCGTTAAGTCTATCTTCAAATTCACCGGCTTTTGGCAATTACACTGCTCATGTACTGGTTCAAATCCCGAAAATCCCGGACCGTCCAGGTGTGCGGCGGGATCTTGACACCATTCTCTCGCAACGTTCTCGGGATCAGGTCTCCGTTGGGACGCAGAATCACCGACGACACAATCACGCCCGGATAATCATTGAGCCTTTTCTTAAAGGCCGCGGTCGTCAGGTCGGGGGTGGGAGGATTGCTTTTCTTGGCCAATGGCCCCGTACCTTTGATGTCCGCACCGTGGCACATGGCGCAGCGCTGCGTGAAGAGATTTTTTCCATTGATATTCTGAGCGACGGACAGGGGTGCTTGAGTCAGCAGCACAGCGCCCAACGAAGCCACGCACAAGGCTCTTACTTTCATTTTGTGTTGTTGTAGGAATTAAATAACGTGTTGGAGAGAAACCCGGGGAGCACACCCGGGAGAAAACTCGGAAGCACACCTGGAAGCGCACCTGGAAGAACATCTGGAAGCAAACGCGGGACAACTCCCGGAAGCAAACGCGGGAAGCGGCCGGCGCGCCGGGGGCGGTCAAGGCAGGGCAGAGCCACGCTATCACCGGCAACCTCCACAGCGAAAAATGGGAGCCGCTGGCTCCCACTGACTGCGCGCGGGGGCGTGCGTGGTGTCATGGCATGTGCGCTTCTGCCCAGACAACTTGCGACAGGCGGAGCGTCGACAAGTCGCTTGCGCCGCGCCTAAGGGTCAGCCGTGCTTGCCGAAGCCGCCGCTGGCCCACTCTGATGCGCGCTGCACGGTCAGCTTGTACGTCGGCGCAACCTGGGTTTGCGCCAGCTGTTCACCCAATTCATCGTAGGCGCTAAGCACGGCATAGGGCTCGTCTTCGTCGGGAACGATATCCAGCTTGATGGTCAGGCGGCCCGCGGCAGCGTCGATCTTCACGCTCTTGTGCAACGTCGCGTGCAATTGCTGTTCGTGGCGGCGCAGCACTTCGTTGGCGGTTTTGACCAGGGTCGAAAAGGCGGAAGAATCGAGCGGCTTGGGGTTCTTTTTGTCACGCCCCATGGTCCAAGGCCCGACCAGCGCCGGTTCGGCTTGCCCGTCCAGCGTCATTTCCACGGCCCAGCCGTCGTCGTCTTCGTTCTTGATGACGCGCGCGGTCCAGCCGTCATCGCGCCACAGCCTGGGCTCTTGTTCCTTTCTGTCTTCGGCGATGTCGGTGTCCGGTGTGTGGGTGTCATTCACTGCTGGTCTACTCCTGAATTCATTTGCTCGCAGCCTTGCCGCTGCGGCGCCATCAGCACTGTAGCCGAATGGTCGCGGGTCGCGCTTGCTGGCGGCCATGGGCGGCCATGGGTGGCCATGGGTGGCCGGCTTATCGAAGGATGAATGGTTAAATCGATAAATATTGTTGCATTTTATTGGGGACGGTATAAAGCGGCCTGCGGATAATCCCGGCACCATTTGCAAAGGATGTTTATTTTGAAGTTGAAAGCCGCTCTCCTGATTTCCGCACTCAATGCCTTGGCGCTTGCCCCCGCGCACGCAGCAGCCCCACGGTCGGTCGATGCCCGGACCTTCGATATCGCCGGGGTCAAGACGGGCATGGACTATGACGAGGCGGTTGCCGCCGCCGCCAAGAATTTCAATGTCAGCAAGAGCGAAATCAAAGCGGGATACGCAACGGTAGACCCCGTCACGAACACGAAGACGCCGAAAGATTTCAGCTATAGGAAGGACGGCGTCGAGCTGGTCGTTCACTTCGAACCGCGTGTGCCCGTCGATAAGCAACGGCCGCTGGTGGTGTCGCAGATCAACTACGAAATGCCGTGGACCCCGGCCAACAAAGACGCCATGGCGCAGGCGGTGGTGCAGAAGTACGGAAGGCAGTCGAACTACCCGAACGACCTGAGTTTGGAATGGTGCACCAAGCCGAGCTCGAATCCGGGAATGGGCTGCTCGACCGATATGACCCAAGCCGTTTTGAAGTACTCCGGCGTGACGGTCCATCTCTATGATCCGGCGTGGACCAACGCGCGGATGGAATTCATGAATCAATCGAACGCCAGGAAGCCCAGCTTTTGATTCGGCGGCAGCGCAAACTGCAAATGCCCGAAGCGCAGTGGGCGGCAGTTGCCGGGCAACGGTCACATTGATGGGCGCAAACCGCTGACGCCGGCCCCCTACAGCGAGTAAGGTACGCGGTATAGGCCTTGATTGCCCGGCACTTCGGCCTGTGCCGCCAGCGGGAAGCAGAACATCATGAGAATTTTTCGTTTAGCACTGCGGTCAGTCCTGGCCGCAGTGGCGTGCGCGTCAATTGCCGCCTGCGCGAATAATCCACCCCAGCAAACCGATATGGAATATCGGACCCGGTCATCTGAAAAGGCAAAGCCTGCGGCCAGCGCCCCGGGTTCCTCGGGCCAACGCTTGACCATACAGTCCGGCGAGGGGGAAAAGTTGAATCTTCCGTGGTTCATCCAGGACACCCAGAACTGGATCAACAGCAACTGACCGCGGACCGCTACGCAATGCAATAGCCGTGCGCGCGCCGCGTCGTGCTGTTGCGCGCATCTGAAAAAATGTCAGCGATCCATTTTTGTTTACGGGATGGCTGTCTGACACACCCCAGGGAACCATCATGTCGGTATTTCAGATCAAGCATTTGGATCATGTCGTCCTCAGGGTTCGGGACATGGAGCGCAGCGTGGACTTTTATACGAACGTCCTGGGTTGCTCGATCAGAAAGAAGAACGAAAAGTTAGCGATGATCCACTTGGGCGCGGGCGGGTCCATGATTGATCTGGTGAATGTGCAAGGCCCCCTGGGCGCCGCGGGCGGGCAAGCCCCTGGCAAAGAGGGGCACAATGTCGACCACTTCTGTCTGCGCGTCGATCCGTTCGATGAAACGGCCATTCTCAAGCATCTGCAGGCGTTCGGCGTTGCGGCGGACAAGGCCGTGATGCGATACGGCGCAGAAGGCGAAGGGCTGTCGATCTATTGCCTGGACCCAGACGGAAACCAAATCGAACTGAAAGGGCCGGCGATCTAGCGCGCATCCCTTTTTCAACCCAGCCCGTTTTTGCCCAGCCAGACCATGACGCTTCTGAACGAATTGCCCCCGCCCGATGCGCTGCTCATCAAGTCAAAGGCGCTTGCCATTCTGGACGCCATCTATTGCCAAGATTGGACCATGCGTTATTTCAGTCATAACGCCAGATGGGCCGATGATCAGCAGATGAGCTCGATGCGCAACGGTGAGGGCGATGATTACTTCGTCATTCACGCGCCCTATGGTTGCGCCGTCAAAGGCTGTTTTTCGGATAGCAGGGCGGCGGCAGGCGGCGCTTTTCTTGACAGCGTGGCGCAGAAAATTCCCTCGCGCTTTGCTGAATTCATGGCCGAACCCGCGTTCTCCATGGAGCAAGCGACCTTCGTGCTGTGGTTCGATGATGACGCGGCGGGTTGGCGTGCCGTGTCGTCGCGCGATGCCGACGAAGGCGGCCAAGCGGCGCTGCTCAAGTGGCTTTGCAATGGGCCGGAGCTTTACCGGTCTTGGGCGCAGGAGTACTACGAGGTGGACGTAGACCCGACATTGGTGAGTCATGCGTTCAACCACCAAGTGCTATCAATCGGCGCCATCGAATCGCTAGGCATTCCGATTGACCGCGACGCCCTTATCGCTGACTTCGAAGAGATCGGCTATCCCTGGGTTGCCTAGTGCGAGGAGGGATCGGGGCCGTTTGGGAAGTCGGGCAATCAGACTGCATTTTCTGAAGTCGGGCAATCAGACTGCATTTTCTAAGAAGTAGGGCAGTCACGGAGATATTGCAGTCTGACTGCTTATTTCTGCACAATCACCATCTTTCATTCAATGCTCTGGAAACCATGAACGTACAACGTCCCGGCAAGCTGGAAGTCAGACGGTTAGCGCCGCTTGAATGGCGTGATGCCTATCCGGTTATTGCGCAGCTTCGAACGCTTGATGAAGCGGAATTTCTGGCCCGCGTTCGCCGGCAATCGCATTCAGGTTACGAGCTGGCCGCCGCCTTTCTGGATGGAAAGATGATCGGTGTGCTGGGCATGAGACCCGTCCACACCTTGGCGCGCGGCGCGCACCTGCATGTGGACGACCTTGTTGTGGACGCGGCGGTGCGAGGCAGTGGGGCGGGCCGATCGTTGTTGGAATTTGCGGAAAACGATGCGCGTGCGCGGGGCATGACGGCCGTGTTCCTGGATGCACGACCGGATGCAGTGCCGTTCTATGAACGAGCGGATTACCGGCTGCATCCCGCCCCATCAATGAAGAAGGTGCTGGAGGCCTGACGGGGGCATACGCTGTGCTTGCTTTCTGGAAGTGCAGTCTGAATGCAATTTGCTTTAGTCCTGCAGTCTGACTGCAATTTATCCTCCGTATCGCCTAGTCGCGCAGGTGATGAAACTCCGCGTCTGACGCACTTCGCCACGCCGCGTCTCATTATTCCTATCGATCTGTCTCATCTGCCCGGCGATTACCGCTTGTCCTAAAGGCACCGGTGTAAATTCGCCAACGGTTTCACATCGAAGACGGCTTGCAACGTTCAAGCGTCCGCACGTGAAGCGTTCAGAACTCAGATGGACAGTGAAGATCGTATGCTTTTAAAGACTCGCGGTAAGGCAGCCAGCGTTTTCCTTGTTGTGCTTGGCATGACCCATGCGATGTCGTACGCGGCGGGCAATGCCGATGGCCCTGCGGTCACCGATCCGCACTTTGAACTGGCGCCTGGCTATATCCCTAAAGATCGCTTGCCCAATAGCCTTGAGCTGCTCGGGCCGCCGCCTGCTGCCGCCAGCGCCGCATACGCGCGCGATGAAGAGGCAAGGGCTGCAACGGTGCCATTGCGGGGTTCCGCGCGCGCCACGCAGGCGCGTCTGGATGCTGATTTGCAGTTTCCGCAACCTGCCAAGAATTTTTCGTGCGCGATGGGTGTCGATATCACCGAGGCGCAAACTCCGCACCTGTATCGCTTGATGCAGAAGGTGCTGACCGATGCCGGGCTGTCTACTTACGGCGTCAAGAACACCTATAACCGCGTGCGCCCGTTCGTGGTCCACAACGAAGGGACGTGTTTCCCCGAGCAAGAGTCTTTGCTGCGCACGGATGGTTCCTACCCGTCGGGCCATACGGCGGCAGGGTGGGCGTGGGCGCTGATCCTGGCTGAAATCAATCCTGATCGCGCCAACGCGCTCTTGCGGCGCGGCCTGGAGTTTGGACAAAGCCGAGTCGTCTGCAACGCGCATTGGCAAAGTGATGTGGATGCCGGCCGCACGATGGGCGCGGCAACCGTGGCCCTATTGCAAAACTACGCCGAGTTTCGTGCGGATGTGGACGCGGCGCGTCAGGAAGTGCAGGCAGCCAAGGCAAAGCCGCAGGCAGTGGGGCTGGACTGCGGGGCAGAGGCACTGGCGCTTAAGCCATAGCGATTGCGCCGCCCGTTCTCTTGCCCAGTTCTACGACGCCGCATCTTCGAGTATTCATGAAACGCTTTTCTGCTTCGCTGGTTTTTTCTTGCCTGCTGTTTACCGCAAGCCACTCGGCCTGGGCCGACAACATGCTGCCGGTCAGCCCTCTTTTGAAGAACGAAGGCGGCAGTTCCGATGCTTGGAGTGTGAGTGTCAGCCCCTATATTTGGGCGTCCGGCATCCGAGGCAAGGTGGGGCAGTTCGGGCAGCCGCCGGCCAGGCTCAATTCCAGTTTCAGCGACGTCATGAGCGAGCTGGACCTGGCCTTCATGGGCGCGGTCGAAGCGCGCCACGGGCGCTTCAGCCTGTTGGGCGACGTGATGTACAGTCAGCTGTCCGCCGACGGCAGTACGGATTACGGCATTCTGAGCCGCAGCGTCGAGGTCAAGTCGAAGTCATTCTCTGGCTTTTTTGGCGCGGGATACACCGTGCTGGAAAGCGATAACGGGCATCTTGACGTCATCGGCGGCGGACGGCTCTGGTACGCCAGCACGGAAATCGCCTTGAAGGGCGGGGCGCTTGGCGGAAGAAGCCGAACCGACAGCGCAACCTGGGTGGATGCTGTGGCCGGATTGCGCGGGCAATACGCCTTGAACGAGCACTGGTATCTGACCGGCTGGGGCGTTGTCGGCGCAGGGCAAGCCAAGCTTGACTGGGACGCCACGGCGGCGCTTGGCTATCAGTTCAAGTCCAACCTGTCGGCGATGCTCGGTTACCGCGCGCTTGGCGTCAATTTCAATCGCAACGGCTTTGTGTACAACGTCATCCAGCAGGGTCCGATTCTAGGATTCGCTTACCGGTTCTGACACGTCCGGCCGACACGCTCGGCTGACACGCCCGGTCGACACGCTCGGCCGACACGCTCGGCCGACACACCCGGCCGACACACCCGGCCGACACACCCGGCCCATCATGGCGCCCGTGCCGTTCGCTCTGTTTACGCCGCCCGCAACCCCGGGCGGTGCGCGGCAAAATGCCGGGATAGCACATCGTTGCTGTCCACCGGCGGCGAGACGTTTCGGGCCCATTCACTGGCGTCTTCGGGCGCTACGCCAAAGCGTGCCACGAACGCCTTGCGAAAGCGTTGCACATCACGAATGCCGAAATCCGCGGCGATCTGGCTGACAGGGCGCGGTGCGCTCCTTGGGTCGACAAGGCGGGCGTAAGCGGCGTCAAGGCGCCGATTCTTGATGGCATGGGTGACGCCGCCAAGGTCCGAAAAGATGCGATAAAGATGGGCCCGTGACACCCTGAATCGCTGCATGAGCAGATCCGGGCCCAGCGCGGGATCAGAGAGATGATCATCAATATAGGCAAGCGCACGCGCGCGCAGCGCCTGGCCCAACACGGATTTCGGCTCGTCTTGCATGGGCGCGGCGTCTGACAGACCCGCTGACAGCAGGGTGACCAGCGCGTCTTGCACCGCGACGTCTTCGCTTGCGGAAAGTTGCCCCGCCACCGCGTGAAAACCGCACAGGTAATCCACCAGCAGGCGCGTCATTGGATGACCGGCCTGAAGTACGAACCCGTGAAGGTCGCGCTGGCCCAGCAGCTTGTCGATGCCGGCGCGTGGAATGGTCATGGCCAATCGTTCGCCGGCATCCACCTTGCATTCGTAAGGCCGGGCCAGATCAATGATGCATATGCCGCCCTGAGCCGCCATGACGTTGCGGCGGTCGAAGTCGCCGTGGATGGTGCCGGCGGTCAAGACATGGACCAGATAGTGATCGAGCCCGCTGCGGGCAATGGTGGGCTTGTCGCGTTTGTAGCGTTGCGCGTTGAAGGTGGTTGAACCCAGCGTCAAGCCGCCAAGATGACGCAGCCGCATGCTGCCTTCCAGCGTGGCCGTGCCGTCCGTCGAAGCGGGGGAGGTCTCGCAAAAGGGCCGCGTGACCTCGCGCCAGTATTCGTCACGCAAGGCAGGCTCGATTGCGTCGGTGGAAATGAACGTTTCTGGGCAGCTCATGGTGACGTCTTACCTTGCTTCGCGTGGTGTGCAACGATAACCGACGGCTACGGCTGGGCCTGCGGCTGCGGAAAGCGCCATTGACCATTCAGGATGCTGGCGTCCGGCTGATACAGCCTGACCGTATAGTTCCAACCCGGCGTGATGGGCAGGCAATTGGCGATTTTGCCATCGCAGCCGCCGAACTGAATGGTAATGGAACCGTCCTGGCTCTTCTTGGCGGTCAGGTTATTGATCGAATAGGCGTCGTACGCATTCTTCTGGAAGTAGCCGTCTGCGTTGTAGACGCTGACCGACCAGAAGCTCTTGACCGGCACTTGGCCCACGTGCAGCCGATACACGGTCTTGCCATCATTCTGGGGAATCGCGCCGCTAAGGTAGGTGGCGTCTTTGCTGGGATTGCCGCCCCAGCCCGTGGCGGTGCCGAGCAAATGCTGAATCGGGTCCACCGCGTCTTTCGTGCCAAACGCCAGGTTGTAGTCGGGAAGCGTCGAACCCAGAACGAGCAGGGCGTCGCGCATTTTTTTCTGGCTGGCCTGATCCCATTTCGGCACCACGAATTCCCCGGGCTTGGCCTGGGTGACCTTCATGGCGTCTTGCAGCTGGTGAACCTGCTTCAGGTCTTTGGGATCGGTGGGATCGACAAGCGTGCGGATCGCCACAAACACATAGCGCGTGCCGATGTCCTGTTTGGTCAGCGTATGGCTGCCGGCGCCGTAATACACGGCGGGCACATAGTGGTTCTCGTCAACGACCTGCATCGACATGAATCGCTGGCCGGCCTGCGGCAGCTCGACCGTGACAGGCCCGGCATCCAGATCAAATACGGCCGACGAGTACAAGGTGTCACGGTTCATGCGGATGACGTTCTGCGCGTCAATGGGCACCGGTTCGCGGCTATGAACAAACTTGCCCAGGCCACCGTCGGCCACCATCTTGCCCATGTAGAGATCGGATTCGGCACGGACGAAATTATTGACGCCCACGGGCACTGCCGCATCGGGGGCGGGCTGGGCGTGTACGTTTGCAAAGGTGGCCAGCGTCAGGGTGGCGATGCTGGACGCGGATAGATAACGCATGTGAATCCTTGTTGAGGTAAGTCTGTTCCATTGCACGGCGGCTGGCGTCTCGTGTGCGTAGCGCGGCACGTTGCGCCGGCAGGACACGGCGTCGGATGCGCCGGACTCTACTGGACGGCGGCGTGGCTGGCTTGCCTTTCGATGCCAAAACCAACGGGCTACGCGGCCGCGGCGCGAAATTGTGTTGGGGTATTCCCCGTCCAGCGCTTGAACGCGCGCGTGAAGTGGGCGGGGTCGCTGTAGCCGACCATGTAGGCGATTTCGGTGGCCGAATATCTGCGCAGGGCAATCAACCGCAGCGCCTCGCTGCGACGCGTCTCGTCGCGCAATGCCTCGAAGTCGACGCCGGTGGATTTCAGGCGCCGCTGTAGCGTCCGGGCAGACGTGCCGATCTCTTTGGCCACCGATCCGAGCTTGATTTCAACCTGGTCCGACATGCGGTCGACAAGCAGGCTTGCGGTAGCGATCGTCGATTGCAACGCCTGCGTGATCGTTCGTGCGTCGTCCGTCAAATGCTTCAGCGGGCGCTCCAGCAGGTCCCGGTCGAACTCGATCATGTCGTATTCGGCGCCGGTTTCGATGTTCGGGCCCAGGGCGGCTTCAAGCGCGTCATCGCCCCGGGTTCGTGCCGTCTTTAAATGCACGCGTATCGCGGACGGTTCACCCGCCATGAGCGGCACCTTGCGCAGCACGGCCAGGCTTCCATAGATGAATTGGCGGGGATCGGCCTCTAGCTGCCCGGTAAATTGGTGAATCAGCCGGGTCTTGCGGCCTTCGGTGACGATGTGGACGTGTCCGCCTTGATGCAGCATTTCTGAGTTGGCCGCAGCCCGGGCGCATGCCTGCGCCACATTTTCCGAGCGCAGCACCAGATGCCCCCATGCGCCCAATGAAGGCAGCGCCATCAAGCGGCCCACGTGGGCCCCCGCGAACGGGTCCTGCGAAATAGCCGCCATCTCGTTGGCAATGCGAAAGCACATCGCGCGGGGAAACCAGGTATCGGGCGTCTGGAAAATGTTCGGCGACACGCCCACGCGCTGGAAGAACTCAAGCGGGGAAACGCCCCGGCTCGCCAGGTAGGGAGCCATGTGCAAAAAGCTTCGAAGCTTGATCAAGGGGGCGGGATTCTGCATGGCATTCAGCGATACCGGCAGTCAACTCGCGGGCCGATTCACCCCCAGAAACCTGCGCTGCCCGATGTCGTTTGTGATTGAAATCGTTGCCGAATTTACACCGCGGCCCGAGGAAGGATGCGCAAGAATCGGCGGGCTGAGACAGATCGGCATGAATAATGAGACATTTTTCGCTTTGGCCTCGTCGGTGGCGTTGGGGCCAAGGCGCGCCGCATCGGAAACACCGATATCCCCATCAGACATTCCTGGTGGCACCCAGCAGGGCGTCGCGCCACCATCGCTCATTCCAAACACCTATTCAAGGGAATGAGCATGGGCAACAGTCTTGCAGGACAACGCGTTGTGGTCGTGGGCGGTAGCTCTGGCATGGGGCTGGCGGTCAGCGCGCAGCTGCTGCGGCGGCATTGCGACGTGCTGATCGTGGGCCGGTCGCGCGACAAGCTTGACGCGGCGCGCGAGCAGTTAGGTGCGTTTGGTGACCCGCACCTGCATCAAGTGGATGTGACGAGCGAGGTGCAAGTGCAGCGTTTTTTTGAAGCAGCCGGCCCGGTGGACCATGTGGTGTGCACCGCAGCCGACATACGCGGGGCGTACGAGTTGCTGCCGGAATTGTCCTTGGACGCGCTGGACCGCGCCATCCGCTCGAAGGTCGTCGCGCCGATCTTGCTGGCCAAACATGGGGCCGCGCGTATGGCCGCGCACGGCTCCATGACGTTGACGTCCGGTATCGCCGCCTACCGGCCCCGGCCGAAGGGCGTTGCCGTGGCGGCGATCAATGCCGCGCTGGAAGGGGTGGTGCGGGCCATGGCCATCGAGCTTGCGCCGTTGCGGGTCAACGCCGTATCGCCGGGGTGGGTACGCACGCCAATCTGGAATGACGTGGCCGGCGCTGACAGTGAAACGCTCTTGGCATCGATGGCCGAACGGCTTCCGGTGGGCAGAGTCGGCACCGGCGACGATATCGCCGACGCCATCGTCTTCTTACTTGGCAACGGCTATACGACCGGCACCGTGCTGCACGTGGATGGCGGGCATCGGCTGGTCTGAGCGTGTTGCCGCCAGCCGGAGCATGTCAATAAACGCGGCTACATGACGCGTGGGCGTTTGCTGCACGGTAAGCAGGCAGATGGGAAGGCCGTCTCCGCTTGTCAGCAGCGGCCGCCACGCGACGCGCGCCGCCGTCGCGGCGGGCTCCATGGCCATCTGCGGCAAGATCGACACCCCAAGGCCCGCTGCCACCATCTGCATCAAGGCGGGCACGCTGTCTGCAACGCCGCGAATGTTGGGCCTGACGGGCGCTTCCTGCAACAGGGCCTCCAGGTATTCGCGATACCGGCAGCCTTCCATCGTGACAATCAGTGGAAACGCCGCAAGCGATTCTGGGCTGATTTCATCTGCCTGGCTGAGGGGATGGCCCGGGGGCAGCACGACCACCGGCAGGTCTCGCGCGATGACTTCCACGCGCAGCTTGGCGTCGTTCGCCGGCCAGCCGTGTACCAGCCCCAGATCGGCCGTTCCATCGAGCACGGCCTGGGCCGTCGCCATGGAGTTTCGTTCCTGCACGGCGACCTGCGTGTCGGGATACTTGCCCGCAAAATGCAGCAGTTGCGGCACCAGCACGCTGGTGCACAAGGTCTGCGGTGCGGCGACTCTTATCGCGCCGGGGGTGTCGCCTACGGCGTCGCGCACCTCGCGCAAGGCATCATCGGCCAGGGCAAGCAGCTCGCGCGCGCGAATGGCCAATTGCTGTCCGGCCGGGGTGAGTTGCAGGCGGTTGTTCTGGCGGTTGAACAGCGTCTGGCCGACGCTTTCTTCCAGCGCCCGAATCTGCTCCGTCACGCTGGGTTGCGACAGGTGTACCCGTTTGGCGGCCTGGGTGAAGCTCAACGTTTCCACTGCCGCGATGAAGATCTTCAGTTGCCGTAGTTGAAACATGTGAAACCCCCACAGACCGATGGTGATGGGATCAGTGCACCGCGAACCAGTCGCGCGCCAGGCTGCCGTTCATGCCGCAGAAGGGCGGGCCGAAACCGTCTTCTTCGACACCAGCGGGCGGCGTTACGGTGGTCACCAGCACGGCGCCACGACGCTTCAGCGACAGGACCCAGGGTGGGCCGTCTTGATAGGTGACTTTGAGGGTGTCGCCGGAAGCCACCGCGTTGCCGCTCAGGTCGCAGACCCAGCGGCCGGTGTAGGGCCGCGACGAGTTGGCCTCCACAAACAGCTTGCCATCGGCGGCTTGCGTGATCTTGATTTCACCTTCGATGTTTTTCCACGACCCGACAAAGCCGGCTGGCGGCTGCGGATTGATCGACTTTAGAAAATCCAGCCGATGCCGCATGCTTGTGCTGATCTCTTTGAACGGCGTGCTTCCGGTGTAGGGTTCGGCATAGATGTCGTCACGCACGCCCAGGTAATAACGCTGGTCAGCCGTTAGCGATTTGGCCGCCTCGGCGTCAAGCTTGCCCCGCACTGCCTTGTATTGCTGCGCCATGGCCGCGTCTTGGTCGCCCAGGACCAAATTGCCGCATAGGGATTTTTCGACCGGAGTCGTCGCCTTGGCGCAGTTGAAGGAGGGGGCAGCCGCAGCGCTGCCTGCCACGGCCAGCGATGCAGCAAAGACCAGACGACGAATCATGGTGGGTAGCTCTCAGGATGATGTGCGCGTTCAGCCAGCCCGTCCGCGCCGAGATAATCGCGCAGTTTACCGGCCTGATCTGCATTCATCCAGAGCAGGGTTTGGATTGGAATCAGCCCTTACCCGTTTTACGCGTCGTATAGATTGCTGAGCGACGCTTTGAGAAAGCCGCCGTCCACCACGATGTCTTGCCCGTTAACGTATAGAGACGCGTCGCTGGCAAGAAAGGCTACCGCTTGCGCGATGTCTGCGGGAAGGCCGATACGCCGTGCGGGGATGCGTGAAACGCGCTTTTGCAGCACGGATTCATCGCGGTAGTGCCGTTCGGATAGCGGCGTGCGGATCATCCCGGGGCTGATGGCGTTGGCGCGGATGCCGCGCGGGCCCCATTCGACGGCCATTTGGCGAGTCAGGGCCTGTAACGCCGCCTTGGTCGTGCCGTAGGCGCCGAGCCGGGTTGGCGACTGGGCCGATATCGACGCCACGTTGATGATGCTGCCCGCCTGTTGATCCCGCATCAAGGGAAACACGGCTTGCGCGCACAGCAGGGCGCCGCGCAGATTGACGCGGAAGATGCGGTCCCACAACTCGATCGAGAATTCCTCCAGGCCGACCGGCGCCGCGCTGATGGCCGCATTGTTGACAAGCACGTCGCACCGGCCGAAGCGCGCGCGAACCTGCCTGGCCATGTCGGCAACCGAGTCGGGGTTGGAGATATCGCAGCGCACATTCAGCACGCCATCCGTGTCGGCAGGGGTGTCGGGCGCATTGATATCCACCTGCGCCACGGCCGCGCCCATCGTGCGCAACTGCTGGCATATGGCCAGCCCGATGCCGCCGGTGGCGCCCGTGACCACGGCCACGCGGCCCTGCAAAGCGTGGTGAGAAAAAGGGAGAGCAGAGGAGGGCATGTCCATACGTTTTACCTGATGAAAAGAGGGGGCAACGGAGTGTGCGCAGGCCTACTTGTTCTTCAGGTCAGCCACGTTTGCCAGCCCTTGCCAGATGACGGCGTCGCGCTTGATGGAAGACGCGAACTCTTGCGCTGACAGGTTTGCAGGCACGATCATGTTCTGGCCTTCGATTTTTTCGCGGACGTCTGGGGCGTGCTGCGCGCGGTAGATCTCGGCGTTGAGCCGGTCGATGATCTCGGGCGGCGTTCCCGCCGGGGCAAACACGCCATACCAGCCGTCCGCTTCAAAGGTGTAGCCTTGCTCGGCCAGGGTCGGCACGTCCATCGTGGCGGGCCAGCGCCGCGAACCCGTCTGCCCCAGCGCAACCAGCTTGCCGCTGCGCATGAACGGAATCGGCGAAGCAATATCCATGAAGCCGACGCTGATGGTGTTGGCGATCAGGTCGGTGCTTTCAGTGACCAATTGCTTGTAGGGAATATGGGGCATGTCCAGACCGTAATGGGCCTTGATGCCTTCCATGGCCAGGTTGCCGGATGAGCCGGTGCCCCACGACCCGTAGGCGAGCTTGCCGGGGTTGGCCTTGGCATAGGCGACCATGTCCGCCAGGTTCTTGAAGCCGGTGCTGGGGTTGGCGACCAGCAAAATCCCCGCCGCTCCGACTTGAGCGATGGGGAGCAAATCCTTTTCCGTGTCGTAGGGTATCGACGGGAGCACAACGGGGTTCAGCAGGATGGCGGACGAGGGCGCGAACAGCAGCGTGTAGCCATCGGCTGCGGCCTTGGCCACCGTGTCGCACGCGATCATGCCGTTGGCGCCCGGCTTCGATTCCACAACCACCGGTTGCTTCAGGGCCTTGGACAGGAACGGGGAGATCAGGCGGGCAAAAATGTCTCCGCCGGCGCCGGGCGATCCGGCGACGACAAGCCGAATAGGGCGCTCGGGCCAGTTGCTGGGGGCGGCAAAGGCGTTGACACCCAAGCCCATCAGCACGCCGCCAAGCAGCACGGCGCGCCGCGTCAGAAATGAGGGGTTCATTTCATTGTCTCCAGAATTTTTGAATTATTAGGAAGCTCTAAATTCTAGGTAGCGCGACCAGATTGCCTATAGCTGAAACCGCAGATCAGAACTGCACGAAGCGACAGAGTCATGGATACGGCCGTGGCTGATGGCGCGTGCCGTGTGCTGCATTTTTTGCAGGAGACTTCTTCAGGATGTGGGGGGAATTGGTGAGCGGGCGATCGATACACTTTCGGCGAGACAACTGAAAAAGAGCAAAACATGCCATTCGCCATTCGCCGCCGCGCGTGCTCTGGTCGTGCAGGATTCGGTGTTGCAGCATTCGGTCGCGCAGGATTCCGTCGTGCAGGATTCAGTCGCGCAGGATTCGGTGTTGCAGCATTCGGTATTGCCGCATTCGCCAGCGCATTGAGCGCACTGTTCCCGGTTGCCGCTGTCGCCGAAACGAACTATCCGTCCAAACCCATCCGGCTCGTCGTTCCGTATCCCCCAGGCGCCGCCACCGATGCAATTTCGCGCGCATTCGCCCAACAGTTGGGGTCGATCATGGGGCAGACCGTGGTGGTAGAGAACCGGCCCGGCGCCGGTTCGGCCATTGGCATTCAGGCTGTCAAAAGCCGGCCCGCCGACGGGTACACCTTGCTGGTCCATGCCGAAGGTTTCTACAGCGCCAAGTTCACAACGCCCGGCGCGGGCTACGAGTTCTCGGACTTTGAAATTCTTGCGCCGCTGGCCCAGAGCAGCTACGCCTTCATCGTGCCCGCCGACCGGGGCTGGAACCGGCTTGACGACCTGAAGGGCTTGAAGCGGGAATTGGATATCGGCACCGCCGATCTCGGCGTGGGCACCTATTCCACGCTGGCGGCAAGGCTGGCTTCCGGGCTGGGCGCGACGTATCGCGCCATTCCCTTCAAGGGCGGCGCGGAAGGGCTTACGGCAATTCTTGGCGGCCAGATTGATGGCTACTTCACCACGATTGGAACCACGCAGAGCGTCAAGGACAATCCGCATGTGAAAGTGCTGGCCTACACGGGCCGGCCGGGAAGCACCAGCCATCTGCCCGGCGTCAAAACGTTCGCCGAACTCGGGGTGCCCGACATGGTGTTTCACAGCAGCTACAGCGTGGCCGTGCGCACCGGCATCCCCGAGCCTGTGAGACAGCAGCTGGCGAATTTCGTCCGGCAGGCCGCAACGTCTGAAGCGATGGACAAGGCGCGGCGGGATCTTTATCTGGATGCCTACCGCGGCAGTCTGGAAGACTACAAGCAAGAGCTGATGCGCTTGGCCCATGATTTTGAAGCAAGCGCAAAAGAGCGGAAAAACGAATGACGGGTTAGCGCACCGGCAGCAGATACGTCAGACCTTGCATGAAGCCACGCGGCGCGACAGTGAGATGGTCTTCATTGTTCAGGACCTCTGACTTCAGCTTCAAGCTGGGATACCGCCGGGTCTGCAACGCCTTCTCAAGCGCCAGGTTGTCGGCGACCATATCTACGGTTTGGTTATAGCGCTTGTCCCCTTTGCGCAGCGCCTCATACTCGCCGACATACAGATAGATATTCGCCGCCAGGTCCTGATGCTGCTTGGCGTAGCGCGCCTCAAGCTTCAAGGCGTGCCGCTTGTCATACCAAAGAGACGGACTGCCAAGAATATAGCTGTTGAACAGGCCCGGCTCGGTGAAAAGGATTTGTGTGGCAAGCAGGGCGCCGTAGGAATGGCCGTAGAAAATGGCGTTGGCCGGATCGGTGCGATATCGCTCAGTGACGAAGGGCTTTACCTGATCGCGCAGATAGTCTTGATAGGCGCGCGCTTGGCCATGGACGGCATTGGCAGGCGCGGTACTTGGGCCGTTCGGGGTTGGCGTGTAGTCACGTTGACGGCTGACCCCGCCGTCCTCACCCTTTGCATAAGACAGGCCGACAAGAATGAACTCCTCAATCCGTGGCCCTTCAACGTTCAGGCGGCGCGCCAACTGCCGGATGATCGGGAACGCATAGTCGGCATCGGTCACATACAGCACCGGGTAGCGCCGTTGCGGCGATTTCGCATACGACGGCGGCAACGCCACAAACACCTGGTAGCCGCGCCCCGACACCGGGTCGGGCACATCCCATACTTCGCTATCGGCGATCTCGTAGGGCCGGCCTTCGCCCGGCTGCACCTTGGGGGGCGGCCGGGTTTGGGCTTGCGTTGGAGCGACGGGGAGACTGACGCTGGCGATCAGGGCAATCAGTAAGGCGTTCAGGAAACGTGGTCGCATGTGAAGGTGAKGGCGTCGCCGGCGAAGGGGAGAGATAATAATTATGGCATTCAGACTGCAATATCACCGTTGAATTGCAGTCTGAATGCACGCCTCAGCGCCATTGAGCCGGATGATCAGGTCAACATCAGCGCGCCTCGCTCGCGCGGCATGGTCGCATCATTGCGCCGTGTGGCGTCCTCGCTCAACCGGAAAACCCCAACCGCTTTCACCAATGCGTGGGCTTGATCCTGCATGGAGCCCGCCGCCGCGGCGGCCTCTTCAACCAGCGCGGCGTTTTGCTGGGTTACCTCGTCCATCTGCGAGACGGCGCGGTTAACCTGCTCGATACCGCTCGCCTGTTCTTGGGATGCCGCAGCGATCTCGCCCATGATGTCCGTCACACGCTTCACTGAAGCAACCACTTCCTGCATCGTGCTGCCTGCGTTTTCCGCGTGTTCCGCACCCTCGGCCACTTTGCCCACGGACGCTTCGATCAACACCTTGACCTCGCGAGCGGCCTGCGCACTGCGTTGCGCCAACGACCGCACCTCGCCCGCGACGACCGCAAAGCCCTTGCCCTGTTCGCCCGCCCTGGCCGCTTCAACGGCGGCGTTCAGCGCCAGGATGTTGGTTTGGAATGCAATCCCATCAATGACCGAAACAATCTCGGAAATCTTGCGCGAACTGGCAGAAATATCCCCCATCGTGCTCACCACTGCCGACACGACGGCGCCGCCCCGCTGGGCGATTTCGGAAGCGCTTGCCGCCAATTGATTGGCCTGACGCGCGTTGTCAGCATTTTGTTTGACCGTCGACGCCAGTTCTTCCATCGATGCTGCGGTTTCTTCCAGCGACGCGGCTTGCTCTTCCGTCCGGCTGGACAAGTCTGTGTTGCCGGCTGCGATTTGCCCCGAAGCGCTGGAAATGGTTTCGGACCCCGCGCGAATAATCCGAACAGCGCCGGCCAGCTTCTCCTGCATGTCATGCAGCGCGCGCATCAGCCGGCCGGTTTCATCCAGGGTGTTGGCGTGGATGGGCTGGCCCAGGTCGCCACGCGCCACGGTTTCCGCCACGGTGACGGCTTGAGCCAGCGGCACGGTAATCGACTTGCTTACCTTCCACGCAAAAAATCCACCCAGCACGACGGCCAGGCCCGACAGCATCAGATTCATGCGACCCGCGCCTTCGATGACCTGCTGGCTGGCGGCGCCAGCGTCCGCCATCTCGATAGATTGAATCCGGGAAATCTCGATAATGCGGTCTTGCAGGCTGTCCAGAATCGGCAGGGTTTCCTCCAGCAAGCGCTGGCGAGCGGCATCGCGCTCACCACCCTTGAGCAGTGCACCCACTCCCTGGAATGACTTCACATAGCGGCCGCGCACCTCTTCCAACAACCGCAACTTCTGGCGTTCATCGTCGGTATCGAACAACGGCCGCATCGTGGCAAGCGCCTGATCAATGACTTTCCGATTCGTGTCGATGCGGGCCAGCAACGGTTCGGCGGCGCGGGGGTCCGTGTTGACGATGAGTTCGAGATTCGTGCGCGCATTGGCGCGCGTCGTGACATCAATGGTGTTGATGGCATTCGCTTTGGCCCACGTCTCTTGCGTGATCGCCCGGTTGATGCCGCCGATGTGAGTCAGCTCGTACTGAGACAGGCCAGTCAGCGCCAGTAATAGCGCGAGTACGACGCCAAATCCCAGCGTCAGCCGGGTTCCGATGGATAGATTGCCAATAGTGAAGCGCGAGAGCATGAATTTGTATTACGTCTAAGGGAAAACCCGAGTATAAAATTCATGACACATTAAGCAACGAATTTGTAATGAAAGTTTGCGATTGCACAATAGGACGAAAGATAGCCTGGCTGCCTGAGCCTTCTCGAAATCCTGGAACGCTTGAAAGGGGTGAAATTTCCCAAGTCGTCGGGAGCCTGCGCCTGCGCATGGGTCAACATCCGTGGCGGCTGACCCTGAGCAACGTAAAATGTCGGGTCTTCAGCCTTTACATGCTTTCCTAATGAACCTTGACCGACTGCGTCGCGAATTTCCCGACTACGACATCACAACCCTGCCGACCATACCCGAAGGGTATGTCGACGCGTCGAGCTACATCGATGCGGCTCCTTCATTCGAGAACGCGGAGCGCGGTTTGAAAGTGTTTGTTGACTACGCCAACTATGCCGACCGCGAATCCGGCCGTAGCCAGCGCTTCTGCGTTTCGCGCTACGACGAGGAAGCTGGCGACTACGAGGACGTTGACCTGTCGACCAACGATTGGGACGAAGTCATTCGCTTCCTGAGCGCCTGAACGCTGGTGCGATAACGGATGCAATAGAAGTCACTGCACCGGCATAACCCCCCGCGCGTTACGCGCTTAGGTGCGTCGTGGGGAACCATGCCGTCGCCGGGGTCGAAGCGCTCGGCTCGGTTTGGCCGGGCTCGCCGATTGCGTGGCGGATCGGATGGCCTGCGGCCGCCCGATCCGGTCCACGCAATGCAAACGCCGCGTTAGTTCCCCGACGGCATTGGCAGATTGAACCCTTCTTTGGCCAGACCGTCCCGTATGTGCTGGAAGCGCTCGTACTGCGAGAGGGTGATCGGCCCGTCATAGACCTCGCTTTGCGCCTTGCGCGGGGGGTACTTCACATACGTCTTCATCAGGTCGGCGGCGGCCGCGTTCATCGAGACGATTGTCCATGTGCGTTCCGTGACATTGCTCATGAAGATGTCGTAGCGCTCTTGGGGGTCCGCCCACAAGTCAAATACCTGCGGAACGGCCGCGACATATGACTCAGCTCCTTTCCAGCCCAGGTTGGTGTCAACGGCCAGGCCTCCCGTTTTCACGCCGTCGTCGCCTCGAAGATTGAATACCGCCTTGTAGTTGCCAACGCGAATGGCGCCCGGAGACAACTCGTTTTCCGTGAAATAGAACCACGACTTCCGTTCAGATTTGCCCGTGCCGAACAGCACCGGCGACATGTCGTAGCTATCGAACACAATAGGCTTTTCCGCCCGATCGTTAACGGGCAGTTTGATGCCCGCCATCGACGCGAAGGTTGCCATCAAGTCAAGGCCGCCCAAGATGCTGTGGTCCGTCGACGCGGGCGCGATCTTGCCCGGCATCCAGGCGATGGCGGGAACGCGATTGCCACCTTCGCGAACGGTGCCCTTGGTACCGCGGAAGGGGGTGTAGCCCGCATCGGGGTAGACGTCCTGCCACGCGCCGTTGTCGGTGGTGTAGAAGACCAATGTGTTCTTGTCCAGGCCCAACTCTCGAACTTTGTCCATGATCCGCCCGATCCGCGCATCCAGCTCTACGACCGAATCTGCATACTTGCTCTTGGACATCGACTTACCCTTGTAGTCGGGGTCCGGCATATTGGGCTGGTGGACCTTCATGAAATTGATGTTCATGAAGAACGGCTGCTCGGATTTAGCGTTGCGGTCCAGATACTCGAGCGAGGCCTTTTCAACGTAGCGGTCGAAGAAGGGGATACCAACCACGCCTTCCTTGCCGTTCACGACGGGCGTATCGACGTACTGGCCATTGATCTTGAATTCTTCGCGCGCCGTTTCACCGGCGTTGCCCGACAGGGCGCCGCGTGTCACCTTCTGGAACATCGCGCGGAGTTCAGGGTCCATATCCGGGAACCAAGTTGGATCCGCATAGGTATAGGCATTGAGATGGTATAAGCCGGCGTATTTCATCTCGTCGTAGCCTTGGGCGTTTGGCAACGAGTAGTCCGCTTCGCCCAGGTGCCATTTTCCGCTGAAGAAGGTCTTGTAGCCGCCCGTCTTCAGCACTGACGCCAATGTCCATTCCTCCTTAGGCAAGCCTCCGCCTTGTCCTTGGAACGCGACCGTCGTCATGCCGCTGCGATTTGGGATGCGGCCGGTTTGCATGGCAGCGCGCCCTGGCGTGCAACTGGGCTGCGCATAGAACGAGAAGAAGGTCATCCCCTCTTTGGCAAGCCGGTCGATATTAGGAGTTGGCATTCCGCGTCCTACACCGCCACCGTAGGGGCCGAGGTCACCGTAGCCCGTGTCGTCCGATACGATCAGAATGATGTTTGGTTTGCGCGGTTCCTGCGCTATCGAGGGTGTAGAGAAAACCGCTGTGGCTATAAAAAGCGCAGCAGCACCCGAAGAAAATGCTCGTTTGGTCGTCATCTTCAACTCTCCGCTGAAAGATAATTTGATCGACCGCACGAAGCTTCAAACCGCGCGGCGCACATGGCATACGGGTTTACTTTGGCATACGTACTGGAGTTCAAAGGCAGGCACTATCGCGCCCTTGAGTCGGACTTATTTTCACCTTCTCTAAAGCGCTGTCAATCGGGATATGCCGCTGGAATGCGGATCGTGCGAGCCATTTGATCCGTCCGCACCGGCGTGATCGCACTACACCTCGAACCCACGCCGTGCCATGTGACGCGATGCCCGACGTCACGAAGTGCTGGCATGGGACCCGACGCGTTTGGACGAACGCCTGCGTCCCTACGCTTGGAAGAATCGATGGGGACGGCAGGGTTCAAGGGCGCGTGATTGCTTGCCTTCCAGGATTTCCTCGCTGGCAAGACGGCCCACGATTGCCGCCAGCGTAACGCCGGGGTGCATGGCGCAAACGTATACGCCGGCGATTTTGGGTAAAAAACCAATGATAGGGACGCCATCGGCAGGTATGGGTCTGTACCCCACGCAGGCCACTTCCGGAGCAAGTTCAGCAACGCCATGGAGTTCGTTCTGAATCGCCTTGGCCGTTCGTCGCGCGATCGCTGCGGGCTGGTTTTCCACGGTGTCGTCCACGTAATCTTCCGCCGCCAGCAACGCGCCGTCTGAACTTTGCCTGACTTCCATTTCCGAGTTGGAGATCAAGGTTTGGACAAGGTTGCCGGGTGACTGATAGCGAATGAAAATCGCAGGAGACGCTTCTATCGGAAGCGGCACTTCAAGCATCTCGGTCAGCTTCGTGATGCCTGTCCCGGCTGCTAGTACGACAATATCGGCCTCGATGATGCCGTTGGAGGTGTTCACTCCCGTCACCGCATCCTGGTGTGCAAAGCCGAGTACGCGTGTGTGAGTCAGAACCTTGGCCCCATGCGCCTGGGCGCCTGCGATCAACGCATGCGTGGCTTGCACCGCGTCCAGCGCCCCTTCGTCGGCAGCGTACGAAGCAGATTCCGGAGGATGCTTGAGGTTCGGCTCCAGGTCGATAATCTGCGACCGGGAAACCCCATTTTTCGAAGCCGGGTTACCCGATTCCGGCAACGCTTCTGTGGAGCTCGCGCGGTAGGACAAAGCCCCTGTCCATCGGACTTTCAGGCCAGGCAGCTGCGTTTCAAGGTGACGGTATTCGGCAATGGCAGCACCGCGCAATGGCGCGATGGGGTCGGCTTCGCCATGTGTGGCGTTGATCCATGCGAACGAGGTTCCGGTTACGCCTGAGGCGACACCGTCCGCCTCAACCACGGTGACCTTCGCGCCTTTACGAGCCAGGTGATACGCCAGTGACGCGCCCACGATGCCAGCACCGATGACGACGACGCGTTTGTCCAGATCGTTTCCCACTGCAACCTCTGTTCTATGAATCAGGGGTGGATGGTACACAGCGGGGATGTTTTATGACATGAGCACCAGACGGTTCGATGACGCTGTTGAGCGACGACTCGTTAAAGTGGCCGCGCGTCGGAAGAGGGCTCCCAACCACCGCCCAGCGCTTTGAATGCGGCGATTGCCGCGCGCGCCGCGCCTGTCTGCGCCTGAACGCGATTATCGGAGGCGCGAAGCAAGCTGTCGTCGGCTTGAAGGACTTCAATAAGGCTCACCACGCCTTTCTCGTACGCCGCAAACGAAGCCGTGCGCGCTCGCGTCAGAGAATCCACCCCACGGGCAAGCACGCTGGCTTGGTCCTCGCGTTTGACCAGCGCCGACAGGGCGTTTTCCACGTCCTCGGTCGCATGCAGTACGGCGACCCGATAGGCAGCCAGCATTTCCGCTTCTTGCCCCTTGGCCAATTCGATCTGTGCGTTGATGCGTCCGAAGTCGAAAAGACGCCAGCGCAAGCCCATGACGCCGGCAGATTGGCTGGCGCCACTGGTGAACACGTTGCCGCCCGAAAGGGACGTCGCGCTGCCGATCAATCCACTGAGAGAAAACTTGGGGTAGTACTCGGCAATGGCGATACCGATACGAGCATTCGACGCGGCCAGCCTGCGTTCAGCCACGATCAGGTCAGGCCGGCGTCTTAGCAAATCTCCGGGCGAACCCATGGCGCCGATTTGCGGGGGCGTGGGAATGCCTGGTGCGGATGCCAACTCCGTGCGATGGGTGCCGGGTACCGCTCCAAGTATTACGTCGAGCGCGTTCATGGCCGCGTTCAACCCGTCTTCAAGCACCGGCAGGGATGCCTGAACTTGAGCTAAAGCGCCCTCGGCTTGCTGAACTTGAAGCTCCGCCGCCAAGCCCTTGCCGTAAAGCAGCTTGATCGTTGAAAGCAATTTTTCCTGCGTTTGCACCTGGCGACGGGCCACGTCAATGCGAGTTTGCAGCCCGCGGATGCTGATGTAGATGTCAGCGGTCTGGGCGGCGACGGCCAACCGTGTTGCGGTGGCGGCGGCTTCCGAGGCCTGGTATTCGGCCAGCGCCGCTTCTTGTCCACGGCGCAGCCCGCCGAACACATCGATCTCCCAGCTTGCATTGAGATTCGCCTCATAGGCATTGCCGTAGCGGTCAAAATCCGGCGTCGAGTTCAATACTTGCCCGAGAGGCGTGTCAACTGACTGGTAGGTTCTGGCAGCCTGGCCACTGACGCCGCCCGAGGGCAGAAGGGCGGCGTTGGCCGCGCCGAGCCCCGCGCGCGCCTGTCTGACGCGGGCCGCCGCTTGCGCCAAGTCCAGGTTCTGATCCAACGCCAGCTCGACATAGTGCGCCAGCTGGGGATCGCCGAACGCCGTCCACCAAGTGGCAACGTCGGCCCTGGCGTCGGCGTGCCGCTGGTCCACCGCAGGCTGACCGAGGTACGCGGCAGGCAGGGACGTGTCTGGCCGGACGTAGTCGGGGCCGACAGCACAACCCGCCAAGGTGATGGCGGTGGTCAGAATGGCGAGCGAACGAGTAGGAAGCATGGACTTCTTCTGAGGCAGAAGGAACGAAAGAGAGGTGACTATAATACTAAACAGTCACTCGTTGTCGACTTTTTAGCAGGGGGGTAAGCTTCATCCCATGAACAAGACCACCTCTTATCCCGTTTCCGCCCGCGGCCCGGCGGACCATGATGTGCGCGATCAGATCGTGACGGCGGCCACTGAGCATTTCAGTCTGTACGGGTATGAAAAAACGACCGTATCCGACCTTGCCAAGGCCATTGGCATTTCCAAGGCCTACATCTATAAGTTCTTCGTTTCCAAGCAAGCCATTGGCGAGATGATTTGCGCCAACTGCTTGCGCGAAATTGAGGCAGAGGTCAGGGCGGCAGTGGAAGAAGCCGACCGGCCCCCCGAGAAGCTTCGCCGCATGTTTAAGGCCATTGTGGAGGCGAGCCTGCGGCTGTTTTTCCGGGATCGCAAGCTCTACGAGATTGCAGCGTCCGCAGCCACCGAGAACTGGCAGTCGGCCGTCGCCTATGAAGGCCGCATCCGGAAGCTGCTTCAAGACATCTTGCAGGAAGGGCGCCAGTCTGGGGATTTCGAGCGCAAAACGCCGCTGGACGAAACGTCGACGGCGATCTTCCTGGTCATGCGGCCGTACCTCAATCCGCTGATCTTGCAGCACAGCTTCGACTACACCGATGAAGCGCCTGCTCAACTGTCCAGCCTGATCCTTCGTAGCCTGTCCCCGTAAGAAAATTGTATTGTGACCGTTGACTAAAATAGTCACTAGAACCAAAATGGGAGCCCTGTTCATTTCGTCGATGGGACTCCCATGCTCCGGCGCCTTTCTATTTCCACCGCCATCTGCTCGTTGCCGCTTGTGCTGGCCGCGTGCGGTGACACCTCTCAAACCGATCCGCGCACGGAAGCGCCGTTAGTACGGGTAGCCGTCGTTCAAGGGGCGGGGGCTGTGGAGCGCTCGTTCACGGGGGCCGTGGCGGCCCGGGTGCAAAGTGATTTGGGGTTTCGTGTTTCGGGCAAGGTGCTCGAACGGCTGGTCGACACGGGTCAAACCGTCAAAAGGGGTCAGCCGCTGATGCGCATCGACCCTGTCGACTTGAAACTGGCCGCGCAAGCGCAGCAAGAAGCCGTGACGGCGGCGCGGGCGCGCGCGCAGCAAACCGCACAGGACGAACTTCGTTATCGCGATCTGCGGGGAACGGGCGCCATATCGGCCTCTGCCTACGACCAGATCAAAGCCGCGTCCGATTCCGCCAGCGCTCAGCTCAAAGTGGCGCAGGCGCAGGCAGAAGTCGCCCGCAACGCGATGCGGTACACGGAGCTGTTGGCCGATGCGGACGGCGTCATCATCGACACGCTGGCTGAACCTGGCCAGGTGGTCAGTACCGGGCAGGTGGTGGTTCGTTTGGCGCATGCAGGCAGCCGCGAAGCCATTGTCCAGTTGCCGGAAACCCTGCGCCCCGAAGTGGGCTCCACCGGCCAAGCGACGCTTTTTGGCAAGGAGGGGGTGACGGCGCCGACGACGCTTCGGCAACTTTCTGACGCCGCAGACCGCCTGACCCGCACGTTCGAAGCCCGATATGTGCTTGAAGGGGCACTTGCCAATGCCCCGTTGGGAACGACCGTCACGATCCAGATCTCGAATGGCGCTTCCTCGGCGCTTAGCGCGGTGCAGGTGCCCATGGGTTCCTTGTTCGATGCGGGCGCCAGCCCGGGGGTGTGGGTCATCAAAGGCGAGCCAGCCAAAGTCACCTGGCAGCCGGTCACGGTTCAACGGCTGGAGGACGATAGCGCCCGGGTGACCGGGGAGCTCAAGCCGGGAGACAAGATCGTCGCGCTTGGCGCCCATCTGTTGCGCGAAGGCGAATTGGTGCGGGTCGGGGGCCAGGCCACTGCCGCCGCCGCGGGAGCGCGTCCGTGAGCGAAGGCCGTTTCAACTTATCCGCGCTCGCCGTACGTGAACGCTCTGTCACCCTGTTTCTGATTTGCCTGATATCGCTGGCGGGGCTCATTTCTTTCTTCAAGCTGGGCCGTGCCGAAGACCCTGCGTTTACGGTCAAGGTGATGACCATCGTCACGGCCTGGCCGGGCGCCACCGCGCAAGAAATGCAGGATCAAGTCGCCGAGAAGATCGAAAAGCGCATGCAGGAATTGCGCTGGTATGAGCGCACCGAAACCTATACCCGACCTGGGCTGGCGTTCACGACGCTAACCCTGCTTGACAGCACGCCGCCATCGGAAGTGCAGGAGCAGTTCTATCAGGCCCGCAAGAAGGTAGGGGACGAGGCCGCCAGCCTACCCCCTGGCGTGATCGGCCCCATGGTCAACGATGAATATGCCGACGTCACGTTTGCGCTGTTTGCGCTCAAGGCCAAGGGCGAGCCGCAACGCATGTTGGTACGCGAGGCCGAGACGATGCGCCAGCGGCTGCTGCACGTGGCCGGTGTGAAGAAAGTCAACATCATTGGCGAGCAGGCCGAACGCATCTATGTCGAGTTCTCGCATGAGCGGCTGGCCACGCTGGGCCTCAGTCCGCAAGATGTGTTTGCTGCGCTCAATAGCCAGAATGCCTTGACGCCCGCGGGCTCGGTGGAAACCAAAGGCCCGCAGATATTCATTCGGCTTGATGGCGCCTTCGACGAGCTGCAGAAGATCCGCGATACGCCGGTGATGGCCAATGGCCGCACGCTGAAACTGTCGGATATCGCTAACGTCGAACGCGGATATGAAGACCCGTCGACGTTCATGATTCGCAACGGCGGTGAACCCGCTTTGCTGTTGGGCATTGTCATGCGCGACGGTTGGAACGGATTGGATCTGGGCAAGGCGCTTGACCGTGAGGTAGGCGCCATCAATGCCGAAATGCCGTTGGGAATGAGCCTCTCGAAGGTGACAGACCAAGCCGTGAACATCAGTTCGGCGGTCGACGAATTCATGATCAAGTTCTTCGCCGCGCTGCTCGTGGTGATGCTGGTGTGCTTTGTCAGCATGGGGTGGCGCGTGGGGATCGTCGTTGCGGCCGCCGTGCCGCTGACGCTGGCGGCCGTCTTCATTGTGATGGCGGCAACGGGCAAGAATTTTGACCGCATTACGTTGGGCTCACTGATCCTGGCGCTAGGGTTGCTCGTGGACGACGCCATCATCGCCATTGAAATGATGGTCGTGAAAATGGAAGAGGGCTTCAGCCGTCTGGCGGCCTCGGCCTATGCGTGGAGCCATACCGCGGCGCCCATGCTGTCTGGCACGCTGGTCACCGCCGTGGGCTTCATGCCCAATGGCTTTGCGCCGTCTACCGCCGGGGAATACACCAGCAATATGTTCTGGATCGTCGGCATTGCGCTGATCGCATCCTGGGTGGTCGCGGTGGTGTTCACGCCGTACTTGGGGGTCAAGCTGCTGCCCGAGATGAAAAAAGTGCAGGGCGGTCACGATGCGCTCTACAACACGCCGCGATACAACCGCTTTCGTCGGGTGCTTGCGCGCGTCATCGCCCGCAAGTGGCTGGTCGCCGGGGCGGTGGTTGGCCTTTTCGTTTTATCGGTGCTTGGCATGGGCGTGGTGAAGAAGCAGTTCTTCCCGATTTCTGACCGCCCCGAAGTGCTGGTCGAAGTGCAGATGCCCTATGGCACATCCATCGCTCAGACCAGTGCCGCGACCGCCAAGGTGGAAGCGTGGCTGGCCCAACAGGAAGAATCGAAAATCGTCACCGCCTACGTCGGCCAGGGGGCGCCGCGTTTCTATCTGGCCATGGGGCCGGAGCTGCCGGATCCCTCGTTCGCCAAGATCGTGATCCGTACAGATAGCCAAGACGCGCGGGACGCATTGAAGATGCGCTTGCGCCAGGCCATAGCGGGGGGGCTCGCATCCGAGGCCCGAGTGCGTGTCACTCAACTCGTATTCGGTCCATATTCGCCATTCCCGGTGGCCTATCGGGTTACCGGTCCTGACGTCAATACGCTGCGTGGCATTGCGGCTGACGTGCAGCAGGTGTTGGCGGCCAGCCCGATGATGCGTACCGTTAACGCTGATTGGGGCACGCGCACCCCAACCATGCACTTCACCTTGCAGCAAGATCGTTTGCAGGCGTTGGGCCTGACGTCCAGCGCGGTGGCGCAGCAGCTGCAATTCTTGCTAAGCGGGGTGACGGTCACCGCGGTTCGTGAAGACATCCGCTCGGTGCAGGTGGTGGCTCGCGCTGCCGGCGGCATCCGGCTTGACCCGGCCAAGATTGCGGACTTCACCTTGGCGGGCGCCAATGGGCAGCGCATCCCGCTGTCGCAAGTGGGCGTGGTGGATGTGCGCATGGAAGAACCGATCATGCGCCGCCGCGATCGCACGCCTACGATTACCGTGCGCGGCGATATTGCCGATGGCCTGCAACCGCCGGATGTGTCCGCCGCCATCACCCAGCAGCTACAGCCCATCGTGGACAAACTGCCAAGCGGCTACCGCATTGATCAGGCCGGGTCGATTGAAGAGTCAGGCAAAGCGACCAAAGCCATGCTGCCGCTATTTCCCATCATGCTTGCGATCACCCTGATCATCATCATCTTTCAGGTGCGGTCGATCTCGGCAATGGTCATGGTGTTTCTGACCAGCCCGCTTGGTTTGATTGGCGTGGTGCCAACGTTGATTCTCTTTCAGCAGCCCTTCGGCATCAACGCGCTGGTCGGCTTGGTGGCACTGTCAGGCATTCTGATGCGCAACACCTTGATCCTGATTGGGCAGATCCACCATAACGAGCAAGAGGGCCTGGACCCGTTCCATGCGGTCGTCGAAGCGACGGTGCAGCGAGCGCGCCCGGTTGTCTTGACGGCGCTGGCGGCCATTCTGGCGTTTATTCCGCTGACCCATTCCGTCTTCTGGGGAACGCTGGCTTACACGCTGATTGGCGGCACGCTGGCGGGAACCGTTCTGACATTGGTATTCCTGCCAGCCATGTACTCCATCTGGTTCAAGATCAAACGCCAGCCGCCCACAGCCCCTATTTCATGTACTTGAACTCGGGCAGCGCCTTCAGCGTGTCCTTGGTTGCCTCCGGCAGCACCAACTGATCGTCGGCAACCTGCATTTGTGCCAAGGGCACCGTGACCAGGTGATTACCCACGCCGAGTATGCCGCCGACCGACAGGACGGCGTACGGCACCCAATCCGGAGGCCCCAGGATCAGGTCGTCGACGGTGCCGATCTTTTCCTTCTTGCTGTTGTAGACGGTGGAGCCGCTCATCTTCGATGCGCGGTATCCCGCGTCCACCTTCGCAACATCCACGCGGACTTCGGTTACCGACTGCGGCGCGCCCTGCGCCAACGCGGCCGGCACGTTTGAAAAGACGCCAAGCAGGACGGCCAAGCCTAACAATGCAGTTTTTTCGCTCATCGCGGATCTCCTTTGGAATGTTGCCTTCGGCACGTTGTATTGCGCGCGGCAGTCGTCTTCCGTGTAACGGAAGGACGATGACTGCAGAGTGGGCCAGAGGGGGTTCCCCCGCGGGGGCCGTGGCTGTGGCTCTGCTCAGCAAGCCTTATGCCTAAGGGCAGCGCATTCCGCTCGTAAGTGCGGCGTGGCGGCCACACCTTCCAAAACGATGCTGTTCCCGTGCGGATCGTGACAAAATGTCAGGCACGTGCAACCCGGCGGTACCGGTGAATGCCGTATTGATCAGGCCCTGAAATGCCCGTTACCGGTGATCCGTATGTAACCCCACCCCCTGGCGATCGCGCGGACGGCGCGCAATGTGAACCTGACGGCTCGCTAGCCCGGTTGGCGCGCTTGGCCCGGCGGCTGTTTAGTGTGGACATGGCCATCCTTGCGTGCACCGATGCAGATGCTGCATGGCAGGCGGTGGACGGCACGCCGCCCGCGGACTCCCAACCCTGGTCCATCGAATGCCCGGTGCGCGCCGCCGATGGGCGCCTGCTTGGCGGTTTGCGACTGCTGCACGGGCAAGCGCGCGACGTTACGGATGAAGACAGCCTGGCCTTGAAAGACCTGGCTGGCTTGGCGGCCACGGCGATCGAACAGCGCCATGCGCTGTCGGGCGAGCGCGAGGGCGAAGACCCCTGGCGCGAAGAGGCCCGAAAGTTGTCGCTGGCCATCGCGGGCAGTGGCACGGGCGTCTGGGATCGCAATGTGGTGACCGGTGAAATCACCTATTCGCCCGGCTGGAAGGCCTTGCTTGGCTATTCTGAATCGGAGCTGACGACGCGCATCGAAGACGCCTACACCCGCCTGCACCCTGACGACCTGGACTACGTGCGCGCCGTCATGCAGGACCATTTCGACGGCAAGACCGACAGCTACGAAGTTGAGCACCGCATCCGTTGCAAAGACGGCAGCTACAAGTGGATTTGCAGCCGCGGCAAGGTGATCAGCCGGGACAACGCGGGCAAGGCGCTGCGGATGATGGGCACCACCACCGACATCAGCGCGGTGCGCGCCATGTCGGAGCGGCTTAAACAGACGGCCGACCTTGTCGTCAACCTCACCGACGCCGTACCCGGCCTGGTCTTCCAGTGCCGGCCGGTGCCCGAGGGCGGCTCGTTGTTTTCGTATGTCAGCGCTGGCATCTGGGACATGTTCGAACTCACCGCCGACGATGTGCGCGCCAGCACCATCGCGATCGAACAGCGCATCCACCCCGAAGACCTGGCCGCCTATCGCTCGTCGCTGCAGAAGGCAGCCGCTGCGCTGACGCCCTGGCACATGGAGTTTCGCGTTTGCCTGCCGGAGCAGGGCGTGCGGTGGCGGCAGGGCGACGCCAGCCCGCGGCGGGACGCCGACAGTGGCGTGGTGTGGCACGGGTTCGTCACGGATATCACCGACCGCAAGCGCGCTGAACTCGAACTGCGCGAGCTCGCCGCCACGGACGCGCTGACAACCTTGCCCAACCGGCGCCATTTCATGTCGCGCATCGCCGCAGAACTCACGCGTATCAAGGGCCACGGCGGCCTGGGGTCGGCGGTGCTGATGTGCGACCTGGACCACTTCAAGCACATCAACGACACCTGGGGCCACGCCATCGGCGATGGGGTGCTCCAGCATTTTGCGAATATGCTGCGCGCCCAGTTGCGCGACACCGATCTGGTGGGGCGCATCGGCGGCGAGGAGTTCGCCGTCGTGCTGCCCGATACCGACATCGAACACGCACACCTGTTCGCCCGAAACGTACAGCGCCAGATCGCCGATACGCCGTACTCATCGGGTGGGCGGCACATACCGCTGACGGTCAGCATCGGCATTTCCGCGCTGCATACGAAGGACGAGGATGCAGAGCTGGCGCTCAGCCGCAGTGACCGCGCGCTGTATTACGCCAAGCAACGGGGACGCAATCGGATTGAATCGGTGTCTTATCGATAGCACGACCCGGCGGGGCCTGGTTTTGGGGCAAGGGCGGCTTTTCGAAGACCGGACAACGTTGCTCCCACGCATTCATGGTGAAAGCCCTAAGCCGCGCCCACCGTGACGGCGTGCGCCGGCAGGATGCTTCAGCGAGGTCGCCACAATAAATGTGAATCGCGGAGTCAGACTGCAATATCATTTTGAAATTGCAGTCTGACACGCTATGCGGCGGGCAATTCCAAATTGCAGTCTGACACGTTATTCCTGGGGTTTGCTTGACGAGATAGCTTCATCGTTCCCACGCTTCGGAGGCGCCATGTCGTTCCGTCTAATTGCGCTGGCGCTGTCCGCATGTTTGCCCCTCGTATCCGCAGGCGTGTCCCACGCGGCCGATCCGCCATCCAAGACCGATCCCCTGACGCTGGCCTATAACATCAAGCCTTGGACGGGCGACCTGGACGGGATGATTCAGCGCCGGCAGATCCGCGTGCTGGTGCCCTACAACAGAACCCTTTATTTTCTGGACCAGGGCGGCACCCAGCGCGGCATCATTGCTGAAATGATGACGGCGTTCGATAACGACTTGAACCGGCAACTGAAGAACAAGAACGTCCGGGTTCACGTCGTCTTTCTGCCCACGTCCCGAGAACGTCTGATCCCGGATTTGCTGGCAGGAAAAGGCGACATCATCGCCGCCAATCTAACGGTGACTGAAGAACGTCAGAAGCAAGTKGACTTCAGTACGCCCCTGGCAAAGGGCGTGCCCGAAATCATCGTCGCTGCGCCCGGTGCGCCGGCGTTGACATCGCTGGACGACCTTGCCGGGCAGGAACTCTTCATTAACCCCGCCAGCAGCTATTACGGCAGCGTCAAAAAGCTGAACACGGATTTGGAAGCCAGGGGCTTGAAGCCCGCCATCGTCCGCGATGCGCCTGGCGTGTTCGAAACCGACGACATTCTGGAAATGGTCAGTGCTGACTTGGTGAAGTACACCGTGTCCGACCGCTATCTGGCGAATTTCTGGAAGCAGATCTTTCCGCAGATACGGGTGTATGAAAACCTGGAAGTGGCTACGGGCAATGACATCGCCTTCGCCTTCCGGAAGGGTTCGCCCAAGCTGGCCGCCACGCTGAATCCCTTCATGGAGAAGAACCGCGTTGGCACGTCTTTCGGCAACCAGCAACTGACCAAGTACTTGAAGTCCGTTCAGTGGGTGGAGGGCGCGACGGACCCGAAGGAAATCGATAAATTCCACCGGTTGGCAGAGTTCTTCCGCAAGTACAGCGATCAGTACAGCATTGACTGGCTGTTGATGATGGCGCAAGGCTATCAAGAGTCGCGGCTGGATCAACAGGCCAAGAGTTCGGTGGGCGCGGTGGGTGTCATGCAGATCATGCCCGCCACGGGCAAAGACCTGGACGTGGGAGACATCCGCCGCGAAGAAGAAAACATTCACGGCGGCGTGAAATACATCCGTTTCATGATTGACCAGTACTACGCCAAAGAGCCCATGACGGAACTGAACAAGGGCTTGTTCGCGTTTGCTGCCTATAACGCCGGACCCGGACGGATCAGTCAGCTGCGCAAGGAAGCTGCCGAAAAAGGACTGGACCCGAACGTGTGGTTCGACAACGTGGAACGCGTCGCCGCCCAGCGCATCGGCCGGGAAACCGTTCAGTATGTCAGCAACATCTACAAGTACTACATCGCCTATTCGCTCGTGCGGGCGCAGGGCGCTGCGAATTAAGGAGTCTGACTGCACTCCGCGACAGCACGACAACATGTCGCCCTTGAAACGCGATATTCAATTTGGCGAATCAGTCCGCGCTTGCCGCTTCCCGCAACGCGCCTATGAGCAACTCGGCCGGTCTGGACAGCGAGCGGCCCGCCCGCCGCAAGATGCCGATGTATCGATACAGCGGAGGATCTTCGATCGCAATGCGCCGCAGGCGCGTGGTGTCGTCTCCTCGCACCACCAGCTCTGAAAGGATGGCCACCCCGAGCCCCTGCGCCGCCATCGCCGTGATGGTCGAGTTATAGACGGCCTCGTATGCCGCGGGCAGCGAAATCTTGTTCTTGTCGGCCGCGGCCTCAATGTGCATGCGGATGCTGCTTTCCCTTACCGGCAGAATAAGCGGCGGGCCGGCCAGGTCCTTGAATTTCACAGAGTTCCGCTTCGTCCACGGGTAATCCGGCGCCACAAAGGCGCAGAAGCGGTCGGTCATCAACTTCTCCCAGACCAGCTCCGGATCGCGTTTAACCGGGCTGCCAACACCAAAATCGACCTCTCCGTTTCGGATCATGTAGGTCAGGCGAGCGGCCACGGTGTCTCGGATACGGACGGTAATGCGGGGATAGTCGCGATTCAGCCGATGAATCGCACGGGGCAGCAGGCCTGCAGCCACCGACGGCAGGGCCGCCACCGTCACGGTGCCACGATCGGGATCGGTTGCCTCTCGGGCATGGGTGACCAGGTCTTCAATTTCAGCGACTAAGCGTTCGATTCGCGGGAACAGTTCCTGGCCATGCGGCGTCAGCGTCACGCTTCTGCGATTGCGGTCGAACAGTTCCGTGCGCAAGTGCTTTTCAAGCTGCTGGATCTGGATGGTCAGCGCCGACTGGGAGATGTGCAGTTCGTAGGCGGCCCGGGTGAAGTTTCCCAGGCGGGCGATCGCGAGGAAGGCGCGCAACTGCTTGAGATCACCCAGCATTACCGGTCTMCGTGTTGGTACGCCAACTGACGAACTATTGATATTTTTGAAAACTCTATTCGTTTCTTTGAATTTTACCAATCGCTACCGCCTCTGTAAATTGTGGTGCAGCAGTTGACCAGGCACCTAACCAGGAACAAGCGATGAGCAGCATCAAAAAAGTGGTGGTGGTGGGCGGAGGAACCATGGGTTGCGCGGTGGCCGCCATGTTCAATGTGGCGGGGTGGCGCGTTCATGTTGTCGAGTCGGATGCGGCGGCGCGGCTTGCCTTGCCCGGAAAAGTGGAAGCTGCCGCGCAGGCGCTTGGCACCGATGGGCGTCAATCACCGCCATCCATTCATAGTGCGCTGATCCATGTGGACTGGGCCGATGTCGATATCGTCATTGAATGCGTATTCGAGGATCTCGCACTCAAGCAGGCAGTCTTTGCCGAACTCGAAACGCTGTGCCCAGCCCCGATTCCATTGACCAGCAATTCATCAAGCTTTCCCATCAGCCAGATCGCGAAAGGCCTGGCGACCCAGAGCCGGATGCTCGGGCTGCACTTTTTCATGCCCGCCCATCTTGTGCCGGCAGTGGAGGTGGTTTGCAGCGAGGCGTCCGATGCGTCGACCGCCGATGACGTCAGCGCCATCATGCTGGCGGTCGGCAAAAAGCCGATCCGCGTCAAGCGCGATATCCCGGGTTTTCTGGCCAACCGCATTCAGCATGCGCTGATGCGCGAGGCAATCGCTCTCGTCGAAGAGGGCTTCGCCTCGGCGCAAGACGTAGACGCTGCCGTGCGCTATGGGTTCGGCTTTCGGTACATCGCGGCCGGCCCGCTGCTGCAAAAAGATCTGGCGGGTATCGACATCCATTGCGCGGCGGCGACGACGATGTATCCGTACTTGCGCACCGACCAGGAGCCCAGCGCCTACATGCGCAAACTGGTCGCCAACGGCGACATCGGCGTGAAATCGCCTTCGTTGCGCGGCTTCTACCAATGGACGCCCGAGCAAGTGGCGGTCGAACAGCGACGTTACGAAACGGCACTGCTGAAAGCCGCGCGAATTCTGGCGGATGAAGAGGTGGCCCACTGACACCCCATACCCAGCAAGCGCGGCATTTATAAATGACGCCAACAATAAAAATCTGCAATGCAGTTCCCTGCCAAAAAAAAAGGGGAGAGGTGATGAGACAAGACAAGCAACACGGGGAGGCACGATGAACGAACACTCTGCATCCCACAGCACGTTCCGGGCGGTGCAACGAACCATGGAGTCCATCAACAACGCCGCAGAAAAAGTCGCCGGGCTTTTTCTCTTCGGCATGATCGTTGCCGTTTCCATTTCTGTTTTAGCCCGGCTGCTTTACACCTACACCGGCATCTCGGTGTCCACGCCATGGGCCGAAGAGCTTGCGCGCTTCCTGATGGTCGGAAGCGTCTTCATTGGCGGCGCGGTGGCCGCCTACCACCTGCGCCTGATCGGGGTCGACGTCTTCGCCAGCCTGGTCCCCGAGCGGCTTGCCCGCTGGCTGCGGTTTGTGTCCCATCTGCTGACCCTGGCGCTGGCGGTGCTGCTGGTATGGAAATCCACACGGCTGATTGAACTGGGCATGAAGCAATGGTCGCCCGCGATGGAAATGCCCATGGCCTATGTCTATGCATGTATGGCGATCGGCTGCCTGCTCATGTGTGCGAACACGCTGACCAATGCGGCCAAAGAGCTGCTGAATGTGGAATCGCCACAACGTGAATCAGCGGAAATGGAAGAGGCCATGGAAATCAAGAACAGTGTCGAGGGGGCAATATGATTCTCGTGCTTGGCTTGTCGTTTTTTCTGATCATGCTGATCGGCGCGCCGATCATGACCGCGCTGGGGCTGTCTGCGGCGATGGCATTGCAATCGGGTGACCGGTCGCTACTGATGGTGGTGCAGATGGCCTTCCAGGCGCTGGATTCATTCAGCCTGATGGCCGTGCCATTCTTCATTCTTGCGGGCCATCTCATGCAGTCGGGCGGCGTCGCGCGAAGGCTGGTTCAGTTGGCCAATGCGTTCGTCGGCTGGATTCGAGGCGGCTTGGGCGCCGTCGCCGTGCTCACGTCCTTGCTGTTTGCCACCGTGTCCGGGTCGTCGTCCGCAACCACTGCGGCAATTGGCTCGGTGCTGATCCCCGAAATGGAGAAAAAGGGCTATCCACGAGCCTTCGCCGCGTCGATTGCGGCGTCGTCCGGGGAACTGGGGGCCATCATCCCGCCGTCCATTCCCATGGTGGTCTATGCACTGACGGCTAATGTGTCGGTCGGTGCGCTGTTCATCGCGGGCATTCTTCCGGGGCTCTTGATTGCCTTGTCGCTGATCCTGACGGTTTGCGTGATCGCCAGCATCAAAGGCTTTGACGCCGTGCGTGTGATGAGCCTGAAGGACTGGACAACTGGCGTGCTGACGGCCTTGCGGGACGCGATGTTGGCACTGATGATGCCCGTCATCATTCTCGGCGGCATCTATGGCGGCTTGTTCACGCCTACCGAAGCCTCTTGCGTTGCGGTGCTGTACGGCCTGGCGCTGGGGATGTTCGTCTACAAGGAAATCACCCTCAAGAATTTGCCCATCATCTTCGGCCGGGCCGCGGTGATGTCCGCGATCATCTTGCTGATCGTCGCTTTTGCCGCGGTGTTTGCCTACCTGCTGACCATTAACCAGGTGCCGCAGCGCGTTGCCGCCATGCTGGGTTCGATGACCACCAACCCCATCGTTTTCCTGCTGCTGGTGAACGTCATGTTGTTCGTCGTCGGCATGTTCATCGAAGCGCTGGCGGCAATCCTGATCATTGTGCCGATCCTGGCGCCCATCAGCGTGGCCTTCGGCATCGACCCGATCCATTTCGGCATGATCGTGATCACCAACCTGGCAGTTGGAATGGTGACGCCGCCAGTGGGCGTGAATCTGTTCGTGGTGTGCGAGGTTGCCCAGCTGAAGATGCATCAGTTGGCCCGCTACCTGGTCCTCTTCCTGGCGGTGTTGGTCGTGGACATCATGATCATTTCGTACGTGCCCATCCTCAGTACCGCGTTTCTGTAGGCAGCCGCACCGGGCCGCCGCCCGGTGCGAATTAAAAAAAATCATAAATCTGGAAGTCACCCAGGAGACAAAAATGAGCATGCTCAAGAAGATCATTGGTACGGGAGCCCTCAGCCTGTTGCTGCTGTCGGCGCCCACTCATGCATTGAACATGGATGTGGGGCACACACTGACCACGGACAGCCCGTTCCATGTCGGCACCCAGAAATTTGCCGATATCCTCAAAGAGAAATCGAACGGCAAGATCAACGTCACGGTGTTCCCGCACTCACAGTTGGGCGGGGAACTCACGATGATTCAAGGCGCCGTGGCCGGCGCGACGGACCTGTTCGTTACCGGGCAACCGGCCCTGAACAATGTGGTGAAAGAGTTCCTGGTTTTTGACACGCCGTTTCTGTTCGACAACGTCCAGCAAGCCAATGAGATCCTGGCCGGACCCGTTGGCGACAAGTTCATGGCCATCCTTCCCAAGTATGGCCTTGTCGGCCTGGGCTGGTTTTCCGCCATTGAACGCAACGTCTTTGGCAACCGTGCCATCAATTCCGCTGGCGACTTGAAAGGCATGAAAATCCGCGTCATCCAGTCGCCGGGATACGTCGAAAGCTACAAGACCCTGGGCGCACAGGCCACCCCGATGGCGTATTCCGAGCTGTACCTGGCGCTGCAGCAGAAGGTGATCGACGGCGGCGAGACCACGCCGGATCAATTCGTGTCGGACAAGTTCATCGAGGTGTCCAAGTACTTCAACATGACGCACATCAATATCCATCCGGCGCTGCTGGTCATGTCGAAGACGCGTTGGGATTCCCTTTCCGAGAACGACCGGAAAATCGTGAAGGAGTCTGCCGATGAAGCCATGGCCTATGCCCGCGACTATTACAAGAAGGTCTACGACGACGGGATGAAGACCATGGCGGCAAAGGGCGTCACGGTGGTTCATCCGAGCGACATTGACTCCCTGGTGCAGGCAACCCGGCCCGTCGTGAAAAAGCTGGTCGGCGATGCGCCGGGCGGCCAGGCGCTCTATGACGCCGTGATCGAAGCCAAAGCCAACACCAAAAAATGATCCACGACTCCGCCCCGCCGGAAAAAACAGGAAAGCCGATGACTCATTTCAACCAACCTGAAAACCTGCGGGTGCTGATCACGGGCGCGGCAGGGAACATAGGCAAATGCCTGCGCGCACATCTGCGCGGCCGCTATGCCTTGCTGCGCCTGGCCGATATTGCCGAACAGGAGCCCGCGCAAGCAGGCGAGGAAATCTGCACGATCGATGTGCGCGACATGGATTCGGTTGCGCGTTGCATGGAAGGCATCGATTGCGTCGTCCACCTGGCCGGGATTCCCGGCGTGGACACGTGGGACAAGATTCTGCCGATGAACATCGACGGCTGCTACAACGTGTTCGAGGCGGCTCGCCGCCAACACGTGCCGCGCGTCATTTTCGCCAGTTCGAACCATGCCGTGGGTTACCACCGCAGGGAAAAATTTCTGGACAACAGTGTGGAACCCCGGCCGGACTCGCTGTACGGCGTCTCGAAAGTGTTTGGCGAGGCCCTGGGCAGGATGTATGCCGACAAGTACGGCATGTCGGTTGCCTGCCTGCGCATCGGCACATTCCGCACGCCCGACCGCCCAAGCGAAGCACGCCAGCTCCTGACCTGGCTCAGCCACCGGGACATGGCGCAGTTGGCGCGCCGCTGCATCGAGCACGAGTCCTATCACTTCGTTGTGGTCTATGGCGCGTCGAACAACCTGCGCAACCGGTGGGACAACTCCAACGTCAAATTCCTGGGGTACGAGCCGCAAGACGACTCCGAAGTTTTCGCCGCGGAAATACTCGCCCAGAACGTACCCGAGGACCCCATCGCCGCCCAGTTCCATGGCGGCTTCTATTGCCCCCTGGAGTTCGTTGGCACGACCGACCGCATTTCTTGAGCGGCCCGCGTAGAAATCGTTGCCGTCCACCAGCCATAAACCAGTTGCCGGGAAACCATGTACGCCGCACCGCCTGCCATTCAAGCCGAAGTCTTTGCCCGCCTGCCCGACGCCTTCCGCAAGCCGGAAGGCACGTCCGAGTGGCATCGCTACCAGCCGGGTAACCAGCCGCCTCATTCCCTGCTGGAGGGGCCGTCTTTTGACGCACAAGGGCGTCTGTATTGCGTGGATGTGCCTTGGGGCCGCGTGTTCCGGGTGGACACGCAGGGCGGGTTCGAATTGATCGCCGAATACGACGGCGAACCCAATGGCCTGAAGATCCACCGGGACGGGCGCATCTTCATTGCGGACTATGCGCGCGGCATCATGCAGCTTGATCCCGAAACGGGCAAGGCAACGCCCGTGCTTGAACGGGTGCACCTTGAGCGTCTGAAGGCCGTGAACGACCTGGTGTTCGCGTCTAACGGCGATCTGTATTTCACCGATCAAGGCCTGACCGGCTGGCACGACCAGACCGGCCGGGTATTCCGGCGTCGGGCCGACGGCCGTGTTGATTGCCTGTTGGACAATATCCCCAGCCCCAACGGTCTGGTGCTGGACCCCAGCGAATCGGTGCTCTATGTGGCGGTAACGCGGGCAAACGCCATCTGGCGCGTCCCGCTCACTCGCGAGGGGCAGGTGACCAAAGTCGGAACCTTCATCCAGATGTCCGGCGGAGGCGGGCCGGACGGCCTGGCCATCGATGAAGACGGCAATCTGGCCGTGGCGCATGTGGGGCTGGGCGCGGTCTGGTTGTTCAGCAACCGGGGCGAGCCCATGTTGCGCATCAATTCGCCGCTCGGGGCATTGACGACCAATGTTGCCTTCGGCGGCCCGGACCGCAAAACGCTTTACATCACCGAGTCCGAGTCAGGGTCCATCCTGCGAGCCCCGATGCCCACCGCGGGCCGGGTCATGTATTCGGGTGTTTGAAGCCCCTGGTTGGCATCAAATGGCAAGCTTGCCCTGAGACGTACGTATAGAGTACGTCGCGCTACGGCCAGCCACGCACACACATCGTTGGCGGAGCGCGCGTACAACCAAATCAGGGTTTTCCAAGTTCATGGCAAGTCATAAAAAGCTGAAATCTTTTCGACGCCCGTTTGCGCGTTGCCTGCGGTCGGCCTTGCTAGCGTTCGCCGCCTTGCTGCTGCCATCAGGCGTGGCCTTCGCCGATTCTGCACTCGCGATTCGCAATGAATCCGCCAATGCGCTGAAGCACCTTTACGCGGTCGAACCCAGCACGAAAGAACTGGGCGACAAAGCGGTGGCCGTCTTGGTTTTTCCCAAGATCTATAAAGCGGGCTTCGTGGTGGGCGGCGAGCATGGGCAAGGCGCCTTGTTCAAGGGCAAGGAGCCTATCGGTTACTACGAAATCTCTGCGGTGTCCTTGGGGCTTCAAGCCGGCGCCCAGACCTTTGGCTATGCGCTTTTCTTCATGAACCAGAAGTCGCTGAACTATCTGGAGAAGAGTGACGGCTGGGCGTTGGGCAGTGGCCCCAGCCTGGTGGCTTGGGATAAATCCATTGCTTCCACCTTGTCGACGACAACCTTGTCTCAGGAAGTGTTTGCCGTGCCCTTCGGCGCCCAAGGGTTGATGGCGGGTATGGGGCTTGAGGGCTCGAAGATTACCCATATCCGCCCCTAAGGCCCGGCGTCTGCGTCAGACGGCTTTCATGGGCAGGCCTGCGCAAGGCAATCGCAGCAGCCGCCGCCGCCGCCGCAGCAGCAGCAGCCGGCGCAGCGTTATGCCGCCAACGATATGAACATTTACCCACACCTGGTGGCCTGCGAGCATTGCGACAGCGTGTACCGGCGTTGCACGCTGGCGGCAGGCGAGGTCGCGCGTTGCCGTCGATGCGACGCCGTGCTTGAGCGCGCCAACCCGCTGGATGCAGACCGATGGCTGGCATTGACCATGACGACGGCTGTCGTATTTCTGATCGCAAACGTTTGCCCCATCGTCCGCATCAGCCTGAATGGCACGCACCGGCAGGCGACGTTGTGGGAATTCGCTTGGGCCTTGGCCCAGGGAAGCGTGGCGCCCCTTGCCATCGTTGCAGGCCTAGTGATGATCTTGGTGCCGCTTGCCCAGATCGCCTTGCTGACATGGGTGCTGAGCTATGCGCGGGTTGGCCGTCGCGCACCGGGCTTTTCCCGGGCGTTGAGGGCGCTGGCGATCTTGCGTCCCTGGAGCATGGTCGAGGTGGCCATTTTTGGGATTCTGGTGGCGATCATCAAGCTGGTGAGTCTTGTGGACGTGACGCTTGGCGCAGGCGTCTGGGCGACTGCCGCCCTGATGGTATTGCTGACGGTGATTGCTCACCGAGACCTGTCTGCGCTGTGGGATCAGACCGAAGATGAATCGGCATTGCGACGTGGCGGCGCGGCGTGAGCAGGACGCCATTCGCAAGCGATTTGTCGGTAGTGGGCTGCCACACATGCGGGCTGGTTTGCGAACGCGTGGACACGCCCGGGCGAGACGTTCAATGCCCTCGCTGCGGCGCAACGCTGCATCAACGGCGTCCCAACGGGTTTGCTCGCGCGTGGGCGCTGCTTGTGGCCGCCATCATCTGCTACATCCCCGCCAATGTGCTGCCGGTCATGCATTCCAGTCTGCTGGGCAGGGGCAGCAGCAGCACCATCATGGAGGGGGCCGTGGAGTTCTGGACATCGGGCTCCTATGGCATCGCGTTCGTTATTTTCATTGCGAGCGTGGCGGTGCCTTGCGCGAAATTCCTGATTCTTGGGCTGTTGCTCGTCACCTCACAGCGGCGTAGCCGATGGGCGACACGTGAGCGCGCCAAGTTGTACCGCTTGGTGGAGTTTGTGGGGTACTGGTCCATGTTGGATGTGCTGGTGGTGGGGGTGGTGGCTGCCTTGGTGCAATTCCAAGGCCTTACCGATATATCGCCGCGTGTCGGCATCCTTTTCTTCGGCATGGTCGTGATTTTCACCATGCTCGCAGCCATGTCGTTCGACCCCAGGCATATCTGGGATGGTGAAATCAATGGTGGTGCTGAATGATTGAATCTTCCAAGGATCTTCACGGGCTGGATGCGCCCACGGTGATCCCCCGCAGAACGTGGCGGATCTCGCTTGTCTGGCTGGTCCCCCTGATCGCCGCGTTGGTCGGCCTTTCCATGCTGGTGCAAACCTGGGTCACTGAAGGCCCGGTCATCACGATTACGTTTCGTACTGCCGCCGGTTTGGAAGAGGGCAAGACCCTTGTGAAATACAAGGACGTGAATGTGGGCACGGTGACGGCAATCAGCCTTAGCGAAGACGGTTCCCGTGTGGTGGCAACGGTGGCGCTGGACAAGGATGCGGCCAGCCTGGCGCGCGAAGGCTCGCGGTTCTGGGTGGTGCGCCCGCGCATCGGCATTGATGGGGTTTCCGGCGTGGATACGTTGCTGTCGGGGGCATACATCGGCGTGGATCGCGGGCAATCGGCGGAGCCTGCAAAAGAGTTCACTGGCCTGGAAAGTCCGCCCACTGTGATAGGCGACACGCCTGGCCGATCGTTCATTCTGCATACCGAAGATCTCGGCTCGCTGGATGTGGGGTCTCCTGTCTATTACCGACGCATTCAGGTCGGCCGCGTGGCGTCCTATCAGTTGGGCGACGATGGCAAGGCCGTCGCCCTGCGGCTCTTCATCAATGCGCCTTATGACCGCTTTGTCACCACGGCGACGCGCTTCTGGAACGCCAGCGGCGTGGATGTTTCGCTTGGCGCAGACGGGTTCAAGCTGCAAACCCAGTCTATTGCCACCATCCTGGCCGGGGGCGTGTCTTTCGGCACGGCCTTGGGGCTGACCGGTGAACCTGCCCAGGCGGATGCCACGTACGAACTGGCCAAGGATCAGCAGGCGGCGCTGGCGCCGCCTGACGGGCCATCGCAAACCGCTTATCTGGTCTTCGAGCAATCGCTGCGGGGGCTGGCCATTGGGGCACCCGTGCAGTTCGATGGCATGGACCTGGGCAAGGTCATCTCGATCAAGCCGGATTACGATCCCGACAGGCGGCGCTTCCAATCCAAAGTCGGCATCGTGGTGTATCCGCAGCGGCTCAATGAAATCATGGAAAAAATGCCGCCGTCCGACGGGACCGAGGAAGACAGGCTGGTACGCCTGCTGCAAGAAATGGTGGCCCACGGCTTGCGGGCGCAGGCCAGGACGGGAAACTTGCTGACCGGCCAGCTTTATATCGCCTTGGACTTCATACCCAACACGCCAAAGGTGGTATTCGATTCGCAACGGCGTCCGATCACGCTGCCCACGGTCAGTGGCACGTTCGATCAATTGCAAGAGCGCGTCGCCAACATCGTGGGCAAGATTGACAAAATGCCCCTGGACAGCATCGCGCGCAATCTTGATGCGTCGTTTGCCAACCTGAACAAAGCGCTGCTGCAAGTGAACGGCCTGGTTCTGCCACAGGCCACGCAGACCTTGCGCCAAGCGCAACAAACCATTGGAGCCGCCCACGGCATGCTGGCCGAGGACGCGACGTTGCGACAAAGCCTGGGACAAACCCTTCAGGAAATTCAGCGCGCCGCTCGTTCAGTGCGGACATTGACCGACCTGTTGAGCCGAAACCCCGAGGCGCTGGTGCGAGGCCGCCCCAAGAACGCCACGTTCGAGGCGTCCAGCACGCCTCCCGCAAGCACGATGGAGACGCTTCCGCGATGACCCGGTCTATTCGATTCAGCCTGTTTATTCTGACCCTGGGCCTGGCGGCTTGCACCACTTCTGCGCCGGTACGCTATTACACCTTGCTAAGCGCACAGGACGATGTCCGGCGCGAGGCGGCGCCCGCGCGCTTCCTGGTCGACGTGCTGCCTGTGACGGTGCCGGAATATCTGAACCAACCCCAACTCGTCGTCAGACAAGACGACAGCGGCATGCTCGCCGTCCTGGATGACGAACGCTGGCTGGGGCCGCTGGACGAAGAGATACGCAATGCGCTGTCTGCGCAGCTGGCCGATGGCCTGGGCACCCAGGACGTCGCCGGCTTGTCGTGGCCAAGCGATGCGCAGGTGATCAAAGTGAAACTTCAGGTCCGCCGCTTTGATGCATGGCCAGGAAAGCGCGTGCAGCTTGATGCGGGCTGGACCTTGCGGGATGCGCGTGACGCGGGCGGCGCCACGCTGGTTTGCCAAGGACGTTTTGAGCAACCTGCTGCCGCCGGTTATCCCGCGTTAGTGCAGGCGCAGCAGCGCTTGATTGCTGCGTTGGCCCATCAGATCGGCCAGGACGCGAAGGCGTGGATGGCTTCGCGGCAGTCGAAATGTTGACACTGGCCGCAACGCTCAACGACACGTCAACGTCTTTAACATCGACCTCTGCGCCTTCCTGATTCACTCTGGCTGATGGCACACGGCTTCCACGTTGTGGCCGTCCGGCCCGAGGACGAACGCGGCGTAGTAGTGGGGGTGGTAGTGCGGGCGCAAGCCTGGGGGGCCGTTGTCCTTTCCGCCCGCGGCGATAGCGGCTTGGTAGAACGCGTCGACGTCGGCTCGGGCGTGGGCGGCAATGGCGATATGCAAGGGCGGCGTCACGGCGGATGTGGCGTACAGCCACATTGATGGCTTGCCTTGCCGGCCCAAGCCGACGCTGTTGGGGCCTTCCATGGCCAGGCCCACGCCCAGCGGGGCCAGCGCCTGAAGAAAGAACTTGCGGCTTTCATCCATATCGCTCACGCCGAAACCAAGGTGATCAAACATGACGCCTCTCCGTTGGGGACGGCGGGCTTGCCGTCCATAAACCTAGATCGCCATTATTTCGCGTTTTCAGGCACGGGCGCTTCACTGAATCAGATTCAAGCTCAGGAACGCAATTCCGGTCCAGAGCAGCAGGGCGACATGGGTCAGTTGCAGCGTGTCTTGGCGAATCCAGTATCCAAACCACAAGCCGGCAAGATGCATGGCGAAGAGGCAGGCAGACATGGCGGCGAGCGCGCCATTCAGCCAAGGCCGTGCGGAGTCTAGGTCCCCCTGAATCAACAACAGGTAGCAACCCGCCCAGGCCAGTGCGGCGCCTATGGTTTGGATCAACAGCAACACACTAAGCGCCGCCCGATGCGCGTATGGCGCGGAAACGGCGCGGCTTAGCAAGGGAGTGGGAATGCGGGGCGGCTCTTTCAACGGCAGCATGGCCATCGTTGCGCCGACGGCTGCGGCGGACCCTAGAAAATCGCGACTATTGTTCAGTGCGGCAAGCGTGAGCCACAGCGCCAAGCCGACAGCCTGAACGGCCAGGAACAACCAAATGGCGGTAAACGGAATCAACAGGGCGCCTCTATTAAACAAGATCTGGCTTGCATAATATGAGCGCGGCTTTTTTCATGCGGTAAAGCCCCCGTGCGGGCTGGGGGCATTTGGCTCCCGATGCGACGGCAAGGTCGTGCAAGAGCGGGCTTATCCGGCCGTGATAGGCTTTTGGCATAAAACCGTCTCAATCGATGTAAGGGAGGACGCCCATGCTCTCAACCTTGATCTATCGCAGCCGCGTCGCGACGCCGCTTCAAGCGAATGACCTCAGCCGGTTAATGCAGAACGCTCAAGAACGGAACGCCGCGGCTTCGATTACGGGAATTTTGCTTTTCGATGGCGTGCATTTCGTGCAACTGCTGGAAGGCCCTCACGATGCCGTCGACGCACTGTTTGAAGTCATAAAACGCGATCCCAGGCACATCAACGTGGTCCATCTTTTGCGAGACGATGCACCAGATCGTCGATTCGATGGCGATGCGATGGCGTTGATCGACTTGCGAGACGCTTCGGAGGAACCCCGGAAGGCGATTCCTGCCAAGATGAAAGTCAGGGCGCATCTTGCCAGTAGTGACGACCGGGTGATCAAGATCCTCTTGATGTACGTGAACGCCCGCGGGATTGCGCACATCGTCGAAGGCGATCCCGCATCAGAATGGACCTTCGCGCCAGTCGCTTACCCCAGTCATCGCGATGGTGAGGAACCGGCGCACGGAAACCACTATCAATTTGCGCTTCAGCCGATTGTCGATCCGATGCGGCGCAACATCACCTCATTCGAATTTCTTATCCGCGGCCCGTCCGGCGGATCGCCTGAGCAGCTTTTTTCATCGCTTCCCACTGAGCTGCTTTATCAGACCGACCTTGAGTCCAAAGCACGCGCCTTTCAACTGGCGCATCGGCTCGGTCAGCAACACATCAAGATTTCGGTCAACCTGTTCCCGATGTCGTTGATTGCCATCCCCAATGCCGTGGACCTGCTGGTTGATCAAATATTGGCGAGCGGCCTATCGCCCAGCCAGGTGTTCGTAGAGGTGACCGAGCAGGAGGCCATTTCGTGCTTAGGCTCGTTCAGAGGCGCCATCAAGCAATTGCGCATTGCGGGCATCGGCGTGGCGATAGATGATTTCGGCGCGGGATACGCGGGGCTGTCGCTTCTGGCGGAGTTTCAGCCGGACAAGCTCAAGATCGACCGCAAGATCATCCAAGACATCCATACCGATGGGCCACGGCAAGCCATCGTGCTTGCCATCATCCAGGCATGCAAGGCAATGGGCATTACGCCGGTAGCGGAAGGCGTTGAGTCAGTGGAGGAGTGGTGCTGGCTGCAAGCCGCTGGCGTAGAGCGGTTTCAGGGGTATCTGTTCGCCAAGCCCGCGTTAAATCGCGTACCCGATATCTGGTGGCCGGAGCGCCGGTGACGGCCTCTGGCCCCTTCACTGAATGAGAACGGCGAAAAAATAGGCGGGGGAACCCCCGCCTATTTCTGACCCTATTCACTCAAGACAGGGAACGCGCCGACTCAGCTCGCAGCGTCCAGACGAACTTGCACGCTGTCTGCGTTGTAGATCGCCGTTGCCTTGAAACCCTTGACGGTGACGCCAGCAAATTGACCGTGCACCTTGCGCGCGCTCAACACCGTGATGGTCGAGCCCGCTGCGGGCGAGTAGCCCGGACGGAACTCGACGTTCAACTGGCCTGCCAGCGCGGCATCCGAACTCACGGCAAGTTGGCCGGCCTCATCATCGCCAATCGAGGCTTGCAGCGTGCCTGCGGACGTCTGGGTATAGCTCCCCTGGACCTGTACGGCCTCTTTTGCGTTCAGTGCCAGCACGCCTGCGCTGATGTACACCGCACCCGCACCCAACGCTTTGACCGAATCCGCCCGCAGCGTACCGGCCGCGACTACCGTGCCGCCTGTGTAGGCGTTCGCGCCAGCGATGGCCAACGTGCCGGTGCCGCTCTTGGTGAGCTTCCCCGCGCCAGAGATGTCGTTGCGCCACACGTCCAACGCGTTAAAGCCGCCAAGGCTGGCGTTCATCGTGACATCCACGTCGCCATTGAACGCGCCATAGCCGTCTGCGGCCGCAAACAGGTTCATGCGGCCAAAGCCCTCTGCATCGTCAAGAATGGGATAGCCAGAAGGCAATGCCGTGGTTTTCAGAACCACACGGCGTTGGTCATTGTTGAGGTACGGCAGACGGGTCTCCAACAAGACTTCTGCACCCTTGGGCACGACAGCTGGTTTGCCCGTGTCGCCGATCTGCGTGAAGCTGAACGTCAGGCGGCGGCGATACTCGGCCTTGTTGGCGTCATGATCGGCAAACCGGTCGCGGGTGATGTCCTGCGAATGCGCAAACGCCAGAAACTGTTCGGGCGTACTGGCGCCCACAGCGGCCATAAGCGTCTGGCGGGCCTGCGCGTAAGCGACCGAGCGAGTCCCTTCGCTGGCGGCAAAAATATTGCCTAGCGCGGAGGCTTGGCCAAGTATGCGACCGCTCATGACATCCAGCGGCGAGTGCATGCCGGCAATGATTCGGCTCTCACCCAACTCAACACCACGCGCGACGAGTTCCTGAAAGCGCTCCGGTACCAGGTAGGCCATGGCAATCGCGTTGCGCACCGATTCGGCGGTGTGGCCGCTGGGGTAGCCGCCATCCGTGGGCGCGGTCAGGCTTTTGGCGGGTTCCAGCTCCGGCACGACTTGCACGCTGCTGCTCCAGCGCCAGGGGCGTGCATATTTGTAGAACCGCTTGCCCGGCTCCGTCGAGGCGTTGTCGCCCATGCTTTGCACGAACGCGATGGCATCACCGAAAGCGGGGTTCGCCGCACCCGCCACGCCCGTGTTGTTGCCGGTGTCGTCATACTTCACCGTGGTGGCGTCGGGCGCGACGTCATTGATGCTGGTCGTCTGCTGGGCCGCCGTGCGCCACGCCGCTGTCAACGGTCCCAAGCCATCCGTGACGCTGTAATTCTTGCCGCGGCGGTCATCCAGATACGCAGCCTTGGCCTGCTCGGGTGTGCGGCTGGCAGTCGTGCGAACAACAAAGTTGATGTTCTCATCATGCACGGCTTTATTCTTTACGCGTCCGTCAGTGGCGTCACCGGGAATGCCAGTCCAGTCAGATGCGATGATGCCCGGGAAGCCGTCCGCGCCGACGGCGTTTACGCCCGCATCAACCAAGCGCGTGCGGGGTTCCCAAATATCCAGAAAGCCGCCCAGCACTCGAACGCCTGCGTTCGAGTCCAAGGTCGCGTAGCGCGGATCGCCGCGTTGATTGGTATTGGCAAAGTCGACAAACGCAGGCGTATCGACGACGGGTGCGGTGTCAACGCGGCCCAGACCCGCGGGAGGAGAAGGAATGACATACGCGACTTCTCCGCCGCTGCTGCCAGAATCGGCGTCGTTGTCTCCGTCGTCGTCACCGCCGCAAGCGGACAGTGCGAGGAGAACGGCCAACGACGTGACGCGCAACGAGTAAATGGGGAAAGTCCGACGCAAGGATCGCGCTTGGTACATGAATATTTGCCATGTGGGTTAAAGAACGCAGCATGGTAAGGACCCATTGTTTAGTCGCGATGACATGTCCTTAAAGTCGAAAAGGGACGTCCCCGTGGCGTTGATTCCCCGTTCTCAGTTCACCAGCACCGGCTTATCCCGCCACTTGTCGGGAAACGTTTTCGCCAGGTTCTCTACCTTGGGAATGTCGTTCACCACGATGTACATGCTGTTGGGATGGCGCACCAGATAGTCCTGGTGATAGCCCTCGGCCGGGTAGAACGCTTGCAGCGGTTCCACCGTGGTGGCTAGCGACTTGGGGTACACACCGGTTTTGTTCAACTGCGCGATATACGCTTCGGCCACTTTGCGCTGGTCGTCGTTGGCGGGGAACACCGTTGAGCGGTATTGCGTGCCGCTGTCGGGGCCTTGGCGGTTCAGCTGGGTGGGGTCATGCGCCACGGAAAAATAGATTTGCAGCAGTTGACCGTAGCTGATCTGCTTGGGGTCGTAGGTGATTTCGACGGCTTCGGCGTGGCCGCTGCGGCCGCTGCTGACGGTGTCGTAGTTGGCGGTGTTTGCTTTGCCGCCTGCGTAGCCGGACACGGCGCCGGATACGCCCTTGACGTGTTGGAACACGGCTTGCACGCCCCAGAAGCACCCGCCTGCGATCACGGCTTTTTGCTGGGCGGTGGCGTCATTCGCTTGATCGACCGCGGGCGGCGGGATGATGAAGGCGGACTCGGCGGCTTGCGTGGCGGCTGCGCCCAGCAGGCCGGTGGCGGCGGCCAGGCTGGCGCAGAGGTTGCGGATGGTGAATGTCATGATGAGTCGGTCCTGAAAATAGGCGTTTAGGATCAGGCTTGCGGGGCGAACGTCATGGCCACGCCGTTCATGCAGTAGCGCAGGCCGGTCGGGCGGGGGCCGTCGTCGAAGACGTGGCCCAAGTGGCCGCCGCAGTTGGCGCAGTGGACGGCGGTGCGGACCATGCCAAAGCTGCTGTCGCGGGTTTCACCCACGGCGGCGGCCAGCGGTTGCCAGAAGCTGGGCCATCCGGTGCCGCTATCGAATTTGGTGTTGGATGCAAACAGGTGCTGCTCGCAACCCGCGCACGAGAACGTGCCTGTGCGGTGTTCGTCGTTCAGCGGGCTGGTGTAGGGGCGTTCGGTGCCTTCGCGGCGCAGCACATCGAATTGCGCGGGCGTCAGGCGGGTGCGCCATTCGGCGTCGGTCAGCGTGTAGGGAAACGAGGCGGCCGCTTTGGGCGGCGCGCTGCGTGCGGCAAGCAAGGGGGCCATGCCGGCGGCCAGGGCCGCAACGCCGCCCAGGCTCAGGAAATGTCTGCGATTCAATGTCATGGCGGGCTCCGTAAAACGTGGCGGGGGCGGGCGGCGGGGCGGGCGAATGCTGTCGCCCCGCGTGCCGGCGATTGTTCGGGCTGAAAAGCGCAGCCTTACTTCTTCATGTCGTCCTTGCCMATGCCGTCCTTCGACATGGAATCCTTCTTCATCCCGTCGTGCGACATGCCATCCTTGGACATGCCGCTCTTGGACATTCCATCTTTCGACATCCCATCTTTCGACATACCGTCCTTGGCCATGCCGTCCTTCGCCATGCCATCCTTGGCCATCCCGTCCTTCGTCATTCCCCCCTTGGACATGCCGTCTTTCGACATGCTGTCCTTGGACATGGAATCCTTGGCCATATTGTCTTTGCCCATGGTGTCGGCGGCATGAGCGGCCACGGCGCCAAAGGCCAGGCACAGGGAAAAAGCGGCAGTGGTAAGAGTCTTCATGATGCGTTCCTTTGAGGGAGAGGGACTATTGGAATTTCCACCTAGCTTCCGCCGAACCAGTTGTAGCCCTGGTCCTCCCAGTAACCGCCTGGGTAGGTGTTGGTGACAAAGATCGCCTGTATGTGCTTGGGATTTTTGTAGCCAAGCTTGGTAGGCATGCGCAGCTTCATGGGGAAGCCGTACTCGGGGGGCAAGGTCTTGCCGTCATAGGTCAGCGCCAGGATCGTCTGCGGGTGCAGCGCGGTCGGCATGTCGATGCTGGTGTAGTAGTCGTCAGCGCACTTGAAGCCCACGTACTTGGCGGTCAGGTCGGCGCCCACGCGTTTCAGGAACGTGGAGAAGGGCACGCCGCCCCATTTGCCGATGGCGCTCCAGCCTTCAACGCAGATGTGGCGGGTGACCTGGTCGATCTGGGCCATGGCGCGCAGTTCCTCCAGGCGCCATTGGCGCTTGTCGGCAACCATGCCGGTCACTTCCAGCCTGAACGATTCCTCGTCGACGTGGCGAACCTCGTCGATGCCGTAATAGGCGTTGAACGGAAACGGCCGCGTGATCATGGATTCGGGATACGTCGGTGCAAGCTTGTTGGGGTCGAACAGCCAGCCCTGCACGCGGTCGTTAAAGCGCGACACGGTGGACAGCGCTTTTTCGACGTTTTCGTCATCCGACAGCGAACACCCGGACAGCATCGCCAGCCCGCCCAAGGTCAGGCTGTTGCGCAGGAAGGTGCGGCGCGAGGGTTGTTCAACCCGCTTGGCCAACAGGTTCTTGGCTTCTTTCAGGATGGCGCTGCCATCCAGGCCCAACAGCGACAAACGTCTTTTCTGGCTCACGTCAGGCTCCTTATTTGCCGCGGATCATTGCGATCAGGCTGCGCGGCACCAGCGCCACCATCACCAGGTGCACGGCCACGAAAGCCACCAGCAGCGCCATCGCAAAGAAGTGGATGCGGCGTGCAAATTCATAGCCGCCCAAGAGCTCGCGCAGCAGGTCGAATTGCACCGACTTCCACAGCACCAGGCCGGACAGCACCAGCACCACGATGTCGACGATGACAAACAGGTAGGCCAGTTTCTGCACCTGGTTGTAGTGGCGCAGGTCGTTGTGCGAGAGCTTGCCGTGCAGCGCCGCGCCCAGGTCGGCGGCGACGCCACGGGGGCTGACGGGGAAGAACTTGCGGAACAGCCGGCCGGTGCCTACGTTCAAGGCCAGGTACAGCAGGCCGTTGGCGAACAGCAGCCACATGCCGGCAAAGTGCCATTGCAGCGCGCCGCCCAGCCAGCCGCCTAGCGTGATGTCTTTGGGAAACACGAAGTTGAAGAAGGGGGCGGCGTTATAAATACGCCAGCCGCTCATCACCATGATCACGACGGCCAGCGCGTTGATCCAATGCATCACCCGCAACCAGCCGGGGTGAATGACGCCGGCGGCGCGCGGGGCGGCCGGGGTATCGGGGGTTGCGGGGCTTGCCATCATGGCGGGTCTCCGGGGGGCGTTTGCTTGTTGGAGCCATTCTTCCCCGGGGCCGATATCCAAGTCCTCACGCAAACTTAAAATAATTGTGATAACTCCACCGCCCCGTATTGGCGACAATGGCGGTACTGAACTGGCCCGAGCTCCCCCCCATGGATACGCCCCGACGCGTGCTGATTGTTGAAGACGATGCCCACATTGCCGAATTGCTGCGCTTGCACTTGCGCGACGAAGGCTATGCGGTGGAACACGCCGCCGATGGCAACGAAGGCATGCGGCGGCTGGAAGAGGGCAGCTGGGACGCGCTGGTGCTCGACCTGATGCTGCCCGGCATCGATGGCCTGGAAATCTGCAAACGCGCCCGCGCCATGGCGCGTTACACGCCCATCATCATCACCAGCGCCCGGTCCAGCGAGGTGCATCGCATACTGGGGCTGGAGCTGGGCGCGGACGATTACCTGGCCAAACCGTTTTCCATGCTGGAGCTGGTGGCGCGTGTGCGGGCGCTGCTGCGCCGCAGCGACGCCGTGGAGCGCAACGCGCGCATCGACGCCGGCAGCCTGGCGGTGCATGGCGTGTCCATTGACCCCATCGCGCGCACGGTCGACATCGACGACCGCCGGCTGGACCTGACGCCGCGCGAGTTCGATCTGCTGCATTTCTTTGCGCGCCATCCCGACAAGGTGTTCTCGCGCATGGATTTGCTGAATCATGTGTGGGGCTATCAGCATGAAGGCTATGAGCACACCGTCAACACCCACATCAACCGGCTGCGCACGAAGATCGAAGCCGACCCGTCCAACCCGCAGCGCATCCTGACCGTTTGGGGCAGGGGCTACAAGTTTGCGGCGGACCCGGGCGGCGCGGGAGCCGCAACATGAAACGCACAACATTGACCCAGCGCTTGTCGGCGGTGTTCGCGCTGCTGTTGCTGGCGTGCTGCGGCGCGTCGGCATGGTTGCAGATCGCCGCCAATTCCCGCTACGAACAAGAGGTGGTGCAGCGCTTGTCCAGCGGGCTGGCGCAGCACATTGCCGGCACCACCGAACTGATGGATGCCAACGGCTGGAAACCGGATGCCGTGCGCTCGCTGTTCGACATGCTGATGGCGGTGAACCCGGCGGTTGAGGTGTACCTGTTGTCCAACGATGGCCGCATCGTGGGCGATGCCGCGCCGCCGGGCCAGATCAAACGTGATCGTGTCGATCTGGCGCCCATCAAACAGCTGTTGTCAGGCGGCATGCTGCCGATTGTGGGCGATGACCCGCGCAACGTGGACGCGCAAAAGGTCTTCAGCGCCGCACCGGTGCGCGTGGGCGGGCAGGACAAGGGCTATGTCTATGTGGTGCTGCAAGGCCAGGCGCACGACGCGTTGGCGATGGCGGTGTCGCGCAGTTCCGTGTTGCGCACCACGCTGTGGTCGATTGCGCTGGTGGCCTTGTTGGGGTTGGTGGCGGGCTTGACCGCGTTTGCGCTGATCACGCGGCCGTTGCGCGGGCTGACGCGGGCGGTCAAGGCGTTTGATGGCGATGACGGCCAGGCGCTGGCGGCGTTGGAGCAACCGGGTGATGCGCAAGATAACAGCGGCGATGAAATATCGTTGCTGCGGCGTAGCTTCGTTCAGATGGGCCGGCGCATTTCAGATCAATGGCGCGAACTGACGCGGCAAGATCAGCAGCGGCGCGATCTGGTGGCCAATATCTCGCATGACCTGCGCACACCGCTGACGTCTTTGCACGGCTATCTGGAAACGCTGCGGCTGAAAGACGAAACGCTGGACGCAGGCGAACGCCGCCGGTATCTGGACATCGCGCTGGCGCAAAGCCGCAAGGTGGGCCGGCTGGCGCAGGAATTGTTTGAGCTGGCGCGGCTGGAATCGGGGCTGGTGCGGCTGGAGCCCGAGACGTTTTCATTGCCGGAATTAGTGCAGGACGTGTTTCAAAAATTCGAGCTGGCGGCCGAAGCGCGTCAGCAGCATCTAACCACCGATATCCCGCAGGCCTTGCCGCTGGTGCGCGCGGACTTAGGGCTGATCGAACGGGTGCTGACGAATCTGTTGGACAACGCCATCCGGCATAGTCCGCCGGGCGGCCGGATCGAATTGCAGCTGGGCGTGGCGCAGAACCGCGTGCAGGTGCAGGTCAGTGATTCCGGCACGGGTATTCCGCCGGAATTGCGTAGCGGCCTGTTCACGCGTGCGTCGGCGCTGAACCGGGGGCCGCGCGATGGCGGCGGCTTGGGGCTGGTGATTGTGCAGCGTATTTTGCAGCTGCATCAAAGCGAGATCCGGCTGGTGGAACGCCCCGAACCCGGCGCCGTGTTCCAGTTTGATCTGTCGGCGGCGCGGTAGGGCGGGGCGGTCGAGTCTTGCGGTGCCTTCCGGTGGTTGTTTCGGCGCTGTTGCTAATCGGCCATCACGCCGTGGCGGGCATCTGCCCGTGCAGCAGATAGTCCATCAGTTCACGCACCGAACGCATCGCGTGGCCAAACGGCAGTTTCGACGCGCCGCGGAAGAACAGGCCGCGGCTGACTTCGCCACGCAGGGCGGCGGCCAGCTTCAAGTCGATGCAGAATTGGCCGAAGCGTGACAGGCCATCGCGCAACCCGCATTGCGTCAGGCAATCCATGCGCTGGCTGCAACGCCGGGGATCGCAGCGCGTGCCGGCTTGCAGGGTCTTTTCCTGGCGCAGATAGCGCGTGAGCCACGGCGTGGCCACGGCACGTGCCGGCAGTCCTGCCACGCTGGTGAATTCCGCCAGCTCGGCCGGGTCGGCATCGATCAAGACGCGCTTGAAATTCTCGTGCGCATCGCCTTCATGCGTGACGGCAAAGGCGGTGCCCACTTGCACGCCGTCGGCGCCGTTGGCCAGCCAATGGCGCACCTGATCATGGCTGCCGACACCACCCGCCACGATCAGGCGAGGCGCGTCCTGGCCCAGTTGCAGCTCGTTGAACAAGGCATGGCATTCGGCCAGCACGCGCTGGAAATCGAAGCGTTCGTCGTGGATGTCATCCAGCCGCGCCGCGCCCAGATGACCGCCCGCATAGCCGGGGTGCTCAATGACCACGGCATCGGCCAGACGGCCTTTTTTCATCCATTTCTTCAGCACGACTGCCACGCCGCGCGCTTCCGACAGAATCGGCACCAGCGCCACCTTCGGAAAGTCCGCCGTCATTTCAGGCAGATCCATCGGCAAGCCCGCACCCATCACGATGGCCTGCGCGCCGCTTTCGCAGGCCTGGCGCACCAGCGCGGGGTGCCCGCGCACGGCCTTCATGACGTTCACGGCGACTAGACCCCGGCCTTGCGCCGTGTCCAGCGCGGCGCGGACTTCGCGGTCCAGGGCTTCCAGGTTGACGCGGTCGATCAGATCGCGGTCATTGCATTTGTCGGTTTGCTCAAGCAAATCGGGGTGGTGATGGCGCAAATCGATGCTGGCGATGGTGCCCACCGCGTTCTGGCTGGCGACCGCGCCGGCCAGACGATGAGCGGAAACGCCAACGCCCATGCCGCCCTGAACAATGGGCAGCAAGTCGCGTCCGGCGAGTTTGAGTGATTTGAACCACGTCATGATGAGTCTTTCCTCTGGTCAAGTGGACAGAGGCTAGAGCAAGGGGTGACGGGTCGCCTTGCGCAGGATCAAGCGGGGGGCAAAGGCGCGGCGTAGTGTTCAGCCCACCCGGCCGGTTAAGCGCCGCGCGGCGTTCAGCACGTGGCTCAGGTGGTTGGGGTTGTAGCGGTGCGCGGGCGCGGTCAGCGTCACGGCCGCCGCGATGCCGCCCGACAGCAGGAACACGGGCGCCGAGATACCCGCCACTTCGTTCAGCCGGTCTCCCATGGCGGCAAAGTAGCCGTCGTGGCGGATGCGCGCGTAAAGCGCCTGCTCGGGGCCGGGCGCGTGCCCCAGCACCTCGTCATAGGCCGTCAGCACGCGTCCGCCACTGCCGCGTTCCAAGGGCAGCAAGTCGCCCGCGCGGATGTGGTCGCGCACCGGGTGCGGGGAATCGACGCGGTACAGGCACAGGCGCGCGTCGCCTTGGCGCACGTGATACGCCGCGCTTTCGCCTGTGGCCGCGACCAATTCGCGCAGCACCGGCACGACGATGTGCTCCAACGAAAACGACGCCGAGTAGATGCCGTGCAGGCGGGCGACTTCGGGGCCGAGCGCATAGCGGCCGTCGTCCAGGCGCTGAATCCATTGCGCGTGTTCCAGCGATGCCAGCAGACGCAACACGGTGCTTTTGTACAGCCGCGTGCGTTCGGCCAGTTCACCCAAGGACAACGTGCGGTCGGTGGGGGTGAAGACGGCCATCAGGCTCAAGGCGCGGTCGACGGCCGCCACGCCGCCTTGGGCGGCATCGGCATCGGCAACGGATTCGGTGGCGGCTTTACGCGGCATAGGGTTCCTTGAATTGTGGCGGCAGGTTCCATCCTTCAGAACGGCTGCGCGCCATTGTAGGCAAACGCGGCGCCATCACTCCCGCTAAATCGCGCTTGACAGCAATTTTTGGTTTGGCGTTTAATTCTATTAGAAAGAACATGGTTCTATAAGATAGAATTTAACGGAGGCTCACGCCATGGCGAATTCCGCCGCAAGCGACACCGATGTGCTGATCAGTGAAGTCGGCCCGCGCGACGGGCTGCAATCGGTGAAGGCCACGATGCCCACCGCTGACAAGTTCCGCTGGATCGATGCGCTGGCCGCCGCCGGCGTGCGCGAAATTGAAGTGGCGTCGTTTGTGCCGGCGCGCTTGCTGCCCCAAATGGCCGACGCGGCTGAAGTTGTGGCCTATGCCGCGCGCATTCCGGGTGTGACAGTGATGGCGCTGGTGCCCAATCTTCGTGGCGCCGAGGCCGCGCTGCGGGCCGGCGTGCACAAGCTGACGATGCCCGTCTCCGCCAGCCGCGCGCATTCGCTGGCCAACGTGAGGAAAACCCCGGAAGACATGGTGGACACCGTGCGCGCCATTGCCGCGCTGCGTGACGACATCGCGCCCGGCGTAACGCTTGAGGCCGGCATTTCCACCGCCTTCGGCTGCACGCTGCAAGGTTTGGTGCCGGAAGACGAGGTGATTCGGCTGGCGGTGATGTGCGTGGAAGCGGGGGCCGATGAATCAGGCTTGTCGGACACCGTCGGCCATGCCAACCCGGCGCAGGTGCGCCGCCTGTTCCGGCGCTTGCGCAGTGAAATCGGGCCGAAGGCGGGCGCCGCGCACATGCACAACACCCGCGGGCTGGGCCTGGCCAATTGCCTGGCCGCCTGGGACGAAGGGGTGCGTACGTTCGACAGTTCGCTGGGTGGTTTGGGCGGCTGCCCCTACGCGCCAGGGGCGTCCGGCAATGTCGTCACCGAAGACCTCGTCTTCATGTTCGAGGCCATGGGCGTGCGCACCGGCATCGACCTGGAAAAAATCATCGCGGCGCGTCAGCCGCTAGCCGCCGGCCTGCCCGGCGAGCCGCTGTACGGCATGACGCCCGACGCCGGCTTGCCTCTGGGCTTTGTCCAGGCGCGCTAGCGGCATCCGCTTACCCCTCGCAATCAAGGTGCATTACCCATGACTAGCCGTGCAACGTCCCGCCTTCCATATGAAGGCATCCGCGTCGTCGAGTTCACCCACATGGTGATGGGGCCCACGTGCGGCATGCTGCTTGCGGACCTGGGCGCGGAAGTGATCAAGGTCGAACCGATAGGCGGCGACACCACGCGCCGCCTGCTGGGGTCGGGCGCGGGGTTTTTCCCCATGTTCAACCGCAACAAGAAGAGCATCGCGCTGGACCTGAAGCAGCCCGAAGGCGTTGAAGCCGCGCGGCGGCTGATCGATACCGCCGACGTCGTCAGTGAGAATTTCAAGTCGGGCGTCATGGACAAGCTGGGCCTGGGCTATGCGGCGCTGAAAGCCCGCAACCCCCGGCTGATCTACGTCAGCCACAAGGGCTTTTTGCCCGGCCCGTATGACAACCGCACCGCGCTGGACGAAGTCGTGCAGATGATGGGCGGGCTGGCCTATATGACGGGCCGGTCAGGCGACCCGCTGCGCGCCGGGTCCAGCGTGAACGACATCATGGGCGGCATGTTCGGGGCGATGGGTGCGATGGCGGCGCTAGCGCAACGCGAACACACGGGCGTCGGCACCGAAGTGCAGGCCTCGCTGTTCGAGAACAACGTGTTCCTGGTCGGCCAGCACATGATGCAGTACGCGATGACGGGCAAGGCGCCCGCGCCGATGCCCAGCCGCATATCGGCTTGGGCGGTGTACGACGTGTTCACCGTGAAGGATGGCGAGCAGATCTTCCTGGCCGTCGTCAGCGACAAGCAGTGGGACATCTTCTGCCGCGCTTTCGGCTTGCAGGAATGGCTGGCGGATACGCGGCTAAAGACCAACAACGACCGGGTGCAGGCGCGCGAGTGGCTGATGCCGCTGCTGCGTTCCCATCTGGCGGATTACCCCGCGGCGGCGCTTGCCGCGCGGTTCGAAGAACAAGGCTTGCCCTTTGCGCCTATCACCCGTCCCGAACAGCTGTTTGACGACCCGCATCTGAAAGCCACCGGTGGGCTGGCCCCGATCACGCTGCCCGACGGGCGCGAGAGCTTCGTGCCGCTGGCCCCCTTGACGCTGGACGGGCAGCAACCCCCCATCCGCTTGCAGCCGCCGGCTGTGGGCGAACACACCGACGCGCTCTTGCGGGCGGTCGGCTATCGCGACGACGAGATCGCGGCCTTGAAGGCAAGGCGCATAACAGAAGGAGACCAACCATCATGATCACGCTGACCCGACGCTCATTTTTGGGCGCCACGCTTTGCGCGGCCGCGTTGCCGTTGCGGCTGCATGCCGCGTCCGCCTATCCGGACGGCCGGCCCATCCGGCTGATTGTTCCGTACACGCCGGGCGGCGGCACCGATTCGGTGGCGCGCGCGATTGCGGCCAAGATCACCGGGGCCGCCGGGTGGTCTGTGGTGGTGGAAAACCGCCCCGGCGCGGGCGGAAACATCGGCCTGGATACCGTGGCCAAGACGCGCCCGGACGGCTTCATGCTGGGCCTGGGCCAAACCGCCAACCTGGCGATCAACCCGGCGCTGATGCCCAAGATGCCGTTTGATGCCACCAAGGATTTCGCGGCCGTCGCCATGGTGGCGTCGCTGCCCGTGGTGCTGGTCGTCAAGGCCAACGCGCGCTGGAACACGCTGGCCGATCTGGTCAAGGAAGCGCGCGCGCAGCCCGGCGCCATCAAGCAGGCGCTGGCCGGGTCCGGCACCGTGGGCCATCTGGCGGGCGAGCTGTTGGCGTATCAAGCCAAGTTTCAGGTGCTGAACGTGCCGTACCGGGGCGCGGCGCCCGCGTTGAACGACCTGCTGGGCGAGAACACCGACTACATGTTCGCCACGCCGCAGGCCGCGCAGGAAATGCTGAAAGGCAAGGTGCTGCGCCCCTTGGCCGTCACTTCCCGCGAACGCCTGTCGATCCTGCCCGACGTGCCGACCGTGGCGGAATCCGGGTTCGATGGCTTCGAGGCCGTGGACTGGAAGGCGCTGGTGGCCCCGGCCGGCACGCCGCCCGAGATCATTGATACGGTCAACGGCGTCGTTGAAAAAGTGCTGGCGGACCCGGCCACCATCGCCATGTTCACGGCGGAAGGCAGCAAGCCGATGGGCGGATCGCCCCAGGCCGCGCAGCAATACATCCGGGACGAACAACAGAAGTGGGCACGGCTGATCCGGGAAGCCAATATCCAGACGGCGGCGTAGATGACGGACGGGGCGCCCGGGCAAAAGGGCCGCCCCGGCAAAAGGGCCGCCCCGGCGAAAGGGCCACCCCGGCAATAAAATGGGCCGCCCGATTGCGGGCGGCCCTTGCATGCCAAGCGGGCGCAACCCGTCAGGCCATCAGCTTCACAATGGCCGGCACCGACAGCACCGCTGTGTAGTAGCCCATGAACTGCACGCCCGTGTTGAAGCCGAACAAGCGCGACAACAAGCCGCCGAACAGACCCATCGTCAGGATCACGAGCAGGCCCAGGAACTGGCCTTCCCAGATGCTGATCACGATGATCAGGCCGACGAACGTGGCGATGATGGCTTCGTGGCTGACCTTGCGCGACACGAACAACGCGGCGCGGCGTGCGAAGTTCATGGCGAAGGGGTAGGACACCACCGCGGCCAGCAGCACCGCCAACATGCCGTAACCCAGGAATTCCCAGTGGTTCAGCAGGTTGTGCAGGTTGTGGGTTTCGCCGGTGGCGGCGTCAACCGTAAAGCGCGGCGGCGCGTTGAACAGCGGCGCGGCGGGGCCGGCGGCCACGGGGCTGAGCGGCAGGCCGAATGCGATCAGCGGGATCAGGGCTTCGGCGATGTACGTGGCTTCGGTGACGCCATTGCGCGCCGACAGCACCGTCGTCAGCCGGTGATACGCGTGCTTGATGCGCGAGCCCACCAGCTCGCCCAGCACCACCGTCATGGCGACGGGGCTGAACACGAAGGTGGCGCTGGAGATGGCGGCGGTGGCCAGCGTCCAGCGGGTCTGCGTGCGGTCCATGACCTTCAGCGGGTTCGGGAAATAGCCCGACCAGCCCTTGACGTCGGGCGCCAGCGAGAACGTGCGGACCTTTTCGCGCATCATCTTCGCGCGGCCCATGGGCGAGATCACGGTGAACAGATCGGCAATCAGCGGCCCGATGGCGATGCCCAGGAAGTAGCTGATGCTGAGCTTGACGCCGTACTTGGCGGTCAGGCTTTGCAGCGCGATGATCACCACCACGAACGGCACCAGCAGCGCCACGGCGGCCCAGCGTCCTGCGGAAAAGTAGGCGATCAACACGGCGGCGGCCAGGAAAATCCACGGCGCAGACTTGGTGATGGCCGCGCCAAACGGCGCCAGCAGCACGGCGAACAGCACGGCCAGCGGCACCGCGACAAAGGCGGCGACGATGGCGCCCGACACCATCTTGCGCAGCGCGATGTGCGGCACGCCCAGCTTGCGCAACATATTCGCGTCTTGCAGCAGCGGAGTCGCCAGCGTGTCGCCGGGAATGCCGAGCAAGGCCGTTGGCACCGCGTGCGTCATGTGTTTGGCGACGGCGCCCGCCAAGAAGAACGTGAACACGCCGGCGGGCGGCACGCCCAGCAGCACGACCAGCAAGGTCAGCGGCGCAAGCGTGGTGGTTTCATCGGTGCCGGACACCAGGCCAATGGCGGCGAACACCACGGCGCCCAGCAGGCCCATGGCGGCGGCCACCATGATTTGTTCAAGCAGGATCGGGTCGCTCATGCCAGCGCCTCCTTGGATGCGCCTTGCGGCAGAGTGTTGGCGGTGGCGGTGGCCGAGTCAGCCGCTTTTGCTGGAGGCTCGGTGAACAGGTCGTACAGATCCAGTTCCTTCAGTTCACGCACCACGGCTTCCGGCAGGTCCGCCAGGGTGCCCAAACCGCCAGGTTGCTCGGCCAATTCAGCCAGCACTTCGGCGCGCCAGGCCGGGTCATGCGTGGACGTGTGTTCGATGACTTCGCGTTTGGGCGGGAACAGGCGCGCGCAGATCACGCCTGCAATCACGCAGCCTGCCAGCCCGGCCAGCATTGCGTAGGCGTGCGCCAGTTCCGGCGACGCGACCATGCCGCGCAACCAGCGGCTGGCGGCGTAGAAGCCCGCCACGCTGATGGTGATGCCGATGCCGATGGCCCAGGCCAGCTGGCGCAGGTCTACGGTGTCGCTCCATACCTCGGCCAGGCGCCAGGACGGCGCCGGGGATTTTGGTTCCATGTCTCTCTCCGTTGGGTTGGGCGGCGCCGGCGTTACCGTGCGCCGCCTCTGTTCTTATGGGGGCATGCTGGGTGGCCTGTGCTGGCCGGGCGTTATCGCTTGCGCAATTCCTCCAGCAAGGCCAGCGCGCGGTCGGTGCGCACGTCCTTTTCTTCGGCCATGCGTTTGGCGACGGCATCAATCTCGGCGCCCACGGCGCCTGCCACCAGCGCAATGTTGCGGGCGTGCAGCGCCATGTGGCCGCGCTGAATGCCTTCGGTGGCCAGGGCGCGCAGCGCGCCCAGATTCTGCGCCAAGCCGACGGCCACCGCCACTTCGCCCAGCTCTTGGGCGGAGCGCACGTCCATGATCTTCAAGGCCACGCGCGCCAGTGGATGCGTTTTGGTCGCGCCGCCCACCAGGCCCACGGGCATGGGCATTTCGATGGTGCCAACCAGCGCGCCCGACGTGTCTTTTTCCCATTGGGTCAGCGACGTGTAGCGGCCCGAGCGGGCGGCGTAGGCGTGCGCGCCGGCTTCCACCGCGCGCCAGTCATTGCCGGTGGCGACGATGACCGGGTCGATGCCGTTCATGATGCCTTTGTTGTGCGTCGCGGCGCGGTAGGGGTCGACGGCGGCGAAGGTGTAGGCGTCCAGCACGCCTTCGATGATCTCGGCGCCGCTGCGCTCCTTGGTGTCCAGCACTTGCGGGGTCAGGCGCACGCGGGCGCGCGCCAGCCGCAGGTCGGCCAGGTTGGACAGGATGCGCAGGCGCACCGAGCCGCCCGTAATGGTTTCGACCAGCGGCGCCACGGCTTCGGCCATGGTGTTGACGGTGTTGGCGCCCATGGCGTCGCGCACGTCCACGATCAGGTGCATCACGATCATCGGGCCGCGCGGCGTGTCGGGGAACACGTGGACCTCGATGTCCTGGCAGCCACCGCCCAGTTCAATCAGCACTTTGTCGCGGCTGTTGGCCAGCGTCACGATGCGCTCGCGTTCGCGCAGCAGCGCCAGCCGTGCGCCTTGCGGGTCGGTCAGCCCCAGCACTTGCACCTGGGCGCGCATCAGCGGCCGGGTGCTCGACGTTTCGAAGCCGCCGCATTCGCGCGCCAGCTTGGCCATGTACGACGCCGCGGCCACGACCGACGGTTCTTCCACCGCCATCGGCACCAGCACATCGCGGCCATTGACCTGGAAGTTGCCGGCCACGCCCAGCGGCAGCTCGAATGCGCCGATGACGTTTTCGATCATGCCATCGGCGCGGTCCAGGCCCAGCGCGCCGGGGTGGGCCAGCAGTTGCCGTTCTTCGGGGGTGAGCGAGGCGGCGTCCGCAATGGCGGCCAGGCGTTGCGCAGGGGTCAGCGCGCGGAAATTGGGCAGGCGTGAATCGGCCACGATGGCAGGTCTCCGTATAAGAATGTGTGGCCAGATTCTAGGTAAACTGTACCGCCATTGAGAGGTACAGTTTTGGCAAACAGTACCATTGCACTGCACCAATTTTTACGCCTTGGCCGTCATGCGCGACGACGGCCCATCACCCAGAACACTCGGCATGGACGACCTTAAACACCCCGGCAATTCGGGCCCGCGGCCGCGCGCTGCACCCATCGCGGAAAGCCTGGCCAAGCTGATCGGCCAGCAAATCGCCGACGGCGTTTACCGGCCGGGCGACAAGCTGCCTTCGTTACGCGAACTGTCCCAGTTGCATCGCTACGCCAAGAACACGGTGGTGGTGGCGTTTGAAATGCTGGTGGCGCGCGGGCTGGTGGAACCCCGCCGGGGTTCCGGCTTCTTCGTGCTGGATGGCGACTTTGCGCGCAAGGCGGCCGACGAAGAACCCGGCCAACTGAGCCGCGCCATGGACATCGTCTGGCTGATGCGCGAACAGCTCAAGACGCAGCCCGACGCCGTGCAGGCGGGCGATGGCTTTCCGCCCGTGGAATGGCTGGCCGACATGCGCATGGACCGCTATCACCAGAAGGTGGTGCGTACCGGGTTGGGCGCCTTGTTCCGCTACGGCAGCCGTTTTGGCTACGCGCCGCTGCGCGAAAGCCTGGTCCGCAAGCTGGGCGATGTGGGCGTGAACGTGGCGCCGCGCCAGCTGGTGCTGACGCATGGCGCGAACGAAGCCATGGACTTGGTGATTCGCTATTTCGTGCCGCCGGGCGCAACCGTGCTGGTCGACAACCCCGGCTACTACCCGCTGTTTGGCAAGCTGAAGCTGGCGGGCGTGCGCATGCTGGGCGTGCCGCGCTTATCAGATGGCCCTGACGTAGCCGCGCTGGAAGCCTTGTTGCAGCGCGAAAAACCGCGCTTGTTTTTCACGCAGTCGTTGGCGCACAACCCGACGGGGTCGGATATCTCGCTGGCGAAGGCGTACAAGGTCTTGCAGCTGTCCGAGCGCTACAACCTGATGATCGTGGAAAACGATGCGCTGGCGGATTTCAAACCGACGTCTGCCGTGCGGCTGTCGGCGTTGGACCAGTTGGAACGCACGATCTATATCGGCAGTTTTTCAAAATCGTTTTCAGCGGCGCTGCGCGTGGGGTTCATTGCGTGCAACGCCGCGTTGGCCAGTGACCTGGCCGACTTGAAGGCGTTGGTGCACGTCAGCAGTTCGGAATATTGCGAACGCATGGTGGACGTGATGCTGCGCGACGGCCATTACGAGCGTCATCTGGCGCGGCTGCGCCAACGCCTGGAAGCCGCCACGGGCCACGCCTTGCAGGTGCTGGACGCGCTGGGCGCCGAGGTGTTTGCGCGGCCGACCAGTTCGATGTACCTGTGGACGGCGTTTCCGGGCGTGCCAGATTCGCTGACGCTGGCAGCCGAGCTGATGCCGAAGAAGGTCATCATGGCGCCGGGCCGCGTGTTCAGCGTGGACCCGACCGCCGTGTCGCCCTGGTCGCGCTGCAACGTGGGGGCGATCGGGTCGCCGCGTTTCAAAGAGACGCTGGAAGCGGCCCTGGCACGCCGATGAAGCGACACAGTGAAGCGGCGTTGAAGTAACCATCAGGGCGCGCTAGCGATACGCAAACTCCTTGAACCACTGCGCCATCTGCGCTTGCGCCTGGGTGCCCAGCGCGCGGCCCGGCGGCGTGCCGGGTGAGCTGCGCGCGCCTTGCACGGCAAAGCGCTTGACGCCACGGCGCGCGAGTTCGCGGGCCAAGCCCAGCAGCCGCGTTTCGCTCAGCCAGTCCGGATGCCAGGTGATGCGGCATTCGAAATCCGTACCGGCCGACAGCAGCTGCGTCAGGCAGGCGAGCGCGGGGCGTTGGGAATCCCGGCGCCCCGTGATGTCGTCATAGCCTTCTGCATCGGCCTTGATGTCCAGCCCCACCCAATCCAGATGGCGCAGCACGTCGGCCAGCCGCAGCGGATAAATGCCCGCCGTGTGCAGCCCGACCCGATACCCCATGCGCCGCACATCACGGATCAGTGACGGCAGGCGCGGCTCGCTCAGCGGTTCACCGCCCGAGAACACCACGGCATCCAGCAAGCCGCGCCGTGTCTCCAGAAAGGCCCGGGTCTCGCGCCAGTCGTAGCGGGCGGTGCGCGTTTGCAGTTCGGTGTTGTGGCAATAGTGGCATCGCCACGGGCAGCCAGAGATGAAGACGACGGCGGCTAACTGGCCGGGCCAGTCCACCGTGGAAAAAGGAACCAGCCCGCCGATGGCCGGAGAATGCCGGGGCAGGGGCTGGGCAACAGGCTGGGGCGGCGCGGCGTAGGCCGGCCTTGCGGCCAGCCTGCGCGTCCCGGCTTCAGCATTTGCGTGCAGGGGTGCGCCCTCAGGCGCGCTGCTCGACGAAGAAGCGGCGTTCATTGAATTCGCCTTGTTTACCGGTGTTGAAGGAAGAAACGGGGCGGTGGTAACCCATCACGCGGGTCCAGACTTCGCAGCGCACGCGCTGGCTGTTGTCTAGTTGCGGGGCGGGGGCGGCGATGGCCGCGACGGGGTCCGTCAAGGTTTGCATGGAGTGGCTCCTGAAAAGGCCGGGCTTGTGCCCGGCGGTGGGCGCGCGCTAGGCCGGGGCGCAGCACGCGGTTTGCTTGGCCAAAAGTTCGGCGTCGCATTTGGGGCAGAACTCGTGGTGCCCGGCCAGATAGCCGTGGTTCGGGCAGATCGAAAACGTGGGCGTGACCGTGATGTAGGGCAGACGGAAGTTAGTCAGGGCGCGCCGCACCAGCTGCTTGCACGCGTCGGCTGATGACACGGCTTCGTTCATGTACAGATGCAGCACGGTGCCGCCCGTGTATTTGCTTTGCAGCGTTTCCTGCAATGCCAGCGCATGGAAGGGGTCGTCGGTATGGCCCACCGGCAACTGGCTGGAATTCGTGTAGTAGGGCTGCGCGTCGCTGCCCGCTTGCAGAATGCCGGGAAAGCGCTTTCGGTCTTCGCGCGCGAAACGGTACGTGGTGCCTTCGGCGGGCGTGGCTTCCAGGTTGTAGAGGTGGCCCGTCTGCTCCTGAAATTCCGTCATGCGGTCGCGCACGCGGTCCAGCAGCCGCACGGCCAGCGCATGGCCGGCGGGCGTGGTGACGTCGTCGGCATCGTGGGTGAAGTTGCGGATCATCTCGTTGATGCCGTTCACGCCCAGCGTGCTGAAGTGATTGCGCAGCGTGCCCAGATAGCGGCGCGTGTAGGGGTAGAGGCCCTGGTCGATGTAGCGCTGCACCACCTGGCGTTTGGTTTCCAGGACGTCGCGGCCCAGCCCCAACAGCGTGTCAAGACGCGCCATCAGCCGGGCTTCGTCCCCTTGGCACGTGTAGCCCAGCCGCGCGCAGTTCACCGTGACCACGCCGACCGACCCGGTCTGCTCGGCCGACCCGAACAGCCCGTTGCCACGCTTGAGCAGTTCGCGCAGGTCCAGTTGCAGGCGGCAGCACATGGAACGCACCATGTGCGGTTCCAGATCCGAATTCAGGAAGTTCTGAAAGTAGGGCAGGCCGTAGCGCGCCGTCATCTCGAACAGGCGGTCGGTGTTGGGATGGTCCCAATTGAAATCCGGCGTGATGTTGTAGGTGGGAATGGGGAAGGTGAACACACGCCCTTTGGCGTCGCCGGCCATCATCACTTCAATGTAGGCCCGGTTGATCATGTCCATTTCGGCTTGCAGGTCGCCGTAGGCAAACGGCATTTCTTCGCCGCCAACATAAGGCACCTGTTCCTTCAAGTCAGCCGGGCAGGTCCAGTCGAACGTCAGGTTGGTGAAGGGCGTTTGCGTGCCCCAGCGGCTGGGCACGTTCAGGTTGAAGATCAGTTCCTGCATGGCCTGCTTCACGTCCGCGTACGTCATGGCGTCGCGGCGGATGAAGGGCGCCATGTAGGTGTCGAACGAGCTGAATGCTTGCGCGCCCGCCCATTCGTTTTGCAGCGTGCCCAGGAAGTTGACGATCTGGCCAATGGCCGACGACATGTGTTTGGGCGGCGTGGATTCCACCTTGCCGGGAATGCCGTTGAAGCCTTCGGTGAGCAACTGGCGCAACGACCAGCCGGCGCAGTAGCCGCTGAGCATGTCCAGGTCATGGATATGGATGTCGCCGTCGCGGTGCGCCTGGCCCGCTTCGGGCGTGAAGACGTTCGACAGCCAGTAGTTCGCAGTGACTTTGCCCGCCACGTTCAGGATCAGGCCGCCCAGGCTGTAGCCCTGATTCGCGTTGGCGTTGACGCGCCAGTCGCGCTGGTCCAGGTATTCCTCCATGGCGCTTTCCACGTCCACCAGTGTGTGGGGCAGTGAGCGGTTGAGGATGTGTGGGATAGGCATTTCGACACCATATGTTGTGGGGTGTGAAAACTCTACCACCACATATGGTGCTGTCAGCGTGCCGGTGGCACGCGATATCAGCCGAGTTTGATGCGGGTCAAACCGGCTGAGCCGGCCTGCGCAAAACCGGGTTCAGGGCGCGTCGCCCCGACCGATCAGAATCCGATGGTGACGCCTGCCAGCGAGATCGCCACCGCCAAGGCGGCGGTGCCGGCGGCGGGGCGGGGCGCCCACGACAACATGCCCACCCACATCAGCGCGCCGGCCGACAGCCAGCCCAGCCACGCCACAACGCCTACCGTGTTGCCCCACAGGCCCACGCAAGGCAGAAGCGCCAGCGCCAGCAGCAGCACGCCGGCCCCGCGCAGCACGCGCGTGTGGCCGGCGGAGGGGTCGCGGCCCCAGACCTGGTCGTAATGGCGCGGCATGGCCAGGCTCAGGCAGGCCATGCCGGAGTAGGTCAGCAGCAATGCCATCACAATGGCGAATACGTCGTTCATGGTCATGCCGCTGCCTCTTGGTTCGCGCGGGGGGTGCGCTGGGCGGGCGCGGACTGAGGCTTCTTCCACAAACGGATCGCCGCCCAGGCGGATAGTACGCCAAAGGCGACAGCGGTCAATTCGACGCCCGCGCTTTCCCAATCGCCACGCGCGATCTGCGCAAAGGGGTGATCGCCCAGCGTCACAAAGGACAGCACCGGCAGCAGCAGGCACAGCGCGGCCAACAGGCCCAGTTGCGTGATCCAGGCCACGCGCGGGCGGCACAGCCAGGCGTGCGCCAGCATCAACGCCCACAAGCCAAAGAAGCAACGCAATTCCCAGAGCGCGCGGTTTTCCAACGCTACCGGCAGCAGCCGGTTGGCCCAGAAGAAACCGATACAGGCCACCGCCAGACCGGCCAGCCCCGCCACGTTCAAGCCTTCGAACAGGCGGTACATGCGCGCCGTGGCCGCGCCGAATTCATGGCCCAGCTTGGCGCGCCGCTTCACCATGAACAGCACTGCGCCTGTGCCCATCATCGCCGCGCCCGCCAGCCCGCACAGGAAGTACAGCCACTTGACGCCGAAGCCGCCGAACTGCGCCATGTGCAGGTCGCCCATCACCTGGCGCGTCAAGGTGGCTGCGCCGCCATTGACGCCGCCCGGCGGGCGCATGCGAATCAGCTCGCCCGTGGCGGCCGAAAATTCGGCCATGCCAGTTGTGGCGCTGATGTTGTGGAAGGTGTCTTGGTCTTCGTTCCAGCCATAGACGGCGATGCGCATGGCGGCGTCTTCGGGGTTGTTGATGACGATGGCGCGCGCGGTTTGGCCGATCATTTTTTCAGCCTGGGCCACGAGGGGTTCCAGCGCAGGCACCGCCAGCGGCTGGCCGGTGCGGGCGGGCTTTTCCTCGCCCTGCATTTCGGCCAGGTACAGGCGGGTGGCCTCCATGCCGCCGCCGTAGTTCGCCACCACAGGGGCGGGCATTAGCTGGGCGCTGGAGATCACGATGCCGGTGTACGCAATCATGAACTGAAAGGGCAGCGTCAACACGGCCACCGCATTGTGCGCGTCCAGCCAAGACCGCTGGCCCTTCTTCGCGCGAAAGGTGAAGAAGTCCTTGAAGATGCGCTTGTGGGTGACGATGCCCGAGATCAGCGCCACCAGCATCGCCATCGTGGCGAACGCCACGATCCACAAGCCGTAGCGGCTTTCGTGCAGCATGTAGTGGAAGTTCACGAAGTGCGTGCCGCCCATCGTGGCGCGGGCTTCGTCGTCGTGATGATCGTCAAGCTCCGCGCCCGTGACGGGGTCCAGCTCGGCGTCGGCGTACATGCCATTTTTGTCGAACCAATACACCGACAAGCCATTGTCGTGTCCACGATTGACGGGCCAGACCTCCCACATGCCGGCGCCCGCGTGGTGGCGCTGCATGTAATCGACGGCAAGGTCCAGGCGGCGCGCGCGGTCCACGGGCGCGCTTTCCTGTTGCGCGGCCAAGGCTTCGGCCGCGTGGTGCTCGGGCGTCATCCAGTGGGTGATGGGTTCAGCGAAGATCGCCAGCGACCCCGTGAGGAACACCGTGTACAGCAGCCAGGAAAACCACAGGCCGGCCCAGGTGTGCAACCAGGCCATGGATAGGCGGAAACCGGATTTCAGAAAAGGCCTCTTTTGTTGGCGCCGCCGCGAGCCGGTCAGCGTTGAGTTTTTATTGAGAATGGTTCCGATTCTAGTCGAAATGGGGTCAGCGTTGCGATGCTAAGCATCGTCGTGTGGCGTAAATCCGGCGGCCCGTGGCGCGGCTGGGCATGGCGATTGCTGGGGTGGCGGGTTCTACCGAGCGGCTGCCCACGCAGCGCGGCGGCAGTGGAGCACGCGATAGAACGAGGAGCCCCCATGAAATCCAAAGCCGGAAAATCCAAGCAGATCCACGAACTGCTCTATCAGGCGATCGAGACCGAGATCGGCGGCCTGTCGATCTACGAAACCGCGTTGTCCTGTGCGGTCAACGCAGACTTGAAGCAAGAGTGGAAGGAATACCTGGAAGAAACGCGCACGCACCACCGTGTGCTTTTGACCGTATTTGAACAACTGGGACTTGACCCCGCGGCGGCGTCGCCGGGCAGGGACGTGGTGCGTCACCTGGGCGATTCGCTGGTCAAGGCCATGAAGATGGCGATACACGCAGGCGACGCTGACGCTGCGCAGCTGGTCGCGACCGAATGCGTGGTGCTGGCCGAAACCAAGGACCACGCCAACTGGGCGCTGATCGGGCTGATTGCCGATCAGCAAACGGGCCGTGAAGCGAAGATTTTGAAGCAGGCCTATGACGCCGTTGCCGTCGATGAAGACCACCACCTGTATCACACGCAGGGCTGGTCGCGTGAACTATGGATTGAGTCGCTGGGCCTGCCCGCCGTGCTGCCACCGCCCGAAGAGGTGAAGCAGGTGGAGAGCGCCATCGGTGCATCGCGAGCCGAGCAATCGCGCGAAAAAATGTTGAACCACTAGGAGATCTCCATGGCAAGCAAGAAACCCGAGAACAAAGGCGCGGCAGGCAAAGGCGCATCTGGCGCGCTGGACACCGCCTATATGAATAGCGACAGCGGCCCCGCTGCCGGCCCGGCTGGCAAGCCCAGCCACCCCGCGTTGAAACGCGCGGCCGCCGTGGGCGCCACCGCAGGCGCCATCCCGCACAACGCCAACAAGGCCGCCGAATACGGCGACGAGGCCGCGCGTTGCCCCTACACCGGTACGCACGTGCCGGCTGCTGACGCTTCCGTGGGCGCCAGTTCCTTGTCGGAAAGCGAGGCGTCCGGCAAAACCGTTGATGCGGCGGCGCCCGCCGTCAACGCCGTAGACGGCCGCTTGTCGCGCGTGCGGTCGGACGCCAGCGACCAACGGCTGACCACCAACCAGGGCGTACCCATCAGCGATAACCAGCACTCGCTCAAAGCGGGCTTGCGCGGGCCGGCGCTGCTGAAAGATTTCATCCTGCGGGAAAAGATCACGCACTTCGACCACGAGCGCATTCCCGAGCGCATCGTCCACGCGCGCGGTTCCGCGGCGCATGGCTATTTCGAATGCTACGAACCGCTGACCGACCTGACCGCCGCCTCGCTCTTTGCCGAGAAGGGCAAGCGCACGCCGGTGTTCGTCCGCTTCTCGACGGTGGCAGGCGAACGCGGGTCGAAGGACACGGCGCGCGACGTGCGCGGTTTTGCCGTGAAGTTCTACACCGACGAGGGCAACTGGGACCTGGTGGGCAACAACATCCCCGTCTTCTTCATCCAGGACGCGATGAAGTTTCCCGACCTGGTGCACGCGGTGAAGGCCGAGCCGCACCATGGCATGCCGCAGGCGGCGTCGGCGCACGATACGTTCTGGGACTTCGTGTCGCTGATGCCGGAATCCACGCACATGCTGATGTGGGTGATGTCTGATCGCGGCATTCCGCGCAGCTATCGCATGATGCAGGGCTTTGGGGTCCATACCTTCCGCTTCGTCAACGCGCAGGGCGAATCGCGGCTGGTGAAGTTCCATTGGAACCCGGTGCTGGGCACGCATTCGCAAGTGTGGGACGAGGCCGTCAAGGTGTCGGGGGCCGACCCCGACTTCCACCGCCGCGACCTCTGGGAAGCCATCGACGGCGGCAACGGCCCCGAATGGGAGCTGGGCGTGCAGGTCTTCACCGAGGAAGAGGCGGCGAAATTCAGCTTCGATGTGCTGGACGCCACCAAGATCGTGCCTGAAGAGCTGGTGCCGGTGCGGCCCATCGGCCGCATGGTGCTGGACCGCAACCCCGACAATTTCTTCGCCGAGACCGAGCAGGTGGCGTTCTGTACCGCGCACGTCGTGCCGGGCCTGGACTTCACAAACGACCCGCTGCTGGCCGGGCGCATCCATTCGTATGTGGACACGCAGATTTCGCGGCTGGGCGGCCCGAATTTTCACGAGATTCCCATCAACGCGCCGCTGGCGCCGGTGCACAACAACCAGCGCGACGGCATGCACCGCCAGGCCATCCACCGTGGCCGCGTGTCGTATGAACCCAACTCGCTGGGGGGCGGCTGCCCGTTCCAGGCGGGCATGGACGGCTTTGTCTCGTTCCCCGAACCTGAAACCGGCGACGAGCTGCGCGGCCATCCCGAGAAATTCGCCGAGCATTACAACCAGGCCACGCTGTTCTTCAACAGCCAGACGGACTGGGAACAGCGCCACATCATCAACGCGTTCGCTTTTGAATTGAGCAAGCTGACGGTGCCGGCCATCCGGCAGCGCATGGTGGCGTCGCTGCGCAACGTGTCGGACGACTTGGCGCAGGCCGTGGCCGACCAGTTGGGCATGGCTTTGCCCGAGCCCTTGCCCCGTGCGATGCCAAAGCCGCCCAAGCCCGAAGTGGAAACGTCCCCGACGTTATCGCTGACGGCCAGGCCGGGGGACGGCGGCGTGGCCACGCGCAAGGTCGCCATCCTGGTGGCCGAAGGCGTGGATGGCCAGGCGGTGTCGGCCGTGGCGCAAACGCTGATCAAGGCAGGCGTGGTGGTGCGGCTGGTGGGTCAGCGTATCGGGCCGCTGCAAGCCGAAGACGGCAGCGCGCTGGACGCCGATGCTTCGCTGGACAATCACCCGTCGGGCCTGTTCGACGGCGCGGTGGTGCCGGGGGGCGACGCGGCAGCGAAGCGTTTGCAGGCCGACGGCCGTGCGCTGGAGTTCCTGCGCGACGCCTTCCGCCATGGCAAGACCTTGTTGGGCCTGGGGCAGGGCGCGCAGGTGTTCGGGGCGGCAGGCATTGCCCCGGACGAAGGCGATGGCGGCCTGTTGATGGGAGGCGGCGCGCCGGCAAAGAGCGCGGCGGCGTTCATCGAGGCGCTGGCCAAGCACCGGCATCCTGAACGCGAGACGACGCCGCCCGCGGTATAGGGCGCAACGCCGGCGTGCCGTGGCGGGCGCCACGGCACGCGCGGTATCGGCTGCCACGGCAAGCGCTCGGTATGAGCCGGTACGCCAGGCGTACCGGCGGGAAAGGGAGATGGCGGGCGGAGGTGATTCTCCATTGCCCGCCATCATCAATAATGATTACAATTCCCATTTCCAAAATTCAGAAAGCGGTCGCGCTACGTCCATGTCGTCATCGGAATCCCTGGAGCACCGGGAGCTCGGTTTGCTCTATCGCGACCATCATGGCTGGCTGCGCGGCTGGCTGCTGCGTCGCCTGAGCGTGCCGGCCGAAGCGGCTGACCTGGCCCAAGACACATTTCTGCGCCTGCTGGCATCGCCCGCGTCGCTGGCGCAGCTGCAAGGCGTGCGCCAGCCGCGCAGTTTTCTGGCGACGGTGGCGCAACGCACGCTGGTGGATCACATCCGCCGTCAGGTGCTTGAGCGCGCGTGGCTGGAAACGCTGGCCCAGCAGCCTGAAGCCACCGCCATGTCGCCCGAGACGCAGGCCATTCTGCTGGAAACCATCCGCGAAATAGACGCCATGCTGCATGGGCTGGGCGACAAGGTGCGGCGCGCGTTCCTGATGTCTCAGTTGGAAGGGGCAAGCTATGCCGATATCGCCGCCCAACTGGGCGTGACGGTCAGCTCCGTTAAAAAATACATGGCGCGCGCGACGGAGCATTGCCTCGTCTACGCGTTGGAAAGGCACTAGGCGGCCATGGCGAACCCGGCTATCTCCGCCGCCGCGCAATGGTATGCGCGCCTGTGCGCAGACGACGTCAGCGCGGCCGATGTGGCGGCGCACCGCCGTTGGCTGGCCGCCGACCCCGAACACGCGCGCGTCTGGCGCCAGGTTGAGCATCTGCGCGGCACGCTGGGCGCGGCGCCTGCGCGGCTGGCGGCCGATACCCTAAGCCGCGCTGACCGTCACTTTGCCCACCGCCGCGCGGCATTGCGCAAGGGCTTGGGCGCGGTGGCGCTGCTGGGCGCGGGCGGCGTGCTGGCGTGGCGCACGATGCCCGTCGAGCGGCTATGGGCCAACTACTTGGCCGACTACTTGGCCGACTACCGCATGGGCGCAGGCGAGCGCCGCGAACTGTTGCTGGCCGATGGCACGCAGCTGTGGCTGGACAGCGCCAGCGCGGTGGACGTGGCCATCGACGCGCGCGGCCGGCACATTACCGTTCACGCGGGCGAAATTTTGATCGATACCGAACACGCCGCGCGCGGCTTGCCGCCGCTGCGGGTGACTACGTTGCACGGCACGGTACGCCCGTTGGGCACCCGCTTCACCGTCAACCGCCAGGACGCCGCGACGCAAGTCGCGGTGCTGCGACACGCCGTGGTGCTGGAACCCGCCGCAGGCGGCGCGCCGCTGACGTTGAACGCGGGCGAACAAGGCCTGCTGGAACCGGCAGGTGCCCACTTTGCGGGCGCCATCACCGGCGAACCCGACGCCTGGACGCGCGGCCTGCTCATCGTCGACAACTGGCGCCTGGACGACTTCATCAGCCATCTTGACCGCTACCGCCCCGGCCGTTTGAGCTGTGATGCCGCGGTCGCGGCGCTGCGCGTGTCGGGCGCCTTTCCCATTGATGACACCGACCATGCCCTGGCCGCCGTGGAACGCGCGCTGCCGGTGCGCGTATCGCGCTTCACCCGCTACTACACCCGGGTCGTGGCGCGCGGTGGCTGATTGATTTTCATTTTTTTTCTTCAGGCATTGTCCTTTTTCCGATCTCGTCCGACTTAGCAGGGAATACGTCGGATTTGATTCACGGAAAACCTGAGCACTTATGCCTTTCACCCCACACTCCCATTGCCCTCCGGGCGCGTTGGCGCCGATTGCGCGCGCCGTGTTCGTTGCGCTGATGGCGCTGTCCGCCGCGCCGCAGGCGCTTGCGCAACCCGCGCAACCCGTGCCCGCGGCAGACGCCGCGCGCCGCTTTGAAGTGCCGGCCGGCCCGCTGGGCCTGGCGCTTAGCCGCTTTGCGGCGCAGGCCGGCGTGGTGCTGTCGTTTGACGCGCAACTCACGCAGGGCAAGCAAAGCCCCGGCCTGCAAGGTGATTACGGCGTGGCCTCGGGTCTGGCGGCGATGCTGTCAGGCACGGGCCTGGAAGCCGTCAGCCAGGGCGGCAACAATTACGGCTTGCGCGTTGCGGGCGCGCAGACGCTGGCGCCGGTTGAAGTGCTGGGCTCGCGCGAACCCGGCCCCAGCGAAGGCACGGACTCGTACACGGTGGGCTTGTCCACCAYGGCCACCAAGCTGCCGATGACGCTGCGCGAGACGCCGCAATCGGTATCGGTGATGACGCGACAGCGCATCACGGACCAAGGGCTGAATACGCTGGAAGACGTTATCGCCAACACGCCTGGCCTGACGTTCAAGAAGAAGGGCTCTGCCGACGACAACGAAAAGGGCTTGTACGCGCGCGGCATGGAAGTCACCAACATGCAGGTGGACGGCGTGCCTACCCACAAGGACTTCAATGCCCTGGGCCTGGACACCGCGCTGTATGACCGCATTGAAGTCGTGCGCGGCTCGACCGGCCTGCTAAGCGGCGCGGGCAATCCGGCGGCATCGATCAACCTGGTGCGCAAGCGGCCCACGCGGGAATTCGAGGCCGGTGTGGGCGTTGCCGTGGGCTCTTGGGACTACAAACGCACCGAGTTCGATCTGGGCAGCCCGCTGGACGAGTCGGGCAAGTTGCGCGGCCGGCTGGTCGGCGCGTGGCAGGAAGGCGGTTCGTTCATCGACCGCGTGAAGCAAGACTCGCAAATGCTGTACGGCGTGGTCGAAGCGGATCTGGCCGAACGCACCATGCTGACGCTGGGCGCGGAATACCAGCGCAAGAAATGCACGGCGTGCTCGTACTTCGGCTTTCCCAGCGTCTACGCCGATGGCACCGAAACCGATTTCCCGCAGCGCTTCAATTCGGCCACCAACTGGAGCCGCCAGGAACGCACGCGCTACAACGTGTTCGCCACGCTGGACCATGAATTTGCGCCGCTGTGGAAGGGCTCGCTGACCGTGTCGCGCACCAGCGACGACAACGACCGCACCTACGGCTGGTTCAGCAGCAACGGCTGGGCCAACCCGGAAACGGGGCAGGGCGCATCCGTGTGGGTGGCCAAGTGGCCCATCCCCAAAACCCAGAACGCCGTGGACGCGAGTTTGACGGGCGCATTCGACGCCTTTGGCCGTCAGCACGATCTGGTGGTGGGCGTGAACGCGTCGCGCACCCGGGGTGACTACGACATGTACCCCTTGTGGACGGCGCCGGGCTACAACCCGGCCATTCCCGATATTCGCCAGTGGAACGGCGACATGCCCGAACCCGATTGGCAAACTACCGGCAAGCGCTACTACACCGAGAAGCAGTCGTCGATTTACGGCGCGCTGCGCCTGCGCCCGACGGATGCCTTGTCGCTGGTGCTGGGCTCGCGCGTCACCTGGTGGGACCAGCAAGCGTCCTACGCCTATAACGACGGCTCGTCTTACCCGGACGACATGCGCGAACAAGGCGTCTATACGCCGTACGCCGGCGTGGTCTATGACCTGAGCCGCGACGTCTCCGTCTACGCCAGCTACACCAGCATCTTCCAGCCGCAACAGGCGCAGACCGTGTCAGGCAGCGTGCTGGCGCCCATCAAGGGCAACACGGTGGAAGTCGGGGTGAAGTCGGCCTTCATGGATGGCCGCTTGAATGGCTCGCTGGCCTTGTTCCGCACGCGTCAAGACAACTACGCCATGCTGGACGGCGACATGCTGGCGCCCAATGGCGACAACGCCTACGTGGCGGCGGACGGCGCCGAGATGCGCGGCGTGGAAGCCGAGCTCAGCGGCGAGCTGACGCCGGGCTGGCAGATGCAGCTGTCCTACGCGTATGTGGACCGCCGCCTGCCCCAAGGCTTCATCACGCAAGTGGGTTTGCCGCGCCATGGCGTGAAGCTCTACACCACGTACCGGCTGCCGGGCGACCTGAGCGCGCTGACCGTGGGCGGCGGCGTGCGCTGGGAAAGCGGCAGCAGCTATGCCGCGCGCGGGCCGGGCCGGGTGATGTATGAATCGTCGCAAAGCAGCTATGCGCTGGTGGACCTGATGGCGCGCTACCAGTTCAACCGCCAATGGTCGGCCACGCTGAACCTGAACAACGTGCTGGACAAGAAGTACTACGCCAGCACGAACGTCTACAGCAATTACTACGGCGCGCCGTTCTCCGCCATGCTGGGCGTGAGCTACAAGTATTGATCGGCAAAACGCCGGGGCGGACGCCGCCCCGGCGTTTGAATCAAACTTAGCTTCAATCCAGCTTGATGTCGGCCCGCTTGGCCACGTCGCCGAAGGTGCGCAGTTCTTTTGCGATCTGCGCCTGGAACGCCTGGCCCGGCAGGAACACGGGCTCCAGCGCCAGGTCGGTGACCGCCTTGCGCACTTGCGGGTCTTGCATGATTTTTTCGACCGCGCGGTTCAGCGTGTCAACGACCGGCGCGGGCGTGCGGGCAGGTGCCGCCAGCGCGTACCAGCCCACGAAAGACACTTCGGGAATGCCGGCTTCGGCAAAGGTCGGCACGTCGGGCAGTTGCGGCACGCGATGCTCGCCGGTAACGGCCAGCGCGCGCACCTTGCCGGCGCGCACTTGCGGCGCGGCGGACGACACGGTGTCGACGCCCAGCGCCACCTCGCCGCCGATCATCGCGGTGATGAGCTGCGCGCTGCCCTTGTAAGGCACCGGCATCATCTTCGCGCCCACGGCTTCGGCAAACATTTCACCGGCCAGGTGCGGCGCGGAACCCGGGCCGAAGGTGCCGTACATCAGCCCGCCCTTGTCGCTCTGCTGTTTGGCCAGCGTGGCGGCTTGCTGCACGGTGGTGGCCGCCAGGCCGTTTTGCGCAAGCAGCACCACGGGCGCCATGGCGACGATGGCGATGTGTTCGTAGCTGTGCATCGGGTCGTAGGGCAGGGACGCCTTCAGCGCCGGCAGCACGGTGTACGTGGTGCTGCCCGACAGCAGCAGCGTGTAGCCGTCAGGCTGGGCGCGCGCCACGGCATCCGCGCCGATCACGGTAGACGCACCCGGGCGGTTCTCGACGATGACCGATTGCCCCAGGCTGCCCGACAGCTTGTTGGCCAGCAAGCGGGCCACGGCGTCGGTCGCGCCGCCCGGGGTGAACGGCACAACGATCTTGATCGGCTGTTCAGGGTAGGCGGCGTGCGCATCGCCCGCATACGCGGCAACGGCAAGGTTGAACGCCATCACGGCGGCACAAAATCTAGCGGTCATTGCAACGCTCTCGGTCAGTCAGGGGAAATCGGATCAAGCAATTCAGGCGGCAGCGCGGGCAGGCTGGGCGGATGCGCACAGGGTGGAGCCCTGCTCGCCCAAGTCCCAGAACAGGCCGGCCATGATGGCCAGCCCTTCACGCGCCACGCTGCCCAGCAAATGTTCGTTGGGCGCATGCTGTGCGCAGGCCGGGTACGAATGCGGCACCCACAAGGTGGGCAAGCCCAGCTGGTCGGCAAAAATATCGTTGGGCAGCGAGCCGCCCAGGTTCGGCAGCAGCGCGGGACGCTTGCCGGTTGTGCGTTCCAGCGACGTGGCCGCCCAGCGCACCCAGGCGTTGTCGGGCGACAGGCGGGTCGCGCCCGCCTGCATGCCGATGCGCACTTGCACGTCTTCAAAGCCGCCTTGGCGCAGGTGTTCGCGCACATGGGTTTCCAGCGCGCGCCAGTCGGTGCCGACCACAAAGCGCAGTTGGCACCAGGCCACGGCTTCGGGCGGAATGGCGTTGACGGGTTTGGCGGGGTCGCCCGCGCCGAAAGTCAGCACGTCCAGGCTGTTCCAGCCGAATACTTTTTCGGGTGCGGACAGGCCCGGCTCGCCCCACCACGCATTGATCTCGGGGTCGTCCGCGCCGCCGCCCACTTCCAGGTCAGCCAGCGCGCCGGCAACGGCGCCGGGAATGGGGGGCGGGCGCAAGCCGGGAACGGTGATCCGGCCATTCGCGTCCACCAAGGTGCCGATGGCGTGCATCAGGATGATGGCCGGGTTGGCCAGCAGGCCGCCCCAGTTGCCGGAGTGATAGCCGCGTTCTCGCGCACGCAGCTTCAATTCAAAATTCACCGCACCGCGTGACCCCATGAACAGGGTGGGGCGTTCGGCGTTCAGGCGCGGGCCGTCGCTGGCAATGAACACATCGGCGGCCAGGGCGTCGCGCTGCGCCTCGCAAAAGGCGGCAAGGCCCGGCGAGCCGGCTTCTTCACCGGTTTCAATCAGCCACGTGGTGTTAAAGCCCAGCTTGCCGTCGCGCGCCGCAATCACTTGGCGCATGGCTTCCAGGTTGATCGTGTGCTGGCCCTTGTTGTCGGCCGTACCGCGCCCGTACCAGCGGTCGCCCTCGACTTGCAAGCGCCACGGGTCGCGCCCCGCTTCCCATTTGGCGGCGTTGCCGCGCACGACGTCGCCGTGGCCGTACATCAGCATGGTCGGCAGGCCGGCGGCCTCAACGCGGCGCGCCACCAGGATGGGCAAGTCAACGCCCGCAGGGTTGGCATGCACCTCACAGGAAAAGCCCAGTTCGGTCAGCAGCGGGATCAGGTCTTCATTCAAATAGGCATGCTGCGCCGGGGCCTGTTCGGGCACTTCGCTTTCCGTGGCGTAAGCCACCCGTCGCGTCAGCGCGGCGAGCAGCGCGCCGTTGTCATAGGCTTGTACGGCTTGAAGGACGGCTTGTTCGCGATTCACTGCGGCTCTCTGGATAACAAAAGATGCACAAAGTTATTACGCTTCACGACATGCCACAATTAGATAATTAGCATCTTTGCATTGCCTTTTAGGCATGTCTTTAGGAGGCGTGATGATTTCTTTGGCCTTGAGGTACTTCCTGGAGGTGGCGCGCAGCGGCTCCATCGCGGGCGCGGCCAGCGCGCAGCACGTGGCGGCGTCCGCCGTCAGCCGGCAGATCGCCAAGCTGGAAGACAGCCTGGGCATCGTGCTGTTTGAACGCCAGGCGCGCGGCATGGAACTCAGTGAAGCCGGCAGGCAATTGGCTGCCTACGCGAACGCGGCGGCGCTGGAGGCCGACCGCGTCACCACGCAGATCCGGCAGCGCGGACATCTGGGCGACGTCACCATCCGGCTGGCCTGCACGGAAGGGTTCGCCCACCGCTTTCTGCCGCTGAGCATGGCGGAATTCAAGCGCGTGCGGCCCGAGGCGCGCTTTCATTTACATGTGGACCGCCCGGAAGAGGTGACGCGGCACATCCTGGAAGGCCTGTCGCAGATCGCGTTGCGCTACACCACGGCGCAAGACGACCGCCTGAAAACCGAGCTGCTGACGCGCGCACCCGTCTACGCGGTCATGTGCCGCAACCATCCCTTGGCGGGCCGGCGCAGCATCAACATGCGCGAGCTGTCGGAATACCCTTTGTCGGTGGGCGACTACGGCACGACGGTGCGCCAGCTTTTCGATTCGGCCTGTGCGAACGCGGGCCTGCATATCGAACCCGCGTATGTGTCGAACCATTCGGCCGCGTTTCTGCCGATGCTGCCGGGCAGCCGGATCGTGGCGCTATCGGGCTACCTGACGCTGCTGGGTCACGGCGGCGGAGAAAAGCTCGCAGGCGTGCCGTTTACCAACCCAGAGATGCGGCAGCGTAGCATTCAGATGCTGACCTTGCAGGGCAGAACATTGCCCACGCTGGCGCGGGAGTTCATGGCCTTCATGGCGGAGCGCCTGACGGCGGCGCCCCGCTCGCCCGAGGTGGCCGACGCTCAGGGCTGGGCGTGATCAGCGGCATCATCACAGGCTTCCAGCGGCATGTCGATCCGGCAAGTGATGCCATCCTGCCGGAATTCCATTGAGGTTTTGGCGCGCAGCGTAAACGCCAGTGCCTGTTCGATGAGCTCGCGGCCATATCCGCGGCGGGTGGCGTCGGGGGGCTCGGGCAAACCGGATTCCGTCCACACAAGAATCAGGTGATCTTTATCCTTGTCGCCGTGCTCGGTGCGCCATTTGACGTCCAGCTTGCCCGACTCATAGCGCAGCGCGCCGTATTTGATGGCGTTGGTGGCCAGCTCGTGCACGGCCAGCGCCAGGGTCTGGATACGTTCAGGGCTGATATGCACCGCGGGCCCGCTCGTCGTGATCTGACGTTCGTTGCCCAGCGCATCAAGTTCGCGGCGCAACACACCGCCGAACTCGATCTTTTCGCCATTGGATTCGCTGAGCAGGCCCTGCACGCGGCCAAGCGCCGCCAGCCGGGTGTCGAATCGCTGGAAGGGTTCGCCTTCGCCCAGCGTGCGCCGCGCCACGCTTTGCACCAGCGCCAGCAGATTGCGCGTGCGGTGTTGAAGTTCCGAGATCAGCACGCGGTGGCGTCGTTCGGCCCGGGTGATGAGGGTGATGTCGATAAAGGTAACGACCACGCCGTCGACCTGGCTGTCGCTGCTGCGGTACGGCACCAGGCGCAGCAGATAGTGTTTGCCGTCCAGGGTGCCGGCGATGCGGCGTTCGATGGGCTTGTAGTGGGTGTAGACCTGGGCGATATCGTTGGCGAACGAAGGCAGGTCAAAGCGGCTGGCCAGGTCGGTGATCGGGCGGCCGCAGTCGGTGGGCAGGATGTTGAAGACATCGCCCATGGCCGGCGTGAAACTACGGATGATCAGGTCGCGGTCCAGGAACAGGGTGGCGATGGCGGTGCTTTCAAACAGGTTGTGCAGGTCGCTGTTGCTGCGGTCCAGTTCGTCGACCTTGCCGTGCAGCTCGGCGTTGACCGTGTGCAGCTCTTCATTGAGCGATACCAGTTCTTCCTTGGAGGCTTCCAGTTCTTCATTGGTGGACTGGAATTCCTCGTTCACGGACACCAGCTCTTCGTTGGACGACTTCAATTCCTCAAGCGCGGTTTCGTACTCTTCGATCATGGACTGCAACCGTTCGCGGGTGTCGCGCAGTTCCAGCTCAATCTGCTTGGCCGCGCCTTCCTGCGTGAATTGGGTCTGCGCAGCGGCGGCGTCGGGGGGCAGCGACGGCCCTTGATCGGTAAACAGAATCAAGAAGAGCGATTCGCCTTCCTTGTGGTCGGCCAGCGGCTCCACGGTCAACGTCACCTGCTGGACGCGGCCGTCTTCGCCCTCGACGGAAACGTTTTCACGAATCGCCGTCAAGCCGGAGTCGGCGGCTTCAGTCAATAATGTGCGCAAGTCCAGACGCAGCCCCTTGCGCGCCAAAGTCAGCACCTGGCGCGTAGGCACGCCGGCCGCCGCCTCAAGGTATTTGCCGGTGCGCCCTGAGTAATAAACGATGTCACCGCTGCTATCCACCAGAACATGCGGCGGGGCGTGCCGCGCCAGCACCTGGCTGTCCACCGAGTGGCGCAACGCGGATGCCGCCGTCGACGTGCGGCGGTGGCCAGCTGGAGGCGGGTCCGATTTATGCATGGAGGGCAGCGCCATAAAAGGTCGGGGCGGAGCGCCGATATCGGGTCGGCGCTGAAAAATCCGGTGCTTCTTGTCTGCGGGTGAGAACAGGTCGCTGAATTGCGTGACATTTTCCGACATGCCCAGGAATAAATAACCGCCCGGACGCAGGGAATAATGGAATGTCGGAATGACCTGCTTTTGAATGCCCGCGCCGAAATAGATCAGCAGGTTGCGGCACGACACCAGGTCGATGCGGGAAAAGGGCGGATCGCGCAGCACGTTATGCGGCGAAAAAATGCAGAGATCGCGTATTTGCTTGCTGACGACGAATGAGTCGCCGTCGGCGATGAAAAAGCGGCGGCGCCGTTCAGGCGATACGTCTTCAAGCAGCGCCCCGGGGTAGCGCGCGGCGCGGGCAACGGCCAGCGCCCGGTCGTCAATATCGGTGGCAAAGAGTTGCACGCGCGGCACGACGGCCAGGGTGTCCATGTGCTCGCGCAACAAGATGGCCAGGGAATAGACCTCTTCGCCCGTCGCGCAACCCGGCACCCAGACGCGCACCGTTTCCGTGGCGCCCCGGCCCTCTAGCAACTGAGGAATGACCAGATTCAGCAACGCATTGAAGGCGTCGGCATCGCGAAAGAAGTTGGTCACGCTGATCAGCAAGTCGCGAAACAGGGCGCCCGATTCTTGCGGTTCTTGCTTCAGGAAATCGATATACGCGCTGATCGTCGGCACCTGATTGACGTTCATGCGCCGTTGCACCCGGCGCATGAACGTCTTGCTCTTGTAGCCGCTGAAATCGTGGCCGATGCGCGTGCGCAACAAGCCATAGATTTCGTTCTTGGCGGCTTCGAGCTGCACGCGCTCCTGGCCTTGGGCGTCATCGCCGTTCAGGTCGTCCAGATGACTCAAGCCTGCCGCGAAGGTGATCAGCTTGGTGCCCATTTGATCGGCGGGAACGATGAAGTCCACCATGCCCGATGCAATGGCGCTGCCCGGCATTTCCGGGCTGCTGGGGCCGAAGCCGTCGGGCGCTTGCGCGAGCGTCAAGCCGCCGTGTTCCTTGATCGTCTTGATGCCAAGGGTGCCGTCCGAATCGCCGCCCGAGAGGACGACGCCTGCGGCGAAGTCGCCGATGTCCAGCGCCAGCGATGAAAAAAACAGGTCGATCGGGCGGGGGCCACGTTGCTCGGGCATGCGTTTGCGCAGCCGCAGGCGGCCTTCATGAATCGACATGACGGCATCGGCGGGCAGCACGTACACGTTATTGACCATCACCGGCATGTCTTGCTCGGCGGTTTGCACGGTCATTGCCGTGTATCGCTGAATGACTTCCGGCAGATGGCTTTCGCGCGTGGGACTCAGGTGGGTCAGCACCACAAAAGCCAGCCCGGGCTCGGGAGGCACGCCGCGGAAGAACCCTTCAAGCGCTTCGATACCGCCGGCGGATGCGCCAATACCCACAATGGGAAATTCCGTCTGGAGAATCATGGTCTCTTTGGCCTTGTGGACCAGGCAAACAGCGTATTAGGCATCGGTGAATCTGGGTCGGTGAAACAACGCGCTGTTCAATGGTCTCAAAGGAAGGGCTGACAGCGCGGCGCGTGCATATTCCTTTTTATTGCGTTCAATGTCGGAATACACGCAGCGACATTACCATGGCTGCTCCGTAAATTGGGGCGCAGGTTGCGTGCGGCTGACCTAGTACGATCAGCCTATCGGAATAGGCCGCGGTTTATGCGGTTGCACCGTTGCGTGCGCCGCGCCATTTCAGCCGTAATCGCTCCAGCCCCAAATAAACAATGGGTGTCGTATAGAGCGTCAGAAACTGGCTGATCATTAATCCGCCGACGATGGCGATGCCCAGCGGGCGTCGCAGCTCGGACCCTTCGCCCATGCCCAATACCAGAGGCAAAGCGCCTAGAAGTCCCGCCAAATTGGTCATCACAATGGGGCGCAGGCGCAGCATGGCGGCGCGGTGAATCGCCTGTTCGGGCGTCAGCCCTTCACGCCGTTCCAGGCTGAGCGCAAAGTCAATCATCAAAATGGCGTTCTTCATGACGATGCCGACAAGCAGGAACAGGCCTAGCAGCGCAATCAGGGTGAACTCGATGTTGGCAAGGCGCAACGCCAGCAGCGCGCCAACGCCCGCCGAGGGTAATGTCGACAAAATCGTCAGCGGATGCAGCGGGCTTTCATACAGGATGCCCAGCACCAGATAGATGGCGACCAGCACCGCCAGGATCAGCCAGGGCTGGTCTTGCAGGCTTTGCTGGAAGTTGCGGGCGTCGCCGCCCAGCCGCGTCTGGATTGTGGAGGGCACCATCAGCTTGGCCAGGGTGGTGTCGATGGCGGCCAACCCTTGCTCCAGCGACACGCCCGGCGCCAGCGAAAAACCCACCCCCACGGCGGCGAACAGCCCGTCGTGGAAGACGCGGTCATTGACCAGCCCGTTGTCATACGTGGCGAATGCGGTCAGCGGCACGCGAGTGCCGTCGGCAGCCACGACGTACACCTGTTCGAGCACCTCGGGGTCTTCCGTGTAGCGGGGGTCCAGCTCCAGCACCACGCGGTACTGGTTCATGGCGTCGTACAACGTGGCGACCTGGCGCTGGCTGAATGAGTTGCTCAGCACGCTGCTGATCGTGTTCATGTCCACGCCCAGCCGTTGCGCCGCGCTGCGGTCGATGTTGATCACGACCTGCTGCGTGGCGCCGTCGCCTTCGGCGTCCACATCGCGCAGTTCGGGGATGTCTTGCATGGCCTTGGAAATCTTGCGCGACCATTGCCGCAGCGCCGGCACGTCGCTGGCCATGATGGCCAGTTCGTGGTCGCCGGCGTTGCCGAACCCGCCAGGCATCCGCAAGTCCTGGTCTACGTTCAAAAAGAACATGCCGCCCGGCACGGCGGGCGCATTCGTGCGCAGCCAGTTGATGACGGCGGTGGATGATTCACCGCGTTCGGCCACGGGTTTGAGCCGGATCAGGAACAGTGAATTGCTGATGCCCAGGCCGCCACCGTTGTAGCCAATGACGTCTTGCACGGCCGGGTGCTTCAGCACCAGTTGGCGGTATTGATCAATCTTGGGCTGCATGACCTGGAAAGAGAAACCGTCATCGCCGCGTACGAAACCCATCAGCTGCCCGGTGTCTTGCACCGGCAGGAAGCCCTTGGGCGCTTCTATATATAGATAGACGTTCAAGCCAACGACGCCAGCCAGCAGCAACAAGGTCAGGCGCGCATGGCCCAGCACGCGCGTGAGGGACTTGCCGTACCAAGCATGCGCGCGGCCGAAGGCGGCTTGCATGCGGGACGGGCGGGGCGGGTGAGGCGATGGGCCGGCGCCCGTCGCAGGCGTGGCCGGATGCCCCCCCGGTTTGAGCCAGCGGGCGCAGAGCGCGGGAATGATCGCCACCGAGACCACCAGCGAAATCACCGTGGCGGCCACCAGCGTGATCGAAAATTCGCGGAACAGCCGTTCGACCAGGCCGCCCATGAACAGGATGGACACGAACACGACGCTTAGCGCCAGCGTCATGGCGACCAGCGTGAAGCCCACTTCGCACACGCCGCGCAGGGCGGCCTGGCGGGGAGACAGGCCACGTTCGATGTGGCGCGAGATATTCTCCAGCACCACGATGGCGTCATCCACCACCAGGCCGGCGGCCACGATCAGCGCCATCAGCGACAGGTTGTTCAGCGAAAAGCCAAACAGGTACATGACGGCGAAGGTGGCGATCAGGCACACCGGAATCGCTACGCTGGGAATCGCTGCCGCGCGCGCATTGCCCAGGAACAGCCACACCACCAGGATGACCAGCGCCGTCGCCAGCGCCAGCGTGATGTGGGCTTCGCGCAGCGTGGCGTTGATGCCGGGTGAGCGGTCCAGCGCCACGGTCAGGTCCACGTCGGCGGGCATCAGTGCGCGCAAGCCGGGCAAGGCGTCGTTGATGGCGCCGATGGTTTCAATGATGTTGGCGCCGGTCTGGCGGCTGATCGTCAGCACCACGGCCGGGTTGTGGTTGTGAAAGCCGCTGCTATAGCGGTTTTCGACGGAATCACTGACCTTGGCCACTTGCGATAGCCGGATCACCGCGCCGTCTTCGTGGCGCACGATCAGGCTGTTGTAGTCATGCGCGGTGCGGGGCTGCTCGGGCGTGCCGACTTCCCAGCGCTGGCCGGCCGAATCCAGCTGGCCCAGTGGGCGCATCGGCGCGGCGTTTGAGATGGCTTGGCGCACGTCGTCCAGCGCCACGCCGTAATGGGCCAGCGCGTTGGGGTTGACCTGCACGCGCACGGCGGGCAGCGAGCTGCCGCCCATGGTCACTTCGCCTACGCCATTGATTTGCGACAGCTTTTGCGCCAACACCGTCGAACCCAGGTCATACAGCTGGCCGGCGGGGCGGGTGGCGGAACTGAGCGCCAGCGCCATGATGGGCGCTTGCGACGGGTTGACCTTGCGGTACGTGGGGTTGCCCGGCATGCCCGCCGGAAGCTCGGCGCGCGCCGCGTTGATGGCGGCTTGCACGTCGCGGGCGGCTTCGTTGATGTCGCGGTCCAGGTCGAACTGCAACTGCACGCGAGTGGCGCCCTGGTTGCTGGACGAGGTCATGGCGCTGACGCCCGCGATGCTGCCCAGCGCCCGTTCCAGCGGCGCGGCCACGGTGCTGGCCATGCTTTCGGGGCTGGCGCCGGGTAACTCGGCGCGCACTTCAATGGTGGGGAAGTCGACTTGGGGCAGCGGCGACACGGGCAGCAGCCGCCACGCGACGGCGCCCAGCAACGTCAATGCGATCGCCAGGAAGATGCAGGCGACCGGGCGGTGCAGCAAGGCCCGGATCATGCGTCGGACCCGTCAGCGCGGGCGGTTGGCGTGGCGGAGGTGGTGGGGTGGGTGGGGTGGGTGGGAACACCGCGCCGTTGCCCCAGCCGGTGAAAGAACAGATACACGGCCGGCGTCGTGAACAGCGTCAGCACCTGGCTGACCAGCAGCCCGCCCACCATGACCCAGCCCAGCGGCTGGCGCAGTTCCGCGCCGGAGCCGGTGGCCAGCATCAGGGGCAACGCGCCGAACAAGGCGGCCAGCGTGGTCATCAGAATGGGGCGCAGGCGCAGCAGCGCCGCTTCGCGGATGGCGGCTTGCGGCGCCAGCCCGCGCGTGCGTTCGGCTTCCAGCGCGAAGTCCACCATCATGATGCCGTTCTTTTTCACCAGGCCGATCAGCAAAATAATGCCGATCACGGCAATCAGATCCAGCGGCCGGCCCGTGATCAGCAACGCCAGCAACGCACCCACGGTGGCTGACGGCAGCGTCGACAGAATGGTGATGGGGTGGATGGCGCTTTCATACAGCATGCCCAGCACCAGATACATGGTGACGACAGCGGCCAGCATCAGCCACAGCGTGTTCGACAACGACGCCTGGAACGCCGACGCCGCGCCTTGCAGGCGCAGTTCCACGCTGGGCGGCATGGCGATGTCTTGCTTGGCGGCTTCAATGGCGGCGATGGCTTCGCCCAGCGAACCGCCCGGCGGCAGGTTGAACGACAGGTTCACCGCCGGAAATTGCGACAGGTGGTTCACCGCCAGCGGCACGGCGCGTTCGCTGACGGTGGCCAGCGCCGACAGCGGAATCGCCTGGCCGTCTTCGGTTTGCAGGTGGATGCGTTCCAGCGCGTCGGGGCTTACGGCCATGGAGCGGTCCACTTCCAACACCACACGATATTGGTTCGACTGCGTGAACAGCGTCGCCACCTGGCGTTGGCCGAAGGCGTTGTACAGCGTCTGCACCACGTCGTCCATCGTCACGCCCAGGCGGGCGGCGGTGTCGCGGGACACTTGCAAATAGGCTTGGCGGCCGTCGCCTTGCAGGTCGGACGACACATCGGCCAGCGCGGGCGACTCGGCCAGGCGCTGTGTCAGCGCGTGGCTCCATTGCGTCAACAAGGCGCTGTCGGGCGACGTCAGGGTGAACTGGAACTGGCCACGGCTGACGCGGTCTTCGATGTTCAGTTCCTGCACGGGTTGCAGATAGAGCGAAATGCCGTGAACCTCGCGGGCACGCGCATCCAGCCGCGCCATCACGTCCGCCAGCGGCGCGCTGCGTTCGCCCCAGGGCTTCAGGTTGATCAGCAGGCGGCCGGTGTTCAGCGTCGTGTTCATGCCGTCGATGCCAATGAAGGACGACAGGCTTTCTACGTCGGGGTCGGCCAAGAGGCTGGCGGCCACGGCTTGCTGGCGGCGCGACATCGCGTCAAACGATGTGCTTTGGGACGACTGCGTCACGCCTTGCAGCACGCCGCCATCCTGCACCGGGAAAAACCCTTTAGGTACGGCCAGATAGAGCAGACCGGTCAACACCACCGTACCCACCATTACCAGCAGCGTCAGGCGCTGATGGCGCAGCGTGACGTCCAGCCAGCCGGCATAGCGCGCCTGGATGCGGTCCAGCAGACCGGGGCGGGATTCCACATGCGCGGGCAACAGGCGCGCGCACATCATCGGCGTGAGCGTCAGCGACACCGCCAGAGAAATCAGGATGGCCACGGCCAGCGTGATGGCGAATTCCCGGAATAGCCGGCCGACCACGTCTTCCATGAACAGCAGCGGAATCAGCACGGCGATGAGCGACAGCGTCAGCGACACCAGCGTGAAGCCGATCTGCCCCGCGCCCTTTAACGCTGCCGACATCGGGCTATGGCCCTGTTCGCGGTAACGGGCAATGTTCTCCAGCATGACGATGGCGTCGTCCACGACGAAACCCGCGCCGATGGTCAGCGCCATCAGCGTCAGGTTATTGGTGGAAAAGCCGGCCAGGTGCATGAAGCCGAACGTGCCGATCAAGGACAGCGGCACGGCCAGGCTGGGGATCAGCGTGGCGGGCAGATTGCGCAGGAACAGAAACGTCACCAGCACAACCAAGCCCACGGCGAACACCAGTTCCCATTGCACGCCGCGTACTGATGCGCGAATGCTCTCGGTACGGTCGGTCAGAATGCGGACCTGKGCGGCGGCCGGCAGGCTGGCGGTCAGTTGCGGCAGCAGCGCCTTGACCTGGTCGGCCACGGCGATGACGTTTGCGCCCGGCTGGCGCTGGATGTTGACGAGCACGGCGGGTTGTTTGTCGACCCAGGCCGCCAGGTAGCGGTCTTCAGCGCCGTCCTCGACGGTGGCGACCTGGCCCAGCCGCACCGGCGCGCCGTTCTTCCAGGCCACGATCAGTTCGCGGTATTCGTCGGCGCTTTGCAGCTGGTCGTTCGCGTCCATGATGACCGAGCGCACCGGGCCGTCGAAGCTGCCCTTGGGCTGATTGGAATTGGCCTTGCTGATGGCTTCCTGCACGTCAGACAGTTGCAGCCCGCGCGCGGCCAACGCCATCGGGTTGACCTGCACGCGCACGGCGGGCCGMTGGCCGCCGGCCAGGCTCACCATGCCCACGCCAGACAGCTGCGACAGGCGTTGCGTCATGCGCGTGTCGACCAGGTCATAGACTTTGGGCAGCGGCAGGGAATCAGACGTTACCGCCAGCGTCAGGATCGGCACGTCGGCGGGGTTGACCTTGCGGTAGACGGGCGGCGTCGGCAAGTCGTTGGGCAGCAGCGAGCCGCTGGCGCTGATGGCGGCCTGCACTTCCTGTTCGGCCACGCCCAGCGATACATCCAAGGAAAATTGCAGCGTGATGACCGAGATGCCGCTGCCGCTGGTGGACGACATCTGCTTCAAGCCCGGTATCTGCCCGAAGCGCCGTTCCAGCGGCGCCGTCACCGCGCGCGCCGTCACGTTGGGACTCGCGCCCGGATACGGGGTCGTGACCTGGATGATGGGGTAATCAACCTGCGGCAGCGCGGCCACCGGCAGCATGCGCCAGGCCAGAATGCCCGACAGCAGCAGGGCGATCATCAGGAAGGACGTCGCCACGGGGCGCAGGATGAAGGGGCGTGACAGGCTCATGCGCGGGTCAGGGTCAACAATCAGGTTAGGGATTCAACGATCTGGACGCCGCGGCCGTCATGCAGACGGTCCACGCCTTCGACCACAACGCGTTCGGTAGGGGCGAGCCCCGCTTCCACGACGACGCGGCCGGCGTTGGCGGGGCCAAGTTGCAGCACGCGGCGGGTGGCGCGGGTGTCCTCGCCAATGACGAATACGAACGCGCCTTCCGAGCCGTACTGCACGGCGGCCGACGGAATGGTGACGGCGTTGTCTTGCTGCACCACCGCCAGCCGGATGTTCACGAACTGATTCGGAAACAGCGATTCGTCGGCGTTGTCGAAGCGGGCGCGCAGGCGCACGGTGCCGCTGGTGGTTTGAATGCGATTGTCCAGCGCTTCCAGCGTGCCTTCGGCCAGCACGCGGCGGTCGTCGGCGTCCCAGGCTTCTACGCGCAGCACGGCGGTCTTGGCTTGCGCCCGGCGCAGAATGTCGAGCCGCGTTTCCGAAATGCTGAAGATCGCGGAAATGGGCATCGTCTGCACCACCGTCGTCAGCCCGTCGGTGTCGCTCGCCCGTACATGGTTACCGGCGTCGACGCGGCGCAGCCCGATGCGGCCGTCCTGCGGCGCCACGATACGGGTGTGGTCAAGCAGGCGCTGCGCGTCGGCCACTTGGGCGCGGTTCAGTTGGCGTTGCGCGAGGTAGGCGCGCACCTGGGCTTCGGCGGTGTCCAGTTGCTGCCCGGCCACGGCTTCCTGGCGGGCCAGCTTGCGGTAGCGTTGAAGGTCGGCTTGGGCGTTGTCCAGCAGTGCTTGCGTGCGCGCCAGCTCGCCTTCGGCGGCGGCCAGCGCGGTTTGATAGGGGCGGGCGTCGATCTCGGCCAGCAACTGGCCGCGCGTGACTGCCTGGCCTTCAGTGAAGTGCAGCCGCATCAATTCGCCATCCACCTGGCTGCGCAACACGACGTGCGACAGCGGCGTGATGGTGCCTAGCGCATGCAGATCGCGTTGCAGCGGGCCGACGCGCGCCGTCGCCACGCTGACCGCCACGGGAATTTGCCCGTATTCGGGAGGGCGGGGAGCTGCCGGGCCTTTTTCTCTTGTCAGCCAGTACGCGGCCCCGATCAGCACAGCCAGCAACAGAGCGGCGGTGATCAGGAACAAGCGCTTGCGTCTAGGAGTGTGGCCCGCAAAGGTGGGGTGAAACGGGGGCAGAGACATCTAGGCTGCCATTCCAGGGTGTTGCGGACAGCCGTGATTCTATATTAATAATAATGATTAGCGTTATTGATGAAGATTTTCAAGAGGGGTTTGCACGAATCGTTTAGAGTGGCGGCTAATTTCTATACCCGGTCAGCAAGGAGCAGGTCCATGGGCGAACATTCCCTAGAAAGTCCGCGTCAATATTTCGAACGTCTTCAGGCCCGGCTTGAGACGGAAAACGCCCGGTTGCAGCAGTGGGGCGCGGTGGAAGCCGAGTACCAGCGCAAGTACACCGAAGGCCTGGTGCCGCTGGAAACCCAGTTGCAGGAACTGCGCATGAAGCTCGTGCTGTGCTTTGATCACGCGCACAAGAACATGGGCTTGTCCAAGGCCGAACGCGAATTCGTGTCCGAGCTCGTCACCGAGTTCTCGGAAGAATTGCTGTTGCTGGCCGAGAAGGGCGAATTGCCAGCTGGCTGCGACGCCGAGCGTCTGAAGACGCTGTACAAGAAGCACAGCGGCGCTGACTACGATGTGGCCGCCGTCGAAGAAACCGAAGTCGCGAAGGCCGAACTGATCGAAGCGCTGGAGCTGGACCGGGACACCGACCTGTCCACGTTCACGCCCGCGCAATTGCTGCGCATCATCCAGGATCAAGCCGAGGACGACGAGGACGCCGAGGAACTCTTGGCCGTGGCGCGCGCCGCCACGCGCAGCACGACGCCCAACGCGGTGGTGTGGCAAGCGATGCAAGACGAGGAAGCGGCGCGCCGCCAGCAGGGCACAGCGGATCTGACGCCGGTGGGCGAGGTGGCCGACGACGGTCTGGCCAAGGCCAACGCCACGCTGCAAGCCCAGCTGGACGAAGTGCTGCATCAAGCCAGCTACGCGGAAGAAGGCTTCAAACTGCGTTACGACCTGGACCCGTTCGCGTCGTTCGACCCGGACACGGTGCTGGAAGACCTGGACGCCGATATCGAAGACATCCAGGAATACATCCGCGAACTGGAACACGAGGTGATGCAGTTTTCAGACCAGGCGCTGCTCAAGGGCTGGCTGAAGGCGATGAAGCGCGAAATCGCGGCGATTGAACGCCGCGAAGGCCGCGAAGGGTAATTCCCGCGCCTCGCCCCGCGCGACTGGGTGCGCGCCGCTCAGGTCTGCCTGGCAACCGGCACGACCCGCAACCCAGACGCCGCCGCAGGGGCGGCGTCTGCACGTGGGCGGATCATCAGCGGAAAGAAGCGCCACAGGTACAGGCCCAGCGCCAGCACCCAGGCGGCGGTTGACGCGTGCAGCAAGCCGATGCTTGCCACGGTAGGCAGCAGGGCGGCCAAACGCAGTGCGGCGGCCAGCAGCATCAGGACGTAGCTGGCGACCATGCTGCGGTCGGTGCGCAAGGGCCGGCCCAGATGGCCGAGCGCGGTGCGCGTCACCATGCCCAGAATCAATACCGAAAAGCCTGCGACGCCGATGGCATGCGCAGGCCAGGCGGCGCGGATGACATAGCCGCCCAGGTGCGCCGCGCCGACCAGCAGGCCGATGGCCAGCCCGCCGTAACCGGCATACAGAATCCACAGCAGCGGCACGCGGCGCACGGCCCAGGGCTTCCACGACAGCCATTGCACCATCGCAATGACTCCCGTGGCGGCCAGCGCCAGCGCGGCAATGCGGGGCTGGCCCGCCAGCAGGCAAACGATGGCGGCGATGCCCGTACCCAATTGCCAGTGGCCGCTACGCGTGTGCGGGGGAATTTCCAGCCCGGCCACCGCGCGCTTGGCGAAAAACGGAATGACGCGGCGGGCGATCAGCAAGGTCAGCACCGCCATGCACAACAAGCCGGCATTGAAGTAGCGCATCAAGGCCAGGTAATCGCCCTGGACGGCGGCCCAAAGATATAGCGCGTTGGTCGCCGCCAGCCCCAGCAGCAGCACCGGCACGCCTGCGTTGCGGCGGTTGCGCGTGACCCAGACGGCGCGGCCCAATGCGGCGGCGCCCCAGACGAAGAACGCCAGGTCCGCCACCACCGCGATCAGAAAAGCCGTGCGCCCCGGCACCAGATACCCGGCACGCGCCACGACCCACAATCCGCACAGCCCGGCCAGCGCGTTGCCGCGCAAGGGGTTCTTGCCCGTCCAGTTGGCGCCCGCCGTCAGCAAAAAGCCCACGGCGATGGTGGCGACAAAGCCCCACAACATTTCGTGCGCATGCCAGAACACGCCGCCCAGCAGGCCGGTGATACGGCCGGGCGCATGCACCCATAGCCAGACGGATACCAGCGCCCAGAAGCAGCCGGCGAGATACAGGGGGCGAAACCCCATTTCGGTAAAGGCCGCCCATTGCGGACGGGGGCGGCCGGCGGGCGATCCGGGTTCTTCCAGAGTGAGTAGCGGGGGCATGGCGGTGTCTCGCCTTTAAAGGTGTATTTGAAATGCATATTAATGCGCTCAGCGGCGCGCGGCCAGTGAAAAAGCTTGATCCCGCGCAAACGCAGGCGGGAAGCCGGGGTGACTAGACACATTGGCAGGGGCCGGATGGTCAGCTGGCGAATGGCCGCGGCGGGGCGGCGTGCCTAGGCTAGCCACATGTCTTCGTGAGCAAAGCGAGAGTAACCATGACAGCAGCAACATCCCCGTCCGGCAGGCCGATGCGGGTTCTGATTTCCAGCACGTTCGCCTTCACCATCTGTTTCGCCGTGTGGATGATCTTCGCGGTGCTGGGCATCCCCATCAAAGCGCAGCTTGGCTTGTCCGAAACGCAGTTCGGCCTGTTGGCCGCCATGCCGGTGCTGACGGGTTCGCTCGTGCGGGTGCCGCTGGGCATCTGGACCGACCGCTACGGCGGCCGCCCGGTGTTCTTCATTCTGATGCTGTTGGCGGTGGTGCCGATCTGGCTGCTGTCTTATGCCACCGAGTACTGGCAGTTTCTGGTGCTGGCGCTGTTCGTCGGCCTGACGGGCGGCTCGTTCTCGGTCGGCACGCCCTACGTGGCGCGCTGGTTCCCGCGCAACAAGCAGGGCTTGGCCATGGGCGTGTTCGGCGCCGGCAACTCGGGGTCAGCCATCACCAAGTTCGTGGCGCCGGCCTTGATGGCGGCTGCCGGCGGCGCGTGGGTCATCGTGCCGCAGGTGTATGCCGTGGCGCTGCTCGTCACCGCCGTGCTGTTCTGGATGTTCTCGGCGTCCGACCCGGCGCACCGCGTCACGCAACGCGCAACCTTGTCGGCGCAGTTCGCCATGCTGAAAGACCCGCGCGTCTGGCGCTACTGCCAGTACTACTCGGTGGTGTTCGGCGGCTACGTGGCGCTGGCGCTGTGGATGACCAAGTACTACATCGGCGAATACGGTTTCGACATGAAGCTGGCCGCGCTGCTGGCCGCCTGCTTCTCGTTGCCGGGCGGCGTGTTGCGCGCCCTGGGCGGCTGGATCTCGGACCGCTATGGCGCCTACAAGACCACGTGGTGGGTGATGTGGGTGTGCTGGGTGGCGTTCTTCCTTTTGAGCTACCCGCAAACGGAATTCACCGTCATGACGGCCAATGGCGCAAAAAGCTTTGGCATCGCGCTGGGCCCGGTCACGTTCACCGTGCTGCTGTTTGTGGTCGGCATCGCGATGGCTATCGGCAAGGCCTCCGTCTTCAAGTTCATCTCGGACGAGTTCAGCGACAACATCGGCGCCGTGTCCGGCATCGTGGGGTTGGCGGGTGGGTTGGGCGGATTCGTGCTGCCCATTCTGTTCGGCGTGCTGCTGGACCTGACCGGCGTGCGCTCCAGCGCCTTCATGTTGCTGTACGGCACGGTCTGCGTGTCGCTGATCTTCATGCACTTCAGTTTCCGGCCGGAAAGCACGGCGCGTGGCCAGGCCAGTGCGGCCGCCGCCATCGCCGCCAACGCCCGCAAGCAGGCCGCCTGATCTCTCATTTTCCGCAAAGAGCCTCTCATGTCCACTCAAGTTCTATCCCGTTGGGAGCCGGAAAACCCCGGCTTCTGGAAGCAGACCGGCGCGCGCATCGCCAACCGCAATCTCTGGATTTCGATACCCGCCTTGATGCTGGCGTTCAGCATCTGGATGCTGTGGAGCGTGGTCGTCGTGAACCTGGACCGCGCCGGTTTCATGCTGTCGAAGAATCAGCTGTTCTGGCTGACGGCGTTGCCCGCGCTGTCGGGCGCGACCTTGCGCATCTTCTATTCTTTTCTGGTGCCGGTGTTTGGCGGGCGCAAGTGGACGGCCATTTCCACGGCCTCGCTGCTGATCCCGGCGCTTGGCATGGGTTTTGCCTTGCGTGACCCCACTACGTCGTTTCCGACCCTGCTGATCCTGGCCTTGCTGTGCGGCTTGGGCGGCGGCAACTTCAGTTCCAGCATGGCCAACATCAGCTTCTTTTTTCCTAAGGAAAAGAAGGGCTTGGCGACGGGGCTGAATGCGGGCATCGGCAATCTGGGGGTGTCGCTGGCGCAGTTCGTGGTGCCGGTCGTGATCTCGGTCGGGGTGTTCGGCGTGGCCGGTGGCGCGCCGCAGGCAATCACCGTCAACGGCGCGCAGCAGAACCTGTGGCTGCAGAACGCGGGCTTCATCTGGGTGATTCCCATCGCCATCGCGGCCATCGCCGCGTGGTTCGGCATGAACGATATCGCCGATGCGCGCGCATCGTTCGCGGACCAGGCGGTGATCTTCAAGCGCAAGCACAACTGGTTGATGTGCTGGCTGTATGTGGGCACGTTCGGGTCGTTCATCGGCTTTTCGGCGGGTTTCGCCATGTTGACGAAGACGCTGTTTCCGCAGGTGGACCCGATGACGTACGCGTTTCTGGGGCCGCTGGTGGGCTCGCTGACCCGTCCGCTAGGCGGCTGGGTGTCCGACAAGCTGGGCGGCGCGCGCGTCACGCTGTTCACCTTCGCCGGCATGATCGCCGCGGTGCTGGGCGTGGTGACGTTCCTGCCCGTGGCGGGCCAGGGCGGCGACTTCAACGGCTTTCTGGCGATGTTCATCGTGCTGTTCGCGTTGACCGGCCTGGGCAACGGCTCCACGTTCCGCATGATCCCCGTGATCTTCCTGCGCGAACGCACGCAGGCCGCGCAAGGCAAGGGCGCGGCGGGCCAGAAGCAGGCCATGAGCGAAGCGGCCAAGGAATCGGCGGCGGTGCTGGGCTTTTCGGGCGCGATTGGCGCGTATGGCGGCTTCTTCATTCCGCGCAGCTTCGGCACGTCGCTGGAGATGACGGGCGGCGTGCAGGCCGCGCTGTATTGCTTCATCGGGTTTTACGCGACCTGCATGCTGATTACGTGGTGGTACTACGCGCGCCGCAACGCGCCGGTGCCGTGCTGATGGCCCGCGCGCAACCCATCACGCTTGCAGTGACTAGTCACTCTGCCGAGCTCGGGCTGTCCCACCGGCGAATGGCCGGGGGACGGACCAACGCCTACAGTGGTTTCAACGCATTGATCGCAGTACGCGCCGTTCAAACCGGCGTTCTTGGAGAAACACAATGAGTCATTTTCTGGACCGGCTGAAGTTCATGTCGCGGGTGAAATCCACCTTTGCCGATGGCCATGGCGAAACGGTCAACGAAGACCGCAAGTGGGAAAACGCCTATCGCTCGCGCTGGCAGCACGACAAGGTGGTGCGGTCGACCCACGGCGTGAACTGCACCGGGTCGTGCTCGTGGAAGGTTTACGTCAAGAACGGCTTGATCACGTGGGAAACGCAGCAGACCGACTACCCGCGCACGCGGCCCGATCTGCCCAACCACGAGCCGCGCGGCTGTCCGCGTGGCGCGTCATACAGCTGGTACGTGTATTCGGCGCAACGCGTGAAGTACCCGATGATCCGCGGCCGTCTGATGGAAATGTGGCGCGACGCCCGCAAAACCATGGACCCCATCGCCGCCTGGGAATGGATCAGCCAGAACCCCGCGCGCGCCAAGCGCTACAAGTCCGTGCGCGGCCTGGGCGGCTTCGTCCGCGCCGACTGGGACACGGCTACCGAAATCATTGCCGCCGCCAACGCGCTGACCATCAAGAAATTCGGGCCCGACCGCGTGATCGGCTTCTCGCCGATTCCGGCCATGTCCATGGTCAGCTACGCCGCCGGCGCGCGCTACCTGAGCTTGCTGGGCGGCGCTTGCCTGAGTTTCTATGACTGGTATTGCGACCTGCCGCCGGCCAGCCCGCAAATCTGGGGCGAGCAAACCGACGTGCCGGAATCGGCCGACTGGTACAACTCGACCTATCTGATGGTGTGGGGCTCGAACGTGCCGCAGACCCGCACGCCCGACGCGCACTTCTACACCGAGGTCCGCTACAAGGGCACGAAAACCGTCGCCGTTTCCAGCGACTTCGGCGAAATGGTCAAGTTCGGCGACATCTGGCTGGCGCCCAAGCAGGGCACGGACGCCGCGCTGGCCATGGCAATGGGCCATGTGATCCTGAAAGAATTCCACCTGTCGGCCAACCCTTCGCCGTACTTCCAGGACTACGTGCGGCGCTACACCGACATGCCGATGCTGGTCTTGCTGAAAGAGCGCGACGGCTTCCATGCGCCAGACCACTTCCTGCGCGCCTCGCACCTGGACGGCGCTTTAGGCGAGCAGAACAACCCCGACTGGAAGACGCTGGTGCTGGACGCCCATACCGGCGACTTTGTGGCGCCCAACGGCAGCATCGGCTTTCGCTGGGGCGAGGGCGCGGTCAATGGCGGCGAGAAGGTCGGCCGCTGGAACCTGGAATCCAAGAACGGCGGTGATGGCCGCGAGATCGGGCCCACGCTCAGCCTGCTCGGCCAGAACAGTGAAACGGTCGCCGTCGGCTTTCCGTACTTCGGCAGCGAACACGACGAGCTGCTGGTGCGCAACGTGCCGGCCCGCCGCATCCGCCTGGCTGACGGTTCGGAGGCGCTGGTCGCCACCGTGTATGACCTGCAAATGGCCAACTACGGGCTGGATCGGGGCCTGGGCGGCGGCAACGTCGCGACGTCGTTTGACGACGACGTGCCTTACACGCCGGCCTGGCAGGAAAAGCACACCGGCGTGCCGCGCGCGCAGGTGATCCAGGTGGCGCGCGAATTCGCGCAGAACGCGCACGACACCGAAGGCAAGTCGATGGTGATCGTGGGCGCGGGCCTGAATCACTGGTATCACATGGACATGATCTACCGCGGCATCATCAACATGCTGATGATGTGCGGCTGCGTGGGCAAAAGCGGCGGCGGCTGGGCGCATTACGTGGGCCAGGAAAAGCTGCGTCCGCAGTTCGGCTGGGCGCCGCTGGCGTTTGCGTCAGACTGGGTGCGCCCGCCGCGCCAGATGAACGGCACGTCTTTCTTCTACGCGCACACGAGCCAGTGGCGTCACGAAAAGCTGAACGTGCAGGAGGTGCTTGGGCCCACGGCCGACCGCGCCAAGTACGGCGACTTGAGCATGATCGACCTGAACGCGCGCGCCGAACGCATGGGCTGGCTGCCGTCTGCCCCGCAACTGCGCACCAATCCGCTGGATCTCGTTGCCCAGGCCGATGCCGCGGGCAAGGACCCCATCGCGCATGCGGTTGAACAGCTCAAGTCCGGCGCGCTGAAGATGTCTTGCGAAGACCCGGACGACCCCGCCAACTTCCCGCGCAACATGTTTGTGTGGCGCTCGAACATCCTGGGTTCCAGCGGCAAGGGCCACGAATACTTCCTGAAGTACCTGCTGGGCACGCAGAACGCCGTGTTCGGCGACGAAACGGCGGCCATCAAGCCCACGGAAGTGACGTATCAGGAAGACGCCGCCGAAGGCAAACTCGACTTGCTGACCGTGCTGGACTTCCGCATGAGCACCACGTGCCTGTACGGCGACATCGTGCTGCCGACCGCCACCTGGTACGAAAAAGACGACCTGAACACGTCCGACATGCACCCCTTCATTCACCCGCTGAGCGAAGCCGTGCAACCGTTGTGGGAAAGCAAGACCGACTGGGAAATCTACAAGCTGCTGGCCAAGAAGTTCAGCGAGATCGGCGGCCCCTATCTGGGCAAGCGCCGGGATCTGGTGCTGACGCCGCTGATGCACGACACCCCCGGGGAACTGGGCCAGGCGTTCGAGCCGCGCGACTGGAAGCTGGGCGAATGCGATCTGGTGCCGGGCAAGACCGCGCCGTCGATGACGGTGGTTGAGCGCGACTACAACGACATCTACCGCAAGTTCACCTCTGTTGGCCCCTTGCTGGACAAGCTGGGCAACGGCGGCAAGGGCATCAACTGGAACACCGAGCACGAAGTGCATGAGCTGGCCGGCATCAACGAAAGCGTCGGGGAAGCGGGCGTCAGCCAAGGCCGCCCGCGCCTGGACACCGCCATCGACGCGGCCGAGATGATCCTGACCTTTGCGCCCGAGACCAACGGCCATGTGTCGGTCAAGGCGTGGGAAGCGCTGGGCAAGATCACCGGGCGCGACCACACCCATCTGGCCGTGGGCCGCGAGCACGACAAGATCCGCTTTCGCGACATCCAGGCGCAGCCGCGCAAGATCATTTCAGCGCCCACGTGGTCGGGCCTGGAAAGCGAAGAGGTCAGCTACAGCGCCGGCTATACCAACGTGCACGAACTGATCCCATGGCGCACGCTGACCGGCCGCCAGCAGTTCTACCAGGACCACCGCTGGATGCTGGATTTTGGTGAAGGCTCCTGCGTGTACAAGCCCGCCATCGACACCAAGACGGTGGCGCCCATGCTGGGCAAGTATCCCAATGGCGAGAAGGAACTGGTGCTGAACTGGCTGACGCCGCATCAGAAGTGGGGCATCCACAGCACCTACTCGGACAACCTGCGCATGCTGACGTTAAGCCGGGGCGGCCCCCACGTGTGGGTGTCGGAAACCGAGGCCAAGCAAGCGGGGCTGGTCGACAACGACTGGGTCGAAGTCTTCAACGTGAACGGCACGCTGACCGCGCGGGTGGTCGTCAGCCAGCGCGTGCCAGTCGGCATGTGCCTGATGTACCACGCGCAGGAAAAGATCGTGAACGTGCCGGGCGCCGAAACCAGCGGCAAGCGCGGCGGCATCCATAACTCGGTCACGCGCACCGTGCTCAAACCCACGCACATGATCGGCGGCTATGCGCAGCAGGCTTACGGCTTTAACTACTACGGCACCGTCGGCGCCAACCGCGACGAATTCGTGGTGCTGCGCAAGATGAACAAGGTGGACTGGCTGGAAGGCCCGCTGGTCGAAGACCCGGCTGAAGACGCAACGCAACAAGAAGAGAAGCAATCATGAGGATACGCGCCCAAATCGGCATGGTGCTGAACCTGGACAAGTGCATCGGCTGCCACACATGTTCGGTTACCTGCAAGAACGTCTGGACCAGCCGCGATGGCGTTGAATACGCCTGGTTCAACAATGTGGAAACCAAGCCCGGCATCGGTTACCCCAAGGAATGGGAGAACCAGGACAAGTGGAAGGGCGGCTGGAAGCGCACCGCCGCCGGCAAGCTGGAACCGCGCCAGGGCGGCAAGCTGCGCATCCTGGCCAACCTGTTCGCCAACCCGAACCTGCCGGCCATCGACGACTACTACGAACCCTTCACCTTCGACTACGAGCACCTGCAGAACGCGCCGTTGTCGCAAACGCCGCCCACCGCGCGCCCGGTGTCGGTGCTGACCGGCAAGAAGATGGACAAGATCCATTGGGGCCCGAACTGGGAAGACGACCTGGGCGGGGAATTCAGCGCCCGCAGCCGCGACGCGCTGTTTGAAGGCGTACAGAAAGAGATGTACTCGACGTTCGAGAACACCTTCATGATGTACCTGCCGCGCCTGTGCGAACACTGCCTGAACCCGGCCTGTGTCGCCAGCTGCCCGTCGGGCTCCATCTACAAGCGCGAAGACGATGGCATTGTGCTGGTCGACCAGGATAAATGCCGCGGCTGGCGCATGTGCATTTCGGGTTGCCCGTACAAGAAGATCTACTACAACTGGAGCAGCGGCAAAGCCGAGAAGTGCACCTTCTGCTATCCGCGCATTGAAGCCGGCCAGCCTACCGTGTGCTCGGAAACCTGCGTGGGCCGCATCCGCTATCTGGGCGTCATGCTGTACGACGCCGACCAGATTGAACGCGCCGCCGCCGTCGCCAGCGAGCAGGACCTGTACGAATCGCAGCTGGACCTGTTCCTGGACCCGCATTCGCCCGAGGTGATCGCCGCTGCGCGCGAACAGGGCATTCCCGAGTCGTGGCTGGAAGCGGCGCGCCAGTCGCCCGTTTACAAGATGGCCGTGCAATGGCGCGTGGCGTTCCCGCTGCACCCGGAATACCGCACCTTGCCGATGGTCTGGTACATCCCGCCGCTGTCGCCCATTCAAACCGCCGCCGAGGCCGGCCAGATGCCGCAACGCACCGTGGGCAAAAGCGCCATGATTCCAGACGTGTCCAGCCTGCGCATTCCCGTGCGCTACTTGGCCAACCTGCTCACGGCGGGCAAGGAAGCGCCCGTGCTGCAAGCGCTGGAACGCATGCTGGCCATGCGCGCTTACAAGCGGTCGGAAACCGTGCACGGCGAACGCGACACCGAACTGCTCAAGCAAGTGGGGCTGTCTGAAGAGACGGTGCAGGACATGTACAAGATCATGGCCATCGCCAACTACGAAGACCGCTTTGTGGTGCCCAGCAGCCACAAGGAAATCGTGGAAGACAGCTTCAACGAGAAGGGCAGCTGCGGCTTCACCTTTGGCAACGGCTGCTCGGGCGGCGTGTCCGAAGGCACCTTGTTCGGCCGCAAGCCTCAGGGCAGCGAGATCTTCATCGAGATGCCGAAGTCCCGCAAAAAGGCCGAGCTGGCCCGCTAGAAGAGGAGAACTCCATGATGCTGTACCGCTTGCTTTCCGCCTTGTTGAGCTACCCCGAGCCAGAATTGCTGGACGCGCTGAGCGACGTCGAGGCCGCCTTGGCCGCCCACCCGGACGCCGAGGAAACCCTGCAACCGCTCGTTGCCTACCTGGCCACGAACGACCTGATTACCGTGCAGGAAAACTACGTCGCCACCTTTGACCGCAACCGCTCGCATTCGCTGCACCTGTTTGAACACGTGCATGGCGAAAGCCGCGACCGCGGCCAGGCCATGGTCGACCTGCTGGACACCTACCGGCAGCACGGCTTCGAACCGGTTGTGTCAGAGCTGCCCGACCACGTGCCGCTGTTCCTGGAGTTCCTGGGCGTGATTGAACCCGCCCAGGCGCAGGACCTGCTGGACGAGGCCATCCATGTGCTGGCCGCGATTGGCTCGCGCCTTGCGCGGGGCGACAGCCCTTACGCCGCCATCTTCGCGGTGTTGCGCGCGCAGTCGCGGGTGACGCCGCGCGAACAAACCGAAGCCCCCGTGCGCGACATGGACGAGGCCATGGACACCTTCGGCGTCAGCGCCGACGGCGTGGAACCGCTGCTGCGCCCGTTCGCGGGCGATGGCGCGCAGGCGGTGCGCTTCTACCCTCGGGCGCCCGCCAATCCCAACGCCGCTAACCTTTAGTGCTCAGGACGACGCATCATGAACTCCCTGAATCAGTTCCTTTTCGGCATCTATCCCTATATTGCGTTGACGGTTTTCCTGCTGGGCAGCCTGGCGCGCTTTGAGCGCGAGCAATACACCTGGAAGACCGACAGCTCGCAGCTGCTGCATCGCGGCCAGTTGCGGCTGGGCAATATCCTGTTCCACATCGGCATCCTGGGTTTGTTCTTCGGCCACCTGGCCGGGCTGCTGACGCCCGTGGTGGTGTGGGACACGCTGGGCGTCTCGCACACGCTCAAGCAAACGGTCGCCATGGTGGCGGGCGGCGTCATGGGCGGCATCTGCCTGGTGGGCCTGCTGATCCTGATCCACCGCCGTTTGTCCGACCCCCGCATTGCCCGCAGCACGCGCCCGGGCGACAAGCTGCTGCTGTTGTGGATCTTGATCACCTTGCTGCTGGGCCTGTCCACCATCGTGCTGTCGGCCGGCCACATGGATGGCGAAATGATGGTGCGCCTGATGACGTGGGCGCAGCACATCGTGACGTTCCAGGGCGACGCGGCCAGCCACATCGCCGACGTGCCGCTGCTGTTCAAGGCGCACCTGTTCATGGGGCTGACGCTCTTCGTGATCTTCCCGTTTACGCGGCTGGTGCACGTGTGGAGCGGATTCGCCTCGGTGGCGTATCTGGGCCGTGCCTGGCAACTCGTGCGTCCGCGCTGAAACCTGTACACCGGGAGACGAACATGCCTGTCATTGTCAATGGCATCGAACTGAACGACGCCGATCTGGAACGTGAACTGCCGCTGCACGCGGACGCCAGCAACCCAATGCGCCACGCCATCACCGCGCTGGTGCTGCGCCGGGTGCTGCTGGACGAAGCGCGACGGCTTCGGGTGCAGCCGGCGTCACCGAACGACGAGCAGGGCGCGCAGGACGCGAACGAGGTCGGGGACAACGAAGACGCGATCATCACCGCCTTGCTGGCGCGGCACGCCGCCGCGCCCGTGGCGGATGACGCCGTCTGCCGCCGCTTCTATCACGCCAACCCGCAGCGCTTCTTGGTGGGTGAACTGGTTGAAGCCGATCACATCCTTTTCCAGGTGACTCCCGACGTCAACCTGGATAGGCTGCGCGCGCATGCCAACACCGTGCTGCAAGACCTGCTGGCCGATCCGTCGCGCTTCGCCCAGGTGGCGCGCGAACAATCCAACTGCCCGTCGGCGGCGGTGGGCGGCAGCCTGGGCCAATTGGGCCGGGGCGATACCGTGCCCGAATTCGAACGCGCGGTGTTCGCGCTGCCCTCGGGGGGCCTGCTGCCGCAGTTGCTGCAAACGCGGCACGGCCTGCACATTGTGCGGGTGACGCGCCGCATCGAGGGGCGCATGCTGCCTTACGAACACGTGGCCCAACAGATCGCGGCGGCGCTGTCCAACATGAGCCGCGACACCGCGTGGCGCCAGTACACCAAGCTGCTGGTCGAACAGGCTGACGTGCAGGGCATCGACCTGGAAAGCAGCGAAGCGGATCGCGTCGTGGGCGGGAGGGCAGCGTGATGGACGGGCCTGCGCCAAGATCGCTGACAGACGGGTTCGGCCGCCGCATCGACTACCTGCGCGTGTCGGTCACCGACCGCTGCGACCTGCGCTGCACCTACTGCATGCCGAAGGACTTCAAGGGCTTCGAAACGCCCGCCAACTGGCTCTCGCACGCCGAGATGGCGCGCGTGATCGGCCTGTTCGTCGGTTTGGGCGTCAGCAAGGTGCGACTGACCGGCGGTGAACCCTTGCTGCGCCGGGGCCTGCCCGAGCTGGCAGGGGCCATTGCCACGATGCCGGGGGTAACGGACCTGTCGGTATCCACCAACGGCACGCAGCTGGCGCGCCATGCGGGCGCGCTGCGGGCGGCGGGCGTGACGCGCTTGAACATCAGCCTGGACACGCTGGACGCCGACGCCTTCAGCGAGATCACCGGGCGCGATTGCCTGGCCGATGTGCTGGCTGGGCTGGCGGCCGCGCGGGACGCTGGCTTTGCGCCCATCAAGCTCAACAGCGTGGTGCACGCCGCGTCGCCGCGCGCACAGGTGCGCCGCCTGCTGGACTACGCGATCGCGCAGGGCTTCGTGCTGCGCCTGATCGAACCCATGCCCATGGGCAGCTGTGGCCAGGGCATGCGGCATACGGACTTGAACGCGCTGGGCGCGGTGCTGGCGGCCGAAGCGGGATTGGTGCCGGCGATGCCGGGGGCGGGATCGGCGGTGGGCTCGGCGGTGGGATCGGGGGCGGCATTGGGCGCGGGCGCTGGGGCGGGTTCCATGGCCCGATCAACCCCCGGCTCCGGCCCCGCGCGCTACTGGACCACTGGGCACGGCGCACCGGTGCTGGGCGTCATCACGCCCATGTCGCGCCATTTCTGCGCCGCTTGCAATCGGGTGCGGCTGGGCGTGGATGGCACCTTGTACCTGTGCCTGGGCCAGGAAGACCAGGTGCCGCTGGGCCGCATGCTGCGCGCCGGCGCGAGCGACGCGGCGCTGACCCGAGCCATCCAGGCGGGCATCGCCGCCAAACCCGAACGGCACGATTTCGTCAGCCAACCCGAGCGCATTGTGCGTTTCATGGCGCAAACGGGAGGCTGAGATGCGAGACATCGAACGCCTCGTCGACGGCTTCCAGCGCTTTCAGCAGCAGTACTACGAATCCGCGCCCGCGCTGTACCGCAACCTGCGCGACGGCCAGCACCCCAGCACCTTGCTGATCGGCTGCTGCGATTCCCGCGTGGACCCGGCGATGCTGCTGGGCTGCGACCCCGGCGACATCTTCGCGGTGCGCAACGTGGCCAACCTGGTGCCGCCGGCTCGTGCCGACCGGGGCCTGCAAGGCGTGTTGGCGGCCATTCAATTCGCCGTGGAGCAATTGCAGGTCAGCCGCATCATCGTGCTGGGCCATGCGCACTGCGGCGGTATTCGCGCGCTGATGGAGCACCGCACCCGCAGCGACGGCGAAACCGATTACCTGGAACGCTGGATGGACATCGCCGAACCCGCCCGTCAGCGCGTGCTGAGTCAAATGCCCGACGCCACCGATGCCGAACGCCGCCGGGCCTGCGAGCAGGCATCCATCCTGATATCGCTGCGCAATCTGGACGAGCTGCCTTTCGTGCGCCGTGCGGTGCAGGCGGGCAGCCTGACCTTGCACGGTTGGTATTTCGACTTGGTAGCAGGCGCATTGCTGGCATACTCGCCGCGGGCGGACGCGTTCTTGCCCATCGTCTGTCCCTTGTTTTCGGAGCATGCATGAGCGCAGTGTTCGGTATCGCCGGCCGGTCCGGCAGCGGCAAAACCACCTTGATCGAGGCCATGCTGCCTCTGCTGGCCGCGCGCGGCCTGCGCGTAAGCGTCATCAAGCACAGCCACCACGATTTCCAGATGGAGCCGCCCGGCAAGGACAGCGCGCGCTTTCGGCTGGCAGGCGCGCAGGAAGTGATGGTGGCGTCGCCGTACCGGTATGCGATTGTGCATGAATTGCGCAATGCGCCAGAACCCACGCTCGCCGAACAGGTGGCGCGGTTGTCGCCGGCCGATCTGGTGCTGGTGGAAGGCTTCAAGCAGGCCGCCATCCCGCGCATCGAGGTTTACCGCCCGGCGCTGGGCAAACCCCCTCTGCATACGGAAGACGGCAGTTTCCTGGCGGTGGTGACCGACGCGGCGCTGGACACCGCTTTACCCTGCCTGCCGCTGAACGACCCCGCACAAGTCGCGGACTTCGTGTGCCGCACGCTGGGGTTGGGGCAGGGGTTGGGCCAGGGATTGGGGAAAGGTGGGGCGGCCGGGTCCGGCCAGCCCGCGCACTGAAGCCGAATACACTAGCAGCCGCATCGCATCGCATCGCACCGCACCGCACCGCACCGCACCGCACCGTAAGCATTGATCGTCATGACGTCCTCATCAACCCGCCCCGCCGACGACGGCCTGCCATCTCCCTGGCACCGCCTGTCCACGCGCATCATCGCCAGCTCTCTGGCGGCGCTGGTTGTCGTGCTGTCGATGATCAGTTGGACGCTTTGGCTGTCGTGGCAATTGGAAGGCGCGGGCGCCGCCATCAACGACACCGGCAGCCTGCGCATGCGCGCCAACCGGGTCGCCGTTGAACTGATGCGTCCGCAAGCGGGCCGCGCGGTGCGCACGAACGAACAGGTCGCCGTCATGGACGAGACCATCTCCCGTCTGGCGCGCGGCAATCCCGCCCGCCCGCTGTTCATACCCAACGACGACACGATCCGCGCGCAATGGCGCGACGTGGCCACTTACTGGCACGACATCATGAAGCCGGCGGCGCAAGCCGCGCTGGCGCAGCCGGACGCCGCCACGTATCTTCAGACCCTGCCTGAATTCGTGTCGCGGGCGGACACGCTGGTGCGGATGATCGAACAAGACAATGCCGGCAAGACCACCATGCTGCGCCTGTCGCAAGGCGTGCTGGCCGCGATTGCCAGCGCGGGCACGCTGGCGATGATCTATCTGCTGTACCTGTGGATCATCGCGCCCGTGCTGCGCCTGCGCGATGGCCTGCAACGGATGGGCGACCGCGACTTCAGCACGCGGCTGCCGGTTGATAGCCAGGATGAATTCGGCGTGCTGGCGCGTGGCTACAACCGCATGGCCGACGAACTGCAAGACCTGTACACCAGCCTGGAGCAGCGGGTAGAGCAGAAGACGGCGCAACTGGCCGCGCAGAACCGCGACATCGGCGCGCTGTACGACATGGCGGCGTTTCTGAATCAGCCTAACGATATTGAAGCGCTGTGCGATGGCTTCCTGCGCCGCGTCATGCTGCAATTCGACGCCGAAGGCGGCAGCATCCGCGCGCTGGACCCGGACAATGAAAAGCTCAATCTGGTGGTGTCGGTGGGCTTGTCAGACGAACTGGTTGAATCCGAGCACTGCATGAAGGTGGACGACTGCTATTGCGGCGTCGCCACGCGCCAGGCGGGCGTCATCGTCATTCAGGACTTCCGGCATACGCCGCCGGACATGGACTTGAACTGCGTGCGCGACGGGTTCGCCAGCGTGGCCGTGTTCCGTATCGTGACGCGCGACGAAGTGCTGGGGTCGTACTCGCTGCATTTCCGCCAGCAACGCCGCTTGGCCCCGTCTGATTCGCAGTTGCTGGAAACACTGGGCCAGCATCTGGGCGTGGCGCTGGACAACCGGCGCCTGAGCGCCCAGGCCCGCCAACTGGCCGTGGTGCAGGAACGCGGGCTGGTGGCGCAAGGGCTGCACGATAGCCTGGCGCAGGGCCTGAACTTCCTGAACCTGCAATTGCAAATGCTGGACGCGGCCGTCAAGCGTGGCGACGACGCCGAGGTCACCGAGATTCTGCCGCTGCTGCGCACGGGTGTCGACGAAAGCTATCAAGACGTGCGCGAACTGCTGACGAACTTCCGCAGCAAGCTGGGCCAGGGGGATCTGCAAGCCGCCATTGAAAGCACCGTTGACCGCTTCCGTCGGCAGACCGGCATCGATACCGAATTGCATTTCGGCCACGGCCAAGGCGCGCCATTGCCGCCCGAGCAGCAACTGCAAGTGCTGTTCATCCTGCAAGAGGCGCTGTCCAACGTGCGCAAGCACTCCGAAGCCAGCCGCGTACAGGTAGCGGTTGGCAATGACCGCGACTTCACCTTGCTGATCACCGACAACGGCCAGGGTTACGACCCCGCCGACGTCGCCGCCCGGGGCGAAGCGCACGTCGGCCTGCACATCATGCACGAACGTGCCGCCCGCATGCGCGCCGTGATAAAAATCGAATCACAACCCGGCGCGGGCACCCGCGTCGCGCTGACCTTGCCCGGCAGTGAACGCCAGGCCGCCTGACCCGAACGACCATGCCCATCCGTATTCTGCTTATCGACGACCACACGCTGTTTCGCTCCGGCGTGCGGCTCCTGCTGCAACGCCAGCCCGATTTCGAGGTGGTGGCCGAAGCGGGGGATGGCGTGGAAGGCATCAAGCGCGCCAAGGAACTCAAGCCTGATGTTGTGCTGCTGGACTTGAACCTGCCCGGCTTGTCGGGACTGGAGTCGCTGCAATTGCTGACGCAGGACTTGCCGTCGTGCGCCGTCATCATCCTGACGGTCTCGGAAGAGGCCGACGAGCTGGGCCAGGCCCTGCGTGATGGCGCGCGCGGCTACCTGGTCAAGAACATTGATGCCGACGTGCTGACGTCCGCCATCCGCCGCGCCGCGGCCGGGGAATCCGTCATCGCCGAAAGCATGACGGCCAAACTGGTGGAGCAATTCCGAGGCCAGGCCACGCTGGCGGCGCAGGCGCCGGGGCATGCCGAACGCCACCGGCTGACCGCACGCGAAACGCAGATCGTTCAATGCCTGGCGCGCGGCGCCAGCAATAAGGTCATTGCGCGAGAACTCGACGTCAGCGAAAGCACGGTAAAGATTCACGTGCAGAACGTGCTGAAAAAGCTCAATCTGACCAGCCGCGTGCAGGTGGCGGTGTATGCCGTGGAGCACGGCTTGCATTCTGAGGAATAGCGCTGCGGCGCATCAGATGATGACCGTTCCGACAGATATCGACTAAGACAAATATTGCGATTATTACGATCGAACATTCAATAATGGTCGTCTGAATTCTGTCATTTCTGATATTCCTTGTTTTATCGCCTGTAAGCATCAACGCCTTTTAGGCATCTACCTCACGCCCATCAATAAACGCGTTCTGATTGATGGGCGTTGACGCGTCAAACCCCGTCCCCATCACCCTTTCCACCGTGTTCACTGTGCTGATGCTTGGCGTGGCGGCTGCGTTCGCCTGCGCGCTGGCCACTGCACTACATCCCTATGGATTCAATTCAGTTATCTGATTAATCAAACGATATTTATATCGGGTTTCAGGTGATTGCTAGACAACACAAGTCGGCATCGGTGCGCTCACTAGGATTCCGCCCATCAATCTGGAAATTTGTTTGAGAAAAAACTCTGATTCTTACTAATTGAATCGGCTTTGAATGACTGCCTGCGGATGGCGCAATTCGTCAATGGAGAGTGGCCGTGAACAAGATCTATAGCCTTGTGTGGAGCGAGATTGCTGGTGCTTGGGTTGCCGTCTCCGAATTGACGAAGACCCGGGGGAAAGCCAACCGCGGCGCGCGTCTGGCAGCCATCCGCCGTGCAGGAAAGAGGGCGGCGCCATGGATGGTGGTGGCGGCAATAGCCGGGCCCGTCTGGGCGGGTACGGCCATTCAAGGCATGGTGATCAGCCCCATTACGACTGGCGGGCTGACACCGGCCACGGTGGATGCCAACTCCATCGCGATCGGCGGCGGGTTCGGCGCTACGGCCATGAACGTCAGTGTCGCGGTGGGCGATGCGTCCATCGCCACGGGCTCGAACTCGGTTGCGGTGGGGCGTCTGGCCAACGTCACGGGCAGCACGGCGACGGGCGTGGGGGCGCTGGTCGTGGCCAGCGGCACCAGCGCCACGGCCTTCGGGGCGGGGGCCAGCGGCACCGGCAACAACTCGGTGGCGGTCGGCGCGGGGGCCATCGCGTCCAACACCAGCGCCACGGCGCTGGGGCAAGGGGCGACGGCGGGCGGTAGCGGTTCGGTGGCGCTTGGCACGGGCGCGTCATCGGCGGGTACCAGTGCCGTGGCGCTGGGTCAGAGCGCAATTGCATCGGCCAACACGACGATTTCCATCGGGGTTTCCAGCACGGCTACCGCAACGGGTGCCGTGGCGTTGGGGACCTCTGCGGATGCGCTGGGCGCGTCCGCCTTTGCGGGCGGCGTCAACGCGCAGGCCTACAACCAGAACGCCTTGGCGTTGGGCGCCAACGCCATCGCGGGGGCGTCAATAGGTTCGCCGACCAATGACACGGCCTTGGGCAATAGCGCGCAGGCCACCGGAAGCAGCTCGCTGGCGGTGGGCAATAACGCGCGCGCCACGGCGCTGGGCGCGGTCGCGCTGGGCGGCAACACGAGCAGCGGCGCCAACGCGGCGGCCACCAATGCCATTGCCATCGGCGGACAGTCGTCGGTAAGCATCGCAGCGACGTCCGGTATCGCTATCGGGCGGGGCGCGCAGGCAACGGGCGTGTTTGGCATTGCTGTGGGCGATGGGGTCTCGTCAAACGGAACCGGCCAGAACGTGGCAATAGGCTCGTCAAACACATCGGCCAACAGCGCGACGGCGCTGGGCGCAGCGGTTGCGATTGGCCGCCAACAAATCGCGTCGGGGGATGGCGCGGTCGCCATCGGCGACCCCAACACGGCGACGGGTACGGGCGCGGTCGCCGTGGGCGCAGACAACAGCGCGACGGCAGCGGGCGCACTGGCGATCGGCAGCGGCAACTCGGCCTTGACACCGGGCGCGGTCGCGCTGGGTTCGTTGTCGCAGGCCATTGGGGGGAACGGCGCTTTCGGCGCCGGCATCTCGTCCGTCGCAGCAGGGCGAGGCGCCGTCGCCATCGGCAACCTGAACCCGGCGACCGGGCAAGGCGCCGTTGCGATCGGGGATATGAACACGGCGACAGGGTTAGCGTCGATTGCCATGGGTTCCGGCTCTTCCGCCACGGCAGGCAGCACCATCGCGTTGGGGTATCAGGCCAGCGCGACCGCAGGACAAGCCATCGCCATTGGCTACCAAGGCGCTGCCAGCGGCGCCAATTCGGTCATGCTGGGTTATCTGGGCAATGCCGGGGGGGCGAGCTCGGTGGCGGTGGGGCCGCAAGCCAAAACCGTGGGGGCCTCGTCGATCGCGATCGGCGATCAGTCGGTGGCGATGGCGGCGCAGGACACGTTCATCGGGTATCTGGCGGGTGGCGGCCTCAACGCGAGCATCGGCAGCAATACCGCAATTGGCGCGCAATCAGGCATGGCAGCCTCGGGGTCTTTCAACACGGCCATTGGCCGAAGCTCGGGCCAGAACGTCAGCGGCAACTTCAACGTCGCGGGCGGCTATCTGGCCGGCAACAACGTGACGGTGGACGGCACGGTTGCATTCGGATATTTGGCTACAGCAAACGTCGCGAACTCGGTGGCGCTGGGTAGCAACGCCATCACGACAGCCAGCCCGTCTGCCATTACCGCCGGTACAACCGCCTACAGCAGCAGCACCATCAGCGGCAATACCTACAATTTCCTGGGTGGGCAGGTGACGCCGACGGGCGTGGTCAGTGTGGGGAGCCTGGGCACGGTTCGCCGGATACAGGGCGTGGCGACCGGCCTGCTCAGTTCCACCAGCACGGACGCCGTCAACGGGTCTCAGCTGTTCGCAGTGGCGCAGCAAGTGTCGGCGTCGGCGCCCACGCCGACCAACTACTTCAACGCCAACTCCACCGTCACGGGCGTGGGCAGCAACACCCGGGCCAACTCGGGTTCAACAGGCACCGACGCCATCGCCATCGGCGGTAGCGCCAGCGCCACGGGTATCAACGACACCGCCATCGGCAGGACGGCGGCGGCCACGGGTGGCGGCGGCATCGCTTTGGGCGCGGCCACGCAAGCCTCGGCGGCCAACGCCATCGCGTTGGGCAACGGGGCGACGTCGGGTGTGGCGGGCGCCATCGCCTTGGGGGCGGGCGCAACGGGCTTGGCCAACGTGGTGACAAGCGGCGTGGTCTCGCCCAGCACGGCAGGCCCCGTCACCGGTATCGCCTTCAACAACACTGCGAACATGGCCGCGGGGGCCGTCTCGGTAGGAACGCCCGCGGCCAAGCGCCAGATCAAGAACGTTGCCGACGGCTCGGATTCGAACGACGTGGTGACGGTGCAGCAGATGACGGCCGTGGCCAGCGCCGCGAACTCGGGCATCAACAATCTGGGTACCAGCATGGCCAGCAACCTGGGCAGCGGGGCGGCCTACAGCAGCGCCACGGGCTCGGTCAGCGCGCCCAGCTACACCATTCAAGGCACGACCTACACCAACGTCGGCACGGCATTGACCGGCGCCAACACGGCGCTGACCAATCTGGTGACGGGCAAGATCGGCCCCTTTGTGTCGGACAACAGCGTGACAACGGTGCAAGCCGTGTCGTCGGGGGCAAACGCAGCGGCGGGAGGCTTTGCCGCGTCGGCCACGGGGGGGGCGTCCACGGTCGTGGGCAACCAGTCCACGGATAACGCGGTCGCCAACTCCACGATTCTGGGCCAAGGCGCGTCGGTGACGGTCGGGCTAACCGGGTCCAACGTCGTCTTGGGACGTGCTTCCGCGGCAACGGTGGGGTCGCAGGCTGGCTATACGGGATTCGGTTTGGCGGCAGCGCAAAACTCAGCGGGCGAGGTGTCGGTGGGTACGGCGGCCAGCCGCCGCAAGATCACCAACGTGGCGGCCGGCAGTGCGTTGACGGACGCGGTGAACGTCGCGCAGTTGACGGGCGCGGCGTCCAACCTGGGAACCAGCATCGCCACCAACCTGGGCGGCGGCGCGACGTATAGCGCCTTAGCCGGCACGGTCGGCGCACCCGCCTACACGATTCAAGGCACGGCGTATTCCAACGTGGGGGCGGCCTTGGGCGGCGCGAACACGGCCATCACCAATTTGGTGTCGGGTGACGCCGGCCCCTTTGTGTCGGACAACAGCGTCACCGCGGCGCAGGCGGTCGCGTCGGGCGCAAACGCCAGCGCGGGCGGTTTTGGCGCGTCGGCCACTGGCGTGGCGTCGACGGTGGTGGGCAACCTGGCCACGGACAACGGCATCGCCAATTCGACGGTGTTGGGGCAGGGGGCCTCCGTTGCCGCGGGGGTGGCAGGCGCGAACGTGGCGTTGGGTCAAGGGTCGTCGGCCGCAATAGGTTCGCAAACGGGCTATACCGCGTTTGGCCTGTCGGCCGCGCAGACGTCCGGGGGCGAAGTGTCAGTGGGTTCGGGCGTGCGACTGCGCAAGATCACCAACGTGGCGGCCGGCAGCGCGTTGACCGATGCGGTCAACGTCGCGCAGTTGAGTGGCGCGGCGTCGAACCTGGGTGCGAGCATCGCCACCAATCTGGGCGGCGCCGCCGCCTACAGTGCGGCGGCTGGCACGGTCAGCGCGCCCAGCTACACGATCCAAGGCACCGCGTACGCCAACGTCGGCGCGGCCTTGGGCGGCGCGAACACGGCCATCACCAATTTGATGTCGGGCGACGCCGGTCCCTTTGTGTCCGACAACAGCGTCACTGCCACGCAGGCGGTGGCATCGGGCGCAAACGCGAGTGCCGGCGGCTTTGGCGCGTCGGCCACCGGCGCGGCATCGACCGTAGCCGGCAATCAAGCCACGGACAACGGGGTCGCCAACTCGACGGTGTTGGGCCAGGGTGCATCGATTGCCGCAGGCTTGTCGGGCGCCAACGTGGCGCTGGGCCAAGGGGCGTTGGCGGCCTCGGGGTCTCAGACCGGCTACACCGCTTTCGGGCTGGGCGGGGCGCAGAACTCGGCGGGCGAGGTGTCCGTTGGCACCGCGGCCAGCCGCCGCAAAATCACCAACGTGGCGGCCGGCAGCGCGTTGACCGATGCGGTCAACGTGGCGCAGTTGAGTGGCGCGGCGTCGAACCTGGGTTCGAGCATCGCTACGAACCTGGGCGGCGGCGCGGCCTACAGCGCAGCGGCGGGCACGGTCAGCGCGCCCAGCTACACGATCCAAGGCACGGCGTACGCCAACGTCGGCGCGGCGTTGGGCGGCGCGAACACCGCTCTGACCAATTTGATGTCGGGTGATGCCGGGCCATTTGTGTCGGACAACAGCGTCACCGCGACGCAAGCGGTGGCATCCGGGGCAAACGCGAGTGCGGGCGGCTTTGGCGCGTCGGCCACTGGCGCGGACGCGACGGTGATAGGCAACCTGGCTACCGACAACGGCGTGGCGGGCTCGTCGATTTTGGGGCGCGGCGCATCGGTCGCGGCAGGATTGTCGGGTTCCAACGTCGTGTTGGGACAAGACTCAGCCGCCCTGGTGGGAGCCGAGACGGGCTACAGCGGCTTTGGCTTGTCGGCCGCGCAAACCTCTGGCGGCGAAGTGTCGGTCGGCACGGCGGCCAGCCGCCGCAAGATCACCAACGTGGCGGCCGGCAGCGCGTTGTCGGATGCGGTCAACGTCGCACAATTGCGCGGCGCGGCGTCCAACCTGGGCACCAGTCTGGCAACCAGTCTGGGCGGCGGCGCGAGTTACAACACGGGCACCGGCCAAGTCGGAGCCCCCAGCTACAGCATTCAAGGCGGCGCCTACAGCAGTGTCGGCAGCGCGCTGAGCCAACTGGATTCCGCCGTGGCAGGCATCAGCACCGGCAAGGCAGGCCCCTTTGTGGCGGACAGCAATGTCACGGCCGCGCAGCCGGTTGCGTCGGGCATCAACGCGGCGGCAGGCGGTTTTGGCGCGTCGGCAACGGGTGATGGTTCAACCGTCGTGGGCAACCTGGCGTCCGACAACGGCGTGCTGAACTCGGTCGTACTGGGCGAAGGCGCAATGATCGCGGCGGGCCTGACGGGCGAGAACGTGGCATTGGGTCAAGGCTCGGTGGCGGCCGTGGGCGCAGAAACCGGCTACACGGCCATCGGATTGGCGGCGGCGCAAAGCTCCAGCGGTGAGGTGTCGCTGGGCTCCGCAGGCGTCGAACGCAAGGTCACAAATTTGGCGGCGGGCAGTGCGTCTACGGATGCCGTGAACGTGGGTCAACTGACGGGCGTCGCTAACGTGGCGAGGACGGGCTTGAGCACCTTGGGTGCAAGCGTGGCGTCGAACCTGGGCGGGGGATCGACATACGATCCGACAACCGGTGCCGTCACCGCGCCAAGCTACGGCGTGCAAGGCATTACCTATTCGAACTTGGGTAGCGCCATCGGGGGCTTGGACACGGCAGTGACTAGCGTCAACAACGCCGTGACCAGCGTCAACAATGCAGTGACTAGCGTCAACAATGCAGTGACGAGCATCACCAGTGGCAAGACCGGGCCGTTCGTCTCTGACATCAGCGTGACGACGGCGCAAGCCATTGCGTCGGGTGCGGATACGTCGGCAGGCGGCTTCGGCGCGTCGGCGACGGGTGCGGCGTCGACCGTTGTTGGTAACCAAGCCACCGACAACGGCGTTGCAAATTCGACGGTGCTGGGTCAAGGCGCAACGATCACGGCTGGTTTGACGGGTTCGAACGTAGCGTTGGGTCAAGCGTCAACCGCCGCAGTCGGATCAGAGACGGGCTACACCGCGATCGGCTTGTCCGCAGCGCAAAGCTCCATAGGGGAAGTATCCATCGGGTCGGCAGGTTCGGAACGCAAGCTCACGAACCTGGCAGCCGGCAGCGCGTCTACGGATGCCGTGAACGTGGGTCAACTGACGGGCGTCGCCAACGCCGCAACGACGGGCCTGAGCACCTTGGGTTCAAGCGTGGCATCCAAATTGGGCGGGGGATCGACCTTCGATCCGACAACCGGTTCCATCACCGCACCCAGCTATGGCGTGCAAGGCAATACCTATTCGAACTTGGGTAGCGCCATCGGCGGCTTGGACACGGCAGTAACCAGCGTCAACAACGCCGTGACCAGCGTCAACAATGCAGTGGCGAACATCAGCAGTGGCAAGACCGGGCCGTTCGTCTCCGACAACAGCGTGACGACGGCGCAAGCCATTGCGTCGGGTGCAGATGCGTCCGCAGGCGGCTTCGGCGCGTCGGCGACGGGTGCGGCGTCGACCGTTGTTGGTAACCAAGCCACCGACAACAGCGTTGCGAATTCGACGGTGCTGGGTCAAGGTGCGACGATCACTGCCGGCCTGACCGGTTCGAACGTCGGGTTGGGTCAAGCGTCAACCGCAGCAGTTGGATCAGAGACCGGCTACACCGCGATCGGCTTGTCCGCAGCGCAAAACTCCAGCGGGGAAGTATCGATCGGGTCGGCAGGTTCGGAACGCAAGCTTACGAACCTGGCAGCGGGCAGCGCGTCTACGGATGCCGTGAACGTGGGCCAACTGACGGGCGTCGCCAACGCTGCAACGACGGGCTTGAGCACCTTGGGTTCAAGCGTGGCATCGAACTTGGGCGGGGGGTCGACCTACGACCCGGTCGGCCAGACAGTCACTGCGCCGACGTATGGCGTGCAAGGGTCGACATACTCGAATGTTGGCGGCGCCATCGGCGGTTTGGATACGGCGGTGACTAGCGTCAACAATGCAGTAACCAGTATCAGCAGTGGCAAGACCGGGCCGTTCGTGTCGGATAACACCGTGACGGCGGTTCAGGCGGTAGCGTCGGGTGCAGATGCGTCCGCAGGAGGCTTCGGCGCGTCGGCGACGGGCTCGGCGTCGACCGTTGTTGGTAACCAAGCCACCGATAACAGCGTTGCGAATTCGACGGTGCTGGGCCAAGGCGCAACGATCACGGCTGGTTTGACTGGTTCGAACGTCGCGTTGGGTCAAGCGTCGACCGCCGCAGTCGGATCAGAGACGGGCTATACCGCCATTGGCTTGTCCGCAGCGCAAAACTCCAGCGGGGAAGTATCGATCGGGTCGGCAGGTTCGGAACGCAAGCTTACGAACCTGGCAGCGGGCAGCGCGTCTACGGATGCGGTGAACGTGGGCCAACTGACGGGCATCGCTAACGCCGCGACGACCGGCTTGAGCACCTTGGGTTCAAGCGTAGCGTCGAACTTGGGTGGCGGATCGACCTACGACCCGGTCGGCCAGACGGTTACCGCGCCGACGTATGGCGTGCAAGGGTCGACATACTCGAATGTTGGCGGCGCCATCGGCGGTTTGGATACGGCCGTGACCAGCGTCAACAATGCAGTGGCGAACATCAGCAGTGGCAAGACCGGGCCGTTCGTGTCGGATAACACCGTGACGGCAGTGCAGGCGGTAGCGTCGGGTGCGGATGCGTCGGCGGGTGGTTTTGGCGCGTCGGCGACGGGCGCGGCGTCGACCGTTGTCGGTAACCAATCCACCGATAACAGCGTTGCGAACTCGACGGTGCTGGGTCAAGGCGCGACGATCACGGCTGGTTTGACGGGTTCGAACGTCGCCTTGGGTCAAGCGTCGACCGCAATAGTCGGATCAGAGTCCGGCTACACCGCGATCGGCTTGTCCGCAGCGCAAAGCTCCAGCGGCGAAGTATCCATCGGGTCCGTAGGTTCGGAACGCAAGCTCACGAACCTGGCGGCGGGCAGCGCGTCTACGGATGCCGTGAACGTCAGCCAACTGACGGGCGTCGCTAATGCCGCGACGACCGGGCTGAGCACCTTGGGTTCAAGCATGGCATCCAACTTGGGCGGGGGATCGACCTTCGATCCGACAACCGGTTCCATCACCGCACCCAGCTATGGCGTGCAAGGCAATACCTACTCGAACTTGGGTAGCGCCATCGGAGGCTTGGACACGGCAGTAACTAGCGTCAACAACGCCGTGACCAGCGTCAACAATGCAGTGGCGAACATCAGCAGTGGCAAGACCGGGCCGTTCGTCTCCGACAACAGCGTGACGACGGCGCAAGCCATTGCATCGGGTGCAGATGCGTCCGCAGGTGGCTTCGGCGCGTCGGCGACGGGTGCGGCGTCGACCGTTGTTGGTAACCAAGCCACCGATAACAGCGTTGCGAATTCGACGGTGCTGGGTCAAGGCGCAACGATCACTGCCGGCCTGACCGGTTCGAACGTCGCGTTGGGTCAAGCGTCGACCGCAGCAGTCGGATCAGAGACCGGCTACACCGCGATCGGCTTGCTCGCAGCGCAAAGCTCCAGCGGGGAAGTGTCCATCGGGTCGGCAGGTTCGGAGCGCAAGCTCACGAACCTGGCAGCGGGCAGCGCAGGAACGGACGCCGTCAACGTCAGCCAACTGACGGGCGTCGCCAACGCCGCAACGACCGGCCTGAGCACCTTGGGTTCAAGCGTGGCATCCAACTTGGGTGGCGGCTCGACCTTCGACCCGACAACCAGTTCCATCACCGCACCCAGCTATGGCGTGCAAGGCAGCACCTATTCGAACTTGGGTAGCGCCATCGGCGGTTTGGACACGGCAGTGACGAGCGTCAACAATGCGGTCACCAGCGTCAACAACGCCGTGACCAGCATCAGCAGCGCCGTGACCACCATCAGCAGCGGCAAGGGCGGCCCGTTTGTGTCGGACGACAGCGTCAACACGATACAGGCGCTGGCCGCTGGCGCGGATAGCGCGGCGGGGGGCTTTGGGGCGTCGGCAACCGGGGCGGCGTCCACCGTCGTGGGCAATCAAGCCACGGACAACAGCGTCGCCAACTCGACCGTGCTTGGCCAAGGCGCAAGCATCACTGCCGGCCTGGCCGGGGCGAACGTGGCGTTGGGGCAAGGCGCGGTGTCGGCCATCGGCGCAGAGAGCAATTACGCCGCCTTCGGCCTGAGCGCCGTGCAAAGCTCGGCAGGCGAGGTGTCGCTGGGCGTGGCGGGCGCGGAACGCAAGCTCACCAATGTGGCGGCGGGCAGTGGCTCAACCGATGCGGTCAACGTCGGCCAACTGAAGGGCTCGGCAGCGCTTTTGGGTTCTAGCGTTGCGTCCAGTCTGGGAGGCGGCTCCGTGTACAACCCGGCCACGGGTTCGGTGTCGACGCCCAGCTATACCGTGCAGGGCAACACCTACAGCAGTCTGGGCACGGCGATTGGCGGGCTGGATACGCTGGTTTCCAACATCAGCAGCGGCCGGGCGGGGCCGCTCGTGGCCGACGCCACGGTGACCTCTGCACAACCCCTGGCATCGGGCGCGAACAGTGCGGCGGGCGGTTTTGGCGCGTTGGCGACGGGGGCGGGCTCGCTCTCGCTGGGCAACCAAGCCAGCGACAACGGCGTGGCGAATTCCACGACGCTGGGTCAGGGCGCCAAGATCACGGCCGGGCTGACGGGCGCCAACGTGGCGTTGGGCCAAGGGTCCGTCGTCGCGGTGGGGGCGCAGACTGGCTACGTCGCCTTCGGTTTGGCCGGCACCATCAGCTCGGCTGGCGAAGTGTCGGTAGGGTCCGCGGGCAATCTGCGCAAAGTAACGAACGTGGCGCCGGGCAGCGACCTGACGGATGCGGTCAACGTGCGGCAACTGACGCAGGTGAGCACGCGAATCGGACAGGTTGGCACGGATGCCTTGATGTGGGACCCCACGGCCAACAGCGGCGTCGGCGCGTACTCCGCCGCACACGGAAGCATTGGCGGCCCCAGCATCATCACGCGAGTGGCGCCGGGCGTGCTGGCCGCCAGCAGCTGGGACGCCGTGAATGGATCGCAGTTGTACGCCACGAACCAGACCGTGACCCAGCTTGTGTCAACGGTGAACAGCTTTGCCGGCAAGACTGACCCGGCCGTCAATGGGCAAGGGGTTCGATACGAGCGCACCAACGACACTGGCCTGATGCAGATGGATGCGTACGCAACGGGACAAGGTGCAACCGCCATTGGCTACAACGCACAGGCAAGCGGCGCGGGCAGTCTGGCCCTGGGCGCGAATACGCAAGCCACCGTGGATGGCGGCATCGCCATCGGGCAAGGGTCTATCTCTGACCGGGCGTCCGTTACTCGGACCCTTGCACGGGCCGTTACGCCGGGGGCCTTCTCGGTGGGTGCGCCGGGCATGCTGCGCCAGGTCATCAACGTGGCGGACGGCACGCAGGCGCAAGACGCTGTGACGGTGCGCCAGTTGCAGGGCGCAATCGCGGCGGTCACCGTGACGCCTATCAAGTACTTCCACGTTGACAGCACCAAGGCCGATGCGTTGGCGGTGGGGGCGGATGCCATCGCGGTGGGGCCGGAGGCCATCGTCAATGGTGACGCCGGCATCGGGATGGGGCTGGCCGCGGAAGTGGACAGCACGGCGCCCAACGGCATTGCGATCGGCTCGTCCGCCCGCTCGGCCCTGGGGTCCGCCATTGCCTTGGGCACGTCGGCGCTGGCCAATGGGGCGCAGTCGATGGCGCTGGGGGCAAGTGCGGGGGCCAGTGGCGACAACAGCGTCGCGCTGGGTTCCACCGCTGCCGCCACCGGCGACAAGAGCCTGGCGCTGGGCGCAGGTGCACAGGCACAGCAGGCGGGCGATGTGGCGTTGGGCGCCGGGGCGGTGGCCAACATGGGGGCAGCACCGGTCTACACCGGCAAATACTCAGGCGTGTCCAACACGATAGCGGGCACGGTGTCGGTGGGCGCCACAGGGGCCGAACGCACCGTAAGCCACGTTGCCGATGCGCAGAACGCGACGGACGCCGTGAACCTGCGCCAATTGGACGGCGCGCTGACGCAGGCCAATCTCTATACCGACCAGCAGATTGCCACGGTCAATAGCGGATTGACGCAAGGCGGCAGCGGCATGTTCCAGGTCAATCAGACCAGCCCCACGCCGGCGCCCACGGCAACGGGCGCAGAGTCTACCGCAGGCGGCGCGGGGGCGGTGGCATCGGCGGCAGGCAGCACGGCGCTGGGCAATGGCGCGCAGTCCCGAGGCGCCAATTCCGTGGCGCTGGGCGCGGGCAGCTCGGACGGGGGCCGCGAGAACGTGGTGTCGGTCGGCGCGGCGGGCCAGGAACGGCAGGTGACCAACGTCGCCGCGGGCACGGCAGAGACGGATGCCGTCAACGTGCAGCAGTTGAATGCCTCCAAGCAGGGCACGGTGCAGTACGCCACCACACCGGGCACGAAGGCGGTGGATTATTCCCGGATCACGCTGGGCAATGGGGGCGGCCCGGTCACGTTGAGCAATGTGGCCGACGGGGTGCAGGACAACGACGCCGTCAACGTGCAGCAACTGAACGCGGGCTTGGGCGGCGCGGTGCAGCAGTCCAACGCTTACACCGACGGCAAGTTCCAGAACCTGCGCAACGATATGGACCGCTACCGGCGCGACGCGTCGGGCGGCACCGCCACGGCGATGGCGGTGGCGGGGTTGGCGCAGGCCTATCTGCCGGGCCGGGGCATGTTCTCTGTCGCGGGCAGCACGTACGACGGCCAGCAAGGCTTTGCGATGGGCTTGTCAACGGTGTCGGGCAACGGCAAGTGGGTCTACAAGATGTCGGGGTCCACGAACACGCGCGGCACGTTTGGCGCAGTGGTAGGGGCAGGTTTTCAGTGGTGAAGGTGCGCCGGCTGGCAAGGCATTGCCTTTGCCAGCCGGGGTGAACCTGTCAGTGCGGTGCTTTTCTTTTCATAGCGAGGACTTATGCAACAGACGAACCTGATCTCTCGTGGCGTGCGCGCCAGCGTGTTGTGCAGCGCCATGGCCTTGGCTGCGCCGGCGCTGGCCGCGGACCCGTCGCTGGACAGCGCGGTGTCGGCCGCCAAGCAATGGGTGTCGATGTCGGACGCCGGTTCCACGGACAAGATGTGGGGCGCCAGTAGCGACATCATGAAACAGCGCGTCGACAAGCAGGGCTGGTCTGATTATCTGAGCCAGTTGCGCACTGAAGTTGGCCGCTACGCCGGGCGCGAATGGGTGCAGGTGGTGCGCGTGACAGACCCGGTGGATCTGCCGCAAGGGCAATATGTGAACGTCATCTTCACCACCCAGTTCCGCAACATGCCCGCGACCGAGACGGTATCGATGGTGGCGAACAAGAACCGCTGGGTGCCGATGGGATACGTGGTGCGCAAAATTGCGGCGGACGCGCAGCCGGCCATGTAGGCAGGCTCGCGCGTCAGCCGCTATGTTGATCTGTGACAAGGTCCGGCCGATGGCCGGACTCTAGACTGCCAGGCATGGAAACATCTTCCCATCCCCTGGAATTGGTGGCGCCAGCGGGCAGCCTTGCCGCGCTGACCGCCGCCTTGGACGCAGGCGCCGACACGGTCTATCTGGGCTTGCGCAACGCCACCAACGCTCGCAACTTCGCCGGGCTGAATTTTTCGGAAAGCGATATCCGAACGGGCGTCGACCTCGCGCATCAGCGCGGCCGGCAGGTGCTGTTCGCCATCAACACCTTTGTGCAAGCGGGCAGGGGCCAGGAATGGCGCGCGGCGGTGGACGCCGCGCACGACCTGGGCGCGGACGCCGTCATCATGGCGGATGCGGGCTTGCTGGCCTATGCCAGCGACCGCTACCCCGATCTGCGCTTGCATCTGTCGGTACAAGGGTCCGCCACCCACACCGACGCCATCGAACTCATGAAAGAACAGTTCGGCATACGCCGTGTGGTGTTGCCGCGCGTGTTGACGCTGGCGGAGATTGCGCGCATTTGCGCCAACGTCAGCGTGGAAGTCGAGGTCTTCGGCTTTGGCAGCCTGTGCGTCATGGCCGAAGGGCGGTGCCTGCTGTCGTCCTACGCCACGGGCGATTCCCCGAATAACAAAGGCGTCTGTTCACCCGCCCACGCCGTGCGATGGGTGGAAACGCAGGGCCGGATGGACGCGCGTCTGTCGGGCATTCTGATTGATCGATACGAACCGGGCGAGCCTGCCGCCTATCCCACCTTGTGCAAAGGCCGCTTCGAAGTCGAAGGGCGCGCCGACCACGCACTGGAAGAACCCACCAGCCTGAACGCCATCGGCCTGTTGCCGCGCCTGGCGGAGATGGGGGTGACGGCCATCAAGATAGAAGGGCGGCAGCGCAGCCCGGCGTATGTCGCGCAAGTGGTGTCCACGCTGCGGGCGGCGCTGGACAGCGCGCATGCCGACGCCGCACGGTTTTCGCCGCTGCCCAAGTGGAACGCCTTGCTGGCGCGCCACGCAGAAGGTTCCCAAGTCACGCAAGGCGCATTCGAACGGCCATGGAAATAAATCCCAACCCCACCCTTGAACGCAACGTCTTCCAGATCGCTGTTGGACCGTTGCTGTATTACTGGCCACGCCAACACACACTGGATTTCTATGCAGAACTGGCCGACAGCGCCGCAGACATCCTCTATGTGGGCGAAACGGTGTGCAGCCGCCGCCACGAATTGCGCGCGGGCGATTGGCTGGACCTGGCGCGGGACTTGCGCGCCACGGGCAAGACGGTGGTGCTGTCGGGACGCACGCTGATCGAAACGGGCGCGGAAGCGCTGGCGTTAAAGAAACTGTGCGCGCAAGAAGAATTCATGATCGAGGCGGGTGAAGTCGGCGCCCTGCGGCATCTGGGCGGGCGGCCCTTTGTGGCGGGGCCGCACGTCAATGCGTATCACGGCGGCACCCTGCATTGGCTGGCAAGCCTGGGCGCAATACGCTTTGTGGCGCCGCTGGAAATGGATGGCAATACGCTTGCCCGGCTGCTGGAAGAACGCCCGGCCGGGCTGGCCGCCGAAGTGCTGGTGTGGGGCCGCATGGCGCTGGCGTTTTCGGCGCGCTGCTTTACCGCGCGCCATTTCCGCTTGAAGAAGGATGAGTGCGGATTCCGGTGCATTGAACACCCCGATGGGCTCGACATGCGGACACGCGAATCCAATGAATTTCTCAGCATCAACGGCATCCAGGTGCAATCCGCCGCCTGTCTGGACTTGTTGGCGCAGGCAAGGGAGTTGGCCAGCATGGGTGTCGAAGTTATGCGGGTGAATCCGCAGTCGGCAGGAACGCTTGACGCCATTGCCGCGCTGGATGCGATCCGCGCGGGGGGCGAGCCCAGGGCCGTGACGCCGCCCGCAGGGATGGGGCGCTGCAATGGCTATTACTACGGCCGCTCGGGCATTGAACTTCTGGAGACGGCAGCATGAGCGTCGCGATGGGGTTTCCGGGTCTGCTGGCAAAGGTGGGGCGGCGCCTGCCCGCGCCGCTCGTATCGATGCACTTCGTGGCCGGGCTGGAATTGGCGCGCCGCTTCAAATGGCTGTCGCCGCCGCCCGAACTGGAAGGGCGCAGCTTCGCCATCACCATCGAAGACCTTGGGCTACGCAGCAGTTTCGGGGTGCGGGGCGGGGCGTTTCGGCCGATGTGGCATGGCGCGCCCGCCGAGCTGGAACTGGGGGCAACGATGGCGGACCTGCTGAGCTTGATGCGCGCCGACACCGATGCGGACACCTTGTTCTTTCAACGGCGCCTGCGCATTTCGGGTGACACCGAACTGGGGCTTATCGTCAAGAATTGGCTGGACGCCGCCCCGCGCCCCGCGTGGCTGAAGCCAGCGGTGTAAGGTCCGCCACGAGCCCCCGCCGGCGCAAGCCTGCGGAGCCGGGGCTGCACCACGCGGCGTGAAATAGGAAGACTCAGATTTCACGTTCAGACGCTGGTTCAAGGCCAAAACGGCCGTCCATTTCGCCTAAGCTGCTGCTCAACTGCCATCAGGCAAGGGAGCATTCAGCATGCATAGCAACACCGGTGCAGAACTTCCCATTCCGGCGAAAGGGGCGCAGGCGGCCACTTCGTCGCGGGCGGAACGCCTGTTCATTGACCTGCTGCGCCAGCATCTGCGCGACGCATCGCTGCTGATCATTGATGGGGGCCGCCGTCACGCGGTGGGCCAAAGCGGGGCGGCTGAGCTCGTGCTGCGGGTTCACCGGCCTGACTTCTACGCGCGCGTGCTGTTGCAGGGCAACCTGGGCATGGGCGAATCCTTCATGGAAGGCGGCTTCGATGTCGATGACGGCCGGTTGGCGGATGTGCTGGCGGTCTTCCTCAAGGCGCGGATGGACCGCAAGACGGGGCGGCACTGGCGCTACGCCTTGCGGTATGGGGCGTTGCTGGCAGGCAACCTGCTGGCGGGCAAGACGCGCAATGTGCGCCGCCACTACGACGTCGGCGAAGACCTGTTCGATGCGTTCCTGCACGACCGCTATCAGGTGTATTCCTGCGGCTACGCGCGCAACGCCGACGCCGACATCGACACGCTTCAACATGACAAACTCGATCGCATTTGCCAGAAGCTGGAACTGGCGCCGCGTCAAACCCTGCTGGATGTGGGATGCGGCAAGGGCGGCTTGCTGATTCATGCGGCGCGGCACTACGGAGTCAAGGGCACCGGCGTCACGAACAGCCTGGCGCACTGGGAACGGGCGAATGCGCTGATCAACCAGCATGGGGTGGGCGACCGCGTCAAAGTGCTGCTGCAAGATTACGCGTCGGTTGCCGGGGTGTTTGATCGGGTCGTCAGCGTGGGCATGCTGGAACACCTTCCCCGGCGCGAGTACCCGCAATATTTCCGCACCCTTGCTAAAGCGCTTCGGCCAAACGGACGCGGTCTGGTGCACGCCATCGGGTGCAACACGCGCGTCAACCGTCACGACCCTTTCATCCAGCGCTACATCTTTCCGGGTTCGGATACGCCCAAGTTGTCGGCAATCACCCGGCAGCTAGAGAACCACCACCTGGCCATCCTGGATGCGGAAAACCTGGTTCGCCACTATGCCGTCACGGCGCAGCGTTGGCTGGAGGCGTTTCGCGCACACGCGCCGTCGCTGGATGCCAGCCGCTACGACGCGGCCTTCAAACGCATGTGGGAATACTACCTGTGCTGCGGCATTGCGGCCGCGAAGGCGGGCGAGGCCGCGTTGTACCAAGTGCTGTTCACCAACGATTACTACGCGCCGTACCGGTATCAGCGCGTTTAAGGAGACATCGCGATGCCTGCGAACAGCGACTTTGCCAGACTGCGCAATACGCTCATGGCCGCGGGGTTCAGCGAACGGACGCCTTGGGCCATCTTCGGTGAATGGCTGGTGTTTGTCGGGTTGACGATCGCGGGCGTCGCGGCGCTGGCGACGTCAGATGCGTGGTGGGTGCGCGTGCTGGCGTTTGTGGCCATCATCATGGGCAGCATGGGTATCACCACGAACGCGCATACCGCCTCGCATCACGCCATCAGCAAGCGGCGGTGGGTGAACGACTTCTTTCTATATTTCGGCTACCCGTTCTTCAGCCAGGTGTCGGCGAACTACTGGCGGCAAAAGCACTTGGTGATTCATCATCCGCACCCGAACATCGTTGGCGTGGATAACGATGCAAATCTGGCGCCGGTGTTCGCGTTGAACCAAACCGAATTGCATCGGGCGCGCGGCCTGCATCGCTGGTGGTACGCACACCAAGGCTATTTTCTGCCGTTGATGCTGGTGGGTAACGCCTTTGGCGTGGTGTTCCAAAGCTGGCGGTATCTGTTGCGCCGGCTGGCGGACCCGGCAAAGCGCACGCGCGCGCACTGGGCGGATTTGGCGGTGCTGCTGCTGCACTGGGTCGTCTGGGTGGGCGTGCCTTGCCTGTTTTTCACCCTGGAAGCGGTGCTGATGTTTACGCTGCTGCGCTATGCCGCGATGTCTTACGCCGCGTTTGCGCTGTTTGCACCCGCGCATTATCCGGCTGCCGCGGGCCTGTACGACCGCAGCACGCTGAATGGCAACTTCCTGATGCTGCAAACCGCCACCACCATCAACTTCCGGACTGGGCCAGTGGGCCGGCTGCTATGCGGCGGCGTGGAATACCAGATCGAACATCATCTGTTCCCGAGCATCAGCCCCAGGCATTACCGCGCCATCAGCCCCATCGTGAAGCGCTTCTGTGACGAGCACGGGTATCCGTATCGAACCGAAGGCTGGTTCGAGGCCATGTGGCATTCATTCGTGACGTTCTGGCGTCCCAAGGTGGTGCACGCCGCGCTGCCGGAACCCGAGCCGCGGCGCTCGCAGCGGTGACGGCGCGACGGCGCAACGCAGCCAAGGAGGGCGGCATGCAGGAAGAGCAGAACATTCAAAGTGACGTGGTGCGTTTTGCGGCCAGCGACGGGCGAACATTGACGGGAACGCTCTACGCGCCAGCCGATTCGAATCAGCGCTGTGTGCTGTTAAATGGCGCCACGGCCGTCAAACGGGGCTATTACGACGCTTACGCCCGCTATCTGGCTGCGGCGGGATTCACCGTGTTGACGTACGACTACCGCGGCATTGGCGATTCCTGTGTGCGTTCTGTCCAGCAAGAACCCGGAACGATGCGGCAGTGGGGCGAAGCGGATACCGCGGGCGCCATCGCCTTTCTGACGCAGCGCCATCCCGGCTACCGCCTGCTGGTGGTGGGCCATAGCGCGGGCGGACAGTTGTTCGGCCTGGCTGCCAACAACCGGCAGGCGGCGGGCATGTTGGCCGTTAGCAGTCAAAGCGGTTATTGGCGCTATTGGCCCTGGCCGCGCCGCTTGGGGCTGGCCGCGCTTTGGTTTGCGGTGCTGCCCGTGTTGACGCGGCTCTGTTCGCGCTTTCCAGCCCGCCGCCTAGGGCTGGGCAGTTCGGATCTGCCACCAGGCGTGGCTCGGGAATGGGCGCGCTGGTGCCGCCATCCCGACTACATCGTCGATGAATCCGGGCAGCCGCTGCGGCAACACTTCAAGGCGTACAACGGCAATATTCTGGCCTACACCATCGAGGATGACTGGATGGCGCCTTCCGCTGCCGTTCACGCCTTGCTGGCGTTTTATGCGTCGGCCAATGTCGAAACCCGGCCGCTTGCCCCGTCGGCATTTGGCTTGAACGCGCTGGGGCATTTCGGCTACTTCCGCCGCGGCAGCCGCGCGCTGTGGCCCGCCGGGTCGGCCTGGCTGCTGGCGCAATGACGGCGCCCGCTTCTGCGCCGCGCGCCTTGCGCATCCTGGCGGCGGATCAATTTCCCCTAAGCGCGCGCCACTACGTCGCGCCGGAGAGGGTGGCCATGCATCCGCCGCGCGTCGCTATTTTCCTGAATGCCACCGGCGCGTCGCAGGATCGCTTTCGTTCGTTAGCGGCCTATGTAGCGCAGTCGGGATGGCACGCGCTGACGTTTGATTACCGCGGCATTGGGCAGTCGGCAATTCCGCCAGGCATGGCGCAACGCGTGTCGATGCAGGCGTGGGGCGAACAGGACCTTGCCGCCATGATTGCCTGGGCAGACGCGGAATTCGGCCACCCACGCATTGCGTTGATCTGCCACAGCATCGGCGGCCAGATCGCCGCCTTGGCGCCCAACGCGCACCGGGTCGACGCGATGCTGGCGGTGGGATGCCAAAAGGGCTATTGGCGTTGGTGGCCCGACTGGCGCCGGTATGCGGTGTTGGCCTTCTTCCAGGGCGTCGTGCCGCTGTGCCTGGGCCTGTTCGGGCATGTGCCGCTGCAATGGATGGGGCTGCATCGGCTTGAGCGCGGCGTGGCCCGCGACTACGCGCGCTGGACGCTGAATGGCGGCTACACGGATGCGCAAGGCGGGCGGCTGGAGTCTGCGCATCGGCGCTTTCGGGCGCCGATCCTGTCGCTGAGTTTCGATGACGATGTCGTCTACGCACCCAAGCCCGCCGTGGACGCCTTGGTGGAGCACTTCTACGTGAACGCCGCCGTCATCCGCGCGCACTTGGTGGCCAGTGATGCCCGTGCGGCTTTTGACGTTCAAGCTGCCGGCCATGCGCGTGCTGCCTCCCGGCCCGGCCTGGGCCACTCCGGCTTCTTTGACCCCCGCCGTTGTGAGGAAGGGCTGTGGCGGGACTGTGTGCAATGGCTGTCTCACGTGGCGGATGGCGGGCATCCGCACGCGTTTGATTTTTGGCGCTTGCCGGCCAGCCGGTATCGGTGATGGCCCGATTCAGCCTGATGCTATGGCGCCGCCCGCGTTTGCCTGCGCACGCAGTGGGCCACATCATCGATTTGCCGCATACGCAGATTCGCGTCTTCGACAGCGGCAACGGTTCTGGCCGGGGCGCCTATGTGGTCGTGCCTGACCCGCCGAACGTCATCGAACATTGCCTGCCGCTGATACGCCGCGTGGCGGCGGGTCAACGCGTGGTGGCGTTTGAGCTGCCCGGTTTTGGCTATTCCCGGCCACGCCCCGGGTTTCGTTTCGATCTGGCGAGCCAAAGCGCCACCCTGCATCAGTTGTTCGACCGCTTGGGGCTGACCGAGACCGTGCTGGATATGTCCTGCCTGGGCGCATACGTTGGCCTGGATTTTGCCGCGCGCCATCCCGAGCGCGTCAGGCACCTGATTCTTCAGCAGGCGCCGGCCTTGGCGGACGCGCAACGCTGGGCGCGGCGCGCGGATCTGCATGGGCTGATCCGCACGCCGTGGGTCGGCCAATGCTTCATGTGCGCGTTCCGGCGGCAAGCCACGCGGCATTGGTATGGGGCCGCCTTGCCCGCGGGGCATGACGAAGCGCTGCGCCAAGCTTTCACCACGCCAGCCTTGCATGCCGTGGACGCTGGTGGCCTGTTTCTGCTGGCCGACGCCTACCAAGCGTTGTTGGCGCACCCCACAGGCGCGAGCGCGCCGCCGCAACCGGTCACCGCCTTGTGGGGCGGGGCCGACCGCACGCACGCCCACACGCCGCCAAAGTCCTTGCTGCATGACGTGCCCGCCGCAAGATGGGTGGCCTTTGACGACTGCGGACACTTCCCCGGGCTGGAAGCGCCCGCGCGTTTTGACGCGCTGCTCCGCGCGGCGTCGGTGCGAATTTAAGGGTTTTCACTCATTAGCCAAACGAATTCAGCGGATAAGAAATAAGAATTTTTCTTATGGTTGGGGCGGGGCTATAACGATCGTCTGCAAGACCTCAACTACGTAAAGAGAGATAAACATGAGGGGAAAACCCGTGACGGGCCACCAACCGGTGCGCGCGTCGACCGCCGCTTTTGTCGGCACGATGATCGAGTGGTACGACTTCTACATCTACGCGACCGCGGCCGCGCTGGTGTTCGGCAAGATCTTTTTTCCATCGGCCACCGGCTTCTACGGCACCTTGGCCGCCTTCGGCACATTCGCGGTGGGCTTTTTCGCCCGGCCGTTGGGCGGCGCCATCTTCGGCCACATTGGCGACAAGATCGGCCGCAAGAAATCGCTGGTGATCACCTTGGTGATGATGGGCACGGTAACCGTCTTGATCGGCCTGTTGCCCACCCACGCGTCCATCGGCATCTGGGCGCCCATCCTGCTGATCCTGCTGCGTATCGTGCAGGGGATCGCGGTGGGCGGCGAATGGGGCGGGGCGGTGCTGATGGCGGGCGAGCATTCGCCGGACCAAAGCAAGCGCACGTTCTTCGCATCGTTCGCCCAACTGGGCAGCCCGGCCGGCTTGATCCTGTCGATGCTGATGTTCAAGCTGGTGACGGGCCTGGACGACGAGGCGTTCCTGAGCTGGGGCTGGCGCGTGCCGTTCCTGTTCTCGGCGGTGCTGCTGGTGGTGGGCTTCGTGATTCGCTTGAGCGTGAACGAATCGCCCGACTTCATCGCGGAAAAGGCAGCGCAGGCCAAGCGCGCCAACCCGGCCAAACCCGCCCAGGCCCCGCTTGCGCAGGTGCTGCGCGGCGCGCCCCGGCTGCTGATACTGGCGGTGGGCGCGAACGTGTTGGGCATTGCTGGCTTCTACTTCACCAACACGTTCATGATTGCGTACACCACGCAGTACGTGGGCTTGAACCGGGCGGTGATTCTGGATTGCCTGCTGGTCGTGTCCATCATGCAGTTCTTCATCACGCCGCTTGCGGCCTACATCGCCAGCCGCGTCGGCAACCTGCGGTTCCTGGGCGCGATGGCGTTCGTGTCGATCTTCACGCCCTACGCGATGTTCAACCTGGTCGACCAGGGCTCGCTTTCCAGTATTACGCTGGGGGTCGGCGTGGCGGTACTCTTCATGGGCGCCTACTACGCGGTCATCGCGGGCTATGTCAGCGACAGCTTTCCGACCGGCATCCGCTACACGGGCATCTCGATGGCCTACCAGTTGTCGGGCGCCATCTTCGGCGGTCTGACGCCCTTGCTTGGCACCGTGCTGGCGGAGAATTTCAAAGGGCAGTGGTGGCCGCTGGCGCTGCTGTTCTCGGCGATTTCGTTGCTTTCCCTGGTTTCCGTTCTGCTGCTGGGCAATGTTGGTCAGCGCACCGAGCAATTTCACCTGAAGGATCAGCAAGCATGAAGGCATTTTTTCACGACGACCAGAAGCTGCATCATCCGCAAACCTATTTTTCGCGCGGCAAGATGCGCACCCCGCAGGAAGTGCCGGCGCGTCTGGATGGCCTGGTGCAAGCGGCACGCAAGCTGGGCTTTGACGTGCAGACGCCCGCCGACCACGGGGCCGGCGCCATTTCGGCCGTGCACTCGCTGGACTATCTGCGCTTTCTGCAAAGCGCCCATGACGACTGGATGAAACTGCCGGGCGACTGGGGCGGCGAGGTCGTGTCGAATGTCTTCGTGCGCGAACCCAACGCGTTACGCGGCGTGCTGGCCAAGGCCGGGCGCTATCTGGCGGATGGCAGCTGCCCGGTCGGCCCGAACACGTGGCAGTCGGCGTATTGGTCGGCGCAATGCGCGGTGGCGGGCGCCGAAGCGCTGCTGGCGGGCGACCGCCACGCCTACGCGCTGTGCCGGCCGCCCGGTCATCATGCGCGCCGCGATGCCGCAGGCGGCTTCTGCTACCTGAACAATGCGGCCATCGCCGCACAGCGCCTCACGTCGCGCTTTCCGCGCGTGGCCATCCTGGACACCGACATGCACCACGGCCAGGGCATTCAGGAAATTTTCTACGAGCGCAGCGACGTGCTCTACGTGTCGATCCACGGCGATCCCGAAAACTTCTACCCGGTGGTCGCAGGCTTTGAAGACGAGCGCGGCGCGGGCGAAGGCTACGGCTACAACATCAACCTGCCCATGCCGCACGGCTCGCCGGAATCCGTGTTCTTTGACCGCTTGACCCAGGCGCGCCAGGCCATCGACCTCTTTCAGCCGGATGCGCTGGTGCTGTCTTTGGGTTTCGATATCTTCGAGAAAGATCCGCAAGCCATGGTCAGCGTGACGGAAGACGGCTTTGAGCGCCTGGGGCGGGCGGTGGGCGGCATGCGTTTGCCGACCTTGATCGTGCAAGAGGGTGGCTACTATATTGAGGGCCTGGAATCCAACGCATCGCGGTTTTTCGCGGGGCTGACCGGCGCTTGACTCTTGGGGCGGCGGCCGGCTTGGGTTGGATTCAAATTTCTTACCCGCCGCCTTCCGGACCGCCATGCCCCAGCCTGCCCGCCGTACCCCTTCTGCGCTCTCGCTGGCGCCCGAACGCATGGACTGGAACCTGCTGCGCACGTTCATGTTTGTGGTGCAGGAACGCGGGGTGGGCAGGGCGGCGCAGGCGCTGCACCTGAGCCAGCCCGCGGTCAGCCAGGCGCTGAAGCGGCTGGAGGACGCGGTGGGCGGCATGCTGCTGCACCGGCGCAATGGCGAGTTCCGGCTGACGGGCTTGGGCGATGAAATCTACGCCATCGCCCGCGACATGTACGGCACCATGGCCCGCATTGAAAACGCCGCCACGCAAGACAAGGCCGAAGTGGCCGGCACGTTGCGGCTGCTGGTGATGAGCAAGGTCCAAAGCCCGGCCTATGACGACTTCCTGGCGCAATTTCATCGCCGCTATCCCAAGATCGAATTCCATATCGACGTGCTGCCCAGCGCCGCCATTCTGGACGCGCTGGCCAAGCGAGTGCCCGCGCTGGGCATCTGTTTGTGCCGCAAGCCGGTTGAAGGCCTGGAACGCCGGCTCTTTCTTCGGCATCACTATGCGGTGGTCTGCGGCCGGCACCACCCGCTGTTCTCAAAGCAGCGCATCAGCATCGAAGACCTGATGGACCAGAATTTCGTGTGCTTCGCCAGCGACCAGATCGGCGACACCTTGTCTCCGCTGACCATCTTCCGCGACCAGCAGGGCTTCACGGGCCGCATCGTGGGCACGTCGCCCAACATCGAAGAGGTCCGCCGGATGGTGGTGGCGGGCATCGGGCTGAGCTTTCTGCCCGAGCACCTGATCCGCCAGGACGTCATGAGCGGCGAACTGCGGCGCCTGCCGCCGGCCGAATCCGTGGCGGAGATCGACGTGTTTCTAACCTGGCACAAGCAACGCAAACTGACGGCGGTGGAAGGGGCGTATCTGGCCGCCTTCGACCGCTTCCTGGCCCGCACGCCGCTGGATTCGCGGGCGGGCTGAACCCGCGATAGGACGAGCGCGTAACCTCTGGCCCATCTACCCGCCGCGCGTTTCCATGCGCCGCGCAACGCGCGTCAACGCCAGGCTTGCCACGAAGTACAACAGCGCCACCGCCAGATAAACCTCGACGTGATAGGGCCGCCAGTCCGTGCCGGCCACCACCGCTTTGGCCGCGCCCAGCACGTCGAACACACCGATGATGCTGACCAGCGACGTGTCTTTCACCGCGCCCACGAACACGCCCAGCGCGGCGGGCGCGGCGATGCGGCGCGCTTGCGGCCAGATGACCGTGGCGTACGCGGTGGCGGGGCGCATGCCCAACGCGCGTGCGGCCATCATCTGGCCCGGCGGAATGGCTTGCAGCGCGCCGCGCAAGACTTCGGCCAACAGGCAGGCGGTGTGCAAGGTCAGCGCGGCCAGCGCCATGCTGAACTTGGATACGCCGCCACCCAGCAGCATCGGCAATACAAAGGACGCGAACAGCAGCTGCGTGACCAACGGCACGCCGCGTACCGCTTCGATCAGCCCAGCGGCCGCCAGCGACCCCGCGCGGCTGCCTGAGCGGCGCAACAACGCCAGCGCAAAGGCCAACGGCACCGCGGCGGCCAGCGCGGCGATGGCCAGGATCAGTGTGACAAGCAAGCCGCCCCAACGCTGCGGACCGATCAGCGCGCCGCCCCATGGCCAGCCGGTCAACGCGGCCACCACCACCGCCAGCAGGGCAATCAACAAGGCCCCGCGTACCTGGGCGGGCAGGCCGCGCACGCCGAGCGTCAGCGCGATGCCGGCCAGCAGCGCCGCGCAGGCGGCCAGCGCCGGGCCTCGGTCGGCCTCGGCCATGGTGCCGAAGAACAGCAGCGGCAGGTTTTCTCCCACCGCGGCCCAGCAAGCGCCCGCCGCGTTGGCGCAAGCGGCGGGGCCGCCTTGCCACACCGCGCGTACCACGGCCCAGTCCAGCAAGGCCCACGCTGCGGCCGCCAACAGCACGGCCATCGCGGTAGAGGCCAGTTTGCCGCGCCAGGGGTGCCGTTCGCCATCCGCCGCATTCCACAACGGCCGGTCGCCCAGCCGCGCGCCATGCGTGTCGCCCGGCCCGTGGCGCGTGTTGCGCGCGTTCCAGGCAGATAGCCCGCCGCCCAACGCCAGCGCCAACGTCAGATACACCGCTACCGCCAGCGCAATGCCTTCCAGCGCCAAGCCGGTCTGCGTGATGGCGGTGTTGATGACCGCCATCAATTCCTGATAGCCAATCGCGATGGCCAATGTGCTGTTCTTCACCAGCGACAGGCACTGGTTGGCATAGGGCGGAAGCGCCACGCGAGCGGCATACGGCGCGATCACCAGCCGCAGCACGGCGCGCGGCGTCAGGCCCATTGCCTGGCCGGCTTCCACCAGCCCGATCGGCACGGCGCGCACGGCGGCGCGGACGATGTCGGCAATGTAGGCCGCATGAAACACGACCAAGCCGATCAGCAACGCCGCGAATTCAATGCTGGGTTGCCAGCCGCCTTGCAAGCCCAGGCCACGCTTGATGGGCAAGTCGATGTGGATAGCGGGTAGCAGCGCCCAGGCCAACGCGGCGATGGCAAGGGAAGCGTAGACGGCCGGGTTGCCAACGCGCCGCCGCGCACGCCAGCCGACCATCAGCGCCACCGCCAAGACAGCGGCATAAGGCAGCCAGCCTTGCAAGGCTGGCAGGGCCAATCCGCGATTGGACAGCAGCACGTGTGGCAAGGGTTGCCATGCCTGGCGCACGTCTGGCAGGCGCAGCAGCAGGCCGTACCAGACGAACAGCTGCAACAGCACGGGCGTGTTGCGCAGCGGCGCAATGATGACGGCGGCGCAACGGGCGGCCAGCGGATGCGACGACAAGCGCATCAGCCCCAGCGCAATGCCCAAGCCGGTCGCCAGCGGAATGGCGACGGCGGCCACCGTCAGCGTGTTGACGAGACCCGCCGCAATCGACATCCAGTACGGATCATCGGGCGTTACGCCGAGCAGGCTTTCCGAAATTCGAAAGCCTGCTGGCTGGAATAGAAAGCCGAATCCGCCCTGGATGCCGCGCGCGGTCTGCACGGATTCAATGTGCAGCAGCAGCGTGGCGGCCATGCCGCCCAGCGCCAGAATCCAGGCAAGCGAGGGCAGCCAGCGGCGCAGCAGCGACGGGGCGGGCAGGGGAAGGGTAAGTGCAGTCATGGTGGTCGTGATGCCTGACAACAGAAGCAGGTCGGGCGCGGGGCGCTCGTACGTCGGCGCGGGCCGCGGAGCCAATGCAAAAGGCGGGCCATTGGCCCGCCTGCCGCGTTCAGGACGTCACGCTCATTGGAAGGGGGGCGAATACAGCAGGCCGCCCTTGTTCCATTGCGCGTTCAAGCCACGGTCCAGCTTCAGCGGTGTGGCTGCGCCCAGGTTGCGGTCCCAGACTTCGCCATAGTTGCCCACGGCCTTGATGGCGTTCTTCGCCCAGCTTTCGTCCAGGCCAAAGCTCTTGCCGATGCCGGGGTCCACGCCCAACAGGCGGCGCACTTGGGCGTCGGTGCTTTGCGCCTGGCTGTCGGCGTTCTTCGACGTGATGCCCAGTTCTTCCGCGGCGACCAGCGCGTTTACCGTCCACCGCACAATCGACGCCCAGTTGGGGTCGTCCTGCCGCACGAAGGGGCCTAGCGGCGACTTGTTGATGCGTTCGGGCAGGATGACAAAGTCGTCCGGCTTGGCAGCACGCGCGGCGCGGCTGGCGGCAAGCGTGGACGCATCCGACAAGTACACGTCGCAGCGGCCAGCGTAGAAGGCTTGTTCCAGTTCCACCAGGTTTTCGATCACCACCGGGCGGTACGTGAGCTTGTTCTTCTTGAAGTAGTCGACCAGGTTTTGCTCGTTCACCGTGCCGGGCTGCACGCAGACTTGCGCGCCATCCAGTTCGGCCGCGCTCTTCACGCCCAGCTTGCGCGGCACCAGGAAGCCTTGGCCGTCATAGAACACGATGCCGGCGGACGTAATGCCCAGCCCCGCATCGCGGCCCGATGTGATGGTGGTGTTGCGGTTCAACACATCGATCTCGCCGGACTGCAAGGCGGGAAAGCGTTGCTGCGAGCTCAGCGGCACGAAGCGCGTTTTCTCGGCGTCGCCCAAGACGGCGGCGGCAAGCGCGCGGCACAGGTCCGCGTCCAGGCCGGTCCAGCGGCCTTGCTTGTCGGCAATCGACAAACCGGCCGAACCTTGGCTGACGCCGCACACGAGTTCACCGCGTTTCTTGATGGTGTCGACCGTGCCGGCATGCGCGGCGCCTGTTGTTGCCGCGCCCGCAATCGCCAACGCGGCGGCCACGCCAGCCGTCTTGAGTAGAGGATTCAATCGCATGCCGTTCCCGTATTGTTTGTATGCAAGAAAGGCATGAATTCTAGGGGCGTGCAGGCGTTCGCAGAGCGACTATATGGTCATATGAATATAAGAACTAAGCCTTATCCAGATGCGCGTCATATACCTAGAATTCCGCCATACCAAGTTGGAATCACAGAGAAGGTTGCGCATGAGCTGGCAGGACGAATTCAGGCAGTTGTTTCCCATCACGCGTGACAAGGCCTACGCCAATATCGCCTACACCAGCCCGTTGTCGCCCAAGGTGGCTGACGCGGTGGCCGGCTTCTTTGACAGCATTACTTATGCCCGCAGCGACAAGCCGCAATGGCTGCGCGATGCCGACGCCTTGCGTGTGCGCCTGGCCCGCCTGATTGGCGGGGACGCGCGCCGCCTGGCCTTCACCAAGAACACCACCGAAGGCTTGAACACGGTGGCGCAAGGCCTGGCCTGGCAAGACGGCGACAACCTGATCGTGGATGATCAGGAACACCCCACCAACGCCTTGCCCTGGCTGAACCTGCGCCGTCGCGGCGTGCAGGTGCGCGTGGCCCAGGCGAAATCGCATCGCTATACGGTGGATGATCTGTGGCAGCACGTGGATGCGCGCACGCGTTTGATCGCGGTGTCGTGGGTGCAGTACGGCACCGGCTTGCGTACCGACATCGCCGAGCTCGGCCGCCGCTGCGCCGAACGCGGCATCTGGCTGATCGTGGATGGCATCCAGGGTGCAGGCCTGTTGCGCGCCAAGGTCGACGAATGGAAAGTGGACGCGTTTGCCTGCGGCGCGCACAAAGGCATGCTCGGCCCCTTGGGCGTGGGCTTGTTGCACGTGTCGCCCAAGCTGCTGGACGCGCTGGACCCCTTGTACGTGGGGCCGTCTGGCGTCACCACCTTGGACAAGTCCGGCCTGCAATGGCAGGTGGGCGTGTCGGATGCCGGGGACGCGCGCCGGCTGGAAACCGGCAACCTGAACTATCCTGGCATTGCCGGTTGGGCAGGTGCGCTGAGCTTGATCGAAGGCGCGCAGCCGGATCGTATCGAACCCTGGGTGCTGGAATTGTCGCAAGCGCTAAGTGAAGGCTTGCGCGCGCAGGGCGTACAGGTGGTGTCGCCGGCAGACGCCGAATTGCGCAGCACCACCACCGCCGTGCGCGTGGCGGACCCCGCCGCCGCCCTGGCGCACCTGACCCGCGAAGGCGTGGTGGCCAGCGTAGTGGAGTATGGTTACGTGCGCCTGTCCGTCGGCGCCTATAACAATCACGAAGACATCGAACGCATCTTGCGCGCCGCGCGCGCCTTGGCCGTTTGATTCGCTTTATCAAATTCGTATTTTCTGGAGAGACACATGACTGAACCGAAGAAGCCCAACTGGCGCCTGGAAACCGTGGCCGTGCATGGCGGCTACCGCCCCGATCCCACGACCCGCGCCGTGGCCGTACCCATTTACCAGACGGTTGCCTACGCGTTCGATGACACGCAGCATGGCGCCGACCTGTTCGACCTGAAGGTGCCGGGCAACATCTATACCCGCATCATGAACCCCACAACCGACGTGCTGGAGCAGCGCGTGGCGGCCCTGGAAGGCGGCATCGCCGCGCTGGCGCTGGCCTCGGGCCAGGCCGCCGTCACCTACGCCATCCTGACCATTGCCGAAGCGGGCGACAACATCGTGTCGTCCAGCACGCTGTACGGCGGCACCTACAACCTGTTCGCGCACACGTTGCCGCAATACGGCATCACCACGCGCTTTGCCAGCCCCAGCGACCTGGCCGCATTTGAATCGCAGATTGATGACCGCACCAAGGCCATCTTTGCGGAATCGGTCGGCAACCCCTTGGGCAACATCACCGACATCGCCGCGTTGGCCGACATCGCCCACCGCCATGGCCTGCCGCTGATTGTCGACAACACCGTGCCGTCGCCGTACCTGCTGCGCCCGATCGAACACGGTGCGGATATCGTCGTGCAGTCGCTGACCAAGTACCTGGGCGGCCACGGCACGAGCCTGGGCGGCGCCATCATTGATTCGGGCAAGTTCCCGTGGGCCGAACACAAGGCCCGCTTCAAGCGCCTGAACGAGCCGGACATCAGCTACCACGGCGTGGTCTATACCGAAGCCTTCGGAGCCGCCGCCTACATTGGCCGCGCGCGCGTGGTGCCGCTGCGCAATACGGGCGCCGCGATCTCGCCGTTCAACTCGTTCCAGATTCTGCAAGGCATCGAAACGCTGGCGCTGCGCGTGGACCGCATCGTTGAAAACGCCGTCAAGGTTGCTACCTTCCTGCGCGAGCATCCGAAGGTGGAATGGGTCAACTACGCGGGGCTTGCCGATCACCCCGACCACGCCCTGGCGCAGAAATACCTGGGCGGCAAGGTGCCGGGCCTGTTCACGTTCGGCGTGAAGGGCGGCCGCGACGCGGGTGCGCGCTTCCAGGACGCGCTGCAACTGTTCACGCGACTGGTCAACATCGGTGACTCGAAGTCGCTGGCCACACACCCGGCTTCCACCACGCACCGCCAATTGAATCCCGAAGAACTGCAAAAGGCCGGCGTGCGCGAAGAGACCGTTCGCTTGTCGATCGGTATTGAACACATCGACGATTTGATCGCCGACCTGGAACAGGCATTGGCGCAGGTTTAAAGCATGACGATGATTCCCCGCAGGACCCTGTTGAAACTGGCCGCCGGGCTGCCGGCCCTGGCGGCGGGCGCTTCGGCGCTAGCCGCCAACCCGGCCAAGAAGGCCAAGACGTATGTGCTGGCCCATGGCTCGTGGCATGGCGGCTGGTGCTGGCGCCCGGTGGCCGACCGCCTGCAAGCGGCGGGCCATCGCGTCTACGCGCCCAGCTATACCGGCATGGGCGACCGCGCGCATTTGCTGAACAAGAACATCACCATCGACACCTTCGTCGAAGACCTGGTGCAGGTCATCGAAACGCAAGAGTTGAACGATGTGATTCTGGTGGGCCACAGCTTCGGCGGCATTCCCATCAGCGGCGTGGCCGACCGAATCCCTGAGCGCTTGGCGCACCTGGTGTACTTCGACGCCATCGTGCTGCAAAGCGGCCAGGATGCGTTTTCGGTGTATCCGAAGGCGGATGCCGATGCGCGTATTGCTGCCGCGTCCAAGGCCACGGGGGGGTTGGCGGTGCCGATTCCCGATCCGATTCCCGCCGCGTGGGGGTTCACCCCGGGCAGCGCGGATTACGAATGGGTGAAGCGCCGGCTGACGGCGCATCCGCTGGCCAGCTACACCACGCCGCTGACGTTGAAGCACCCCATTGGCAACGGCCGCCCGCGCACGTACATCCATTGCACGCAGCCTGAATTGGCGGTGCTGGAGGAATCACGCAAGCTGGTGAAGTCGCAGCAAGGGTGGAAGTGGGTGGACATCGCCGCGCCGCACGAAGCCCACATCACGCATCCCGGCTTGCTGGCCGATCTGTTGCTGGGTTTGGGGTAAGGCGAAGACGCGCTAACGCCAAGGCGAGCGCCAGCAGGCAAGCGCCAAGGCAAGCGCCGGCGCTATTGCTAGCGCTTGCGCAAGGCCGAGGGCGCTACGCCCTCGGTCCGTTGAAACACCCGGCTGAACGCGGCTTGCGATTGATAGCCCACGCGTTCAGCCGCATCCTGAATTCCCATCCCCTGGCTCAAATAACGGCGCGCGACGCGCATGCGCAGCAGTTGCAGCAATTGCGCGGGTGTGGTGCCGCTTTGCAGCGTGAAGCGCCGGTGAAACGTGGCTTTGGACATATGCAGGCGGTCTGCCATGTCTTGCATGCTCCAGGGCGCGGCGGGGTCCGCCAGAATGGCTTGCAGCAGGCTGGCCATGGCGGGGTCGCGCGCCAGCACGAACAGGCCGTAGGCCTGGCGGTCATGCAGCGCCAGATGGCGCAGCATGAAGAAGATCAACAGATCGGTCAGCCGTTCCAGCACCACGGGCGAGCCGCCCGGCGGTTGCGACGTTTCCGCCAGAATCAAATCGAACACGCCGCGCGCGGTGCGAAAGCGTTCGTCTTCGGCGCGCAGCACCAGGTAGTCGGGCAGGGTGTCGGCCAGCAAATCGGCCAGGCCCGGCCGGAATTGAAAGAAGCCGCAAGCCAGCCCCGTGCTGTCTGCTTGCCGCGGCAATAGCGGCTCCATGACGCGGCACAGCGCCGTGCCGGGCGCCGGGGCGTCAAGCGGCGTCAACGCGTGCGGGATGTCGCGCAGGAAGAAAATGCCGTCGCCCGCGGCGAGCGTCAGCGCGTCTTGCTCAATGCCGTGGGCATCCAGCAGCGCCACCCGGCAGCGGCCATGCAGGATCAAATGAAAGCTTGCACGCGCCCGCCCGCTGGTGCTGGCGGACCAATTGCCGCAATACTGCCCCAGGTGATACAAGCTGGATTGCACTTCCAGGCTGGACAACAGCAGCGCATCAACAGCGGCTTGATCGGTGTGAGGAGCGTGGTGGGACAAGATAGGTGAGCCGGGCTTGAGCGGTGAACATGAACTGATCGGGTCCGATGACCGTAGCAGTTTGCGAGCATGATGGCGGACGAAACGCGGGTGGTAATTCTGGTTATAAGCGAATAGCTGAAAGTCGATAAGATCGAGCATCAAGTTGCGATCTTCGCGCATTGTCGCTTGTGGCCGGCCGCCCGCACAATATGGTTTTCAACGATACCCCAGGAGATCTTCATGGCCCGTTTGCCCGTCCATACCGCGCAAAGCGCTCCCGAACCCACGCGCGCCGCGCTGGCCGCCGCGGAGCAGGGCGCCGGATACCTGTCGAACCTGCTGGGCGTGCTGGCCAATGCGCCGGTGGCGCTGGAGGCCTATCAAACGCTGTCGCAGCTGAATGCGCGCGCCGGGCTCACCTTGCAGGAACGCGAAGTGGTGCAACTGGTGGCTGGCACGCGCCACGGCTGCACGTTCTGCGTGGCGGGGCACACGGCCATTGCGCGCAACAAGGCGCGGCTGTCGCCTGAAGTGATTGAGGCGTTGCGCGCTCAAGGCGTGTTGCCGGATGAACGCCTGCAAGCGCTGGCGGCCTTTACCGAAGCGGTGATCCTGACGCGCGGCCGTGTCACCGACGACACGCTGCAAGCCTTGCGCGATGCTGGCTACACGGACGGCAACGCGTTGGAGGTGATCGTGGGCGTGGGGCTGGCCACGATCTGCAATTTTGGCAATAACCTGGCGCAGACGCCGTTGAACGATCAGCTGCGCGACTACGCCTGGAGCGGCGCGTGATGACGGCGCTAGCGCTGCACACAGAAGGGAACTGGCGCTTGCCGCAGGATCTGGCGGCATGGCTCACGCAGCATGCCGACGCCTTGGACGACGGCAGCCATAACGCGGCCACGGTGCTGCCCAAGCTGGCCGAGGCCGGCGTGTTCCGCATTGGCGTGCCGCAGGCGCTGGGCGGCCAGCCCGGTACTGACATCGGCGACGCCATCGAAGCGGTATCGCAAGTGGCCGAACACTCGGTCGCCAGCGCCTTTGTGGCGTGGGGCCAGCGGGTGTTTATTGAATACCTGTTGCGCAGCCCGAACACGGCGCTGGCAGAGCGCTGGCTGACGCCGCTGCTGACGGGCGAACAAGCCGGAGCCACCGCGTTGTCGAACGCGATGAAGTTCCTGAGCGGCATTGAATCGCTGCAAATCAGTGCGCGGGAATCCGACGGCCACTGGGTGCTGGACGGCCGCATGCCGTGGGTCACCAATCTGCGGCCACAGGGTTTTTTGGTCGCGGCCGCCGTGACCGCGCCCGACGGCACGCCCGCCGTGGTGGCGCTGCCCAACGATATCGCGGGCCTGACGCGCAGCCCGGATCTTTCCTTGATGGCCTTGCAGTCCAGCAACACGGCGGCGCTGGAGGTGCAGGGCGTGCGCATCGGGCCGGACTGGCTGATCCACGCCGATGCCCGGCAGTATCTGCCCGGCGCGCGTCCGGCGTTCGCGGGGCTGCAATGCGGTTTGTCCATCGGGCTGGCGCGGCGCGCTTTGGACGCCGCAGCGCAGACCGGGCAGGGCCAGGCCTCGCGCGGCATTTTGGGCGAGCCGCTGGCCGCGTTGCGGGCGCAAGTGGAAGCGTTAAGCGCCAGCTTGATCGCCGGGGTGCGCAGCGGACGCTTCGTGACCGAGCCTTGGGCCTTGTTTGAAATCCGCATCGCATTGGCCGATGCCGCGCATCAGGCGGTGCAACTGGAGCTGCAAGCCAGCGGCGGCGCGGCCTATTTGAAACCGGCAGGCGCCAGCTTTGCCCGGCGCTGGCGTGAAGCGGCGTTCCTGCCCATCGTCACGCCCAGCCTTGTGCAATTGAAAACCGAGCTGGCCAAACGGCAGGCCAAGCTGGCCGCCGAGGCGACGGGAGCCGGCGTAGCGGGTGCAGGGCTGCAAGCGGCCCAAGCGTCTACCGTGGCGCCACAGGCGGGAGCCACCGCGTGACGGCGGGCGCGCCGCCGGTGTTGCAGGCGCGTGGCCTGGCCTTGCGCTATCCGGCTGCGCCGGCGCCGGTCTTTCAGGACGTGGACCTGGACTTGGCGCGCGGGGAAGTCGTGGCGGTGCTGGGCGCAAGCGGCGCGGGCAAGTCCAGCCTGCTGCGCGTGCTGGCGGGCTTGCAGTCCGCCACGGCGGGTTCGCTGCGCATGGAAGGCGCGCCGCTGAATGGCGTGCATCCGCGCGTGGCGGTGGCGTTTCAGGACCCCAGCCTGTTGCCGTGGCTGTCGCTGGAACGCAATGTGGCGTTCGGGCTGGACTTCAAGCATCAGCCCGCGCTGACGGACGCGCAGCGCCGGGCGCGCGTGGACCAGGCCATCGAAGAAGTCGGCTTGTCGCATGCGCGGCATATGCGCCCGGCGCAATTGTCGGGCGGCATGGCGCAGCGCACGGCTTTGGCGCGCTGCCTGGCGCGCCAGCCGTCGGTGCTGCTGCTGGACGAACCGTTCGGCGCGTTGGACGAAGTTACCCGCAGCGACATGCAGGGGTTACTGCGCAAGGTCGTAGCCGACTTCAACACCGCCGCCGTGCTGATCACCCACGATATTGACGAAGCCCTGGTGCTGGCCGACCGCATTGTGCTGCTGGGCGGCGCGCCCGGCCGCATCCTGGGCACGTGGCAGGTGGACCTGCCGCATCCGCGCGCCGACCTGCTGTCTGAAATGGGCGCGCTGCGCCTGGAAATCCTGACCCGTCTGCGCAGCGCGCTGCGGGCCGGGCGTATTGACGCCGTACCGGCCTGACCGGTTCGCCACCCCCCAAGCAAGGAGCTTATTGATGTGCCTGGAACACATGTCGCGTCGCGACTGGTTGAAACTCTCGGCCCTGCTGACGGCAGGTGGCGCGGCGTCTTTGCTGTCGGCGTTCAACGCCCGTGCGCAAACCGACCCGGACGCGCCCGTGCGCATCGGCTATCTGCCCATTACCGACGCCGCGCCGTTGCTGGTGGCGCATAACAACGGCCTGTTCGACAAGGCGGGCGTCAAGGCCGAAAAGCCCACGTTGCTGCGCAGCTGGGCGCAGGTGATCGAAGCCTTTATTTCGGGGCAGGTCAACGTGGTGCACTTGTTGTCGCCCATGACCGTGTGGGCGCGGTTTGGCAGCAAAGTGCCGGCCAAGGTGGTGGCGTGGAATCACGTGGGCGGATCGGGCCTGACCGTGGCGCCCGCTATCAACAGCGTGAAGGAATTGGGCGGCAAGACGGTCGCCATTCCGTTCTGGTATTCCATCCACAACGTCATGTTGCAGTACCTGCTGCGCGAAAACGGCTTGACGCCGGTGGCGCGCAAGGATGGCGCCGTGGGCGCCAACGAGGTCAACCTGATCGTCATGGCGCCCGCCGACATGCCGCCCGCGCTGGCGCAGAACCGCATCGCGGGCTACATCGTGGCGGAACCGTTCAATGCGGTTGCCGAAACGCTGGGCGTGGGCAAAGTGCTGCGCTTTACGGGCGACGTCTGGCGCAATCACGCGTGCTGCGTCGTGTTCATGCACGAGCGCGACCTGGAACAGCGCCCGGAGTGGTCGCAGAAAGTGGTGGACGCCATCGTCCAGGCGCAACTGTGGATACGCGACAATCGCGCCGAGACGGCGCAGCTGCTGTCCAAAGAGGGCATCAACCGCTATACGCCGCATGCGTTGCCCGCGCTGTCCAAGGTGCTGGCGCCGCCCGCATCCGACCGCGAGCAGTACCTGGCCAGCGGCGCCATCCGCCATGCCGATTGGGACGAACGCCGCATCGACTTCCAGCCCTATCCGTTTCCCAGCTACACCGAGGAACTGGTGCGCCGCCTGCGTGACACGCTGATCGAGGCCGACCGGGGTTTCCTGGCCGGCCTGGACCCCGCACGCGCCGCAAGCGAGCTGGTGGATGACCGTTACGTGAAGCGCGCGATTGAATCCGTGGGCGGCCTGAGCCGCTTCGGCTTCCCCAACGCCTACAGCCGGACTGAAATGGTGCAGGCGTGACGGCACGGGAGTCTGTGGCACAAGCGCCGGCTGGCGGACAGGCGGCGCCAGCCATCAAGCCCGCCAAGCCTGCGAGTGGCGCACGCGCCGGGGGCTTGGGCCTGCTCGCGCGTTGCGCATTGGGCCTGGGCGGGCTGGCTGCATTGCTGGCGCTGTGGTGGCTGGGCACGGATGTGCTGTCGCCCGCCGGCGGCATGGCCCGGCGCTTTTCGCCGGGCGCCACCTTTGTCAGCCTGGCCGAGCTGCTGACTGCGTCCGATCTGCCGCTGCATATCCTGGTCAGCCTGCGGCGCATTGCGGTGGGCTTGGGATTCGCGCTGGCGATCGGCGTGCCGCTGGGCCTGGCGATAGGCAGCTGGCGCCGCCTGGAGGCCACGGTGTCGCCCGCGATGCAATTCTTGCGGATGATCTCGCCGCTGTCGTGGATGCCCATCGCCGTGATGGTGTTTGGCGTGGGCGATGACCCGGTCTACTTCCTGCTGACGTTCGCGGCCGTGTGGCCCATCGTGTTGAACACGGCGGCCGGCGTGCAGCAGCTGGACCCGCGCTGGCTGCAACTGGCGCAAAGCGTGGCGGCCACGCGCTGGGAGACCTTGCGCCGCGTAATCCTGCCGGGCGTGCTTGGCCACATCCTGACGGGCGTGCGGCTGGCGATTGGCATTCTGTGGATTGTGCTGGTGCCCTGCGAAATGCTGGGCGTATCGGCGGGCATGGGGTATTTCATTCTGGACACGCGCGACCGTCTGGCCTATTCCGAACTAATGGCCATGGTGCTGATGATCGGCGTGCTGGGCTTTCTGCTGGACGCCGCGGCGCGCGGGCTGTACCGGTACTGGCGGGGGTAGGGCGCGGCGTGGCCGCCGCGCTCCCGGGCAACTACTTGCGTGCGTTCTTGCCCGGCGTGGGGCAGACCACGCCCCGTAGCTTGCGCTGCACGGGGTCGCGCGCGACGGGCGCGTTATGGATGCCCGCCACGGGTATCGATTCCACCAGCGCCCCGGTGGCGTCGTTACCGGCATAGTGCTGGGTGTGGGTGACGGTGTAGGTGTTGGCGGTGCAATTCAAGGTGATGGGCTGCGAGACCGATCCGTACGGTTGGCCATTGGTTTCGGACACGCGCGGCTGCGCATAGAACCAGGCCACGGTCACCGTCATCACCACGGGGCGCTCGGATACGGGGGCAATCGATGCGCTGTCGTAGAACACGCCGGGCATGGCCTGCGGGTCCAGCGGCGTCCAGGCCGGGCCGCCGCCGAAGGTGATGCCCGACACGTCAAGGCTGCGAGGCACGATGTTGACGGCGCAGGCGTCGGGGGGAATCGGGTCGCCTTCGCGCACCGTCACCGCCGCGCAGACGTCAGGCGTAGCGGCCAGCGCCGGCTGCCCCCATGCGATTGCCCCAAGAACAACCAGGGCGAAGGTGAGGGGGGCGTGCCTAGCGATCATGTCCGGGTTCCGTGTATGGGCCAATGCGGCGTAAGAGTATGTCACGCCAGTATAGAGAACCGCGCGTGACACGCTATAGTTTCGTCCGTTCCCCCAAACGTCACTGGCCGAATGGCTGGTGCTGCCGCCTCTGGATGCGTTGCCTTCATGAACCTTAGACTGCTTGCCAGCGCTGCCGCGATCGCCGTCGCCGCGGTGATCGGCTATGGCATCTACCAACTGGTTCCCATGGGCAAACCCTTGGCGCGCAGCGAGATCATCGGCGAACTCAATGGCCCGGCGCTGGCCTCGTCCTCGCGGGTGGCGCTGCAACGTTACGGCGAACGGCAGCTGCTGATCGGGCAGCGTCTGGTGTCGGCCAAGGACATGCCCGCGCTTGAAAAGGCCCCGCTGCTGGATGCGCAAGTGCCCGCGCTTGGCACGCGCCAGCAGAACCCCTGGCTGCAGGCTGATACGCGCAACCTGATCTATGGCGGGCAGGGCACAGGTGCTTTTGATCTGCTGGGGTCGATCAGCGGTGACGCCGGGGTCAGCCTGATCGGCACGCCGGAAGGGCGCGCGCTGTATCTGATCACCGCCATTGAACGCACACCCGAAGCAGGCGAACAGCCCGCCGCGTTTGAAACCTTGCGCTCGGACGACCTGGGCAAGACGTGGGCGCGGGACGCGGACGTGGTGCTGGGCCCCGGGCAGCAGCACACCGTGTTTCTGACGCAAGACCGCGTCATCGCAATGGAACGCCATGACGCGGGTTACCGCTTGCTGGTCAGCCAGGACGGGGCGCGCCAGTGGTCGGGGATCTCGCTGGATGAACAGGTGTGGCCGGATGGGGCCGCCTTTGAACGCGCCTTTCGCGACATGCTGGCCAAGGACGGCGGCGCCCGCGCCGAAGACCAACTGGCCTATGACTGGTCGCTCTATCCGCTGGATGAGCGGCGCGCCGTGGGCTGGAGCTGGCGCACGCGGATCAGCCTGAGCGCGTCGGACAAGAACGAGGTGCTGGAGACTCGCCGCTTTGAAGTCGAGCTGCAAGATGGCGTGTCGCCGGCCTTTCGCATCACGCAGGGCGTGGCCCCGGTGCCGCCCCAAGCGGCGGACGCGCGCGTGACGCGGGATGAGCCCGTGTTCGAGACCTCGGGCGATGCCATTTATGAGCTGGACAAGGCCGAACGCATCTGGCATCGGCGCGCCGATTCTCCGTTGGTGCAGGGCAAGCCCAGTTGGATCGGCGACGCCTGGTTCAGCGGCCGCGCCTGGGTGATCAAGACCTACGCCGACCACCTGTTCTCGTTTAACGAGTACACCAAGACCTATTTCTATACGCGCGATCAGGGCAAGACCTGGCGCCCGTTCCAACTGCCGCAAGACGTCGAGACGGGACTCTTGGGCATGGACGCGTCGGGCGACGCGCTGCTGTCGCTGGCCGAGCGCGACGGCAGGACGGTCATTCGCCGGTACCCCTTGGATTGACAGCCCGACAACTGCCGCCGCCGTCGCTTCGGTGTCAGATCACCAGCACCGGGCAGGTCGCGTGCGCCAGTATCCGACTGCTGACGGACCCCAGCACGGCGTTCATAAGCGGGCTGCGGTGATGCGAACCCAGCACAATTACGTTGGCTTTGACGTGCGCGGCATAGTCAATGACCTTTTGGGGCGTGAAACCGGTCATTTCGTGGCATTCAAAGTTGACGTTGCCGTTGCGCAGTATTTCCACCACTGAGCGCATCGCCTTGTCGCTTTCTTCGTGGTGCCAGGCATCGACTTCGTCCTTGCCGATGAATGACACGACATCCCCTCTGACTTCGGGCTCGCAATGCACGACATGCACGATGAAATCGCGGTTTAGCAAAGGGGTCGCGACCAGGTAGTGCGCCGCCTCATTGCTATACGTCGATCCGTCGGTGGCAAGAATGATTGTGTTCATGGCTGCTCTCCGGGTTGGGACTTCTTCACTTCGTTGCGGTTGGCGGTAGCCGTTCGCTTTGGCAGGGCCAGGCTGGCGCCAATGGAGGCGGCCAGCACCACCCCAATCACGCCGAGCGACCAATGCACCGGTACGTGCACCCACTGCGCCGCCAGCATTTTTGCGCCGATGACCATCAGCACAACTGCCAATCCATACTTCAAGTAGTGAAAGCGGTCCACCAAGTTGGCCAGCAGGAAGTAAAGCGCCCGCAAGCCCATGATGGCGAAGATGTTCGACGTGAAAACGATGAAGGGGTCGGTGGTGACGGCGAAGATCGCCGGGATGCTGTCGACGGCGAACACCACATCCGTCGCCTCAATCAGCAGGAGCACCACGAACATTGGGGTCGCGTAACGCATCCCATGGATCTGCACGAAGAAGGCCTGTCCATGGTATTCCTTGGTGATTCGCATGGTGGCCCGCATCAAGCGCACCAAGGGGTTTTGCGCGATGTCGGGCTGGCGGCCTGCGGCGGTCAGCATTTTGATGCCGCTCAGCACCAGGAACGCGCCCAGCACATAGAACAGCCAGGCAAATTGGGTCAGTAGCCAGACGCCGGCAAGTATCATTCCGATGCGCATGAAGATGGCGCCCAGCACCCCATACAGCAGCACCCGCCGCTGCAATTCGGGGGGGACCGCGAAGTAGGTGAAGATCAACGAAAACACGAACATATTGTCCGCAGACAGGGACAGTTCGATCAGGTATCCGGTGAAGTACTCCAGCGTCTTTTGATTGGCCACTGCCCGGCTTGCGGTGGCGTCAAGAAACCACCACATGAGCAGGCCGAACAGCGTTGCCAGCGTCGCCCAGGCAAGCGCCCAGAACAGTGCTTCCCGAGGCGACACGCAGTGTGCGCGGCGGCCGCCCAGCATATACAGATCCAGTGCCAGCACGGCGACCACGAAAGCGATGAATCCCACCCACATCGGCAGGGTGGCAAACGTTTCAACCCGGCCCATAAGCCGCCTCCCGCCATCGTCGCCTGCCGCCGGAAGGCGAGCGGAACCGTGAACGATGCAAGGTACGAGGCCAGTCTAGAGCGTGCCTATTCGTCGGACAATTCGCATAACATGAAGTCATAGTCAGATTTTTTGGAATGATCTCCATGGTCACTCTCAACTACAAACATCTGCGCTATTTCTGGGTGGTCGCCAAGGCCGGGAGCATTGCCCGCGCAGCGCAGCAATTGCAGCGCACCCCTCAATCGATAAGCGGCCAGTTGCAAGAACTGGAATCCGCACTGGGCTCCGCGTTGTTCCGGCGGGCGGGGCGGGGACTTGAACTCACGGATATCGGTCGGCGAGCGGTGCAGTACGCCGATCGCATCTTTACCCTGGGCGACGAATTGCTGGACGATCTGCGTGACCGCCCCGCCCGGCAATCCCTTGATTTCAGGTTGGGTGTTGCCGAAGGCGTACCCAAAGCGCTTGTGTACCGGATGATCGAGCCGGTGTTGCGGCTGGAAGAGAACGTGCGGCTGATCTGTCGTGAAGGCCGGCTTGCCTTTTTGCTGGCAGACCTGGCCGTACACCGCTACGACATGGTGATTGCCGATCGCCCGATGCCGAATCACGTGAACGTACGCGGCTATAGCCATTTGCTCGGCGAAAGCAGCCTGACTTTTTTTGGAGCGCCCGCGTTGCTTGAACAGTTGCCGAGCCGTTTTCCCAAGATGCTGGATCAGGCGCCATTTCTTTTGCCGGGTGAAGACGCGGCAATCCGCGTGCGGTTACTGCAATGGTTTGACGAGCACAACATCCGCCCGCGCATCGTGGGCGAATTTGATGACAGCGCGTTGTTGAATTCATTCGGCCAGACCGGGGTGGGCTTATTTGCCGCGCCTAGCGCCACCGCCGCCTACCTGGTCAAACAGTACCGGGTGCGCACCATAGGCACCGTCAGCGCCGTCAAGGAACAGCTTTACGCCTTGACGACCGATAGGCAGCTGCAACATCCGGCAATCATTGCACTGAGCAAGGCGGCCCAAGAAGACATCTTCGGCCCGTCGGCGCTGGGACGCGCACGCAACCGGGGTTAGGCGGCCAGCACGTACTCCGGATATCGCTTGCAGATCTCGGCAACCTGGCTCAGCGTGCCAGACAAATGTTCGCGCAGCACCTGTTGCGCCTGCGCGGGTTCCTGCGCCACGATGGCGTCCAGCAAGCGCTGATGGTCGTCCATGATGCGCTCGGCCTTGCCGGCTTCCGGCAGATGCAGCCGGCGCAGACGGTCCAGGTGGCCGCTGTAGCGCTGCTCCAATTCCCATAGGCTCGTCACGCCCGCGGCGGTATGCATGTCGCGGTGAAACGCCTGATCCGCATTGATGAACTGCTGGTATTCGCCACTGGCGTGGCTCGTGCGTTGCAGGTCGATGCTGGCTTGCAGCCGCTTGTGCAGCATCGGATCAGGCCGTTGCGCAAGCATGTGCACGATTTCCAGCTCCAGCGACTGGCGCAGGAAATGCGCCTGCCGGGCGGCGGGAATGTCGATGCGGCTGACGACGGTGGTGTGTTGCGGATAGATTTCCACCAGCGCTTCTTCGGCCAGCCGCATCAGGGCGTCGCGGATAGGCGTCTGGCTCAAGCCATAGGTTTCGGCCAGCGTCACGCGCGACAGCGGGGCGCCGGGGGCGAGTTCCAGCGACACGATCTGTTCGCGCAGATGTTCGAAAACCTGGGGCGCGGCGTGGCGTGAGCGGTCGAGTCGGAGCTTGGGGCTTTGCATCAGGGGGCCTGACGGGAGTACGGTAGTAAAGCCCGCAGTGTAGCGGGTTTTCACCTAGCTGACGCACTAATGTATTAGTGTTTAAATGCGTTCATCCCCACCACGCCTCACCCCCATTTCCCCTATGAAACGTACCTACGAAAGTCTGCGCAGCGCCGCCTGGATGGCCAAGGATGACCTGCGTTCGTTCGGCCACCGTTCCCGCATGATGCAAATGGGCTATGCGCCTGACGACTGGGTTGGCCGGCCCATCATCGCCATCATCAACACCTGGTCTGACCTCAACCCCTGTCACAGCCATTTCAAGCAGCGCGTTGAAGACGTGAAGCGTGGCGTGTTTCAGGCGGGCGGTTTTCCGGTGGAGCTGCCGGCCATTTCGGTGTCGGAATCCTTCGTCAAGCCCACGACGATGCTCTACCGCAACTTCCTGGCCATGGAAACCGAAGAGCTGCTGCGCAGCCACCCGGTGGATGGCGCGGTGCTGATGGGCGGCTGCGACAAGACCACGCCGGGGTTGCTCATGGGCGCCATCAGCGCCGGGCTGCCGTGCGTGTACGTGCCGGCCGGCCCCATGTTGCGCGGCAACTGGAAGGGCAAGATCCTGGGGTCGGGGTCGGACGCCTGGAAGCTCTGGGACGAACGCCGCGCCGGCAAGATCACCCAGGAACAATGGACCGAAGTCGAAGGCGGCATCGCCCGCAGCTACGGCACCTGCATGACGATGGGCACGGCCAGCACCATGACGGCCATTGCCGAAGCCATCGGCATGACCTTGCCCGGCGCGTCCTCGATTCCCGCAGCTGACGTCGGCCACATGCGCATGTCCGCCGAGTGCGGCCGCCGCGTGGTCGAGATGGTCTGGGACGACCTGACGCCCAAGCGCATCCTGAGCCTGGCATCGTTCAAGAACGCCATCAACGTGGCCATGGCCATGGGCTGTTCCACCAACGCCATCATTCACCTGGTGGCCATGTCGCGCCGCGCAGGCCATGCCGTCAGCCTGGAAGACTTTGACGCCGCCAGCCGCAAGGTGCCCGTCATTGCCAACATCCGGCCCAGCGGCGACACCTATCTGATGGAAGACTTCTATTACGCAGGCGGTTTGCCGGCACTGATGACGCGCCTGGACGGCCACCTGGACCTGTCGGCCATGACCGTCACCGGCAAGACGCTGGGCGAGAACATCGCGGGCGCCGAGGTCTACAACGACGACGTCATCCGCAAGGTGGACACCGCCATTTACGACGAAGGCGCGCTGGCCGTGCTGCGCGGCAATATCGCGCCCGACGGCTGCGTGATCAAGCCCAGCGCGTGCGCGCCGCAATTCCTGCAACACACGGGCCCGGCGCTGGTGTTCGACGACTACCCCAGCATGAAGGCGGCGGTCGACGACGAGAACCTGGACGTCACCCCCGAACACATCATGATCCTGCGCAACGCCGGCCCGCAAGGCGGCCCAGGCATGCCGGAATGGGGCATGCTGCCCATCCCGACGAAGCTGGTGAAGCAGGGCGTGCGCGACATGCTGCGCCTGTCTGACGCCCGCATGAGCGGCACGAGCTACGGCGCCTGCATCCTGCATGCGGCGCCCGAGTCCTATGTGGGCGGCCCGCTGGCCTTTGTGAAAACCGGCGACCTGATCACGGTGGACGTGCCGGCTCGCAGCATTCATCTGAACATCAGCGACGAAGAACTGGCCGCACGCCGTGCCGCCTGGACGCCGCCGCCCAAGCGCTACGAGCGTGGCTACGGCTGGATGTATTCCAAGCACATCCTGCAAGCCAACGACGGCTGCGATTTCGATTTCCTGGAAACCGAGTTCGGCGCACCCGTGCCGGAACCCGAAATCTTCTAAGCGCGCAGGCGGGCAGGGCCCGCCGCGCGTTTCTTTCATTCTGTTTTTTGTCCGGAGTCATCGTGTCCCAAATGAATCCCGAAACCCGTGCCCGCCTGTCCGGCATCAGCACGGCCACCCTGTGCACGGCGCTGTTCAAACGCGGCCTGCGCAATCAGTTCATCCAGGACGTGCGCCCGCTGAACGCCAACCTGCCCAACATGGTCGGCCCGGCGTTCACCCTGCGCTACATCCCCGCGCGTGAAGACTTGAACACCATCAAGGTGTTTGAAGACCGCTCGCACCCGCAACGCGTCGCTGTCGAAACCTGCCCGGAAGGCGCGGTGCTGGTCATGGACAGCCGCAAGGACGCGCGCGCGGCGTCCGCCGGTTCCATCCTGATCACGCGCTTGATGAAGCGCGGCGTGGCTGGCGTGGTCACGGACGGGGGCTTTCGCGATTCCCCTGAAATTGCCGAACTGGGCTTTGCCGCCTATCACCAGCGCCCCTCGGCCCCGACCAATCTGACGCTGCATCAGGCGCTGGACATCAACGCGCCCATCGGCTGCGGTGATGTCGCCGTGTGGCCGGGCGACATCGTCGTGGGCGACCGCGAAGGCGTGGTCGTCATCCCCGCGCATCTGGCCGAGGAGATCTCGATCGAAGCGGTGGAGATGACCGCATTCGAAGACTTCGTGACCAGCCAGGTGCAGCAGGGCGCGTCCATCCTGGGCCTGTACCCGCCCACCGATCCGGGCACCAAAGACAAATTCGCCGCCTGGCGCAAAGAACAAGGCCGTTGAGCCTTGCCGTAGGCGGCCGGCCGTCCCGCCGCCTGCGACCCCATACCTATAAAGCAATAAATCAAGGCAGGAGACAACCATGAATACGCAACGACGCAGCGCGTTGGCCGCGCTGCTGGCCAGTGCCGTCCTAGGCACGCTGGCCATGCCGGCCAGCGCCGCCGATTGGCCCGCGCAAAAGCCGATTTCCTATGTGGTGCCGTTCACCGTCGGCGGGTCTACCGACGTCGTTGGCCGCGTGCTCGCCCAGAAGCTGGGTGACCGCCTGCACCAGAACGTCATCGTCGAAAACAAGCCCGGCGCGGCCGGCGGCATCGGCGCCACCTACGTCGCGAAAGCGCCGCCCGATGGCTACACCTTGTTCGGCGGCACGATCAGCACGCACGCCATCAACGCCAGTTTGTACAAGAACCTGAAGTACGACCCGGTCAAAGACTTCGAACCGGTGTCGCTCATCGCCTACCTGCCGAACGTGCTGCTGGTTGACCCCAACCTGGGCGTGAACTCGGTGGCCGACCTGATCGCGCTGCTCAAGCGCGACCCCAACAAGCGCACCTTCGCGTCCTCCGGCGCGGGCACGTCCACGCACCTGGCCGGCGAACTGTTCTCAAGCATGATCGGCGTGCCGCTCACGCACGTGCCTTACAAGGGCACCCCGCCCGCCATGGTGGACGTGTCATCGGGCGCCGTAACCTTCATGTTCGACCAGATGACCGCCGCCTTGCCGCTGCTGCAAACCGGCAAACTGAAGCTGCTGGCCGTCACCACCAAAGACCGAATCTCGCTCGCGCCGGAGGTCCCCACCATGCAGGAAGCCGGCGTGCCGGGTTTCCAAATGGCATCCTGGCAAGCGGTTTACGCTCCGAAGGGCACACCCAAACCCATCCTGGACAAGCTGGCCGCCGAAATCGCGCTGATCTTGAAGGAACCGGATGTGCAGGAAAAACTCGGCAAGACCATGGGCATGGAACTCGTCGGCAGCACGCCGGACGAATTACGCGCCCTGATGGCAACCGAGATTCCGCGCTGGGCGGAAGTGGTGAAGAAGTCGGGGGCGACGGTGGAGTAGTCTTTCCGCCGGCGGAGTGTACCGACAGCAAAACGCCCACGCGCACCAAGGTGCTGCGTGGGCGTTTTTTTAGGGGGGAGTTCTTGGGATCTTGCAGTCAGACTGCATTTTTTAATCCGACCTTCGCCGCAGAAAATGCAGTCTGGTTCCAGCAAAATCCAGTCTGACACCGGGCGATCCAAGGAAGAAAGGAGTGGACCAGTCGTGTTGACTGATCCAACATCCTTTGAATAGAATCCCCAACAGGTTGGTGATGGCTTCCAATGGGCGCAAGCCTAAGACCCATCATGTAAGACCTAGTCCCACCCCGCCCTAGAGGCGGGGCTTTTGTTTTGTGGCCGACCACAATCTTGCTACGGCCCACCGCAAGGGCAGCAAGCATAGAAAAAACCGGAGCATTGCTCCGGTTTTTGTTTGTCCCGCGCGTTGTCATGCCAGGCGCGGCACGGGCATCAGTCCGTTGCCGTGTCTTCGTAGGTCGCCCGTTGCCGTGGTGGCCCAGACGGCGCGCGCCCACGATTGCGGTCCGGAGCCTTCGCTCCGGACTCCCCCTTCGTCATCTTCGTCCAGGCCTTTGGCCTTCCCTTCAGATTCCCTCGGGCGCATCGAGGTTGCGCGCCGTCTGGGCCACCACGGCAACAGGCTGCCGGTGTCTTGGATCGGCGCGCTGCTAGGGCGTGCCTAAGTGACGAGTGCTGCGGGGCCGCCGAATTGCTGCCGCCCGGGCGGCGGCAATCGGCATACGGTGGTGGGGCGTCGGGGCGGTGTGCGCTTGCGCGCCTTTTCGATTGTGCGCTCGTGCATTTACACGTTTACGCTAACTCGTCGGAGAGGTGCAGCGCGCAACGGTCTGGGCAATAGCGGATGTTGGTCGTGCGTGACCGATCACTGCGCCATCATCAATACGTTTCGCGCGATGTCGAAAAGAAGGTTCCGCCTTTTCCATCAGGCGTCAACGTCACTTTGAACGGAATCTGCTGATTGCACAGTTGCACGATCCATCGTTCATCCACGCTTCCATACTGCCGGGACGCGGCGGAATTGCCGGTGCCAATCGGGTTGACCTTGACGACTTCCGTTTGAATTGCGTCGACCTTTTGGCAATTCAGTTGAACTTGGGCCTGCATCGAAATGTTCTGGGCGACGTCGGCTTTCAACGTGGCGCCGGCGTGCGTGTTGCCGGTGATGGGCGCTTTGGTCTGCGGGGCGGCGCAAGCGGCAAGCATAGAGGCGAAAGCGGCAATAGCGATCACGCGCGGATGGCGTTTCATGTTGACTCCCTTGGTGGTCAGTTTGATAAGCAGAATTTGGCCGGATCGAGAATACCGTACATCTATCGCGCGCTGATTGGCAGGCGCGTTTCGACAAGGCGGGGGAAGCTCCTTATTATTTGACTTCATCCCGCCGGCAACCCGCAGCGTCTAAGCCCCTTCATCGCATGACACTCGCCGATACGCTCTTGCACACCATCCGCGCGGCGATGTTTGCGCTGGGGCGTGAGCTTGCCGCGTGGAAGCCATCCCGGGCGCGCGCCACGTTTGCGATCGAGGCGGTGCTGTCCGTCGCGCTATCGGTTGCGCTCGCGAATGCGCTGCATTTGTCGTACACGTGGTGGGCGGCGGTCAGCGGGTTTGCCGTCATGCAGACGAGCTTCAACAGCTCGCTTGAGCGCGCGGCGCATCGGGTGGCCGGCACCTTGCTGGGCGCGGCGCTGGGGGCGCTGGCGGGGCCGTTGATTGGCGACCGTCCTGCGTTGTTCGTGCCGATGCTGGGCGTGATTGGCGGGGTGGCGGCGTATTACGCCAATGGGTCCAAGGCGCCGTATGCCTGGATGCTGGGTGGGGTGACGGCCTTGATGGTGACGTATGAAGCGCACGTGCTGGCGTCATGGGAGGCGACAGCCGTGTTTGCGGCGTTGCGCGCGGCGGAGGTCATTGTGGGGACGCTGGCTTGCGTGTTGGTGGCCAGCGCATTTCATTTCGGGCCGCAGTGGTATCGGCGTGTGCGGCCGCCACCGGTTTCGGCGACACCGCTGGCCATTGGTGAAGGCGCGGACACGGCACAAGCCAGCGCGCCGCCGCCTGACGTGTTGCGGCGAAACCGTTTGCTGCTGGGGGGGCAGGCGGCCTTGGCCATCGTCATTCTTGCCGCGTGCACCTACTGGTTCGATATGCCCGGCTTCGCGCAAGCGATGGTGACGACGATTGCGGTGTTGATCCTGCCGGCGGGCAAGCTGGTGGACAGCACGCGCCAGCCCATCATTGAAAAAATGGTGCAACGCGTGGCGGGCTGCCTGTTGGCCGGGGTGGTGGGCATGGCGCTTTTGCCGCTGATGCACGAGCAACCCGTTTGGCACATGCTGGTGCTGTCCTTGGGCGTGTGGGTCGGATGCCATGTGCAGTCGGGCCAGGAAGGCGCCAGCTATGTCGGCCGTCAGTTCACCATCGCCTTCATCATGGTGTTCGTGCAGGACCACCATTGGGCAAACGATCCGGCGCCAGCGCTGATGCGGCTATCGGGCATTCTGGCGGGCATTTTGGTGCTGGGGGCGGTGATGCTCGTCGTTTCAGCGATCGCGCATCGCAGGGGCTAAGTCGGCGCCCATCATGAATAGTGCAGCTTCGATCTGGCGAGCCGTCCAAGCGGCGGCCGTGGACTGCGCAGCGGCTGCACAGATGATCCAATTGGCTCGCATATTCCAGATCGCATGGCGCTGATGCTCTCGCAACGGTCCCGTAGCGGCGAAGTAGGGGAATAGTGTCTGATTGGGTGAACGCATTTTGAGGTTGGCTTTACTGGTGTTCGCGCGCATGCAGGCAAATCGCAACTGGGCGGGCACCGCGATGCCTTCCTGTTGACTCCACCGCAGCGCCAGCCACGCAAGGGCGGCAGCGACGCGGCTGTCATAGATCACGAAATCAGGCAGCGCCAGGGAGTGAATTTTGGTGGTGCCGGCGTTCGACCTGAGATCAGGTAACGCCTTGTGCGCAGAGCCGCCCGGGTCGGATAGCGCTTGCAGTACGGGGCGCAGGTAGGTTGAGAAGCCCGCTCGCTTACTGTCCAGCCAAGGGCCATTGCCACGCTTGGTGAACACGCCACCCCAGCGCATGATGGCTTCGGCCCAATGCGCGAGCTCTGCATCATTGACCGGCGTCTGATCCAGGCAGCGGCGTAGACCCGCTTGGAGCCTCTGCAGCAGGGCGGCGTTGACTAAAAAGTTGCTATGGGCAGGGATGCTTAGTTGGCCCTCGGGGGTCGGAATGTCGATCCGCTTGTTGGGCCAGCTGTAGCGGTCAAGGGCGTCCTTCAGGCTGGCGTCCACGCCATTCTCATGCCGATAGTCGAGCGGCACCTGTCCCGAGACAATCGAGGCAAGCCAATGGATAAATGGCGCTGAGCGCGCGAGATATTCAGTTTTGGTCATGGGATGTTGGGGTGTCACCTGAGGGGAACTCAGGGTGTTGCAGGGCTGCGCACACGCGCAGGTTCAGCGTCACGAAGTCGTCCCAGGAGAGGTGCTTCGCGTAATGCAGCGTGTATTGCCGGTCCACCCTGCAGAGGTCGGGGCGCTGCTCGTAGATGCCGCATTGCAGGCGGACGGCGTCGAAATGCAGGCACGTGCCGTCGCCGCGGTCCAAATGCCGAGTAAGCGCAGAGCGATCCACCAGCTGGCAGCATCGCCCGCACTGCGAGCAGGGAAACGGCGAGTTCACTTGGCCAATGACGCGAGCCAGCTGCGTGTGCTGTCGGCATTGCCCATTTCATAGGGCAGCGCGATGCCGCGTTCTTTGATCTCCCGCAGGAGCACGGCGCCACGCGCCGTTTCGGTTTTTGCGCTGCTCAAATCCAGGGCGAAGTCTTCAAGTTCGTCGACATCGACATTCAATTCGATACGGGCGATATCTTCCAAATACTCGTCCAACTGCGCGTTCAGAGTTTCGAATTGCCGCAGTGTGAGCGCGTGGCTGCTGCGTTCAATCAGGAGCCAAATGCGTTCCATCATTTTGCTGTGCAGCAGGACGTAGTGCAGACCCAAGGTAACGATGCCGGTCGTCAAGGCGCCGATGAACGCCGCGAGCTCTCCGCCGAACGGAAAGCTCATGATAGGCACCAGTTGCGCGTAGACCAGGCTTCCCACGGCGGTCGCAACGCCTGCGGACAACGCAGCGACGACGGCCTTTGTCAGGTCGACTGTGGACAGGCCGTCGGGGTTGAAGACCAACAGCTTCAAGGCTGCCGTCATTTGCCCCCACATCTCGCGAATGATCTTGATCGCGCTCTTGCCAGTGGTGGCCACGATGTTGAACATCGTGGTGGTCACGCTGCCCAGGATGCCGGCGAACGCGCCGTCTTTGAATGCGGTCAGAAAATCTTTGAATCGCGCCTTCACGCGAGTCCAGATGCTCTGGAGCGTGCGTTCCGCCTCTTGCAGAAATGTTGCTAGCGAGAAATTCACGCGCATTTTCTGCATGAGCGCGGGCAATGCTTCGCGCAACTCGAACCAGATTTCAGCGGCGACCAGACCCAGCATCTGCCGGGCTCCCATGCGTACGCCTGCGTTGCCTGACGCGCTCAGGGTCGAGCCCCAGAATTTGCTGCTGGTGTAGTACTTCTTATTGATGGTGCCGTCGTATTGCTTTCTGGCTGCCAAGTCCTTTTTCCGCATGGCTGCGGGGTCGATCGATTCCAGCTCCTGGAGCTGCGACTCGGTCTTTTCTATTTTTGTTTTTTGTTGATCGGCTCGATGCCGTTGCTCAGGCGTATTTCGTGGCATCGACTCCAAGGTTTTACGATCGGCGGTCAGGGTGGCCCTTTTTTGATTAATCTTGCCAGGCAGCGCAGTCAGAAACTCTTCGACCRGCAAAGCCTGCTTCGATCGATTGATACTCCGATGCGTGGAAACCAGATTGGAACTGTGGTTTGCCAGACTCATTCCGGAAATGTCCGCCAATACGCGACCGGCATCATCATGAATGGTCTTTGCCGCAATCACATGATCCAGGTCGCGAATTCCGTTCTGCACGGACATCCGGCTGGACGTATAACCGTCCTGGAGTTTGCCGGATTGCTGGAGTGCGGCGTCAGACTTTCCCTTGTCTATGTACCTGCGATCGCTATGATAAGCGCCCTTGACGTCCGAATACGCGCCGCGCTGGTCGTACTTGTCATGCTCTGCCTGGGTCGCCCAGACTCCGCTTCGCGCATTATGAATCGTGTCGACTTCGCCGCCATGCTTGTCTTTGAATAACAAGAAATCCAAACCGAAACTCGTGGCGAGGCTTCGAACGACGGTTTTTTCCAACTCTTCTGCCCAGGGATACTGGCTGGCGATAGCGTGCATGGTATTCAGATCGGATTAATGGCGAGGGGGCCACGCAAAAGGCGGCAATAGGGAGAGGGAGTCCTGCTCCCTCCGTGCGAAGTACGAGTGGGCTAGCGGTGTTCGTAGCGCGTGGCGTCCTGCTTGGCGGCGTCGAGCACATCGTCGATCTTGTCACCATTCAGCATCATCGACCCATCTGCGTCCTTGAGCATTTCGGGCAAGCCGTTTTCATCGACGACGATGGCGCCACGAGCTTCCTTAACCTTGAAGAGCGGCGTGGTAATGACTTTGGTCAGAATCGAGGCGAGCGCATAGCCGTTTTCGATGATCTGCGTGACCGACGTGCCCAGTTTGGCGAGCTCGGCGGCGACGTCGACATTGCGGCCCTTCAGGTCATCGACAAGTGCGCTGACGTCTTTGAGATCATCGAAATAGCAATGGAATTCACGATAGATGCGCGTCAAGGCGCGCTTGATCCGGCGTGCATATTCCTCGGTGTCTGCCAGGAACTCATCTGCCTTACCCAGTTTCTTGATGGCGGCATCCGCTTCGTCGGATGCCTTATGGGCGTTTTTAAGGGCTTCTTCGCCGTGGTTGTCATAGGCCCAACCTGCGATTGCCAAGATCGGTGCAGCCACGGCGGCACCCAGAATGGCGGTGCCGCCAGCCATGCCCAAACCCCCTGCAGCGAGCGAGCCGCCGCCAATGGCGGCCAGGGTGGCGTTGGTGGCCGCAGCGCCCGCCAACGCGGAAATGGCCGTACCCGTTGATGCCGCGCCCAGGGCCATAACCCCACCATACACCGCAAAACCCGCCGCCGCGCCAGCCGCGCCCGCACCGGCAATGCTGCCCAGCACCCCAACGGCGGAATAACTGTAATTCTCAATTTTCTGAAGTTCCCGCTTGGGGAATTTGACCTCCAGCTTGTCTTGAGAATTCGCGTTCAGGTCATTAATCAGCGCATCTGCCAGGGTTTTGAATTCACCGAAGCTCTCGCCGATTTCAAGTTCCAGATTACCCAGGGCCGTCAACGCCACTTCGGTTTTCTTTTCTTGGGCATCAAAGACGGTGCGACGTTCGTCATATGCAGCTTTTGCCCGTTTGACGATGTCGTCGGCTTCGGAATGCTTTTGATAACCGTCATAACCTTTTTTGGCGCCGTAGCTGGCTGCAACTAAGGCTGCGGCACCGATGATCAAGGGAAGGGGCATTACTGTCGTCCTCTCTGTTAGAATGTGTTACACGAAAGTATAACAGTATATTAATAGAAGAAACTGAATATTGCTTAGCCCGTAGAGCCAGATTGGGATTTGGCCTATGAGCTTGATTTGAATTGGGCCCAAGAAAATTGGGGATGGAGGGACGTATGGCAGGCGAAGATTTCACGCCTTTGCATTGGGATGTGCTTGAAATGCTTCAGCGTGACGGGGGATGGGTGTCGTCGCGCATGCTTTATGAATGGTTGCGGCCCCGGTATGGATATTCGGCGTCTTCATCCAAGACCATGCAGAGGGCGTTGCAACGGCTGCTTCAAGACGGCGTTGTTGACTGTCGTGGGCAGGGAAGTGCGCGTAGTTGGCGTGGCATCCCCGAGAAGATGCCGGGCAAAGCCGAGGTCAAAAGTGTGGAACTGGCGGTTGCGCTTTTGCAATTGGAGCAATTCGCCTCAAACCAATTGCCTGCCGAGGCGCTCAGAACATTACGAGAGCACTGCGACCGCAGCCGAGAGCTTCTCGCTAGCCATCCTACGTATCCGCGGTATCTGCAAGGCCGCGCCTGGCGTGGCAAAGCGGCCATCATCGACTCTGGGTTTCCCTTGATTGCTCCCGAGCAGGACGAGGCCATCATGGGCGCATTGACGGACGCGCTGTACCGCAATACGAGCCTGGACCTGGGCTATCAGAATGTGGCGGTATCGACCAACGCTCCGGTTCATTACCGAGTGTCGCCCTTGGCCCTGATCGAGCGTGGCAGTGTGCTGTATCTGGTGTCGTGCCGACGTTCCCGGCGCAGCGGGAAGTTCGTGCGCTACTTGCACCGCATTGACAGGATCACCAGCGCCGTTGCCACCCATGAACCGGCGGATACCGACACGGGCTTTGATCTCGAGCGATTTTTGCGCCAGGAACATACATTGTTGTTCTTTCCCGAAGCCCCTCAGCGAGTCACCTTGAAAGTCCGAGAGCGCGACTTCCGAAGCCGGTTGCGATACTACCGGCTCTCGGAGGATCAGGTCATCAAAGAGACACGAGAGGGCTTTGAAATCGTGGCGACGGTGCGTCCGTCCTTGACGTTCAAGCAGTTCGTGCTTGGATTGGCGCCGGACGTCATGCTGGTCAAACCGGCGTATTTGCGCAAAGAGATTCAGGCGGTGCTTGCCCAGGGGGCGTCGGCTTACTTGACGGGTGACTTTGTTCAAACTGCTGCAGACTGATTCGTACCCTGCCATGGGAAGCCCACCAACGCATCGATACGCAGGACGCCGTCAAGCGTCATGGGGGCAACGGCTGTTTCGTGCAGGTCTTGCATGCCGGCTTCCACCAGCGTGCGTTCAAACGTTGCGGTTGGAACGCCGGCCACTGACAAGGCGGCGGGATGCATGAACGACGCTTCGGATACCTGTCTCATCAAGGCAGGAAAATCGACTTTATCGTCGTCGGATGCTGTAATGGCCAGCAGATTTCGCTGCGTCAGTGGTTGGACGGCCTGCCATCCTGGCAAATCTTGGTAGCCCCGTTGCGGTTGCCATGCCATGGCCGCGAGCGCTCGAATCACCGCCTGCGTTTTGGTTTCCCATGCAAAGCCGGCCGCCGCCACCCATACCCCCAAGCGGTCCACTGGCAACTCGCTGAATTTACCGCGGCAGACCGCTAGGGCCGGTTGGCCTGCCTCGCGCGCCCGCCGCATGGCTTCGACAGGGCCAAAGGTATTCCACACTGCATGTCCCGATTCGCCAGCCAACGCAGCAATATCAACCAGGTGCAACGTCAGCGCTTCGCGGTCAGCGCGCTCTTCTGCAAACCAATCGAGCGCGGGCACTTGACGGTTAAGCGTTGCCGCCAAGGCGATGACCTCGTCAGCCGGCATACCCCATCCTTCGAGTTGCACGGAGGCCTTGTTAGTGCGTTGAATCGATTGATGGTTGGTGGACGTGTGTGACACAAAAGACTCCATTCAGACTCGGAAAATTGAAGTCTGAATGGCGCTCTGGACATTCCTTGTCCAGAGCCAGAACTTTCCATCTGCTGCGGATTTGGCCGGCGCACCGGTTCGCGTGCCACCCTCAAAAACTCACCGCCAGCCCCACCGAAAACCCCGAGACGTTTGTTCCAAACACATACCGCCCCACCAATCGGGTGCGGGTGATGATCATGTCGTAGGCGCTGGAATCCAGCTCCAGGCCGGCGCCAACGGATGTCAGGCGGTCGAATCCCAGCACGCCGCGCTGGTCACCCAGAAACTCGGAATGGGTCAGCTCCAGCACGTAGCGCAGCGGGCGTTGCAGCATCACAAAACCGGTGGGGGCCCGGTAGCGAGCCCACAGGTTTGCGGATTGGGCAATCGCGTTGCCTTGCACCGCGGCCGAGCTGTCGAAGCTCTTTAGCCGGATGTCGGAATAGCGCAATTCCACATCCACTTCGTAGCCGGGCCGGTAGTGTTCGTAGTCCAGCATGATCGAGCCGCCCAGCCCATAGGCGTTCAGCGATCCCTTGTCCAGGAATGTGACGTCCGTGCCGGTCTTTTGGCCGACGTACCAGCTTGCAGCCCGCAGGTCGCTGGTGACGTTGCCCAGCGCAACGTTGAAGATGGGGCGCAGCTTCAGTTCGTCGGTCAGTTTGAAGTCCCAGCCGATGCCGCCGGTTGCCGACACGCTGTTCCATTTGGTGGGGATGTTGCGGGTCTCGGCGCCTTGCGTGGCGATGAAGGTCGGGTCATAGCGGCTGCCGGCCAGCACGCCTTCCAGATAGATGGGGACCGATTTCGAGATCGTGTCGCCGCCACCCAGCTGCGTCATGAAAAATTCCGAGGAGCCTGACGTTGTGCCRCCACCGCCACCGATGGATAAGGAACTCGTCGTGATGTCGGGCACGATAGAGAACGACATCAGCGCAAGCACCCCATTGGCGCGCTTCTGCAAATCGTCCTGGCTCAAGCGCAGGGTGGGTTGGGCCAGGGCGTCAGGCGCCGCCGCGCAGGCCAATGCAGCGATCAGCCATGCGTGTGTCCAACGGGCGTGCCCTCTGGCTTCAGCGTTCTGGTGCACCGTTTTTCCTTGTCCGAAACGCACACGCGCCGCGCGTGGGAGGCTCCCTTGCGCGGCGCGCTATTCACCAGGTTTCCTGGCTTACTTGGGGCCCTTGCCCTGCTTTTTCTGTTCTTCGAAATACTGTTCGATCTTCTTGTCCACGTCGCGCTGTACCTGGTCAGTACTGAAGCTGGGCGGGTTCTGGCTGGGCGGCCATTCGATGAAGGTCTCCAGGAATTCCGATGCCTTGGCCGAGCCTACGAAGGCCAGATACGCGTTCTTCGTCAGCCAGTCGTTGTACTGATCGGAAACGATGTCGGCACGTTCGTACGGGTCCATGCGCAGGTTGAACACCTTGGGCACGCGCAGGCAGACGAAGGGTTCCTTCCAGACCGCGAAGCCTCCTGGCGATTTCTGCTCGCAGAACACCACCTTCCAGTTCTCGTAACGCATGGCGACCAGCAGGCCGTCATCGTTGAAGTAGTAGAAGTCTTCGCGTGCGCTCTTGTCGCTTTTGCCGGTCAGGTAATCGATCTGGTTGTAGCCGTCCAGGTGCACCTTGAAGTCGCGGTTGGCGCCGTTGGGTTTCCAGCCCTTGAGCAGACGTTCCTTCACGCCATCGTCACCGGCGGCGGCAAGCAGCGTCGGGAACCAGTCCATACCGGACACGATGTCGTTTTTGACCGACCCCGGCTGGATGTGGCCCGGCCAACGGATCATCGCCGGCACACGGAACGCGCCTTCCCAGTTCGTGTCCTTCTCACTGCGGAACGGCGTGGATGCGGCGTCCGGCCACGAGAACTGGTTGGGGCCGTTGTCCGTCGTGTAGATCACGATGGTGTCGTTGGCGATGCCCAGGTCGTCGAGCTTTTTCAAGAGCTTGCCCACGTCCTGGTCGTGCTCCCACATGCCGTCGGCGTAATCATTGCCGGGCATGCCGCTCTTGCCCTTGTGTTCAGGCCGGATGTGCGTGAACAAGTGCATGCGCGTGGAGTTCATCCACAGGAAGAASGGCTTGTCGTCCTTGCCGTGCTTGTCCAGATAATCCAGCGCGGCCCCCACGGTTTCGTCGTCGATCGTTTCCATGCGCTTGGTGGTCAAGGCGCCAGTGTCTTCGATCTTGCCGTCAGCCGATGCCTTGATCACGCCGCGCGGCATGTAGGCCTTGATGGCGGGGTCCGTGGAGTTCTTCGGGAAGTAGGGGCGTTCGGGTTCTTCTTCGGCGTTCAAGTGATAAAGGTTGCCGAAAAACACGTCAAAGCCGTGCTTGGTGGGCAGATATTCGTCGCGATCGCCCAGGTGGTTCTTGCCGAATTGGGCGGTGTTGTAGCCCTGGCCCTTGAGCGCCTGGGCGATGGTGATGTCGCGGTCTTGCAGGCCGACGGGCGCGCCCGGAATGCCCACTTTCGACAAGCCGGTGCGGCGGGCGGATTGGCCGGTAATGAACGTTGACCGCCCGGCGGTGCAACTGTTCTCGGCGTAGTAATCCGTGAAGATGGCGCCTTCGTTGGCGATGCGATCAATGTTGGGGGTCCGGTATCCCACCACGCCACGTGTGTAGGCGCTGATGTTCGCCTGCCCGATGTCATCGCCGAAAATAACGAGAATATTTGGTTTCTTGCCAGACGCCTGTCCTGCCGTGCCGGACGCCGCGTCTTTAGTTTGCGCCAGGGCGCCACCCATCACGGAAAATCCGCCGACGGCGATTAACGCCGCTCCCAACCATCGCCTTGCTTTCATGACACCCCTCCTTGCCTTCGCAGGCTGTGTAACTCCTGGGTCTCTCAATAGCTTCAATGCGGTTCGATTCAGGACTGCTGGTCAATGGCGCGGGGGGGCGTTCGCCGCTCGCGCGATACGTGGGCATTCAGGGGTGGGGCAGGAAGCGCGGTGTGCGCGGCAGAGGCGCAGCGGGGGCAAGAAAGCCCGGCGGGGGAACAGAGACATGGTGTTGCCGGCGAGCCAGGCAATGCCTGGTCTGCGGCCAATCAACCTGCAAATGCTGCGTCACGTGCCCTCCAAACTTCCGACTTCAAAAACGGAATGCCGATCAATGATCTAGGGTTACCACGAATTGCTAGTCATGCTGGGATTGAATTAACGCTTGCGAAACGAAGAGCGGGAGTTGTCCCTGGTTAATGTTCGCGAAAATCAGGATACATAACCTTTTTCTGATTTTCTACATTTTCCCTTTCTCACAACACGTTTTTTTTGTGGCCCGCATGTACGTTGTTGGCGGGCTAGGCGTCCCTGTGCTTGCCGTTCCCTGATGGCCGCAGCGCACAGGGAACGGCTACGCAGACGACGTCACTCGGGCTGAATACCCGCTTCCTTCACAACCTTGCCCCACTTGGTCAAATCAGCCTGAATCACTGCCGCGTATTGTTGCGGTGTGCCTCCCTGGACCTCGATCCCGGCGGCTTCCAGTTTTGCGCGCACGGCGGGCTGCTTCAGCGCCGCGTTGATTTCGGTATTGAGCTTGTTGATGATCTCTTTCGGCGTGCCGGCAGGCGCCAGGAAGCCGCCATTGGTGTTGGCGTCGTAGCCAGCCAGCCCTTGCTCTTGCGCGGTCGGCACATCAGGCAGCGCCTGGGCGCGCTTGGCGGTGGAGATCGCCACGGCGCGGACGTTGCCGGCCTTGACCTGTTCCTGCATGGCGCTCAGCGTGTCGATATACAGCACGGTGCGGCCGGCCAGCAGATCGGGGTGCGCCGCTGACGAGCCCTTGTACGGAATCATCAGCATCGGCGCGCCGCTGACCATGCGGAACATTTCGGCGGCCATCTCCTGCGCGCTGCCTCGGCCCGACGTCGCCACCTTGGCCTCGTCGGGGTTCGCCTTCATCCAGCTGACGAGCTCGGGCAAGGTCTTGGCGGGCACCTTCGGGTACACCGCAAACACCAGCGGAATTTCGTGGGTGTAGACGATGGGTTCGAAACTCTTTTGCGGGTCCCAGCCCAGGTTTTTGAATAGGTACTTATTGATGTTGTGGCTGCCGCCCACAATGCCGATGGTGTAGCCGTCGGGCTTGGCGTTGGCCAGCAGCGCGGTGCCCAGGTTGTTGGATGCGCCGGGCCGGTTGTCCACAATGACCGGTTGCCCAAGCGACTGCGACAGTTTCTCGCCGACCACGCGCGCGATGATGTCGATGCCGCCGCCCGGCGGCGCGGGGACGATGATGCTGATGGGGCGCGTGGGGTAGCTCTGCGCGCTGGCCTGCGTGGGCGTGATGGCCACGGCGGCCAGCGACAGGGCCAGGGTTTTAGGTAGGGCCTTGGCAAGAACCTTGGCCAGTGTGGTGATCTGCATGCTTGTCTCCTTCGGGGGTGATGGTCAACTTCAGTCAACTCTGGGTTTGCAGTGCTCTGTGTGCTTGCGGTGCTTGTGTGCCGCGCTAACCGCGCCCGGTAAAGGGCATGGCGCTGGCCATGATGGTCATGGTCAACACGTTGGCGTCCAGCGGCAGGGCGGCCATGTGGCGCACCGCATTGGCGACGTGCGTGGCGTCCATCATGGGTTCCGGCGCTGTCGTGCCGTTGGCTTGCAAGACGCCGCGCGTCATGCGTTCTGACAGCTCGGTCAACGCGTTACCGATGTCGATCTGGCTGGCCACGATGTTGAAGGCGCGGCCGTCCAGCGATAGCGCTTTGGTCAGCCCGGTGACGGCGTGCTTGCTGGCGGTATAGGGTGCGGTGTAGGGGCGCGGCGTATGCGCCGAGATCGACCCGTTGTTGATGATGCGGCCGCCCTGCGGTGTCTGCCGGCGCATCAGCCCGAAGGCGGCGCGCGCGCACAGAAATACGCCGGTCACATTGGTGTTGATGACGCTGAACCACTTGTCCAGCGGCAGCTCATCCATCGGCACGGCGGGCGCGTTGACGCCGGCGTTGTTGAACAGCAGATCCAGCCGGCCAAAGCGTTGTTCGATGGTGTCGAACAGCGCTTGCACACTGGCCGGGTCGGTGACGTCGGCAGGCACCGCCACCGCAGTCTGGCCGCGCGCGGTGGCGTCGGCGGCCAGCGTGTGCAAGGGGTCGGCACGCCGGCCCGCCAGCACGACTGTCCAGCCGTCGTTCAGCAGACCCAGCGCGGTAACGCGGCCGACGCCGCTGCCAGCGCCGGTGACCAGGGCAATTTTTTGGGACGAGCTTGCGTTCAAGGGTGAACTCCTGATGTCAGAAAACGAAGGGAAGACTAGGGGCGTGATGGCTGTTGGGGCCGGTCTGTTGGGCGGCCTGTTGGGGCCGCTCGTGGGGGCAGCTTGTTGGGGTAGCTCGTTGGGGCCGCTTGTTGGGGTAGCTCTTGGGCATTACGCGGCGCATGGGGCGACAGTCATGGACAGCTCGCCAACGCCGGCAATACCGGCGGTGATGACATCACTTGGCACGAGCGGCCCCACGCCCGCAGGCGTGCCGGTGTAGATCAGGTCGCCCGGCATCAGCGCCACTGAACGAGACAGCATCGCCACTAGCGCCGGCACCGGCCACAACAGTTGGGACAGGTCCGTGCGCTGACGCTCAACGCCATTCACTGCCAGCCACATCGCGCCGTGTGTGAGGCGGCCGGCGCGGCTGACGGGAACGATGGGCGTACACGGTGCTGAATAATCAAACGCCTTGGCGGGTTCCCACGGGCCGCCCGCAAGCTTGGCCTGTTGCTGCAAGTCACGCCGCGTCAGGTCAAGACCCGTGGCGTAGCCCCAGATGTGATCCGCTTGCGCCTGTTCCGGCGTCAGGTTCCGGCCGCCTTGGCCGATGGCGACGACGAGTTCCACCTCGTGGCAGAACTCGGCGGTCTCGGGCGGGTAGGGCAGCGGCCCGCTTGCTGGCACGACGGCGCTTGCGGGTTTCATGAACCACGCGGGCATGGCTTGGGGCGCGGGTTCATTGGCATCCCATCGGTAGTTGCGGCCGATGCAGAACACGCGCGCCACGGGAAAACGCAAAGCGCTGCCCGCCACGGCCAACGTGACGGGGGCGGCAGGGGAAAAGACGAAGTCGGACATGGCGGGCGCTTGCGGGTCAGGTGGTCAGGCTCATCGCCGGGCGTTCGCCCGCGAGCGCCTGCGCCACGCTGTCCAGCACCATCTGGCCCATGGCGTGGCGGGTTTCCCACGTGGCGCTGGCGCGGTGTGCTTGCAGCGTTGTGMGGTCGGTGTTGCGCAACGCCTGCGGTACACGTGGTTCGTCAACAAATACATCCAGCCCCGCGCCCGCGATGCGGCCGTCGGCCAGCGCCTGCGTCAGGTCGGCCTCATTGACCAGCCGGCCGCGCGCCACATTCACCAGGAAGCCGCGCGGGCCCAAGGCGTCCAGCACGGCGGCGTTGATGATGCCCTCGGCCTTGTCGGCCGCGGCGCACAACACCAGCGCATCGGAAGCCGCCGCCAGGTCGAGCAACGCAGGCACGAATTCATGCGGCACGTCGTCCATCGCGCGCAGGTCGGTGTAGCGGATCGGGCATCCGAAGGCGGCGGCGCGCACGGCCACGGCGCGGCCGACGCGGCCCATGCCGACAATGCCTACGCGCATGCCGCTGAAGCGGCGCGCAAGCGGAATGGCGCTGGGCTGGGGGTTCAGTTCCCACAGGCCGTCGCGTACAAAACGGTCGCCGGCACACAGGTTGCGGCACGCGGCGATCAGCAAGCCGATGGCCAGATCCGCCACGTCTTCGGTCAGCGCGCCCAGTGTGGCGGTTACGGGCAGGTGGCGGCTGCGGCAATACGCCAGGTCCACCGCATCCGTGCCCACGCCGTTCACGGCCACGACTTTGACGTTGGGCATTTGTTCCAGCATGCCGCGGGATATCCCCGTGTGCCCGCCCGTGATGACGGCGCTGATGGACGCGCCGTGCTCGCGCAGCCAGGCTGGCTGATCGGCAATCTCGAAGAACTTGTGTACCTGGTAAAGCGAGGCCAGCTCGTCATTGATGGCGGGAATCAGGATGGGGTTCAGTTGCAGGACCTGGGGCTTCATAGGGTTCAGCTCAAGTGGGCGGCATGGCGAACATGCGTGCGTGAATGATTGATCCCATCGTATTTAATGATTGATTTGCAAAGCAATATTGATCTATAAAATCAACATATAAACTTGCAACAAGACATCATGGGTTCCTGGATTTCAATGGCCGAGGTGTGCAGCCAATTGGGCGTGCGGCCGCAGACCATCTACGCGTATGTCAGCCGCGGCAAACTGGAAGTGATGCCAGATCCGGCCGACACGCGGCGCAGCCTGTACCGGGCAGAAGATGTGGCGGGCTTGGCCAAGCGCAAGCAGGCTGGGCGCAAGCACGAAACGCTTGCCACCAACACGCTGTTCGGCGCTGAACCCAGCATCCCAACCGCCATTTCGGCCTTCATTCGCCAGCGCTTGGTGTATCGCGGGCAGGATGCGGTGGCCTTCGCGCAGACGGCCAGCCTGGAAGCCGCGGCGCAGTGGTTGTGGAACGCCGAGCACCCGGTTGATTTTTCATCCGCGACGCGTGTGTCGTCACCCGGGCGGGTAGCGGCGTTCACGACGTTGGCGGCGCTGGCCGCCACCGGGCATTCCACGCATGGGCGCATGACGCGCGTGCTGCATAGCGAATGCCAGGCGTTGGTCGGGCAGTTGGCCAATGCGTTTGGCGCGCAGCCGGGCAAGCAGCCGTTGCATCTGCGTTTTGCGCAAGGGTGGAAGCAGCCCGCGCACGTGGCTGAGGGGTTGCGCACCGCCATGGTCTTGCTGGTGGACCACGAACTCACCAGTTCCGCCTTTGCGGCGCGCATCGCGGCGTCGACGGGCGCGTCATTGCCGGCGTGCCTGCTGTCTGGGCTGACGACGTTGTCAGGCCCGCTGCATGGCGATGCCTCGGGGCGCGTCAAGGCGCTGTTCAATGAGGTGGAACGCTTGGGTGAAGACCAGGTGATTGCGCATTACCTGTCTACCGGCCTGCCGCTGCCGGGGTTTGGGCACCACCTGTACCCCGACGGCGATCCGCGCGCAGCGGCGTTGTTGGCGCAGTTCGAGCCGCCCGACGTCATCGCGCGCTTCATCGAAAAGGCCACGCAGCTGACGGGCCTGCCGCCGAATATTGATGTGGCGCTGGCGGCGCTGGTGGCGCATTACCGCTTGCCGGAAGATGCGGCGTTTGGGCTATTCGCCACCGCGCGCAGCATTGGCTTGCTGGCGCACAGCCTGGAGCAACTTAGCGTGGCGCAGGTGATCCGGCCACGTGGAAGATATGTTGGGGTGATGCCGGAAGCGGGCTAACGGCAGCTGCACGGTGCGGCGTGGGCAGCGGCACGGCGCGACGGGGGCAACGCGCCACGATGCCGCGCTAGGTGGGACGCGGCTTGTGAGCCATCCAGGGCCTGCCATGGAACAGCAGGGTGCAGACTGCGGCGGCGGCCAAGCCCGGTGCGGCGCCCGCGCGAAAGGCCTCGCCGGCAAAGCGCAGGCTGTCGCTGTTGACAATCGCCAAGACCAGCGCAAAGCCGTACACGGCGCCGGCGGCGCAGGCCAGTGCAAACGCGGGCCAGGTAGATTCTGCGGACCATGAAGATGAGGATCGTGCGGGCTTTAGCGCCCCGGCGGTCACGCCGCACATCACTGCCGGTAAACCGCCCACCAGATAGGCCACCTGCAACCCCTCCAGGTCGCGCATCAATTGCGGAATCGACATCGTGAGCGTCACGACGAGCAAGCCGACAGGCGGGCCGATCACGCCGTAAAGCAGCGCGCCCGTGATAAGGGTTCGGGTGATGGACCCAGGCGTGTCATCCGGCCGGCGGTGCAGGCAGCGATAGATGACGGCCGCGGCCGCAAGCAGAACGATAACGCCAACCAGGTAGAGGTTCATGGCGCGATTTTGCCATGATCTTCACGCCCGGCGGGCGCACGATTCGCGTGTAGGGTCAGGCGGCGATAGACATCGGTGACGGCCCGGGAAATTCCGGCAGCACGATGTCGCAATGGCCTGGCCGCACCCAACGCACCCGCTCGCGCGTGGCGTCAATGCAGCCGCCTTCCGCGTAGACGCCTTGCGGGTCGCGGATGCGCGCCATGCGTTCAAGAATGGCGGCGGTGGCATCCGCGTCGGCCAGTGTCTGCTGCACKCGTTCGTGAACGATTTGCTCGTCCATGAACAGCTTGCCGGATGCGTCTTTGCGCAGGCCATGACGCCAATGGAATATCTCCACGCACTTTGACGTCAACGTATAGGGGCTGCCGTGTTCCCAGAAATTATTGAACTGGCCATTGCCCAGATAAAACACCCACGACCCTTCGTAGCCTTCCACATCGGAGGACGCAGCGTCCGGGTTGCGGAACCAGAGCCGGTCACCCGGCACGTAAAAGCGTTGCGGCAAAGGCGCGTCCAGCGATCCGTATTCGTGCAGGAAGGCGTCATGGAAACGCCCGGACATGACCGCACGCGTTTCCCATTGGCGCTGCAAACGGCGCGCGAGTTCCGGGTTGGCCTGCTGCAATTCCTGAGCAAGGCCCAGCACCGTCACGTATTCCGTCGCCCGGTAGCAAGAGAACGCATACAACTGGCCCGACGCGTCAGGCTGCGTGGCGCGGCGCAAGCCCTCGATCAGCGAGCGTCCTGGCAGCACGGTAAAGCCGCTGTCTTCGTGATACGTCCAGAAGTCCTCGGGACGCTCGGCGTGTTCGGTGTCGAACGCCAGGGCCGTCTTGCGCGCGGCTTGGACGATATAGCGGCGGATGCGTACCGCCGATTTCAATTCCGCGACATCGGGAAACGTGAAGGCGATGGGGCTGGCCAACATCGCCAGCAGAATCTCGCGGTCGAGATCGCCGTCATCAACGTCGGTCCGCAACCCCAGCCGCTGCGCGATGCCAGTAGTGTCGTAGCCGGGGGCGATGACATCGGCCACGGCCGTACGCAACCAGGCATGCGCGCCCGGTGACGCGCCGGTCAGGCCTGCGCCGGTGGCCGCATCATGCAGCCCGGATTCCGATAGAAATCGGTCCAGGTCTTGCCGCGCGATGTTTGCCTGACGGGAATCTGAAGACTCGATACGAATGCCGCCCACGGGCGGAGGAGTCGTGACCTGCTGAAGAAGCCGCATGGAATTCGAACCGCGAATGCGGTAGAGATGCTATGCGGAAATTGTAGGCAGGCGGCCTTAATTGCACCTGTACGCAAGCTGTATTGCAGCTGTATTGCGGTGGCGTGTGGCGCGTTTTGGCCGCCTGCTTTTGAGCGGTTGCTTACTTGCTGACGTAGGCCTTTTTCGCCGGGTCGAAAACATAAGTCGTGATGTCGGCGGCGCCCAGATGGCGGGTCTTGTTGGGGCCAGAAATCGTCGTGCCCTTGGGCGTGATCTTCAACGCCGGCATGTCGGTCTTGCCGTCGGGCATAAACTCCAATTCGCCGGAGCTGCCCGTGCAGGGCATGACTTCCCCATCGGCGCACGCCGCGCTGTTGTCTTCTCCGGTCAACACGCCGCCCACGTACGTCCAGACATGGTCGTTACCGTCGCGCTTGAGGCGGTCCGGATTGAAGACCAGCAAGTCGTAGCCGTCGCTGGTGATGCCGTTGTCAAAGCTGGTGGTTGGCACCGCCAACAGCAGCTTGCCGCCGGGCGTGCGGTGTTCGATCGCTTTGCGTTTGGGGTCCACGTCGGTACCCCGTTCGTACGCGCCGAACGTGCCGATGGTGGGTTCCATGCCACGGAATTTCCACGGCTTGTCGGAGGCCGGGTCCGTCAGCGTGAACGTGACTTCCGTAAGGTTGACCTGCGTGCCGGGGCCGACCTGATCTTCGCCCGGTTTGCCATAGCGATCCGCCGTGTCCCACGCGAAGCCGGTGTAATAGTGCGTGCCTTCGGATTCAAAGGCATGACCGAACCAATACGTGGCGACGCTGCCGTTCGTGACCTCATACGTGGTCTCGCCCTTGCCGTCCACGTCATAAATGGCGTACATCACCGTGGGCGCATCGGGAGGAGTGACCGCCGCAGCGGCTTCCTTGGAGATGGGGGCGGGCGCAGCGGGGGCAGCAGCGGCCGGCGCCGACAGCGCCGCAAACGCGGCCACAAGCAATCCGGCCAAGGTACTGCGCAGCGTCGGGCTGGCCTTCAGGGTCTGGGTCATGGAGTAGGCGCTTTCCTGTTGATTTTTTTGGAACGCAAGGGTGCTGGTTTTTATATTGCAGGCTGATTATCTGTCACGCGCCAAGGCGGGTTAAAACGCCGCAAGATGGGGTGCCACGCCGTGCGGAGGCGAGTATAAGGGCGCATGATTGCCATTGGGCTTCATGATATTTCAGGTATTGCTGGGCGGTTACATGTTGGAAGGATGCTGCTGTGCTTGTTGGCAATTCCGCCAACATCGAGTATGTTGGCGGAATTGCCAACGCAGCTGCATTTCTTTTTATATGCCTCATGAAAGCTCAACTCATCATCAGCGACAAGAGTGTTGGCGAAGACGGCGGGACCCTGCAGATCGTCATCTGGAAGGTTCCCGAGCCGGTTCCGCCGACCACCCACGGTTTCAAATATCGCTTGGCCTACATCCGTAACGGCAGGCGAGTTGTCGGTTTCGATAACGAACGGGGCAAAGGGGACCACAAGCATGTCGGAAACGGCGAGTATCCCTATGAGTTTTCGACCGTCCGGCAACTGTTGGAAGATTTCTCAAGTGAAGTCGAGAAATGGAAGGAGTGAAAATGAATCGGACGTTAACCATCACGATTAATCAGGACTGGCGCGCGTTCCTGTCCGATGCGAGCCGCCGTGCGGAGCGTGGCGTCGCAGACGGTTCCTACCAAGGCGAACGGCTCAATTTCGAATCGCCAGCCGCATTCTTTGGCCAGCTCACGGAGTTGCGCTGGAACATTGTCCGCATAATGCTGGGGGCGGGTGAGGTCGGAATTCGTGAGCTTGCGCGTCGCTTGGATCGTGACGTGCGCCGGGTACACCAAGACACGCAAGCGTTGGTCGAATTGGGGATACTGGAAAAATCAGAGGACGGTTCGGTGAACTGCCCGTTTACTGATATTCATATCGACATGCACTTGACCAAATCGCTGCCCGAAGCGGCCTGAAATCAGTCCCCACCCGGCGCAGGCACCGGATTCGGCGCTGCCGAAAGCACCGGTTCCGCGGCTTCCGCGCCCGGCACGACGTTCGTCAGGTCTTCGGTCATTTCGTGATCCAGCGCGCCTTGCACCAGGTCTTCCGTTACGCGCATCTCGACGCCGGCTGGCGACATTTGCGCGGCGGCGGCGAAGGGGGCCACCGGTGCGGGGGCCGGGCGCTCGCCGCGCCGCCAGATGAAGAAGACCATCAAGCTCAGGTTCAGCACTGCAAAACACCAGAAAAACCCGGCGGCGCCGAACGTCGACATGACGGGTGAAATGGCTAGCGGGCTTAGCGCCGAGCCTAGCGAATTGATCAGCAGCAGCCCCTGAATCATGCGGATCAACGCATCGGCCGGCGCGCGGTCGGCCGCGTGGCTGACGGCCACCGGATAGATGGCGAACACACCGCCGCCCAATAGAAACAGCAATACGATCAGCAACGGAGAGCCCGCGGGCAGCAGCAGAATCAGCAGGCTCAACACGGTGCAGAACACGGCCAGCGCAATCAGCACCACTTGGCGGTCGCGCAGGTCAGACCAACGGCCCACGGGATACTGCAATACCATCGCGCCCAGAATCACGGCGCTCATCATCTTGCCGACGTCGGCCACGTCCAGGCCGATGCGCTGCAAGTACAGCGGCAGCAAGGTGTACACGGCGGCAATCGCCACCCCAGACCCGAAACAGCCCATCACGCCCGTGGGCGTCATGCGGATCAGGTGTTGTGGCATTAGCGGTTCAACGCGTTCAACCAGCGGTGAGATGCGCGGAATGATGACCATCGGCATCACCGACAACGAGGCCAGCAGCCCCGCCACCATGAAGGGCGCCATGTCGCCCAGTTGTGTGAGGACGCCCAGCTGAAGCTGGCCCAGCACGCCCGAGCCGTAGAGCGCAATCATGTACAGCGCCAGCAAGCGCCCGCGCATCTTCGGGTCGCCTGCGAGCAGCAGCCAGCTTTCCACCACCAGAAACACGCCCACGCAGGCCCAGCCATTGATCAGGCGAAGCACGAACCACGCGGTCGGCCCGTAGATCAGGCCTTGCAGCAAGACGGTGACGGCGATCAGCGACGCAAAGCTGCTGTAGGCGCGGATGTGGCCGATGCGCGCAATCAGCCGGTCATTGAAGATGGCGCCCAGCGTCAGGCCGATGAAGTACGACGACGAAATGATCCCGATGACGGTGGCCGATTCGCCCGCAGCGTCCAGACGCAGCGTAGTCAGAGAGGAGATGAATGCGTTGCCGATGCAGACAACGAACAAACCTAGAAGCGGCCCAAGGACTAAGGCCAACAACTGCCGAAACATGAAATTCTCGAAGGCGGGAGGGGGTGATGACGCATCCGGGCACGCCGGAATGAGGCGGGGAGGGGGGAAGCCGGCGGGATTGTAGCGCTGAATACGGAGGCGGCTTTTTTGCGGGCGGCGGGGTGTCAGGAACGAAAGTTGCTGCGTGCGTCGGCCGCGTGGCATCACGGAAGCCGCAAGCCGCAAGCCGCAAGCTGCGACCCGCAACCCGCAACCCGCAACCCGCGATACGCGATACGCGATACGCAGGCCGCGATAGGCAAGCCGCGACCCGCCAGCCGAGATACGCAAACCCCAGGAGACAACCATGACCGAATCCAAACCCGCGCCCGCGCCCAATCCGCCGCCATCACCCCACGTAGATCGCAGCGACACGGGCGGGACGGGCCAGCCCGTGGCCGATGGCCCGCCGCAGGGTGACGTCAATACCGATCCCAATACCAATTCCGGCTATCCGGCGGGCGGCTCCCAAGCGCAAGAAGGCAAGGACGCGTTTGGCCGGCCGACTCCTCCGGACGCGCGCGACAAGCCGGCGTCGTAGCACCCGTTGTTGCCTCCAAGAGCTTGGTGCCCGCCGATAAATAAAGGAATCCGATGTCTATTCCCGCGCTCACTGGTGAGCTGAAGAAAATGCTCGCAGGCGAACTCTATGACCCCTCGGCCGCTGAGATTCAGCAAGCGCAGGCGGCCACGCTGTCGTGGCTTGCCCGCTATAACGCAAGCCTGTCGCAACCCTTGCCGCAGCGCCGTGGGCTTCTGTGTGAGCGGCTGGGCGCGGTGGGCCAGGGCGCGGTGATCCGGCCGCCGTTCCATTGCGACTACGGTTTCAATATCAGTTTGGGCGCCGACGTTTTTCTGAACTTCAATTGCGTCATTCTGGACGTGGTGCCGATTGTTATTGGCGACCGCACGCAAATCGGCCCTGGCGTGCAGATTCTGGCGGCAGACCACCCCCGCGATGCCGCAACGCGCGACGCGGGCTTGGAATATGGCCGGCCCATTCAGATCGGCAAAAGTGTCTGGATCGGGGCAGGGGCGATAATCTTGCCCGGCATCACAGTGGGTGATGGCGCAATCATTGGGGCGGGCAGCGTCGTCACGCGCGACGTGCCAAGGGGCGCTACCGTGGCGGGCAATCCCGCGCGCGCACTGGGCAGTCATGCAAAATAGCGGTTTCGTGCCGATACAAATGCTTTACACCTATACGGCTTGCTTGCCCTACCATCGCGGGTTCTTCAGGCCGGCCAGAACCAGAACACTAATGCCGCCTCACGCGGACTGAATAAGTATGATGAAAATTCTTTTGGTCGATGATCAGCCGATGCTGATCGACATGTTGAGCGAGTTCCTGCGCAGTGAAGGCTACAACGTCACGACGCATACCGATGGGTTGACGGCGCTGCAGCAGATGCTGGATCTGCGCCCGGACCTCGTGATCACCGACTTTTCCATGCCCGGCATGAACGGCGCCGCGTTGTTGACCGCCATGCGCGAAAACGCTTATCTGAGCGACACGCCAGTGCTGGTATTAAGCGGCCGTCCCGAGCATGAAATTGATGCAGCCTGTGAAGGCTACGCGGCCTACCTGTCCAAGCCGGCTGATCCGGCGGAAGTGCTGCGAACCATCTGCCGCGTGACGCGCGCGTCTGCGTAGCGTTGCACCCAACCCGCCATGCGCCCCATCGCAGGGCGTTTTAATCCGCGGAAGGCTCGCCACCCTCATACGGACTCAAGTCCACACCGGCATCCTGAAACCGCCGCACCACCGCACGCAGCGCTTGCGAGCGTGAGGCGGACGCGGTGGCCGCTTCTATGTGCTGCCGGCATTGCGCCATCTCATCGGGGCAACCGTGGTCAGCGGGCAGCTGACTTGCGTAGAACGCCACATTGATGGCCATCCGCGACACGCTGGCCTCGGTCGGCTTGCCTTCATAGAAGTTGGCCACATCGGCTTTCAGCGCAGCCACCGCCTGGCGCCCGACGACGGCGGCGTCCTGGCAATCCGAGAAGGTGGGGGAGCTATCCACTACGCGCATCTTGCCGCACACGAGCGTCAGGCTTGCTGCCGGCGACATCCCCAGGGGAAGTTCGGCGCGCACCATTACTGGCTGTGGGGTCGCGAAGACGGCCATATGCTTGCCGCGTGCATCGCGCTCGATGGACGCGACGGCGCCAGAGACCAGCAGGGCGTTGTCCATTGAGGCCGGGTAGGGAAAACTGGCGCCGCGGGCGTAGGCCATCGCAACCGCTACGGCCGGCGCTCGGGCCAGCCCCAGGCGGCTTCCGATGACCGTCTCGCCACCTTCAAGAAAGGCGTTGAACTCATCGCGCAAGACGGCCTCGAACACGGCGGTTTCAGTCGGGGTAGGGGAATATGCTGCGCTGCTTAGCGCGGGAAACACTGCGCAGAACAGGGCGATGAAGCGGTTCATGGATACGGCGTGATCATTCAATGAAGGCGCAAGATTAACCCGAGCTTTCTGAGGGGCCGCGATCCGCTTTAGGTCCCGGATGGCAAGGGGTCATTCGAACGGATGAGGACAGGATTACACCCAGACTCATGCTTTTGGGTGACGCGGCGCGCACGAATCTCGTGCTGGCGGGCAGTACTATTTTCGGGCCAGCCGGATTCGCACAGTGCCTGAGAGGGATGCATGAGCGACAGCGACGCCACCCGAAAAAAGCCCCCCGGAACGCCACCCGCCGATCCGCACAAAGCCGCGCTTGAACTGCGCAAGCTTGAACTCGAGATCAAGGCGCTGACGTTCAAGCAATCACGGCTGGGAAGGCTGACCGAAATCTTGCAGGGCGTGGTGCCGATCCTGGCGATCTTGAGCCTGGTGTGGACGGTGGTGGTCGGGCTGAACCAGCAAGAGGCGCAACGTAAGGACGCGGAAAGTGCGCGATTTGAACGCGCATTCGCCAAGCTGGGCAGCAGCGTGCCCAGCGAACGGGTCACGGGTGTGGCGCAGGCGTCGGCCCTGTTGCATGCGGCGGGGGGCGAGCGCGACAGGGATATTTTGATCGCGCTGGCAAATCAGCTTGCTCTGGATGGAAACGCGGCGGTTCGAAGTGCGATAGTGAATGTGCTGTTGAATCTGGATCACACGACGGACGCGGCGACATTGAATGCCACGTTGAAGACTATCGTGGACTTGCATCGGGTAATTGTGCAATCGGCGGGCCTGACGCCGTTTGAGCTGTCAGCGGCAATAAAGAGCGACCGAGGCATCTACTTCATTCCGGGTCTTAGCGATGCGACAGAGGCTGATGAGCAAATGATTGATGAGACGTTTGCGCGGTTGGAAAGCATGCGTGGGGTGTTGATGGCGTTGCTGAAAGCGGGCGGCCGCACGCGGCAGATGGACTATATCTACTGCCCTGATTGCCCCTTCGACGAGTTGGGGGTGGATTTTTCTGAGGTCAGTTTTCAGAACGCCATCTTGCCCAGCACGCAATGGAGTCTGGTTCGCCTTGCACGCAGCAGCTTTAAGGACGCCGTCTTGACGGGAGCCAACTTCACAGGTGCCATGCTAGAAGGTGCGGATTTCAGCGCTGACGAATACAACACCCAACATGCGGAATATGTCGCAGCGGACGCGATTCGCCGCAGGTCCCGGGCTGAATTGCCGCGCGTGCTGGATGAGTTCAGTACGCATGCGCCCACCTTTATCTGCGCCAATCTGAAGCATGCAAATTTTTCGGGCCGCTTACTGTTCTGGCGGATTGACGATAGCCCTGCCGATCAACCAAACGACAGCTTCTTGCGCGCCTTCCTCAGGGCGAACATTGCCGGCGCGGATTTCAGAGAGGCGCAAGAGATGGTCATACGCCGCGTGGAAGCGGGTCGGGAGAAAGACCCGTATGTGAGGTCGCATCGGGTGGTGGCATCTGAGAGCAACCCGAATACCTACTACTACACCACGATCATGCTGACCTACCTGGATATTTCCCATCGGGCGCGCAGCGCAGTGCTGGCTCGGGAACAAGATCTTACTTTGCAGTCCATGGCGGAATCATTCCTCATGGCTGATGACGTCGAAGAAGCGCGGTTCCCGGAAGGCGTGCAAGCCGCGATCAAGGCTCTACGTGCAAAGCCGAATTCTTTCAAATTCCCGACCTGCGACGTCTACCTGAAGGATCTTCGTGACGCCCAGCGTTAATGCGTGCGTTTATGCATGCCCGCATTCGCTGGCGGCTGCGTAAGCGTATCCCTACTTCACCACGTAGTTATTCGCCTCGTTTTCCCCGGCCCACTTACGCAGCGCTGCAATGAATTCTGGGCACACGTTGCCGTCGACGCTGGCGTTGGTGATGACGCTGTTTTGCATGCGCATCAGCACCGTGCATTCGTACACGCGCGAACGGTTCTGGTAGTGGCCGGTGGTGTTCGTCTGGAACACCGGTGTCGCGGCGGTGGTGTTGGTGGCGGGGATCATGCCCACGACCTGCTGGCTGGAGCCCGTCGTTACCCACTCCGTGTAGGGGGCCGTCTGATAGTCAGACCACTCCAATTCCATCGTGTTGCCGACGGCGCGCTTTTTCGACGGCTCGCCCAACGCGGCAATCGCGTCGTTGATGGACCGGCCTTCCATGTTCTTGGCCACGTTCACGCTTGGCGAGAATGACAGGCCTGACTTGAAGACATTGCCCAGCGACGGCAGGGTCGAGCTTCCGCCGGTGGGCATCGGGGCGCAGCCGGCAAGCGTTGCCGCAGCGGCAATCAAGCTGGCCGACAGCAACAGGGGCCGGCGATTCAAGGTGTGCGATGGCGACTTCATGGCTTGCGGTCGATGCTCCGTGGCGGGTCTGGCCTTCGCGTTGGCCTTGCCGCAGGGCAAGACATGGGCGTGGCGTAACGCGTTTTGTTTCTCTTCGTGACAGGTGCCGTGCGATGCAAGATGGCTCGGCTGAAGGGGCATACCCCGCAGGCTGACGGCGCGCTTAAGAAAAGTTCGACATTTTTACCGGAAAACGGGGGCAGCATCCCTTTCGCGAGATGTGAAATTTGTTACGTAATATGCCCGCGCGGGCTTTCGCAGGGGGACGGAACCGGCTGGGCTTCTTGCTAAGATCGGTCCCGCTCTCCACTCCACCTTCTACCGACGACGATGATGCCTGCCCGCTTTCTACCCCTGATCCGCGCCGCATTCGCCGCTCTTGCTTTGATGGCTGGCCTGGCGTCTCCCGCCGCGCAAGCCGACGTGATGTACGGCGGCATTGCCACCGATGGCAAGCACGACAAGACTTACTGGGCTTTGCCCGAGACGTCGCAAAAGGACGCGGAAGCCGCCGCCTTGGCCGAGTGCCGGCGCCAGGGCGGCAAGGACTGCAAGAAGCTGTCCTGGTTCTCGGACAGTTGCATGGCCTATGCGCGCAACACCAACCACGATCTGTTCCCGGGCAACAGCGTGTCGCCCGAACTGGCCGCCAAGAAGGCCATGCGCCGCTGCACGGCGGGCAGCCCGGACGGCAAGTGCCGCTTGATGACGATGCCGCAGTGCGCGGGCCCTGGTTATAGCGCCGAAGACATGCAGGCCGCCAAGCGCGCCCGTCCGGCCGACGTGGAAGCGCTGTCCGCCAAGATGAATGACCGCGCCTATTGGGGCGCGGTGATGGAGAACGCTGACGGCGGCCTGATCTACGCTGACGGCTACCCGAAGGAAGACGACGCAGTCGGCGCGCTGAGCAAATGGGAAGACTGCAAGGACTGCCGCAAGGTCCTGACCTATCAGGAAACCTGCGCCGGGATGGCGTGGGTGAAGGGCAGCGAAGGCCGGGGCACGCGCTTCACAGCGCTGAACCCCGACCCGGTGTCAGCCCGCGAGGAATCGCGCGCGACGTGCACCGCCAAGACCGGCGCGCCGTCGTGCGTGGCCATGGTGCGCTGCTCGGGCCGCGCCTACATCGACGGTTACGCGGGCGAAGACGTCAAACCGAAGTAATTCGGGCAGGCCTTCCCAGGCGGGCGGGCCTATCCAATACCCACCCCGGCGCACGCCCGGAAGCAATACCCACCCCGGCGCACGCCCGGAAGCGCGTGTCACTTATCCAGCCAGGGCGCGTCTTTCCACAACTGCTGGAATTCCGCTTCGCCTGCCTCCAGCTCCTTTGCGTAAGCGGCGGGCGGCAGATAGCGCAGCGGGGCGTACATGTCGCGGGCCTTGGCCTGGAATTCCGGGTCGTCTACCGTGCGCTTCACGGCATCCACCAGTTTCTCGCGCACCGCGTCCGGCAAGCCTTTGGGCGCGGCCAGCCCGCGCAGCGACGCCAATTCAAAGTCGTAACCCTGTTCCTTGAACGTGGGCACATCAGGCAAGGCCGCCGAACGCGTCTTGCCCATCTGCCCCAAAAAGCGCAGCGGCGTTCCGCCTTTCTGGTACTGCAATGCTTCACCCACATTGATCGCGCCGATGGCGATTTCACCGCCCGCCAGCGCGCCGCGCACTTCGCCCGCGCCCTTGTACGGGATGTGGCTGAGCTTGGTGTTTGACGTGCGCTCAAAGCGCAACATGGCCAGATGGTCGTCGGACCCCGTGCCAGTGGTGCCCACCGTGACCTTGCCCGGATTCTTCTTGGCATAGGCCGACAGGTCGGCCAGCGTCTTCAATTCATTGTCGTTACGCACCGTGAACGCGCCCGGATCATCGATCAGGTTGCCCAGCAGGTCGTAGCTTTTCCATGTGAAGTTGGATTTGCGTTCGATGGGAATGGTCAGCAGGTTGGGCGTGTTGATGAAGCCGATCGTGTAGCCGTCGGGCTGCGCGCGCGCCAGCTCCGTGAAGCCGATGGCGCCGCCCGCGCCAGGGCGGTTCAGCACCACGATGCGGGCGTCGTTGCCCAAGTACTTTTGCAGGAACGGCGCCATCATGCGCGCCACCAGATCGGTGCCGCCGCCCGGGCCGTAGGACACGATCAGGTTGATCGGGTGTTCGGGGTAACCGGCAGCCTGGGCGCCGCTTGCGAACGCGGCAGCGCCAGACAGCAGGGCCACGGACGCGGCCAGCGCGCGCAGCGTGCGGCGCTTGTTGGGATGTTGCATGTTGTCTCCTCGTGGGGATGTCGGCGGCTTCATGCCGCACTGTGTGTGCCGGTGCGGGCACCGGGGTATTGCTTCAGGTTCAGGGCTTCAATTCCGTTGCTTCACGTCCCGGCTTCCAGCCCCTTACTTCAATTTGGCGATGCGCGCGGCGGCGACAGGCCAGACTTCAGGGTTGACCAACTGCGGCGGCCGTTCGCCGCGCAGCATCATCACCAATTGATTGGCGGACGACTGCGCCACGTTGCGGCGGGCTTCGTGCGTGACACCCGCCGTGTGAAAGGTGGCGACCACATTGGGCAGCGCCAGCAGCGGCGCGTCGCGCGGGGGCGGTTCTTGTTGCCAGACGTCCAACCCGGCGCCACGCAGATGGCCGCCACGCAGCGCGTCATGCAACGCCGCTTCGTCATGAATGCCGCCACGCGCCGTCGATACGAACACCGCGTCCGGCTTCATCGCCGCAAAGGCCCGCGCGTCAATCAGGCCACGGGTGGATGCATCCAGCGGGCAGTGCAGCGACACCACATCAGCCTGGGCCAGCAAGTCGGGTAACGGGACCGGTTCGGCGCCACGGCGGCGGATGGTGTCGGCGTCCAGCAGCGGGTCATGCGCAATGACGCGCATGCCAAAGCCCTGCGCAATGCGGGCCACGCGCGAACCGATCTGCCCAATGCCAACCAGGCCGATTGTCGTGCCGTGGATTTCATGGCCCATCAGGTCTTCACGCGTGAAACCCGTGTCGTGGCGCAAACGGTTGTGCGATTCGACCACGCGGCGCTGCACGGCCAGCAGCAACGCGAACGTGTGCTCGGCCACCGACGCAGCGTTGCCCCCCGCCTGGTTGACGACCGCKATGCCGGCCGCCGTGCAGGCGGCCACATCCACCGTGTCATACCCCGCGCCGCCAGACGACACGCAAACCAGATCCGGGCATTGCGCGATCAGCTCGGCGCTGACGAACCAGGGGCGCGGCAGCTCGTCTTTCGCGGCGGACACGTGGTAGGCATGGGCCGTCTTCAAGCCGGCCAAGGTGCGGGCATCATCCCCACGCGCCGGCAGCACCGACAAGGCAATATCCGCCTCTTTGCCGATGATCTGGTCGAACGCCGGGTTCAGCCACAGGTCCAGGCGGCACAGGCGCTTGGGGAAATCGTGTTGGGGGTAACCGGAATCCGGCATGTTGCGTTGTCTCCGTATCTGGGATGGTCTGCTTTTGAGGCGACTCTACCCGTGCCGAAACCGGAGATAAAGCGAATAATTTTCTGAGCGAAGCGCGACTTTTTAGAAACTGTCAGGCGATCACACCATGCCGGAGGGCGCGTCGAAGTCCAGCGTGTCTTGCGCCAGCACGCGCAAGCTTTCCAACATGGGCCGGGTGTCGTCGCGCCGCCACTGGAAGGTGTAGGGCAGGGGGCGCAAGGCAGGCAGGCCGGGCAAGGCGTGCAAGTCGCCGCGTTGAATCAGAATTTGCGCCCACGCGGTGGGCAGGAAACCCAGGCCCAGCCCCTGGCGCAGCATGCCGGCAATGGCGCCCCAGCTGTTGCAGCACTGCATGCGGCCCGGTGAAATGCGTTGCTCGGTCAGCCAGTCGTCCAGCATGCGGATGACGCCGGAGCTTTGTGGTTGCGTGATCAGCGTCAGGCCGGGCAGGTCGGCGGGTGTCAGCGTGGCGGGGTTGGGCACGGCGCGCGGCGAAGCCACCCATTCGAACGCCGCGCTGCCGATCAGGTGCGACGCGATCGACGCGCGCGACGACGGGCCTGCGATAACGGCAAAGTCCAGGTCGCCTTCCTCTAGCCCGCGCTCCACCAATTCCCCCACGCCCACATAGGGTTCCACCAACAGGTTGGGGTGCGCGCGCTGAATTTCTTCGATCAGCCTTGGCATCCACGTTATCGACGTCAACTCGCCCGCGCCGAAGCGGCAGCGGCCGGAGTAGGTCAGATTGTTGCTGGCCTGCTGCATGAACTGGTCGGCGTTGCGCAACAGGTCTTTCGCGTGCGGCACCAACTGTTCGCCCAATGCCGTCAGCGTGGCGCTGCGCGCGCTGCGGCTGAACAGGTCGGCGCCAATGGACGCTTCCAATTCGCCGATGCGTTTGGATAGCGACGACACCGAGATATTCAGCCGGCCGGCGGCGATGGCGAAATTCTTGCAGGTTGCGGCCCAGTAAAAGGCTTCGAGTTGTTTGAGCGTCATGGCGTTGGGGTTGGCGTGTGCAAAGGGCGAGGGCGAATAAAAGTGTAATAACCAATATCGATAAAGTCACTTTATTCAAAGTGGCCGCCCGCCTATAGTCATCCGCCATTACCCCATACCCCTATGACAACAGCGCGGCGGCCCCCTGTGCGGGCCGACTGCGGCGAGGAGCCCGGATGTTTGACCCCCTGCGCCACCTGCTCAGCCTGCACGATTTCGAGGCGGCCGCGAAGAAGCGCTTGCCTAAACCCATCTATGCCTATGTGTCGGGCGCGGTGGAAGACGGGCAGTCGGAACGCGGCAACCGGCAGGCGTTTGCCGAATACGGTTTTCGGCCCAAGGTGCTGGTTGATGTGTCCCGCCGCAGCACACGCGCAACCGTGTTGGGCCGCGACTACGCCGCGCCGGTTGGCGTGGCGCCCATGGGCATTTCGGCGCTGTCCAGCTACCGCGGCGACATCGTGCTGGCGCGCGCGGCGGCCGAGGCGAACGTGCCGTGCATCATGAGCGGGTCGTCGCTGATCCGGCTGGAAACGGTGATGCAGGAGGCGCCCGGCACCTGGTTCCAGGCGTATCTGCCGGGGGACGATGCGCAGATCGCCGCCTTGATTGACCGCGTGGCGGCGGCTGGCGTGACCACGCTGGTGCTGACGGTGGACACGCCCGTTGCCGCCAATCGCGAGAACAATGTGCGCGCAGGCTTTTCCACCCCGCTGCGGCCCAGCGCCAGCCTGGCATGGCAAGGGATCACACATCCGCGCTGGTTGTTCGGCACCTTTCTGCGCACGTTGTGGCGTCATGGCATGCCGCACTTCGAGAACAACTACGCCACGCGCGGCGCGCCGATCCTGTCGGCCAACGTGCTGCGGGATTTTTCGGATCGGGGCCATTTGAACTGGCAGCACGTGGCGGCCATTCGCCGCCGCTGGAAAGGGCAGATGGTGATCAAGGGCATCCTGCATCCCGACGATGCGCGCACGGCGCGCGCGCAAGGCATGGACGGCGTGATCGTGTCCAACCACGGCGGCCGGCAACTGGATGGCAGCGTGTCGCCGTTGCAGGTGCTGCCTGCCGTGGTGGACGCGGCCGGCGGCATGGACGTGATGCTGGACAGCGGCGTGCGGCGCGGCACGGACGTGTTGAAAGCCCTGGCCTTGGGCGCGCGCTGCGTCTTCGTGGGCCGGCCGTTCAACTACGCGGCAACGGTGGCGGGGCAACGCGGCGTGGCGCATGCCATCAGCCTGATCGTCGAAGAGGTGCGCCGCAATATGGGCTTGCTGGGCGTGGTGGACTTGAACGGCGTCAACGGGGACTGCGTGCTAAGACTGTCATAGAATGCGGGCACCTTACGCACGGGACGCCGTCCGCTGAAATCACCTTGCCTCATTCTTCGAACGCCCCTCGTTTTTCCCTTCGCCTGATCTGGCGATGCGCCGCGCTGGCGTTGGCGCTGTGGATGGCCGGCCCCGCGCAGGCGCAACCGGCCCCACCCGCCAAGGATTACCTGAAGGTCACCGAACCCATCGGCGGCGACTTCGCGCTGCGCGGCTATCCGAAATCGCATCTGCGCGAGATTCTCTTTCGTGAAAAAACCTATCGGCCCCTGAATGCGGTTGAATTCATACACGTCAAGGCACTTGGCCCCAAGCAAGATGGGCAGCCGATCTTGATGGCGGTGTCCAACGATTTCATGGGTGTCGGCACCATCCTGATCGCCGTGCAAAACGGCACGCCGCTTGCCCGCGTGCTGAGTCCTACGGTGGATATCCGAGACCCGGACATGGGGCTGGCGCAGCCGGGCCGCCAGGACTTGCTGCTGTTCACCGCCGGGTCGCGGGCGCTGGTCACATCGACCGGGCAGGTGTTGTGGTTCGAACATGCGCGGCCGAAAGAATATGTGCATGGCACCCCTTTGCTGGTGTCCGTGTCACCCGACAACCGAACCGGCGCGCTGCTGCTGGACAACGAGATCCGGCTTAGCCGGGCGGGCGCAGGTCCGTACGCGACGGTGCCGTTTACGAAGCCAATGCAGAGCGACGCTTTCAAATCCTTGTGGGACGAGAGTTCGCAGGCCGCCAAGAAGGCGCTGGACGCCGGCCAGCGCATTGACCAGCGCCGCCTGTACGCCAATCTGAAGGCGGCCTGGATCAACCGGAATTTCAGTTGGCAAGAAGGCAAAGACGGATGGCGGCTGCAAGGGCGGGGCTTGACGTCCGCAGCGCTGCCCGCGCTGTCGTCCACGACGTCCCGCAAGGAGCAATAACGTGATGTCGCCTTTTACGTTCTCGTTCGTCCCGCGTATCGCGGCGTACGCCGCCATGGTATTGCTGGCCGGATGCGCCGGCAGCGCCGACGTCTATGAAAAGCACGTCCGCACCGAAGACGCGAACCCCGCCGATGTGGTGCTGACGCTGGATGTCGCCTTTGCGCAGGCGCCCGACTACGACCCTAAGACGAATGTGTTCGGCGGCCCGGCCAAGCCGGGTTCGTCCCGGCAGGCCACGCCCGAGCGCGTGGAGTATTCCGGCTACCCCAGCATTGATGTGCCGTTTTATCAAAAAGGAATCGGGTTCGACCTGGGCGTGGTGGGCGATCCGCGCGCGTTGCTCGCCTTGCCGTACCCATCGCCCGCCACGCGAACCACGTCGGCGCATTTGCAGATCTTTGGGGTACGCCAGGACGCCACGCATTACCGCTTCGTCGTGCTGCCCAGACAGGGCTGGAACAGCTACCAGAGTTTCCAGGTGTCGTTCGCCGTCAACGGCCGCCGCGAGGGCATGACGTTTGCCTACAGCGACAAGCTGGTCTGCGACAGCGCCTTCGACGTCACTACGCCGACCTACGGGTTTGGCATGTCGGTCGCGGCAAGCTTTCCGGGCGGCAAGCCAGGGTGCCTGAAGGCGTGCGACGCACGGCCGGGGTACCCGGGATACTGCGCGTTCGGTGCGGATGTGGCGTCGGTGCTGGCGAAATAGCGCGGCATTGACGCCGCATCGACGCCGTATTGGCGCCGCATTGACGCCGCATTGACGCCGAATCGACGGCGCATCGACGCCGCATCGACGCCGTCTTGGCGTCGCACTCAGCGCGCCATGTCCTTCACGGCCTGCTCGATCAGCCCCTGTAGCCACGTCTGCGCCGCATCGCCCGATGTTCGGCGGCTGCTGATCATGTCGACGGCGAATGGCCCCGGGTCCACCTCCGTTGGCAAGGCGCGCAGGCTCAATTCAGGCCCCGCCAAGCGTAGCGCCGCACGGCGCGCCAGCGTGGCGATCAGGTCCGTGCCCGCCACGGCATGGGGCAGGGCGACGATGTGCGCAAACGTGCAGGCCACGCGGCGCTTGCGCCCCAGACGCGCCAGGCTGACATCAACCACCCCGCGCGCCGAGCCGTCGTCGCTAGGCACGAACAAGGCGTGCGGCAGCGCCACATAGCGGTCCAGCGTTAGCTTGCGTCCACGCAAACCCGGGTGCTGCTTGTCGGCGATACAGACAAAGGTCTCGTCGTACAAAGGCGTCACGCGCATGCGTTTGGGGGGCGTCAGATGCCCGCCGATGGCGACGTCGACCGTGCCGTTGTCCAACTGTTCGTAAAGGGTGGCGCGGTCCAGGCGGGCGACGCGCAGGTCGGCGCCAGGCGCTTCGCGGCGCAGCCGGGCCACGATGTGCGGCACCAGCACAATGTCGGCGTAGTCGCTGGCGGCCAGCGTAAAGCGCCGCCCCTGCGCCGCGCCCGGGTCGAATACCGTGCCTTGCGCCAAGGCGCCGCGAATCTGGTCCAGTGCGCTGCTGATGGCGGGCATCAATGCGACGGCGTGTTCGGTGGGCTGCATGCCATCGGAGGTGCGCACGAACAATTCATCATTGAACACGCGCCGCAAACGGTTCAGCGCGCTGCTCACGGAAGGTTGGGCGCGATGAATGCGTTGGCCGGCCAGCGTCACATTGCGCGTTTCGAACAGCGCTTCGAAGGCGACCAGCAGGTTCAGGTCTACGGCAGATAGATTCATATGATCAATAGTACGAATAGTCATTATCGATTTCAAGAATCATGCTTGCCGCTTCTACCATGACCCGCATGGATACCAACAAGGAAGTGGCCGTGCCTACCGTACTGATTACTGGAATCGAACCTTTTGATGGCGAAACGCTGAACCCGTCCTGGGAGGCCGCCCGCCAGCTGGACGGCAGCATCATCGCTGGCGCTCGCGTGGTGGCGCGCCAGTTGCCTTGTGTGATTGGCAAAGTGGTGGGCGTGTTGCGCCACGCCATCAACGAGGTGGAACCGGACCTGGTGATTTGCCTGGGGCAGGCGGGCGGGCGCAGCGATGTGTCGGTGGAACGCGTGGCGATCAATGTGGTGGATGCGCGCATCCCGGATAACGAAGGCCATCAGCCCATTGACGAACCCATCGTGGAAGGCGGGCCGGCTGCGTACTTTTCGACGCTGCCCATCAAAGCCATCGTGCGTGATTTGCGCGCGGCGGGCGTGCCGGCGTCCGTATCGTCCACGGCCGGCACCTATAACTGCAACACCATCTTCTACGGGCTGGCGCATCTGATCGCAACGGAGCGCCCAAGATTGCGTGGCGGCTTCGTCCACGTGCCGTATCTGCCCGAGATGGCCACCCGGCATCCTGGCGCGCCCAGTCTGGCGCTGGACGTGCTGGTGCGCGGCGTGAAGACCATGGTGGCGACGGCGCTTGCCGTGAACCAAGACATCAAACTGGGCGCGGGCGCGCTGCATTGATCGGGGCATAACGATGAACACGACATTGAACACCGCTGACGCGTTCGCCCTGGATGGCGTGGCGTTTCAGCATCGCAGGGTAATGGTGGACGGCCTGGGGTATCACGTCGTAGCGGGCGGCGCAGGCCCCGCGCTGATTCTGTTGGCCGGTTTTCCGCAAAGCTGGTACGCGTGGCGGCGCGTGATGCCGTTGCTGGCGCCGCACTATCGCGTGTTCGCCATCGACCTGCCCGGGCAGGGGGATTCCGATAAGCCGCTGGATGGCTACGACACGCGCAAGGCCGGTGAGCGCCTGCGCTCCCTGTTTCACACGATGGGGCTGACGCGCTATGCGCTGGCCGGCCACGACATCGGCGCGTGGATCGCGTATCCCTATGCGGCGCGCTACGCCGACGAAGTGGAACGCGTGGTGTTGCTGGACGCGAACATTCCCGGCGTGACGCTCAAACCCGCCATTGAATTGGGGCCTGACAACTGGAAAAGCTGGCACTTCCTGTTCAACAGCGTGCCGGATCTGCCCGAAGCCTTGCTGGCGGGGCGCGAGCGCATCCTGATCGAATGGTTTTTCTCACGCAAGACGGCGAACAAGCCGGGCGTGTTCAGCCGCGCGGATATCGACGAGTACGAACGCGTGTATCAAACCTTGGGCGGTTTGCGTGGCATGTTGGGCTACTACCGGGCCGCGCAGGAAAGCGCCGCGCAAAACCGCGTCTTGCGCGATTCGCCCTTGACCGTGCCGGTGCTGGCGCTGGGTGGCGCGCAAGGCAGCGCGCCCGATCTGCACGACGCCTTGAAGCCGCTGGCGCTGCACCTGCAAGGCGGGGTGCTGGAGGCGTGCGGCCACTATTTGCCAGAGGAACAGCCGCGCGAATTGGCTCGGCGCATGCTGGCCTTTCTGTCAGAAAAGCGCTAACGATATACGCGAAAAACACAGTATTTTCACATTGCGTATCGGTATTTGTTGAGCGAGTACGCGGCCCCTATGCTGTTTTTACCGAACAGATAGGGGCGGCACATGAGCACACTGGTACACACGCGGCTGGACGTCCGGCCGCTTTCCGTTTTTACCGGCGCCGAGATTCACGGCGTGGATCTGACGCAGCCGTTGACGCAGGACGAGGTCGACGAGATCAAGGCGGCGCTGCTGCGCTGGAAGGTCATCTTCTTTCGCGATCAGCATATCGACCACGCGCAGCATCTGGCCTTTGCGCGGCGTTTCGGGCGGCCGACATCCGCGCATCCTTACGACGCCAACCCGCCGGAAGGCTATCCGCAGATCCGCACCATTTCTTCCGCGTCCACCACGGGGCGTCGTGGCGAACGCTGGCACACCGATGTGACCGGCGTGGTGAACCCGCCCGCGGGCTCCATCCTGCGCGCCGGCCGGCAAGTGCCGGCCTTTGGCGGCGACACCTTGTTCACGAATCTGGTGGCCGCGTATGAACACTTGTCGCCCGCGCTGCGCGCCTTGGCTGACGGCTTGTGGGCGCGCCATCAATTTGGCGGATTCAACGGCGACTTCGATAACCAAACCGTCTACGCGCAACGGGTGCAGGCCAGCCCCTTGGTGTCTGAGCATCCGGTGGTGCGCGTGCTGCCTGAAACGGGCGAGCGCGCACTCTTCGTGAACCCGGGCTTCACCCGCCGCATCAAGGACGTGAACGAGGAAGAAAGCCGCCATCTGTTGAACCTGTTCTTCGAGGAAATCACGCGGCCGGAATACACCGTGCGCTTCCGCTGGCAACCCGGCAGCATCGCTTTCTGGGACAACCGCGCCACCGCGCATCAAGGGCCGGGCGACTTCGCCTACCTGGACGTGGAGCGGGTGCTGTACCGCATCACGCTTGAGGGCGACGTGCCGGTGGGCGTGGATGGCCGCCATTCCAACGCCGTGTTGGGCAAACCGTTCAGCGCCTTCGGCGTGGACACGGGAGCCGTGGCATGAGCATCAAACGCAAATCCGCATGGCGTGCCGGCTTGGGGTTGTTGGGCGGCGTGGTGTTAGGCGCCGGGCTGCTCAGCAATTTTGCGGGCTCCGCACCCGTGCCGGGCGAAGACGCCAACCGCTATCCGAACCGGCCGGTCAAGATCGTGGTGCCGGTGTCGGCAGGCGGCAGCGCCGACAAGCTGGCGCGCACCGTCGCCCAGAAGCTGGGCGAGAAATGGCATCAGAGCGTCGTCGTAGAAAACCAGCCGGGCGCCAGCAGCGCCATCGGTAACGCTGCGGTCGCGCATGCGCGCGGCGACGGCTACACCTTGCTGCTGGCGGGCGACGCCTTGTCCTTGAACGCCTTGCAGCCGGGCAAGCTTCCGTATGACCCGGTCAAGGACTTGCAGGGCGTGACGAAGGCCGTTGTGAACCCGCAATTGCTGGTGGTGCGCCCTGGCCTGGGGGTGAAGACCTTCCAGGAATTCGTGGCGTTGGTGAAGCAGAAGCCAGGCGAAATTTCGCTGGCGCTGCCGGGCGGCACAGGCAGCTTGCAGCACTTGGCGGTTGAACTGCTGAACGAGCGCATGGGCGCCAAGACCAATCAGATTCCGTATCCGGGCGGGGGGCCGGCCACGCTGGACGTGCTGGGCGGCCACGTCGACGCCATGCTGATCACCCTGGCCGCCGCCACGGAAAACGTGCGCAACGGCAAGCTGGTGKCGCTGGCGGTGACCACACCGTACCGGTCGAAGGCACTGCCCGATGTGCCGACTATTCAGGAGGCCGGGCTGGCGGACTATGTGGTGGAAAGCTGGCAAGGCTTCTCGGTGCCGGCCTCCACGCCGCGCGCCGTGGTGGACCGCATCAACCGCGATGTGGTGGCCGTGCTACGCGAACCCGAAACGGCCGCATTGCTGGAAAACCTGGGTTTCACGATTGCCGCCACATCGCCCGATGCGGTGGACCAGACCGTGCGTGATGACATCGCGACCTATCAGCGCGTCATCGCGTCGGCAGACGTGAAGTTGAAGTAGGCGCGCGCAGCGGCCGCACACCGCAGGCGCACGCAGTCCGCGCATGAAGTCGGGCGCATGCAGGCGCGCGCATGCAGGCGCGCGCGGCGGCCCCCGCATATTGATATCTGAAAGTCTTCTTTGTCTTGCCGGGACGGCGCAAGCAGCATGGACATCCGTTCAATGCAAATGACAAGAACCCTCATGGCAATTCATAAGAAGACAACAGGCCCGGCCCGCGCCGCACACGCCCTGGCGCTGGCGCTGACCTTCGCAGCAGGCGCGGCCCACGCCGACGCCACGCTCGACAAGATCAAGCAGCGTGGCACCGTCACCATCGGCGTGCTGGCCAACGGCGGTGTGTTCGGATCGCTGGACCCCGCCACGCAGCAGCTGGTGGGCTGGAACCCGGAACTGGCGCGGGAACTGGCCAAGGGATTGGGCGTGAAGGCGGAACTCGTGCAAGTGCAGACGGCCACGCGCACGCAGTTTCTGATCTCGGGCAAGGTGGACTTGCTGATCGCGTCCATGGAACTGAACCCCGAGCGCGCCGAGATTCTGGGCTACGCGCCCACGCCGTTCTTCCGGGTGGGTGGCGCGGCCGCTACCTTGAAGACCAGCGGCATCACAACGTGGGAAGACCTGCGCGGCAAGCCCGTGTGCGTGTCGCAAGGCAGCAGCTTCGCCAAACCCTTGTCGACCGACTACGGCGCAGTGGTCAAGGGCTACAAGAGCTCGTCGGATTCGTTGTTGGCGCTGCGGGGCGGCCAGTGCGTGGCCGCTGTGCACGACTCCACGCTCATCCACCCCTTGCTGCGCAACAACCCGGAATGGGCGGACTACCACGCGCCCATCAAGACCGAAGTGCTGCCCGCGAACTCGGTGGTCTGGACCCGCAAGGGTGAAGCCGACACCATCGCCGCTGTCGATCGCGTGGTGCAGGACTGGCACCGCAGCGGCTGGCTGATCGCCACGGAAAAGCGCTTGGGGCTCGAACCGGCGCAACCGCTGCTGCAAGAACTGAACGCGAAATTCAAGCAGGGCAGCTAAGCGCTTGCCCGACCAGAACGGAAGAACAAGATGAAGCACCTTGGCAACAAGATGGGCGCCGTGTTGGCGTTGGCGGGTATGGCCGCGTTGGCCGTGTCCGGCGCCGCGCATGCGGACGCGACCCTGGACAAGATCAAGCAGCGCGGCAAGATCGTGATCGGCGTGGACGGCGCCAGCCCGCCGTTTGGCATTCTGGACCCGGCCACCGGCAAGGTGGGCGGCTTTCAGACGGACCTGGGCGCGGACATCGCCAAGCGCCTGGGCGTCAGCCTGGAAACCGTGCCCGTCACCGCATCCACGCGCGTGCAGTTCCTGCAGGCGGGCAAGGTGGATCTGCTGATCGCCAACATTCAGTGGACGCAGGAACGCAGCGAAATCCTGAGCTACGCACCCACGCCCTACAACCTGGTGGGCGGCGCGGCGATGGTGTCCAAGCAAAGCGGCATCAAGCGTTGGGAAGACCTGAAGGGCAAGGTCGCGTGCGTGTCGCAAGGCAGCAACTTCGCCAAGCCCTTGCAGGACACGTACGGCGCGGTGGTCAAGGGCTTGCGCAATATTCCCGAGTCGTTGCTGGCGTTGAAGGGCGGCAGTTGCGACGCGTCGGTACACATCCAGCCCGCGCTGTATGAAACGCTGCACGGTCCCAATGGCGGGGAATGGAAGGACTTTGAACTGGCGACATCCGACCAGCTGATTCCGTCGCCAACGGTGATCTGGACGCGGCGCAACGAAGCCGACACGCGCGCCTTTGTTGACGGCGTCATTCGCGACTGGCTGAAGACGGGCCTGCTGGTAAAGGAAGCCGACCGCTACGGCGTGCCGGCCGACTACCTGAAACAAGCCACCGCCCAGGCGCAGACGGGCAAGTTCGACAGCGCGCCGCCCGAGGCGCAGGCCAAACCATGACGGCGGCCGTTGCCGATTCCCTCTTGGCCGCGTTGCGCGCCCGCCTGGGCCACGACTGGGTCTGGACAGGCGCGGACGCCGCGCCGTACCTGACCGACCAGCGCGGCCGCCTGCACGGACAGGCGCTGGCGGTGGCGCGTCCGGCAGACGCCGAAGAAGTGGCTGCCGTGTTGCGCCTGTGCCGCGCGGCCGGCGTGCCCGTCGTGCCGCAGGGTGGCAACACGGGCTTGATGGGCGGCGCCACGCCCGATGCGGGCGGGCAGGCGGTGCTGTTGTCGCTGGGCCGCTTGAACCGCGTGCTGGCGCTGGACACGGACAACGACACCATCACCGTGCAGGCCGGCTGTGTGCTGGCCGCCGTTCAAGATGCGGCGCGCCAGGCGAACCGGCTGTTTCCCTTGAGCCTGGGCTCAGAGGGCAGTTGCACCATTGGCGGCAACTTGTCGACGAACGCCGGCGGCACACAGGTGCTGCGCTACGGCAACACACGCGAACTGACGCTGGGCCTGGAAGTGGTGACGGCCGAAGGCGGCATCTGGAACGGCTTGCGCGGGCTGCGCAAGGACAACACCGGCTATTCGCTTCGGGACTTGTACATCGGCAGTGAAGGCACGCTGGGTGTCATCACCGCTGCCACGCTCAAGCTATATCCCTTGCCGGCCGGGCAGGGCAGCGCCTTCGTGGCCTTTCCGTCCATCGACGCAGCGCTGTCGTTTCTATCGCTGGCGCGGCAGCGGCTGGGCGCGTCGTTGACTGGGTTCGAACTGATCAGCCAGCCGGTACTGGACCTGGTGGCGCTGCACGTGCCGGAGCAGCCGCAGCCCTTGCCCGGCTTGGGCCAGCCCTGGTATGCCTTGCTGGAAGCCGCGTCGGAAAGCCCGGAAGGCGCGGGTGCGGCATTGCTGCGGCTGGGGCAGGAAGCGCTGGAAGCCGGCCTGCTGGCCGACGCGGTGATCGCGCACAACTTGCAGCAATCGGCCGCCTTCTGGCGCTTGCGTGACGAAGCCATTGGTGTCGCGCAGGCGCGCGACGGCGGCAACGTCAAGCACGATATCTCGGTGCCAATCTCTCGCGTGCCGGCCTTTCTGCGGGCCACGGCCGAGGCGCTGCACACGCTGGACGCCGGCCTGCGCCCTATGGCGTTTGGCCATCTGGGCGACGGCAACCTGCACTACAACGTGTCGCACAACCTGGCGCGCCCCGTGCGCCATCTGTTCGACCTTGAAGACCGCATCCATGACGTGGTGCATGCCCAGGCGCATGCGCAGGGCGGGTCGATCAGCGCCGAGCATGGCATCGGCCAGGTCAAGCGTGATGCGCTGCCGCTTTACAAGAGCCCGCTGGAACTGGCGCTGATGCGCCGTATCAAGCAGGCGCTGGACCCTTTGAACCTGATGAATCCCGGAAAGGTGCTGACATGACCGCAACCCTGTTTCCCGGCGCCTTATCGCGCCGCGCCCGCAGCGCCGAGCTGTCTCCCATTGCCGCCGCCGGCGCCCGCGCGGCGCGGCTGGCCGCCGAAGGCCGATCCATCATCGTGTTGACGTCTGGCGAACCCGACTTTGACACACCGGCGCCCATCAAGGACGCCGCGCGCGCAGCGCTGGAACAAGGCCAGACCAAGTACACGCCCACGGCGGGCACGGCGGCGCTGCGCCGCGCGGTGGCGGACGGCTATCGCAACCGGCACGGGCTGGACGTCAACGCGTCCAACGTCATCATCTCCAACGGCGGCAAGCAGGTGATCTACCTGGCGCTCAACGCCACGCTGGACGACGGCGACGAAGTCATCGTGCCCGCCCCGTATTGGCCCACGTTTCCGGATGCCGTCCGCATCAATGGCGGCGTGCCGGTGGTGGTGAATACCTTGGCCGAAGACGGCTTCAAACTGACGCCGCAGGCCCTGCGCGACGCCATCACGCCGCGCACCAAGTGGCTGATCCTGAACTCGCCGGGCAATCCGTCTGGCGCGGTGTATTCGGCGGCCGAGCTGCAAGCCCTGTCCGGCGTGCTGCGCACCGCGCCGCATGTGCTGGTGTTGTGGGACGAGATGTACGAAGAAATCTGGTTTGGCCAGCCGCCCGCGCAGCTGCTGCGCGTGGCGCCCGATCTGGCCGGCCGTACGCTGGTCGTCAACGGGGTATCCAAGGCGTACGCGATGACGGGGTGGCGCATCGGCTGGGGCACGGGGCCGCAAGCCTTGATTCATGCGCTGGAGGCGGTGCAGTCGCAGGTGTCGTCCGGCCCAAGTTCACTGGGCCAGGCCGCGGCGCTGGCGGCGTTGCAAGGCGTGGCGGATGACTTCGTTGATACCGCAAGACAGGCTTACGAGCGGCGCGCGCAGCGGGTAGTTCAAGGCTTAAGCAGCGTGCCGGGCTTGCAGGTGCATGCGCCGCAGGGCTCGTTCTTTGCATGGATTGGGGTGGCGGGCCTGATCGGCGCCGCGCGCCCCGATGGAAAACGCATCGAACATGATGGGGATGTCGTCGATTGGTTGCTGGAAGCCGAAGGCGTGGCGGTGGTGCGGGGTGCGGCCTATGGCTTGTCGCCGTATTTGCGACTGTCGTTCGCCGCATCGGACGCGAACATCGATGCCGCCATCACACGCATTGCGCGCGCGGTGGCGGCCCTGGCGCCGCCTGACGTGCTGGAGGCCGCCGCATGATCGAATCGGTCTTGCAGGCCTGGGTTGGCTTCTTCAAGCCGCTGGGCCTTAACTACAGCTTCGTGCAGGACCCGGCTGAATTGTCCGCGTTCGGCCATGGGCTGTGGGTGACGCTGCAACTGTGCGCATGGACCATCCCGGTCAGCCTGTTGTTCGGTGTGTTGATCGCAGCCGCCTTGACCAGCGGCCGCCCGTGGCTGGCGCGGCCCTTGCAGGCGTTTGTGGAAGTCACGCGCAACACGCCGACGCTGGTGCAGCTGTATTGCGCGTTTCTGGTGCTGAACATGCTGATCACGCAGAAGCTGGGCGGCGGCAATCCCATCACCCCGTTTGCCTGGGTGGTGATCGTGGTGGCGCTGCACAAAGGCGTGTTCCACGCCGAAGCGCTGCGCGCCGGCATCGAAGCCGTGCCGTCGGTAACGATGGAAGCGGCGCGTTCGCTGGCGTTTTCGCGCCGCCAGATCCTGACGCAGGTGCAGCTGCCACTGGCGGTGCGCTTCGCCTTGCCCGCGCTGGTGAACAACCTGGTGGACCTGGTGAAGATGACGGCCATTGCCTCGGCCATTGCGGTGGGCGACGTCACGTATGAATCCATCATGATCTGGTCGCACCGCGACAACGTGCTTGAGCTTCTGCTGCTGATCCTGCTGTATTTCGGCTTGCTGACGTGGCTGGTCAGCGTGGCGGGCCGGTGGCTGGAAGACCGTTTGAGGATGCCCGGCTATGGCCAATGAACTTGCCTTGAACGCCAACCGTGGCCGCACGTCTGGCGGATTCCTGCCCGCCTTGGTGCGCGACCCCTGGTTCGTGCTGCTGCTGGCGTTTGCCGCGCTGGGCCTGACGTGGGCCGCCACCGGCACCACGCCCGCCGCCGTGCAGGCGCTGTGGCATTGGTCACCCGCCTTGTTGCGCGGGCTGGGCATGAACATCCAGATCAGCATGTTGGCGATGGCGTTGGGCACGGTGGCGGGGCTGGTGGTGGGCGCGTTGTCGCTATCACCGTCCGCCGTGCTGCGCCGACTGACGCGAGCCTATGTGCTGCTGTTTCGCAATGCGCCCATTCTGGTGCTGGTCTATTTCACAACGTATGTGTTCCCGTTTGAAGTGAACCTGGCGGGCTGGTATTTGCCGTTTCCGGATTGGATCAAGGTGGTGATCGGGCTGGGCTTGCCCGCCAGCGCCAACGTGGCCGAGATCTTTCGCGGGGCGATTCAATCGATACCCAGCGCGCAGTGGGAAGCCGCGCAGTCGCTGGCGTTTCGCCGGACGCAGATCTTTCGCATGATCGTGTTGCCCCAATGCGTGCGGCGCATGCTGCCGTCGTGGATGAACCTGATGGCCAGCATCACGATGAGCACGTCGCTGGCCTCGCTGGTGGGCGTGCACGATCTGGTCGACACGGCCACCGTGGCCAGCAACACCGTCGCGCGCAGCGACTTCACCATCCTGGTCTATTTCACGCTATTGGCGCTTTTTTTCGCCTATTGCTACCCCATCGCGCGTTGGACGCGGTATCTGGAACGACGCCATGAACATCATTGAACTTAATCCGCTGGTCAGCCTGCGCGACGTGCATCTGGCCTTTGGCGACACCGAAGTCTTGAAAGGCATCGACGTCGAGGTCAAGCAGGGCCAGGCGGTGTCGATCATCGGCCCGTCGGGCTCGGGCAAATCCACCATCTTGCGTTGCATCACGGGACTGCTGCGTCCGCAGCGCGGCGCCATCCAAGTGGGCGGCGTGCAAGTCGATGCCCTGAAAACGGAATCCGACTTCATCGCGCTGCGCAAACGCGTGGGCTTTGTGTTCCAGCAGTACAACCTGTTTCCGCACCTGAGCGTGCTGGAAAACCTGGTGATCTCGCCCATCAAAGTCGGCGGCCAGCCGCGTGCGCAGGCCGAGGCGCGGGCGCGCGAGCTATTGGCCAAAGTCAGGATGGAACACAAGGAACGCGCGTATCCCGGTGAACTCTCGGGCGGCCAGCAACAGCGCGTGGCGATTGCGCGCGCGCTGACGATGCAACCTGAACTGATCCTGTTCGACGAGGTGACGTCCGCGCTGGACCCTGAAATGGTCGGCGAAGTGCTGACCGTGATTCGCGACTTGGTGCAAGACGGCCTGACCTGCATGCTCGTCACCCACGAAATGCGCTTTGCCGAAGAGGTCAGCGACACCGTGTACTTCACCGAAGCCGGCCGCATCGTCGAGCACGGCCCGCCGTCGCGCATCTTTGGCGCGCCACAAAGCGAGCGCACGCGGGCGTTCCTGCAACGTTCATCCGGCGCGGCTGCCGCGCGCAAACCGGCGCCGGACCCCATCGCCAACTATCTGACGTTCGACCCGCTGCGTCTGGCGGTATGACCCCTTTGGAGCGATCTTCATCATGACCACCGAATCCGCAATTTCCTCGCGCCGCCGCCAGCAGGTGCAAACGGCGCTGTCTGACATCCGCCAACTGCTGAAGTCCGACATCGTGACCCGCGAACAACTGGCAGCGGTTACCACGCGCCTGGAGCAACTGGCGCAACATCGCGAGCTGTTTCCCGCGTCTGACTTCCCGCCKCCCGCAGCCGGGCAGGGCGTGGGCGCGTCCACGCGCTACCGGCTGAACCCCGACGACGCGCCGGGCGTGCCGGCGCTGTATCTGAATTCCATCAACCCGGGCAAGACCACCTTGCCGCATAACCACACGACCTGGGCGGTGATCGTGGCCTTGTCCGGGCAAGAGCTGAACCGCGTCTACCGCCGCAGCGACGACGGTTCGCAGGCGGGCCGGGCGACGTTGGAACAGGTGCGCGAAGTGGTGGTGCAGCCAGGGCAGTCATTGTCGTTTCTGCCTGATGACATTCACAGCATCCACGTCACGGGCGAATCGCCTACGCTGCATTTCCATCTGTACGGCCAGCCTTTAGAGACCCTGTCAGGCCGGATTGGTATCGACCTGGCTACCGGCCAGATCCTGAACTACAACGCCACCCAGATGAAACCGGGTCAAGAGGTGCGCGCATGAGCCAAGAGCAAATCCAAGCCCAAGGCCAAGGCCAAGGCCAAGGCCAAGCCCAAGCCCAAGCCCAGGGCCAAGTGCACGGCCAAGCCCAAGCCCATGGCAAAGCGCACGATCAACCACAAGCCCACGTCCAGACGCGGCTCGTGCATGCCGGCGCGCCTGAATTGAAGAACGGCGCCGGGCCGGTCAACGTGCCCGTCGTGCGCACCAGCACGGTACGTTTTGCCGACACCGCCGCGCAGGCCGCCTTGAACAAGCTGCGTGCCGCCGGCGATCGCGTGGCCACCTATGGCCGCCATGGCCTGGACACGCATCAGGCGCTGGAGGAAGCCGTGGCCTCGCTGGAAGGCGGGCATCGCACGGTGCTGGCGCCGTCGGGCCTGTCGGCGATTACGTTGGTGTTGCTGGCCACGCTTGCGCCCGGCGACCATGCGCTGGTGGCCGACAGCGTGTATTCGCCAGTGCGCAAGGTGGATAAATCGCTGCTGCAACGCTACGGCGTCCAGGTGGAATACTTTTCGCCCTCGCAAGACACGCTGGAGTCCCTGATACGCCCGAACACGCGTCTGCTGTATCTGGAATCCCCCAGCTCGCTGTTGTTCGAAGTGCTGGACCTGCCCGCGCTTGCCGCCACCGCGCGCCGGCATGGCGTGCTGGTGGCCGCTGACAACACCTGGAGCGGCGGCCTGTACTACCAGCCGCTGGCGCTGGGCGCGAACATCTCCATTCAGGCCGCCACCAAATACCTGGCCGGGCATTCGGATGTGATGATGGGCGTGGTCACCGTCGACAGCGCCGAACTCGCGCGCAAGATCGGCGTTACCTACGACGCATTGGGCCTGTCGGTGGGCGCCGACGACGCCTATCTGACCTTGCGCGGCCTGCGCACGCTGGATGTGCGCCTGGCGCGGCATCAGACCAATGCGCTGGCCGTGGCGGAGTACCTGGCGGGTCATGGGGATGTCGCCCAAGTCTTCTACCCGGCGTTGCGGGAAGACCCCGGCCATGCCTTGTGGCGGCGCGACTTCAGCGGCGCAAGCGGCTTGGTGTCGTTTGCGTTCGGCAACGCAGACCCAGCGGCGGCCTCTCGCTTCATCGATGCGCTGCGCTACTTCTCGATCGGCGCATCCTGGGGCGGCTACGAAAGCCTGGCGCTTGAAGCTGCGCCCGAACGGCTGGCCGAACACAGCGTCTGGCAACAAGGGGCGGGCAAGCCATCCGTCGTGCGCCTGCACATCGGACTGGAGCACCCGCAGGACCTGATCGGCGACCTGGAACGCGCCTTCAGCGTCACCCGTGACGCCTTGCGCCGTAGCGCATAACGCATATGCAAATAAGCCTCGCGCTTTAGGGTTTCTGGCTATGTAGAAGCAATTACAACCTCTTTGTCCGGTTGTACCTTCGGGTACTAGAATTTGCCCTGTTCCATGGCTGGCAGCAGGGCATGACACCTTCTATTTCGATCGAATCCGTACAGCTTCCGTTCTTGTCGCATCGGGAGCAAGCCGTGCGGGATTTCTATCATCGCGTCATCGGCCTGGACGAAATGGCAAGCGCTGGTGACCAGCGCCTGCTCTTTGCGCTGGGCGACGCCACCTTGTCGCTGTCTCCGGTTGACGAGGTCAGCCGCAGCGTCAAACCCGATTACCTCGCCATCAAGACCCACGCCTACGACGAGATCCTGGCGCGCCTGCGCCAGGCGGGCCACTACCCGGTCTGTTCGCTGCCCGACGCGCTGCCGCGCGTCATGTATGTGAAAGATCCGTCCGGCAATCAACTGGCCTTTCTGGGCTGAAGGCGCGCGATGAACTTCCAGCAACTGCGTTCGGTGCGCGAAGCCGTGCGCCAGGACTTCAACTTGACCGACGTCTCGGAAAGCCTGCACACGTCTCAACCCGGCGTCAGCCGGCAGATCCGTGAGCTGGAAGAAGAGGTGGGCGTGGACATCTTCGTGCGCTCAGGCAAACGCCTGATCGGCCTGACCCCGCCCGGCGAACTGATTCTGCCGCTGGTCGAGCAGATTCTGCAATGCGCGGACAACATCCGTCACGCGGGCGCGGAGTACGCCGACAGCCGCAAGGGCGTGCTGTCGATTGCGGCCACGCACTCGCAAGCGCGCTACGCCTTGCCTCCCGTCATCAAGGAATTCCGCCAGCGTTACCCCGATGTGGTGCTGCATCTGCACCAAGGCTCGCCCAAGCAAGTCTCGGAAATGCTACTGGAAGGCGAGGCCGACATCGGCGTGGCAACCGAAGCCGTGGCCGACTATCCCGGCCTGGTGAACCTGCCGTGCTATCGCTGGAGCCACAGCATCATCGTGCCGCGCGGCCATCCGCTGGAACACCAGCACGACGGCATCAGCCTGTCGCAGCTGTCGCGCTACCCCATCATCACCTACGGCCGCGGCTACACCGGCCGCGCCCACATCGACGAAGCCTTCGCGCGCGCCGGCATCACGCCGGATATCGTCATGACCGCCATGGACGCGGACGTCATCAAGACCTACGTCGAACTGGAGTTGGGCGTGGGTATCGTGGCCGCGGTAGCCTGGGACGCCGAACGCGACACCCGCCTGTGCGCCATCGACGCCCGCCATCTATTCGAGATCAACCTGACCCGCCTGGCAATCCGCCGCGGCGCGTGGCTGCGCGGGTATGCGTTTCATTTCATTGAAATGTTCGTGCCTACGCTGACGCGGGAGGTGGTGGATAGGGAGTTGAAGGGGGAAGGGTAATGCCGCGCGATCAGGGGAAAGTAGAAGGTCAGAATTTTCTCCGTCTTTATTGATTCTTTCGGCAGCAGGTTCGATTAGTAGGGGTAGATGCGTATGCGGGGCTCAAAACGCTTTGACGAGCCGCCACGACACGATCTGGCCGTTGACCCTGGGCAGCATCTCGCCGTGCATGAAGGTTTGATCCGGCCCTTGCGCCGCGCCATCGCATCTCCAGACGCCGGGCCACGGGCAAGGCGTTCCGGAAGCCGCCACTAGCCCGGAATTTGAGCCGTCCGCTTTCGACGACACGCCCGCCGCGCCGGGACGCAAGCGGATGGATTCCACAATGGCGTCCCATAGCGCCAACGCATCGGCGTCTGTGGGAAAGGCCGGTGGCGGCGGGTTGCTTTGGCCGTCGGGGTTGCGTTCCAGCACGCCCAGCTGCGCAGCCAGATTCGGCTCGGTAATGGAGTCGTCCTTACCTTGCGATTCCCAGGTAAAGGAATAGAGCCGCTGGCCGTCCTGGCTGCCGGCGGTGGCGAATTCCTCGGCCTGGATCGGGCCGACATTGCGCACGCCTTTGCGCAAGGTGGTGATGCCTGCGGCCAGTTTGGCAACCCCCATCAGGAAGCCTCCCATTCTTTCCAGCAAACGGTTTTCTTCAGCGCCGGTGCTGGAACGGAAAAGGAATTGCGCGCCGGGGTGATTGGGGAACGTCACGCCGATTCGGAAGCTCTCGACTTGGAAGGCACTGCCGGCGATGAAGCCGCCGTTGATGCAGAAGCCTGACTCGGTTGGGATTTCGAGTGGGTCGCGTGAGCGGAGATGGCTGGTCCAGGTTTTTGTGCGGAGCATCGCGCGTTCTTCTCGATCGTCGGATATCTCGGGACTCCAGCGAAATACTTGCCCTGCGGGCTGAGCCACGGCATACGCTTCCAGACGATAGATTCGGGAGTTGATGCTTGAGGACCAGGAATAGATCCCCCTTGAGTCCGGACCAAATTCGATGCGGCGTACGAACATGCTGCCGTTGGTTTTGCGATGAGGCTGGGCCTTGAGCTCACGCTCTCGCGCGTCGAGGATGCCTGCGATTGCGGAGGCGGGATCTTGCCGTGTCTCCAGGCCTACGCCCCACAATCGATAGCTTGGCCTGATGACGGCATCCGGGGGCAGGTCAATGACAAAGCGGCCAAAACAATGCGTGATCCATCCATCTTTGTTCACATCAGAACTCCGGGATTGAGGTGAGAGTGAAGAGCAGCCGGAAAGCGCCATGGAGGTCGCGACTCCAATCGCAATTAACGCGTGCGTCAGGCGGCTCATGTTCTGGCCTTGTCGGAGGGATGCCAGTCCGCGAGTTGGGCAATCTTGATCACGCCGAATATCGCCGCCCATTGCGCGCGTTCGTCGACGTAGCTGTCTGCGTGTTCGTAGCCTTTGGCTTGGTTGTATTGACCGTAGCTTTTGCCACCATGACGAAAGCTGGCTTTGACCCCGCGCCGTCCAGGCATCCGCCCAGAATCGGTGGACACGGTGCCGTCGCCGCCACTGCCATGTGTGTCTTGGCCTTGGGCAGTCCAGGGAGGCGTCGTAGGAATCAGGGCAGGCCGCTGCCGATCGAACAGGCCCCGGTAGCTTCCATTGCCGTCATCCTGAGGCCTTGCGCCAAACATTTCCAATGAGGACGGATCTCCTTGCCAAATGATCTCGCGCCAACTATGCAGGCCATCATCAGCGCCGTAGTGGGCATAGGTTTGAGGGTGATAGCCTGCTTTTGTCAAAGCGCTTTGGAATTCTGTTACGTGGTCTACCAGCTTGTAGAAATCCGACCTTGAATCCAAATTGGCATCCGATCGTGCTGATTTCTCCAACATATTCAAGTACTTCGTATTCTGGTCCGGCACCAGTCCATACCAGGCCGCGCTCTTGTAGATCTCCTCATACGGATCGCCCCGTTGCGGATATGCCCGTGGTCTCCCTTCAGCGTCTTTCAAAACTGGCCCTTCGGCATGCCGCAGGAACAGCCACGGTCTGCCGCCGCGATATTCCGTCGTCGGCATCAGTTCCAGCCCACCGGGTGAGCGGCCCACGACGGCGGTGACTTCTCCAGCATTCGACCCCAGGATGACTTGGACCATGCCTTCGTACCCGCAACGCATGTGGTGATAAATGGCGGGCGCGCCGGTGGCGGGTTGCACGCCGTGCACGACGCCCAGCACGCGGTCATATCCCTGTAGTTCGGTCAGCGCGCGGCTGACGATGCCGCCCATCGAGTGCGTGACCAATATCACCTTCATGGTGTCGGCTTGCTTGGCGCTGATACCGCCTTCTTTGCGGTAATGGGCAAGCACGGTTTTTTCGATGTAGTCGCGTATGTCAGCCGCCGAATCTGCATTCGATTGCAGCCAGTTGTAGCCGCCACACCAGACATCAAACTGATATTTGCCGGCGTGGATCAACTCGTCTTCGGTTAGCGGGGTGACCTGGCCGCGCTCCTCCCCGTATTCTTCCGGCTCACGCAAGCCTTCTTCGTTCCACCATGTCTGAATTTTTCGGCCACGATAGATGTTGTCCAGCCGTTGCTCCATGCGGGCCAGGAATGGGTGGTAGTACATTTTGTGTGCGCTGCCCCAACCGCGTAGCCGTGCGGCGTCGGCGCTCAGGCCTGAGTCGCCCAGGCTGATGGGGCCGCTGTCATCAACTTCGACAGCGTTTGGGCCGAGCAGCTCTTGACGCTCTTTGGGTCCCCGGCTCCACCACGTAAAAATCGCGGCGATCAATCCGAAAATATCGCCAAGGGAAAAGCCCGTGTTTGGCGGGCGCCAGACGGTTTCCTTAGATTCCCTATTGCGCAAATTCGTGCCCATGATTCCAGGCAGGAACACCACGGGTATCGGTGCTGGCAGGGAGCAAAGCAACACCTTTTCTCGTTTATCTTCGGTCGGGGTCAGCCGCGTGGAATACACGCGCCGGCCCAGCTTGTCTCGGGTGCACGGAACCAGCACTTCATCATCGGAAAGGGGAGAGTTCACGAGCTTGCCTCCGGGTCAGATTCAGCGGCCGGGTCGGACGACATGATTCGCATGTTGACCAGATCCATCAACAGGTCCTGCTGCATGGGCAGACGGCCTTTTGCGTCGGTGATCAGGCGAACAAGCGCGCCGTCACCGCGGCGCAGCTCTACCGCCGTATTCGCCAACGGTTCATCAGTTGAGGAGTCTCGAATGATGTAAGCGTCATCAAACGGCGTCGCATCCCATGTGTTGAACTCGATCGACGCGCTTTGCGGCCCCGAAAAGTTGTGCTGTGCCGCCTTGACCGAAAAAGTGCCCGGCATGCCCAATTCAACATTCCCATCGGCCATCTTGATATAAGCCCCGCCGCAAAGCAGCGTGATGTGTTTGTCGGCGGCGATTAGCACGTGTTGTTTGCTGGACGTGAGCTCTGCGCTTTGGTCTGCCTGAATGCGGATGGCGTTGTGCTGCGCTTGCAGGATCATTTCGCCTTGGTGGGCGATGTGGCGCATTGAGCCGCCTTGAGAGAACAGGCCCATGTCGCCGCCTGCGTTGACAACGACATTCTCGCCTGCGCTGATCTGCTGATTGCGCTGGGCGATGCTGTCGAGGTGGTCGCCTGCGCTTAAGGTCAGGCTGGCGGGTGTGGCGGCGGCGATGCCGCCAGGGGCGCTGAGCGCCAGCGCGGCGTGGTCGCCTTGGCCTGCGCCGGTTGATTGATCATTTGCGCCGTGGCCTAGATCGCGCACGGCGTTGGTTAGCGACTGTTGGGGCTGAACGTCGTGTGCCACGCCTTCATGTTTGCCTGCGTAGTCGCCCAAGTTCCGAGCCAGCTCCAGCGCGGCTTCCAGTACCCCGACGATCTCCGAACGATCCAGCTGGCCACCCTTGGCACGCAGTTGCGCCTCGGTCGTCAGCAGCAACCCCTTCGCCGCGCGCAACGCCCCGTAATCATCCGTCCGCAACTCAAACCCCTCACCGCGAGGTTCACCGCCCGCTGGCCTTGGGTGCGTCAGATAGCCCAGATGCAGTTCAGACGCCCCGTGCTCACTCATCAACGCCGCGCTGATCTGCGCTGACGTGTCGTCCAGGCGCAGTTCATTCGCCCGGTTGCCCTTGTGTTCCTTGCTCTTGATGGTGTGCAGGATGTTGTGACGGGGCAGTTCATACGGCGGAAGGTTGGTCGCGCGGTATGCCCGCGAGGTGATCAGCGGCTGGTCTGGGTCGCCATTCAGGAATTGCACGACGACTTCTTGGCCGATCCGCGGGATCGCCATATGCCCCCACAGCGCGCCCGCCCAGTTCTGCGACACGCGTATCCAGCAGGAGCTGTGTTCGTCGTTCTGCCCCAGCCGGTCCCACGGAAACTGCACCTTGACCCGGCCCCACTCGTCGCAAAAGATCTCTTCGTTTGGCGGGCCGACGACGGTGGCCATTTGCGGGCCGTCAATGCGGGGTTTAGGGCAGGGCTCGGG
>NZ_JBFTHD010000011.1:0-176953 GCF_056394065.1 Achromobacter sp. 10T422
TCCTATCTTGCAACCCCGCCGCTTTTGCTTTCGCGCTAGCTTTGGCCCTGAATTCAGGGGCTGGTTACTGCTCAGGTGGCTAGCAATTCGATCCGGGTAAACCCTTGATCAACATCACCAGCCAAGCCCAAGACTATAGCACGATTTTTGCAGATTGTGCAACTGGCTTTTGCCTAATTTGCTGCAATCCTTGCAATAACCGCTTGGCTCTCATTTCTGATCGCTTTGCGGCAGACCTGGCTCGTTTCTCCTTTTGGAGACCCTCGTTCGGCCTGTTGCGCTTGCCTTGCCTTCGCGGTTCAAACTGTCTGAACTGCGAAGGAGCGAGACTATAGCACGGAAATTTTCCGTGTGCGCCCAAGATGACACCCTTTTTGCAGAAAGATGAAGTTTTTAGGGGACGCACCGGAGCCGGCACCCGCAACCTCAGCCGCATTGCCTATCAGCACGCCCTTCCCACAGGGCACGCCGACGTTTGCCGGGGGTTCTTCTCCACTCTATATATAGGAGGGTGCCAATTAAGTAGGCGCTAGGTAGGCGCGCACTAAAAGTGAGGCTACTCCCCCTGCCGAAACGCATCCGTTAGGCCCGCCTTATAGACCCTCTATATATAGAGAGATGGCAAAAACCCTTCACAGCCTGAGCTCGGTGGTCTCCTTGATCTGCTGCAGCGCGAAGAAAGATCGCATGTCGATGACCGCAGGGTGGCGCATCAACGTGTCCATCGCGAATTTGGAGAAATGCGCCAAGTCAGCCACCTGAATGCGCAGCAGGTAGTCCATATCCCCCGACATGGCATAGCACTCAACCACTTCCGGCCAAAGCTGCACGTCGCGGGCAAAGTCGCTCATGGGCGCATGGCTGGAGCCGCTATGTTTGTTCAATCGGATGTTCACGTAGGCAAGCAACCCCAGCCCGACCTTTTCTGCGTCGATCAGAGCCACGTACTTCTTGATGAAGCCTTTCTCTTCCAGGCGGCGAACCCGGCGCAGACAAGGGCTGGGCGAGAGCGAAACCCGGTCAGCCAGCTCCTGGTTACTGAGCCTGCCATCCCTCTGCAACTCAGCCAAAATCCTTAGATCTGTCCGATCCAGCTCGATGTCAGACATTTTTAGCCCCAAATTACTTATTGACGGCAATATTATTGCTCAATGGCGCATGTATTGAGCCATCTTTGCAATTGTCTGCCTGAGCTTCCTTCCTACAATCTCCGTCTAGACTTGAAGAACAAGTCGTCCTGAAAAATGATGCAAGGGAGCAGACCTATGAGCAGCGCTTTCCAACCCTGGGACAACCCGATGGGCACCGCCGGGTTCGAATTCATCGAGTACGCCGCGCCGGACCCCGCCGCGCTGCGCAAGGTGTTCGAGCTGCTGGGCTTCAAAGCCATCGCCAAACATCGCCACAAGGATGTGACGCTATACCGCCAAGGCGGTGTCAACTTCCTGATCAACGCCGAACCGGATTCTTTCGCTCAACGCTTCGCGCGCCTGCATGGCCCGTCGATCTGTGCGATTGGCTTCCGCGTGCAAGACGCCAATGCCGCGTATAAGCGCGCGCTCGAACTGGGCGCCTGGGGTTTCGACTCGCATAGCGGCCCGATGGAACTGAACATTCCCGCCATCAAGGGCATTGGCGATTCGCTGATCTATCTGGTTGATCGCTGGACAGGCAAGGAAGGCCACGGCGGTATCGGCGATATCAGTATCTATGACGTCGACTTCGTGCCGGTGGACCCGGGCAACGCGCAAGCTGACCTGAACCATCGCGGCGCCGGCTTGACGCTGGTGGACCACTTGACGCACAACGTCCACAAGGGCCGCATGGCCGAGTGGTCGGAGTTCTACGAACGCCTGTTCAATTTCCGCGAAGTGCGCTATTTCGATATCGAAGGCAAGGTAACGGGCGTCAAGTCGAAGGCCATGACCTCGCCGTGCGGCAACATCCGCATTCCGATCAACGAAGAAGGCACGGAAGAGAAAGGCCAGATCCAGGAGTATCTGGACCTGTACCGCGGCGAAGGCATTCAGCACATCGCCATGGCAACGGATGACATCTACAGCACGATTGAAGCCCTGCGCGAATCGGGCGTGGTGTTCCTGGACACGCCGGAAACGTACTACGAGCTGCTGGATCGCCGCTTGCCTAACCATGGCGAAGACGTGGCGCGCTTGCAGAAGAACCGCATCCTGCTGGATGGCGCCCCCGGCGGCGGACTGCTCTTGCAGATCTTCACTGAAAATCAGATCGGGCCGATCTTCTTTGAGATCATCCAGCGCAAGGGCAACGACGGCTTTGGTGAAGGTAACTTCAAGGCGCTGTTCGAGTCGATCGAACTGGACCAGATGCGCCGCGGCGTCGTGAAGACGGTCGAGTAAGGACTTCCCCCGCCAGCGCTCGGTGCTCGGGCATCGGCGCTGGCTTTGACACCTCACCTGGTGGTGAGGTTTTTTTTGCCCGCTCGAAACCGAACGAGCAAACCGGACTCAACGCGTCAGGCGGTCCTGGAATTGCTTGCGAAACTTGGCGACCTTGGGCGCGATCACGAACTGGCAGTAGCCCTGCTCGGGATGCAGCGCGAAGTAGTTGCTGTGATAGTCCTCGGCCTGCCAGAACTTGGCGGGCGCCAGCAGCTTCGTGACGATCGGCGCGTCGTAAACCTGTTGCGCCTCGACCTCGGCAATGACCGCTTCCGCTTGCTCGCGCTGCGACTCGTTCTGCCAGAAGATCGCCGACTCGTACTGCGGGCCGATGTCATTGCCTTGACGACCCGGCGTGGTGGGGTCGTGCGTGGCGAAGAAGACCCGCAGCAGATCGCTGAACGACAACTCGGCAGGATCGAATTCCACACGGGCGACTTCGATGTGGCCGGTGTCCTTGCCGCATACCTGTTCGTAGCTGGGATTGTCGACGTGCCCGCCGCTATAGCCGGGCAGCACGCTTTTGACGCCCCGCAGATCAGTGAAGACCGCTTCAACGCACCAGAAGCAGCCGCCGCCAAGAACGGCGACTTCGTTGCCCGGAGAGGGTTGTTCTGCCATGACGATTCMTTTCTTGTAGTCGGCCGCTACCTGCGGCCGGCGCCCCGGCTTCATGCACGGGGCATAGAGAATAAGGCTACTGCTTGGGCGGTGCCAGCGACAAGATCCATTCGGCTAACAGCCGGGCGTCTTCCTGGCTGACGTGCGTCTGGGCGGGCATGGGCACGGCGCCCCACGCGCCCCGGCCGCCCCCTCGGATTTTGCCCGCCAGGTAGTCCACCATGGCGTCGCCCTGCCCTGCATAACGTTCCGCCACGCCCTTCAACGGCGGACCCACGCGCTTGATTTCCACTTGGTGGCAGGCCATACAGGCTTTGCTCTTGGCCAGATCCAGGCCAGTGGTTTGCGCATGGACCGCGCCAGCGCTCATGACGCCGGCCACTGCCAGCCACACACTAATCTTCAAATGCATCGGTTACTGCCCCACGGCTCGCGGTGCTGGCGAGCTTGCCGAATTTGGCGAGCACACCGCGTGTATAACGCGGCTTGGGCTGGACCCAGGCCTGTCGACGAGCCGCCAGGTCTTCGTCGCTGATATTGAGCTGCAACAACAGCTTGTGGGCATCGATGGTAACCGAATCGCCCTCTTGAATCAGAGCGATCGGGCCGCCAACAAATGCCTCGGGTGCGACGTGACCCACCACCATGCCCCACGTGCCGCCGGAAAAGCGGCCGTCGGTGATGAGCCCAACGGTTTCGCCCAAGCCCTGCCCCACCAGCGCCGACGTGGGCGCCAGCATTTCGCGCATGCCAGGTCCGCCCTTGGGGCCTTCATAGCGGATGACCACCACGTCGCCATCCTTGATCTGCTGGGCCATGATGGCAGTCATCGCGTCGTCTTCGGAATCAAAGACGCGCGCGGGGCCGGTCATGACGGGGTTCTTCAGCCCGGTAATCTTAGCCACACAGCCTTCGGGCGACAGATTCCCCTTAAGGATGGCCAGGTGCCCTTGCGGATACAGCGCGCGGTCGATCGGCATGATGACGTCCTGATCCGCGCGCGGTGCGTCCGGCACGTGTGCCAGGGTTTCAGCAATGGTCTTGCCGCTGATGGTGATGCAGTCGCCATGCAGCAGCCCTGCGTTGAGCAACAGCTTCATGACCTGGGGAATCCCGCCCGCGCGATGCAGATCGGTGGCGACATACTTGCCCGAGGGTTTCAAATTGCACAACACCGGCACGCGTTTGCGGATGCGTTCGAAGTCATCAATCGTCCACGGCACTTCGGCTGCATGCGCGATCGCCAGGAAGTGCAGCACGGCATTGGTGGAGCCGCCCGTGGCCATGATGACGGACACGGCGTTCTCGATGGACTCGCGCGTGATGATGTCGCGCGGCCGCAAGTTGCGCCTGACCGCGTCGACCAGCACGCGTGCCGATTCCGCGGCGGACACGACTTTCTCGTCGTCTTCGTTGGCCATCGTGCTGGAGTACGGCAAGCTCATGCCCATGGCCTCGAAGGCGGAGCTCATGGTGTTGGCGGTATACATGCCGCCACAGGAACCGGACCCCGGAATCGCGCATTTCTCGATCTGCTTGAAGTCGGCTTCGGGCATGCGGCCCATCGTGTATTCGCCCACGGCTTCGAACACCGAAACGATGGTCAGGTCATTGCCTTTGTAATGCCCGGGCTTGATGGTGCCGCCATAGACGTAGATGCCCGGCACGTTGGTGCGAGCCAGCGCGATCATGCCGCCCGGCATGTTTTTGTCGCAGCCGCCGATCACCACCACGCCGTCCATCCACTGGCCCTGCGCGGCGGTTTCAATACAGTCCGCAATGACTTCGCGCGAGACCAGCGAATATTTCATGCCCTCGGTGCCCATGGACATACCGTCCGAGATAGTCGGCGTGCCGAACACCTGAGGGTTGGCGCTGGACGCGCGGATGGCGTCGATGGCGGCGTCGGCCAGACGCTGCAAGCCGCTGTTGCACGGGGTGATGGTGGAATGGCCATTGGCCACGCCGATCATCGGGTTGTCGAAGTCGGCTTCCTTGTAGCCCAGCGCGTAGTACATGGCGCGGTTGGGCGCGCGCGCGACGCCGTGGGTGATGTGGCGGGAACGTTCGTTGTTCGGCATGGTCTGTCTCTCCTGTCGGCCGTCGGGGCGCGGACATGGCGAACGCACCCGGGAAGCTGGCTCGCTTGCATGCATGCGAATCTTCAGTGCTCGCCGGTTATTATCATTCAACTTTATTGTGTCGGGCAGAACATGCTGCAATATCCAAAATTCGACCCCGTAGCCTTGCAGATCGGGCCACTGGCCATCCACTGGTACGGGCTGATGTATCTGGCGGGATTCGCCCTGGTGTACGTGCTGGGCCGCCGTCGCATCACCAGCGGCCACACCACTTCACTGAACGTGAAGGATCTTGAAGACCTGATCTTCTATAGCGTGCTGGGCGTGGTGTTGGGCGGCCGGCTGGGCTATGTGCTGTTCTACAAGCCGTCGTATTACCTGGCCCATCCGCTGGAAGTCGCGTATTTGTGGCAAGGCGGGATGTCGTTCCATGGCGGCCTGATCGGTGTGATCGTCGTCATGCTGCTGTTCGCACGCAAGAAGAAGCTGCCCTTTTTTGCAATCAGCGATTTCATTGCGCCGCTGATTCCGCTGGGCTTGGGATTCGGCCGTCTGGGCAACTTCATCAACGGTGAACTGTGGGGCCGCCCCACCGACGTGCCGTGGGCAATGGTGTTCCCGGACAGCGGCGACGGGCTCGCGCGCCATCCGTCTCAGCTGTATGAGCTGGGCCTGGAAGGCATTGTGCTGTTTGTGCTGCTGTGGTGGTTTTCGAGCAAGCCGCGTCCGCTGGGACAAGTGAGCGGGCTTTTCCTGATGGGATACGGAACGTTCCGCTTCCTGGTGGAATTCACCCGCGAGCCCGACAACTTCCTGGGTCTGCTCGCGGGTGGTTTGAGCATGGGACAGTGGCTGTCCCTGCCGATGGTCGCCTTGGGCGCCATCATGTTCAGTCTTACTGCAAAACGATCGTCCCGTTGACGGCGATGCTGACCGTGACGTCTCCCGCTTCCAGCGGGACGTCCGGGCTGTAGCCGCCAGAGGCGTCCTTGGCCATGGCTGCGGCGCCCATCATGCGCGGCATCGGCATCGGGCCGCCCGAACCGCCGAGTTCCAATTTGGACAAGCGGTAGCCTGAAAAACCGAACGCATTGGCTGCGGCCAGTGCGCGGTCCTTGAAGGCCTGCGCGGCTTCTTTCAGCAGCTTGCGTTCTTCGGCTTCGCGCGCTTCGCGCGACAGCGAGAAGCTGATGTTCGAAATGGCGGTCTTGTCCGACAGTTTGGACGCCAGCGCGGCGGCCGCTTCGAAGTCCTTCGATTCCAGAACGATTTCGCCCTGACCACGCCAGGAGCTGATCTTCCCCTTGCTATTGGTGTTCGGCCAGACGTTGTAGCCGCCGGTGCGAACCTCCACGCCCTTGGTGTCGCGCGCGCGCTTGACGGCGTCGTCCAGTGCGGCCGTCAACTTCTTGCCTGCGGCCGGCTGATCCGGCGCCTCGACTTCCGCCGACAGCGAAATACGGACGGTGTCCTGCTTGACCTCGGACGACGCAGTCGCCTGCAACGTCATTTCGGGTGAGCGGTTCGTGGACGACTCCGTGGCGGCTGGCGCGGTGGCGGGCGTTTGCGCATAGACGGGTTGAACGGCGGCAATGGCGGCCACGGCTGCGCACGCTGCGCCGAGTTTCGTCAGCGAAAAAACAGGGTGTTTGAACATGGACTGGTCCTAGGAGGGAGGACTAAAGGAAAAAACCAGGGGGGAGGAAGAGCGGAGGGAGAGATGAGGTGCCCGGCGCGGACCTGCGCTAATGGCAGGCCCGCTGGGTAAATGCCCCGCCTGTGCCGTCAAGGCCGGCATCTCGAACCCTAGGGTAAGAGGTGGTCGCGTTCCGCGGAGCGTCGGGTTCGTCTACGAGAGACGATCACTCCAGCTCCACACTCCCGCAACCATATGCCGAAAGCATAGGTTCAGAGAATGTATGGCCTAGTCACGAACACGGCAGGGACAAACTGAAAATTCTTGAATACAGCTTATGAACGGTCAGAGCAGTTTTTCCTGACCCGACAAGGCGTCATCGAGTACTGCGTTCATGTCCTCAATTCTACGCTTGAAGTCGCCGACCGCCAAACCGCCTAGCGGACCGTCGGGTGCTTTCATGGCAAGAAGCTCGCCTGCGACCTGCAAAGCAGCCATCACGGCGATGCGTTCGTTGCTGGAAATCTTGCCGGTGCCTTGAATGCGCAACATCAGTTGATCGACGTGGCGCACGGCGGCCATCAGCGTGGGCTTCTCTTCAGCKGAGCAGGCCAGGGAATAGTCGCGCCCCAGGATGGTGACATCTACGCGTTCCATTAGTGTTGCTCTCCAGACGGTGCGCCCGGCAGACGGGCCAGCACGGCGTCGATGCGCTCGCGGGCTGCGGCGGCGGCCACGCGCAAGCGCTGTAATTCGGTGTCGCGGGATTGCAGGTTGCCCTGCAACTCGGTTTCTCGTGCCGAGAAACGCGATTCAAGCGATTGACGTTCAGTGGCTTCGCGAGCGAGCTGTTCACGCAGGGCGACTTCGGCCTGCTGTGCCTGCTCGAGCATCGCGGTGACCGCGCCGTCGTGATCTTGAAGCTTGCTTTTCAGCGTGACGATTTCAGCCTCGCGCTCGGCGGCGCGCTGCTTGAGCACGCGCTGCTCAGCTTCGAAGTCATTCAGGCGGAGGCGCAACGCGTCACGCTCTGCGTGGAGTTGGCGGGTGCGTTGCACCAGTTGCCCGATTCGGGCGGCGAGTTGGTCTAGATCTTGCAGCATGGGCGCTATCGTAAACCATCCTGAGTTGAACCGGGCCTCTTCACGCAAGGTGAGAAACCCGGCAATATTCAGTAGGAAATACGGTTGTGATTTCGGGCGGCGCGAGGCTAACCGATTACGGCCCCTGAAGAAAAGTCCCCCTCCTCCAAATTCCCCGCATCCGGCCGATCTGGCTTTCGCATTTCTTTCTATAAACTTTCACTTAGCTTTCAAAAAACCCTCAAACCCGCTGCGAGGTTACATCTGGGGGTCGGGAGTTCCCGAATTCTAGGGAAAACCCCAGCCTTTCACCGAGCTTACAGGGTTTGCAGCGTGGCAGGCGTCCATTACCATTCGCCCTTTCAAGAAACCACGCCGTCGCTTTCAGAATAACTAATGGCACCCCGAAGTGCCTTTTTTGTGCCTGTCACTCGCCTTTCGGCGGGTCCCATCCGGCTACAAACTTTTTTATCTACATGCTGTAAACAGGAGCCAACCAATCATGCAGCTACGCAATCGACAGGACTTCTGGTCTGGGGTGATGTTCATCGCCCTTGGACTGGGATTCGCCTGGCAAGCCAGCAGCTACCAAATGGGTACTGCCGCCCGAATGGGCCCAGGGTACTTTCCTTTCTGGCTAGGCATTGTTCTGGCTTTGCTGGGCGCCATCGTGCTGCTTGGCTCGCTTTCCAAGAAAGCGCACGAAACGCACGTCGACAAGTTCGACTGGCGCATTGTTTTTCTCGTCGTGGGTTCGGTGGTGTTGTACGGCTTCATCCTCAAGCCGCTGGGCATCTACCTTTCGGTATTCATCCTGGTTGTCGTAAGCAGCCTGGCCAGCCATGAGTTCAGCCTGAAGGTCGCCGTCGCCAACGCGATCTTCCTGGTGGTGTTCTCGTATCTGGCATTCGTCAAGGGGCTGGGGCTGATCTTCCCGCTGTGGCCGTCCTTTCTGGGCATGAACTAAGGAGCAACCGGTCATGGAATTGTTTGACAACCTGATGTTGGGCTTTTCGGTAGCGTTTACGCCCGAGAACTTGGCCTACGCACTGCTGGGCTGCATCCTGGGTACGCTGATTGGCGTGTTGCCGGGTATTGGCCCGGTCCCGACTATCGCGATGCTGCTTCCGATCACGTATGTGTTGCCCCCGATTGCCGGCTTGATCATGCTTGCAGGCATCTATTACGGCGCGCAATACGGCGGCTCGACCACGGCAATTCTTGTGGCGCTGCCAGGGGAAACGTCCGCGGTGGTGACCGTGCTGGACGGTCACCAGATGGCCCGTAATGGCCGTGCTGGCGCCGCGCTGGCTATCGCCGCTCTGGGCTCGTTCTTCGCCGGTTGCGTCGCCACGCTGCTGTTGGCTGCGTTTGCGCCCCCGCTGGCTGAAGTCGCCTTCAAGTTCGGCCCCGCCGAGTACTTCTCGCTGATGTGCCTGGGCCTGGTTGGCGCCGTGGTGCTGGCTTCGGGCTCGCTGCCCAAGGCGATCTCGATGATCATCCTGGGCCTGCTGCTCGGCATGGTCGGCACCGACGTCAACTCTGGCGTTGCCCGCTTCGACTTCGGCATTCCCGAACTGCAAGACGGTATCGACTTCGCCATCGTGGCCATGGGCGTGTTCGGCTTTGCCGAAATCATGACCAACCTCGAGCAGAAGGAAAACCGCGTCGACATCACCGACAAGATCGGCTCGCTGTACCCGAACAAGCAGGAATTCAAGGAAGCGTACCCGGCAGTGCTGCGCGGTACCGCCCTGGGTTCGGCCCTGGGTATCTTGCCCGGTGGTGGCGCCGTGCTGTCGTCGTTTGCTTCCTACACGCTGGAAAAGAAGATCTCGCGGAATCCGGAACGCTTCGGCAAGGGCCACCCGGCCGGCCTGGCAGGCCCGGAATCGGCGAACAACGCTGCAGCCCAAACGTCGTTCATTCCGCTGCTGACGCTCGGTATCCCGGGTAACGCCGTGATGGCGCTGATGGTTGGCGCAATGACGATTCACAACATCCAGCCCGGCCCGCAAGTCATGACGAGCCACCCGGAGCTGTTCTGGGGCCTGATCGCCTCGATGTGGATCGGCAACCTGATGCTGGTGGTGCTGAACCTGCCGCTGATCGGCCTGTGGGTCAAACTGCTGAAGGTGCCTTACCGCATCCTGTTCCCGGCGATTTTGGTGTTCTGCACGATCGGTGTGTATTCGTTGAACTACAACTCGTTCGACATCTTCACAACGGCAATCTTCGGTGTGATCGGCTACGTGTGGTCGAAGCTGAAGTGCGAAGGCGCACCGCTGCTGCTGGGCCTGGTTCTGGGCCCCATGATGGAAGAGAACTTCCGCCGTGCATTGCTGCTGTCGCGTGGCGATTTCACCACCTTCGTGACCCGTCCTCTGTCGGCTTCCCTGCTGGCCGTGGCCGCGATCCTGGTGATCCTGGTGGCTCTGCCCGCCATTCGCAAGAAGCGCGAAGAGACCTTCGTCGAAGAAGAGTAAAGCCCGATTTGCCGTCCTTGCGGCGGCAGTCCTGCTCTCAAAGAACCCCCGGCACCGTCCGGGGGTTTTTCTTTGCGCGCTCAAAATGCACACCCGCCAAAAGCTACTAATAAATTCCACTTACTACTGACTGTGTTTGATTGCGATTTATCTACGGTAAGCTACGGGTTTACCCCACGCGATGATTCGGCATGAATTTCGACTGGCACAACCCCTACTCCACCACCCGGACTCCGGTGTTCGCCCGCAACGTGGTCGCCACTTCGCAACCCTTGGCCGCCCAGGCGGGATTGCGGATACTTGCCCAAGGCGGCAATGCCGTTGATGCCGCCATCGCCGCTGCCGCGACGCTGGCATTGACCGAACCGGTCAGTAACGGACTGGGTTCCGATTGCTTCGCTATCGTCTGGGATGGTTCGAAGCTGCATGGATTGAACGCATCAGGCACCGCCCCTGCCGCCTGGAACGTCGATTACTTCCGCCGCAAGCATCAAGGCGTGATCCCGATGCGGGGATGGGACAGCGTCACCGTGCCGGGTTGCGTGGCGGGATGGGCCGCATTGCATGAAAAGTTGGGCTCGCTGGCGTTCGCGGACGTGCTGGCGCCGGCCATCGAATACGCTGAACGCGGCTACGCCGTGTCGCCCATGGTGCAAGAAAAGTGGGCGGCGCAGGCCGACGTGCTGCATCCCCAGCCCGGATTCGCGGATCACTTTCTACCCCGAGGCCGCCCGCCCCACATCGGCGAACATTTCGTGCTGCAAGGCGCCGCGGCAACCCTCAAGCGCATTGCCGCAACCGGCGGACGTGACTTCTACGAAGGCGAAACCGCGCATAAGCTCGTGGCGCACGCGCAAGCCCACGACGCCGCGCTGACGCTGGCCGACCTGCGGGACTACGCGCCGGAATGGGTCGCCCCCATCAGCCAGCMGTATCGCGGCCATACGCTGCATCAGATTCCGCCCAACGGCCAGGGCATCGCAGCGCTGATTGCCCTGGGCATCTTGCAGAACTTTGATCTGGCGGCCCGCCCGATCGACCACCCCGACACCCAGCACCTGCTGATCGAAGCCATGAAACTGGCATTCGCCGATGTCTACGCCCATGTGGCCGACGCGCGCCACATGCGCATGACGCCCGAGCAGATGCTGCGCCCCGATTATCTGGCCGAGCGCGCGGGGCTGATCGACCCCAATGTGGCTCAGGCCTTCGCCTCGGGCCATGCGCCGCAGGGCGGTACCGTCTACCTGACCGCGGCCGACAAGCGCGGCATGATGGTGAGCTTCATCCAATCGAACTACATGGGCTTCGGCTCAGGCGTGGTGGTGCCGGGTACGGGTGTCAGCCTGCAAAACCGTGGACACTGCTTCAGCACCCAGCCCGATCACCCCAATGTGGTGGCGGGCGGCAAGCGGCCCTTCCACACGATCATCCCCGGGTTCCTGATGCGTAACGGGGCGCCGGTGATGAGCTTTGGCGTCATGGGCGGCAATATGCAGCCGCAGGGGCAGGTGCAGACGCTCGTGCGCATGCTGGACTATGGCCAGCAGCCGCAGGCCGCCTGCGACGCGCCTCGCTGGAAATGGAACCATGGGCTGGCCGTAGACGCCGAAGCCGGCCTTGCGCCTGCCGTGGCCCAAGGGCTGCGCGCGCGTGGCCATGTGCTGGAAGGCATCGACGACCCCTACATGGACTTCGGATCGGGCCAATTCATCTGGCGGCTGGGCGACCCCGCTGTGGACGGGTATGTCAGCGCCAGCGATAGCCGTCGAGATGGACTCGCCGCCGGCTTTTGATTGCGTTAAGGTTACTGTCCTCAGACTGACCTTACCTACCTAGCGTGGAGTCCCCTGCATGGCAACGATCGGTACCAAGAGCTACGACGCGGTCGTAGCACAGAAAGTCGCTTTTCTCGGCTTGGGCGTCATGGGCTTGCCCATGGCCGGCCACCTGGCCCGCGCCGGGCACGACGTGACCGTCTACAACCGCACGCCCGCCAAAGCGCAAGCCTGGGTCGCCGAGTTCGGTGGCCGCCATGCCGCGACGCCGCGTGAAGCCGTTGCTGGCGCACAAATCGTCTTCGCCTGCGTGGGCAATGACGATGACCTGCGCAGCGTGGTGCTGGGACCCGACGGCGCGTTCGCTGGCATGGCGCCGGGCGCCGTGTTCGTCGACCACACCACCGCGTCCGCCGATGTTGCGCGCGAACTCTACGCTCAAGCCAAGGGCCTGGGCCTGAATTTCGTGGACGCGCCCGTCTCGGGCGGACAGGCCGGCGCCGTCAATGGCGCGCTGACCATCATGTGCGGCGGTGAACAAGCCGTGTTCGACGCCATCAAGCCGGTGGCGCAGAGCTTTGGCCGCGCAGTCACGCTGGTGGGCGCATCGGGCGCCGGACAGCTGGCCAAGATGGTCAACCAGATCTGCATCGCCGGCCTCGTGCAGGGCTTGTCCGAAGCCGTGGCCTTTGGCCAGGCGGCGGATCTGGACATGAAGCTGGTGCTGGATGTGATCAGCAAGGGCGCGGCACAAAGCTGGCAGATGGAAAACCGGGGCGGCACCATGGTCGACGACAAGTTCGACTTCGGCTTCGCGGTGGATTGGATGCGCAAGGACCTGGGCCTGGTACTGGCCGAGGCGCGCAACAACGGCGCGCGCGTGCCGGTGACGGCGCTGGTGGATCAGTTTTATGGCGACGTCCAAAAGATGGGCGGCGGCCGCTGGGATACGTCCAGCCTGATCAAGCGTTTGCGCGACTAAGCCGCGCGGCGTGTTCTTAGCCTTAGCCGCGTAGCAGCGGCCATGAAAAAGGCGAGCCCTGCGGCTCGCCTTTTTACTTTGGCACGTCGGCAGCGCAATGCTGCTTGCGCGGCACCCGATTACGCGGCCAGGTCCGCTTCTGCGGCATCCAGCAGCAGCGCGTCGATGCGTTGCTTGGCCAGCGTCACGCCTTCCAGCGCGGCCACTTCGCCCATCGCCATGCCTTCAGCGGCGATGAACGTGACGTCGTTCATGCCCAGGAAGCTCAGCATCTGGCGCAGGTACGGCGTCATCGTGTCCGACGGCGTGCCTTCAGCCTTGCCGCCGCGTGCCGTCAACACAAACACCTGTTTACCCTTGACGAGGCCTTCCGGCACGCCTTCGGGCGTATAACGGAACGTGACGCCGGCGCGGGCCAGGTAGTCCAGATAGCTCTTGAACTGGGCCGGCAGGTTGAAGTTGTAGACCGGCACGGCAAACACAATGCGGTCGGCTTCCATCACTTCGGCGACCAGCGTATCGCTAAGTTCAACAATGCGCTGTTGCTCAACGCTGCGAGCATCGGCCGGCGTGAACAGGGCGCCAGCGGTATTGCCATCGAAGTAAGGAATGGGTTGCGCGCCGATGTCGCGCACCTTCACGGCCGCGGCCGGGTTGGCGTTTTTGACGCGCGCAATCAGGTGATCGGCCAATTGCTTGCTGTTGGAACGGTCGCCGAGAATCGAGGAAAGGATAACGAGGGTTTTCATTGCAAATTTCTCCAGGGATGGTCCGCCTTGGGCGGACGGCCAGGATCTGTCAGCGCCACGCCCGATGCTTGAAAGCGTTTTGGACTAGGGCTTGACGCCGAATGGCGTTGGCAGATCCCGAATGCATGGCGTCACTGTAGATCCGTTCATTGTTCGCATAAACCCAGGTATGATGAACTGTTCGTTCCAGGAATAGAACAATCATGCAAGATCTAAACGACCTCTACTATTTCTCTCAAGTCGTCGAGCAAGGCGGCTTCAGCGCTGCGGCTCGCGCGCTGGATATTCCCAAATCCCGATTGTCACGCCGGATTTCCCATCTGGAGGAAAGCCTTGGCGTGCGCCTGCTGCAACGCACGACACGCCGGCTGCGCCTGACATCAGCGGGGGAACGTTATCTGCATTACTGCCGCGAGATGGCGGCCTCCGCGCGTGCTGCGGACGACGCCATGCGGCAATTGCAGTCAGAGCCCGCCGGCCCGGTAATCGTGAGTTGCCCCGTATCCATTGCGCAGGACGTGCTGGCGCCGCTGCTGCCGGAATTCCTGGATGCGTGGCCAGCGATATCGGTGCAGTTGCTGGTGACGAACCGGCGCGTGGACCTGATCCGCGAAGGCGTCGACCTGGCGCTGCGCGTGCGAACGAAGCTGGATACCGACGCAGAACTGGTCGTGCGTCATCTGGGCACGGCGCGTGGCACGCTCGTCGCCAGCCCCGGTTATCTGCAACGTCACGGCACGCCCGACACGCCGCAAGATCTGGCGTCGCACACGACGCTGAGCTTTTCTGATCCGCAAAACGAAGTGCGTTGGCCGTTGCGCAACGACAAGGGCGAAGAGGTGCAGATTGAGCTCAAGCCACAACTGTCCTGCAATGACTTCATCGTGCTGACGGAAGCAGCGGTACGCGGCCGGGGCATTGCGCTGCTGCCGTCAATTGCGACGCAAGAGGAATTGCGCCGCGGTCAGTTGGTGCCAGTGCTGCCGCAATGGCAATCACCAGAGGGGATCGTGCATTGCATTTATCCGTCGCGGCGGGGCATGATGCCCGCCGTCCGGACCTTGCTGGATTTTCTGTCGCAACGGCTGCCGTCGATGTACCAACGGCTGGAAAAGGCCGTGGTCCCCGTTGCAGCTGCCGCTCAGTAAACGGTTAGTAACCCCGCGTGCGTTCGACGACACCGGTGATGGCTTCGCCGCGCATCAGCTGCGCAACCTTGCCCGCGATCTGGGCGATGCTTTCATCACGCAGTGTGCGCGCTGCAATATGCGGCGTGACGTGGACGCGCGGGTCGCGCCAAAACGGGTGATCCTGGGGCAAGGGCTCGGTGTGGAACACATCAAGCGTGGCGCCCGCGATCTCGCCTTCTTCCAGCATCTGCACCAGATCGTCTTCCACCAGATGCTCGCCGCGGCCCACGTTGACCAGGTGCGCATTGGGCAGCAGTTGGGACAGCGTGTCGCGGTTCAGAATGCCACGCGTATCGGGCGTTAGCGGCAGCACATTCACCAGGAAGCGGGTCCGCGCCAGGAACGCCGGCAGCGCGGCTTCGCCAGCAAAGGATTCGACGCCGGGAATATCGCGCGGCGAACGCGACCACCCGGCAACCGGATAACCGAATTCAGCCAGCGTCTGCGCCACACGCGCACCGACCTGACCCAGCCCCAGCACGCCCACGGGCCAATCCGATTGCGCCGTGCCTTCACGCGTATCCCAATGCTGACGGGCCTGCGCCTGATCGAACGCTTCAAAATCGCGCGACACACGCAACAGCGCATACAAGGCGTACTCGGCCATCTGCACCGACATGCCCGCGTCTTCCAAGCGCACGATGCGCACGTGCTCGGGGATCTCGGGCATCTTCAACAACGCATCAACGCCCGCACCAAGGTTGAACAGGGTCGTGATGCCCGTCTCGTGCTTGAAGAGCTCCGCCGGCGGACGCCAGACCAGGGCGACTTCCGCGCCCGAAGGCGGGCCGTCAGGGTTCCATACCGAAATGCGGCAACCGGGCATGGAGGCTTCCAGGCGCGGCACCCAGACGTCGGGATCGTGATGGGGGCAGGCAAAGAGAATGTGCATGGTGTCGGGTTCAGGGCTTTCGGAAACCTCAAGCATGCAGGATGGCGACTCACAAATCAAACGGCCCGGCATGAAGCCGGGCCGTTGCCACGCAAGCGTAAGTACCGCTTAGCCAGTACCGCTTAAACCGTTTGCGGCACTTCAGGCTTGTTCTTGCCTTTGCCCTTGCCGCGGCGCAGGAACGCCCACACTTGCAGCAGGATCAGCAAGGCGCTGGCTGCGATAAACCAGGCGCTGATCGGGCGTTGCACGAACACCGCCAGATCCCCACGCGACAGCAGCAGTGCGCGGCGGAAGTTCTCTTCCACCATCGGCCCCAGCACGAAGCCGAGCAAGATGGGGGCCACCGAGAATTCCAGCGTCATCAAGACGGCGCCGATCACACCGAAGGCCAGCACTTCCCAAATCTGGAAGAGGCTGTTCTGCGTGCTGTACACGCCCACCGCGATAAAGAACAAAGCGGACGGGAACAGGTAGCGGTACGGCACTTGCAGCAGCTTGACCCACACGCCGATCAGCGGCACGTTCAGCACCATCAGCAGCACGTTACCCACCCAGAAGCTGGCGATCAGGCCCCAGAAGATGTCCGGATGCTCGGTAATCAGCTGCGGGCCTGGCTGAATGCCCTGGATCAGCAGCGCGCCCAGAATCAGCGCCATCACCGCGTCGCCGGGGATGCCCAGGCTCATCGTGGGGATGAAGTCGACCTGCGTCTTCGAGTGCGACGACGCTTCCGGCGAAGCCACGCCTGCGATCATGCCGGTGCCGAATTTTTCCGGCGTCTTCGAGATCTTGCGTTCCAACGCGTAGGCCACGAACGTGGTGATGGTCGGGCCGGTGCCGGGCATGGCGCCGAACAACGTGCCAACCGCGGTGCCGCGCACCATGGGCCAGAACGCCGTCTTCAATTCCTGCTTCGTCGGCCGCATGTCGCGAATGCGCAGCTTGGCGCCGCTGCCGATGATGGTCATGCGGTTCACGCTCATCAGGAAGTCGGCCACGCCGAACAGACCCATCGAGATCGCTACCAGCTCCAGGCCGTCGGACAAGTCCAGCAGGCCGAACGAGAAACGGATGGTGCCGGTGTTCACGTCCGTGCCCACCACGCCGCACATCAAGCCGAAGAGCGTCATCGCCACGCCCTTGAGCGGCGAGCCGCGCGACATCGTGGCGCCTGCCAGCAAGCCCAGCAGCATGATCGAGAAGATCTCGGTCGGGCCAAACTTGAACGCCACTTCGACCAGCAAGGGCGACGCGAAGATCATGACGATAATGCCGACCGATGCCGCGAAGAACGAGCAGATCATCGTGATGCCCAGCGCCGTTCCGCCCTTGCCTTGTTTGGTCAATGGATAACCATCAAGGCAGGTGACCGCGTGCGGCGGATGCGAAGGCAGGTTGAGCAAGATGGCGCCGATGGCGCCGCCGTATTGCGAACCGTAGAAAATACCGGCCAGCATCAGAATGGCAGGCACGGGCTGCATGACGTAGGTCAGCGGCAGCAGAATGGAAATCGCCGACAAGGCGCCCATGCCGGGCAGCACGCCAATGAGGTTACCCACCAGCACGCCAAAGAACGACCACATCAGGTTGTGCCACTGGAACGCGACACCGAAGCCGTACCAAAGGTCCATCAAAGATTGAGAGATCATGGCGCGTCAACCCCAACGAAACAGCGGCAGCTGCAGTTGCAGCGCCCACCAGAAAACGACGACCGCAATCGCGGACATTCCGACCGACAGCAGGATGGCTTGCTTGATGGTGTTCTTGCGGTCACCGAGTGCCGAGATGAACACGATGGCGAACGTCGCCGGCAGCAGGCCGCCGTAATGCCCCAACAGCAAGAAGGCCAGAATGCCCAGCAAGATGCAGATGCTGCCGCGCATGTCCGGCAAGCCGTGCGGATGGCCTTCGGCCGGCGCGGGCGCCGACGGTTCGCCCGACCGCGCAGAGATTGCAATCAGCACGCCCGTCAGCGCCAGCAAGCCGCCAAGTGCGGCGGGAAAAAATCCCGGGCCCATGTGGCTCAGCGACCCGATGTGATAGTCGGTGCCGCCGTATATCGCCCCCAACCCGATCAGGACCATCAGCGCGCCGCCGTAGTAGTCCTTTCTGTTGATATTTTTTTGCACTTCCATCCTCCTTCCTGGTGCAGGACCGTGCCGGCCCTTGATGCGGCGCTCGACACGAGCCTCGCCCGGCCCTTTAACAACGAGCCGGAGCGCAGATTACGGAGGGAAGCTGCTAATCCGCTTTCTATGCGCTGTCGCATTCCTGAATTCAGGGGTTATCCCTGAGTGGATGCGGCGTAAGAAAGGGGGAAAAGAGAAAAAAATTTGAAAGCCGGGGGGTGAAAGCAGCGATGTTGCCGGCATTGATGCCTGCTTTGATGCCTGCTTTGTGACCTGCTTTGTGACCTGCTTTGATGCCTGCTTTGTGGCCTGCTTTGTGGCCTGCTTTGTGACCTGCTTTGATGCCTGCTTTGTGACCTGCGTCGATGCCTGCTCTGCTGCCTGCTTTATTGCCTGCTTTGATGCTCGCTTTATTGCTCGCCTTTCAGCTCGACATCAAGCGGCCGCGGGTACTGAGACACGGTGGGTGCCAGCGGCAGCCACAGCACCGACGCCAGGCCGACTCCGCCTTGCGCATTGGGCTCGCCATCGCGCAGTTCAATGTCGCCATCATTTCGGCGCGCATAGGCGCGCGCGATGGCCAACCCCAGACCAGACCCGCTGGAGGTGACGGGTTTATCCGTGCCCACGCGTTCGAAACGGGCGAAGGCACGGCCGCGCAAGTCGGGGTCGAGGCCGGGGCCATTGTCGGATACGGACACCTCGGCGCGATGCTCCAGCCGGTTGACCGACACGGTGATGCGCGCGCCGACCGGCGCGTAATGAATGGCGTTGTGCACTAGATTGGACAGGGCTTCGTGCAGCTCGGCCTCGTTGCCCGATACCGGCGCGGCCACTTCAAGCCCCGCTTCCGAAACAGCCTGCACCCAGCCCAGATCCTGCTGCTTCTCGTGTGCCAGCGGCAAGTACTGAAGCACGACTTCGCGCGACACGGCATTCATGTCGAGCAATTGGCGCGGCAACTGATCCGCCTGGTTGGCGTGCGCCAAAGACAGCAGCTGTTCGGTCAGGCGGCGCGTGCGGCCCAACTGGTCCACGATGGCGCGCAGCCCTTCGCGGGTACGCGCCGGGTCGCGCTCACGCAGCGCGTACTGCGCCTGCGTCAACATGATGGCCAGCGGCGTGCGCAGCTGATGCGACGCGTCCGCCAGAAAATGCGACTGCTCATCCAACACGCGGCGGTAGCGGGCGATATGGTGATTGACGGCGTCGACCAGCGGCGACACCTCGCTAGGCACGCGCGAGGCGTCCAGCGGCGTCAGGTCGTCGGGACGGCGATTGCGGATATCGGCACGCAGGCGGCGCAACGGTTTCAACGCCCACGACACGCCCCACCACACCAGCACCACCACCAGCGCCAGCATTCGCGCGTCACGCAGAATTTCCTGGCGCCGCGCATTGTTCTCCGCTTCGATCCGCTTACCCGTGCTTTCCGCCACCACAACCAGCACCTGACGATGCTGGCCCTGGTAATAGAGATCGCGCACCACCGACACGACGCGCACCGGATCGTTGCGATAAACGCCGTCGTAGAAGATGGGTTGGCCGTTGGAACGCGGCCAGGTCGGGGGACGCGGCATTTCGGGCATGCCCAAGAGCGTCTTGCCCTGGTCCGTCGGCACGGGCGAACCATCCGGCAGCGGGGGATCAATCTGTTCAATGCGGAAATACTTGCGCAGGCCCGCGCGGGATTCCAGCATCACCTGCGCATACAGCGGCGTGGCCACTTGCAAGTTGCCGTCCGGCGTGAATTCGAGGCTGCTTTCCAGCACGCGCGCGGGTTCCACCAAGGCGCTGTCATACGCCTCGTTGGTGATTTCGGCCAGGGTGCGGTAATCGTTCAGGCTGTCGATGACCAGCAATACCACCACGCCGGGCAGCAGCAGGATGATCAGCAGCGCGCGGATGCCGACGCGCGGCAGCCCCGGAATCCGCAAGCTCACTTAGGATTCCGATTCGGCGGATTCGCTGGCGACACTTTCCAGCATGTAGCCCAATCCGCGCACGGTAACGATGCGCACGTCGCTGCCGGCGAGCTTCTTGCGCAGACGGTGCAGCACGACCTCGATGGCGTCGGGGTTGGCTTCGCTGTCATGCGTGAAGACTTTGCCGAACAATTGTGACTTGTCCACGGGGTAGCCACTGCGGGTCAGCAACGCGGCCAGCGCGGCATGTTCGCGGGGCGTCAGGAACAACAAGGAACCGTCCAGCGTGAAGGCGCGGCTTTCGCTGTCGTACGAGAGCGAGCCGCATTGCAGGCGCGGATGCTGGCGGCCACGGCTGCGGCGCACCAACGCGGTCAGCCGCGCTTCCAGTTCTTCCAACGCGAAAGGCTTGGTCAGGAAATCGTCCGCACCCAGATTCAGGCCACGGACCCGATCCTGCAATGCGCCCTGGGCCGTCAACAACAGCACGGGCGTGCGGTCGTCGCGGTTGCGCATTTCACGCAAGACGACCAGCCCGTGCTTGTCGGGCAGGCGCAGGTCCATGACGATGGCGTCATATTCCGTGCCTGCCATGAATGCCTCGGCCGTGCGGGCGTCTGCCGCATGGTCCGGCACAAACCCGCTCTGGGCGAGCGCGCGCATCAACCAGGACGCCATGTCCCGTTCGTCTTCAACCAACAATATGCGCATGACCGTCCGTTCCTTCGGGCAAATTCTCTGCTGCCCGCTGCCCATGCACGCGCTGGCGCAGGTAGCGGGTTTCGTGATGACGCCGAAAGAGGATCGCCGACAACTCGTTCAACGCCTGGGTATAGACGTCACGCTTGAACTCGATCACGGCGTCCAGGGGCACCCAATACTGGCTCCAGCGCCAGGCATCGAATTCCGGATGCTGCGTCGCGCGCAAGCACACATCACTGTCACGTCCTACCAGGCGCAACAAGAACCAAATCTGTTTTTGTCCTTTATAGTGGCCACGCCACTCACGCCGGACGAAGTGATCGGGCACGTTATAACGTAACCAATCGCGTGTACGCCCCAAAATACGGACATGCTCGGGCTTCAAGCCCACCTCTTCATGGAGTTCGCGATACATGGCCTGCACCGGGCTTTCGCCATATTTGATGCCGCCCTGGGGGAACTGCCATGCATGTTCCCTGATACGCTTGCCCCAAAAGACCTCGTTTCGACTGTTGACGAGAATGATGCCGACATTGGGGCGGTAGCCTTCGCGGTCAAGCATGGGCCACCCCCACCGAATTCAATACAATTACAGTCGATTATACGTATCTGCTGCCACCTTTAAACATGCGCGCATCCAACTACCACATCAACACCCTCAAAGAAGCCCCTTCCGAAGCCGAAGTCGCCAGCCACCAGCTGATGACCCGGGCCGGGATGATCCGCAAACTCGCGGGCGGCATCTACACCTACATGCCCCTGGGCCTGAAGATCATCCGCAAGGTCGAGGCTATCGTCCGCGAGGAAATGAACGCCTCGGGCGCCATCGAGCTGCTGATGCCGGTGGTGCAACCCGCCGAACTCTGGCAGGAATCGGGCCGCTGGGAGCAGTACGGCGCTGAACTGCTGCGCATCAAAGACCGCCATCAGCGCGACTTCGTGCTGCAGCCCACGTCCGAGGAAGTCATCACGGACATCGCGCGCAACGAAATCCACAGCTATCGCCAGCTGCCGCTGAATTTCTATCACATTCAGACCAAGTTCCGTGACGAACGCCGTCCGCGCTTCGGCCTGATGCGCGGCCGCGAATTCACCATGAAGGACGCCTACTCCTTCGACCGTGACGAAGCGGGCGCGCTCAAGAGCTACGACAACATGTACGCCGCGTACATGCGGATTTTCAGCCGTCTGGGCCTGGAATTCCGCGCCGTTGCGGCCGATACGGGCTCCATTGGCGGCACGCGCAGCCATGAATTCCAGGTTATCGCCGACACCGGCGAAGATCTGTTGGTCTACAACGCCGACACCGACTACGCCGCCAACATCGAGCTGGCCGAAGCCGTGGCGCTGTACCCGACCCGCGGTGACGCCACCCAAGCCATGGCCGACGTCGCCACCCCCGGCGCGGCCAAGTGCGAAGACGTGGCCAAGCTGCTGGGCCTGCCGCTGGAAAAGACGATCAAGTCGATCGTCCTGGCCACCGACGGCGACAAGGGCAAAGTCGACATCTGGCTGCTGCTCTTGCGCGGCGACCACGAACTGAACGAGATCAAGACGGGCAAGCTGCCGGGCCTGGCGGGCTTCCGCTTCGCCACCGAAAGCGAGATCGTCGAGTATTTCGGTTGCAAGCCCGGCTACCTGGGTCCGGTCAAGACGGCCAAGCCGGTGCACGTGATTGCCGACCGTACGGTTGCCAACATGGCCGATTTCGTCTGCGGCGCGAACAAAGAAGATTTCCACATCCAGGGCGTAAACTGGGGCCGCGACCTGCCCGAGCCCGAGCTCGTGGCCGATCTGCGCAACGTGGTCGCGGGCGACCCGTCGCCGGATGGCAAGGGCACGCTTTCCATCCAGCGCGGCATCGAAGTAGGACACGTTTTCTACCTGGGCAAGAAGTACTCCGAAGCCCTGAAAGCCACCTTCCTGGACGAAACCGGCAAGCCGGCCACGCTGGAAATGGGCTGCTACGGCATCGGCGTGACCCGTATCGTGGGCGCCGCCATCGAGCAGAACCACGACGCCCGCGGCATCATCTGGCCCCGCGCCATTGCCCCGTTCGAAGTGGTGATTTGCCCGGTGGGCTGGGGCAAAAGTGAAACGGTGCGTGACACTGCCCTGAAGCTCTATGAATCGCTGCTGGCGCGCGGCGTGGACGTCATTCTGGACGACCGCGATGCCCGCCCCGGCGTCATGTTTGCCGAGTGGGAACTGATTGGCGCCCCGCTGCGTGTAACAGTTGGAGAACGCGGCCTGAACGATGGTGTGGTGGAATTACAAGCGCGTCGGGAAACCGAAGCGGCCAAGATTCCGGTAGAGTCCGCGCTTGAAGCGGTGCTGACGAAACTCGACACCCTTTAAACCCCATAGTAGCTACGGACTTCCCGCGTCCCGACCCCGCTTCATTGCCTATCCGTACCGTGACCGATCCGAAGTCTGCCGAATCCCTCCTGCAAGTCCGTGTCTATTACGAAGACACGGATGCGGGCGGGGTGGTTTTCTACGCTAACTACTTGAAATTCCTGGAACGCGCACGCACCGAGTGGCTGCGCAACCTGGGAGTCAACCAGTCCAGCCTGGCCGCCAGCGAACAACGCTTATTTGTTGTCCGCTCCTTGGACATGTCTTACCGGAAACCGGCCAAGCTAGACGATTTGCTTACCATACGCAGCCGAATCACCAAACTCGGCCGCGCTTCGATACACTTCGCGCAGCGCGCGGAACGCGACGGGGAACTGCTTGCCGAAGGCAACATCCAAGTCTGCTGTGTCGACGCCATTCACATGCGGCCGGCGGAGATGCCGGCTGACGTTCGCGCAAAACTGGAATTCATTCAGGAATAACCATGCAAGTCACCAACGACATGTCGTTGCTTTCGCTGATTTCGCACGCCAGCGTGCCGGTCCAGCTGATCATGCTGATGCTGTTGGGCATTTCGATCATGTCCTGGACCTATATTTTCGCCAAACGCCTGGCCATCAAGCGCGCGCATACCCAGACGCGCCGCTTTGAAGACGACTTCTGGTCGGGCGGCGACCTGTCCATGCTGCAACAGGCCGTGGCCTCGCGCCGCGATGAACAGGGCGCCCTCGCCCGCATCTTCGATGCCGGCATGACCGAATTCCTGAAGGCCCGCCGCGGTAACTCCGCCGGTGACGCCACCGCCCTGCTCGACGGCCCGCGCCGCGCCATGCGCGCCGCCTACCAACGCGAAATGGATTCGCTGGAATCGCACCTGAACTTCCTGGCTTCGGCCGGTTCGGTGTCGCCGTACATCGGCCTGCTGGGTACGGTCTGGGGCATCATGCACGCCTTCATCGGCCTGTCGAACATGCAGCAAGCCACGCTGGCTTCGGTGGCGCCCGGTATCGCGGAAGCGCTGATCGCTACCGCCATCGGCCTGTTCGCCGCCATCCCCGCCGTGGTCGCCTACAACCGCTTCACGAATGACATCGACCGCATCTCGATCCGTTTCGACAGCTTCGTCGATGAATTCCTGAACATTCTGCAACGGCAGGTGCGCTAATGCCCTCGGTAAGCTCACGCGGCAGGTCCGGCCGCCGCATGAAGGCCGACATCAACGTGGTGCCGTACATCGACGTGATGCTGGTGCTGCTGGTCATCTTCATGGTGACCGCGCCCCTGATCACGCCGGGCCTGATCCAGTTGCCCTCGGTCGGGGCGGCCTCGGACGTGCCCGTGAAGCCGCTGGAAGTCCAGATTTCGGAAGATGGCAAGATCGCCCTGCGCATGCGCGAACCCGGCGCAACCCTGCAGGACATCGCGCGCCCCGAACTGGTGGCGCAAGTGCGTTCGCGTATTACCGCGGAAACGCCGGTGGTCATCGCCGCCGACGGCAAGGTGCCCTACGAGACGGTCGTGAAGGTGATGGACGAACTGCGCACCAACGGCATCACCCGCCTGGGCCTGCTGGTGGATCAGTCCGCCGCCGGTTCCTCCCAGCCCGCATCCGCGAAAAAACGCTAACGTGCCGCCTTCCGCCGGCATGTCCGGCACGCAACGCCCATGACGCCACCCATAATTCGACACCGCAGCGGCCCACCCGCCACCCCGCCTAACAACGACAACCGGAATGCGCTCATTCTGGCTGTGGCGGTGCACTTGCTGCTGCTGGTCGCCTTGATCTTTGGCGTGAACTGGCGCACGGAGGCCCCCGGCCCCGTCGAGGTCCAACTCTGGGCTGACGGCAATTCGCCCGTCGCCCCGCCGCCCACGCCCCAACCCGAACCGCCCAAGCCGCAACCCAAGCCCGAGCCGCAGCCGGAGCCTGAAAAGGCGCCCGAGCCGCCGCCACCGCCTCCTCCCCCTCCTCCGCCCAAGCCTGAACCCCAGGTTCAGCCGAAGACCGAGGAAGTGGACCCCGAGATCGCCATTCAGGAAGCCAAGAAGAAGCGCGAGCAGGAAGAGAAGGCTCGCCAGGCGGCGGAAGCCAAGGAAAAGGCGCGCCTCGAAGAGGAACGCAAGCAGGCTGAACTGAAAGAGAAGAAGCGCCTGGAGCAAGAACGCCAGGCTGCGGAAAAGGCTGCCGCCGAGAAAGCGGCCGAGAAGGCTGCGGCTGAAAAGGCCGCTGCTGACAAGGCTGCCGCCGAGAAGGCCGCTGCCGACAAGGCCGCTGCTGAAAAGAAGGCCAAGGACGACGCCGCCAAGAAGGCTGCCGCTGAAAAGGCGGCTACCGAAAAGGCGGCGGCAGAGAAGGCCGCTGCGGAGAAGGCTGCTGCTGAAAAAGCGGCCGCCGAGAAGGCCGCTGCCGCGAAGAAGGCGGCTGCCGACAAGGCGTTGAAGGACGCATTCCGCAACGACGCCCTGGGCGCAGCCGGCATCCCCGGCGGCACGGCTGACCGCAATCAGGCGGGCGGTGGACGCGATAACGGCTATGCCGCAAAGGTGCGCGCTTGCATCCTGCCGGGCGTGGCATATCAGCCTCCGCCGCGGGCCGGCAGCACCAATCCGACGGCACAATACCGGGTACAGTTAGGCACTGACGGGAAGGTGAACGGCGTGTCGCTGACCGAATCGTCGGGCAATCCGGCATTCGACCGCGCGGTCGAAACCGGCATCCGCCGTTGCAACCCCTTCCCGAAGCCCTCCACGGGCGGCTACGACAAGTTCATTGACGTAGTGCACAAAATGTATGATTGACAGGAGATTGATGAATATGACTCCCGCTTATAGCCGACGAGGCTCGCTCCTCGCTCTCTGGCGATCGTATGGGCTCGGCTTGCTGATGCTCGCGCTCTGCCTGATGGCAGTGAAACCCGCCCATGCGCAATTGCGTGTTGATATTTCTGGCACTGGCGCGACGCAGTATCCCGTCGCCATCGCCGATTTCGCCGTTGATGACACCCACGGCCGCGCCCTGGCCGAAGTGATCCGCGCTGACTTGACCCGCACGGGCCAGTTCCGCCTGATCAACGCCGCCGGCTCCGGCCTGAACGTCGACTCCCCCATCGCCCATGACGATTGGCGCGGTAAAGGCGCCGACTTCCTGGCTTACGGCAGCATCACCCGTGGCGCCGATGGCCGCTACGACGTGCGCTACCGCTTGGCCGACACGGTCAAGAAGGGCCAACTGGATGGCGTGGCGTTCTCGGGCACCGAGCAAGAACTGCGCCGCGTTGCCCACCAGATTGCTGACCGCATCTACGAGAAGATCACCGGCGTTCGCGGCGTGTTCTCGACGCGCATCGCCTACGTGCTGAAGAAGGGCGCGACCTACGAACTGCAAGTGGCCGACGCTGACGGGCAAAACCCGCAAGTGGCCCTGCGTTCGCGCGAGCCCATCATTTCGCCGTCCTGGTCGCCCGATGGCGCCAAGCTGGCCTACGTGAGCTTCGAGTCCGGCAAGCCGGTTGTCTACGTGCACACATTGGCCACCAGCGCCCGCGTTCCCGTTGCCAACTTCAAGGGCAACAACAGCGCCCCCGCCTGGTCGCCCGATGGCTCCAAGCTTGCCGTGGCGTTGACGCGTGATGGTTTGTCGCAAATTTACATCGTTGGCGCGTCCGACGGGTCGAATCCCACGCGAGTTACGCGTTCTCCCGGGATTGACACCGAACCGACCTTTACGCCAGACGGTGCTTCCATTATCTTTACGAGTGACCGCAGCGGCGGGCCGCAAATCTACCAGACCGGCTCGACAGGTGGCGACGCACGCCGCCTCACGTTTAATGGTGGTTACAACATATCACCCCGAATTTCCCCCGATGGATCGACGCTGCTGTACGTTGCAAGACGCGACGGCGCGTTTCGAATCGCGTCGTTGAACCTGTCCTCAGGCTCCGAATCCTTGATCACTGATGGTCGTGACGATCAGTCGCCAAGTTTCGCGCCGAATGGCATGCAAGTCCTTTACGCCGCTATCCAAAATGGCCGTAGCGTACTTGCGGGTGTCTCGAGCGATGGCCGCGTACGGCAGACGCTTTCGGTACTGAACGGGGAAATACGTGAACCGACTTGGGGCCCATTTACCCGATAACACGTGTGACTCTCTTTGCAAAGGAACTATCATGAAGTCGCGCATTGCCAAAAGCCTGACCATTGCCGCTCTGGCTGCCACGCTGGCAGCTTGCAGCTCCGTCCCTCTCGACGATAAAGCGGGTCAGGGCGGAGGCGCTGGCCAAGGATCTTCGGCCTCTGGCCAAATCCTTGATCCCTTTAACCCCCAAAGCATCCTGGCGCAACAGCGCTCGGTGTACTTTGATTTCGACAGCTACACCGTGTCGGACCAGTACCGCGGCTTGGTCGAAACCCACGCCCGCTACCTGGCTTCGCACCAGCAGCAGAAGGTCAAGATCGAAGGCAACACCGACGAACGCGGCGGTGCTGAGTACAACCTGGCCCTGGGCCAGCGTCGTGCAGACGCCGTGCGTCGCATGATGACCCTGCTGGGCGTCAGCGACAACCAGATCGAAACCATCAGCTTCGGTAAAGAAAAGCCGAAGTCGACGGGTACGTCGGAAGCCGACTTTGCTGAAAACCGCCGCGCCGATATCAACTATCTGCGTTAAGCTTTTCGCTTAGTCCAAGAGCCCTACCACGCGTCGGGACGGTCAGCCGGCCGTCCCGACGTTTGTTTTTATACCCGGGAATATTCATGCGCGATAACGTTCTGTCTCTGCGTCCTCTGATGGTGGCCACTGGCCTGGTGCTTGCGGCCCTGACGGCGCCCGCTCACGCTTTTTCCGATGACGAGGCTCGTAAGGCCATTCTGGATTTGCGTCAGCAGGTTCAGCAGCAGAACGAGCAAAGCCAGCGCGCCAAGCTGCAATTGGCCGACCAGATTCAATCCCTGCAACAGGAAGTCGCCCAATTGCGCGACCAGCTGGAACTGGTGTCCCGCCAACAGCCCAGCGCCAAGCCGGGCGCACCCAGCGGCACGAACCCGCCGGGCACCGCTGCGGGCGACCCGCAAGAACAAGCCGCCTATGACGGCGCCATGGACCTGTTCCGCAAAGGCCAGTACAAGGACGCCGCCGAATCGCTGGCCGCCTTTACCGCCCTCTACCCGAACAGCCAGCTGGCTCCCAGCGCACAGTTCTACCTGGGCAGCAGCCGCTACGGCATGAAGGACTTCAAGGGCGCCATCGAACAGCTGACCGCCATGGTGCAGAAGTCGCCCGACAACGCGCGCGCGCCGGACGCCCTGCTGATCATCGCCGGCGGCCAGATCGAACTGAACAACCGCGCCGGCGCCAAGGCGTCGCTGCAGCGCATCGTTCGCGACTACCCGAACTCGCCCGCGGCAAGCACGGCCAAGAGCCGCCTGCAACTGCTGCAGTAATGCGCCACGCCGCTAGCGCGGTCAGCGCGTACCGGCACATCCTGCGCCGCCGCGCAGGGCTTATCGCCCTGCTGCTGGCGGCGATTTTCATAGCGCTGCTGATCGACTTCACCATCGGCCCAACGGGCCTGCCTTGGCGCGAGCTGTGGCGAACGTTGAGCGCGCCGGAAGCCGCCGACGCCACCTACCGCGTCATCGTGTGGGACATCCGACTGCCTTCCGCCTTGATGGCCGCCCTGGTGGGCATGGCCTTGGGGCTGGCAGGCGCCGAAATGCAGACCATCCTGAACAACCCGCTGGCCAGCCCTTACACGCTGGGCGTGTCGTCGGCCGCCGCCTTGGGCGCGTCGCTGGCGATCGTCTTGCAATTTGGCATTCCAGGCGTGCCCAGTGGTTGGCTGATCGGAGGCAACGCCTTCGTGTTTGCAATCGGGGCGGCATTGTTGCTGGACACCGTCGCCCGATGGAGCGGCATGAACACGTCGGGCGTCGTGCTGTTCGGCATTGCGATGGTGTTCACGTTCAATGCACTGGTGTCGCTGGTGCAGTTCCTGGCCAGCGCGGAAGCGTTGCAGAGCCTGGTGTTCTGGACCATGGGCAGCCTGGCGCGGTCCAGCTGGACGAGCGTGGGCGTGATGGTGACGGCAATCGTGCTGACGCTGCCGGTGGCGATGCGCCAATCCTGGAAGCTGACCGCGCTGCGCTTGGGCGAAGACCGCGCCGCCAGTTTCGGCGTGGACGTGCGCCGGGTGCGTGTCGCGGCGCTGGCGCGCGTCAGCCTGCTGTCGGCGTTGGCCGTGGCTTTTGTCGGCACGATTGGTTTCATCGGATTGGTGGCCCCGCACATTGCGCGCCGCCTGTTCGGTGAAGACCATCGTTTTTATCTGCCGGGCAGCGCGCTGGTGGGCGCGCTGATTTTGTCCCTGGCTTCCGTCGTCTCGAAAAATCTGCTGCCAGATGTGGTCGTGCCCGTGGGCATCGTGACAGCGTTGGTCGGCATTCCCTTTTTCGTGGCGGTGGTGCTGCGCCGGCAACTGCCATGACGCGCGGAGCCCCCCTGGATATCGATCAACTAAGCGCGGGCTATGGCCGCGAGGACGTGTTGCACGCGCTATCGATTCCAGCCTTGGCGGCGGGGGAAGTCACCGCCCTGCTCGGCCCGAACGGCAGCGGCAAATCCACCTTGCTCAAGGCGCTGGCCGGGCTCGTTCGTACCCGCCACGGGCGCGTCTTGCTGAACGGCCAAGACTTGAACCGGCTGGGCGTCGGTGAACGCGCCCAGCACATGGTTTATCTGCCGCAGAGCCTGCCGGCCGCCGTGCACCTGCGCGTCTTTGAATCGGTGCTGGTCGCGGCCAATGCCAGCCACAATGCGTTGGCGCCCCCCGTGGACATGGCCGCTATCGAGCGGCTGCTGGATCGGCTGGGCATCGCGCACTTGGCGATGCATTACCTGGATGCGCTGTCAGGCGGACAGAAGCAGTTGGTCGGGCTGGCGCAAGCGCTGATCCGCCATCCGCGCGTGCTGCTGCTGGACGAACCCCTGTCTGCCCTGGACTTGAATTACCAATTCCACGTGATGCGCCTGCTGAAGCAGGAAACGCAGGAACACCGGCTGATCAGCATCATCGTGCTGCACGACTTGAACGTGGCCTTACAGCACGCCGACCGCGCCGTGATGATTCAGGCAGGCCGGCTGCACGCGCAAGGCAAGCCGGCGGACGTCATCACGCCTGCATCGCTTGCGGCCGTGTATGGCGTGCAAGCGCGGGTCGAGGCCTGCTCGCGAGGCTTGCGGCAAGTACTGATCGACGGGCTGGACGAGCACCCGCGCTGAAGCAGGCGCCCCACAAGCGCTGGGACCCGCGTGCTGGCTCAGTCGCAGAAAGTCAGCCGCTAGGGCTCAAGTACTGAATTCAGGCGCGCTGAGCCACATCCACCACCGGCGCGCCGGTCATGTCAGCCAACTGCTGCGGGGTCAGATTGAACACGGCGTGCGGATGGCCGGCCGCAGCCCACAGGCTGTCGTAATTGAACAAGTCAGCGTCCAACAGCATCACCGGTTTAACGGCATGGCCGATGGGGCAGACGCCGCCAATCGCGTAACCCGTGTTGTCGCGCACGAACTTGGCGTCGGCCTTGGCCAATGCGCCGACCTGCTCGGCGACCTTGGCCTCGTCCACGCGGTTGGCGCCGCTGGCGATGACGAGCACCGGCGCATTGTCGGCAGCGCGCCGGAAGATGATTGACTTCGCAATCTGCGCCACCTCACACCCTAGCCCCGCCGCGGCTTCCGCCGATGTCTTGCCGGTTTGCGGCAGGACCACGACGGGTTTGTCGTGACCAATTTCCAGCAACAGACGGGCCACGCGTTGGGCCGATTCGGGCAAGGCGGCAAGAGACTCAGGGGACATCGTGATGGGCTCCGTGTAAGACTGCGAACGAGTTTATCAGCGGCGGCGCGCACTGGCGTCACGCCGTGCCGGGCTAGAATGCGGACCTGGCTTTCCCCTTCCTGCCCCTCATGCGTTCCGAACCCGTCTTGCCCCTGCAAACCGCCCTGATCGGCGGCTACGCCATGTCCTACACCGAATACGGCAGCGGCGCGCCCATGGTGCTGGTGCACGGTTCCCTGTCTGACTGCCGCTACTGGAAGTCGCAGATGGCGCCGCTGGGCAAATCGTTCCGCGTGCTGGCGGTGTGCCTGCGCCGCTACTGGCCGGAATCCTGGGACGGCGAAGGCGATGGATTTTCCATCGATCAGCACGCAGACGATGTGTTGGAATTCATTGATACCGTCGCAGGCGGCCCCGCCCATCTGGTGGGCCATTCGCGCGGCGGCCGCGTGGCGCTGGAAGTGGCCTTGCGCCAGCCCGATGCGCTGCGCAGCCTGACGCTGGCCGATCCCGGCCTGCCCTTGCCCGGTGGCGATGATGCGCGGGGCGGCTTTCGCCAGCGCGCCTTGGCGTTGATCCGGCAAGGCGAAATCGAGGAAGGCCTGGCGTTGTTCGTGGACACCGTGACGGGGCCAGACACCTGGCAACGCATGGTGCCGTGGTTCAAAGAGATGGTGCGCGACAACGTGGGCACGCTCTTTGGCCAGGCCGACGAAAAGCCGGAAACCCTGACGCCGCAGCAGATCGCCACGCTGAAGTTACCCACGCTGTTGATCGGCGGCGCGCTCAGCCCCGCGCCCTACCCTGCCGTGCTGGATGCGCTGTCGCAATGGCTGCCGCACGCGCATCGGGTCACCGTCGTGGGGTCGTCGCACGGCATGAACCTGGGCAATCCGCGCGCCTTCAACGGCGCGATCCAGGAATTCCTGGGGGGCTGAACGCCCCGGTGCTCACGGTTCGACCGAAGGCGTGTGCTTCAAGCGGCGCAGCACAAATGTAGACCGGCTGTGGCGCACGCCGCGCAGCTTGTACAGGCGCTTGCGCAGGAATTCCTCGTAGCCTTCGGTACCGGCCACGGCCACCTTGATCAGGTAGTCATATTCGCCTGTGACAAGAAAGGCTTCGACCACTTCGGGCAGCCGGGTGATTTCTTCGCCGAACCGCGCCAGCGTCTCGTCGTCGTGGTGCTCCAGCGTCACTTCGATCATCACCGTATCCGGCAAGCCCAACGCTTTCTGGTTCAGCAGGGCCGCGTAGCCCTCAATCACCCCCGCCTCTTCCAACGCCTTCACGCGGTTCCAACAGGGTGTGGGCGACAAGCCCACCTGCTCGGCCAGCTTCAGGTTCGTCAGCCGGCCATCCAAGCGCAGCGCGCGCAGGATCTTGCGGTCGGTATCGTCGATTTTGGGAGGAGTGGACATGGACGGCGCACCTGCAAAGAGAATATCTCTGTAAAAATAAATTCTACAAGATAGATATTTTCCATAAAGCACCAAACTGGCGTGAATCAGGAAACCTATTTTGTTTCCCTGGCCGTAGACTTTCCAGCAAGACGGGCATCTATCCCGCCCGTCGGATTTCGGCGCTTTCGCTGCGGCACAACCCGGCAGAAGTGCCGGCAGTTCCCACGCAGCAACCCGCGCGCCGATCCGCGCGGCTGGAAACCATGTCTCACGCAGCAGCAGTCCCCGCAAGAACCGGTCTGGGCCTATCCGGCGCCGCCATGCTTTTGACCGCCCCGGCGCTATTCGCCTCGAATATGGTCGCCGCCCGCTGGGCGCACGACGCCAGCCTTCCCCCTGTTTTCCTTGCCTTCGGCCGTTGGCTGCTGGCCTTGCTGATCCTGTTGCCCTTGGCCGCCCCCGCATTGCGCACGCATCGCCGCGCGTTGTGGCGCGGCTTGCCCGCCCTGCTGCCGCTGGCCGTGCTGGGCATGGGCGTGGCCGTGGCGCCGCAATACATCGGCGCGCAGACCACCAGCGCCACCAATATCGCCCTGATCTTTTCGTGCAGCCCCATCCTGGTGGCGCTGCTGGAAGCGCTGATCTGGCGCAAGCCGCTGTCGGCGCTGCGTGCGGCCGGCTTGGCGTTGGCCTTGGGCGGCGTGCTGGTCGTGCTGGCGCGCGGTGATGCCCAGGCGTTGGCCCGATTGGCGTTCGGCCAGGGTGACTTGTGGGTGCTGCTGGCCGCCACCGGCTGGGCGTTCTACACCGTGCTGCAAAAGCGGCTGCCCTTGCCGGCCGTGCCGGCCAGCGCCCGGCTGGCGGTGATGATGCTGGGTGGTGTGTTGGCGCTGGCGCCGTTTGCTGGCATCGAAGCAGCGGCGGGCGCGACGCCCCCGTGGACCGATCCCCGGCTGGCGGCCGTGCTGCTGTTCCTGGCGGTGGTGCCCAGCCTGGGCGCGTACTACGTCTACGGGCGGCTGATCAGCCAGGCGGGTCCGGCAACCGCCGGGCTGTCGATGTTCCTGGTGCCGGTTTACGCCGCGCTGCTCGCGTGGCCCTTGCTGGGTGAAGCCCCGCAGTTGTTCCATGCGTATGGCTTCGTGATGATCTTGATCGGCGTAAAACTGGCCTCGTCGCGCATGCGTGCAAACGAGGCCATCGCGCCGACGGCGGCCACCGCCGCCGCCCGCGCCTGACACTGCCCGATCAGCGGCCCGAGCCTTGGGCCGCGATCACTTCCTGCGCCACTTGTCGCGGCGCTTCGGCGTAGTGCTTGAACTCCATCGTGTAGGTCGCGCGCCCTTGGGTCAGCGACCGCAGCGATGTCGAATAGCCGAACATCTCGGCCAGCGGCACTTCGGCGCGTACCACCTTGCCGCCCCCGCCCGCGATGTCTTCCATGCCCTGCACCATGCCGCGCCGTGACGACAAGTCGCCCATGACGTTGCCGGTGAAGTCTTCCGGCGTTTCCACCTCGACCTGCATCATCGGCTCAAGCAGCACCGGGTCCGCGCGCCGCATGCCTTCCTTGAACGCCATCGAGCCCGCCATCTTGAAGGCGTTTTCGTTGGAGTCCACGTCGTGGTACGAACCGAAGAACAAGGTCGCCTTGATATCCACCACCGGATAGCCCGCCAGCACGCCATTGTTCAGCGATTCGCGGATGCCCTTGTCGACCGCCGGAATGAACTCGCGCGGCACCACGCCGCCCTTGATGGCGTCAACAAACTCGTAGCCCTTGCCCGGCTCTTGCGGCTCAAGCTTGAGCACCACGTGGCCGTACTGGCCGCGCCCGCCCGACTGCTTGACGAACTTGCCTTCGACCTCGTTGCAGGCCTTGCGGATGGTTTCGCGATACGCCACCTGCGGCTTGCCCACCGTGGCTTCGACGTTGAACTCGCGCTTCATGCGGTCAACCAGAATTTCCAGGTGCAGCTCGCCCATGCCCGAGATGATGGTCTGGCCCGATTCCTCGTCCGTACGCACGCGGAATGACGGGTCTTCCTGAGCCAGCCGGTTCAAGGCGATACCCATCTTTTCCTGGTCGGCCTTGGTCTTGGGTTCCACCGCCTGCGAGATCACGGGTTCGGGGAAGACCATGCGTTCAAGAATGATGATGTGCGCCGGGTCTGATAGCGTGTCGCCGGTGGTGACGTCCTTGATGCCGACGGCCGCCGCAATATCACCCGCATACACCTCGGTGATCTCGCGCCGCTCGTTGGCGTGCATCTGCAGGATGCGGCCCAGCCGTTCCTTCTTGCCCTTGATCGGGTTGTAGACCGAGTCGCCGGATTTCACCACGCCGGAGTACACGCGGAAGAACACCAGCTGCCCGACAAACGGGTCCGTCATGATCTTGAAGGCCAGCGCCGAGAACGGTTCGTTGTCGGTGGGATGGCGCTCGATTTCGCGGTCACGTTCGTCGTGGCCGTTGATGGCCGGCACGTCCACCGGCGACGGCATGTAATCAATGACGGCGTCCAGCATCGCCTGCACGCCCTTGTTCTTGAACGCGCTGCCGCACAGCATGGGCACGATCTCGTTGGCAATGGTGCGCGTGCGCAACCCCAGCTTGATCTCGTCTTCCGTCAGGGTTTCGCCAGACAGGTATTTTTCAAGCAGCGTCTCGTTGGCTTCGGCCGCTTTCTCGACCATCTTGTCGTGCCATTTCTGCGCCTCGGCCTGCAATTTTTCAGGGATGTCCACATACGTGAACTTCACGCCCTGGCTAGCGTCGTCCCACAGAATGGCCTTCATCTTGACCAGGTCGATCACGCCTTCGAAATGATCTTCGGCGCCGACAGGCAACTGGATAGGCACGGCGTCGCCCTTCAGGCGTTCGGCGATCTGGCGCTGCACGCGCAAGAAATCAGCGCCGACGCGGTCCATCTTGTTCACGAAGGCCAGACGCGGCACCTTGTACTTGTTGGCCTGCCGCCAGACGGTTTCAGACTGCGGCTGCACGCCGCCCACCGCGTCGTACACCATGACAGCGCCATCCAGCACGCGCATGGACCGTTCGACTTCAATGGTGAAGTCCACGTGGCCCGGGGTGTCGATGATGTTGATGCGGTGTTCGGGGTAGTTGCCCGCCATGCCTTTCCAGAAGGCGGTAGTGGCGGCCGACGTGATGGTGATGCCGCGTTCCTGCTCTTGCTCCATCCAGTCCATCACGGCGGCGCCGTCATGGACTTCGCCGATTTTGTGGGTGATACCGGTGTAGAAGAGGATGCGCTCGGTGGTCGTCGTTTTGCCCGCGTCGATATGGGCGCTGATGCCAATATTGCGGTAAAGCTCGATACGCGTCTTGCGGGTCATGGCCTCTTCCTTGCAGGGAACCACTATGCAAAACGGCAAGCCCGACCGGGCGTTGCCGCGGCGGGCGCCATGCCGCGTGTCGTGATGGGGTGAAGCGTCACTGCGCCCGCACTGATGCGTAAATATTACGCGCCGCGCGTCAAGATACAAGCTTTGCCACTACCTTTGACGAGGGAACCTGCGCGTCATTGGTTTGCCCAGGTCATACCGGGGTATGCCCTGCCCGGCGCGCGCCATAAAAAAAGCCCCTCCGAAGAGGGGCTGTTGCGTTGGCCTGCGGCCGCACGCTTACTTCTTTTCTTCCTTCACGCGATACACCAGCACGGCGGTGGTGGCCAGCGACAGCACCTTGGCGGTGACGCTGCCCAGCAGCAGACGCGACAGGCCGCTGCGGCCGTGGCTGCCAATGAAGATCAGATCGCAACCGGAATCGGCGGCGGCTTGCACGATACCGTCGGCCACGTTGAAGTTGGACACGGCGCGCGCTTCGGATTTGACTCCGCCGGTGTCGGCGCGGTCGGTAATCTGTTTCAGGTACTTGTCGGCTTGTTCGGCCGATGCCTTTTCGTAGTCTTCGTCGGTGATGGCGTAGGCGGCAGCCATGCCGTCAAAACCGATCGTGGCCGCAAAGGGTTGCGTCACGTAGAGGGCGACGACTTCGGCGCCAACCGAGCGTGCAAAGGAAATGCCCGCGTTGGCGGCTTGTGCCGACAGCGGCGAACCGTCGGTGGGAATCAGGATCTTCTTGAACATCTTGCCTGCTCCTGTTTGAGAGGAATCTTTATGCTACTGGAAAGCCGTCAGGTTCACATCAAGCGAACCCTGCGGGCTTGATGCGCGTCAAACGCCGCGTCAGCCCAATTGCTGGGCGGCGGCGAACAAATTGGTGCAGCGGGTGCCGGTGCGGCAATAGGCCAGCACGGGGCCCGGCAGGGTCTTCAGCAGTTCGGCGAAGCGCACCACGTCCGAAACGGTCATGGCGCTGCCCACCACGGGCTGGTATTCGATCTTCAGGCCAGCGGCTTCGGCGGCCTTGGACACGTCAGCGGCGGTGGGCTGGTCGGGGCCGCCTTCGAAGTCGGGGCGGTTGATGATGACGCTCTTGTAGCCGGCGGCGGCCACATCGGCCATGTCGTCAGGGCCCAGTTGCGGCGCGACGGCGAAGTTTTCGGTCAGGGGTTTGATCGGTGCGGACATGGCGGTTCCTTCAAATATTCAGCTGCGTATTATTGATTGTAGGAGCCGTTTTGCGCGAAGAGTTTTTCCAATTGGGTCCAGATTCCGCGGTCATCAGCAATGGAAACCGAAAAGCGCAGCATCGTCGACGGCGCCTGCGACGGTGAAAACAAGGTACCCGGGGCCAGCAGCACCCCCTGGTCGGCCGCTACGCGCGCCAGCACTTCGGTGTCGCGGCCACAATCGGCCCAGACGAACATGCCCGCATTCGGCTCGTGCGGCACGGTCAGGCCCAGCTTCAGCAGCCCTTTCAGGCATCGCTCCCGCGCGGCGTCCACCCGCGTCCGGACGCGTTCAATGTGGCGCCGGTACTGCCCTTCCATCAGCACCCGATGGACGACACGTTCGCCCAGTTCGGGCGAGGTCAGCCCCGCCAGCATTTTCAAGTCGGCCAGTTTTTGCAGGATCTCGGGATTGGCGGCCACATAGCCCACACGCAGGCTCGCGGCCAGCATCTTGGAGTAGCCGCTGACCAGGATGACGCGGTTCAGCCGGTCCAGCACCGCCAGCTTCATGGCGCCGCCGGGGTGCAGTTCACCATAGGTGTCGTCTTCGACCACCATGAAATCGTGGCGCTCGGCGATGCGCAGGATGTCGTAGGCGACACCCGCCGACAGCGTATGGCCCGTGGGGTTATGCACGGCGCTGTTGATGATGAAAAGCTTGGGCTTATGCTGGGCCGCCAACTGTTCCAACAGGGCGATGTCGGGGCCATCCGGCCCACGCGGCACGCCGATCAGGCGCGCGCCAAATGCCGCCAGCCGGCCAAAGATAACGAACCACGCCGGGTCTTCCACCAACACCGTGTCGCCGGGCTTCACCAAGTGGCGGGCGATCAGGTCCAGGCCGTGGGTGACGCCGTTGGTGGTCAACAGATTCAGTTCGGGGTGGGCCGGCACGCCGTCGTTCTGCAAGGACGCGGCGATCTGCTGGCGCAGCGGCGCAAAGCCTTGGGGATGGCCATAGCTGACCAGGTTCGCCCGCACCGAGCGCCCCACGGCGCGCACGGCAGCGGCCACCATGTCGGGGTCCAGCCAATCGGCCGGCAGCAAGCCCGCGCCACCGGGCATGCCCGGGCCGGTGGTTTCGCGGAACATGCTGCGCAGCAGCCAGGCGATGTCTACGCGCGCGGTGGGCGACAAGGGGGACGACGGGGCCGTCGCCACCGCCGCCAGCGGACCACTGCGCGCGCGGACGAAAAAGCCTGCCCCGCGGCGGGACTGCACCAGTCCCCGGGCCACCAGCCGGTCATACGCCTCAACCACCGTGAAGCGGCTGACGCCAGACTGTTCGGCCATTTTGCGAATGGACGGCAGGCGGGTGCCGGGCCGCAACCCTTGTTCGTCGATGCGGCGCGCCAGGCCGTCGGCCAATTGGCTGACAAGCGAGGCGTCGGCTTGGCGCACGGGCATCCAGGGCAAGGACGCTGCGGGGGACGGGGCGGGAGTAGACCCAGGGGAAGGAGCAACTGTCATGGGGAATGGACCAGGCCAGTGATTAAAGTGACATGTAGAAGTGTATCGGTACTGTACCGATAACTATGCGTAGAGTGACAGCAATACGGCAAGCCCGCAATAGCAGATTCTTCCGCCCCGCCTCCTTCTTTCGCAGCCATCATGACGCGCTCATCGCTTTACCCTTCGGCCCAGACCGCACCGGCCACGCCGCCGTCCGTATGGGAAGGCTATGGCTATGGTTTTCTGGGGGTGCTGGTCTTTTCGCTGACGCTGCCCATGACGCGCCTGGCCGTGGCTGAACTGGCCCCATTGCTGGTGGGCCTGGGACGCGCGTTGGTGGCTGCGGTGCCCGCGGTGGCGTTGCTGTGGATCACGCGCAGCCGGCTGCCGACGCGCACAGAGTGGCCTGGCGTGATTCTGGCTGCGCTGGGCATCGTGGTGGGCTGGCCGCTGGCGTCGTCACTGGCCATGCAGACCGTGCCGTCTGCCAACGGCGCCGTGTTCAACGGGCTGCTGCCGCTATCGACGGCCGCGTTCGCCGCGCTGCGTAGCGGTGAACGGCCGTCCGCCGTATTCTGGGGGTGGGCCGTGGCCGGCGCCGCGCTGGTGACGGCCTACGCGCTGCGGCAAGGCGACGGCGTATTGACCACCGGCTATCTCTGGCTGCTGGTGGCGGTGGTGTTGGGCGGCATGGGCTATGCGGAAGGCGCACGCGCCGCACGCACGCTGGGCGGTTCGCGCACCATTTGCTGGGCGCTGGCGATCAGTGCCCCGGTCGTTGTGGCGCCCGTCGGCTGGATGGCCGCGCACGCCCACTGGCCCAGCGCCGCAGTCGTTTCAGCCTGCGCCTACCTGGCGTTCGGCTCCATGTTTCTGGGCTTTTTTGCCTGGTATCGCGGCCTGGCCGTGGGCGGAATCGCCCGGGTGGGACAGGTGCAGTTGTTGCAGCCTTTCCTGACCGTCGTGTCGGCCGCATTGTTATTTGACGAATCCGTGGAGCCGGCAACCTTCGTGTTCGCCGTCGCCGTGATCGCCGTTATTGCCGGCGGACGCCGTGCCATCGTAAGGACCAAAAAATGAATCTGTTCCCGACCAACTGGGCCGACGTGCCCCTGGCTTCCGCCTCGCTGCTGGGCCCGCTGGCCCTGTTCGCGCTGGTCAGCTCGATTACGCCGGGACCCAACAATGTGATGCTGGCGTCCTCTGGCCTGAACTTCGGCTTTCGCCGCAGCATGCCGCACCTGCTGGGCGTGAACCTGGGCTTTACGCTGATGATTTTTTTGGTGGGCATCGGGCTGGGCTCGGTGTTCCAGCAAGTGCCGCAGCTCTACACCATCCTGAAATACGCCGGCGCCGCCTACCTGCTGTATCTGGCCTGGAAGATCGCCAACTCCGGCGGCCTGGAAGATGGCGAAGCGCGTGGCAAACCGTTCACGTTCCTGCAAGCGGCGGCCTTTCAATGGGTCAATCCGAAAGCGTGGGTGATGGCGGTGGGGGTGGTGGCCACCTACACGCCGCAAAACGGCTTCTTCGCCAACCTGGTCATCGCCACGATTGTCTGCGGCGTGGTCAACCTGCCCAGCATTGGCGTGTGGGTGACGTTCGGCACCGCGCTGCGCCGCGTGCTGCACAAGCCCTGGGCGATTCGGGCCTTCAATGTGGGCATGGCCTTGCTATTGGTGGCGTCGTTGTATCCGGTGGCGCTGGACTTGGTGCATTGATCGCCAGCGTCAGGCGGCCAACAATCCCACGACGACGGCGGGCGTCACCAGGACGTTGAACAGCCCCGCCATCACCATCACCAGGCCCGCCACCGCGCCCTCGTCGGCCGCGAGTTCGCGGGCCTTTGCTGTGCCGGCGCCGTGTGCGCCCATGCCAAACAAGGCGCCGCGCGCCAGCGCCGAACGCAGCGGCAACCAGCGCCGCATCAACTGGCCGATGGCCGCGCCGAACACACCCGTCACGATCACGAACACGGCGGTCAGGTCGGGCACGCCGCCCACATGGGACGACACCGCCAGCGCGAACGGCGTGGCGACTGAACGCGGCAATAAGCTCAGGCGCAAGCCGGGCGGCAAATCCAGCAAGCTGCCCAGCATCCAGGCGCTGACGCCCGCAATCAAACTACCCACCGCCACGCCCGCCACCAGCACCGGCCAGTAGCGCCGGATCAGCGCGCGCTGCTCGTACAGCGGCAGCGCAAACGCCACGATCACGGGCCCCAGCATGGCCATCAGCCAATGCGAGCCAGACATGTAGTCGCGGTATCCGGTGTGCAGCGCAATCGCCAAGCCCAGCAGCAAGGCCGGCGCTACGACCAGCGTCGACGTCCACCAGTACGCATAGCGGCGATAAAACAGGCGCGCGCACACGTAGGCCAGCACCGTCGCCAGCGGCCAGAACACCAGGTTGAATTCAAACGGCACGGCGGTTCATCCAGCGATAGCAAAGGTCGATCGTCAACGCCGTGCCGGTCATGACCAAGGCGGTGCCAAGCAGGATGACGGCCAGCAGCTTCAAGCCCAGCACCCCCAGGAATTCGCGGTGGTCCAACAGCGACATCACGGCCGGCACAAAGAACAGCAGCATCTCGCCCAGCAGCCAGCTCGCGCCGCGATGGACGTTGCGCACGCGCAGCCGGCGGGTGGCCAGCAGCAACAGCACCAGCGCCATGCCGATGACGCCGCCCGGAACGGGCAAACCCAGCGCGTCGGCCACGGCCTGGCCCAGCAAAGAAAACACGACGATCAGCGCAATTTGCAGCACGCGGCTGCGGCGCAGGGCAACGCGCAGCATGCGGACGGGAGTAAGGAGGCGACGAGGGCGAGGGCGAGACATGGAGGGGCAGACAGGTACCAGCGGCAAGCTGATGTTTTACGCCCGCCCTGCCCATAGATAAAATGAATTCGATGAATACTCCCTATTCCGGATAGGCATAGCCATGGACCTGCGCCCCTTGCGCGCCCTGGTGGAAGTGGTCCGCCAGGGCGGCTTTTCCCAGGCAGCCAAAGTGATCTACGCCACGCAGCCCACCGTCAGCAAGGCGGTTCGCCAGCTTGAAGACGAGCTGGGCATGCCGCTCCTGGATCGCCACGCACAGCCCCTGCGGCTGACCGAAGCGGGCGAAATTGTGTACCGGCGGGCGCTGACGATGCTGGCCGAACGCGATGATCTGTACGCCGAGCTGGACGAACTCAAGGGCCTGAAGCGCGGTGTGCTGCGGCTGGGGCTGCCGCCGCTTGGCAGCAGTTCGCTTTTCGCGCCGATGTTTGCGCGGTTCCGCAGCCGGTATCCGCACATCGAAATCAGCCTGGTGGAACACGGCAGCCGCCGGCTGGAAGAAATGGTGATGGCGGGTGAAATCGAATTGGCGGCCTCGTTGAAACCCGTGCCGGATCATGTGGACTGGCAGCCGGTGGCGCGCGAACCGCTGGTGGCGCTGATGCCCGCCGACCATCCGCACGCGCACGCGGCATCTGTCGGCCTGCATGAGCTGGGTGAATCGCCGTTCATCCTGTTCGAATCGGGCTTTGCGCTGAACCGCATCATCCATGAAGCCTGCCAGCGTGCGGGCTTTGCGCCCACCATCGCCGCACGCAGCGGCCAAATCGATTTCATCGTGGCGCTGGTGGCGGCCGGCTTGGGCGTGGCGTTCCTGCCGCGCATCACGGCTCGCGAAGAACTGCACGCAGGCGTGTGCCGCGTGCCCCTGCGCGACCCGGGCACGGACTGGGAAATGGTGCTGGTCTGGCGGCGCGGCGGCTATCTGTCGCACGCGGCGCAGGCGTGGCTGGCATTGACGCGCGAGGTGCATCCCGGAGTATTCTGATGCGGAACCCAGCCGGCCCGATCGGGTCATATTTTTCATGCCCGCCCTGCCCCGTCCTTCCCCTCGCAGCCTTTCCGCCCGGCGTCTCCCCATCCGCCGGCTCGTTGCCGTAGCCGTCGTCACCGCCGCCAGCGTCGTCGGCTGCTCGCACCTGGACTCCTGGCAACGCCAGACCATCTTTTCGCCCCAATCCGAACCCCAAACCTGGTGGCGCGAACCCTCCGCCGGCACCGAGGTCTACGATCTGGCGCTAGCCAACGGCGATAAGGTGCGCGCCTGGTACTGGCAAAGCCCCAAGGCCGATGCACCCACGGTGCTGTACCTGCATGGCGCGCGCTGGAACCTGAACGGCAGCGCCTTCCGCATCGACGGCTGGACCCGCATGGGTTATTCGGTGCTGGCCATCGATTACCGCGGCTTTGGCGCATCTACCCCGCGCCTGCCGTCGGAAGAAAGCGCGCTGGAAGACGCGATGGCTGGGCTGAAGGAGCTGGCCCGCCTGCAACCCGACCCGGCACGCCGCTTCGTCTACGGCCACAGCCTGGGCGGGGCGATCGCCATCGATCTGGCCGCCCGGCCCGAACAGCCGGAATTCGCGGGTTTGATCGTGGAATCCAGCTTCACCAGCATCGGCGCCATGCTCGGCACCCTGCGCTGGGGCAAGGTGCCGGGCGCCAGCCTGTTGGTGACGCAGCCATTTGCCTCCGTCGACAAGCTGGCCCAGATGCACACGCCCATGTTGTTCATGCACGGCACCGCTGACCGCGTGGTGCCGCACACCATGAGCGATGAACTATTCGCCGCCGCCCGCAACGTGGCGCCGGATCTGAAGCGGCTGGTGAAGATCGAAGGCGCGTCGCACTCGGGCGCTTTCCGCAGCGGGCCGCAATACGACGCCGCCGTGAAGACCTTCATGCAAGACGCCTCACGCGCCTACAAACGCAAGTCCGGCTAACGCTGGCGCGGCCTTCTCCCCCTGCTTGTTCTGACCGCCGGGAAAACCCGTTCTCGGGAAACTCCTATATAAAAATATCTACTAAATATATTTAACGAATATTAGACTTTGCTCCTGCTCGCCGCGCCGCTTTGGCAGCGACGGCATCTTCAGGAGAAGCCAGTTGAGTAACGTGCGTTGGCAGGGCGTATTTCCTGCCGTTACCAGTAAGTTCCATGCCGACGAAACCCTCGACTTCGAAGCGATGCGCAAGCACTTCGCCTTCCTGATCGACAACGGCGTTCACGGCTTTGTCACCTGCGGCTCGCTGGGCGAAGCCAGCACCCTGACGTTGGAAGAAAAGCTCGAGGTCACGCGCTGCGCCATCGAAGTCAGCGCCGGCCGTATTCCCGTGCTGGCCAACGTGTCCGAAACCAGCACCCGCGAAGCGCTGCGCTTCATCAAGGGCGCGGTCGAGCTGGGCGTGGACGGCTTCATGCTGATGCCATCGCTGATCTACGTGGCCGACGCGCGTGAAGCCATGCAAAGCATCCGCACCATGGCGGAAGCGGCGCAAAAGCCCTGCATGATCTACAACAACCCGGTCGCTTACCGCGTGGACCTGAAGCCCGAGCACATGGTCGAACTGGCCGACTGCCCGTGGCTTGTCGCCATCAAGGAAAGCAGCGACGACATCCGCCGCGTGACCGATCTGCGCAATGCGCTGGGCACCCGTTATCAGTTGTTCATCGGTGTGGACGACCTGTCGTTCGAAGCGCTGGCGTTGGGCGCAGACGGCCTGCTGGCAGGCCTTGTCACCGCTTTCCCGCGTGAAACCGTGGCGCTGTATGACCTGATGAAAGCCGGCAAGTGGCAAGAGGCGCTGGCGCTGTATCAGTGGTTCACGCCGCTCTTGCACCTGGATGTTTCCACCAAGCTGGTGCAGAACATCAAGCTGGCCGAAACGCTGGCCGGTGTGGGCAACGAACACGTGCGCCGTCCGCGTCTGCCGCTGGTCGGCGCCGAACGCGAGCGTTGCACCGCCATCATCCAGGCCGCCATCGCCAAGCGCCCCAAGCAATACCAATCGACGTAAGCGGCCGGCTCCGGCTGAGCCAACCGCAGCACGAACGCGTTGGCGCGCGGCTTAGCCGCCGCGCGCCAGGCCCTGTCCCACGCACGCCTATCGGACACCATGCAAAGCGACATCATCCTTCAGACACGTGGCCTGACCAAGGAATTCCGCGGATTCGTGGCAGTCAACAACGTCGACCTGAGCGTGCGGCGCGGCGCCATCCATGCGCTGATCGGCCCCAATGGCGCCGGCAAGACGACGTTCTTCAATCTGCTGACCAAGTTCCACATTCCGACGCGCGGCGAAATCCTGTACGACGGCGTGGACATCACGCAGGAGCGCCCCGCGCAAACCGCGCGCCGCGGCATCGTGCGGTCGTTCCAGATTTCGGCGGTGTTCCCCCAGCTGTCCGTGCGCGAAAACGTGCGTGTGGCCTTGCAGCGCAAACTGGGCGTGGACTATTGCTTCTGGCGATCCGAAAGCACGCTGGAAAGCCTGCATCACCGCGTTGAGGAATTGCTGGACCAGGTGGGCCTGCGCACGCATCTGGACGTGGCGGCGGGTGACCTGCCCTATGGCCGCAAACGCACCTTGGAAATCGCCACCACGCTGGCGCTGGAGCCCGAGCTGCTGCTGCTGGACGAACCCACGCAGGGCATGGGCCACGAGGACGTGGACCGCGTCAAACATCTGATCAAGCAGGTGTCGGCGGGGCGCACCATCCTGATGGTGGAACACAACATGAAAGTGGTGGCGGACATCTCCGACACCATCACCGTCTTGCAGCGAGGCGAAATCCTGGCCGAAGGCCCCTACGCGACCGTGTCCGAGAACCCGGCGGTGCGTGAAGCCTACATGGGAGCCGACGATGAATGAAGCCCTGGCCGGCGCGTCCGGCAACATGCTTGAAATCCGCAACCTGCACGCCTGGTATGGCGAATCGCACATCCTGCATGGCATCGATCTGGACGTGAAGCCCGGCGAATGCGTCACGCTGCTGGGCCGCAACGGCGCGGGCCGCAGCTCAACATTGAAATCCATCCTTGGCCTCGTCGGCCGCCGCAGCGGCTCCATCAAGGTCGAAGGCCAGGAAACGGTGGGCATGCCCACTCACAAGATCGCGCGCCGGGGCATCGGTTATTGCCCGGAAGAGCGCGGCATCTACGCGTCGCTGACCGCGGAGGAAAACCTCATGCTGCTGCCCTCGGTGGGGCCAGGCGGCATGTCGGTGGAAGAGATCTACACGATGTTCCCCAACCTGAAAGAACGTGCGCACAGCCCCGGCACGCGGCTATCAGGCGGCGAACAGCAGATGCTGGCGATGGCGCGCATCCTGCGCACCGGCGCCCGCTTGCTGTTGCTGGATGAAATCACCGAAGGCCTGGCGCCCGTCATCGTGCAATCGCTGGGCCGCGTGATCCGGCAACTGAAAGAGCGCGGCTACACCACCGTGCTGGTCGAACAGAATTTCCGCTTCGCCCAGCACCTGGCCGACCGTCATTACGTCATTGAGCACGGTCAGGTGGTAGCCGTGATAGACCGCGCCGAGGTCCAGCAATCGCAAGACAAGCTGAACGCCTTGCTCGGCATTTGAGATTTCCGCCGTACTCCTTCCGACCGCAGTCCCCCATTCCTCCACGGAGCGTAGTCAGATGAAATTGAATCGAATCGCAGCAGCGTTGTTCGTCCTGGGCTTCACCGGCGCGGTGCCTGCGGGCGCCGCGCACGCGCAAGCCAAGATCAGCGACGACGTCGTCAAGGTCGGCGTGCTGACCGACCTGTCCGGCGTGTATTCCGACCTGGCCGGCAACGGCTCGGTGATAGCCGCGCGCCTGGCCGCCGAAGAGATGGGCAACAAGGTGCTGGGCAAGCCGGTTGAAGTGATTGCCGCCGACCACCAGAACAAGCCCGACGTCGCCGCCAACCTGGCGCGTGAATGGTTCGACCAGGGCAAGGTCGACATGATCACCGACTTCCCCACCGCGTCCACCGCGCTGGCCGTGATGGAAATTGCCAAGCAGAAGAACCGCGTGACGATGCCGTCGGCGGGCTTGTCCACCGCGATCCTGGGCGAAAAATGTTCGCCGTTGAATGCGCAATGGACGACCAACACCTATGCGCTGGCAGCCGGCACGGCGCGCGCACTGGTGAAGGAAGGCAAGAAGACCTGGTACTTCATCACCGCTGACTACACCTTTGGCCACTCGCTGGAAAAGGACGCCACCGAAGTCATCCAGGAAAATGGCGGCACCGTGGTGGGCGTGTCGCGCCACCCGTTCCCGGGCAACGATTTCTCGTCGTTCCTGCTGAAGGCGCAGGCCTCGAAGGCGGACGTGATTGCGCTGGCCAACGCCGGCAACGACACCGTCAACGCCGTGAAGCAAGCCAACGAGTTCGGCATCAACAAGAAGCAGATCGTCGCGCCGCTGTTGACCTATATCTCGGACGTGCACAGCATGGGCCTGCCCAAAGCGCAGGGCATGTACCTGACCGAAGCGTTCTACTGGGACTACGACGACGCCTCGCGCGCCTGGGCCAAGAAGTTCTTCGAGAAAGCCAAGAAGATGCCAACGGCGTCGCAAGCCGGTGTGTATTCGGCCACGCTGTCCTACCTGAAGGCAATTGAATCGGCCGGCACTGACGACGCGCCCGCCGTGATGGCCAAGCTGCGCGAAATGACCATCAACGACGCCGTGATCCGCAACGGAAAGCTGCGCGCCGACGGCGCCCTGGTGCACGACATGCTGCTGTTGCAGGTGAAGACGCCCGCCGAATCCAAGGCCCCGTGGGACTACTACAACGTGAAATCCGTGCTCAAGGGCGACGAGGTATTCCCCAAGCCCCAGGCCGCCTGCCCGCTGAACAAGTCGTAAGCCCATCATGTTCGACATCTCGCTTCCCGCGCTGCTGGCCCAACTGTTGGTGGGGCTGATCAACGGCTGCTTCTACGCCATCCTGAGCATGGGCCTGGCCATCATTTTCGGCCTGCTCAACATCGTCAACTTCACGCACGGTGCGCAGTTCATGATGGCGGCGTTCCTGGCGTGGATCGGCTTCACCCAGCTGCCGCAACTGCTTGGCCCCGGCGTGCAGATCAACTTCTGGGCGGCGCTGATTCTTGCGCCGCTGGTCGTGGGCGCGGTGGGCGTCGTGATCGAAAAGACGCTGCTCAAACGGCTCTATCACCTGGACCACCTGTACGGGCTGCTGCTGACCTTCGGCATTGCACTGATGATGGAAGGCGGCTTTCGCTACTTCTACGGCATATCCGGCGTGGGGTACGAGCCGCCCGAGATCCTGCAAGGGGGTTTCGATCTGGGCTTCATGTTCCTGCCCGCGTATCGGGGCTTCGTGGTGGTGGCGTCGCTGACGCTATGCATCGCCACCTGGTATCTGTTCGAGCGCACCCGGCTGGGCGCGATGCTGCGCGCAGGCACTGAAAACCCCAAGCTGCTGCAGGCGTTTGGCGTGAACGTGCCGGTGATGATCACGCTGACCTATGGCTTCGGCGTGGCGCTGGCGGGCGTGGCGGGCGTGTTGGCCGCGCCCGTCATGCAGATCAACCCGCTGATGGGATCGAACCTGTTGAACATCGTGTTCGCAGTGGTGGTGATTGGCGGACTGGGTTCCATCATGGGCGCCATCGTCACGGGCCTGGCGCTGGGCCTGTTGGAAGGGCTGACCAAGGTGTTCTACCCGGAAGCGTCCACCGTTGTCGTGTTCATCGTGATGGCCGTTGTGCTGCTGATGCGCCCCGCGGGCCTGTTCGGCAAGGAGAAATAAGGTGTCGCGCATTCCATTTTCCATCCGCATCCTGGCCTTGCTGCTGGTGCCTGCCTTGCTGGTGCCGTTCTTTCCCCAGATCGTCTACCCCGTGTTTGTCATGAAGGTGCTGTGCTTCGCGTTGTTTGCGCTGGCCTTCAACCTGCTCACGGGCTTCACCGGCCTGGTGTCGTTCGGCCACGCGGCGTTTTTCGGCTGGGCAGGCTACGCCGCGGGCGAAATGATGATCTTGTTCGGCGCGCGCGGCCTGCCGCCCGAGATCGCCATCCTCTGCGGCGTGGCGATGGCGGCCGCCATTGGCTATGCCATCGGCTGGCTGGCCATCCGGCGCACGGGCATCTATTTCGCGATGATCACGCTGGCGCTGTCGCAGGTGGCGTACTTCATGGCGGTGCAGGTGGGCTGGACGCGCGGTGAAGACGGCATGCAGGGCATTCCGCGCGGCAAGTTCCTGGGGCTGGTGGACCTGAGCATCGACACCAACATGTATTACTTCGCGCTGGGCGTCTTCGTGCTGGGCTTTCTGTTCGTCTACCGGGTGATTCATTCGCCGTTCGGCCAGGTGCTCAAGACCATCCGGGACAACGCGCCGCGCGCGATTTCGCTAGGTTACGATACGGATCGGTGCAAGCTGCTGGCCTTTGTGCTGTCGGCCTCGGTCGCCGGTCTTGCCGGCTCGCTGAAGGCGCTGGTGCTGCAACTGGTAGCGCTGAATGATGTGTCCCTTGCTACCTCCACCGAAGTGCTGCTGATGACCCTGTTGGGCGGCATCGGCACCGTGTGGGGCCCGGTGGTCGGCGCGACGCTGGTCGTCAGCTTGCAGAACTACCTTGCCACCCTGGGCGATGTCGTCACCATCGTCATCGGGCTGATATTCGTGTTGTGCGTGTCGTTCTTCCGACGCGGGTTCGTCGGCGAATGGCTGGCCTACACGCAGTGGCGCAAAACGAAGGAAAACAATAATTGATGGCAGGAGCAGAACCCAAACGACGCGCCGCGGATGTCGCGTACGACCAGATCGAAAGCATGATCGCCACGTTGCAATTGCAGCCTGGCAGTGCGGTCGTGGAAGCGGATCTGGTGGAGAAAACCGGCCTGGGGCGCACGCCCCTGCGGGAGGCGCTGCTGCGCATGGTCGCGGCCGGCTTGATCCGCCAGGAACCCCGGCGCGGCCTGCGCGTATCGATGATCCAGCTGGCGGACCACATGGACTTGATCCAGACCCGCCGCGCGCTGGAGCAGTTGATTGCCGCCAGCGCCGCGCGCCGCGCCACGCCCGCGCAACGCACCCAGATCGTGGATTGCGCGGCTCAGATGATCCGGGCTTCCGAAGGCGGCAACCTGGACGACTACATGCATGCCGACCAGCTGCTCGACTACGTCTGCCATGAAGCCAGCCGCAATGTGTCCGCCGTGAACGCGGTGGAACCGTTGATCATTCAGTGCCGGCGCTTTTGGTACGCCTACCAGCACGAGGGCGATATTGCCGAAGGCGCCCGCCGCCACATGCTGATGGCGCAGGGCATCGCCACAGGCAACGAATCCGCGGCCATCAAGGGCGCGGATTCGTTAATGGACTACCTGGAGATGTTTACGCGCAAGGTGATTGACGCGTAGCGGCCGGTGCGACCTCTGGCGTGCCAAGGGTGGCAGCCGCAGGCGCAACGGCGTCCGCGCGGCCCCGCTTCAGCCACGCCATCACGCGAGGGCGCGAACGGTCGTAGGCCAGGTTGTACAGGAAGGCGTAGGGCAGATAGAACAGCACCAGCGCAATGTCCAGCACAAAGGCTTCCCACAGGCTGATGCTGAGCCACCACGCCGCCAGCGGAATCACGATCAGGATCAGGCCAAGTTCAAAGCCGAAGGCGTGAACGACGCGCACGCGCATCGTGCGCTTGAAGCCGAACCGGTTTTCAACGCGGTCGAAGCCGGCGTTGTAGATCATGTTCCAGACGAGCGCGATCCAGGCGATGACGGCCGTGAGGACGCCCATTTCAAACAGGGATTTGCCCATGGCCCAGGCTGCGGCAGGCGCGCACAGACCGATGGCGAGAATTTCAAACAAAAATGCGTGGAAAAAGCGTTCTTTCAGGGTTTTCTTGGCTTGCGTCATGACCCACCGAGGTCGTTTCAATAAAGTGGGAGCGATTTTCGTCGATATTTCCGGTACGATAAAGATACTATCCATCGGAAAAACCGATACCAATGCGCCACTCGCTTGAATCCTTGGCGGCCTTTGCCCAAGTGGCCTCTGAAGGCTCGTTTTCAGCTGCCGCCCGCAAGCTGGGTAAAAGCCAGTCCACCATCAGCGAAACCATCGCCAATCTGGAAGTGGACCTGAACGTGGCGCTGTTTGACCGCAGCCAGCGCCAGCCGTCATTGACCGAAGCCGGCCAGGTGTTGCTGGGTCAGGCGTTGCAGGTGCTGGCGGCCAACGACCGCTTCAACCGCAGCGCCAACCAGTTGGCCGAAGGGCTGGAGCCCCGCCTGACCGTGGTGCTGTCGGACACCTTCCAGTCAAAAACGTTTGAGAACATGCTCAGCCAGATCGACCAGCGCTACCCCGCGCTGCGCTTCGAATGCCTGATCGCCGAATACGAAGACGTGGTGGCGCTGGTGCAGCAAGGCCGCGCGCATCTGGGCCTGATGGCCGCGCAAGACACCTACCCGCCGGATGTGGGATACGCGACGCTGGCCGAGCGGTCCGAAATTGTGTTGTGCGTGGGGCGCAGCCATCCGCTGGCGGGCCGCCCGTGCGTCACCACCGATGAGCTGCGAACCGAACGCGAATTGCGCCTGAGCACTTTTGAACTCAACGACAAAGACACCGCGCCGCCGCACGCAACGTGGTCGGCGCCGGGTTATCTGATGCTGCTGGAAATGGCCAGCCTGGGATTTGGCTGGACGGAATTGCCGCGTTGGATGATCCAACGTTTCGGGCGCGACCAATTGGTCGAGCTGACGGTGCCGGGCTGGCCTCGCCACATCCGCGTAGACGCGGTGTGGTCCACCCGCCGCGCGTTGGGCCCTGCAGGCGCGTGGCTGCTGGAAAGCCTGGCTCGCGGTTAGACATTAAACGGCCGGTCCCCGTATCACCGCGCCATATCAACGCGCCATACCAACGCCCCGTATCAACGCACGATATCAACGCGCTGTGGCCGGCAAGCGCGAGATGCGCACGCCGTTGGCGCTTATCCACTCACCCAGCTTGGGGCTGGCCAGCACGTCGAACTCGGCGCGGCGCTGGCGCGACATGGGGCTGCCGTCCTTGCAATCCATGGCGGGGTGGCACATCAACAAGTCCCCGTCGCGCGCGTTGAACAGCCAGTTCTGCAACAGGTCAGCGTAACGGCGCTTGCCGCCTTCGAATCCATACACGCCCAGCAGCCGGCGATTGGTGCGCAACCCATCCTGTTGCGCCTGGCGGGCCAACGCGCCTGAACCCAAGGCGCCGATGATGCGCGCCTTGATCGATTCTTTCAGGGGGATACCGCAAAGTGCGCCCGGCGCGGTCTGGCGCAACCACGGCATGGCGTCGCCATAACGGCGCTTCAATTGCGCCAGCACCTGTTCACGGATGCCGGGCAATTGATGCACGTGTTGGTGGCCATCCACGTAATCGGGCGCGCGGCCGAATGCGGCCTCGAAGGCGTCAAACTGAAGATTCAGCTGCGCATCGATCCACGCCGGATCAAGCCGGCCGGCATAGGCGCTGAAGATCAGCTTGCGCAGCGACGGCATCGGCGCAGCATCGGCGCTGAGGTTTTCCGAGAAATTCACGTGCAGGCCAATGTCCACATTTTGCGCCGCCAGACGGCCCGCATTCTGCGCAAATGTGGGGCCCAACGACAAGCCGCTTACCGCGCTGATACGGCCCATGCCGGCCAGCGCGATCATGCCTTCATCGATATCGGCATTCATGCCAAAATCGTCACCGCAGACCACGATATGTTTGCTCATCGCTGCACCTCGCATTCCCATTTCACCACGGCACCCATGCGCGCCTTTCTTCAGCAGATCAGCCTTTTCATTGCGGTGGGTTGCGCCGCCGCCGCCACCCACTGGGCCGTTGCCGTGGGCTGTGTCGAACTGCTTGGCCTTCCACCACTGGCGGCCAACCTGGTCGGCTGGCTGATCGCCTTCGTCGTTTCTTTTGCCGGACACTACCGGCTTACCTTCAGACATTCTCAAACACCCTGGACAATAGCCGTCCGTCGTTTCTTTCTGATTTCAGCCGTGGGCTTCGCCATCAATGAATCCGCCTACGCGCTGTTGCTGCATACCACCGCCATTCCGTACGACCTGTTGCTAGCCCTGATTCTGATCGGGCTGGCGTTTGCGACCTTCATCGCTAGCCGGCTTTGGGCGTTCCGCCACAAGCCCGCTGTCTGAACGCGTCGTCAATGTCCACGCGCCACATCACGGTCTTCACACCGCTTGCTATTGGGTCCAGCCCCCGCAATGGCGCGTAAACCGGGCCGTCAGATCGGCTGCCCCAGACCCAATAGCGCGCGCCGTCCGGTGCGGCGCAGAGCCGCGAGCTGAATTCCGCGGAGCTGACCAGCAGCTCCTTGCCCAACGCCGGATCAAACGTTGCGGCATCGTAGAGTTCCTTGCGCCAGTTATCACGCACCGGCACGTCCTGATCCAGCCAGTCGTCCACCACCCACATGGGGCGCGGCGCTTGGGCGTAGAGCGCCAGGTCGAAGGGATAGGTATGCAGGGCGACAAAGGTATCGTCCGGGCGGGCGTGCTCACGCACTACCGTGGCCAGGGGCCCGGCGCTGCCTCGCGCATTGTGGGCGGCAACCCCGACGGCGACGACGCAGATCGCAGCCGCGACGCCCGCGCTAAGTTTGACCAGACGCGGCGCGGTGGCGTCGCCGCCTTCCTCGCGCCATGCGCCCAGGATGACTTCGGCCAGCAAAAACGCCAGCGGCGCCAAGGCCGGCAGCACATAGCCGACAAGCTTGGATTGCGGCACGGAAAAAAAGGCGATCACCACCGCAAACCAGACCAACGCCAAACGGCGCAAGTCTCGCGTGGCGTCGTCCTGCCAAAACACCTTGCGCATGATGCCGCCGCCCCACAGCGACCACGGCAGGCTCAAACCCGCCACGACCGGCAAGTAGAACCAGAACGGCTGCGCATTGTTGAAGCCGCTTGCCGCAAAGCGCTGAAAATGCTGATAGACGAAAAAGTAATGGTAGAAGCCCGGAAAGCGCAGCTGCATCAGCACGAACCACGGCACCGCCACGATGGCGAAGAGCAACAGCGCTGGCGGCCACATCACCGCTGCCAGACCTGCCCAACGGCGGCGCCATGCCATCCAGATCAACAGGATGACGCCGGGCAACACCAATCCGATCAAGCCCTTGGCCAACACCGCCAACGCGGCCAGCGCGGCGGCGGCCAACGACATGGCGCGATAGGGCTGCCCGCGCTCTTGCCGCAGAATGGTGTCCACCGCGGCCAGCACGCACAGCGTGATCATGCCGGCGACCAGCATGTCCAGATTTGCAAACTGCGCGCCGCCATAGAAGAACGGAATCGTGCACAGGATCAGGACGGTCAGCGTGGCCGCCGCGTGATTGCGATAGCGGCGCACAAAGGCGTACAGCGCCGCCGATGACGCCCAGGCGGCCAGCCATGACGGCAGCCGCGCCACCCAGGGATGCGCGCCGAATACCGTGAATGACAGTTCTGTCAGCCAGTAATAGAGCGGGGGTTTGTGAAAGTAAGGCATGCCGTCCAGCAACGGCACGGCGTGCGAACCGCTGCGAAGCATGTCCCACGCCACGCCTGCGTAACGGCCTTCGTCAGGCAGCGTCAACGGCCGAATCCAAGCCAGCAATGCCAGCCACACGCCAACGACAAGCAGGAATCGGCCCGCGGGCGGGGTCCATTCGAAGCGCGCCACGGACACGGGGCCGACGGCCATGCTCAGCCTGTAGCCGAGTCCGCGTTCGACGCCTTGCCTTGACGGCGGCGCACGACGTACAACGGCCGGCCCTTCACTTCATCAAAGATACGGGCGACGTATTCACCCACCACGCCCAGCGAGATCAGGTTCACGCCCGCAAAGAACAACACCGCGGTGACGATAGTCGTCCAGCCGGAAACGGGGTTGCCCGACATCAGGTAGTCACCCACCAGATAGGCCGCGTACGACATCGCCACCAATGCAAAGGCCACGCCCACCAGGCTGACCAGACGCAGAGGCCACGTCGTGAATGCCGTCAGCCCGTCCAGAGCCAGGCGGAACAATCGCATCCCGCTGAAGCGGCTATTGCCGTGCATGCGTTCGTCGGGGGTATAGGGCAGTGCTTCACCTTTGAAGCCCACCCATGCGTACAGGCCTTTCATGAAACGAGTGCGTTCGGGCAACGCGATCAGCGCGTCCACCACCTTGCGGTCCATCAGGCGGAAATCACCAGCATGCGCGGGCACATCGACGCCACGCGCGCTGCTCAGCAGCTTGTAAAACCAACGGGCGCCAGAACGCTTCAACCACGACTCATCTTCACGGGTTTCGCGCACGGCATACACCATCTCGGCGCCGGCGGCCCAGCGGGCAAGCATTTGTTCGATCAGGGCGGGAGGATGCTGCAAATCGGCGTCCAGGCAGATCACCGCGTTGCCGGTGGCCGCTTCCAGGCCAGCGCTAAGCGCCGCTTCCTTGCCGAAATTACGCGACAGCTGCACGTAGCGAAAACCCTCGTGCTGCGTCCATTCCGCCATCAGCGCCTCGGTACCGTCAGTGCTGCCATCATCGGCAACGATGATTTCCCAGCCCGTGCACAGCGCCGACAGACGCACGCGCAACAAGGGCAGCAAGACGCGCAGGTTCTCGGCCTCGTTCAGGCAGGGAATGACGCACGTCACGCAGGTGTCATACGGCACGGCCGCAACTCGAGATGACCAGAGCGACTCCAGGGGATACGCTTTGGTCAGCACTTGCTGAGGAATCGGGTCGGACCGGAATTGGATGTGCATAAGACGCTTTGATCGAAATACAGGACGCTATGCCGAGCAGTATGCGCAGCGCCTCGTCGAATTTTCATGAAATGCGGCACACGCTTGCACGCACGATGCCGCTAGAGAATTCTAGGCAGCGGCACGCTGAAAACGATGAAGCCGCGTAAACATCGCGTAAATCTGTGTCCCCGATTTGTGAAGCTGCGTAAAGCGGCGCCCTGCCCCAAACGCCGACATCGGTAAAATGCGCCCAGATTTTGTTTTCACAGGTTGTCATGCAATACCGAGTCCGCCCTATGCTGGCCAGCGACGTGGACGGCATTTTGGATGCCCAGACCCTGGCCTACCCCGACTTTCTGCTGGAAAGCGCGGCCTTCTTCCTGAACCGCCTGGCACTGGCGCCTGCTTATTGCTGGGTGGCCAGAACGCAGGACGACGACACCCTGCTGGGTTATCTGATTTCCTACCCCTGGGATGCCGGGCTGCCGCCCGCCTTGGACGTGGCGCTGACCACGTTGCCCGCGCAGGCCGACCACTGGTTCCTGCATGACTGCGCCGTGGTGCCCGCGGCGCAAGGCCTGGGCGTGGGCCAGGCGTTACTGCGGACCGCGGCGTCGGCAGCGATGGATCACGGCTTGCGTCGCGCGAGCCTCGTGTCGCTGGAATCCGCCGTGAGCTATTGGCTGCGCCAGGGTTACCACCCGGTCGCAGAACAGGGCGAGCGCTTGGCCGCCGAGCTGGCCGACAAGCTGGCGGGCTACGGTCCGCAGGCCCGCTACATGGGCCGGGCCATTCCGCTTTAACCCCTTCAATTACGCGGCTCCCGCCACGCGGGAGCACGCGCGTTGCCCCGTCCCTATACATTGCGGCCTGCGTGGCCGTAAGATAGGCGCACATTTCGAATGATGTGGCGGCAACGGTTCCGATAGTCTGAATTGCGGCGCCCTGTCTGGGGCGCGAAGGCCCATATGATTTCGCTTTCGCCCGTTCAATCCCTGCTGGCTTGCTGCCTGGTACTCGTCGTTGGACGCGTGCTGACCACCAAGATCGGTATCCTGGCCCGCTACAGCATTCCCGACCCCATCGTGGGCGGCCTGCTATTCGCCGTCATTGCGTATCTGCTGTCGAACTGGGGCGGCGTCTCGGTCTCGCTGGAGACCAGCATCCGGCCCACGCTGCTGCTACTGTTCTTCGGCAGCATCGGGCTTACCGCCAACCTGAAGCTGCTTGCCAAAGGCGGCCCGCGCCTGATCGCATTCCTGCTGGCGCTGATTCCCTTCCTTGTCTTGCAGAATGCCGTGGGTCTGGGCATGGCCTGGCTGCTGGACATGCATCCGCTCATGGGCTTGCTGGGGGGCACGATCACCTTGGTGGGCGGACACGGCACCGGTGCGGCCTATGCCACGCGCTTTGCCGACTTCAACAATATTCAGGATGTGATGGCGCTGGCGATGACGTCCGCCACGCTGGGGCTGGTGCTGGGCGGCGTTGTCGGAGGCCCGGTGGCCGAATGGCTGATGCGCCGGCACAAGCTCGCCGGCAGCCTGGACCATCAAGCCCAGGCGGCGCAATCGGGGCAAGCCCCCGCCGCCCTGGCAGAGGAAGCTGCGCCGTCCACCGCCGGCTCGTACATCGTGTCGCTGACGGCGGCGTTCGTGTGCCTGGTGTTCGGCGGTTATCTTGCGATGCTGGTTGAAGACGCGCCTGTCAGCCTGCCGAACTTCCTGTGGTGCCTGGCCACCGGCGTGATCATCCGCAATGGCGGTGCGCGCCTGGGGCTGAAACTGGATGACCGCGCAACCGAGATCATCGGCACGATTTCACTGTCGCTATTCCTGGGCATGACGATGATGACGCTGGACTTATCCAGCGTTGCCCGCCTGGCAGGTCCGCTGGCGCTGATGCTTGTCGTGCAGACCTTGTTCTGCGCGCTGTACGCAGCTTGGGTGGTGTTCCGCATTCTCAAGAGCGATTACGAAGCGGCCATCATGTCGGCGGCATTCTGCGGCTTCGGCCTGGGCGCAACCGCCACCGCGATTGCCAACATGCAGGCGCTGACACGCCGGCACGGTCCCGCGCCGGAAGCGTTCATCGTGGTGCCGGTCACGGGCGCATTCCTCGTCGACATCCTGAACGTGATCGTGCTGACGTCCTTGATCTCCTTGCCGTTCGTGGGAGGGATGTGAGCATGGTCCACTTCAAACGCTATCTGCTGATTGCGCTGTGCCTGCTGCTGGCCGCCTGCGGCCGCGCACCAGACACGGATGCGTTGCGCGCCGATGTCGAGCGCGTGCTTGCCTCCACTTACGGCGACGGCCTGTTCCGCATCACCGAACTCAAACGCATGGGCTCGGCGTCCGACAGCACCGCGCCCGCTGGCGAAACCCGCCGCGTGGTCTATTACGACGTCGAGCTGGGCGTGGGCCGGGATATCGCGTTGGGCGCCTGGGACCAGCCGGGTGCGGCGTCGCTGGTGACCTTGCTGGGCGCAGGCCCGCGCAGCATCAGTGGCGTGAAGTCTGGCGGCAATCAGGCGGGTGACCGTATCGTTGCGCACGCCAGCGCCATCTACCGGCAGGAAGGCGATGACTGGAAGCTGGTGACGCCGGCCGGCTTCAAGGCGGCCGAAGCCCCCTCGCTGGATACCGGTGCCCCCCCGCCCGTCACCAAGCGGCTGCTGGACACGCTGGATCAGATCACCCATTCGGTCGCCTACAGCGCCTCCAGCACCGCGCAACACGTGGTGCAGCAGGAGCTGGAGCGCTCGGTGGCGCGTATCAATGGCCGGCTGGCCCGATTGCAACAGGGCTACCCGCTGGCGGGCGGACCGGACCGCGGCGAGTACTTGGCCTTTGCCCGCGCATTGAGCGCGGTGGCGCGCACCCATCAGATCCGTGTGGCGCCATTGATTACCAGCGGCGGCGCCGAGAATATTGCGCTGCTGCGTAGCGGCGACGCCGTGGTCGGGCTGGCCCAAGGCGACACCGCGCGCATGGCTTACGAAGGCCGTGGCCCGTTCGCGTCGGAAGGCCCGTTCACCGGGCTGCGTGCTCTGGGCAGCCTGTATCCCGAACTTGTCCACGTCGTCGTGCGCGACGATCCGGCGCTGCGCACCATCCGCGACCTGAAGGGCAAGACCATTGCGCTGGGGCCGGAAGGGTCCGCCGTGCGCGCCACGCTGGAAAACGTGCTGGCGGCCCATGGCCTGCAAGCAGGGCGCGACTACAAGATCGCGGACACGCCCTTCGCGGCGTCGCTGCCAGCCTTGCAAGCGGGCACGGTGGATGCCGCCGCGCAGGTCATCGGCGTACCCGCCACGCCCCTGCGCGACGCGCTGACCCAGGCGAAATTGAAGCTGCTGCCGCTGGACCCGGCCGCCATCAAATCGCTGACGAAGGCCGATGCCGACCTGATGCCGCTGGAAATTGCGGCGGGCACGTATCCGAATCAACCGGAACCGATTCCCACCATCGGCACCGCGGCGCTGCTGCTGACCACGGCCAACCTGACCCGCGACGAAGCGCTGATGGTGGTGCGCGCCGTCTACCAGACCGGCCAGGACCTGCTGGCTGCCGGCTCGACGCAAGGCGCGCAGGTCTCGGTGACCAATGCCCGGCGTGGGCTGACCGTGCCGTTGCACGACGGCGCCGAGGAAGGTTTGGCCGCGCTGGAGCACGCCAAACCGAGTTGATGCCGGATGCGCTTATGATTGCGCTCCTAATCAGGAATTCCCATGAATAAATTTGATCTCCAAAAGAACCAGGCCCTGAAGCTGGCCAGCCAGTTGAAGCAGTCCTCCACGCCCGACCGCTTCGGCACCGCCTCGCAAGCCCCCGACCGCCGCGAACAGCGCAAGCTGGATCAAGCCGCCGGCCTGGTGCCGTTTCCGCTGAAAGTGTCGCAAGCCCATGCTGACAAGCTGCGCGCCCTGGCCGCCGAACGCGGTGTGTCCACCAACGACATCGTGGCCGAGCTGCTGCAGAAGTCGCTGGGCGAATAAGCGCAATGCACATCTGGGTCGATGCCGACGCCTGCCCCGGGGTCATTAAAGACATCCTGTTTCGCGCCTCGCAGCGCTGGCAGGTACCGCTGACCCTGGTCGCCAACCAGATGCTCTTCACGCCGCCTTCCCCGCTCATCCGCGCTGTGCAGGTGCCACGCGGCTTTGATGTCGCCGATGCGCATATCGTCGAGCGCGCGGAGCCGGGCGATCTCGTGATCACTGGCGATATTCCGCTGGCGGCTGAAGTGCTGGAAAAAGGCGCGATGGCGCTCAACCCGCGCGGCGAACGTTATTCGCCAGAGACCATCCGGGAACGGCTGGCGGTGCGGGACATGATGGAAGAATTGCGCGCAAGCGGCGTGGACACGGGCGGCCCGCCGTCATTCAGCCAGGCCGACCGCAAGGCGTTCGCCAATCAGCTGGACTCGCTGCTCGCGCGGCTCAATAAAAAGTGATGTAGGCCTTGTACAGGATGGTGCCGAGGGCCGTAATCAGGCCCACGCCCATCAGGCCCATCCCCAGATTGCGGTCTCGCAGCCCGAAACCGACCAGCATCAGCGCCACGCCCGTGACGACAATGATCAACATGGTATTGGTGTGGGCATCCATGGAGGTCTCCTGTTGGCCATTCTTTTGGCCATTCTTTTGGCCACGCACTGTCTTCGTTATCACCATGATAGGCAGGGTGATCGTCCAATGACATGCGCTGCGACGCAATCGCGAAAGCTCGGTTTGCGCCACATCAAGAGATGAGCCCGCGATGACCCCGAGATGATCCCGCGATGACCCCGGAATCAATCCGAAGAAGGCTCCGGAAAACAAAAAAGCCAACCGATTAAGGTTGGCTTGATTGCTTTGCACCCCCGGTGCGGCTTGTCGACAACCCATGGCGCTCGTTTCAGTTCATTCATACAACCCGTGCTCTTTCGAACACGCTTATACAAACTTAACTTCACTACACCTGCGTTGTCTTCCAAGGGTCTTTGGTGGGTGGTACAAGTTTCGAACTTGTGACCCCTGCCGTGTGAAGGCAGTGCTCTACCACTGAGCTAACCACCCTGAAAGAGGCGAAATAATAGCATGTTTTTTAAAACGTGCGCAAGTCGCCTTAGAAAATTATTTATGCCGCCGCGACCGGCGCATCCATCTTGCGCCACACGCACTCGCCGCCCACCGATTTGTCCAACGCCGCCAGATAGGTTTCGTGCTCGGCGAGCTCGGCGTCGCTGGCCTTCAGCACCACCAGGCCCGACGCATCGAACTTGGCCAGCACTATGCCATTGCTGCCTGCGCCATCGTTGTCGTCCACATCGATCAGCAGCGCGTCTTGCCCGCGCGTCATGGCCAGCCAGACTTCCGCCAGCAACTGCGAGTCAAGCAATGCGCCGTGCAACGTACGGTGCGCATTGGAAATCCCGAAGCGGTCGCACAGCGCGTCCAGCGAATTGCGCTTGCCCGGGAACAGCGAACGGGCGTGCAGCAGCGAATCAGTGACCGTCTCGCAGTAGTCGGTGATCGGGCCGCGGCCCGTCTTCGCCAATTCGGCGTTGAAGAACTTCACGTCGAACGCGGCATTGTGCGCGATGAGTTCCGCGCCCTGGATGAACTTGACGAATTCGTCCGCCACATCAGCGAAGCGGGGCTTGTCGGACAGGAATTCCGTCGTCAGCCCGTGCACCGCCAAGGCCTCGGGGTCGCTGTCTCGGTCCGGGTTCAGGTAGATGTGCAGGTTGTTGCCCGTGGACATCCGGTTGACCATTTCCACACAACCGATCTCAACGATGCGATGACCCTGGGCAGGGTCCAGTCCGGTGGTTTCCGTGTCAAAGATGATCTGGCGCATGACTTATTCCGACGCTGCATTGGCCGAAGCCGGCGGCGTGTGGGCGCCCGGCGGGTGGGCCGGGGGATGCTCTGCGCTGCCGGCATGGCCGGGTTTCTTGCGTGCGGTGGCAATCAGCGTGTAGGCCACCGGCACGACGAACAAGGTCAGTAGTGTACCCAGCATCAGCCCGCCGACCAGAACCCAGCCGATCTGCTGGCGAGATTCCGCCCCCGCGCCCGTGGAGAGCGCCAGCGGCACCGTGCCCAGCACCATGGCGCCCGTCGTCATCAGAATCGGGCGCAGGCGCAGCACGCTGGCCTCGGTGACGGCGGCGAACAGCTCACGGCCCTCGTCGCGCAATTGATTCGTGAATTCCACGATCAGAATGCCGTGCTTGGTGATCAGCCCCACCAGCGTGATGAGCCCGATCTGGCTATAGATGGACAGCGTGCCGCCCGTGAGCCACAGCGCCAGCAGCGCGCCCGTCATGGACAGCGGCACGGACAGCATGATGATGAACGGGTTGCGCCAGCTTTCGAACTGCGCGGCCAGCACCAGGTAGATGAAGGCCAGCGCCATGCCGAAAACCAGATAGATGCTGCCGGATGAATCGCGGAATTCGCGCGACTGCCCGTCCAGGTCGGTAATGATGGTGTTGGGCAAGACATCACGCGCCACCTGATGCATGTGCGTCAGCACTTCACCCAGCGCGTAGCCCGGCGCAACGGCGGCGTCGATCTTCACTGCGCGCAGGCGGTTGAAGTGGTTCAGCGACTGCGGCGACACGCCTTCATGCACGCCCAGCAGGTTATCCAGCTGCACCATGCTGCCATCACGCGCCCGCACGTAGATGCCCGAAATATCGGTGGGGTTGGCGCGGTCGCGCGGCGTCACCTGCACGATCACGTCGTACTGCTCCCCCTCGTCCTTGTAGCGCGTGACCTGACGGCCGCCCAGCATCGACTCCAGCGTGCGGCCCACGGTATCCACATTGGCGCCCACGTCGGCCATCTTGTCGCGGTCCACCCGCACGCGCAGCTCAGGCGTGTTCAAGCGCAGGTCCGTGTCCAGGTTGAGCAAGCCGGGATATTTGCGCAGCTCGGTCAGGAATACTTCGGTCAGGCGCGACAGTTCCGCATACGACGCCTGGCTCATGATGATGAATTCCACCGGCTTGGATCGCGCAGACTGCCCCAGCGACGGCGGGTTCGTCGGGAAGGCGCGCACGCCTGGCAGCGACGCAAATTGCGGCTGGAGTTGCTGGGTGATGGCCTGCTGCTTGCGGTCGCGTTCTTCCCACGGCTTCAAGCGCAGGATGGCGGTGCCGTCCGTCACGGTCGGAAAACCCACCGTGACCTGGCTGCCGCTGGCTTCCGGAATTTGCGAATAGAACTTTTCGATGCCCAGCATGCTGTCCAGCGTGTAGTTCAAGGTGGCGCCTTCGGGCGAGCTGACAATGCCGAACACCACACCGCGGTCTTCGATAGGCGCCAGTTCGCTCTTGACCACCTTGAACAGCACGCCGCTGCCGGCCGCCACGGCCAGGCCGATCACCACCACCAGCCAGCGATGGCGCAACGACGCGCCCAGCAGGCGGCGGTAGCCGTTGCTCAGTGCATTGAGCCAGCCTTCGATCAGGTTGTACCAGCGGCTATGGCTGCTTTCATGGCGCAGCAGCACGGAACACATCATGGGCGTCAGCGTCAGCGCCACAAAGCCCGACACCAACACCGCGCCCGCCAGCGCCAGCGCAAATTCGATGAACAGCCGCCCCGTGCGCCCGGTGGCAAACGCCAGCGGGGCGTACACGGTGACAAGCGTCATCGTCATGGCGACCACCGCAAAGCCGATTTCCTTGGAGCCGCGCAGCGCCGCTTCCTTGCGCGGCATGCCCTCTTCGATGTGCCGGTAGATGTTCTCCAGCACCACGATGGCGTCATCCACCACCAGGCCAATGGCAAGCACCATCGCCAGCAGGGTCAACGTGTTGATCGAAAAACCGAAGAAGTACATCAGCGCACACGCGCCCACCAGCGACACCGGAATCGTGACGATGGGGATGATGCTGGCGCGCAGGTTGCGCAGGAAAAAGAAGATCACCAGCACCACCAGAATGATGGCTTCGCCGATGGTGTGGAAGACGGAATCAATGGAGCGTTCGATGAACACCGACGAGTCATAGGCAATGGTCAGCTTCATGCCGGCCGGCAGCGTCTCGTTCAAGCGCTCGACTTCCTGGCGCGCGGCCTTCGACAATTCCAGCGGGTTGGCGGTGGACTGCCGGGTCACGCCGATGTTGATGGCGGGCTTGCCGTTAAAGCGCGACAGCACGCGGTCGCTGGCGGCGGCGATTTCCACTTTGGACACGTCACGCAGCCGGACCGGATAGCCCTTCACGTTGGCCACGATCACGTCTTCGAATTGCGCGGGCGTTTGCAGGTCGGTGGATGACACCACCGAAAATTCCCGAGCGCGCGATTCAATGCGGCCCGCCGGAATTTCCACGTTCTGGCTGCGCAGCGCCGCTTCCACGTCCTGCACGGTCAGGCCGTAAGCGGCCAGCTTGTCGCGGTCGACATAGATGCGCATGGACGGCAGGCGTTCACCAAACACGCGGACTTCTGCCGCGCCCGGCAACACGGACAACCGGGTCTTGATGTAGCGGTTGATGTAGTCAGACGTCTGGATGGCCGAGAACGATCCCGATTCCACCGCGATGTAGATGATGGGCTGGGAATCGGCTTCGACCTTGCCGATGATGGGCTCGTCGATTTCGTCGGGCAGGAAACGCCGGGCGCGCGAAACCTTGTCGCGCACTTCGGCCGCCGCCGCGTCCGGGTTGCGCGACAGGTTGAACTTGATGTTGATCAGGCTGCGTTCGGAACGGCTGCGGGACGTCATCACGTCCACGCCCTCGATGCCCGCCAGCTGGTCTTCCAGCGGCTTGGTCACCTGGGACTCGATCACCTCGGGCGAGGCGCCCTTGTAAGTGGTGTCCACCGACACGATGGGCTCGTCGATCTTCGGATATTCGCGCACCGTCAGCCGCGAGTACGAGATCAGGCCGATCAGCACGATGATCAGCGATAGCACCGACGCAAACACCGGCCGCTTGATGCAAGTTTCCGAGATACGCATTGCGTCACCGCCAAGAAAAAATGTGAGCCGGCCTCACGTGCCGCTGCCGACGACGTTCACGGCCGCGCCGTCCGTCACGCGCTGTATGCCCGCCACCACGAGCTGATCGCCCGCCGCCACGCCGGTCAAGATTTCGACGCGGCCTTCACGGCGTTCGCCGATGGTCACTTCGCGCCGTTCGGCGCGGCCATCCTTGACCCGGTACACGTACTGGGTCTCGCCCGAGGGCGACAACGCCGCTTCCGGCACCACCAGCGCCTTGTCCTGATTGAACAGCAATTGCACGCGCGCGAACATGCCCGGACGCAGCACCGAATCCTTGTTGTCGACGGTGGCGCGCAGCAAAATCGAGCGGCCGCCCGCATCCACCAGCGGGCTGACGGCGTAAACAAGGCCCTGGCGTTCCTGGCCCGGCAGCGCGTCCAGACGCAGCGTCAGCTGCTGGCCAACGCCCACCTTGCTCAAATACATTTCCGGCACGCGGAAGTCCACTTTCAGCGGGTCGATGGCTTCCAACGGCGCCAGGTCCTGCCCTTGGTTCACGTAGTCGCCCACGGACACGCTGCGCAGCCCGGCGATGCCGCCGAACGGCGCCGAAATCGTCATCTTGTCCAGCCGCGCCTGCGCCAGCGCCACGGCGGCTTCCTGAACTTTCAGCGTGCTGGCGGATTCGTCGCGGGCCTGCTGGCTGACGAACCCTTTGCCCTGCAATTCCACGGCGCGCCGGTAATGGCTCTGCGCCAGCGTCAGGTTGGCGCGCGCCTGTGCGAGTTCGGCGCGCGGCACGGAGTCGTCCAGCCGGATCAGGGTCTGGCCGCGGGTAACCGGCTGGCCTTCCTTGAATTCAATCGACTGGATGCGGCCCGCCACTTCCGGGCGCAACACGACGGACTCGTCGGAACGCAGGCTGCCCACGGCCGACAGGCCGCGCGCAAACGGAATTTCTTTGACGGAAGCCACTTCGACCCGGACGGGAGCGGCGGGGGTGACCTGGGTTTTGGCGGCAGTTTGGGCAGGAGCTGCCCCGGGCGCGAGCCATCGCGGCACAAAAACGCCCAATGCGGCCCCCGCGGCCAACCCGGCCGCAACGGCGGCCAGCAGTACAGCTTTTTTCATGCGCGAATGTGGCGGTGATGCGGCGCGGACCGGATTTCCCCACTAGGACGACGCCGCAGGAACTGGAATGAGGGATGGCACTGTAGCACCCGAATTTACATACTGGAACAATCCAGAAGCCGGATGAAAGAACTAAATCCGCCCCTCAAGGCGGATTTCAGGGTATATCCCGATGCCGTCAGGCCCGCCGGGCCACTTCCACGCCCATATTGGCCAACTGATCCGCGCGTTCGTTGCCGGGGTCGCCGGTATGCCCGCGCACCCAGCGCCAGGACACCTGATGACGCTGGACTTGATCGTCCAGCGCTTGCCAAAGCTCGGCATTCTTGACCGGCTTTTTATCGGCCGTCATCCAGCCGCGGCGCTTCCAGTTCGCCAGCCATTCCATCATGCCCTTCATGACGTACTGGGAGTCGGTGTGGATGGTGACGACGCAGGGGCGTTTCAACGCGCGCAGGCCTTCGATAACCGCCAGCAGCTCCATGCGGTTGTTGGTGGTCTGGAGTTCGCCGCCGTGCAGGGTTTTCTCGTGGCCGCCGGCACGCAGCAGCACGCCCCAACCGCCCGGACCCGGGTTGCCCTTGCAGGCCCCGTCGGTCCACATTTCCACTTTCTGGTCGTTCGGTTTGTTGTCCTGCATGGTGCTGCTTTGTAATCCTTGTTCGTGCAAAGTAAATATCCGGGCGCAACGCCCATCAGGGGAATGCCGGGCCGGCCCGCAAGAGGGTTACTGGCCCGCCCTTCATGACTGGCCCGCCCTTCATGACGGGTCGACAGCGTCATCCGCCTGGCGGTTGACCACCACCGATGCGGCGCGCGCCCGTTTGGGCTTGGTCTTCCAGGCGGGGCCGATGATACGCATGCTGGCCACGCGCTTGACGGCCGACACCATATAGACCGCCCCGCCCACGCTCCACCAGCGTGCGCCGGCCGACTCCAGAAAGCCCCAGCGCTGCAACCATTTTTCGCTGCGGCAGGCGGGCGCGTAGCAGCCAAAACTGCTTTCCTCGACTTCCAGCGACAGCAGCTTGAACCAGTCTTTCAGACGCGGCAGCGACACCTGGGCCGATGGCGGCTGGGGCAGCCAGGGTTCCATGCCGGGCATGCGCGTGCGCGCGCCCCACATGCTCCAGGGGTTGAAACCCGAAATCACCACCCGCCCTTCGGGCACCAGCACGCGTTCGACTTCGCGCAGCACGTTGTGCGGGTCCTGTGTGCATTCAAAGGCATGCGGCAGGATCAGCAGGTCGACGCTTTGGGATTCGAACGGCAGCGCTTCGGGTTCGGCCAGCACCACGCGAGACTGCCAGTTGGCGATGCTTTCCGCCGTCGGGGTCTCGGTGCCTACATAGCCCTTGAAAGGCATGCGGTTGGCGCGCAGCAGGTTCATGTCGGCCATCCCGACCTGCCAGGCGTAATATCCGAAGACATCCGCGACAGCCGCGTCAAACTGGGCCCGTTCCCAGGCCAGGGCGTACTGCCCCGGTGGCGTCTGGAACCATTCGGCCAGTTCTACAATCGGCGGTGTTTCTTCTGCCACGTTCTATTCCTTCGAATCTCATGCAAGCCTTGACCGCCCCCGCAGGCGGCCGCGAGCGCCATGCCGCGGTCTTGCCTCTACCCGCTTTCTCTGACAACTACATCTGGGCCATCGTCCACGGTGAAAACGCCGCCGTGGTGGACCCGGGCGAAGCCGGTCCGGTACTGAAATGGCTCGAGCAAGAAGGCTTGAGGCTGCGCGCCATTCTACTCACGCACCATCACGGCGACCATGTGGGCGGTGTGCATGAATTGTCACGCATCGGGGACCTTACCGTATACGGTCCGGCGCGGGAACGGCTGCCGCGCTGCGACGTGCCGCTCTCGGAAGGCGACCGCGTGCTGCTGCCTGAACTGGACCTGGACTTGGGCGTGCTGGACGTGCCGGGCCACACCGCCGGCCACATCGCGTACACCGGCCGGGCGGCCGGAATAGAACCCGTTTTATTCTGTGGCGACACCCTGTTTGCGGGCGGCTGCGGCCGGCTTTTCGAGGGAACTCCTGCGCAAATGCATGATTCCTTGGAAAAATTTTCCGTTTTACCGCCAGATACACAGGTTTTTTGCGCACACGAGTACACTCTAGCGAACTTGCGCTGGGCATTGGCTGTGGACCCCGCCAACCGCACCCTGCAACAGTGGTATCAGCGAGCCCAGCAACTACGAGCAGAAAGTCTTCCCACGCTTCCGTCGACCATCGGTCAGGAACGCGAGACGAACCCGTTTTTGCGCACGCAGCAAGTCGACGTCATCCGAGCCGCAGCCAGCTGGGCCGGACGCAATCAACCTACGCCGGTAGAGGTCTTCGCCTCCCTGCGTGAATGGAAGAACGATTTCAAGTGACCGCCTGATGAATCTATCCCGACTCCTTCTGCCACTCATGTTGGCAGTCCTCGCCGGTTGCGCAGGAACMAAAGCCCCCGATAGCAAGAACCTCACCACCAATTCCCAAGGGCGTTACATCGCCCGGGATACGTCCCGAACGGTTGACCTGACCAACCCGCCGAGCGACGCCTGGGACCGCATCCGCCGCGGTTTCGCCATCCCCAACCTGAACACCGACCTCTCGCAGCAGTGGACCGACTATTACGCGTCCCACCCCGAGGCCGTTCAGCGCATGGCCGAACGCGCAGGCAAATACCTGTACTTCATCGTTGACGAGATCAACCGCCGCGGCCTGCCGACGGAACTGGCGCTGCTGCCCTTTGTGGAAAGCGCCTATAACCCGACCGCCCTGTCGCGCGCCCAGGCCTCCGGCCTGTGGCAATTCGTGCCGGCCACCGGCACGCACTTCAATCTGAAGCAAGACTGGTGGCGCGACGAACGCCGCGACCCCATCGCGTCGACCAACGCCGCGCTGGACTATCTGGAAAAGCTGTTCGAGATGCAGGGCGACTGGTACCTGGCGCTGGCGTCCTACAACTGGGGCGAAGGCTCGGTGCAGCGCGCCATGGCCAAGAACGAAGCGGCCGGCCAGAACACCGACTACCTGTCGCTGAACATGCCGGATGAAACCCGCAACTATGTGCCCAAGTTGCAGGCCATCAAGAACATCATTGCCGACCCGCAGCGTTACGCGGTGGCGCTGCCCCCGGTGGGCAACACGCCGTACTTCGTGACGGTGCAGAAGAACAGCGACATCGACCTGGAAATTGCCGCCAAGCTGGCCGAAATGCCGCTGGACGAATTCAAGGCGCTGAACCCCTCGTTCAACCGCCCGGTCATCCGTGGCGATCACGGCCCGACCCTGCTGCTGCCGGCCGACCGCGTCGAAATCTTCAACGCGAACCTTACGAACTACAAGGGCGACCTGAGCGCCTGGAAGATCTACCACTCGCGCCGTGGCGAATCCTACGCGTCGATCGCCAAGCGTTTTGGCGTGACGGAGTCCAAGCTGCGTGAAACCAACGACATCGGCTCGCGCCAGAAGGCGGCCTCGGGCCAAGCGCTGCTGGTGCCGGGCGAACCGGGCACCGGTGGCGTGCAACTGGCGTCGCTGGCGGCTCCGGTGGGCGCTCTGGAGCAGGCGCCTTCCGACAACAAGGCCGTGGCCCCGCGTGGCCGCGCCGCGCCGGCGCCCGCCGCCCGCGTGGCCAGCGCCCGCCCGAACGTGCGCACCCACAAGGTCCGCCAGGGCGACACGCTGTTCTCGCTGGCCAAGCAGTACGGCACCACGGTTGACGCGCTGCGCTCGCTGAACAACCTGAAGGGCAGCGCGCTGAAGGTCGGCACGGCCTTGCGCGTGCCGGGCACCAACGCCCGCGGCTGACAGACCCGACTGACGGGCGCGGCTGACAGGCTCGACTGACAGCAGCCGCCTGCACGAACTCGACGGCGCCCCACCCGGGCGCCGTTTTTCCAAGCACGCGAAGCCGCCAAACTCCTTAAAATAGGCGGTCTTTTCGCAGGAAAAAAATCAAAGGAACAAACATGGGCTTTCTCGCCGGCAAGCGCATCCTGGTCACCGGGGTGCTTTCGAACCGATCCATCGCCTACGGCATTGCGCGCGCCTGTCACCAGCAAGGCGCCGAACTGGCGTTCACCTATGTGGGCGACCGCTTCAAAGACCGTGTGAGCGAATTCGCCGCCGAATTCGGCAGCAAGATCGTGCTGCCCTGCGATGTGGCCGAAGACAGCCAGATCGAAGGCGCGTTCACCGAACTGGCCCAGCACTGGGACGGCCTGGACGGCCTGGTGCACTCGATCGGCTTCGCCCCGCGCGAAGCCATCGCCGGCAACTTCCTGGACGGCCTGTCGCGCGAAGGCTTCCGCATCGCCCACGACATCTCGGCCTACAGCTTCGCCGCCATGGCCAAGGCTGCGCTGCCGCTGATGGAAGGCCGCAATGGCTCGGTACTGACGCTGACCTATCTGGGCGCCGAGCGCGTGGTCCCCAACTACAACACGATGGGCTTGGCCAAGGCGTCGCTGGAAGCCAGCGTGCGCTACCTGGCCACGGCGCTGGGCCCGCGCGGCATTCGCGCCAACGGCATTTCGGCCGGCCCCATCAAGACGCTGGCTGCTAGCGGCATCAAGGACTTCTCGGCCATCCTGAAGTTCGTGGAATCGCAAGCGCCGCTGCGCCGCAACGTCACGATTGACGATGTCGGCAACGTCGCCGCCTTCATGCTGTCGGATCTGGCCGCCGGCGTGACGGGCGAAATCACCCATGTGGACGCCGGTTTCTCGACCATCGTCCCGGGCATGGAAGACTGATCGCCTGGCGAGGCGGGGCGCCAAACGCCCCGCCTCGCCGTTCTTTCCAGCGGTTCTTTACAGCCGTTCTTTACAGCCGTTCCTTCCAGCAGTTCCTTCCAGCCGTTCCTTCCAGCCGTTCCTTCCAGCCGTTCCTTCCGGCCGTTCTTCCCCGCCGGTCTTTCCCGGCCGTCTTCCCAGCCAGGCTGCTCAGGCCGGCCGCACGATCAGCGTGGACACCTGCACATCCACCGCCGTCATCAGTTTGTGGATCGGGCATTTCTCTGCAATCCCCAGCAGCTCGTCGATCTGCGCATCAGACAGCTCGCCGTGCAGCGTCAGCTTGGCCGTCAGCCGGTAGATGCCCTTGCGTTCCTCGCCGGCGTCGCGCACCACTTCCACCCCCACCGATTCCAGCGGCAACCCCTTGCGCTGCGCGTAGACCATCAGGGTCATCGCCTTGCAGCCGCCCAGCGCGGTGTCGAAATAATCATGCGGATCAGGGCCTTCGCCTTGCGGCTGCGGCATCGCCAGCGGCAAGTCGTGGCCTTCGGCCGTCGCCGTGAATTGCAGGGTATTGGGCGCATTCTGACGGACGCGGATGCTCATGGATCACTCTCCTTGGGTGGACGCCCGGCGCGGGCGCCCCAGCCCCCGTTGTAGCACCCGCCGACGGGTTTGCTTACTGACAGAAACCTGAACTTATCGCGATGATGGGTGTCGGATATCCCTATCCGCATTCATGCACACATAAAGAGGGACTCATGAGCGCCAGACAACTACTGGATCAACTACTGCAATCGGGCCAAGGCCTGCTTTCCGACGCCACCAACCGCGTGCAAAGCGCAACCGGCGGTGCAGGCAATGGCGGCAAAGGTTCCTTTCTGACCGGTTTGGGCGGCGGCGCCTTGGGCGCGGGCGCGTTAGGCCTGTTGATGGGCAGCAAGAAGGCCCGCAAGATCGGCGGCAAAGTCGCCATGTATGGCGGCATGGCCGCACTCGGCGCGCTGGCGTATCGCGCCTACGGCGACTGGCAACGCAATCAGGCAGGCGGTGCGCCGGCCACCCCGCCCCAAACGCTGGACCGCCTGCCCGCGCCCGAGGCCGAACAGCACAGCACCGCGGTGCTTACCGCCATGATCGGCGCGGCCAAGGCCGATGGACATATCGGCCCCGAAGAACGCGCCTTGTTGGAAACGGAATTGTCCAAACTGTCGTCCGACGCCCAGGACCAGCGTTGGCTGGAAACCGAACTATCGCGTCCGCTGGACCCCGCTGCAGTGGCGAAGTCAGCGCGCACCCCGGAAATGGCGGCCGAGATGTACCTGGCCAGCCTGCTCGTCGTGGACGAGGAAAGCTATATGGAACGCGCCTACCTGGACGAACTGGCGCGCCAGCTCAAGCTGGAACCCGGCCTGAAGGAAAAGCTGGAACAGCACGCCAAGACGGCCGTGGCCTGACGGGCCTGGGCGGGCCACGCCTTACCGGCAGCAACTCACCGGCCGCACCTGGCCGGTCGCGCCTGGCGGGTCGCACTTGACTGGTCACGCCTCGCCAGCCACACCTGGCCCGCCGCGCCTCGCCGGCCGCACCTGCCCGCCGTCCCCCCATCAGTCCGCCCGCAACCCAATCGCGTCGGTCAATGCCGTATACCGGTCGATGTCGGCATTGATCATCGACTGGAATTCCCGCGGCGTGCTGCTGGCCGGCGTGAAGCCCTGTTCCCGCAATGACGCCTGCACATCTGGCCGACGCACGATCTTCGCCACGGCGGCATTCAGTTTTTCGACGACGGCAGGCGGTGTGGCGGCCGGCGCCAGCAGGCCATGCCACTGATCCAGCGCAACTCCCGCAATACCTTGTTCGGCCACGGTGGGCACGGTCGGCATCAGCGGCGAACGTGCAGGGGAAGTCACTGCCAAAGCGCGCAGCTTGCCAGCGGCAATCAGCGGTGCGGCGCTTGATGCCGTCACGATGCCCATCCCCACCTGCCCCGCCGTGACATCAGTCAGCGCCGGCCCGCAGCCCTTGTACGGCACGTGCTGCAACACCGCGCCGCTGGATCTCGCCAACATCTCGCCCGCCAAATGCTGCGGCGTACCGTTGCCGCAGGAGGCGAACGGCAAGGGCTTGCCCGGCAGCGCCGCCGCCAGCGCATCATCCAGCTGCACCAGCGGCGACGCCGCAGGCACCACAAAAACGGAAGGCACGAACGCCACGTTGATGACTGCGGTGAAATCCCGCTTGGGCGAAAAGCCCAGGTTCCGATACACGCCGGGGTTGATCGCAAACGAGCTGTTCACCATCAACAGCGTATAGCCGTCAGGCGGCGCTTCCGCGACGATGCGCGCGCCGATGTTGCCACTGGCGCCGGGGCGATTTTCCACCACCACGGGCTGGCCCAGTTGCTCTTGCAGCGAGGCGCCAATACGCCGCGCCAGCAGATCGGTGCCGCCGCCAGGTGGAAAGGTCACGACGATTGTGATCGGATGCGTGGGGAAGGATGCATCGGCAACCGCTTCACCCGACGGCGAATTGCCGCAAGCCGCCAGGGACAGCGCCGATAGTGCAAGAGACGATCGAAGCAGACGTTTCATGATGGTTCAGGCATCCAGGCCGATATCGAGCACCTTGGCGCTGTGGGTCAGCCACCCCACGGCGATCTGATCCACGCCGGTGGCGGCGACAGCGGCGGCCGTATCCGGCGTGATGCGGCCCGAGGCCTCAGTGATCGCGCGGCCGCGCGACATGGCCACGGCACGGCGCAGATCGTCCAGGCTCATGTTGTCCAGCAACACCACATCCACGCCCAGCGACAGCGCCACCTCAAGCTGCGCCAGCGTGTCCACTTCAAGCTCGATCTTGACCATGTGGCCAACGCCCGCGCGCGCACGCTGCACGGCGGTGGCGACATCCCCCGCCAGCGCGATGTGGTTGTCCTTGATCAGCACCGCGTCATCCAGGCCGTAGCGGTGATTGCTGCCGCCGCCCACGCGCACCGCGTACTTCTGCACAGCCCGCAGGCCCGGCATCGTCTTGCGGGTGCAGGTCACGCGCGCACCGTAGCTGGAGATCGCCCGCGCAATCGACGCGGTGGCGCTCGCCACGCCGCTCAGGTGGCACAGGAAGTTCAGCGCCACGCGCTCGGCAGTCAGCATGGCGCGGGCGTTGCCGCGAATACGCGCAATTTCCGTCCCCGGCGCCAGATCGCAGCCATCACGCTGCGACACGATGAATTCCAGGCTCGGGTCCATGGCGCGAAAGGCCAGCCGGGCCAGATCCAATCCGGCCAGCACCCCTTCCTGCCGCGAAACCAACCGCGTTTGCGCGATCGCGTCCGCCGGCACGATGGCGTCCGTCGTCAGGTCTCCCGCACGCCCCAAGTCTTCCAGCAGGGCCGCGCGCACCAGCGGCTCCAACATGACGTCGGGCAAGGGCGGAACAGCCAGACGGGAGGCGGTCGAGGGCGCTTCGGCTTTAATGCTCATTTTGAGTATTTGTGAGTTAAAAAAAGGCGCGCAAGGATTGCGCACCACTTATGCTAAAGACGAGCATAAGCACTGTCAAGCATCAAAGTGCACGGGACAGGGGCAGTTTGCTGCCAGCAATGGCGCGCTCGGCCAGCACATCGCGCCGGAATCGGAACAGCTTGGCCGGCCGGCCGGTGGTGCCGGTTGCCATCTCGCCCGTCTCTTCAACGAGCGCCTGCTGTTCAATCAGACGGCGGAAATTCTGCTTGTGCAGACCGCGCCCCGCCAGCGCCTCGACGGCCAATTGCAACTGCAGCAAGGTGAACTCGGCCGGCATCAATTCAAACACCACGGGCCGGTATTTGATCTTGGCCCGCAAGCGCGCAATGCCGGTCGCAAGAATGCGCCGATGATCATGGCGCATAGGCTCGCCCGGAAGCACAGCTTTGCCGCCGCCGCGCCGTGCGGCCTCGGGCACCAGCCCGGCTTCGAACAGCAGTTCGTAGCGTTGCAGCACCATGTCCTCGTTCCACGCGGCCCCCTCCAGGCCGAACGTGATCGCGGCGCGCTGATGACGGCGCGTGCGCACCGCCAGGTCGGCGCTGGCCTCGCACCACTGCGCCAACTGCGGCACGATCAAGTCCTCGACCAGCGCAGGCGTACCGGCCCGCCGGTCTTCCCAAGGGAAATAGCGATACCAGTCCTGCCACCCGACTTGCGCCACGCCGGTCTCGCCCGCTTCGCGCGTCAGGCCCAGGTAACTGACCGACATGACGCGCCCGCCCGACTCATCGGAGCGGTCGCCATCGGCGAAGGTATAGAGCTGTTCCACATAGCCCAGCGGATGATGCGTCTGGGTCTCTACCCAGGCGCGCAACCCGGCCTGCAAGGACCGATGCGACAACTCGAAAGGCCCCGCCGGCAGAGCGCGCGCATCATCCGTCGTCAACACGCGCGGCTCGCCGTTGGTCACGGCGACCAACACGGCGACGAGTTCAGCATGGACAGAGCGTTCGACGGATTCGGTCAAAGTGGGCGGGGAAATAAGGTTGGACAAGCGCTGGCCGCTAAACCGCGAGGCGCGCGAAATTATAAGGTTCTGGCCCTGCAACAGCCGCTTGCAAACGTGACAGCCGCAATGGCCGCGACGCGCGCTCCGAGACCTAAGATGAAAGCAGATATCCAGGCGCGTCGCCATCCTGGGACGCCCGCAAGCGGAGCAAGCGCCATGTTGAAAACTGCACCTGATCCCCAAGCCGTGGACAAAACCGCGGAAGACAAACCCCGCGCGCCCGTCGACCCGCGCAAAGGCACGGAAACGCTGCCGATGCCCGACCAAAGCAAACAAGTGGCGGGCATGCCACGCGATGGGCGCGCCATCGCACAACCTGGTGAACCCGGCGTCATCACACCCGAGGACGATGTGCTGGACACCTCATACGAAAACCGCAAAGGCTAAGCCCGGCGCAAGGGCTTGATAATACCCGAGCCGCTTCCTGCGGCGCGTGAAGGGGCGAGGCCGCAAGGCCCGCCCCGGCATTGGACAAGCAAGGTACGGGAAATAGGCCCACGCCTATATCAAGGCCGCGAGCCCATCCCTACACTGCAACGCTTCTCAGGCCCGCCGGGCCGCTGCCTTAGCGATCTCCAATGTTCAAGAATTCCTTTTCCCGCGTTCTCGCGGCGATGCTGTTTGTCGCCCTCTTTCCCGTCAGCCAAGCGCATTCCATGGGCATCCAGCCCGAAACCTCCGTGGTGCTCGTGGACGAAGCCACCGGCGAAGGCACGATCGGCATCAAGAACACCGGCGATGAGCCCGTGCTGTTGGTGTCCATGATCGAACATATTCAGGAAGACCAAGACGACTGGGTCACGGTGTCTCCGCCGGCCGCAGTCCTTGCCCCAGGCAAGACGCAATTGGTGCGCTTCCTGTTGACCAACGACAAGCCCTTGAGCGCGCAACGCATGAAGCGCGCCGTCTTCGAAGGCATCCCGCAATCTGGCGAGCAGACCAACAAGCTGCGCCTGACCATTCGCCAGGATCTGCCGCTCATCGCATTGCCCAAGGGCGTCGCCGCCGACAACGCTCCCTGGAAGAAGCTCGTCTGGGCGGCCCAAGACGGCAAGCTGACGGTGCGCAACCCCAGCCCCTACGTCGTTCGGATGGACCAGCAAGTCCACGTGCAGCCTTCGAACCAGCCGCTGATCCTGCCCAAGACCTACGTGTTGCCAGGCGAAACGCTGGAACTGCGCGCAGCAGGCGCCGGCTTGCAAGGCGAGACGACCGTGCGTCTGTATCCCGCCACCGTCTATGGCTATCAAGTCTCGTCTTTCGACGCACCGATCAAGCGCTGAAAATGCCACGGCCCAATTTGGGCGTGTCGAGCTTGATGATGGCTACCTCGTTCCGTCTGCGCGCCCGCGCGGCTTGCAGTGGCGCCTTTGCCGCCGCAAGCCTGATGCTCTGCGCGCACGACCCTGCAAGCGCACAGCCCGAAGGCGGCGGATTTGACCTCGAAATCCTGAAGAGCCGGGGTTTGAACCCCGCCATCGCCTCGCACTTTCAGAACGGCGCGCGTTTCCTGCAAGGCGTTCACACGGTGAGCATCTCCGTGAACGGCCGCCCGATGGGCCGCGCTCAAGCCACGTTCGACACCCAAGGCAAACTGTGCCTGACCCATGATCTGCTGACGCTTGCTCAGCTGAAGACGCCCCAGGAACAAGGCGGCGACGCGGCCCCCTGTCCTGACGCTTTCTTGCGTGCGTGGCCCACGACAACCATCGACTTGCAACCCGAGCGCATGGCGGTGGAAATCGTGGCCCCGCCCGGCGCCGTGGCCAAGCGTGAAAGCACCGTGTCCTATCAATCGGGCGGGCGTGCCGTCATCCTTAACTACGACGTGCTGTCCAGCCAGACCCGCCACCTGAGCGGCGCGAATCGCTATCTGCAGGCATACACAGAATTCGGCCTGAACGCGAACGACTGGATTCTTCGCAGCAACAACACCTACTCCAGCGTGGGCGGAAAGTCGACGTGGAACCATCTCGACGCCTATGCGCAGCGCACGTTCCACACGAAGGAAACCACCCTTCAAGCGGGGCAAATCAACCTGCAGGGCGCGTTGTTTGGCGGCGTTCCCGTCAACGGCGTTCAACTGTTTCCCGAGACCGCGCTGCAAACCCGGACGCAGGAAGGCGCGCCTATTTCAGGCATCGCCCACACCCAGGCGCGGGTGGAAGTCTTGCAAAACGGCATACCCCTGGCATCAACCATCGTGCCGCCAGGCCCCTTCACGCTAAGTGACGTGGTGCCGCGTTCGCTGACCCAAGATATCCGAGTCGTCATTCACGAGACCTCGGGCGAAGTCCGCGACTTCATCGTTCCAGCGGCCGCGTTGCAAGTCGACCGGCTGGGCGCCCCCGTCGGCTTTAGCGGCGGACTGGGCATGTTGCGCCAGACCGGCTTCTCGAATAGCGGCGCCACCCCTGTCGCATCGGCCGAGTATGGCGTCTCGCTGGGCTCTCGCGCCAACTTGACCGCGGGCGGCATGTTCAGCCGCGATTACCGCGCGATTGGCGCACGCGCCGACGTGATTCTGCCTGCCAGCGCTCAGGCAGCGCTGCAAAGCCAGTGGTCCCACAATGCCCATACGGGTCGCAGCGGCGCGCAGTTTCTGCTGTCGGGTTCCGCCATGTTGCTGCCCGGCTTGTCCTCGAACGTCTCTTTATTGCGGCGCACGGACGGCTATAGCGATATCCAAAGCGCGAGCGAAACTCGCCCCCTGCCGCACGACGATCCTCGGGCGCCTCTCTATCGCGACGACCGCGTCAAACAGCAACTCAGCGCCGGGCTGGGCTGGAGCCATTCCACCCTGGGCGGCTTCAGCGCGAACTACAGCGAATCCCTCAATACGCGGGGCCACGCATCGCGGCGCGGCATGTTGAACTGGGGCAAGACCTTTCACCGCACGAGCGTGTCTCTGTCATTTGAACGCGATGTAGGTTCCAGCCATCGCAATCAAGGCAGCTTCATGTACTTGAACCTCAGTTTTCCGCTGGGCAAGCAAAGCGTCAGTGCGTCCATGCAGCGGCAGGACAACGGCACCAGCTACGGGGTCAATACCAGCGCGGCGATTGATGACCGCACCACCTATTCGCTCTCGGCCTCCTCCAACTCCAACGGCCATGCCAGCTACGCGGGCTCGCTCGGCGTTAACTCCGCCTTCACGCAACTCAACCTTGCCGCCAGCAGCTTCAGCGGGGGATACAGTCATTCCACACGCGTACGCGGTGCGCTCGTCGGCCATGCGCAAGGGCTCAGCTTCTCGCCCTATCGCGTGCAGGACACGTTCGCCATCGCATCGGTAGGAGACTTGTCCGGCGTGCGCCTGAATACGCCCTCCGGCAGCGTCTGGACCGACCCCTGGGGCCGGGCCGTCATTCCCTCGTTACCCGCCTACCGAGACGGACAAATCCAGGTGGCCACCGCAACGCTTGCGCGCAACGTGGACCTGATCAATGGCCGTTACGGCCTGGAGCCCGCGCGCGGCTCGGTATCGGCCATCGATTTCGCGGTGGTGAAAGTGCGCCGCACCTTGTTGACTGCAACCTACCCTGGTGGAGAGGTCGTACCCAAGGGCGCCGCCGTACTTAGCGCCACCGGTTCGTTCATCACGCTCGTAGGCGGCGGCGGTCAGATATTCCTGCCAGATGCTCAGGCGCTTGCCGCGCCGCTGACCGTGGCGGCGGCTGATGGCGCCAGATGCGAACTCCTGTTCAACCTGGCGGCATCCCCTGACCTGGATGCGCTGTACGAGCGCGCGCAAGCCACCTGCGAACCGCAGTCGAATCCTGACAACGCCCCACCCGCCACAGAGGAAAATGTATGACGCCCACTCGCCGCACACACTCCACGCCGCGCCTAGCCGCGTTGATGATGACGGCCTGGCTGCTGACAAGCAGCCAGGCGGCTGCTTCGCAACCGGCCCGCTTGTCGCCCGGCCCGGCCGTGCCGTCGCAGGTTGGCTGTCAGATCAGCGTCGGCCAGAGCGTTGTGGACTATGGCAGCTTCACTGCGGGCCAACTGACCTTTCTTGAAGGCCGCCGCTACGTGCTGCAACCCCGCACGGTGCCGCTGACGATTCATTGCCCCACGCCTCGCCCCCTGGCCTTGCGCGTCACGGCGCCCACCCGCAATGACGGTGCGGCGCGTTTTGCCCAGGCGGGTGAGCTGCGGGTGGTGCTGAGCCAGGGAAGGATAGACGGCCAGGACACGCGCCTGATCAATCTGGAGATTCCTCACCACGGTCCGCAAACCCAAGTCGCGCTGCGCCCGGGCGATGTCGCTGTCATGGAACACGGCCGCAGCGGACGCACGTTCACGGCACAGATCGATCTGACGCCAGAAGTCAGAGACACCGATGTTCGCGTCCATGACCAGACTGAATGGTCTACCACCCTGCTTTTCGAATTGCTGGATGCCGAGCGCGCTACGGCGCGTTAAGCGGCGCCGCGCCACGGTGCGTCAAGCAACGCGGCACTCCACGCACTACAAGATCCCGCGCAGTTTGAACAAGGCGTTGTCTGTCGTCACACCCAGCTTTCGATAGGCGGTGGCCTTCTGGGCGCTGATGGTCTTGGGGCTGCGTCCGAACTTGGCCGCAATCTCCGAAATGGTCATCCCTTCCAACAAGCAGCGGATCACTTCGCGCTCGCGTGCAGACAAGGACGCGCCATCGAACAGGTCGCACTCGGCTGGCTGCAGTTCTTGAGGTGCAGTGGTGGCGCCCGAAAGCAGGTAAGTCATTTGGTCATCGCAGTACGTGCCACCCGCCGCGACCTTGCGCACGGCGCGTACGATTTCGTCTGCGCCGCCCCCCTTGCCCACGAAGCCATGTGCGCCCGAACGCAGGGCAAGCGCCACCGTGGCGGGGTCATAAAGGGCGGACAGCACCAGAATGCGAGCTGCGGGAAACTTGATGCGCAACGTCTTGATCAACGAGATGCCATCCATCTCGGTCGGGCCTAACGAATAGTCGATCAGCAGCACATCGGCCAACTGCGTGCTCGACGCCAAGATCAGGTCGCGGCTGGACTCGTACTCGCCCAAGACGACGATGTCGCGATTTTGCGACAGGTAGGCGGCCACCCCGGCCCGCACTACCGGGTGGTCATCAAGTAGGGCGATACGCAACGGATGAATTTGAGACGCTAACAATATGGAATTCCAAGACAAACCTAAGACTTTCCACGGCTGTTCGCTAAGCGCAAAACCAGCGTGAACAATAGTAGCGCAGCCATCTGCGCGCCCCCAGTAAAGATTAGGCCCACGCCTATATACCGGAAGCCGGCCATTTCCTAGAGTGTGTGGTTTACCCCCCCACATCTGAACTGGATGGCCATGAATCACTCAGCACGAACCCCGCACGCTCTGCGCTACCTCTTAGCCGCGAGCTTTTTGATTACTGCAACGGCCCAAGCGGCCACCTCTGCGGAACTGAAGGTCACCGGCCGCATCACGCCGCCGTCATGCGACCTTACGCTGGATGGCAATGGGCATCTGGATTTTGGCGAGCGTGCATTTAACACGCTCAGTCTCGACGGCACCAAGTTGAACGAAAAGGCCATCGGCCTGCAAGTCACCTGCGATGGCGCCACCCGTGTCGGGTTGCATGTTGTAGACAACCGCGCCAGCAGCAAGGTTCTGAAGGCTGCGCTGAACGCCAACGCGTGGGGCAGCTCCAACGCGCTGATCACTGACGACTTCATCTATGGGCTGGGTTCGGTCACCGGCGCCGGCGACACCCAGGTACCCATCGGCGGCTACATGTTTGGCTTCAAGGATGCCGACGTTACCGCGAACGGCTCCAAAGCCTACGTTGTCTACAGCGCCGACAAGCGCAACTGGAAATTCGACGTACCGCAGCGCAATTACCTCAGCCCCAATTTCACGTACTCCTTCGTGATCGGTGCTCCCAGCGCAAGCAACTACACGCCTATCGCCATTACCGCCCTCAATGGCGCGCTGACCGTCGTCCCGACGATCAACCGCTCCGGCGACTTGCCGACCAGCAGCGCCATTGCTTTCGATGGCAGCGCCACCATTTCGCTGATCTACCTGTAAAGACAACGCGGATGGCGCTCTGAGGAGCCCTCCGCGGTCGGTCACCGAAATCCGTGCGGAGGGCCTTGTGGAGCCCTCCGCTGTCGATCACCGAAACCCGTGCAGTCCGACAAAGCGTCTCCCAGGAGCCGCCCGCGCCGCGTCCTGCTTCGCGCTCGCCACGGCCACATCGGATCGTTGCTGCCATGACCCGGCATGCCTGGCAATTAGGAACGTTCATGACAACCCATCTCAAACTCGGCATTGTGCTTGCCGCGCTAACGGCTGCTGCACCCGCTATCAGCGGTAACAATCTCACCATCACTGGGAAATTGACTCCGCCCGCGTGCAACGTCCATTTTGGCAGCGACTCAACGTTCAACTTCGGCGTTATTGCGTTTAACGCGCTGGACAACAACGGCACGAAGCTTGACGGAAAAGACGCTGCCCTGCAGATCGATTGCGGCAGCCCCACGCGCGTCAGCGTTGTCGCCCAAGACAATCGTGCCGGGTCCGGCATCACCATCCAGGAAGCCCCCAGCCTGAACTGGCCGTACCAAAACCCCGAGAACGGCCCCAAATATTCCTGGGGCCTGGGCTTTGCAGACGGCAATCACATCAAGACGGGAGCCTTGATCGTCCTGATCAACCCGCCCACCACCACCATCGACGGCACGCCCTTGACCCAGGCAGGTGCGCAAAAGATCATCGCGCGGCCCACGGGCAGCAGCAGCTGGTCAGTCGCGTCATCGCATTACTCGGTCAACCTCAGCCCCAACTTTGAATATTCATTCGGCGCGGCGGGTGGCCCCCCCGGACGCATTACGAATGCCAAAGTGGCGCTCGGGCTTGCCCCCCTGATCGGGCAACCGGCAACCTTGCCCTCCGCGGACGAAATCCCCCTGGACGGCTCAATCACATTCACATTGCGCTACCTGTAGCCGGAATTTGGACTTTTAAAAGAGAGCGCTTTGCGCCAGCTCCTATGATTAAAAATCTGCCTCACCTATGCGCCTGCCTCGCCCTGACTGCGGTCGGCGGCGCCCAGGCCAACACTACGCAAACCAACCTTATCGTGGGTGGACAGATTACTCCGCCCGCTTGCAACGTCAGCGTCGATGGTGCAAGCGGGGTCGATTTCGGCGATATCCCGTTTCGAACCCTGGACCCAGACGGCACTCTGCTCAAAGAACAGCACCCCCGCCTGGAGATTGCCTGCGGCGGGCCAACACGCGTGGCGTTCACGGCACAGGACAATCGCGCGAACTCCACCATTACGCACCAGGAAGCGATCGCAGCGGGCCTGAAATGGCCCTACCAAAACCCCGAAAACGGCATGCCTCATGCGTGGGGGCTGGGCCGCATCGATGACGTCAAGATCGGCGCAGCAGTGCTACTGATTCGCCCCKAAGCCTCTCTGATTGACGGCAAGCCGCCCGCCGTCGACACCATGCAGATTTTGGCTCGCGCGGCTGGCAGCTCGTCCTCCTGGCCGGTTCATTCGGCTCAGGACAGCATCAACCTGAATTTGGTGGATGAGTATTCATTCGGCGCCCCGGCTGCCGCCGCAGCCATCACGAATGCATCGGTCAGCCTGGCGGTTCTTCCGCTGCTGAACAAACCGGCCGCACTACCCATCGCAAAAGAGATTCCGATAGACGGCTCGGTCACCTTCACGCTGCGCTACCTCTGACGCCGCCCCTTCGCGACGACTGACCGCCAAGCCGTATCAGGCGCATGCAGCTATACCGCAAGGCGGCCAGTTCCAAGACTGCGTGCTTCTTCCCCTTTTGACCCTGGATGTTCATGAATTATCTGGCACGATCCCCACACGCGCTGCGCTGCCTTTTTGCCGCGAGCGTTCTGATAACCGCAACGACTCAAGCGGCCCCCTCGGCAAACCTCACGGTCACTGGCCGCCTCACACCGCCATCATGCGACCTCACTCTGGACAGCGACGGCCAGCTGGACTTCGGCGAGCGGCCCTTCAACTCGCTCGCTCCCGATGGCACCAAAGTGGGCGAAAAGGCGATCGGCCTGCAAGTCACCTGCAACGGCGAAACCCGAATCGGGCTGCGTGTTGTCGATAATCGCGCAAGCAGCAAAGTGCCTAAGGCGGATCTGAACGTCAACGCCTGGGCTACCCCTAGCTCCATCATCACAGACGATTTCATCTACGGACTCGGAACCGTTGCTGGCGCGGATGACGCCCAAATCCCCATCGGGGGCTACATGTTTGGGTTCAAGGACCCCGACATTATGGTGAACGGCTCCAAAGCCTCCGTTATCTACAGCGCCAACCTGCAAACCTGGCGAGCCGACATCCCCTCGCGCCATTACCTCAGCCCCAATTTCACGTACTCGTTCGTGATTGGAGCCCCGGGCGGCGGCAACGGCACACCCGTTCCGATCACCTCGGTCAATGGTGCGCTGACCGTCGTCCCGACGATTAACCGCAGCAGCGCATTGCCGACCGGCACCGACATTGCTTTCGACGGCAGCGCCACCATTTCACTGGTCTACCTGTAACGCCTGTGGCCACGACGGCGCGGCAAACAAAAGGCCCCCGAATTCGATGAATTCGGGGGCCTTCATATTCTGGCGGACAGAGGGGGATTCGAACCCCCGATACGCTTTTGACGTATACACGCTTTCCAGGCGTGCGCCTTCAACCGCTCGGCCACCTGTCCTTGTCGCTTGCTGATGAACGCAACATCAACACTTCACTATGCGTAAACCAGCATTGCGAAATTTGCGAATCCGCGATTCTAGCAGATTCTGGGTAGCGGACACAAGCGAGCCCAACGTGAAAAGAAAAAGGGACGCCCTGAGGCGTCCCGGCTTCCATCATCCGGCCTTTACATCGACGCTGGCGCTTCCTGCTCACGGTAGGAACTGATCGTGCCGTCCGGCTCGGTCTCTTCCAACCTGACCTTGAAGCCCCAAAGCCGCGCCAGATGCTTCATTACCTGTTCGGCATCGTCACCCGCCAGCGGGCGGCTCCGGCTCTTCAAATGCCGCAACACCAACGAGCGGTCGGAGTCGCGGTTAAAGCGCACCACTTGGATGTCCGGCACCTGATTGTCGCGATTGTGCTGCGCGGCGAGCAGACGGCGGATGTCGCGGTAGCCCTCATCGTTATGAATGGCCGCGACTTCCAGCTTCGGATTCGATTGATGATCTGAAATGGCGAAGAAGCGGAATTCGCGGATCAGGCGCGGCGACAGGTACTGCGAGATGAAAGACTCGTCCTTGAAGTTGCGCATGGCGAAGTCCAGCGTCTTCAGCCAATCGCCGCCAGCAATGTCCGGGAACCAGCGGCGGTCTTCGGGCGTGGGCGCTTCGCAGATACGGCGAATGTCCGACATCATCGCAAAGCCCAGCGCATAGGGGTTGATGCCGCCATAGCCGCGCTCGTCAAAGCCGCGTTGGCTGACCACGTTGGTGTGGCTTTGCAGAAACTCCATCATGAAGCCGTCGTTCACCAGCCCCTTTTCGTGCAGGCGGTTCAGGATGGTGTAGTGCCAGAACGTGGCCCACCCTTCGTTCATGACCTTGGTCTGCGTTTGCGGATAGAAGTACTGGGCGATCTTGCGCACGATGCGCACCAGCTCCTTCTGCCACGGCGCCAGCTTGGGCGAGTACTTCTCAATGAAGTACAGCAGGTTTTCTTCGGGCTCCGGCGGGAAGACCGACGCATCCACGCGCGTGTCCTTGTCTGCTTCAAGACGCGGCAGCGTGCGCCACAAGTCGTTGTATTGCAGACGCGCGTGTTCCTTGCGTTCGGCCTGGCGCGCGGCCTCTTCCTTGAACGACATCGGCGCCGGCCGCTTGTAGCGGTCAACCCCGTGATGCGACAGCGCGTGGCAGGAATCCAGCAACGCTTCCACCGCATCGATGCCGTAGCGGTCTTCGCACGACATCACGTACTTGCGTGCAAACACCAGATAGTCCAGCACGCCATCCGCGTCCGTCCATTGGCGGAACAGGTAATTGCCCTTGAAAAACGAGTTGTGCCCATAGCACGCGTGCGCAATCACCAGCGCCTGCATCGTCATGGAGTTCTCTTCCATGAGATACGAGATGCAGGGGTTGGAGTTGATGACGATCTCGTACGCCAACCCTTGCATGCCGCGGCGATAGTATTGCTCGTTGCGGATGAATTCCTTGCCGTACGACCAGTGCGGATAGCCAATAGGCAGGCMCGCCGAGGCATAGGCGTCCAGCATCTGTTCCGAAGTGATGACTTCGATCTGGTTCGGATAGGTGTCCAGCCCATATTCCGCAGCGACCTTGGAGATCGCGTCGTCATAGGACTGGATCAGTTCGAACGTCCATTCGGAACCCTGGGAAATCGGCCGAGCGCCGCCAGCCGATCCCGGCTCTACGAGAGCACCCACGATGGCATTCATGCGGTTTCCTTCTTGAACAGGTCATGGAACACGGGGAAGATTTCGCCGCGATCACAGATGCGCCGCATGACGAAATGCGGCTCCAACTTCTGTTCATACTCCGCCCACAGGCTGCTCTTGCGAGCCTCTTGCGAGTCGGGAATTTCGATGTAGGCGAAATACCGGGTCGACGGCAACAGGTGTTCCGCCAGGAAGCGCGCGCTCTTGCCCGCGTCGGCGCCAAACGAATCGCCGTCGCTGGCTTGCGCCGCGTACACGTTCCACGCCGAGGGCGGATAGCGCTTTTCCAGAATTTCGCGCATCAGCTCCAGCGCGGACAGCACAATCGTGCCGCCGCTCTTGGGGTCGTAGAAGAACGTCTGCTCGTCTACTTCCTCGGCGTTGTCCGTGTGCCGGATGAAGACCAGGTCCACGTGCTCGTACTTGCGCGACAAGAACAAGTACAGCAGCGTGAAGAAGCGCTTGGCCAGGTCCTTCTTGCCTTCGTCCATGGACCCGGAGACGTCCATCAGGCAGAACATGACCGCGCGCGCCATCGGAATGGCGACCGACACGCGGTTGCGATAGCGCAAGTCCAGGTCGTCCAGGAACGGCACGCGGGCAAGACGCTCGCGGCAGTCCTCGACGTCTTGTTCCAGCGTGCGGATCTCGGCGGCGGGCGCACCCGCCGCGCGAGCCTTGGCAAGCGCTTCCTCGGCATCTTCAAGATCTGCGCGCGCCTTCACGTTCAGCGACACCCGCCGCGCCAGCGAAGACTTCAGCGTGCGGCTGATGCTCAACATGCTGGGCGAACCGGTGGTGGTGTAGCCCGCGCGCTGCCATTTCTTCTGGCTGACTTCGCCCAGCTGGTTGCGCGCCAGATGAGGCAGTTCCAGATCCTCGAAGAATAGGTTCAGGAATTCGGCCCGAGACAGGCTGAAGGTGAATTGATCTACGGCTTCACCCTCGCCCGGCTCCGAGCCGCCTTCACCCTGCCCGCCCTGCGGCCGGTCGATGGTGTCACCCTTGGCAAATTCACGATTACCAGGGTGCACCATCTCGCGGTCACCGCCCGATCCGTGCCGAAAGGTCGGCTCGGAAATATCTCGGGCGGGCAGGTTGATCTCTCCGCCTTGATCCATATCCTGAATCGAGCGGTCACGGATCATCCCGTGCACCGCCTTGCGGATCTGGTCCTTGTAGCGCCGCAAAAAACGCTCGCGGTTGACGGCGCTTTTATTGCGCCCGTTAAGACGGCGATCGATCAGTGAATTCATGATTCACCTCGCTCAGGAAGACTTCCTCACGCGGAGGTACCACTCGCACAGCAGCCTGACCTGCTTTTCCGTGTAGCCCTTTTCCACCATGCGATCCACGAAACTCTGGTGTTTCGACTTGTCCTCGGCCGAAGCCTTGGCGTTGAACGAAATCACCGGCAGCAGATCTTCCGTGTTCGAGAACATCTTCTTCTCGATCACTTCGCGCAGCTTTTCATAGCTGGTCCAGGTCGGGTTGCGGCCGTTGTTGTTGGCGCGCGCCCGCAGCACGAAGTTCACGATCTCGTTGCGGAAGTCCTTCGGGTTCGCAATACCCGCTGGCTTTTCAATCTTTTCCAGCTCGTCGTTCAACGCGCTGCGATCGAAGCTTTCACCGGTTTCAGGGTCGCGGAATTCCTCGTCCTGAATCCAGCAATCGGCAAACGTCACGTAGCGGTCGAAGATGTTCTGGCCGTACTCGGAATACGACTCCAGGTAAGCCGTCTGGATTTCCTTGCCGATGAACTCCGCGTAGCGCGGCGCCAGGAAGCCTTTGATGAACTCCAGGTAGCGGCGGCGAATTTCTTCGGGGTAGTCCTCGCGGCCGATCCGTTGCTCAAGCACATACATCAGATGCACGGGGTTCGCGGCCACTTCCGTCTGGTCGTAGTTGAAGACGCTGGACAGGATCTTGTACGCGAAACGCGTCGACACCCCGTTCATGCCTTCGTCCGTACCGGCGTAGTCCTTGTATTCCTGCAAGGCCTTGGCCTTCGGGTCGACGTCCTTCAGGCTTTCGCCGTCGTACACGCGCAGCTTCGAATAGATGCTGGAGTTCTCGGGTTCCTTCAGGCGGGTCAGCACCGAAAATTGCGCCATCATGTCCAGCGTTCCAGGTGCGCAAGGCGCCTTGGACAGCGAGCTGTGATGCAGCAGCTTTTCGTAGATGCGGACCTCTTCCGACACCTGCAAGCAATACGGCACCTTGACGATATAGATACGATCAAGGAACGCTTCGTTGTGCTTGTTGTTGCGGAAGGTCTGCCATTCGGACTCGTTCGAGTGAGCCAGAATCGCGCCGTTGAACGGAATCGCGGAGAAGCCCTCCGTGCCCTTGAAGTTGCCTTCCTGGGTGGCCGTCAACAGCGGATGCAGCATCTTGATCGGGGCCTTGAACATCTCCACGAACTCAAGCAAGCCTTGGTTCGCCAGGCACAGGCCGCCGGAATAGCTGTAGGCGTCCGGATCGTCTTGCGAATGGCGATCGAGTTTGCGGATGTCGACCTTACCCACCAGCGAAGAGATGTCCTGATTGTTCTCGTCGCCCGGCTCGGTCTTGGCGATGGCGATCTGACGCAGCACCGACGGGTTCAAGCGCACGACACGGAACTGTGAAATGTCGCCGTCAAACTCCTTCAGGCGCTTGACCGCCCAAGGCGACATGATGCCCGTGAGGTAACGCCGCGGGATGCCATATTCCTTTTCAAGCGTGTCGCCGAAGCGTTCCGGATGGAACAGACCCAACGGCGATTCGTTGACCGGCGATCCCTTCAAGGCATAGATGGGATAGCTTTCCATCAGCGCCTTCAGCCGTTCCGCGATGGACGACTTGCCGCCGCCGACAGGGCCCAACAGATAGAGGATTTGTTTGCGCTCTTCCAGCCCCTGAGCGGCATGTTTGAAGAACGCGACGATCTGACCGATCACGTCCTCCATGCCGTAGAACTCCTGGAACGCCGGATAGCGCCGGATGGTCCGGTTGGAAAACAAGCGGGAAAGACGTGGGTCGTTGCGCGTATCCACGGTTTCGGGTTCGCCGATCGCCGCCAGCATGCGCTCAGCGGGGCTGGCGTACGCCATGGGATCGCGTTTGGCGAGGTTCAGATATTCCTCAAGGGAAAGCTCTGACTCCTGCTCTCTTGCATACTGCGACTTGAAGCCTTCGACGATGTTTTGCACGGAAACCTCCTACAACACGCGAAAAATTCAGCACATCCCTACGTGTCCCCATTGTGCCTTAGTGCTTGCGCTTTACTAGACAAACTCGCGATAAGCACTGTCGGCCAGGTGTTATGTTGCTTTCGCCACACATCATCCATGAAGCACGTTGGGGCCTTTTCCATTTAGGCTGCATCCGGCGGACACAAGTTCCGTCAGGGAATGCAACTTACGTGAATAAGTTAACTCGCACGCCTTCAGCTTATCGCTATGGCACGCACGCCTGGTGCGGCCGCACATGAAATGGTCAGCAATGATTTGAAGGGATGAGCGATATCCCGGTGGATTCTTATGATTCGGGCGTTAACCCGATGCGCCCGCTATGCGATGGCAGCGGACGGTCTGAACGGCCCCTTGGGATTGCGTTCAGCAGCGTGCCGGTTCGGTTGTGAAAAAGCGCCGATATCGCGGCACGGGAATCCGTGGTGACGAGGGCGCGTGGCACTTTGCGGTGATGGCCGTAAGCACGTATCGCCAAGTCATGGGCCTATGCTAAAGCCAATTGACCGTTTTGTGGCAATTCATTTGGCACATCACCCAAAATAGTGATACGGATTTTCATCATGAAAATTCGCGCGTGTGAATCGCTCGCAAACTTGATGCAATTGCCACGTTGAATACGACGCGAATCATCCACAACACGACATGCAATCACTGAATTAGCAGCCGATGAAGCAGAGTGCTAGCATCTCTCGCTTTCTGACTACACACCTTGATTCGCAGCGTCATGTTGCTTCGCTTGTGGCACGCATTCGGCTTGACCAGGAACCGCGCATTGCCTGCGGCCAGACTCACCGCCGCCGCAGCTTTCGCCATGGTTTTGATGGCGCTGGGAGCTTGCGGGAAGCCACTTCCAGACCTGCCGAATGATGCGTACGTATGGCAACGGCGTTGGACGCCGGCGGTGCAGGAAGCGCTGGCGGCAAGTGCAGATGCCGTGCGAACCTGGCGCGTGCTGATCGCCGAGATGAGCGCTGGCGGCAGATGGATCGATGCCCGGCCTGACGTGAATGCGCTGGCGGCGTCACAAAAACCGGCGGTGATGGTGTTGCGTTTGGATGGACGCGTCGATGCGCTGAACGTTGACGAAACGTTGGTGCGAATTGCCGCGACAACCCTGGCCTGGCGCGCAGCCGGCGTGCCGCTGGCCGGTGTTGAAATCGATTACGACTGCGCAACATCGAAGCTTGCGGCCTATCGCGGCTTTCTGACGGCGTTGAAAAACCGCCTTGAACCAGGCACGCCGCTATCAATTACCGCCTTGCCAACATGGTTAAACAGCCCCGATCTCGACGCCTTACTGAAGGTGCCCGATGAGTCGGTGTTGCAGGTTCACGCCGTACTGAACCCGACACAAGGCTTGTTTGACGCCAAGCGCGCACAGGCGTGGATCAGCGCTTTTGCCGGCCGCACGCAGCGCCCTTGGCGGATTGCATTGCCAACGTATGGCAGCCGTGTCTCGTGGGATGACGACGGCAACATCATCGCAATCGAAAGCGAACGGCCCACGTTGACCACCGCAACCCGCGCCAGCGAACTCGTCGCCGCGCCCGCTGCCATGGCGGCTTTTGCCGAGCAGATCCGCCAGGATCGGCCCGCGGGATTGGCCGGCATGGTCTGGTTTCGCCTGCCCACCGCACTCGACGAACGCGCATGGAGCCTGGCGACGTGGCGCGCGGTATTGACGCGCCAATCATTGCAAGCGGAGCTTAACGTCTTCGCCCAACGCGCCACAACCGMGGGGACGCTTGACCTGGTGTTGTCCAACACCGGCAATGCCGATGCAACGCTGCCCTTCACCATCCGTTGGGACGGCATTTGCCGCGCCGCCGACGGCATCAATGGTTACACGCTTGAGCAAGACAACGCCGGCTGGTATCTGCGTCGTGCGCATGACGGCCTGCTGCGCGCCGGCAGCCTGCGCAATATCGGCTGGATACGCTGCGACACGCCACCCACCACTTTCCATGCAAAACCGTAAAACCATCGCTCGAATTGCCCTGTTGACCTGCGCCATCGGCGCTGGAATCGTCGTTGCCTGCGGGCCGGACTTTCCCGCGCAGTTGCTGGACGACCGCGCGGGCACGCTACGCAGCACGCCTGCCAATTCGTTCAGTTATGAGGCATCGCGCTTGGTGGTGCCGGCTGACGCGTTACGCGCCCAGGAATTACGAACGCTGCCGGGCGGCAACGATAGGCAGGACGCCATTCCCGAAGACTTCGATCCCGCACTGAGCCCCGCGCAGCACGCCACGGCGCGCAAGATGCGGCAATTGCCCGACGGCGATCAGGCTTATGCGGCGGGCGCCGCGCTGCCAGAGGCCGTGCGTTTATATACCGCTGCCGCCGTCGATATCCTTGCTGCCGCGAACGACGAGACCAACGTGGCCGTATCCCGCGCCAGAGCACGCCTACACGCGATTCTTGCGCTGCCGGGCAACGAAGGCGCTGCGCGCAGCGTCTGGGCTGCCTACATGCTGGCCGAGCTGGAAAATGGCGCATCAGCCGCAATGCCCGTCGACGCCACGCCTCCGGGGCCGGCTTCTGCCGCTTCCACCGCTTCCGCCGCTTCCACCGCTTCTGCCGCTTCCACCGCTTCCACCGCTTCTGCCGCTTCCGCCGCTTATGCCCGCGTCCGCCAATTGGCGCGAGACGGCGCGCCTGACCCGTGGGGACTCGCCATCGCCAGCTTTGGCCAAGAGGCACGCGGCTTGCTGAGGGGCTCGCAAGGAGGCTGCACGTACGAGGATTTCCAGTCAGCCACCTCGTGCGCGGATGCCATTCCTGCCACCGCGTTGAAGCATGCTATCCAGCTGTATGCCGAGCAGGCCGCGCGGGGCTCCAGCAGCGGGCAGGCATCACTGCGCCTGATCGCCAGCTGGGCGTTGGATGCACCCGCCCGTGCCGTCCGACTGATCGACGACCCGGTCTCGCAACGCTTGCTGGTGGCCTATGCGCTGGCGCGGGTGGGCGACATCGTCGACGGCAATCCCGACAGCGCCTATGACATTTTCGCCACGTATGAAGTGAACGGCCAACGGGGTTATGCAGATGCAGCCGCGTTGGCAGGCAGGGGAAATGTGACGCCCAACCCGGCGTTGCAGGTCCTTGCCACCGCGCTGGCCAAGCAGGATGTGAGCAGGATTCAGAACGCGGATCGCGTGGCCGCGTTAGCGTATCGGGTCGGTCGCTATGACCTGGCGCAACCGTTGGCCGAGCGTCTGGACACCCCGCTAGCTTGGTGGATTCGCGCCAAACTGGCGATCCGTCGGGGAGACATGGCCGCCGCGGCGCAAGCCTACGCACGCGCCGCAAGCAGCTTTCCGAACGCCGACGAGCACAGCATCGACGCCCCCGGCATCGCCCGGCTAACGGCCGAGCGTGGCGTGTTGGCGCTGTCGCGCGGCCAGTACGTCGAAGCGCTGGACTTGCTGCTGCACGCCAACGATCCGTCTGCTGCCGACTTGCCAGAAGGGGGTTGGCTCCAGTCGCCCTATTGGAACGACGCGGCGTATGTGGCCGAGCGCGTGCTGACGGTAGATGAGCTCAAGCATTACGTGGATCAGCACGTGCCCGCATCCGCCATGCCGGCCACCCCGCCGGGCTTTCTGCAATTCGACTACCAGCGCTTCTACGAGTGGGCGGTGAAGCACCCCATTCCCGATGGCGACCGCCTGCGCCTGCTGCTCGCGCGCCGTCTGATGCGAGAAGGCCGCATGGACCAGGCGCTGGCTTACTTCCCCTCTGACGCGGATGCCCGTTTCGCGGACCTGACCGATGATGCGGCCGGTGTCTGGCGCGTTAGGCCTTCCAGCCGCCACCAAAAGGTCGAGGAGTACATTGCAGCCCTTCACAAAGCGGGCAACGCATGGGGCCGGACAGCACGGGCCGAAGCCTGGTTTACCGCCGCGCGCCTCGCGCGCCGCAATGGCTTGGAGATCATGGGTTACGAACAGGACCCCGATTTCGCGGTGTATGACGGCAACTACACCTACGGCGCGGGCCGCAGCCCCGAACCCTGGCGCCAGTCGGCCGGGGCCGACGCCAGCCAGACGCCGGATACACCCGCCCAACGCGCCGAGGCGGCCTTGCCGGGTCCGCTGGTCACGCCCGAAGAACGTCAACGATTCGCCGCCAGCGAAGCGCGCCCCTATGCCCGCTTTCACTATCGTCAAATCGCGGCCGACCACGCGCTGCAAGCGGCCGGGCAATTGCCAAACCGCTCCCAAGCTTTCGCTGCCGTGCTTTGCCAAGGGGCGCGCTACATCATCGACGACTCGCCCGACCGCGCCTCGGCAATCTATCTGCGGTATGTGAATCAAGGCGCCCAGGTGCCGTTCAGCGGCACGTTCGGCCGCGAGTGCGCCGAGCCTGATTTCCGGGCGGCCGCCTGGTTCCACTACACACAAGCCTGGAAGGCATGGGAACGCTTACGGCGCGATCATGCCGGCTTGCTGCTTGCGATGGGCTTGTTGGTGATTGTTGCGGGCGGGGGATGCGTGTTTGCCTGGCGCATGCCTAAACGCACCCCCAAGCGCACCGCCAAGCCAACACACGAGAAAACGCAGGCCTAGGTCAGCGCCGGCAACGCCACGCGCTGCATCAATTGCTGCCACGTGCCTGCGACCCGGGCACGCAGGCGCAGGTCCGCCCCCAAGCGCGCCGTGTCGATGAATTCGTATCGGCGCGCCGCATCCAGATGTTCGAGCATCGGCAGCCGCACCATTCCCGCGGCGTCACCCAGCAGCACCGGCGCCAGATAAAGCAGCAGCTCATCCACGCATCCAGAGGCCACCAGCGCGCCGCTCAATCCCGCACCGGCCTCAACATGGACCTCGTTGAACTGCTCTTTTGCGAACCAGTCCATCACGCCGGGCAAGTCCACGCGGCCTGGCTCCTGGCCAGGCAGGACGACGACTCGGGCATTCTTGTCGGCCAGCCGTGCGGCTTTGGCGGCATCTTCACGGGCCGTAAACAGGATGACTTCCGCGCCGTCAAACAGGCGAGCGTCCTCGGGAATCTCGAAGCGGCCATCCACGACCGCTTTGCGCGGTTGGCGCGGCGTGTCCACCCCGCGCACATTGAGTTGCGGATCGTCTTTCAGGACGGTGCCCATGCCGGTCAGCACCACGCAGCTGCGCGCACGCCAGCGGTGGCCATCCACGCGGGCCTCGGGGCCGGTAATCCATTGAGACATGCCGTTATGCAAGGCGCTGCGGCCATCAAGCGACGCCGCCATCTTCATCCACACCCAGGGCAAGCCGCGGCTCATCCGCGAAATGAAGCCGGCATTGATAGCCAAGGCCTCTTCGGCGCACACACCGGTTGTCACCTCGATGCCGGCGGCGCGCAAACGGGCCAGCCCCTGCCCGTTGACCAACGGATTCGGGTCGCCAATGGCCACGACGACTCGCGCGGGTTTGGCGGCCAGCACCGCATCCACGCACGGCGGCGTGCGGCCAAAATGGCTGCACGGTTCCAGGGTGACGTACATCGTGGCCCCCTGAACCGCTTCCTGGCGGGCCTGAGCGTCCCGCAGGGCGCAGACTTCGGCGTGCGGCCCGCCGGGGGGCTGCGTCGCACCCTCGCCCAGCACGCGCCCATCGCGCACGATGACGCATCCCACACGGGGGTTGGGCGCGGTGGTGTAGAGCACGCTCTCGGCCAGCGCCAGGGCGCGTCGCATCCAGAAGATATCGTCGGGTTCGCTTGGGGTCGTCATGGCAGGAATTGTATGTCCGGGCCTGGATGACGTGGTGCAACCCGGCGCTGCCGGAAGGGGTATGCTTAACGAATGTCCGTTTTGGGCCGCCAGGTGGCTTGGGACGATCTCGCGCGGGCGGGACTTCCGTTTCAGAATAGCGCTACACCTGCTGATATCCCAGGCCCGGAGGCCGAAACATGAAACAAGCACTGATCGTCATCGACGTACAAGATTCCTTCCGGCAACGTCCGTTTTGGGATGAAACCGAGTATCCGGCTTTTGTGGAACAGATCCAGGGGCTAATTGATTCGGCAACGGCCCAAGGCATTCCGGTGCTTCAGGTGTTCCACATCAGCCCATCCACAGACCCCGCCAACCCGTTCTCGCTGGCTTCAGGCCACGTCAAGACGCTTGAGGAAGTGCGCATTGCGCCCGCCGCCGTGTTCCACAAAACGGTGCATTCCTCGCTGTACGCCAAAGACGCCAACGGCGCGACCCTGCATGATTGGCTGCGCGACAACGGCATCGAAGGCATCATCGTCAGCGGCATTCGCACTGAACAGTGCTGCGAAACCACGTCGCGGCACGCCAGCGACGCCGGCTTCAAAGTCGTGTTTCCCACCGACGCCACGCTGACCTTCGCCATGCAAAGCCCGTCAGGCAAGCACTACACGCCCGCCGAAATCCGCGACCACACCGAACTTGTGCTGCAAGGCCGCTTTGCCCGCATCGTGCGCGCCGCCGACGCGCTGGCCGCTTGACCCATCGGAAAGCCGCATGATTCCCGTGTACTTTGTGCTGCCGCGGGGCATCGTTCTGCTGGACCTTGCTGGCCCGGCAGAGGCTTTCCGGGTGGCCAACAAGCTGTGTCCCGGCACGTTCGAGCAGCATTTCTGCGGCCCGTCGAAAGAGGTGGAAAGCGGCATTCCCGGCCTGCATCTGGCGCACATTCAGCCGCTGCCTGCCGCCTTGCCGCCACAGGCGCTTGTCATTATTTCCGGCGTGGTGGGTAAACACACCCGGCTGGACGACCCCGACGCCCACGCCATCATCGACTGGCTGGCCCAGCGCCATCCCGCAGACGAGTTCACGCTGATGACGGTCTGCGCGGGCGCGCTATTCGCGGCATCGGCCGGGCTGACGCGCCAACGCGACTGCACCACCCACCATTCCTGCCTGGAACAACTGGCCAGCATCGACCCCAGCGCCCGCGTGCACGACAACCGCATCTTTGTTGAAGATGGCAACCTGGTCAGCAGCGCCGGCATCACGGCCGGCATCGATCTGGCGCTACATATGGTGTCGCGCCATTGCGGGCCGCGCGTCGCCAGTGAAGTCGCGCGCGACATGGTGGTCTATCAGCGCCGCGCAGGCACGGATTCCACGTTGTCGCCCTGGCTCGAGCACCGCAGCCACATGCACCCCGGCGTGCATCGGGTGCAGGATGCCGTGGTGCGCAACCCGGCCGCGCCGTGGTCCGCGCAATCGCTGGCAGACCAGGCGCACACCAGCGCCCGCCACCTGACGCGGCTGTTTCGCGAACACGCCGGCTGCACGCCGATGGATTACCTGTATCAAATCCGCGTGGCGCTGGCGCGCGACCTGCTGCGCGAAACCCGCTTGGACCTGGAGCGAGTGGCGGAAAAATCCGGCTTTGGCTCGGCGCAGCACATGCGCCGCGTTTGGCGCAAATTTCAGCCGCTTACGCCCAGCCTGGCGCGGTCGGCGCCCATGCAATAACGGCGCTGCGGCACACCCGTGCCAAAACGAATCGCGCCGCCGCACACGTGCCAATACGAATCACGCCGCCGCAGCGCCCGAGCCAAAACGAATAACGGCGCCGCAGCGCCGTTATGTTCCTGCCAAATGCCCAGCCGGGGCTTTTATTCCTTGCGCAGCTTGCCCGGCAACAACGGCCCCTGCATTTCGCGGATGGCTTCAACGAATTCGCCGATGTCCTCAAAGCTCTTGTAGACGGACGCAAAACGCACGTACGCCACCTTGTCGAGCTTGCGCAGTTCGTTCATGACGAGTTCGCCGATCTGTTCGGACGGCACCTCGCGCAGCCCGCTTGCCAGCAACTGTTCTTCGATGCGCGCCACGGCGGCATCCACGTCTTCCGTGCTGACGGGGCGCTTGCGCAACGCCAAGCTCAAGCTGGCGCGGAGTTTCGTCGGGTCGTAGTCGCTGCGGCTGCCATTGCGCTTGACGATGGAAGGCATGGCAAGTTCCACCCGTTCATACGTGGTGAATCGCTTGTCGCAGGATAGGCAGCGGCGACGGCGACGGATGGCGTCGCCCTCTTCCGAGACCCGGCTGTCGACAACCTGCGTTTCGGCATTGCCGCAAAATGGACACCGCATGTGTGTTCCCTAAAGGCACGGATTGCAAAAAACAAGCATATTGTAACGATGCGCCGCTCGGGAAGCGCCAATACGGGCTAATTCGTCCCCAATATCCAGGACGGAATCGGTGGAGGATAGCCGCTGCCGCCACGAAAGCAAAGGGACGGCGCCTGACGGGGCCGTCCCTTTGGTCTGGCCCTGGCGGGGGATATCCCGCCGGGCCGATATCAAAACCGCTTACTTCGCGCCGTAAACCGGCAGGCGCGACGTCAGTTCATTGACGCGAGCGCGCACGGCGGCGATGTTGGCTTCGTCGCGCGGGTTGTCCAGCACGTCGGCGATCAGGTTAGCGGTGAGTTCAGCGTCGGCTTCCGTGAAACCACGCGTAGTCATGGCCGGCGTGCCCAGACGGATGCCGCTGGTCACGAAGGGCTTTTCCGGATCGTTCGGGATGGCGTTCTTGTTGACCGTGATGTGGGCCTGGCCCAGCACGGCTTCCGCTTCCTTGCCCGTGATGCCCTTGGCGCGCAGGTCAACCAGCATGACGTGGCTTTCGGTACGGCCGGAAACGATGCGCAGGCCACGCTTGACCAGCGTGTCGGCCAGCACCTTGGCGTTCTTGACCACTTGTTGCGCGTAGTCCTTGAAGCTGGGTTCCAGCGCTTCCTTGAACGCCACGGCCTTGCCGGCGATGACGTGCATCAGCGGGCCGCCTTGAATGCCGGGGAAGATCGCCGAGTTGATGATCTTCTCGTGCTCGGCCTTCATCATGATGACGCCGCCGCGCGGGCCGCGCAGCGACTTGTGCGTGGTCGACGTGACGAAGTCAGCGTGCGGGACCGGGTTGGGGTAGGCGCCGCCAGCAACCAAACCGGCGTAGTGGGCGATGTCGACCATGAACAGCGCGCCGTTTTCACGGGCGATGCGGGCCATGCGTTCGAAATCAATGTGCAGGGCGTAGGCCGATGCACCTGCCACGATCAGCTTGGGCTTGTGTTCTTTGGCCAGCTGTTCGACTTGCGCGTAGTTCAGGACTTCGTTTTCGTCCAGGCCGTACGAGATGAAGTTGTACAGCTTGCCCGAAGCGTTGACCGACGCGCCGTGCGTCAGGTGGCCGCCTTCAGCCAGGCTCATGCCCAGCACGGTGTCGCCCGGCTTCAGCACGGCCATGTACACGCCCTGGTTGGCCTGCGAACCCGAGTTCGGCTGCACGTTGGCGGCTTCAGCACCGAAGATCTGCTTCAGGCGGTCAATGGCCAGTTGCTCGACCATGTCCACGTACTCGCAACCACCGTAATAGCGCTTGCCCGGGTAGCCTTCGGCGTACTTGTTCGTGAGCTGCGTGCCCTGGGCTTCCATGACGGCCGGGCTGGCGTAGTTCTCCGAAGCGATCAGCTCGATGTGCTGCTCTTGGCGAACGTCTTCCTTCTGGATGGCGGCCCAAACGTCCGGGTCAGCCTTGGACAAGGTGAGGTTGCGGTCAAACATGACGGGGGATTCCTGAGGCGGTAAGAGAGGAGAAAGCAGTGTCGGGGGTAAACCCGAAGAATTCTTGTAGTTTACCCCGTCAAGCGGAATCAATTGCCGCCAAAATGCGCCGAAGGCGAGCAAAATACGGCGGACGGGCGCGAAAACCACGCCATCGCGCGGCGCCCGAAAACCGCTTTCAACCCGACTTGAGAAACTTTCATGCAAAGCGCCACACTCATAACCTACTCGCTAGTAGCTGCCGCCAGCGTCATCAGCCCAGGCCCCGCCACCATGCTCGCCATTCGCAACGGCGCGGCAGGCGGGGTGCGCGCCGTGGTGCCCTCCACGCTGGGCAACGTGACCGGGCTATTCCTGCTGTCGGCCGCGGCCATGCTGGGGCTGGGGGTGGTGCTGCAATCGTCCGCCATGCTGTTCATGGCGTTGAAGGTGGCGGGCGCCGCTTACCTGATCTATGTGGGCCTGCGGCATCTGATGGGCCGCGCCCACATTGCGCCGCCAGAAGCCTTGGCCGCCAACCTGCCGCCACGCCGCGCGGGCGTCCTGTATCTGGAGGCCACTTTCGTCGCCGCCATGAACCCGAAACCCATCCTGTTCTTTACGGCCTTGTTCCCCCAGTTCCTGAACGCACAAGAGCCGTTGCTGCCGCAGTTCTTCGTTCTGACCGGCATCTTCATGGCGATGTCTCTGGTGTCGCTCTTGACCTATGGCGCCTTGGCCCGGCGCGCCCGCAACGCGCTGCGGCGTCCCCGCATCGTCGTGTGGCTCAACCGCCTGGTCGGCTCGATCTTCGTCGCCTTCGGCATAGCGCTGCTGCGTCTGAAGCGATCCACCGTTTGAGGCCGGCGATAGCCGGAAATAAAAAAAGGCCGCAACGATTGCGGCCTTTTTGATTTGGCGTAGCGGATTACGCCGATGTCGCCCCGATCTGCTTGGGAGCAAGTTTCGGGTTGAGGGTATACGTGCCCGTGACCGAAGCGTGCGCCAACACGTGCTTTTGCATGGCGCGCAATGCGTCTTCGCCAGTGAAAGAGCCGTTCAGATTCAGGCTGGGCACATCCAGCGCGTACAGCGTGAAGATGTAGCGGTGCACGATGGAATCGTTCCAGGGCGGGCACGGGCCGTCGTAGCCGAAGTAGTCGCCGCTCATGTCGTGGTCATTGGCGAACCATGACGAATACGAGTTGATGCCCTGGCGCGCATCCATCGGCGCCAGCGGGCCGCCTTTGCCACGCGGCGTGATGCCGTTGGAAAAGGCGCCTTCGTCGATCTCGCGAAGGTCGGCGGGCAGATCGACCAGCACCCAGTGGAAGAAATCCACACGAGGCAAGCCGGCCGGCACTTCGCGGCCTTCCTGGTTGACATCATCGGGGCGCGACGGCACGTCGGGGTCATGGCAGATCAACGCGAACGACTGCGTTCCCGCCGGGACATCGTCCCAGGAAAACTGCGGGTTGTTGTTGTCTGCCAGCGCGACGTGCGATTGCGCATCGATTTTGCCGAACGCGTAGCGTTCCGAAATCGACTCGTGATCGGAAAAAGACAAACTCGAAAGTTTCATGTCGTGCTCCTTGAAGTGCCGAGAAAGGCGTCCCTGCCTCTGTCTGTACCCTCAGCGTATCAAAACTTCGCAATTATGGGTTCAAGTTAACACGCGCAAACTTGCGCTTGCCCACCTGTACGACGTAAGTCCCAGCGGGCAATTGCAACGATTTATCTTCAACCCGGTCGCCGTTGACGCGCACGCCACCCTGCTCCACATTGCGTTGCGCTTCCGAGCCAGAGGCGACCAGACCCGCTTCGCGCAGCAGCTTCAGGATGCCCACCGGCGCACCGCCGATGTTCACTTCGGGCATGTCTTCTGGAATGGCGCCATCGCGGAAACGGGCCTCGAAGGAAGCCAGCGCCTCGTCGGCGGCCTTGGCGGAATGGAAGCGAGTGATGATTTCCTGAGCCAGCATGACTTTCGCATCACGCGGGTTGCGTCCGCCATCCGTCTCTTGCTTGAGAGCGGCGATGTCTTCCAGCGAACGGAACGACAGCAGCTCGAAGTAGCGCCACATCAACGTGTCGGAAATCGACATGAGCTTGCCGAACATCGAATCGGGCGACTCCGAAATGCCGATGTAGTTGCCCTTGGACTTGGACATTTTCTCGACCCCGTCCGTACCCACCAGCAGCGGCATCGTCAGGATGCACTGGGGCTCCTGGCCATACTCCTTTTGCAGCTCGCGCCCAACCAGCAGGTTGAACTTCTGATCGGTGCCCCCCAGCTCCAGATCGGACTTCAGCGCCACCGAGTCATAGCCCTGCATCAGCGGATACAGGAATTCATGCACCGAAATCGGGATGCCGCCCTTGAAGCGCTTGGTGAAGTCCTCGCGTTCCATCATGCGAGCCACCGTATAGCGCGAGGCCAGCTGGATCATGCCGCGGGCGCCCAGCGGATCACACCATTCAGAGTTGTAACGGATCTCGGTACGGGCCGGGTCCAGCACCAGGCTGGCCTGCGCGTAATAGGTCTTGGCGTTCGACTCGATCTGCTCGCGCGTGAGCGGCGGGCGGGTGCTGTTGCGGCCGCTGGGGTCGCCAATGGTCGACGTGAAATCGCCAATCAGGAAGATGACGTTGTGGCCCAAGTCCTGCAGCTGGCGCATCTTGTTCAGCACCACGGTGTGGCCCAGGTGGATGTCCGGCGCGGTGGGGTCCAGCCCCAGCTTGATGCGCAGCGGCACGCCAGTGGCGCGGCTCTTGGCCAGCTTGCGGGCGAATTCGGATTCAACCAGCAGTTCATCGCAGCCGCGCTTAGCTATACGCAGATCGGCTTCAACTTCAGGAGTGATAGGGGCTTCAGAGGGAGACATGGCAGGGGGACCAAAGCGGCTTCAGCCGACAAAAAGGTGTAAAAAGTGACGAAAACTATCGAAAATTCTAGCCGAATCAGCTAGGATACCGCCCAATCATACGCAAATGCCATATATACGCAGTTGCGGTTCGGCCTACCACCCGTTGTTCACAAGATGCGCCCCGCGCCAGCCCTTGCCCCGGATTTCGTGGCGCGCGGGGGCCGTTCGTGTCACGCACCCTGCGAGCTCAAGCCACCTGAGAGGGTATCTTCACGATGAATCGTGGCCTCCACGAACTGGCGAGTAGCATCAAGCGCAAAGTTGCTGCCCTGTTTGCGCCCGTTGAGCCCAAGCCCCATCGCTCGGGACTTTTCCGTCGCACTCTTCTCGTCTCCGCTATTGGTCTGTTTGCTGGCGCCGCCGCCTTGGGCATGGTGCAGCAACCCGACCGTACCGAACTCCCCCCGTCCCGCATCATCCAGAGCGTTCTGCCCCTGACTGCCGAGCAAGTCGAAGTCAGCACGCCCAGCGCCGCGCCGTACATCAGCGAAACCCGCATCCGCGCGGGCGACACGCTGGCCGCCGTGCTGCAGCGCCTGGAGCTGGACGCCCCCAATTTGCAGACCTTCCTGACGCACGACGCCAGCGCCCGCAGCATTTACAAGCTGTACCCGGGCCGCTCGGTGCAAGCCGCCACGGACGAACAGGGCAACCTGATCTGGCTGCGTTACATCCACACCCCCGGCAATGAAACCGACGGCCAGGTCGTAACGCGCATGCTGCATGTGGCCCCCGCCGGCGACAGCTACAAGGCCGAGGAAGTCACCGAAAGCACCGAACGCCAGACCCGCGTTGCCGTGGGCACGATCAAGTCGTCGCTCTTCGGCGCGACGGACTCCGCTGGCATTCCGGACTCGGTCACCATGCAGATGGCCGACATCCTCAGCGCCAAGATCGACTTCCTGCGCGATCTGCGTCAGGGCGACCAATTCCGCGTGGTGTACGAAGTGCGTTCGCACGACGGCCGCTACGCCGGCGCCGGCCGCGTGCTGGCCCTGGAATTCATCAACGGCGGCAAGACCTACAGCGCCGTCTGGTTCAGCCCCGACGAAAAGAGCGGTTCGTACTACGACTTTGACGGCACCAGCCTGCGCGGCGCGTTCCTGCGCACTGCCCTGAAGTTCAGCCGTATCAGCTCGACGTTCGGCATGCGCATGCACCCCATCCACAAGACTTGGACGGGCCACAAGGGCGTGGACTACGCCGCGCCTTCGGGCACGCCGATCCATTCCACTGCGGATGGCACGGTTGAATTCTCGGGCTGGCAGAACGGCTACGGCAACGTCGTGATCGTGAAGCACCATGGCAAGTATTCGACGCTGTACGCGCACCAAAGCCGTATCGCCGAAGGCATCACCAAGGGCTCCAAGATCTCGCAAGGCCAACTGCTGGGCTACGTCGGTTCCACCGGCTGGGCCACCGGGCCGCACTTGCACTATGAGTTCCGCGTCGACAATCAGCCGATCGACCCGCTGTCGGTGGACCTGCCGGTCGCCCGCGCCCTGGAACCTGCGGAAGTCCGCGCGTTCAACCAGGCCGTGGCGCCGTATAAGCAGCAGATCCAACTGCTGACCGAATTCCAGCAGACCCTGCCCGACGCACTGACCAACGTGGCCAGCCGCTAACCGGCCCCATCAGTTATCGTCCCAAAAAGGCGGCCCGCGCATTTCTGCCGGCCGCCTTTCTTATTTTTGAGGCCGCCTGTGAACGCTACGCAAACCACCACGCACGGGAACGCAACGCTCTACATTGGCCTGATGTCCGGCACGAGCGTGGACGGCGTGGACGGCGTGCTCGTGCGCCTTGACGCCGATCAGCCGCCGCAGGTGCTGGCCAGCGCCAGCTTGCCCATGCCCGAAAACCTGCGCCGCGAGTTGCTGGCCTTGAACGTGTCAGGCGACGACGAGCTCGCGCGCGCAGCGTTGGCCGCCAATGCGCTGGCCCGGCTGTACGCTGATGCCGTCGCCACCCTGCTTCGGGAGGCGGGCGTTCAGGCCAGCGACGTGAAGGCAATCGGTGCGCACGGCCAAACGGTTCGTCACCGTCCGGACAGCGGCTACACCGTTCAACTGAATGCGCCCGCGCTGCTGGCGGAGCTAAGCGGCATCGACGTAATCGCGGACTTCCGCAGCCGCGATGTGGCGGCCGGTGGCCAGGGCGCGCCGCTGGTGCCACCTTTCCATGCGGCGATCTTCGGCGCGCAACATGGCCGCGCCGTGCTGAACCTGGGCGGCATCGCCAATGTGACATTGCTGTCCCCAGGCCAGGCCGTGCGTGGCTTTGACACCGGCCCGGCCAACGTTTTCCTGGACGGCTGGTGCCAACGTCACCTAGGCCAGCCTTATGACGCCAATGGCCGCTGGGCCGCCACCGGCAAGGTGTTGGCGCCACTGCTTGAGCAACTGATCGCCAGCGAGCCGTGGTTCGCCCTGCCTCCGCCCAAGTCCACCGGGCGCGATCTGTTCAACATGCAATGGCTGGATGACCGGCTGCGTGCATTTGACGGCCCCAAGCCAGCCCCTCAGGACGTGCAGGCAACGCTGCAACGGCTCACCGCCAGAACGGTCGCCAACGCCATCGACGCAGCCGCTGCGGCCACGCAAGAGGTGTTTGTATGTGGCGGTGGCGCCCGCAATGCCGGACTCATGCGCGAACTGGCCTATTGCCTGCAACGCCCGGTGCAGCCCACCGATGCACTGGGCGTGCCCGCCCAGCAAGTTGAGGCACTGGCCTTCGCATGGCTCGCGCAAGCGTTCGTTGAGCGACGGCCCGCGGGGTTGCCTGCGGTCACTGGCGCGCGCGGCGCTCGCATCCTGGGTGCGCTGTATCCGGCGTGAAGTCGCCGGCGTGAAGTGGCCGACTTGCAGCGGCCGGTTTGCAGCGGTCGGCTTGCAGCGGCCGACTTGCAGCGGCCGGTTTGCAGCGGTCGGCTTGCAGCGGCCGACTTGCAGCGGCCGGTTTGCAGTGGCCAGCGCCTTGCGTCCGGTCAGCACCAAACAAAAAGCCCTTCGGCATGCCGAAGGGCTTTTGTTTTCCTGCTCAGGGTGATTACACCGAGAACGAGGAACCGCAGCCGCAGGTGGTGCTGGCGTTGGGATTGCGGATGACGAACTGCGCGCCTTCCAGGTCTTCCTTGTAGTCGATTTCGGCACCGACCAGATATTGGAAGCTCATGGGGTCAACCAGCAGTTGGACACCCGCCTTGTCCAGCACGGTGTCGTCTTCGTTGACGACTTCGTCAAACGTGAAGCCGTACTGGAAGCCCGAACAGCCGCCACCTTGGACAAACACGCGCAGCTTCAGATCAGGGTTGCCTTCTTCGGCCAACAAGTCCTTCACTTTGGCGGCAGCCGAGTCGGTAAATACCAAGGGCACAGGCGGGGCGGCCTGGAGATCGACGGTTTCGGTTACTGCATTCATGGTTCACTCCTGGCCGGATCGGCCATATTTCGGTGAGCGGCAACGGCGCTCGCATAGCGTCACTATAGCGCAGGGCTTGACTAGACTCAAAGTTCCAGTTTCACGCTGCGGGATGCTCGAACGGTTTCCCCCTCGAGCACGCTGACGGTGACGCTTTCGGGGACAAATCCCTCAGGCACTGCCAAGATGCCCTGGCTGCGCTGATATTGGTCGAATTGCAGGGCCAACGACGCGGCCGACGTGGATTCTCCGGTAGCGGTCACCGGGCCCACTTCCGCCTTGACCTGCATGGGCGCCAAATCGACCGTTACGGTTTCGCCCTTGAGCACGCCCGTCGCCTGGAAACGCAAGGCGCCCGCAAACGGCGTTCCGCCATTGCGGCCGCTGCGCATCAGCAACACCTTGTAGCGCAGCCCGCCGCCTTCGCGGTCGATCTGCACCCCACGGATATCGACAGAGCCTTCCGGCCCGGCGGGCAGCAGCTGTTCATAGAAAGCCAGTTGGTCGCGCACACGGCCGACCTCGGCCTGCGCCGCACGCAACTGGGTTTCGAGTTCCTCGCGGGCGGCGCGCTCGATGACGAGCTCGCCATCCGCGGTGTCCAACTGGCCTTGGGTGTAGCGCAACTGCGTGGCTTGCTGGCGCATGGCATCCGCCTGCGCCTCGGCTTGCTGCGTACTGATCACCACGGCGTCCTGCGGGCGGGCTTGTCGCATGGCATGGAAATAGCCCGCCGAACCGCCAAGCAACACGCCAACGAGCAAACCCGCGATCACACGCAGCCACCCGCCTGCGGGGCGGGGTTGCGAGGGAACGGGAGCGTCAGTTGGCATAAAGCGCGCAGGGCGAGCGGCGCGTAGCCCCTCGCCCTTACGAGGCATCAGGGCAGAATCGCCACCTGATCCAGACCTGTCGATTCGGCAATGCCGAACATCAGGTTCATGTTCTGGACGGCTTGGCCGGCCGCACCCTTGACCAGGTTGTCTTGCACGACCATGACGATCAGTTGATCACCATTGCCCGGACGGCTGAGCGCAATGCGCAGATTGTTCGACGCACGCACCGAACGCGTTTCAGGCAGGCTGCCGGCAGGCATCACGTCAACGAAGGGCTCGTCGGCGTAACGCTGTTCGAACAGGGCTTGAAAGTCGGTGTCGCGCGCTTCCGGCAGGATGCGCGCGTAAATCGTGGAGAACATGCCACGGATCATCGGCACCAGATGCGGCACGAACGTCAGGCCAACCTTGCCGCCCGAGATCTTTTCCAGCTGCGCCACGATTTCAGGATGATGGCGGTGACCCGACACGCCATAGGCCTTGAAGTTGTCGGACGCTTCCGAGAACAGCGAGCTCACTTCCGCCTTGCGGCCAGCGCCCGACACGCCCGACTTGCAGTCGGCGATCAGCGTTTGCGCATCGACCAGCGACTTGCCGCCTTCCAGCAGCGGGGCCAAGCCCAGCAGCACCGTGGTGGGATAGCAGCCGGGGTTGCCGATGACACGCGCCTTAGCAATGGCTTCACGGTTCAGTTCCACCAGACCGTACTGGGACTCCGCAAGGATGTCCGGGCAAGTGTGGGGGATCTTGTACCAACGTTCAAAGGTGGGGATGTCTTGCAGGCGGAAATCAGCGGCCAGGTCGATGACGCGGGTGCCCGCGTTGATCAGTTCCTGGGCTTGCGCCATCGCCACACCGTGGGGCGTGGCGAAGAACACCACGTCGCAATCCGTCAGGGTGGCCTTTTCCGGTGCGGAAAAAGCCAGCTTCACGCGGCCACGCAGGTTCGGATACATATCAGCAACCGGCAGCCCGTCTTCCTTGCGGGACGTGATGGCGGTCAATTCCACATTGGGATGCTGCGACAGCAAGCGCAGCAGCTCGACGCCGGTATAACCGGTGCCGCCGACGATACCAACCTTGATACGGGTGTTCGATGCTTGGGCCATGATGATGTGCTCTTCGTAGAACGAGGCTAGATTGTATCGCTCGAAAAAGGGGTCATGCGGCACCGTGCCAAATTTGGTGCACTAACCCCGTTGTCCGACCTGACGAGGGCGCGCAGAGTTCCGCGCAAGGCGTCCCGAGCGATTGCGCGCGAGACGCCCAAAAACAAAAAACCCGCCGAAGCGGGTTTTTTGCAGCAACATTAACGCTTGCTGAACTGCTTGCGACGACGCGCCTTGCGGAAGCCGACCTTCTTACGTTCGACTTCACGGGCATCGCGGGTCACAAAGCCAGCTTGCGACAGTGCGGGCTTCAGGGTCGCGTCGTAGTCGATCAGGGCACGCGTGATGCCGTGACGGACTGCGCCGGCCTGGCCGGTTTCACCGCCGCCGTGGACGTTGACTTTGATGTCAAACGATTCCAGGTGGCCGGTCAATTCCAGCGGCTGGCGCACGATCATGCGACCAGTTTCGCGGGCGAAGAAATCGTCGACGGGCTTGCCGTTGACAACGATCTTACCCGTGCCCTTCTTGATGAAAACGCGAGCCACCGAAGTTTTGCGACGGCCGGTTCCGTAATTCCAGTTACCGATCATGGCGTTTCCTTAGATATCCAGCGTCTTGGGCTGCTGGGCGGTGTGCGGGTGCTCGGCACCAGCATAGACCTTCAGCTTCTTGATCATGGCGTAGCCCAGAGGACCCTTGGGCAGCATGCCCTTGACGGCCTTCTGAATGGCGCGACCGGGAAAACGCTCTTGCATTTTCTCGAAGTTCGTTTCGCGGATACCGCCCGGGTACGTGGTGTGGCGGAAGTACTTCTTGTCCTTCGCCTTGGTACCGGTAACGACGATATCGGAAGCGTTGATGATGACGATGTAATCGCCAGTATCAACGTGCGGCGTGAATTCAGGTTTGTGCTTGCCACGCAGACGACGTGCGACTTCGCTGGCCACACGACCGAGGACTTTGCCCTTGGCGTCGATCACAAACCAGTCACGTTGGACTTCATGCGGCTTGGCCACAAAGGTCTTCATGATGGTTCCTAAGAATAAAAAGTTCTTGCTGGCCAGAACATCTAACCAGTGTTCTTTCCCCAACTGGGCAAAAACCTGATGAACCGCAACCCAAGGATTCGGTTCGGGGGTTTTACCTTTATCGACGTCCCGCCTAAGCGTTATTACCCGCCCGTGCAATGGTCAAAATGAGGGAAAGCCTGAAATTCTAACACGGTTGCTCAAAAAATGGGCAAACGGAAAGACGTCAGGCGGTGGCTGGCCGCAAGCCATGTTGCAGCCAGCGCACATGCAATTCGGGGACAAAACCCCGAAGCAAGGGCGCGATCAGGCGCCCAGATAGGCTTCCAGCACGCGGGGGTGGCCCAGCAGTTCGCGGCCCGTGCCCGTCAGCGCCATGGCGCCGTTTTCCAGCACATAGCCGCTTTGCGCGATCTTCAGCGCCTGGCGCACGTTCTGCTCCACCAGGAAAAGCGTCAGGCCGTCGGCGTTGATGGCCCGCAGGGAACGGAAAATTTCCTGCACGACGATCGGGGCCAGACCCATCGACGGCTCATCCAGCAGCAGCAGGCGCGGCTTGGCCATCAAGGCCCGGCCGATGGCCAGCATCTGCTGTTCGCCGCCCGACAGGTTGCCGGCGATACCCGTGATCCGCTCTTTCAGGCGCGGGAACAGGTTGAACACGTATTCCAGATCGGAACCCACGTTCTTCAAGCCACGGCGATAAGCGCCGAGTTCCAGGTTTTCCAGCACCGTCATCGTGGTGAGGATGGCCCGGCCTTCCGGCACCTGCACGATGCCGCGCGCCACCAGTTGGTGGGGCGCCAGGTTCGTGATGTCTTCGCCTTCGAACAGGATGCGGCCGCGCGCCTTGGGCAACAGGCCCGACAGCGCCAGCAGCGTGGTCGATTTGCCGGCGCCGTTGGCGCCAACGAGGGCGGTGATTTCTTTGGCGTTCAGGTCCAGGTCGATGCCGCGGACGGCTTCGATATGGCCGTAGTTGACCTCGAGTCCGCGGACTTCCAGCATCGCGCTCATCGTGCAGCCTCCGCGCAATGCGCTACGGTATTCGTCTTGGGAGCGGCCCGGCGACTCATCGTGCAGCCTCCGCTTGTTCGGTGTCTTCGTCATCTTCGCGGCCCAGATAGGCCTCGATGACCTGCTCGTTGTTGCGGATCTCGTCAGGACCGCCGCAAGCGATGATCTTGCCGAAGTTCAGCACCGCGATGCGTTCGCACAAGCCCATGACGAAGCGCATGTCGTGCTCGATCATCAGGATGGTGTAGCCGCGATCACGGATGGCCAGGATTTCGCGCATGAGTTCGGCGCGTTCACCGGTGTTCATGCCTGCGACCGGCTCGTCCAGCAGCAACAGCTTGGGCTCGGTGGCCAGCGCACGCGCCAGCTCCAGGCGGCGCTGTTCGCCGTAAGACAGGTTGTCGGCCAAGTCGTTGGCCTTGTGGTCCAGACGCATCCACGTCAGCAGTTCGTGCGCGCGTTCGCGGGCGCGCTTTTCGTGCTCGCGGTAACCCGGCAGACCCAGCAGCAGGCTGGGGAAACCGTAGTTCATGTGGCGATACGCGCCCACCACCACGTTTTCCAGCAACGTCATCTCTTTGAAGAGACGGATGTTCTGGAACGTGCGGGCGATGCCCATGCGCGTGATGCTGTGCGGCTTCTTGCCCAGCACGCTTTCGCCTTTGAACGTGATGGTGCCGCCGCTGGGCGGCAACAGGCCGGTGATCAGGTTGAACACCGTGGTCTTGCCGGCGCCGTTGGGGCCGATGAGACCGAAGATCGAGCCTTCGGGCACGGACAGGCTGACGTCATGCAGCACATGCAGGCCGCCAAAGCTCTTGGAGACGGATGAAAGTTCAAGCATGGCGCTTGCCTCCCTGGCCGCCTTGGCCTTGACGCATCCAGCGCTTGAAGCGCGCCGGGTCCCAGATGCCTTGCGGCAGGAACAACACAATCACCACCAAAATCACTCCGTTGGCGACCAGGCGCAAATCCGCAAAGCCGCGCAGCAGTTCGGGCAACACCGTAATGATGAAGCTGCCCAGCACGGGGCCCGCCAGGCCGCCGATACCGCCCAGGATGGCCATGGTCAGGATTTCAACGCCACGGTCGAAACCGTATTCATTGGGACCGATGAAGAAGGTCAGGTGCGCGTTCAACGCGCCCGCCAGACCCGCAATCATCGCGCCGGCGACGAAGGCCAGCATCTTGTTGGCGCGCACGTCGATGCCCATCAGGCCAGCCGCCGTTTCGTCGCCACGGATGGCGTCGAACGAGCGTCCGATCTTGGAGGCGCGAACGCGCCACAACACGAACAGCACGATGACGACCGCCAGCACCACATGCCACCACTGCGTCAGTTGCGGAATGCCGTTCAAGCCCAGCGCGCCGCCGGTGATCGATTCGGTGTTCAGGATGGTCACGCGCACCACTTCGCCGAAGCCCAGCGTGGCCATGGCCAGATAGACCCCGGACAATCGCAAAGTCGGCAAGCCGATCAGCGCCGCCACCAGCGCGGGCGCAGCCATGCCCCCGGCAAGCGCGACCGTGAACGGGGCGTCGTAGTTCATGGTGAGCAGCGCGGCGGCGTACGCCCCGATGCCCATGAAGGCGGCGTTGGCCATGGCCAACATGCCGCAGGCCAGGGTCAGCCAGATGGAGAGGGCCAGCAAGGCGTTGGTGCCCAGCGTGAGCACCAGGTTGCCGTAGATGGCCCAGAAGTTTTCGAATCCGCTCATTCTTTAAGCCTTGCGTTGAACCACTTTGCCGAACAGACCTTGCGGGCGCACCAGCAGGATCAGGAACAGCAGGCCGAAAGCCACCGCGTCGCGCATGGTGGAGCCGATGTAAGCCACCGACAGCACCTCGGCGAAGCCCAGGAAGAGACCGCCCAGCATGGCGCCACGGATGTCGCCCATGCCCCCCAGGATGATGACCGCGATGCCCTTGTGCAGCATCGGCTGGCCCATCAGCGGGAACAGCGCATTCGAGTACAGCCCGATCAGCACGCCCGCCACACCACCCAGCGCAGCGGCGGCGAACGAGGTCGTGACGAACAGCTTCTCGACGTTGATGCCCAGCAGCCAGGCGGCCTTGGGCGATTCGGCGATGGCGCGCAGCGCGCGGCCAAATTGGGTGCGGCGCATGACGTACATCAGCACGGCCATCAGCGCGAACGACAGGAAGATGATGCCCAGTTCGATCACGGTGAGGTGCAGGCCGGCGACTTCAATGACTTCCTCGGGCACGGTGCCGTGCGGAAAGCGCAGGTTGCTGGCGCCGAAAATGCTTTGGGCGCCGTTATTCAGGATGATGCCCACGCCAATCGTGGCGATCATGGGAATCAAGTGGGGGGCGTTGCGCTTGCGCAGCGGCTTGAGCACCAGGTAGTCGATGATGACGCCGGTGAAGCCAGCCACAAAGAACGCGACCATCAGCGCCGCCCACAGGGGCAGGCCGAATTGCTGAACGACGAACAGTGCCGCGTAGGCGCCAACCATGAAGACGGCGCCGTGCGCCAGGTTGATCACCCCGAGCACGCCGAAGATCAGCGTGAAGCCCAGCGCGAACAGTGCATACACACAGCCCAGCGACAAGGCATTGACGAATTGTTGTTCGAACATGATGGGACTTTCCAAATCAAAAGCGCCTTGCGAACGGCGGCGGCGCCGTCCGCAAGGCGCATCCCCCCGCGCGGGGATGTGTACTGCTTACTTCTCGATGACGTACTTGCCGTCCTTGGTCACGCTGACGATCGGCGCCTGGTCGGCGTCGTAGCCGGCGGGCTTGCCAGCGCGGTCGTTGGCTTGACGGAACTTGAACGGGCCGGTGGCGCCGGTCCAGGTTACGGACGGCAGGGCATCGCGCAGGGCTGCGCGGTCCTTGGGCAGATCGCCAGAGATCTTGGTGTTCTTCAGCGCCTGGGCCACGATGTACATGGCGTCATACGACTGAGCGGCGAACTGGTCGGGCGAACCGTTGAACTTGGCCTTGTAGGCGTCGATGAACTTGACGTTCTCGGGGGCCTTGTTCTCGATCGACCACGGGCTGCCGATCCACAGATTGTTCGATGCGCCGCCCGGGGCCAGGTCGAAAATCTTGACCGAGTTCATGCCGTTGCCGCCGATGACCGGCACGTTCAGGCCCAGTTGGCGGGCCTGCACCATGATCGGGGCGCCTTCGGCCAGCAGTGCGGACAGCACGATGGCGTCGGGGTTGGTGCCCTTGATCTTGGTCAGCTGAGCCTTGAAGTCCACGTCGCCCTTGGCGAACGTTTCGGTCGTGGTGACCGGGATCTTCTGGTCTTCCAGGGCCTTCTTGAAGTTGTCGTAGCCGCTCTTGGTGAAGACGTCGTCGTTACCGTAGAGCACCGCCACGTTCTTCAGGCCGGTCTTGGCCTTGACGGTGGAGATGGTGGCCGGCAGCACGTCGGCTTCGGTGACCGAGTTGCGGAACACGTAGTTGCCGATGGACGTGATGCCGTCGGCGGTGTTGGACGTGCCAAAGGCGACCGTCTTGGCGGCTTGGGCGATCGGGTCGGCGGCTTGGGCCGAGTTCGACAGCGTCGGGCCGAAGACCATCAGGACGTTGTCCTTGAAGATCAGTTTCTTGAAGACGTTGATGGCTTCTTCTTTCTTGCCTTGTTCGTCCTCGACCACCAGCACGAGCTTGTTGCCGTTGATACCGCCCGCAGCGTTGATTTCGTCAGCGGCAAGCTGGAAACCATTGCGGATTGACACGCCATATTGAGCGGCGCCGCCGGACAGGGCTTCTGCCACACCCAGCTTGATGTCAGCCGCGTGCGCAGCCGGGACGATACCGGCGGCGATCAGCGCGGCCAGCAGCTTCTTGGTCTTGGATTGCATGGTTGATACCACCCTAAAGTCTGTCTCGGAATATTGGTAATCCGGGCTGGTGTAATCCCGCCGGATTGACGTCTTATGCCGCCTAAAGGCGCCATGTTTGCGCGTCAAGACCCGGGATATTACTCCTTTGTATCAGGCCGAAACTCGAATGTGGTTCGAGAAAAGCCCAAAAACCGCCCATTTTTTTGTAAAAAACGCGGCATTACTAGCAAAAACCCTACTCTCCGCCGAATGCCATTCGGCCTGCGGCGGACCTCCTTGCTACCTGCCCGACAACGCCACGCCCAGGTACTGGCCGTAAGCGCTTTCGGTCAAGCGGAACCACGGCATCTCGCTATCGCGAAAGCCCATGCAACTGTCGTGTATCGCCTTGAACTTTGGGTCTTTGGCGGCCAAATCCTTGTAGACCTGCTGTGTGGTTTCGAACGCCACGTCCATGATGGCGCGCGGAAATGTGCGAATTTGCGCGCCACTTGCGGTCAGTTGCGCCAACGCGGCCGGGTTGCGCGCGTCGTAGCGCGCGGTCAGCGACACGTGCGCCGCCAGCGACGCCGCCTGCACCACCGCCTGATAATGCTTGGGCAGCTTGTTCCAGGCTTCGTCATTGATATAGAGCGACAACTGTTCGCCCGCCGCCCACCAGCCGGGTGCGTAGTAATACTTAGCTACTTTATTCAGGCCGCGCTTCTCGTCGTCGTAGGCCCCTGCCCCGGCCACGGCTTGCAGACCGTCTTTCTCGAACGCTTCCGACAAAGGCTTGGCGGGGTCAGCCGGCTGGGGTGACACGCCCATGCGCGCCAGCACTTCGGCGGGCAAGCCGTCCACCCGCATCTTCAGGTCTTTCAAGTCGCCCAGCCGCTTGATTTCTTTGGCGTACCAGCCGCCCATCTGCGCGCCGGTATTGCCCAGCGGAAAGTTGATGATTTTCTCGGGCTTGAAGAGTTCGCGGGTCAGGCGCAGGCCATCGCCTTCGCTCATCCAGGCATTCATCTGGCGCGCGTTCAGGCCGAAGGGCACCACCGCATCAAAGCAAAAGGCGGGATTCTTGGCGAAGAAGAGCCGCGATGAACCGTGGCCGCATTCCACCTTGTTGGTGGAGACGGCTTCAAGCAGGTCGGCTGCGGCGGCGATTTCGCCTTCGGGGAAGTGGCGGATGTTGAACTTGCCGCCCGTGGCTTCAGAGACGAATTTGCAGAAATGCTCGCCCGCGCCGATGCGCAGGTCGAGCGTGCTGGGGAATGCAGAGGCCAGGCGCCAGCTCAACGACGGCATATCCTGCGCGAACGCGGGCGCGCTGACGGCCGCCCCCGTTGCGACGGCGCCGAATCCGGCGTGCTTCAAGAATGAACGTCGTTGCATCTCTTGGCTCCTCACCAGCAACCTCAAGGGCGTCGAGCACCTCAAGGACTTCGAGCAATACCCGCCGGATATTACACGTTGAAGGGGGTCGGAATCGCTAGAGGAATTCCCCAGCGAGTCAGGAATTGCAAAGCGGAAGACGAAGGGGGAATGCAGCGCCGGCCGGCGAAGGCTGAATACGTGGCCGGAATGCGGCGGCGGACGGCGAAGGCTGAATGCATGGCCGGATGCGGCGTCGGACGGCGAAGGCTGAATGCATAGCCGGATGCGGCCTCGGCCAACGGGATGAGCAAGCGCGGCGGCGGCCGATGGCCAGCGCCGCGCTTGTTGCGGGCATCAGGTCCCGGCGATGGCCATTTGCTCGATCAGGATCGAGCCGGTGGTCTTCGTGCCGCGCGAGATGGTGTCGGCGCCAATACCCACGATCTGCTGGAACATGTCAGCCAGATTGCCGGCGATGGTCACTTCCTGCACAGCGTGCTGGATCTTGCCGTTTTCCACCCAGTAGCCGAATGCGCCACGCGAGTAATCGCCGGTGACGTAATTGACACCCTGGCCGATCAGTTCGGTGACGAGAAAGCCCGTGCCCATCTTCTTCAGCATGGCTTCGAAGTCGTCGCCGCGCTGGGTCAGCGTGGAGCTGAACACCAGGTTGTGCGAACCGCCCGCGTTGCCGGTGGTGGTCATGCCGAGCTTGCGCGCGGTGTAGGACGACAGGAAGTAGCCTTCCAGCACGCCGGCCGACACGACGCTGCGGCGGCGCGTGCGCACGCCTTCATCGTCGAACGGCGAGCTGCCCATGCCGCCCGCGATGTGCGGGTCTTCGGTCAGGTTGATGTGCTTGGGGAAGATCGGCTTGCCCAGAGAATCGATCAGGAAGCTGGCCTTGCGATACAGCGCGCCGCCATTGACGGCTTGCGTCAGCGCGCCGACCAGGCCGAGCGCCAGCGGCGCTTCGAACAGCACCGGGAACTTGCCGGTGCGGATGCGGCGGGCCGACAGGCGCGACAGCGTGCGCTCGGCGGCATAGCGGCCGATGGCTTCGGGCGAAGCCAGTTTGGCCGGGTCGCGTTCCGACGTGTACCAGTAGTCGCGCTGCATGCCGTTGCCGCGGCCGGCGATGGGGGCCACGGACAGGCTGTGGCGCGAATACGGGTAGCCGCCCAGAAAGCCACGGGTGTTGCCCATGACGAACTGGCCTTCATAGGTGCCTACGGTGGCGCCGTCGGTGTTGGTGATGCGCGGGTCCACGTCGCGGGCGGCGCGCTCGGCGCGCAGCGCGAGTTCGGCGGCTTCCTCGGTGGACACCGTCCAGGCGTGGTGCAGGTCCAGGTCGGGGAATTCGGTGGCCAGCTGATCGGCGTCGGGCAGGCCGGCGGCCGGGTCAGCGGCGGTGTGGCGGGCGATGTGCCAAGCGGCTTCGACCGTCTGGCGCAGGGCGGCTTCGGAAAAGTCGGAAGTCGAGGCGGAGCCGCGGCTCTGGCCGGCGTAGACCGTCAGGTCCAGCGAGCGATCGCGCGTCTGCTCAACGGTTTCGATGTCGTTCTTACGCACGGAGACCGACAGCCCCAGGCTTTCCGAGACTTCCGCCGCCGCGTCCGAGGCGCCAATTTGGCGCGCGTAGGCGAGGGTTTGTTCGACGAGTTCGGAAAAACGCGCGTGATTCGCCGCCAGCGGCAGGGAGGAGGAGGATTTAACCATTGCTGTCCAATTTGCAGAGACGGTTATCATAGCCAAGTCTGTCATTGCGCAGTTTTCCATGAATTCCCATACTGAAGAAGAATCCGTCGACGACGGTTACGACGAGAACGGCTACGACCGTCCCAGCAAGTCCCAGATCAAGCGTGACATGCACGCGTTGCTGGACCTGGGCAAGCAGCTGATCGAACTGTCCCCCGAACGCCTCAAGCAATTGCCGCTGGCGGAACGCCTCTATGAGGCAATCCGCATGGCGCAGCGCACGACCGGCCGCGAAGGCCGCCGCCGTCAGGTGCACTTCGTGGGCAAGCTGATGCGCGATGCCCCCGCCGACGAGATCCGCGCCCAGCTCGACGTCTGGGAAAACGGCTCGCGCGAAGAAACCGCCGCCATGCACCGGCTGGAAACGCTGCGCGACCGCCTGCTGGACGACGACGACCTGCTGACCAAGCTGCTGGCGAATAATCCGCAAGCCGATGCGCAGCAATTGCGCACGCTGATTCGCGCCGCGCGTAAGGAAAAGCTGGGCAACGCCTCGCTGCTGCAAGGCCAGGAGCCGCAAAAGAAGCACTATCGCGCGCTGTTCCAGGCCTTGAAGACCCTGACGCTCTGATTCCCCTACCCTGAATTTCCGCCGGCCGTCCATGAACGCACCTACCGACCTGCTCGATTGCATCGAGATCGAAACCGCCCCCAACCCCACGCACGCCGTCATCTGGCTGCATGGCTTGGGCGCCGATGGCAACGACTTCGCGCCCATCGTGCCGGAGCTGGACTTGCCTGCTGGCCTGGGCGTGCGCTTCGTGTTCCCGAACGCGCCCGTGCAGCGCGTGACGATCAACAACGGCATGTCGATGCGTTCCTGGTACGACATCCTGGTGATGGACCTGGTACGCGTGGAAGACGCCAAGGGCATCCGCGCATCCGAAGCCGCCATCCACAAGCTGATCGCGCGTGAAAACGCGCGTGGCATCCCCACATCGAACATCGTGCTGGCGGGCTTCTCGCAAGGCAGCGCGATGACCTTGCACACGGGCCTGCGCTTGCCGGAAAAGCTGGCGGGGATGATGGCGCTGTCGGGCTACCTGCCGCTGGTGGATACCGCCGAAGCCGAGCGCAATAGCGCCAACAACGCCACCCCGATCTTCATGGCCCACGGCCAGTACGATCCGGTGGTGTCGCTGGCGCGGGCCGAGGCATCGCTGACGGAATTGAAGCGCCTGGGTTACGACGTGCGCTGGCACACGTACCCGATGCCGCATTCGGTGTGCGCCGAAGAAGTCCGCGACATCTCGGCGTTTTTGAATGGCGTGTTGAAGTGATATTGGTTTGATGATGGGTGGCGCGCGGTGACTTTCCACGCGCCCACCCCATCCTTTCAACCCCGCTCAACCCCACTCTTTCCGCTCGGCCGCCGCAACCTTCCCCTTGCGGCCAAAACCCATTTCTGTATACCAAGTGGTATTCAAGCCCTGAATTTTCCGGGCTTCGCTGGCGCTCGTCCATAGAGAAAAACGCCAATCGCAAAATGCTTGCCGCCCATTTGTGTTGAATATAGTATTCGATCCATGCCTTATCGGCCCGGGCAGCACACGTTCGGGCTTCCCTGTTGTTGTTGTCGATTCCATCCCTTTGGCCTTGCTGCGCCGGGTTTCGGCGTGCCATACAAGACGCAGGAGAAAGTCCCGTGAAATCCTTGCCACTGCCCCGCTTGGCGGGCGCAGCGCTGCTTGCGCTGCTTGCTCCGCTGGCCGCCCAGGCCGAAGCCCTGAATCCCCCCGTGAAGGTCCGCTACGAAGAAGTCGTGCGTTCCGTTCTATACGTGCCGAAATACGTGGCCCTGTCGCAGGGCTACTTCAAGGACGCCGGGCTGGACGTGTCCATGAAGACGTCACAAGGCACCGACAAGGGCATGACCGCCCTGCTGTCGGGCAGCGCCGACATCGTGCTGATCGGCCCCGAGGCGTCCATCTATGTGCAGAACAGCGAATCGCCCGTCAAACCGAAAATCTTTGCCGGGCTGACCGCGACCGACGGCTTCTTCCTGCTGGCGCGCAAACCCATCGACAAGTTTGACTGGTCCATGCTCAAGGGCAAGGAAGTCATCGGCTTTCGCCCCGGGTCCAATCCGATCGTGTTCCTGGAAACCGCGCTGCGCAAGCATGGGCTGGACCCKCAGAAAGACGTCAAGCTGCTGAACAACATCGGCATTCCGGCGCGCGCAGGCGCGTGGATGGCAGGCCAGGGTGAATACGGCATCTTCCTGGAACCCGAAGCCGGCGAACTGGTGCGCAACGGCAAAGGCTACATCGTGGCCTCGGTGGGCCATGAAGTCGGCCAGGTGGACTACACCGTCTTCACCTCCACCGACAAATACATCCGCGACAACCCCAAGGTGATTCAGGCCTGGACCGATGTAGTGGCGCGCGCCGAGAAATACGTGAAGGACACGCCGGCCGCCACGCTCGCCCCGCAGATCATGACGTTCTTTCCCGGCATGGACCAGGGCGCGATAACGGAAGCCATCGACCGCTACAAGCAATATCAAATCTGGAAGACGTCGCCGCTGGTCACCGCCGAGGCGATGAACAAGCTGCAAGACATGCTGATCGCCAGCGCCGTCATGAAGGACTCCGCCCGCGTGAAGTATGAAGACGTGGTGGTGGCTGATTTTGCCAAGAAGGTGCAGTAATGGGCGCCGCCATCCATAACCTGAAGCCGGCCGCCGCCACGGCGAAGATCGAGCTGCGCGACGTGTGCCTGTCGTACTTCACGACGGAGGGCGAAACCGAAGCGCTGTCGAACGTGTCGTTCACGTTGGCGCCAGGGGAATTCGTCAGCCTGATTGGCCAAAGCGGCTGTGGCAAGAGCACCTTGCTGTCGCTGATTGCCGGGTTGATTCCGCCCACATCAGGCGCCGTGATGATCGACGGCCAGGGCGTGACGAAGCCCAACCCGCGCATCGGCTACATGCTGCAGCAAGATTATCTTTTTGAATGGCGCACCATCCTGGACAACGTGATGCTGGGCGCCGAAATCCAGGGCAGACGCGATGCGCGCAGCGAGGCGCGCGCCGTGCACCTGCTGGAAAAATGCGGGCTGGGCGCCTTCCTGACGCATACGCCGCGCCAGTTGTCGGGCGGCATGCGGCAGCGCGCGGCGCTGGCGCGCACGCTGGTGACCGAGCCCGACGTGATTCTGCTGGACGAGCCCTTCTCGGCGCTGGATTCGCAGACGCGGCTGGCGATCTCGGATGAAGTGGTGGACATTCTGCGCCGCGAAGGCAAGACCGTCGTGCTGGTCACGCACGACATCGGCGAAGCCATTGCCATGACGGACCGCGTCATTGTGCTGTCGCGCCGGCCAGGGCGGCTGAAAAGCCAGTACCGCATCCACTATGGCGATGGCGCGCGGCCCACGCCCTTCCAGGCGCGCTCGCGCCCGGAATTCAATGCTTACTTCAAACAGCTGTGGGACGAGCTGGACGTCCACGTGGAGGGTTGACCCATGAATGCGCCCATCGCCAACACCGTTCCCTTGCGCGCCGTGCGTGCGCCCAGTGAAAAATATCTGGACTACCTGCGCCGCGACCGCGCCCGCAAACGCAACATCCGCCTGACGCAGGCGCTGCTGATGGTGGTTTTTCTGTGCGCCTGGGAAATCCTGCCGCGCATGCACATCCTGAATCCGCTGTTGACGAGCTACCCCAGCGCGCTGTGGCCCACGTTCATCGAATTGTGGAACCACGGCAATCTGGCCAAGCACATCATGACGACGCTGTCGGCCACGCTGGTCGGCTTCACGCTGAGCATGGCGATCGGCATCGTGGTGGCGGCCGCGTTGTGGTGGTCGGACTTTCTGTACAAGGTGCTGGACCCCTTCCTGGTCGTGGCCAACGCCATGCCCAAGATCGCCTTCGTGCCGATCTTTTATCTGTGGCTGGGCTCGGACTACGCGGTGTACGGCATGGCGGTCGCCATCGCGGTGTTCGTCACGATCATGGTCGTGTACGCGGGCTTTCGCGGTATCGACCTGAACAAGGTGAAGCTTGCCCACACCTTCGGCGCCAACCGCTGGCAAGTGCTGACCAAAGTGGTGCTGCCCGGCAGCGTGCCCACGTTGATCGCGGCCGTGAAGATGAACATCGGCCTGGCGCTGGTGGGCGTTATCGTGGGCGAATTCCAGTCGGCGGATTCCGGCCTGGGCTTTTTGATCATGAACGGCAGCCAGGTGTTCAAGCTGAACATCGTCATGACGGCCATCGCCATGCTGGCGCTGATCTCCAGCGTGATGTACCTGATCATCTACCGCATCGAAGCCGCCGTGGCGCGGCGCTACGGATAAGGAATCGACATGCAATTTCCGCAATGGGTACAAGACCGCGTGGTGGCCCGGCAGGGCTGCCTGCATCCGTACGACGAACTGCCCGCGGCTCGCACCGCGGTGGTCGTGGTGGACATGCAGCAGTACTTCACGCTGCCGGGTTACCAGGGGGAATGCGCGCCGGCCCGCGAAATCATCACGCCGGTGAACCGCCTGTGCGACGCCGTGCGCGCGGCGGGCGGCGTGGTCGTCTGGATACAGACGGCGTCGGACAACGCCGATGCGTTCTGGTCGCATCACCATGGCGTGATGCTGACGCCGGAGCGGAGTGCGCGCCGGCTGGAAACGCTGCGCCGAGATTCCCCGGGCTTTCAGCTGCATCCTGACCTGCATGCACAGGAATCGGACTTGCGCGTGGTGAAGCGCTTCTACAGCGCGATGGCGCCGGGTTCATCCGAGCTGGAACCGCTGCTGCGCGGGCTGGGTGTAGACACGCTGCTGATTGCCGGCACTGTCACCAACGTCTGCTGCGAATCCACGGCGCGCGATGCGATGATGCGCGACTTCCGCACCATCATGGTCGACGACGCGCTGGCCGCCGTAACGCCGGCCGAGCACGAGCATTCCCTGCATGGCTGGATGCTTTTCTTTGGCGACGTGCTGTCGGTGGACGAAGTGACATCACGCCTGACGCCCGCGCAGGCGGCCAGAAAAACCGCCTGAACGGGCCGCGTCAGATCGGGAGGCGCTAGGCCAGATTCAACCAGACCCGGCGCATCGTCGGGTCTTCCGGATCTGCGTCGTTAGTGAAGCCCAGACGCGTCATCAGCGACAGCATGGGCCGGTTGGTCGACAGCACCAGGCCATCGATATATTCCAGCCCCTGCTCGCGCGCCGCGTCGATCAACGCCGTCATCAGCTGATGGCCCAGGCCGCGCCGCTGCCAGTCGTCGCCAATCACCAGCGCGTATTCCGCCCCGCGCCCGTCGGGGTTGCGCAGGTAGTGCGCAAACCCCACGATGACCTCGCGCGGATGCCCGCGGTTGGCCGGGTTGGGCACCTGCGTGGCCGCCACCAGCGCCAGCTCGCGGTGATAGTCCACCTGCGTGTAGCGAGACACCATGCGCGGCGTCAGCTCGCGCATCATCGACACGAAGCGCATGTAGCGTGACCGTTCCGACAAGCCGCGAATGAATTCCTGCAAGGCCTCGCCGTCTTCAGGGCGGATCGGGCGCAGCACCCACGGGATGCCGTCGTTGAAGCGGCGCACCTGCACCAGACGCGTGGGGTACGGGTGTATCGCCATATGCGGATAGCCCGACGTCTGCGGCGTTTCACAGCCCGGGGTTTCGGTCAGCGTCATGCGCAGGCCACCCGCGCGCAGATGCGCTTCACCGGCGTAGAGCGGGTCGATGTCCAGCGATTCGATGTCGGGCAATTCCGACACCATTTCCGACACCAGCACCACCGCCTGTTGCAGCGATTCGGCCGCCATGTGGCCGACGCGCGGCGCCAGCACCCGGCGCCACAGCCGGCTGCGTTCAATCAGCTGACGGGCCAGGAAGCCATTAAGCGGCGGCAGGTCCATACCGCGATCAGCCACGGACAGCACCGCGTCGGGGCCACCCGCGCCAAAGCGCACGACCGGCCCGAACTGCGGATCACGCCGCACGCGGATCGCCATGGGACGGGATTCGGGTTCCACCGACGCCACGTCCACCGGCATGTCGCGCAGCGGCACGTAGAACAGGCTCAGCAAGGTCCGGATTTCTGATGTGTTGAGCTCGCGCCGGCAGTCAGCGCGCACGCGCGCGATCAGCTCGCGGGCGGCGGCCAGGTCGGGCACATGCGTGGGCGGCTCTTGCGGCTGCGTCTGCAACAGCAGCTGCTGGTTGTAATGGTGAGACGCCAACACGCCGAACGCATCCGCGGCGGACTCCGGCGTGCGAAACGCCGAGGTGCCCGCGTCGTCCAGCATGCGCCGCAAGGGCCGCATGCCGGCGTCGCCCATGAAGCAGGTGACGACGGGTTTCTTCGCCTTGGGTGCAATCTGCGCCAGCTCGCGCGCGACGGCGGGCATGTCAGACAGCGCGTCGGGCGCCAGCAGCACCAGCACGCCATCCACGCCCGTGTCATCCAGCACGGCCTCAAGAATGGTGCGGATGCGTTCCGGCGTCAGCGGCGTATAGGTGATGACCGGGTTGGCAACGGCGGCGTCCGGCTCCAGCATGGCTTCAAGCGCGCGCCGCGTGGCGGGTGCAAGGTCGGCGCGCTGCACGGCGGCGTCGGGGCCGATCAAGTCCATGGCCAATTGCGGCGGGCCGCTGCCGTTTGAGATCAGCGCCACGCGCTGACCTTTCGGACGCCGCGTGTAGCCCAGCACCTTCACCGCCGAGAACAGCTGCACGAAGTAGCGCACGCGCACGGCGCCCGCGCGCCGCAAGGCGGCGTCGAAGATGGCGTCGGCGCCGTCGGCGTCTGACCGCCCGGCCTTCAGCACAATGACGGGTTTGACGCTGGCTGCAGCGCGCAGCGTGCTCATGAATTCGCGCGCCGGGCCCACGTCTTCCAGATACAGCACGATGCTGTCGGTGCGCGGATCGCTGGCCAGGTAGTCCAGCACTTTGGACAAGCCCACCACCGCCTCGTCACCCAGCGACACCGCGGTAGAGAAGCCGATATGCACGTCTTCGGCCCAGTCCATGACCGCGGCCATGATTGAACGCGATTGCGCCAGCAACGCCACCCGGCCCGCGCGCGCCAACACCGGATGCTGGCTGAAGTTCAAGCCGGCGTGCGGGCGCTGCGCGCCAAACGAGCGCGGCCCCAGCAGTTCGCAGCGGTTCTCTTCGGCCCAGGCGCGGCACAGCGCAAGGGTGCCGCGCGGATAGGGGTCAGGCAGAGGGTGGGGCAACAAGATGACCGATCTTGGCGCCAGCGCCGACAGCCGGCGCAGCGTTTCCGGCAACACGGCGGGCGACACGCAAACCAGGGCCAGATCAGGGCGGGCGCCCGCCGCCAGGCCTTCCAACGTGGCAGGCAGGTCGGGCGCGACGCCGACTTCGCAGTCCACGATTGTGGTTTTCGCCTTCAAAGCGGGCGATAGCGACCCCGTCGCCGGCAGGGGCCGGTCGGCAACGATCACCAGCGAGCTGGGTTCGAACATCGGGGCAAGCGCGTGTCGCAGCATAGGGGGTGCGCCCTAATCTAAAATACCGTTCATCGTAACAAGACAAGCCCGCCGTCCGCTTGATGTGGACCCTGCCCGACGCCGCTTTGTGGCGCCGCAGCCGCTATCATTGCCACCTATGACCTCCAACGCCACTTCCCCCATTCGTACCCGTTTCGCGCCTTCGCCCACGGGTTTCCTGCACTTGGGCGGCGCGCGCACCGCGCTGTTCTCCTGGGCCTTCGCGCGCCACCATCAAGGCACGTTCGTGTTGCGCATTGAAGACACGGACGTCGAACGCTCCACGCCGGAAGCGGTGCAGGCCATTCTGGACAGCATGGAATGGCTGGGCATGCAGCCCGACGAAGGCCCCTTCTATCAGATGCAGCGCATGGACCGCTACCGCGAAGTGGTTGCGCAGATGCTGGCCGCCGGCACCGCTTACCACTGCTACAGCTCGCCTGAAGAAGTGGAAGCCATGCGCGAAGCCGCCCGCGCCCGTGGCGACAAGCCGCGTTACGACGGCACCTGGCGCCCGGAAGCCGGCAAGACGCTGCCTGCCATCCCCGAAGGCCGCAAGCCCGTCGTGCGTTTCAAGAATCCGCAAGAAGGCGCCACGTCCTGGAACGACATGGTCAAGGGCACGATCAGCTTCGACAACACCGAACTTGACGACCTGATCATCGCGCGCCCGGACGGCACGCCCACGTACAACTTCTGCGTCGTGGTCGACGACTGGGACATGGGCATCACGCACGTCTTGCGCGGCGATGACCACGTCAACAACACCCCGCGCCAGATCAACATCCTGCGCGCGCTGGGCGCGACGCTGCCCGAATACGGCCACGTGCCGATGATTCTGGGTCCGGATGGCGAAAAGCTGTCCAAGCGCCACGGCGCGGTCAACGTCATGGAATACGACAACGAGGGCTATCTGCCCGAGGCCATGATCAACTACCTGGCCCGCCTGGGCTGGAGCCACGGCGACGACGAACTCTTCTCGCGCGAACAGCTGGTGTCCTGGTTTGATACCAAGCACCTGTCGAAGTCGGCGTCGCAATGGGACCCGAAGAAGCTGAACTGGGTCAACGCCCACTACATCAAGCAGATGGACAACGCCGAACTCGCGGAACGCGTGGCTCCGCGCGTGGCGAACCGTGGCGGCCATCCGGAAAAGATTGATCTGCCGGGCGTGATGGGCTTGTTGAAAGACCGCGCTGAAACGCTTGAGCAACTGGCCGACGGCGCCATGCTGTTCTGCGCCCCGTTCGCGCCCGCCGCGCCGGAGCTGATCGAACAGCACCTGACCGCCCCGGCGCGCGAAGCGCTGGCCGATTTTGCGCAGCGCGCGCAAGACACCGACTGGACCCGCGAAGCGCTGTCGGCGCTGATCAAGGCGGTGCTGGCGGATCGCGGTTTGAAGATGCCGCAACTGGCCATTCCGCTGCGCGTGGCCGTCACCGGCCAGACGCAAACCCCGGCGGTTGACGCCGTGCTGGCCTTGCTGGGCAAGCAGACGGTGCTGGCGCGCCTGGCGGCGATCTAAGGTCCAAGCAGCCTGAAGCCCATAGCCCGCGGGCCTTGTTCATCGATGGATGAACAAGGCCCGCGGTGTTTTGGGGCGCACGCAAGGCGCCAGTCGCTGCCCTCAGGCTTGCTGCATGGCCGCCCGCACCTTCAATGCCCGCGCGAAGAACGCGCCCAGCAACGGCAGCAGCACGGCAGATCCGCCAAACAGGGCCGCCGCCCCAATTTCGTCCACCACCGCCCCCGCCAACGCCACGCCGGCCGCCTGCCCCATGAAAAGGCACGACGCGAACCAGGCCACGGCCGTGCCGCGCGCGGACGGCACCATCTGCGTGGCGTTCGTCTGCAAGGTTGCGTGCAGCAGGTAATAGCCGAAGCCCGCCAGCACGCTGGCAAGCAAACTCCACATCCAGACCGGCCCCAACAAGTACGACAGGAACGCCACGCTCAGCACCAGGCCACCCGCGATGGCCAGCCCGCGTTCGCCCAGACGCTTCAAGATGCGGCCGGCGACCACCGTATAGATCAGGCCGCCTACGGCATACACCGCAACGAGCGCGCCCGCTGCGGTCAGAGAAATGTCGAACCGTTCGTGCAGGTACGACGGCGCGAATGCCAGGGCGCCGAACACCAGCAAGCCTTCGGCAAAGACCGTCGCCAGCACGATGCGCGCCCACGGCGTGCCCAGCACCAGCCGCGCCTGCGCAACAAAACCCTTCGTGGCTGCGCCGGCTTCAACCTGGCCAAAGCCCGTTACGCGCTGGCGCCGCACTTCGAAATGCAGCAACACGCCCACGGTCAGATAGCCCACAACCAGCGCGGCAAAGGCCCAGCGCCAGCCGATGGTGTCGGCGAACAGCCCGCCCGCCAACTGGCCGGCCGACATGCCCAGGATGGTGCCGGTCAAAAAGCGCGCCAAGGTCGCCTGACGGCGTTCATATGGCACGTTGTCGCCGATCCAGGCCATGGACAGCGGCACGATGCCCGCCCCCGCCGCGCCCGACAGCGCACGGCAGAGCACCAGCACATCCAGGGATTCTGCCATCACGGCGCCCGCGCTGCCCAGCGCACACGCCACGGTCGCGACGCTGACGACCCGGAACTTGCCGTAGCGGTCGCCCACCGGCCCGAAGAACATTTGCAGCACGCCATAGGCCACCGCAAACGCCGTCACCGCGCGCGCAGCCTGGCCGGTGGTCGTGCCGAATTCCGCCGCCAGTTGCGGCAACATGGGATCGCAGATACGGAACGCGCTGGCGCTGACGAAAGCGGCCAGGGCAAGCAGCGCAATGGCGCGTGCTTCAGAGGACATGGCGGGCATGGGGAACCGGCGGCTAGGCAAAAGTCGAAGCCCGCACCTTACCGCAGCCCAGCCATCTTGGTGTAGCCGCCGGGCGGAGTGTCCGCCCGGCGCAACGGTCAACCGCGACAGACGGGTCAACCGGTAGAACCGTCAGCCTGTCAGTAAGGCAAGCGGTAGCCCGAGGGCATGCGGCGCGCGGTCACGAGCTGGCCGCCGCTTTTCAGTTCGCGCAGCGTCAGCTTGGCCTGCTCGACCTTTTCAACGCGGTAGCGGTTTTTGTAGATGGGGTCGTTGGCGTCTACGGGCTCGCCGGCGGATTTCGTGGTCTGCATCGTATAGACGCCGTCCGCCACGGTCCAACAGCCGGTCTCGCGCAAGGCGGGGCGCGTCTTGCGGCCAATCTTCAACAACGACTCGAAGGCCATCGTGCCATCGGCGGACAACACGGTCAGCGATTGCAAGTCGCCGCTGACGTCGCGCGGCTTCGTGTTCGACAACCAGGTGCCGATCATGGGATCGCCGCTTTTGGCGGGCACGCAGGCCACCGGCTTGGGCGGTTCCGCGGGCTGGGCCTCGGTGATGACGGCGGGCTTTCTGGCGACGCAACCGGCCAGAATAAGTACGGCGCAGGCGATGCCGGCCGAACGCAAATACACACTGCTCATGACTTCCTCAACACGTCTGTCGACGCGCCGCACCGATCACACCGGCACGTCCTCCGCGCAGCAAACATGACGCACTCTAAAGAGCCGCCAAGGAAGAATCAACGACGATCCGCGCGGTGTGCAATTGCGCAACAGTCGGGCCCTGAAAGCCCCTGTTTTAGGCGCGGAACACGCACGAATGCGTTGGTTTCAAACGACACTGCGTCCGCCGCGCAGCGCCTTTGCACGCAGCATTTCTTCCATGCGCGCCGCGGCCGGCGACAAGCTGCGTCCGGCCAGCCGCGTGATGCCCAATTCGCGTTCGATGCGAGGCCGCGCCAACGGCACGAACGCGAGTTCCGGCGAGTCCGGCGGCACGCCCAAGCGCGCCAGCACGGTGACGCCCACGCCGCGTTCCAGCATCGCCAGCAGCGACATCATGTTGGACACGAACACTTGCCGGTCCATCATGAACGCCGCTTGCGGGTAGCCAGCCAATTGGCGGTGGGCAACGGTGCCCACCAAGGGCAGATCGGCGATCTCGCGCCACGTCACAGACTTGCGTCCCKCCAACGGATGGCCGCGATGGCAGACCAGGCCAAATGCATCACGCAACAGCGGCTCGAACGTCAGCCGGCGGTCCTGTAGCACCGGGCTGCAAACACCAATTTCCACTTCGCCCGCCAGCACCATGCGCTCGACCCCTTCGGAGTTGTCATCGAACAGGCGCAGCGCCACCGCCGGATAGCGTTCGCGATAGACGCCCACCAGCTCCGGCAGCCAGTGCGTGGCCACCGTGGCGACCGACGCCATCGTCAACGTGCCGGCCCCGTTATTGGCCAAGCCGGATAACGCGCCCGCAACGCGGTCGTGATGCTCGACCAGTTCGCGCGCCAATGGCAGGCAATCTTGCCCGAAGCGCGTCAGCGTATTGCGGTTGCCAAGCTCAAACAGCGGCTGGCCCAGGCGCTGCTCCATTTCGCGGATGGACAACGACAACGCCGGTTGCGAGCGAAACGCCCGAGCCGCCGCCGCGCGAAAGCTGCGCAGTTCCGCCACCAGCAAAAAATGCCGGTAATGCGTGATGGATAAATCGGGAAGCGAACGCATGCGTAAAGACAGCCGATGGATGATTTGGAAACCTTATTGATTCATAGGAAAAATAAAGTTTTCTGATCATAGGGCGGCACTTAACATGGCCGCAAGATGAATGCTCCTACCCCTGCCTTTGCCCCTACGCCGTCCGCCCCCGGCGCGCCACCCATCGACCCGCTGGATTTCAGCTTGGCCGACCAGTTGCCCACTCGCCGCGCTGGCAGCGGCCGGCTGGTGATCGGCGCGACGCCGCAAGACGGCAGGCCCGGTCTGCTGTTTGTGCCGGGCGCGTATCACGGCGCCTGGTGCTACGCGCACTATCTGGACTACTTCGCCAAAGCGGGCCTGGCCTGCGCGGCGCTTGATCTGCGCGGCCACGGCGCGCTGCCGCAAGACGCCGCCTTCCCGTCCGTGACCATCGCGGACTTGGGCCAGGACGTGGTCAGCGCGCTGGATGTGTTGGATCGCCCTACCGTTGTCGTCGGCCACAGCATGGGCGCCTTGCCTGCCCTGCTGGCCGCACAAGCGCGCCCGGTTGCCGGCGTGGTGCTGATGGCGCCGTCCCCGCCCGGTGACCTGCCCGGCGCGCTCGGCCTGCCGCCGGTGCCTGCTGACACGCCACGTGCCGCGCCCGCCGCAACCGAAATCCGCGCGCGCTTTCTGGCCACCACGCCCGGCCGCGACGTCAGCGCCGTGTCGCAACGCCTGAATGCCGAAAGCCCGCAGGTGTTGAACGACCGCTACCTGCTGCGCGTGGCGATCAAGGCCGAGTCAATCAACGCCCCCGGCCTGTGCCTGGAAGCGGGCCTGGACACGCACGACCGCCATCCGCCTGGCCAGGATCAGGCGATTGCGCGCCGCTACGGGTTTTCGCATCAGGTGCTTGCCGATCAACCGCACTGCATGATGTATGCCGACCATTGGCAGATCAGCGCGGCCGCGATCCTGGCGTGGCATCAAGAGCACTTCGGCTGAACCCGTTCGATCCCGAACCACGACAAGCACAACATCACCCTCACCACCACGATTTCAACAACGACAACAGCGCGCACGCCGCTTGCCGCGCAAGCGCGCCATCAGGAGACAAGCATGTCCATTTCCCGCCACCTTCGTCCGGCGCTGCTTACTGCGGGCCTGATGCTGGCTGCGTCGGCGCATGCCGCCGGCTGGCCCGAAAAGCCCGTGACGATCATCGTGCCGTCCGCACCGGGCGGCGCAGCCGATCTGACCGCGCGCACGTTCGCCCAGTACCTGGGCGCAAAGACGGGGCAAACGGTGGTGGTTGAAGACCGCCCCGGCGCAGGCGGCATCGTCGGCACCAATGCGTCGAAAAATGCGGCCGCCGATGGCTACACGTTCCTGCTGTCGACGAACTCCACGCATGCCGCGAACCAGTTCCTGTACAAGAGCCTGCCGTACGACGCGCAGAAGGATTTTCGCCAAGTCGGCTTGCTAGGCACCTTCGGCACGGTGGGTGTCGTGGCCCCGGGCAGCCCATATCGCACGGTGCCGGAGCTGGTGGACTACGCCCGCGCGCATCCCGGCGAGGTCTTCTTCGGCTACTACAGCTCGTCGTCGCAAGTGCCGTCTGAACTGTTCAAGCAGCGCGCCGGCATCAACATCACCGGCGCGGCGTACAAGAACATCACGCAAATCATCACCGACCTGCGCGGCAAGCAGATCAGCTTTGCGTTCGTGGACTACCTGACCGCCATGGGCCAGATCGACGGCAAGGGCTTGATTCCCATTGCCGTCACGGGCGCCCAGCCGCATCCGGCCTGGCCCAGCGTGCCGACGATGGCGAGCTATTACCCGGATTTCGTCGTCGCAGGATGGCTGGGCTTATCGGCGCCCGCCGGCACGCCCGCCGACATCGTGGAAAAGATGAACGCCCACATGCAGGCGGCCGTCAAAGATGAAGCCACCGCCAGCAAGCTGCGCGCATTGGGTCTGACCCCGGAATCGATGGATGTGGCGCGCTTTGACGCGTTCGTGAAGGAAGACACGGCGCGCTGGAAGGAGTGGATTCGCATTTCGGGGATACAACCCCAATAGCCGTCCACCCGGGGGCCTCACCCCGGCAACCAGCCGCTTTTCGCAAGATTTCACGCGCCCTCTATATATAGAGGGCGCGTCTGTTTGCGGGGACGGCGTCGGGCGGCGCCGTTTGGCAGCGCGCGTTACAGCGGCAAACGCTGTTCGTGCTTGATTTCGCGCAGCGCGACAATGGTGCGCGTCTGGCGGATGCCCGGCATGTTGAACAGGAAACGGTGCAGGAAGCGGTCATACGCTTCGGGGCTTTCCACCAGGATCTTCAACAGAAAGTCCGAATCGCCCGTCACCGCGTAGCACTCCAGGATCTCGGGCGCGTCGCGCACCGATCGCTCGAAGTTCTCTACCGTGTTCGACGAATGCCGCTCCAGGCTGATCTGCGCAAACATGCAGCCCAGCCCCACCTTGCTGCGGTCGACCTGGGCGCTATAGCCCTGAATCACCCCGCTGGCTTCCATCGCCTTCACCCGCCGCCACACCGGGGCGGCCGACAGGCCCACCTTGTCCGACAGTTGCTGCGCCGAGGCCCGGCCGTCCTCTTGCAAGGCCTTGAGGATGCCGATATCGGTCTTGTCCATCGCTTTGTCTCCTGGTTTTTATCGAACACGAAATGTTCATTGCGAATTATAGGGATAGCACGATCCAAAAACGCAATAAATCGGATGCCTCGCGAACCTATCATGGTGCGAAATACCAGGAGCATTCACTATGGACGGCACTCCCGCCCCCGGACCCCAGCTGGACCTTGAGTACCAGCTTGCCGACAACCTGACCCGAGAGTCCGGCCGCATCTTCCTGACGGGGACGCAAGCGCTCGTCCGCATCATGCTCACGCAGGCCCGCGTCGACCGCGAACGCGGGCTGAACACCGCCGGCTTCGTGTCGGGTTACCGGGGTTCGCCGCTGGGCGGCGTCGACATGGCGATGTGGAAGTCGAAGAAGGCGCTGGACGCCAGCAAGATCTCGTTCCTGCCCGGCATCAACGAAGACATGGCCGCCACCGCCGTCATGGGCACGCAGCAGGCCGGCGTGCGCGCCGACCGCAACGTCGATGGCGTCTTCGCCATGTGGTACGGCAAGGGCCCGGGCGTGGACCGCGCGGGCGACGCGCTGCATCACGGCAATGCCGCGGGCGCATCGCGCAATGGCGGCGTGCTGGTGGTGGTGGGCGATGACCACACCGCCGTCTCGTCGTCGATTCCACACGCCAGTGAAGCGTCACTGATTGGCTGGCAGATGCCGATCGTGCATCCGACGTCCATCGACGAGTACGAAACGTTCGCGCTATGGGCTTGGGCGCTGTCGCGCTATTCCGGCACCTGGGTCGCCTTCAAGGCCGTGTCCGAAACCATCGAAAGCGGCCACTCGTTCACGCCCGCCGCCGTTCAGCACTACGACATGCCCGCCGACCCGGACATGCCGCCCGAATCGCTGGAGTATTCCGCGCGCGATTTCCTGTCGCTAGCTGTCGAGACGCGCATGAACCTGCGCATGAAGGCCGTGGCTGCGTTTGCGCGCCGCCACAGCATCGACCGCCTGACCTGTCCCGCACCCCGCGCCACCGTGGGGATCGTGACGGTGGGCAAGGCGCATCTGGACACCATGGAAGCGCTGACGCGATTGGGCGTAGACACCGTCACCGCCAACGCACCCGTGCGCATCTACAAGCCGGGCCTGACGTGGCCGCTGGATGGCGAACGGCTGCTGGAGTTTGCGCGCGGCCTGTCGCACATCCTGGTCATCGAAGAAAAAGGCGCGGTGGTCGAAAGCCAGATCAAGGACCTGTTGTTCAACCTGCCGGAGCGCCCATCCGTCATCGGCAAGAAGGGCTTTGCCGGTGAAACGATGGTGCCGTCCGCAGGCCAGTTGCGGCCGTCGCTGTTGGCGCAGCCGCTGGCCGGCTGGCTGACGCGCACCGCGGGCTTGCCGCTGGCGGCGGACATGGCGGCGTTCGAATGCCAGGCCGCGCTGTCCAACGACGCCGACGGCATGCGCCGCCGCCCCTATTTCTGTTCGGGCTGTCCGCACAGCACGTCGACCAAAGTGCCCGAAGGCAGCCAGGCGCTGTCGGGCGTAGGCTGCCACTACATGGCTGCCTGGATGGACCGCGACACCGGCGGCCTGACGCAGATGGGCGGCGAAGGCGTGGACTGGATCGGCCTGTCTCGCTACACGAAGATGCCGCACATCTTCCAGAACATGGGCGAAGGCACCTACTACCACTCGGGCTATCTGGCGATCCGCCAAGCGGTCGCCGCGCGCGCCAACATCACCTACAAGATTCTGTTCAACGATGCGGTGGCGATGACGGGCGGGCAGCCTGTAGACGGGCCGATCTCGGTGCCGCAGATTTGCCAGCAGCTGCGTGGCGAAAACGTGGCGCGCATTGTCGTCACCAGCGACGAGCCTGAAAAATACCAAGGCGTGGACCTGGGTCCGAACATCAACGTGCACCATCGCCGCGACCTGGACGCGCTGCAACGCGAGCTGCGCGACATTCCCGGCGTGACCGTGCTGATCCACGATCAAACCTGCGCCGCCGAAAAACGCCGCCGCCGCAAGAAGAACCAATTCCCGGACCCGGCACGCCGCATGCTGATCAACAGCGCGGTCTGCGAAGGCTGCGGCGATTGCGGCGTGCAATCGAACTGCCTGTCGGTGGTGCCGCTGGAAACGCCGTATGGCCGCAAGCGCGCCATCGATCAATCCAGCTGCAACAAGGACTATTCCTGCGCGGAAGGTTTCTGCCCGAGCTTCGTGTCCGTCATGGGCGGCAAGCCCAGGAAAAGCGCGGCGCCCAAGACCGATCAGGAACGTCTGCAACGCCTGATCGAGCAACTGCCGATGCCGGCGACACCCGCGCTTGACCGCCCTTACCGCCTGCTCGTCGCGGGCATGGGCGGCACCGGCGTCATCACCATCGGCGCCATCGTGTCGATGGCCGCGCATCTGGAAGGGCTATCTGCGGCGGTGCTGGACCTGACCGGTCTGGCGCAAAAGGGCGGCACGGTCGTCAGCCACATCCGCCTGGCGCCTGCTGGTGCTTCGGCCGGCCCGGTGCGGTTGGATTGGCAACAGGCCGACGCCGCGATCCTGTGCGACCCGGTGGCCTCTGTTGCGCCGGATTCACTCGGTGCGCTGCGCCGCGGGCACACGCAGGTCACGGTCAACACGTATGTGGCGCCCGTGTCCGAGTTCACGCGCAACCCCGATGCCGCCATGCGCCCCGAAGCGCTGCTGGCCAAGATCCGCCATGCGGCGGGCGATGCCAACACGGCCGCCATCGATGCGCACGAAGCCGCGCTGGCATTGTTCGGCGACAGCATCCTGTCCAACATGTTCATGCTGGGTTATGCGTGGCAGCGTGGCGGCGTGCCGCTGTCGCAAGCCGCCATCAACCGCGCCATCGAATTGAATGGCGTGGCGGTGGCCGCCAACCGGGCCGCGTTCGACAGCGGCCGTCTGGCCGCGCATCAGCCCGACGCGCTGGACAGCGCGCTGCGTCCGCGTGCGCAAGTCGTGCAGCTGCACGTGCCCGAGACCTTCGAACGCGCCGTTGCGCGCCGTATCGCGGACCTGACGGCGTATCAAAACGCGAACTATGCCCGCGAATATCAGGACGTGGTGGAAGCCATCGCGGCCCGTGAACGCGAATTGGCGCCCGATGCGAAGACGCCGCGCCTGGCCATGGCGGTGGCCCGCGGCCTGTTCAAGCTGATGGCCTACAAAGACGAATACGAAGTGGCGCGCCTCTATACCGGCGACGACTTCCAGGCGCAATTGAAGGGCCAGTTCGAAGGCGACTACAGCCTGCGCTTTCATATGGCGCCGCCGATATTTGCCCGCAAGGACCCGCGCACCGGCGTGCCGCGCAAGATGACGTTGGGCCCGCGCACGATGACGGCACTGAAATTGCTGACGCGCATGAAGGGGTTGCGCGGCACGTGGTTCGATCCCTTCGGCCACACCGCTGAACGCAAGATGGAACGCGCGCTCGTCAAAGAGTACCGCCAGACCATAGACCAGCTGCTTGTAGGGTTGACCCGGGACAAGCTCGCACAAGCGGCTACAATCGCCGGCCTTGCAGAAACCATCCGTGGCTACGGTCACGTGAAGGCTTCGAACGTCGAGAAGTATCGGACGGAATTGGGTCGATTGATGCAGAGCTATATGGCACCGGCCCCGCGCGACATGCCCCTGCGGAAAACCGCATAAACATTCGCTCTGAGCGGTCCTGTCCTAGGCGCGCCTTACTGGGCGCGCCTAGTGCATTTAGTAACAATCTTTTGTGAGCATCGTCATAATCTTTTCTTGTCCCTGTAGTTCTCGATCACTAGAATTAGTGTCCAACGAGGGGTGCTACACTATATGTTGTGGTCGCCTAAGCGCTGATTCTCGTCGGCCACGCCTTTTGGACTAGCCCGTCCAAGCGTTCCGACCCCCTCTAAAAGATCCACATTCGTACCTGACATGACGTCGTCATGTCGCTATCTACGCGTTTTCGCACAGGAGCTTCCATGCAGACTACGATCGCCTCTGTGACCCGGCCTTCGGCCGTGCCGCCCTCACAAACCGATTCCCCTGCCGACGCCAATGGCGGGCAATGGGCCAGCTACAACATCATTCGCCGCAATGGCTCGGTGGTCGGGTTCGAACCCAGCAAGATCGCCATCGCCATGACCAAGGCCTTCCTGGCCGTAAACGGTGGCCAGGGCGCCGCGTCCGCCCGGGTGCGTGAACTGGTCGAGAACCTGACCAGCCAGGCCGTGAACGCCCTGGTGCGCAACCGCCCCAATGGCGGCACCTTCCATATTGAAGACATTCAAGACCAGGTCGAACTGGCGCTGATGCGCTCGGGCCAGCATGATGTTGCCCGCGCCTACGTGCTGTACCGCGAGAAGCGCACGCAAGAACGCGCCGCCGCCGCTGCCGCCGAAGGTCAGGACAAGGCCGCTGCCGCGCCTGCGGAACACGTGCTGAACGTGACCGACGCTGGCGTGCGCCGTCCGCTGGATCTGGCTGAACTGCGCGCGACCATCGTCGCCGCCGGCGAAGGCCTGGCCGAATTCATCGACACCGAATCCATCCTGAAGGAAACGGTCAAGAACCTGTACGACGGCATCCCCGTTGACGAAGTGTTCAAGTCCGCCATCCTGTCGGCGCGCGCGCTGGTCGAAAAGGACCCGGCCTACAGCCAGGTCACCGCTCGCCTGTTGCTGCACACGATCCGCAAGGAAGTGCTGGGTGAAGAAGTCTCGCAAGACGGCATGGTTGCGCGTTACGCCGAGTACTTCCCCACGTTCATCGCTCGCGGTATCGAAGGCGGCCTGCTGTCGCCCGAACTGGCCAACTATGACCTGACCCGCCTGGGCAAGGCGCTGAACGCCAAGCGCGATCTGCAATTCGGCTACCTCGGCCTGCAGACCCTGTACGACCGCTACTTCCTGCACATCCGCGGCACCCGCATCGAACTGCCGCAGGTGTTCTTCATGCGCGTGGCCATGGGCCTTGCGCTGCGCGAAGCTGACCGCGAAACGCGCGCCATCGAGTTCTACGAGATCCTGTCCTCGTTCGACTTCATGAGCTCGACGCCGACGCTGTTCAACTCGGGCACGCTGCACTCGCAGTTGTCGTCGTGCTACCTGACCACCGTCTCCGACGATCTGGAAGGCATCTACGACGCCATCAAGGAAAACGCGCTGCTGGCCAAGTACGCCGGCGGCCTGGGCAACGACTGGACCCCGGTGCGCGCGCTGCGCAGCCACATCAAGGGCACCAACGGCGAAAGCCAGGGCGTCGTGCCGTTCCTGAAGGTCGTCAACGACACCGCCGTTGCGGTGAACCAGGGCGGCAAGCGCAAGGGCGCGGTCTGCACGTATCTGGAATCGTGGCACCTGGACATCGAAGAATTCCTGGAACTGCGCAAGAACACCGGCGACGAACGCCGCCGCACGCACGACATGAACACGGCGAACTGGATTCCCGATCTGTTCATGAAGCGCGTGATGGAAGCGGGCGAATGGACGCTGTTCTCGCCGTCCGACTGCCCCGACCTGCACGACAAGGTGGGCCGCGCTTTTGAAGAAGCCTACCTGGGCTACGAGCGTCGTGTCGCCAACGGCGAACTGACGCTCTACAAGAAGATGCCGGCGCTGACGCTGTGGCGCAAGATGCTGTCGATGCTGTTCGAAACCGGCCATCCGTGGATCACCTTCAAGGACCCGTGCAACATCCGTTCGCCGCAGCAGCACGTGGGTGTGGTTCACAGCTCGAACCTGTGCACCGAGATCACGCTGAACACGAACGAATCGGAAATCGCGGTGTGCAACCTGGGTTCCGTGAACCTGGTCGCGCACATGAAGCCGGCTGCCGGCGGCGGTTTCGAGCTGGATCACGACAAGATCAAGCGCACCGTCAGCATCGCAATGCGCATGCTCGACAACGTCATCGACATCAACTACTACGCCGTCGAGAAGGCCCGCAATTCCAACGCGCGCCATCGTCCGGTGGGCATGGGCATCATGGGCTTCCAGGATTGCCTGCAGATGATGCGCGTGCCGTACGCATCGCAAGCCGCTGTTGAATTCGCGGATCGTTCGATGGAAGCCGTGTGCTATCACGCGTACTTCGCATCGAGCCTGCTTGCTGAAGAGCGCGGCCGTTATCAATCGTATGAAGGTTCGTTGTGGTCGCGTGGCATCTTGCCGCAAGACACGTTGAAGATGCTGCGCGATGAGCGCGGTGGTCATGTTGAAGTTGATGAATCGAGCACGCTCGATTGGGATACGTTGCGCGCGCGCATCAAACAACATGGCATGCGCAACTCCAATTGCGTTGCAATTGCCCCAACCGCGACTATTTCCAATATCATTGGTGTATCTGCGTGCATCGAACCTACTTTCCAGAACTTGTACGTCAAATCGAATCTCTCCGGCGAGTTCACGGTCGTTAACGATTACCTCGTGCGTGACCTGAAGAAACTCGGTCTCTGGGACGAAGTCATGGTCGCCGACCTCAAGTACTTCGACGGCAGCCTGTCCCGCATCGATCGCGTACCTTCCGAACTCCGCGAACTCTACGCCACTGCGTTCGAAGTCGAACCGAGCTGGCTGGTTGAATGCGCGTCGCGCCGTCAGAAGTGGATCGATCAAGCTCAGTCGCTGAACATCTACATGTCGGGCGCATCCGGCAAGAAGCTGGATGACACCTACAAGCTGGCATGGCTGCGTGGTCTGAAGACGACGTACTACCTGCGTACCCTGGGCGCCACCAGCGCCGAGAAGTCCACGGGCCGCGGCGGCGAATTGAATGCCGTCACTGCTGGTGGTCAATCCACGGCTGCGGCGATGGGCGCTGCACCTGCTTTGCCGGAACCCGAAGTTCTCGGGGCGGTTTGCACCATGAGGCCTGGCGACGCCGGCTTCGAAGAGTGCGAAGCCTGCCAATAACCGCCTCCGGAGAATTGAAATGATTAATTGGGAAGACGACACCATCGCAACGCAACCTGCATCCCCCGCCCCCGCGGGCGGCGGGCAGGCTGCACCCGGCGTCCGGGCTGCGACCGGTGTATTTGGCGACGCCGCCATGCCGACGCCTGCCGCGCCTGAACACGCGGCGGGTCTGAGCACGAGCGGCGCCGCAACCTCGCAACGTGTGAAGGTTGCCGACAAGCGCATCATCAACGGCGAAACCGACGTCAATCAACTTGTGCCGTTCAAGTACAAGTGGGCGTGGGAAAAGTATTTGGCCACGTGCGCCAATCACTGGATGCCGCAAGAGATCAACATGTCGCGCGACATCGCCCTCTGGAAGAACCCGAACGGGCTCACCGAGGACGAGCGCCGCATCGTCAAGCGCAACCTGGGTTTCTTCGTCACGGCCGACTCGCTGGCCGCGAACAACATCGTGTTGGGCACGTACCGCCACATCACGGCGCCTGAGTGCCGCCAGTTTCTGCTGCGCCAGGCGTTCGAAGAAGCGATCCACACGCACGCTTATCAATACATCGTCGAAAGCCTGGACCTGGACGAAGCCGAGATCTTCAACGCTTACAACGAAGTTCCGTCCATCCGCGCCAAAGACGAGTTCCTGATCCCGTTCATCGACGCGATCGCGGACCCCCACTTCAAGACGGGCACGCCCGAAGCTGATCAGACGCTGTTGAAGTCGCTGATCGTTTTCGCATGCTTGATGGAAGGCTTGTTCTTCTACGTGGGCTTCACGCAGATCCTGGCGCTGGGCCGCCAGAACAAGATGACCGGCGCGGCCGAGCAGTACATGTACATCCTTCGCGATGAATCCATGCACTGCAACTTCGGCATCGACCTGATCAACACCGTCAAACTGGAAAATCCGCATCTGTGGACGCCGGAATTCCGCGAAGAAATTCGAGAACTCTTCCGCAAAGCGGTCGAACTCGAATACGCTTACGCCGAAGACACGATGCCGCGCGGCGTGTTGGGCTTGAACGCACCTATGTTCAAATCCTACCTGCGCTTCATCGCCAACCGTCGTTGCCAGCAAATCGGTATTGAACCGCTGTACCCGCAGGAAGAAAATCCCTTCCCGTGGATGGCGGAAATGATCGATCTGAAAAAGGAACGCAACTTTTTTGAAACTCGCGTGATCGAATACCAAACCGGTGGCACGCTGAGCTGGGAGTAAAGCAGTACGTCATCAGGCCCGGCGCGGGCACGCTTCAGATTCAAGAAGCGTTGCGTTCGCGACAGGCTTGATGACGCTCTTCCCGGTCAGGGTGTTTTCGAACACGTAGAACAAGCGGTCGGCGGCCTGTGATCAGGCTGCGACCGGCGCCATTTGAAATGGCTCGCGCCAAAGGAGCGGGGGCCATATCAAATGGCTGTGCCGAATTCATTAGCGCAAACCGTAGTAGCTGTTGCTCGCACAGAACAGCGGCATGCGCCGATGAATAGCCCGGGCACGGTTCGCCTTGTTGGCGAGTCGGGGCACGGGTTTAAGTTCTGGGACCCCTGAACCTAAGGAGCATGACCATGGCAACAGCCAAGAAAGCCGTAAAGAAAGCAGCGGTGAAGAAGCCCGCCGCCGCCAAGAAGGCAGTCGCGAAGAAGGCCGCACCGGCCAAGAAAGCCGCTGTCAAGAAGGTAGCTGTGAAGAAAGTCGCCGCCGCCAAAAAGCCGGCAGTGAAGAAGGTTGCCGCGAAGAAGCCGGCAGCCGCCAAGAAGGTTGTCGCTAAGAAAGCGGTAGCCAAGAAGGCCGTCGCCAAGAAGGCCGTCGCTAAGAAAGCGGTAGCCAAGAAGGTTGTCGCCAAGAAGGCGGTTGCCAAGAAAGCAGTAGCCAAGAAGGTTGTCGCCAAGAAGGCGGTTGCCAAGAAAGCCGTTGCTAAGAAGGCCGTTGCCAAGAAAGCCGTAGCCAAGAAGGCCGTCGCCAAGAAAGCAGTAGCCAAGAAGGCTGTTGCCAAGAAGGCCGTCGCCAAGAAGGCTGTTGCCAAAAAGGCAGTTGCCAAGAAGGCCCCCGCTGCCAAGAAAGCCGTAGCCAAGAAGGCGCCTGCCGCCAAAAAGGCTCCTGCTGCCAAGAAAGCTGTAGCCAAGAAGGCTCCGGCTGCGAAGAAGGCTCCTGCTGCCGCCAAGCCGGCTGCTGCTGCCAAGCCCGCCGCCGCCAAGAAGCCCGCTGCGAAGAAAGCCGCTCCGAAGAAGCCCGCCACGCCGCCGTCCACGGCTGCTGCCCCGGGCGCGAAGACCGCGCTGAATCCCGCCGCGTCGTGGCCGTTCCCGACGGGTGGCCGTCCGTAATCAGGACGGTTCGAAGCACTAGCTTCACTAGAGCCGCCCGGCTAGCCGGGCGGCTTTTTTGCGCTCGTCCATTCGGACGATGCGCATGCAAAATGCGGCGGCAATAAACTTGCGCCACCATGCGACAATTGATTCCTTATTTTTTCGGTGATCGCGTCCATGCTCGGTGATATCTTCCGCTTCCTTCTCGAAATCGTGTTCACGCTGTTTGGCGCGGCATTGATTGCCCGCGCCTGGATGCACGCGATCCGCCTGCCGCCCTTCAACCCGCTGGCGCGCGCCGTCTACCAAGCCACCAACTGGCTGGTCGGGCCGCTGCGCAAGATCATCCCCGCCGGCAACAAGATTGATTGGACGAGCCTTGTCGCCACGTGGCTGGCCGCGCTGCTCTACATCGTGCTGATCTGGCTCGTCGCATTGGGCGCGCTGATTCCTGCCCAGTTGCTGCCCGCCGCAATGGGCTCGGCACTGATCATGGCGATCAAATGGGCATTGAATCTGGTGGTGTGGCTGACGCTGATTCAGGCCGTGCTGTCGTGGGTCAACCCGATGGCGCCCATGATGCCGCTGCTGCAAGCGCTGACCGCGCCCATGCTGGACCCCATCCGCCGCCTGTTGCCGCGCACCACCATCGACTTCTCGCCGCTGGTGCTGCTGATTCTGGCGCAAGTGCTGCTGATGGTGCTGGCTAATGTCAGCCAGCGCATGATCGGTCTGTAAAGGTGCGGGGCATCGCGCCCCGCACGCGTTGAACTACGCCGGAATGCCGGCGTAGATCTCGACCAGCTTCTTGCGGTCGATCTTATGGTTGTTCGACATGGGCAGCGCCGGGCAGGCCACCAGTTCGGACGGCACCATATAGGGCGGCAGGCGCTGCGCCAACCGCTCCTTCCAACCGGCCAACGCCTCGGGCGCCAGAAAGCGCGCCGCGGCTTCCTCGGCCACACCTGCCACGAAACCAATCAAGCGCACCGCCGTGCCATCGGGCCGGCGCAGCACCGCGCAGGCGCCGCCTTCCACGCCGGGCAGACCGTGCAGCGCTTCGTCGATTTCGGCAAGTTCGATGCGATAGCCGTTCAGCTTGATCTGATCGTCCATGCGGCCGCGGCAGAACAACAAGCCGCCCTCTTCCATCAGCCCGAGATCGCCCGTGCGGAATGCGCGGCGGCCGTCGTCGTAGGTGTAGAGCTTGGCTTCGTTCAGGTCGGGCCGATTCAGATAGCCCCGCATGACGTGGTCGCCCACGATGCAGATCTCGCCTTCGTCCACGATCAGCACGCTGTCGGGTTTGGCATGGCCCACTGGCAGCGGGTCATGCGCGGCCAGCACGGCATCGGTGACTTCGATCCAGGTTGTGGCCACCGTAGCTTCCGTGGGGCCGTAGGTATTCAGGATGACCGCGCCAGGAAAGCGCTGGCGCAGCTTCTTGGCCAGCGCAGCCGGCAAGGGTTCGCCACAGAACAGGAACGTGCGCAGCGCCGGCAAGGTGGCCGGCGAAAAATCGCGGTTGGCCAATTGCTGATGTGCAAACGACGGCGTCGACACCCACACGGTCACGCCATGCTCGGCCAGGCGCGGCATCCAGGTGCCCGCCGCCGCGATCTGCTCGCGCGCATTCAGCACGCAGGCGCCGCCCGAGGCCAGCGTAGCGAACACTTCATACATCGACAAATCAAAACTGAACGGCGCCTGGTTCATGAACACGGGCGCATCACCCAGGCCAAAGCTGCCCAGCATCCAGTCACCCAGCAGGCCAACGCTTTCGCGGCCGATCTGCACGCCCTTCGGGTCGCCCGTGCTGCCAGACGTGAACATGACGTAAGCCAGGCCGCGCTCGGCCAGCATCGCGCCCTCGCCCGCCGTGAACGTATTCGCCGCGGCATCGTAGACGGCCGCCGCGCGCACGATCTCGACGATGCGGCGCAGGCGCTCGGCCGGATAGATGGTGTCAACGGGAACGAACGGCGCGCCGATCAGCAGCGCCCCCACCATCGCAACGAAGAACGACGCTTCCTTGTGACCGTAGATGGCCACGGGCACATCCGGCGCCACGCCGTGCTGGCGGGCCTTGTCGGCCCAGGCCTGCGCCTCGGTGCGCAACTGCGCCCAGCTCAAGGTGCGGTCGGCGGCGGCGACGGCAAGCGCGTCGGGCGAAATATCGAGTTCAACGAACTGGAAGGACTTCAGGTCGAAACGCATGCCGAAACTCCCGGCGTCAGATGGGGCTGCGGCCGCTGAACACGTACAGCGCCAGCGCAGCCAGAATCAAGGTAAGCACGCGGCCCAGGAAGCGCATCACGGGATGCGCCAGGGTCGCTTGCAGCGCAGGACGCGTGCGCGAGGCGTTGATCAGCAGGTTGTGGCCCACCGAATACGCGCCGAACATCAGGCCGCTGACGATGTAGTGCAGCGACAAGCCGTTCCACACGCCCATGGCCAGCAGCGTCGCGAAGATGCCGATGTTCTGCGCGGCCATGCGATGGCGCCCGAAGAACTTGGTCTTGCTCAACGCCTTGTAGATCGGCATGAACACGACGTCGCGCAACCACTCCGACAAGCTGATGTGCCAGCGGCGCCAGAAGTCCTGCGGATTCAGCGTGGCCAGGGGGTTGCGGAAGTTGATCGGCAAGGTGAAGCCGAACAGCATGCCGATACCGATCGCCATCGTCGAGTAACCGGCGAAGTCGAAGAACAGATAGGCGCTATAGAGCGACGCGTTCAGCGCCACGCCCGAGAACGAATAGTCGTGCGCGTCCAGGGTGGCCAGGCCATAGCGCCAGATCAGCTCGGCCACGCCGAACTTCTGAATCACGCCCAGCATGATGAGCTCAAGCCCCGTCAGCCACGTGTTCAGGTTCACGCCTTCATAGCCGCGCTTGAGATCCGCCTGAAAATTGCGCCAGCGGTACATCGGGCCGGCCAGCAAGGTCAGCGGGAAGAACAGGTAGATGAAGTAGTCCAGCGGCGACACGCGCTCATTGCGCTGCGCGAACAGCAGCACGTCGATCGCGCGGAACGTGGCGAACGACAGGCCCAGCATCGCCCCCAGGTGCGATACGCCGGTCTTCACCAGCAGCAACGGCGTCATCGTGATGACCACCGCCAGCCACGTGGGAATGTAGTTGCGGCGCACGGCCCACAAGGCGCTGCCCGAAATGGCCAGCAGCGCGATGGGTTGATAGGGGCGCGCCCAGAACACCGCCATCCACACGCCCAGACAGATCACGCCGATGATGTGGCGGTAGCCGATCTTGAACGGCATGCCGAATGACCGGTACGCCAACAGGCCAAGGCCGCCACACAGGGCGCCGCCAAAAAAGCTCAAGCTTGCGAACAATTCCATGGTGCGGTCAGAACTGTTGGTATTGGAATTCGACCTTGATCGGTCCGCCGCTACCCGTGGTGGGTTGAGCCTGCAGCACGAACACCAGGATCACGCCTATGTACAAACACAGGTGCCAGAAGAAACGTTTCATCGGGAAAAGTACTCCGCAATGCCTTGGTCCGCCATCGCCCAGCCGAGTTCGGCCAGATGCATGTCGTCACGCACCATGCCGGGTTCAAACGGGATGCTGTAAAGATCCAGGCAACCCATCTGATAGCGCTGGCACATGCCGGTAATGGCGGCCACCACCGGGTCGAAACGTTCGACATCCAGAATGAGCTTGGGATTGAACGGCTGGATGACGAAGTACGCCTTCACCTTGCGCTTTTGCAGCAGGGCCATGACGCGCGACAGGTCACCCAGCTCGGTGCGGGTGATCGGGTCCACGTCGGCGAACTCGTTACGGGCTGGCGAGTACAGCTGCGCCAGGTACTGCTTGTAGTAGTCGTCGCGAACGTCGTAGGGATTGTTGCCGCCCAAGCCGCGTTCCACTTCACGCGCCTCGTGCGTCAGACGGCCCCACTGCCCTTCGTTCAAGCGCGCCGACGACGGCCAGGACACGAAGCGGTGCGCCGGCACCGACAGCTTGCTGCGCGGACGGTCAGGCGCAGGCTCCTTGCGGGCATGCCACCATAGCGACAGCTTGTCCTTGAGCTCGGCCACCTGGCCATTGGCGATCAGCCAGATCAAGCCCCAGTTCGCGTTGTCGGTGATCCAGTTCTGCATCTGCTCGCGCGTGCTGGGCTGATCCCAGAGGCGATCCCAGACGGGCCCCGTCACGTGTTCAGCGAACGCGCTGCGCGGCAACTGGCCGCCCGAGGCGAACCAGGCGGGCGACACCATGATCACCAGCCGCGTGTTCGGCGTAAGCGAATCCGCCACGGACTCCAGCACGCTGACGATGCCATAGGACTGGAACATGGCGTGGCCGTAGGCCAGCGTCGGCACCTTCAGTTCATCGGGGAAGAACCGGTAAGGCACAAAGCGCAGATCGTGGCTGGACAGTTCGGACGAGCCCAGCACAACCAGCGTCCCGTCGCTCAGGGCGTTGCCCAGGCGATTCAGGTTGACGTGCTGAGTGCCCCAGTCCGGCCCCAGATTGGGCAGGTAGTTGTTCCTGTCGGCAGCAGCGGTCGACGGGGCAGACGTGGGCGTGACGATACGGCTGAGCAGATCATCCGCTCCGCAGTACGCGCCAACCGCCAGTGCTACCGCCGTCGCGGCAGCCGCGACGTGGGACAACAACCGGGTATTACGAAGAATGGGCAGCGACATAGCCGGCTAGCGTGCGGACCGACTGAAGATGCTCTGCGATTTCGGGAGCCGGGATGCTGCAGCCGTACTCCGATTCGACCGCAAGCGTGATGTCCACCGCAGCCAGGGAATCAACCAGGCCAGTGGCAATCAACTGCGTGTCGGGGGTGACTTTCTTCATGACGATCGACTCGACGATCTCGCCGATCTTGGTGTGGAGTTCTTGCTCGGTATGCATAGATAGTGCTGATTGCCTCGTCGGCAAAACATCCCCGCCCCTGGGATTCAGGTAAGTGAGGATACAGAAAAATGCTGAAACTCAACTGACCGTTCCAGCGATCCAGAACAGCGCCAGGATGCACTTGGTTACATCAAAATCGCATCGTGATGCCGATCGCAGGCGCAATCATTGCACTTCGGGCGTTGAATCGCCATGAAACTTTTGGGGTAAATCGCGAGAAAAGGCTGGCAAACGTAACGCCTGCGGGTAAATCCCGGGTGCTGCGTTGCGGCAGCGCGACAGATTTTTACGACTTTACGCCCTGCGCTGGCCCGGCCCCGATATCGGGCAGTGGAGATTCAGGCATGAAAAAGCCCCGGAATCGGGGCTTGTCTTGCAGCCTGCAAACCTGCCGTCGGCATGTAAAAAAGCCCGCTTGCGCGGGCTTTTGATTTACATCGGGGTGACGCGGGTCGGACCCGAACCACTGATCACTTGAACGCGCTGGCCCACGCTGACGGGCACATCGGCTTCCTGCGCCACGACACGGGTTTCGCCGTTATCCAGACGCACCGTGATTTCGTAGCCGGAATTCGTGCCAACCCTGTTCTCTACGGCGTTCCCCGCCAAAGCGCCCAGAATGGCGCCGCCGACGGTTGCAATGGTACGGCCCGTGCCGCCACCGATTGCGTTGCCTGCCACGCCGCCCAACGCACCGCCGGCCAACATGCCGACGCCGCTGGACTTGTCGTTCTGGATCACGATCGGGCGCACGCCCGTGACCGTACCCGTACGAACGATCTGCTCGCGCTGGGCCTGGTCGTAGCTGTACACGCCACTGGACGCGCTGCGATTTGCGCAGCCGCCCAGCACAGCCATCGACGTCACAACTGCTGCGATAGCCAACCACCGGCCAGTACGCGGCGTCACCAGGGATAGAGATTTACTTTGATTCATTTGGACTCCTCGATCGGGCACTGCCGACGAACATTGATCATACTCCGCCCAAAATGAGTGTCAGGCTCCCCTGCAACACACTGAAACTCACGGCCATAGGCGGATAACACCGTGTAAATACGGCGGCCCGAAAGCCGCCGCATTATCAAAACTTGATGCATTGTTCGACCGCGCCGCCGCGTGGCGGTTCCCGTCTTGCGAGGGAATCAGGCGGGCAGATGGATGCCGTAGGTGGCGTGCAGCACAGCGTCGATCTCTGCGCGCGACGGGTTGTGGTTCTGCGGGCCGCGCGAGGCAATCTTGATGGCGCCCATGACGTTGCCCAGGCGGCAGCTGTCTTCCCAGCTCCAGCCGGTGGTCAGGCCGTACAAGAGGCCACCGCGCTGTGCGTCGCCGCAACCCGTCGGGTCCACGACCTGCGACGCGCGCACCGGATCAATCTGAATCGTCTTGCCGCCGGTGTACAGGGTGGCGCCTTCGGCGCCGCGCGTCACGACCACGGCTTGCAGCGTGCCGGCAATGTCTGCCACGCTGCGGCCCGTGCGTTGCTCAACCACGCCGGCTTCGTAATCATTGACCGTCAGCGCCTGCGCGAGCTTGAGCATGCGTTCGAGATCGGCGCCGTCGAACAACGGCATGGCCTGGCCCAGATCGAAAATGAACGGGATGCCACGGCGATGCAGGCGTTCGGCGTGCGCGAACATGCCTTCCTTGGCATCAGGTGCCACGATGGCCCAAGCCGCATCCGCATCGCTCAGGTCGTTGTCTGCCGCAAACGACATGGCGCCCGGGTGGAAAGCGGTGATCTGGTTGTCGTCCAGGTCGGTCGTGATGAAGCACTGCGCGGTGAAGGTGTCGGGGATGACCTTGACGCGGCTGGTGTCGATACCCAGGCCCGACAGGCGCTCCATGTACTCACCCGCGTCTTCGCCAACGGTGGCCACCGGCACGGGCGCGCCGCCCAGCAGGTTCATGTTGTAAGCGATGTTGCCCGAGCAACCGCCGTATTCCTTGCGCATGCTGGGCACCAGGAACGACACGCTCAGCGACTGGATGCGGTCAGCCAGGATGTGGTCTTTGAAACGGCCTTCGAACACGGCAATCGTGTCAAACGCCATCGAACCGCAAACCAGAACAGGGGTTGCCATGCTTGTCATCCTTTAGGGAAAGAACTTATCGAGTTGGTAGCCATTGACCTGCACACCGGTCACTTCAATGGGTACGGAAATCTTGAGCTCGCCTGCCGGGCCGAAGGGGCCGCGCAGTTGCTCGGGCGTCAGGTAGTTTTCGGGCCTTAGCACTTTGCGCACGACCACGGTGTCCGACAAGTCGGTCAGGTCGAGCACCAGCGCGGGCCAATGCTGCGGCTTGTCGTAGCGGTTGCGCAGCACCAGGTTCAGCACCAGACGGCTGCGGCCGTCGTCGATCGCGGCGGCGCCCGTAGGCGGCTGCAAGGACGATGAAGAAATCGCAATGCGTTCCAGGCGGCGCGCGTAGCCCACCGTGCAGCCCAAGGGCTTGCACACCGTCTCCAGCACGGGCCGCATGACGGGTACGGAATTGGCGATGTCGGTGCGATAGGCGTACAGCAGTTGCAGGCCCAGCGCGATCAGGCCCAACAGGCAGGCGTAGCCCCACAATTTGCGGAACAGGCCGCGGCGTTCCTGGYGGTCTTGATCCAGGAATTCGGGCGGCGTTCGGCCGACATCCGTGGCGCTGGAGTAGCGCGTGCGCGTATCGCCCAGGACGGGTTCGCGGCCGTCGTCGGGCTCGGGCTCGTCGTCGTAGTCGGTGATGCGGATGTGATGCCCGCGGTCGTCATCGGCGTCGAGCTTGTCGTGGGAATGGCGGGTATCGGCGGCGGCGCGGCGGTCGTCGTCACGGTCGCCATCGGCGTCGTATTCATTGTCGTTACCGATGCCGCTGCCGCCGTTATCCGCAAACGTCGGCTCGGCGTGCCCGGCGGCGCGGCGGCGCGCGTCCCAGTCGATGACCGGTTCAGCGGCGCGCGGCGCGAAGACGGGCTCATTGCGGGAAGGGCTGGGACGATACGCGCTGTCGTCTTCGCTTGCGTCCTCGTCGTCGGCGTCGTCTTCGGGCAAGTGCGTATCGGGTTCATCGCGCCGGCGAATCGCCTCGCGGCCGCGTAATACGGCGGGGGGAACGGCGGGGGAGACGACGGGCGCAGCAGGTGCAGGCCGAACGGGCTGCGGAGGAGGCGAAACGGCTTGGGGCGGAGGCGAAACGGGCTCGTCTTCCCACGGTGCGATTTCGCGCGGTTCTGCCGATGGCCGCGACAGCGGTGGCGGCGCGGGCGGCGCGGGCGGCGCGGGCGGCGCCGGCCGCGGGGCAACGTAACGAGGCGGCTCCGGCACAACGACGGGCCGTGCGGGTGCCGGCGGCACGTACGCAGGTTGCTCGTACGCAGGCGGTGCCGGCGGGGCAGCCCGCGTTGCCAACACCGGCGCGGCAGCCGCCGCCGCGGGCTGCGTCGCAGGCTGTGCGACGGGCGCGGGCGGCAATGTCGTCGGGGCGCCTGATTCCGGCAGCAGGCAGGCGCGGCCGTCAAACACCGTTGAGCAGGCGCCGCAGCGCACCAGGCCATTGCGGACTCGAAGCTGGTCAGGCACCACCTTGAACGAGGTGCCGCACTGGGGGCAGCGGGTAGTCAGAGCCATGTGATGCAATCCTGCCTGGGCTGCGCTCAGGCTTTCTGGCCGTGCAGGCAAACCCAGCCGTCGCGCGCACGCCAAACCGACATGGCCATCCAAGGCGCATAGGCGGCGGCCACTTCTTCGGCCTGGCGTTCCAACACGCCCGACAGCACCAGATGACCGCCCGCCGCCACGCGGCCAGCCAGCATCGGCGCCAGCACCTTCAGCGGGTTGGACAGAATGTTGGCGACGACGACCTGGAACGTGCCATCGGTCAATGCGTCGGGCAGCATGGCTTGCAGTTCAACGCGATTGACCTCGGCGTTATAGGCGGTGCTTTGCACGGCCTGCGCGTCGATGTCGACCGCCAGGGTCGGACCCGCGCCCAGCTTGCGCGCGGCAATCGCCAGAATGCCCGAACCGCAACCGTAGTCCAGCAAGGTCGCGCCCGCGGGCAGCTCGGCTTCCAGCCAGGCCAGGCACAGATGCGTCGTGGGGTGGCTGCCGGTGCCAAAGGCCAGGCCGGGGTCGAGTTCGATGTGGATGGCGCCGTCTTCGGCAGCGGCCGGGTCCAGGCCCGGCACGTCGGGATTATCGCGGTGCCAGCTGGGCACAATCCACAGGCGTTCGGCAATGTGGATGGGCCCGAACTGCGATTGCGTCAAACGCACCCAGTCGGCGTCCGGCACATCACGCAGGCTCCAGCCTTCGAATACCGACGCGTCCAGCTCGCCCGCGGCGGCGGCTTCTTCCATGATCTGCGCGGGATCGGCTCCGTCGGGCAGCAGGGCGACGACGCGGTTGCGGTCCCAGGCTTGCACGTCGGGCTCGGTGCCGGGCTCGCCAAACAGGGGACGTTCAACGTCAGTGCCGAAGTCGGCGTCTTCCACGGACACGGACAGCACGCCCGCTTCCAGCAGCGCGTCCGACAGGGCTTCGGCCTGCGCCTCTAGGCAATGGAGCACGAGTTCACGCATGATTATTCTTCCATCTGGTCATCGGGCCGCGGCGCATGCCGCGGCCCGATGACCGTAAAACATTAAAAGGCCCCGAAGGGTTTTTGCCGCGGGCAGGCCCAAAGGCAAAAAGGGGCCGCGAGGCCCCAGGTGGTCGGTCAGGGACGCTGAGCCAACTTGTTTTCCAGATAGTGGATGCTGGTGCCGCCTTCAATGAAGCGGGCATCTTGCAACAGCTCGCGATGCAGCGGGATGTTGGTCGAAATGCCTTCCACCACCATTTCCGACAGCGCAATGCGCATGCGGGCCAGCGCCTGGTCACGCGTGTCGCCGTACGTGATGACCTTGGCGATCATCGAATCGTAGTTCGGCGGCACGAAGTAGCCGTTGTACGCGTGCGAATCGATACGCACGCCCGGGCCACCCGGCGTGTGCCAGTTGGTGATACGGCCGGGGCTGGGCACAAAGCGGAACGGATCTTCCGCGTTGATGCGGCATTCGATCGCATGACCCTTGAACTGGATGTCGCGTTGACGCAGCGTGAACTTCTCGCCGGCGGCAACCAGAATCTGCTGCTGCACCAGATCAATACCGGTGATGAGTTCGGTGACCGGGTGTTCGACCTGGATGCGGGTGTTCATTTCAATGAAATAGAACTCGCCGTTTTCAAACAGGAACTCGAACGTGCCCGCGCCGCGATAACCCATCTTGCGGCAAGCGTCGGCGCAGCGGTCGCCGATGCGCTCGATGGCGCGGCGGGCGATGCCGGGAGCCGGCGCTTCTTCGATGACTTTCTGGTGACGGCGCTGCATGGAGCAGTCGCGTTCACCCAGCCAGACGGCGTTGCGGCCGCCATCGGCCAGCACCTGGATTTCCACATGGCGAGGGTTCTCGAGGAACTTCTCCATATAGACTTCCGGGTTGTTGAACGCGGCGCCCGCTTCCGAACGTGTCATGGTGACGGCGTTCAGCAGCGCGGCCTCGGTGTACACCACGCGCATGCCACGGCCACCGCCGCCGCCTGCCGCCTTGATGATGACCGGGTAACCCACTTCGCGCGCAATGCGGATGATTTCCTGCGGATCTTCGGGCAAAGCGCCCTCGGAACCGGGCACCACCGGCACGCCCGCTTCGATCATGGCGCGCTTGGCGCTGACCTTGTCGCCCATCAGGCGAATGGTGTCGGGACGCGGGCCGATGAAGACGAAGCCACTCTTTTCGACGCGATCGGCGAAGTCGGCATTTTCGGACAAGAACCCGTAACCCGGGTGAATTGCCTCGGAATCTGTCACTTCGGCGGCCGAAATGATGGCCGGCATGTTCAGGTAGCTGTCACGCGACGGCGCGGGCCCGATGCACACGGATTCATCGGCCAGGCGCACGTACTTGGCTTCGCGGTCAGCCTCGGAGTGCACGACCACGGTTTTAATGCCCAGCTCACGGCAAGCGCGCTGAATGCGCAGGGCGATTTCGCCCCGATTGGCGATCAGGATTTTTTCGAACATTTTCAGCTATCAGCCAATGACGAACAGGGGTTGACCGTACTCGACGGGCTCACCATTTTCGACCAGGATTTCTTTGATGACGCCGGACTTGTCGGCTTCGATTTCATTGAGCAGCTTCATGGCTTCAATGATGCACAGCGGGTCGCCTTCCTTGACGGTGGCGCCCACGTCGATGAACGGGGCGGCGCCCGGGTTCGGCGAACGGTAGAACGTGCCAACCATCGGCGCCTTCACGACGTGGCCCTGGATGACCGGGGCGGCTTCGGCGGCCGGAGCGGCGGGCGCTGCGGCTTGAGCCACCGGTGCGGCGGCTGCGCCGGCTTCGGGCTGGTGGTAAGCCACCGGCTGCAAGGTCTGCGAGAACTTGACGATGCGTACCTTGCCTTCGCCTTCGGTGATTTCCAGCTCGGCGATACCCGATTCAGCCACCAGGTCGATCAGGGTTTTGAGTTTTCGAAGGTCCATAGAAGCTGCTTCCCGAGATAGTGTCGACGGCGTCCCAGCGTGGGGTCCGCGCCGTATAAGATGTAAAAGCTGTGAGTTGGTGCGAGATCAGTGCCGCACTGCGTAACGCAGAGCCGCCTCGTAGCCGTCCGCGCCGAGGCCGCTGATAAGGCCTATCGCCAAATCGGACAGATAAGAGTGATGCCTGAAGGGCTCTCGCTTATACAGATTGGACAAATGTACTTCAATAAATGGGATCGCGACCCCAGCCAGCGCATCGCGAATTGCGACGCTGGTGTGCGTATAAGCCGCCGCGTTGATGATGATGAAGTCTGTGCCGTCTTGCCGGGCCGCCTGAATGCGGTCAACCAGCGCGCCTTCGTGATTGCCTTGCCAAGCAGTCAGCTTGGCGCCCAGTTCACCTGCCAGCAATTCCAGGCGCTCATTGATCTGGGGCAGCGTCAAACTGCCGTAGATATGAGGTTCCCGGGTGCCGAGCAGATTCAAGTTCGGGCCATGCAATACCAGTATGTTTTGCGCCATGCGCTTGCCAATGAGTGGTTTGCCAATTGTTGGCAAAACAGCCGATAAACCAGCTTTTTACGCCAATTCCTATTATTTGTCCAACAGACTTACGCCTTAAGACTGGATAGGGTTTGGTTCAGATCATCTGGCTGGATTTCGCCCAGTATCTTCCGGTTAATTCCGCCATCAGCGTTGAAAACAAGGGTAAAAGGCAGGCCGCCACTGGGATTTCCAAGCTTGCGCAGGGTATCAATGGCCCCGGCGCCGATCACCCACAACGGGTAGGAAACTTGCACTTTCTCGACAAATTTTTGCATGTTCGCTGCGGTATCGACACCGATGCCGACAAAGCGGATATGCGGATACTTTTTCTGCAAGGCGTCGAGTTCGGGCATTTCCTTCACGCACGGCGCGCACCAGGTTGCCCAGAAGTTGACCACCATGGGCTGGCCCTTGAAGTCGGCCAGCGAATGCGTTGCGCCATTCAAGTCGGGCATCTGCAATTGCATCAGCGCGGGAATGGGGTCGCTTTCGGCGGCCGGCGCTGCCGCGTTCTGGGATTTGCGGCCCATCAAAGTAAGGCCGCCCGCAACCGTGGCGGCTACGGCCACGCCGGCGGAAAGAAGTAGGCGTCGATTCATGGCGCGATCATAACCGCTGCCGCCGTTTTGCGCGCAATGGGCCGGCATGGCCAGCACGCCGCTATATATACAATGCAGGACAGGAGAATTTTCAATGCACCTGCACATTCTTGGCATCTGCGGTACGTTCATGGGCGGCTTGGCGCTGATCGCGCGCGCCGCCGGCCACAAGGTCACGGGTTGCGACGCGGGCGTGTACCCGCCGATGAGCACCCAGCTATCCGAACAGGGAATCGAGCTGATCGAAGGATTCGGCGTCGACCAGATGGCGCTCAAGCCTGACTTGTACGTGATCGGCAACGTCGTCAGCCGCGGCAACCCGCTGATGGAAGCCATTCTAGAATCCGGCGCGCGTTATGTGTCTGGCCCGCAATGGCTGGGCGATAACGTTCTGCCCGGTCAGCACGTGCTGGCGGTGGCCGGCACCCATGGCAAGACCACGACCAGTTCAATGCTGGCCTGGATATTGGAAGCCGCAGGCCTTGCGCCCAACTTCCTGATCGGCGGCGTCGCGCAGGATTTGCATGTGTCGGCCCGCTACGACCCGGCGCGCCGCCCGTTCGTGATCGAGGCGGATGAATACGACACGGCGTTCTTCGACAAGCGGTCGAAGTTTGTCCACTACCGTCCGCGCACCGCCATCCTGAACAACCTGGAATACGACCACGCCGACATCTTCCCCGATCTGGCGGCCATCGAGACGCAATTCCATCACTTGGTGCGCACCATTCCCGGCTCGGGCCGCATCGTGCGCCCCACGCATTCTGATGCGCTGGACCGCGTGATTGCGCGTGGATGCTGGTCGGAAACCGTCACGTTCGGCGCCGATGGCGCCTGGCAGGCCACTGCGCCCGATGCCGACGGCGCATTCGGCGTGCTGCGCAATGGCGTTGAAGCGGGCACGGTGCGCTGGTCGCTCTCCGGCGAACACAACCGCATGAACGCGCTGGCGGCGCTGGCCGCGGCCGAGCACGTGGGCGTGACCGTGCAAGACGGCATCGCGGCGCTGACGCGCTTTGCCGGCGTGAAGCGCCGCATGGAACTGCGCGGCACCGTCAACGGCGTCAAGGTCTACGACGATTTCGCGCACCACCCCACCGCCATCGCCACCACGCTGGAAGGCTTGCGCCGCCAAGTGGGATCAGCGCGCATCCTGGCCGTGCTGGAACCGCGCTCGAACACGATGAAGCTGGGCACCATGGCCGCCCGTCTGCCCGACGCGCTTGTCGACGCGGACCTGGTGTTCTGCTTTGGCGCCCACAGCGGCAAACACGCGCTGGGCTGGAATCCGGCCGACGTACTGGCGCCCCTGGGCGATCGGGCTTCCAGTTACGATGACATCGATGCATTGGTCGCGGCCGTAACCGCCGCCGCCCGCCCGGGCGACCAGGTTCTGGTCATGAGCAACGGCGGCTTTGGCGGCATCCACGGCAAGCTGCTGAATGCGCTGGAAGCGTGCGGCTGAAGCCACGGCCAGACTCCAAGCCCCCAGGCCACACCCACCGGACGAGCACGAAATGATTCTCTACCTGCATGGCTTTCGTTCCTCGCCGGATTCATTCAAAGCGCGCCTGATGGCCGACGCCATGGCCCAGCGCGGCTTGGCCGACGCCTGGGCATGCCCCCAACTGCCTGCCAGCCCGCGCGAGGCGATTGACCTGGCCATGGGCATTGCCCAGCGCCAACTCGCCGGCGTCGACAGCCCCCGCGCACTGACCGTCATTGGCTCGTCGCTGGGCGGTTTCTACGCGACCTGGCTGGCCGAGCAACTGGGCTGCAAGGCGGTGCTGTTGAACCCGGCCGTGCAAGCCGCGCGTGACCTGGCGACCCAGGTCGGCGAACACCACATGTATCATTCCAACGCGCCGTTCGTCTTTCTGCCCGAATATGTGGACGAATTGACGGCCATCCACGTCCCTCGCATCACGCAGCCTGACCGGTACTTCCTGCTGGCGGCAACGGGCGACGAGGTGTTGGATTGGCGTGAAATGCGCGATCGATACGCAGGCTGCCCCCAGCGTATCGTGCAAGGCAGCGACCACGGCTTGTCCGATTTCGAACAATGGATGCCCGAGGTGCTTGAATTCGCCCTTGGCGACAAGCAGGTTCGCCCCCAATAATCAGTACCAGACCTCAACACTCTATATAGCTGCGCAAGGCGGCGCGTGCGCGCCGCCCAGGAAGATCCCCACCATGTATGTGTTTTACGAAGACGACGGCAGCTTCAAGGCCGGCAACATCCTGTCCGAGACCGACGCCAGCCTGCAGGTGGAGTCGGAGTCTGGCAAGCGCAGCAAAATCAAGCGCGCCAACACCCTGTTCAACTTCGCGTCGCCGGAACCGGCCACGCTGATGAGCCAGGCGGCGGCCGCTGCCGAGGCGCTGGACCTGCAATTCCTGTGGGAATGCGCGCCGCAAGAAGAATTCGACACGCCCACGCTGGCCGCGGATTATTTCGGCCACGCGCCCACGCCCGTGGAACAGGCCGCGTTGCTGATGCGCCTGCACGGCGCGCCGGCGTACTTTCATCGCCGTGGCAAGGGCCGTTACCGCCCTGCCCCGCCCGACATCCTGGCTGCTGCCCTGGCCGCGCTGGAAAAGAAACAGCGCCAAGCCGAGCAGCAGCAGGAATGGGTAGACGAGATGGCCGCCGGCCGTCTGCCGGAGCCCATCGCTCAAGCGGCGGAGTCGTTGCTGATTCGCCCGGACAAGAATTCGCAGCAATGGAAAGCGCTGGACGCCGCGTGCGCCAAGTTGGGCAAAAGCCCCGACCGCCTGCTGCTTGAGCTGGGCGCATGGCCGCACGCGCTGGCGCTGCACAAGCGCCGCTTCCTGGCGGTGAACTTCCCGCGCGGGCTGGAATTTCCCGAACTGGAACTGCCGCCGCTTGACCGCGAACTGCCGCTGTCGGACGCCGAAATCTATTCGGTGGACGATGTCACCACGACCGAAATCGACGACGCGCTGTCCGTCACGGAGCTGCCCGACGGGCGCCTGCGTGTCGGCGTGCACGTGGCCGCCCCGGGTCTTACCGTGACCCGCGACAGCGAATTCGACAAGCTGGCCCGCGCCCGCCTGTCCACGGTCTACATGCCGGGCGACAAAATCCCGATGCAGCCGGACAACGTCATCAAGGCGTTCTCGCTGGACGCCGGCCGCGAAGTGCCGGTGCTGTCACTGTATGTGGTGGCCGACCCGGAAACGGGCGAGATCTTCGAATCCGAAACGCGTCTGGAACGTGTGGTGGTGCGCGAGAACCTGCGCCACAACATGCTGGATTCGCAAGTGACGGAAGCCAGCCTGGCTGACCCGTCGGCGGACATTCCGTACGGGCACTGGCTGCGCCCGCTGTGGAAGCTGGCGCAAGCCTTGTCGGCGCAGCGCGAAAACGTGCGCGGCAAGCCCGAGAACAATTCGCGGGTGGAGTACAGCTTCTATCTGGACGGCAATCCGGACGACCCGGACACGCCGGTGCGCCTGGTGCCGCGCCAGCGCAATGCGCCGCTGGACCGGATGGTGGCCGAATACATGATTCTGGCCAACAACCAATGGGGCGGTTTGCTGAACCAGCACGGTGTGCCGGGCATCTACCGTTCGCAACAGGCGGGCCGCGTGCGCATGAGTACGCAGGCGCTGCCGCACGAGGCCATCGGCGTGCCGCAATACGCCTGGAGCACGTCGCCGCTGCGCCGCTATGTTGACCTGGTCAACCAATGGCAATTGATCGCGGCAGTGGAGCACGGGGTGTCTGCCCGCCTGGTGGCCCCGTTCAAGCCGCGCGATGCGGATTTGTTCGCGATCATCGGCGCGTTCGATGCGCAGTATGCGGCGTGGGCAGAGTTCCAAAGCGCCATGGAGCGCTACTGGTGCCTACGTTGGCTAAAGCAGCACAACGTGACTCGGACGGTGGCGCATGTATTGCGTGACGATCTGGTGCGCTTCGCGAATGCGCCGCTGGTGACTCGGGTGGGCGGGATGCCTGAGTTGGAGCGGGGGACGGCGGTGGAGATTGATATTTTGGGGATGGATGAATTGGGGCTGGAGTTGGATTGCCGATACGTGGGAGAGGTCAGTCCTGCTTTGGGTGCTTCTGACGGGGCTTGAAGTTTTTTTTGGGGTCGTGGTGAGCGGAATCGTGGTGAGCGGAATCGTGAGGCTTAGATTGGCGGGCTTCGTGGGTATTTGATCTTCGGGGGTTGGCAATCTTCTGGACGTTGTCGATCTTCGGGAGGTTGTCGATCTTCGTAGGTCGCCCATCGTCGCGATGGCCCTGACTGTGCGCGCCCACGATTGCGGTCCGGAGCCTTCGCTCCGGACTGCCCCTTCGTCATCTTCGTCCAGGCCTTCGGCCTTCCCTTCAGATTCCCTCGGGCGCATCAAGGTTGCGCACAGTCAGGGCCACCGCGCCGACGGGCTGCCGATGTCTTGGCCTGATGCGCTGCTAGGGTGTGCCTTAGTGACGAGTGCTGCGGGGCCCGCCGAGTGCCGGCCGCGCGGGCGGCCTTACTCGGCATACGCGTCGGTGGTCGTTTGAGCGATGTTCGCTTTCGCGAATGCTGAGAACTGTTTGCTAGGGGGCCCCCACGATTGTGGGGGGAGGTAGAGGGGTGGCGCGCGTCCGCCACTGCCTTGCGCGTGCCGACCCGTCGCGCGCCACCGCACCGGAGTTCAACGGGTGACAGTGCCCCGAGGGATGGATGAAGCGCGGCAAGCCATCAAGAAGAACTCGAACAAAGCCGCCACACGCGAAGCGAACATCGCAACGACGCACCCCGACGCGTAAGCTCCACCAGGCCGCCCGCGCGGCCGGCATGGAGCGGGCCCCGCAAGATCTTCCACCACCCCAATCCCCGTGGAGAGAACCTCAAGAACGCTGACCGTGCCTGCTGACGTCAGATTGCAACTGGCAGAGCCCGTGGTGTCGGGGGCCTGGGGTGCGCGGGGCGTCGATAAGCCCGAGGGAATCCGTAGGGAGCCGAAGGCGGACGAGGATGACAAGGGGGCAGTCCGGAGCGAAGGCTCCGGACCGCAATCGTTGCCCCGCGCACCCCAGGCCCCCGACACCACGGGCGTCTCAAGAACCCAAACCCTCCTCATCAACGCCCCAGCCCCCAAACCAACCAAACCCCGCGTCAACCCCCCCCCGTCGTACACTCCTCGAAAAACCAAAACGACACGGAGGAACAACATGCGCATTTTGCTGGTCGAGGACAACCTTGATCTTGGCGATGCCGTGGAAAGCAAGCTGCGTTCCGCTGGCCATAGCGTGCAGTGGGTGCATGACGGGCTGGCGGCGTTGCGGTGGGGGTTGGACGAAACCTGGGATGCGCTTGTCCTGGATATCAATCTGCCTGGCAAAGACGGCTTCACCGTGATTCGGGAATTGCGCGCAGCCGGCTTGGAAGCGCCGGTGCTCGTCATGACCGCGCGGGCGGAAATTGAAGACAAGATCGACATGCTGGACCTGGGCGCGGATGACTACCTCGTCAAGCCCTTTGACCTGCGCGAACTCGAAGCGCGGTTGCGCGCCCTGATGCGGCGGCCGTCAGGGCAGACCAGCAGCACCACCACCTACGGCAACCTGAGCCTGGACCTTGCCGGGCGCAGCGTCATGTTGTCTGGTGCGCCGCTGGAGCTGGGTCGGCGCGAATTCCGCTTGCTGGAAATCCTCTTGGGCCGCATCGGCCAAACCGTTGCCAAGGAACGGCTGATGAACCAGCTGTTTGACCTGGACGACGGCTCGCTCAATGCGCTGGAACTGTTGATCTCGCGGCTGCGCAAGAAGCTGGCAGGGGCGTCGATCGACATCGTCACCGTGCGCGGCGTTGGCTATCAGGCCCGCAGCCATGAGCATTCCTGAAAGCGCCTCGATCCGGCGCCGCGTCTTCACGCTTGGCGTGGTGTTGCTGGCCTGCGCGCTGATCGGGCTGGTGTTCTTCCTGCGAGACTACGCGCAACGCGCCGCCGAGCAGGCGTTTGACCGGCTGCTTGCCGCATCCGCACTGACCATCGCCGGGTCCGTGCAGATTGATGACGAAGGCGTCACCGTGGAACCGCCCGTGTCGTCGCTTGCCATGTTGTCGGGCGGCGAGCGCGTGTTCTACGAAGCGCGCACCTCCAATGGCCGGCTCATCACCGGCTATGGCGACCTGGCCCCCAACCTGCCGCTGGCGCAAGCCGCAACCCCCGTGTTCGCCTACGTCATTTATCACGACGAGCCCGTGCGCGTCGCCACCGTGGGGCGGCTGGTGTCGGCCAGCCAGCATGCCGGCTGGGTTACCGTGCGGGTCGCCGAAACCTTGGGATCGCGCGAAGAACTTGCCGACGAAATCCTGGGGCGCGGCGTGTTGCCGCTGCTGGTCGTGTCGCTGGTGGCGCTGGGCCTGTTGTGGTTCGGCGTGCAACGGGCGTTTGCGCCGTTGGCCGTGTTGGAACGCGAACTGCGCACCCGCGCGCCCGAGGATCTGACGCCCGTCACCACGCCGGTGCCGCGCGAAGTGCGCCGCCTGGTCGAAGCGCTGAACGCCTTCATGCAACGCCTTTCCATCATCATGGATACCTTGAACACATTGGTGGCCGACGCCACGCATCAGGTCCGCACACCGCTCGCGTCGCTGCGCGCGCAAGCAGAAGTGGCGCTGGACGAAACCGACCCCAAGCGGCTGCGCGAGCGCATCGGCCGCATTCATCAGAACGCCACGCACGCCAGCCAGCTGATCAACCAGCTGCTGATGGACGCCACCATCACGCACCGGCTCGGCAAAGGGCCACCCGAATCCGTCGGGGTGGCGGAAACCATCAACGAAACCCGCCGCCGTATCGGCCCGGTGGAAGCCGAGCGGCTGCGCATCGACATTGCGCCCGACGTCCGCCGCGCGCGCCTGGCCGGTGACCGCGTCGCCTTGCGCGAGATGCTGCGCAATCTGGTGGACAACGCCTTGCGCTATGCGCCGGATGGCACCGTGGATATTCAGGCCACGCCTGTTGCCGGCTTTCGCGTGGCGTTGACGGTGTCGGATCGCGGGCCGGGTATCTCGGACGACGAAAAAGAAGCCGTGCAGCAGCGCTTCACGCGCGGCAAAGCGGGTGAATCTCAACCCGGATCGGGGCTGGGCCTGGCCATCGTGCGTTCGGTGGCGATGGCGCATGGCGGGTCGCTATGGCTGCATGACCGGCCGGGCGGCGGCTTGTCGGCGCGCGTCATCCTGCCGCTGCAACAACAGCCCGCAGGGCGCCATCTGGCGACGTGGCTGGGCGCGGCGTTCACGGCGGCGCTGCTGCTGGTGTCGGCACCTCAGGACGTACGTGCCGCCGAACTGGACGAAATTGTCACGCGCTATCCCGCGCCGCAACCCACGTCGCGCACCCTGGTCATCGCCGGCCCCACCGACACGCCCGTGGTCGCGCCGCTGATTCAGGGCTTTCAATCTTTGCGGCCCGATGTGACGGTGGTGTATCGCGAGATCAGCAGCCGCGATCTGTACGAAGCCACCATCGACGGGCGCCTGACCAACGTCGACGTGCTGATGAGTTCGGCATCGGACTTGCAGATCCGGCTGGCCAACGACGGTTACGCGCAAAGCTACGCGTCACCCTACGCGTCCAAGCTGCCGTCGTGGGCGGTCTGGCGCAACGAGGTCTACGGCTTCACGTTCGAACCCGCCGTCATCGTCTACAACCCCAAACGCTTCACCGAAGCCACCGTGCCCCGCTCCCGGCAAGACCTGCTGCGCCTGCTGGAACGCGACCAAGCCACGCTGCAAGGCCGCGTCGGCACCTATGACATCGCCGCCAGCAGCCTGGGCTATCTGCTGGCCGAGCAAGACGAGCTGGTGTCATCCAACTTCTGGGGGCTGGCCAATGCGATGGGCCAAGTGGCCGTGCGCCTGTCGCCCACCAGCGCGCAGATTCTGGACGCCATCGAAAACGATGAGCTGGACCTTGGCTACAACATCCTGGGTTCGTACGCGCTGTCGCGCCAGGCGGACGGCAGCAAGATCGGCGTGGTGTTTCCGCAGGACTACGTGCTGGTGCTGGCGCGTTCGGTGCTGATTTCACGGCGCGCCCCCAGCCCGGACCTGGCGCGCGCGCTGGTGGACTGGCTGCTGTCGCCCGCCGGCCAGCAGGTGGCTTCCAGCCACGCGGCGCTGGGTTCCATCATGGAAGACACGCCCGGGCGCTGGACGTCCGAAGCGGTGCTGGCGCGCTCGCAAGGCATCGTGCAGCCGGTGGTGCTGAGCCCCGCCCTGCTGGTGGGGCTGGACCAGCGGCGGCATTCGCGCTTCGTGCAGAACTGGGTGCGGCTGGTGACGGATACGCCGAAGCGGCCCTGAGCAAGGGCGCTATCCCTGCGGCGCGGCCATTCGCGCCCAGGGATTACCCCTAGGCGCTACCTGTCGCCATGACAGGACGACGACAGACGCCGCCTCCTAAGATGGGCGCAGGCTGGACCCAGATCCCGCTACAGACCATTCCAATCGGAGACAAACACATGCTTGCCAAGTCCCAACTGGCGGCCGCCTGCGCCGCAGCATTCGCCATCGCCACCGGCAGCGCCTTCGCGCAGGCCGTGCCGGCGGGTTATCCGGCCGACTACCAAAAGATCCTGGACGGCGCCAAGAAGGAAGGCAAGGTCGTCATCTATTCGACCACCGACACCAAGGCCGCCGGCCCCATCATCAAGGGCTTCGAAGCGTTGTACCCGGGCGTGAAGGTCGAATACAACGACATGAACAGCACCGAGCTCTACAACCGCTACATCAGCGAACAGGCGGCGGGCGGCAGCAGCGGCGACGTCGTCTGGAGCTCATCGATGGACTCGGCGCTGAAGCTGGCCACCGACTACGCCCTGCAATACAAGTCGCCGGAAAGCGGCAAGCTGCCGGCCTGGGCGGTCTGGAAGGATTCGGCTTACGGCACCACGTACGAACCGGCCGTCTTCATCTACAACAAGCGCCTGATCCCAGCCAACGAAGTGCCCACCACGCACGGCGCGCTGGCCAAGCTGATCGCCAGCCAACCGGACAAGTTCAAAAACAAGGTCACGACTTACGACATCGAGAAGTCGGCCGTGGGCTTCATGCTGGCCGTGCAGGACAAGGCCAACGACCCCAAGTACTTCGAGACCCTCAAGGACATCGCCAAGGGCGGCCTGATCGTGCAGTCGTCCACCGGCACCATGATGGAACGCGTGTCGTCGGGTGAAAACCTGATCGGCTACAACATCCTGGGCTCGTACGCTGAAACGCGCGCCAAGTCGGACCCGTCGCTGGGTGTGGCCTACCCGACCGACTACGCGCTGGTGTTGTCGCGCGTGGCGTTCATCAGCAAGAAGTCCAAGAACCGCAACGCCGCCAAGCTGTGGATGGATTACCTGCTGTCGCAGAAGGGCCAGGAAATCATGGCCAACCAGGCCGATCTGGCCTCGGTGCGTGACGACATCGAAGGCGACAACGATGTGGACGGCATGACCAAGAAACTGGGCGCTTCGCTCAAGCCGATTCCGGTCAACGAAACGCTGCTGGACTACCTGGAACAGAACAAGCGTTTGCAGTTCATCAAGGACTGGCGCGCCGCAGCGGGCAAGTAATGCCGCGCGGGTTCAGAGCGGCGCGCCCGCTCTGAACCGCCACAACGCGTAAGCGGACGGCACGGCGCCGTCCGCCTGACCGCCCCCCGGGCGGGCTCCCCCGTACCCGGGCGGCGCGACCATCGCGTCATTCTCGACAACAGGATTTCCCCATGCAGTCATTGCGCAGAAAATGGCAGTCCCTGCCGCGCGGCGTGGTGGTGTTGATCACGGCATTGGCCATCTACGTGCCGCTGTCGTTCATCATCATCCAGAGCTTTCTCTCCGCGCCTTTCTTTGCCCCGTCCAAGGTCTTCAGCCTGGACGCGTTCCGCTTCATCTTCGCGGACCCCGATTTCTACAAGGCGCTGCGAAGCGGCTTCATCCTGGCCTTCGGGCTGGCCATCATCGCCATCCCGCTGGGCGGCATGCTGGCCTTCCTGATGATCCGCACCGACCTGCCCGGCCGCCGCTGGATCGAACCGCTGATCCTGGTGCCGGTGTTTGTGTCGCCCATGGTGCTGGGCTTTGGCTACGTCGTGGCCGCAGGCCCCGTGGGCTTCTTCTCGATCTGGGCGCAGAACATCCTGGGCTTCGTGCCCTGGAACGTGTATTCGCTGACCAGCATCGTCATCATCGCCGGCCTGACGCACGTGCCGCACGCGTACCTGTATATCTCGTCGGCGCTGCGCAGCATGGGTTCCGACGTGGAAGAAGCCGCCCGCGTGGCCGGCGCATCGCCGCTGCGCGTGATGGTATCCGTGAGCCTGCCGATGGTGCGACCCGCCATGCTGTACGCCACCGTGCTGCTGTTCTTCCTGGGCCTGGAAGTGTTCGGCCTGGTGCTGGTGCTGGGCGACCCGGAAGGCAACCTGGTGCTGGCCACCTACCTGTACAAGCTGACCAACAAGCTGGGCATTCCGTCGTACCACCTGATGGCGGCCGTGGCCGTGATCCTGATCTGCATGACGATTCCGCTGGTCATGCTGCAACGCCGCCTGATGCGCACCGCGAACCGCTTTGTCACCGTCAAGGGCAAGGCCTCGCGCGCACGCCCGCTGCCGCTGGGCAAGTGGCGCTGGCTGGCGGGCGCCGTCGTGGCGTTCTGGCTGCTGGTCACGATCGTGGTGCCGCTGCTGGGCGTGCTGCTGCGGGCGTTCGTGTCCAACTGGGGCATGGGCGTGTCGCTGTTTGACGTGCTGTCGCTGGACGCCTTCCACACCGTATTCGGCCAACCCAACCTGATCCGCGCCATCGTGAACTCGGTCGCCATCGGGGTGTTTGGCGGCGCGCTGGCCGTGATGTGCTACATGTTCGTGGGCCTGGCGATGCACCGCAAGCCCGACAACGTCACGCGCTTCATGGACTACAGCGTGCTGGTGCCGCGCGCCGTGCCGGGCCTGTTGGCCGGTCTGGCGTTCTTGTGGGTGTTCCTGTTTGTGCCGATGTGGCTGGACAACGCGCTGGACGTGGACGAAAACGGCTGGCTGTCGGCGCTGCCGTTCGCCGAATGGCTGCGCGAGAACTTCGTTGAATGGCTGCGCGCCATGCGCAGCACCATCTTCAGCGTGTGGCTCGCCTACACCGTGGTCTGGATGGCGTATGGCCTGCGCCTGATCTCGTCGACCCTGCTGCAAGTGGGACCGGAACTGGAAGAAGCCGCCCGCAGCGCGGGCGCGCGCCGGGGCCAGGTCACGCGCCACGTCACGGTGCCGCTGGCCAAGTACGGCCTGATCGGCTCCTGGCTGCTGATGTTCCTGATCTTCGAGCGTGAATATTCCACCGGCGTTTATCTGTTGTCGCCCGGCACGGAAACCATCGGTTCCATGCTGGTGTCGTTGTGGGCCTCGGGCGCCATCGACATCGTGGCTGCGCTTTCCTTCATCAATATCGTTCTGGTCGTGATCGGCCTGGGCATCGCCCTGCGATTCGGAGTCAAACTTCATGATTGAGCTTTCTGTAGAAGACCTGCACCTGGACTACGGCGACAACCCGGTGCTCAAGGGCGTGTCGATGCAACTGCGCCAGGGCGAAGTGGTGTCGCTGCTTGGGCCCTCGGGCAGCGGCAAGACGACCTTGCTGCGCGCCGTGGCTGGCCTGGAAGGCCCCAAGCGCGGCCGCATCACCATCGGCGACCGCATCGTCTACGACGGCGGCGCGCGCAAGGAGATTCCGGCCGAAGAACGCAACCTGGGACTGGTGTTCCAGTCTTACGCGTTGTGGCCGCACAAGACCGTGTTTGAAAACGTGGCCTACCCGTTGAAGCTGCGCAAGGTGCCGTCGGCCGAAGTGCGCGAACGCGTGCAAGCCGTGCTGGATCAGCTGGGCCTGGGCAAGCTGGGCCACCGCCATCCGCACGCGCTGTCAGGCGGCCAGCAACAGCGCGTGGCCATTGGCCGGGCGCTGGTATACAGCCCGCCCGTCATCCTGCTGGACGAACCGCTCTCCAACCTGGACGCCAAGCTGCGCGAAGAAGCGCGCGCGTTCCTGCGCGAGCTGATCATCCGCCTGGGGCTGTCGGCCCTGATGGTGACGCATGATCAGAGCGAAGCCATGGCCATTTCCGACCGCATCCTGCTGCTGAACAACGGCAAGATCGAACAGCAAGGCACGCCGCAGGAAATGTATGGTTCGCCGTCCACGCTGTTCACGGCCGAGTTCATGGGCAGCAACAACCGGCTGGAAGGCAAGGTCACGGAAGTGCGTGACGGCCAGGCCCGCATCGAAGGCCGCGGCTGGGCGTTGTGGGGCAAGGCCGGCGAAGGCGTGACTCAGGGCCAGGACGGTACCGCCGTGATTCGCGTTGAACAGGTGCGCCTGGCGGATGACCCCGACGGCAACCACCTGGACATGCCGCTCTTGACCAGCATGTACCTGGGCGACCGCTGGGAATACCTGTTCCGCACGCCGGACGCGGACCCCGCCCACACGCTGGCCCTGCGCGCCTATGGCCCCGAAGGCCGCGAGCCGGGCCCCTGCCGCCTGGCCTTGCCGGCCAGCAAGGTCTGGGTCTTTCCGCGCAAGACGGCCTGACCCCACGCGGCGGCGCGTTGGAGGATGACCCTTCATGCGCCGCCCGCCGAGTCGTCCCGTCTCCATCGACGTCACGCCCCGCTCCCGTCCAACAGCTGTTACAAGCCGTTGGGTGGCATGTCCCGGCAGCACCGACTCGTCTTACAATGCGTCGGTGCAACGCCCTGATTCCCCCTCCCCGCTAAGCCGTTACCTGCGGTGGCTGGGCGCTCCCGCCCAACACTACCTGCGCATCGGCATCGCAATATCGCTGTTGGTGCACGCCGGCGCGCTGGCGTGGCGCTTTGGCGCGCCCGCGCTCACCCGCCCGCCCGTCACCAGCCTGGAAGTCGTGCTGCTGAACGCCCGCAGCGAGACGCCGCCTGAGACACCCCGGGCGCAGGCGCAGAATCAGATGACGGGCGGCGGCAACGCCGAACGCGGCATGAGCACCACCCCGCTGCCCCAGACCGGCGCGTCCGCCGAGACCATCGTGCTGGAAGCCATGCGCCGCCGGCAGGTTCAGCTGGAAGCCGAACAGGCCCGTCTGATGACCCAGTTGCGGTCGGCCGAGAAAGCCGGCGCCGAGCGTCAGGCTGTCAACCCCTGGCCCGACGGCGCTGATCTTGGCCAGGACGCACAGGATCAGGCCAGCGTCATTCAAAACGCCCAGGTCGCCGCGCTGGCCGCGCGCGTGCAGCAATACAGCGCCGAACCCCGCAAGCAGTTCGTGGCCCCGTCGGCCGAAGCGTCGCGTTACGCAGCCTACCTGGATGCCTGGCGCACCCGGATAGAAGCCGTTGGCACGCAGCACTATCCCGACGAGGCGCGCGGGCGCATTTACGGGTCGCTGCGCATCACGGTGTCAGTACGCGCCGACGGCAGTATCGCCAATGTCGAAATCGACCAGCCCTCGCCGCACGCGGTGCTGAACCAGGCCGCCCGCCGCATCGTCCAGCTGGCCGCGCCTTTTCCCCCATTCCCCCCCGATATCGCCCGCGATACGGACGTGCTGGTCATCACCCGCACGTGGCATTTCGTTAACGACACCCTGGAAACACAAGCCCCATGACCGAGGCGACCCCTCTTGCCCGCTACGCCGTCATCGGCAATCCCATTGCGCACAGCCGCTCGCCTCAGATCCACGACCTGTTTTCCAAGCAAACCGGCAAACCCCTGCGCTATGAGCGCCTGCTGGCGCCGGTCGACGGCTTTGCTGACGCTGTGGCCGCATTCGTGACTGAGGGCGGGCTGGGCTTGAATGTCACGGTGCCTTTCAAGCTGGAAGCCTACGCATTGGCCGCCGGCCGCCTGTCCACCCGCGCGCGCCTGGCGGGCGCCGTCAACACGTTGTCGTGGCGCGATGGCGCCTGGCACGGCTGCAATACCGACGGCGTCGGACTGGTGTCTGACCTGCTGCGCCTGGGCGTGCACCTGAGCAGCGCGTCCGTGCTGCTGGTGGGCGCGGGCGGCGCGGCCCGAGGCGTGTTGCAACCGCTGGCCGACGCCGGCTGCGCCCGCATCCACATCGTCAACCGCACCGCGGCCAAGGCGCTGGAACTGGCCGAGGCCTGGCGTGACACCGGCGTATCGCCGCAGACGCAAGTCACTGCGGGCGGGCTGACCGACGCCGCCACGCCCGGCGGTTGGAACCTGGTCATCAACGCCACGGCCAGCGGCCTGCAAGACGCCGCCCCCGACCTGCCCGCCGGCCTGTACGCCGACGGCGCGGCCGCCTACGACATGATGTACGGCGCCCAACCTACCGCTTTCATGAAACAGGCCGACGCCGATGGCGCGGCGCTGACCGCCGACGGCCTGGGCATGCTGGTGGGCCAGGCGGCCGAGAGCTTCCTGATCTGGCACGGCGTGCGCCCCGATCCGGCCCCGGTGCTGACGGCGCTGCGCGAGGCGCTCATGGCAGGACGCTAAGCGGCATGGCAACGCGCGGCAAGGGCCGATCCTGGTTCCGGACCATCACCGGCGTACTGATGGCGCTGGTGTGCGCGGTGCTGCTCTACCAGTTCTGGCTGTTCGCACAGGTCGTCTGGTACAACTACCGCGACCCCGGCAGCAGCGCCATCATGCGCGAAGAGCGGTCCCGCTTGCGCGAAGGCAATCCCGGCTTTCAGCTTCAGTACGAATGGGCGCCCTATGACAAAATCAGCCGCAACCTGAAGCGCGCGGTGGTGGCGTCGGAAGATTCCAACTTCACCGAGCACGACGGCATCGAATGGGACGCCATCCGCAAGGCCTGGGAATACAACCAGCGCCAAGAGGAAGCGGGCCGCAGCAAGATGCGCGGCGGCTCGACCATTACGCAGCAGTTGGCGAAGAACCTGTTCCTGTCCAGCTCACGCAGCTACATCCGCAAGGGCCAGGAACTGGTGCTGACGTATATGATCGAGCACGTCATGACCAAGGAACGGATACTGGAGCTGTATCTGAACGTGGCGGAATGGGGCGTTGGCGTGTTCGGCGCCCAGGCGGCGGCCAAGCACTACTACAACACCTCGGCCGCCAACCTCAGCGCCAGCCAGTCCGCCCGGCTGGCGGCCATGCTGCCCAACCCGCGCTTCTATGACAGCCACCGCAATTCCAACTACCTGAACTCCCGCGTCGGGGTGCTGACCCGCCGGATGCAGATGGTTGACATCCCCTGACACGCAAAACCGGGCATTTCCGTCCGGCCGCCTCCACCCTACCCGGCGGGATTTGTTAAGCTTTCACGTTTAGCGCTCCCCTTCCTTTTCATGCGTACCGCACGTCGCTACCTGGCCCGCGAGATCTATCGCTCTTGTGCAGTGGTCCTTATGGCCCTGCTAGGCCTTTTCACGTTCTTCGCGCTGGTGGACGACCTGGACAACGTGGGCGACAAGTTCTCCATGATGGCCCTGCTCTACATGCAGGCGCTGGCCATTCCCACCCGCTTGTACGACCTGCTGCCCATCGGGCTGTTGATCGGCGCCATTCTGGCGCTGGCGGGTCTTGCCCAACGTAACGAACTCGTCATCCTGCGCGTCTCGGGCGTGAGCGGCATGCGGCTCTTGCGGATGCTGTGGGTCGTCACCATCCCGCTGATGATCGGGGCGGCGCTGCTGTCCGAATACGTCACCCCGTGGGCCGAGATCAAAACCGGCGAAGCCAACCTGATGTTCCGCGGCAAAGCCGGCGGCGACCGCCTGAAAAGCGGCTACTGGTTCAAGGAACCCACCTCCAACGGCGGCACGCGCATCATCAATATTGCCGAACTGAAAGGCGACGGCCAGGTCGCGGGTGTCACCCTTTACGAATTCAAGAAAGACCTGACGCTGTCGGTGTTGTCCACGGCGCCCACGGGCCTGTTCGCCCATGGCGACCTGGTGCTGAAAGACGTCTCGGAAACCCGCCTGGACGCGGATGCCTCCGAAGCGCTGGCCAACGCCCGCCCGCCCAAGAACCCGCCCGCCTCCGTTGTGAAGGTGCCAGAACGCACCATCGACACCACGCTCAGCGCCGAACGCCTCTTGGCCCGCGTGCTGACCCCGGAACGCATGTCCATCGTCACGCTGCTGGACTATGTGGAGTATTTGCGCGACAACCAACTGCAATATGGTCGACAGGTTGTCGCCCTGTGGCGCAAACTGGCGTATCCGTTCACGCTGCTGGTGATGATCACGATTGCCGCCCCCATCGGACTGATGCAAACCCGCCGCGGTGGCGTGGGCGCCAAGGTCTTCATCGGCATTTTGTTGGGCGTGGGCTTCTTCATGCTGAACCAGCTGGCGCTGAACGTCGGCATGTTGGGTAAGTGGCCGCCCTGGCTGACCGCCCTGGGCCCGAACATCGGGGCCATGGCCTTGGCGCTGGCCGCCATGAGCTATATGGAATACCGCCACACCATTTCCCGTATCGTCCAACAACGTTGGCCTTGGAGCAAAAGTCCCGCATGAACGGCAGTATCTGGATGATCGGCGACGTGCAGGGATGCTGCTCGCCGCTGGATCGCTTGCTGTCCCACCCCGATCTGGTCGGCGACCCGAAGTCGCGCTTCTGGTTCGCCGGGGACCTGGTCAACCGTGGCCCGCAGTCGCTGGAAACCCTGCGTCGCATCATCGACCTGGGTGACCGCGCGACAACCGTGCTGGGCAACCACGACCTGCACCTGCTGGCCGCCGCAGCCGGGGTGCGCAAGCCGTCCAAATCGGACACGCTCGAAGACATTCTTCGCGCGCCGGACGCGGCCGACCTGATCAACTGGCTGCGCTTTCGCCCGCTGGCGCATTTCGAGCAGGGCCACCTGTTGGTACACGCAGGCACGCTGGCCAAGTGGGACGTCGCCAAGACGCTGTCACTGGCCGGCGAAGTCCAGGACGCGCTGCGCGGCCCGAACTGGCAGAAGGCGCTGCAAAAGATGTACGGCAATGAGCCGTCCACCTGGAAGGAAGACCACAAGGGCGGCAAGCGGATGCGGGTGATCATCAATGCGCTGACGCGCATTCGCCTTTGCACGCCGAACGGCCACATGGAGTTCGCAACCAAGGTCGCCCCGGGCGCCTGGCCGCAAGGCCTGGTCCCGTGGTTCGACGTCCCGAACCGCGCCACCCGCGACATCACAACGGTATTCGGCCATTGGTCAACGCTGGGCCTGCTGCAACGGCCGGACGTGATCTGCCTGGATACCGGGTGCGTGTGGGGGGGAGCGTTGACGGCGCTGAGATTGCAGGATCGAAAACTCGTGCAGGTGAAGTGTTCGCAGTTTCAGAATCCGATGTCTGAATGACGGGTGGTTTTTTTGCTGCGGCCTTGGGGGTCGTGAGTTGCTGAGTTGCTGAGTTGCTGAGTTCTTGGGGCGGGTGGCGATCTTCGTAGGTCGCCCATCGTCGCAGTGGCCCTGACTGCGCGCGCCCACGATTGCGGTCCGGAGCCTTCGCTCCGGACTCCCCCTTCGTCATCTTCGTCCAGGCCTACGGCCTTCCCTTCAGATTCCCTCGGGCGCATCGAGGTTGCGCGCAGTCAGGGCCACCGCGCCGACGGGCTGCCGCTGTCTTGGGTCGGTGCGCTGCTAGGGTGTGCCTTAGTCACGAATGCTGCGGGGCCCGCCGAGTGGCGGCCGCGCGGGCGGCCTTACTCGGCATACGCATTTGTGGGCGTTTGGGTGGTGGTCGCTTTCGCGAATGTGGAGAGTGGTTTTCTAATGGCCTCCGCGAATTTGGGGGGAGGTAAAGGGGTGGCGCGCGTCCGCCACTGCCTTGCGCGTGCCGACCCGTCGCGCGCCACCGCACTGGAGTTCAAGTGGCGGTCATCGTTCGTAGGATGGATGAGGCGCGGCGAGCCGTCGAGAAGAGCCCAAACAACGTAGCCACACGCGAAGCGAGCATCGCGACGACGCACCACGACGCGTAAGCTCCAAAAGGCCGCCCGCGCGGCCTGTGGTGGTTTAATTTTGGTGGACACCCAGATAGGTTGAACCTAGGAGGTGAGTCATGACCAAGATAAAACGGCGTGCCTTTACGGCGGAGTTCAAGCTCGAGGCGGTGCGGATGGTGACAGACAAGGGCCTTGGCGTGCCCGAGGTCTGTGCATCATTGGGGCTTGGTGAGACAGCGCTGCGGCGCTGGCTGGTGCAGTACAAGGCGGACGTGTTGGGCAAGCCCGGCCCGGGGCTGCCGATCACCCCGGAGCAGCGACGTATCCGCGAGTTGGAGCTGGAGCTGCGCCAAGCCAAGCTGGACAATGAGTTATTAAAAAAAGCCTCGGCCTTCTTTGCCCGCGAGCTCAAGTGAGCTTTGCACTGGTGGCGCATCTGCAACAGAAGGCCTATGCCGTCAGCCACACCTGCCGGATGCTCGGCGTTAGTCGCTCCGGTTACTACGCCCAGCGTAGTCGACGGGTAAGGCCCAAGACCGTGCGCGAGCAGGTCTATGTTGCGGCGGCTTTAGTGCCAGCGGCTCGACCTACGGCAGTCGGCGCATCTCCCGCGCGCTGCGATCTGACGGAGTGCAGATCGGCCGCTACCGGGCTCGCACCCTGATGCGCCAAGCGCATTTGCGGCCGGTCTGGAAGCGTCGGTTCATCGCCACCACGATCACCGACGTGGGCAAGCCGACGTTCAAGAACGTCCTGGATCGGCAGTTCGATGTGGATCAGCCGAACCGGGCCTGGGTGACCGATATAACCTGCATCCGAACCACGCAAGGCTGGCTGTATCTAGCCGTCGTGCTTGATCTTTACTCACGGCGCGTGGTCGGCTGGGCAACCTCACCGACCACGCATACCCCCATGGTGCGGCAGGCCCTGGAGATGGCGATCCGCCAGCGACGACCTGCCCGCGGGTTGTTACTGCACTCGGATCGGGGCTTCCAATACGCCAGCGGCGAGTATCAGGCGGTCCTGGCTCACCATGGCATCCAGTGCAGCATGAGCCGCAAAGGCAACTGCTGGGACAACGCCGTCATGGAGCGATTCTTCTTGAGCCTCAAGGTCGAAAGACTCTGGACAAGCCGATACGCCACGCGGGCCGATGCACAGCGTGACATCCAGGACTATATCGAGAACTTCTACAACACCCGGCGGCTGCACTCTACGCTGGGCTATCTGACGCCGGCTGCCTATGAAGCCAGCCAGCGTCCAAAAAACACCTATCGACGTGTCCACTAAAACTTGACCACCACAACCCGCCAACGGCGGGTGACGAAGATGACAAGGGGGAAGTCCGGAGCGAAGGCTCCGGACCGCAATCGTTGCCCCGCGCACCCCAGGCCCCCGGCCTCACGGGCGTCTCAAGAACCAACCCGGCCACAACACCAAAACCTCAATGCCGAATCTCAGCCAAAAACTTCCGAGCCCTCTCCGTCCCCGGCCGACTAAAAAACTCCTCCGGCCCCCCCGTCTCCACAATCCTCCCCGCATCCATGAACCACACTCTGTCCGCGACTTCACGCGCGAACCCCATTTCGTGTGTCACGCACACCATCGTCATGCCGTCCTTTGCCAAGCCCTTCATCACCTGAAGCACTTCCCCCACCATCTCGGGGTCCAGCGCGCTGGTCGGCTCGTCGAACAGCATCACGGGCGGGTTCATCGCCAGGGCGCGGGCGATCGCCACGCGCTGTTGCTGGCCGCCTGACAGCTGCGCCGGATAGGCCTCGGCCTTGTGTGACAAGCCCACACGCTCCAACAACTGCATCGCGCGTTCACGGGCTTCCGGGCGGCGGGCGCGTTTGAGTTGCAGCGGCGCCAGCATCAGGTTTTCCACCACCGACAAATGCGGGAACAGATTGAACTGCTGGAACACGAAACCGATGTGGCTGCGCAGTTGATCCAGGTGCACCTTCGGGCCATAAATATCCTGCCCGTTGACCTCGATCACGCCTTTCTGAATAGGCTCCAGGCGGTTCACCGTACGGATCAGCGTCGACTTTCCCGACCCTGATGGCCCGCACACCACCACCACCTCGCCCTGCTTGACGGCTTCGGTCACGTCGGCCAGCGCCTGGTAATCGCCGTACCACTTCTGCACTTGTGAAAATCGGATCATGTCGGCACCACTTTAGGGGTGGCCAGAAGCCCGGCGCGCCGTCTGCCGATACGCCGTTCGGTCAGGTGCACCAATGAACTCAGGCCAAAATTCAGAATGAAATACGTCATCGCCAGCAAGCCGAACACCTCGAACGGCTTGGTCAGCAACACGCTGTTGATCTGGTTCGCCGCGTACGTCAGCTCTTGCACGCTGATCACATACGCCAGCGACGTTTCCTTCACCGTCGACACAAACTGGCTCAGCATGCTGGGCAGCATGTTGTAGAGCGCCTGCGGCAAGATCACGCGCCGCATCGTCTGCATGTACGACAGCCCCAGCGCGCGGCTGGCCTCCTGCTGGCCGGGGGGCAGCGCCTGGATGCCGGCGCGGATGATCTCGGCCAGATACGCGCTTTCGTAGCAGACCAGCGCCACCACCATCGTCGTCGTGCCGGCAACGGGCCGGCCGATGATCAGCGGCACAAAGAAGTACGCCCAGAAGATGAACATCAGCAGCGGCAACCCGCGCACCAGATACACCACGGCGGACGACGGCCAGTAGAAGATCCGGTACGGGCTGATGCGGCCCAACGCCAGCAGCACGCCGCAAGGCAGCGCCAGCGCCAGGCTGATCGCGGCCAGCCCCAAGGTGGCGACAAGACCGCCCACCGGCCCGTGCGGATACTGCCCGATCAGCAGCAACAGCCAGTTGTCTTTCAGAATGTCCCACATGATCAGCGCGCCCCCAGCGGACGGTAACGTCGTTGCAAGAGCGCACCTCCGCCCATGATGATGAACGACAACACCAGGTAGATGACCGTCACCACGGCATAGGCCTCGAACGTGCGGAACGTGTAGTTCTCGACTTCGCGCCCGGCCGCCGTCAATTCGGTGACGCCAATCGCCATGGCCAGGCTGGTGTTCTTCAACAGCAGCAAGGTCTGGTTCAACAGCGGCGGAATCGCGATGCGAAACGCCTGCGGCAGAATGACCTTGCGCATCGTCTGCATGAAGCTCAGGCCCAGCGCCCGCGACGCCTCGACCTGCCCCGGCGGAATGCCGCGCACGGCGCTGCGCAGGTCTTCGCAGATATAGGCCGACATCACCAGCGAGATCGCGATGCACGACATGATGAATTCACTGCCATGGCTGTTGAGCCAGTCGGTGATAGGTTGCGGCAGCAACGCCGGCACGCCGAAGTACCAGAAAAGGATGTGCACCAGCATGGGCACGTTGCGGTGAAACGCGACATACACCGCGATCACCCCGTTGGCCACGGGCGAGCCCGTCAGGCGGATCACCGCCAGCAGGCTGCCTACAGAGAACGCCAGAATCCAGGAAAGCCCCGCCAGCGCCAGGGTGGTGATGAACCCCCTGAGCAGCCATGTCGGATACTCGCCCTGGAAAATGGCGCTGAAGTCGAAGACGTAATGCATCGAAGCAGGCTCCAGCGCGTGTCGCGCGTCAACCCTTGATGGCTTCGATGCGGAAGTCGCGCTTCATGTTGAACTGCGTGCCGGCGCCAAACCACTTGTCGAACACCTTGGTGGCCTGGCCCGACGCTTCCATGCCGTCCAACACCTTGTTCACCTGATTCAGCATCGCGGTGTCGCCCTTGCGCACGCCCATGCCCCAGGGTTCAACGAAGAGCGCCGGCTCCAGAATCTTGACGGGCACGGCGCTCGTGGCGGCTTGATGTTGCAGCTTCACCAGCATCAGCTCCGACCCAACGAAACCGCTGACCTTGCCTTGTTGCAGGGCCAGGAAGGCACCGCTGGGGTCTTTGAACGTGACGGGGTCGACGTTCGGAATGTTCTTGCGCGCGCCCTGCTCCGACGACGAACCGCGCACGGCGCTCACGCGCTTGCCGGCCAGGTCGGCGGGCGCCTTCAGGTCTTTCTCGGAATCGCGCGCCAAGATTTTTTGCAGGCTGACGAAGTGTTGGTGCGAGTAATCGATCTGCTGCGCGCGTTCCGGGCTCCAGCCCAGATTCGCCGCCACCAGGTCAACCCGGCCCGCGATCAGCTCCGGAATGCGGGCTTCAACGGCGATCAATTTCAATTCCAGCGGCACGCCCAGGCTGTCGGCCACGGCCTGGCACATGTCGACTTCATAACCGACGATGGCGCGGGTCTTGGGGTCTTGGAAGCTGAAGGGCTCGGCGGTGCCCATGGTGCCGCAGATGAATTTGCCGCGCGCCTTGATGTCTTGCACGGTGTCAGCATGCGCGGCGGGCGCCAGCGTGGCGGCAAGGCCGACGGCGGCAACGAAAGAAGCGATGGTGGTCTTCATGGTCATTCCCTTGGAATATAGGTATGGGTACTGCCAACAAAATCGGCGATCAACGCAGCGCCGCGCAAGCCTCGTGGATGCGGCGGCAACCTTCTTCGATGTTCTCCATCGACGTCGCGAAGCTCAGGCGCAAATAGGGCGACAAGCCATACGCTGCGCCGTCCAGCACCGCAACGCCGGCCTCGTCCAGCAAATACATCACCACGTCCAGATCGCTCTGCAACGCGCGGCCGGCGGGGGTGCGCTTGCCCAGCAAACCGTCAACCGACGGATAGACATAGAACGCGCCCTGCGGCAGCGGGCAGCGGATGCCCGGCACCGCGTTCAGCAGCGCAACGATGCGGTCGCGGCGCTGGTGGAACACGGCGGCGGCGTCCGTCACGCACTGCTGGTCGGCCGTCAGCGCCACGCGCGCGGCCTGCTGGCTGATGGCGCTGACGCAGCTGGTGCTTTGCGAAATCAATGTGGCCATGGCCTTCACCAATGCCTTCGGCCCGCCCGCGTAACCCAGGCGCCAGCCCGTCATCGCGTAGGCCTTGGACACGCCGTTGATGGTCAGCGTGCGCTCGGCCAGTGCGGGCACGACGGCCGCGGGCGACACGTGGCGCACGTCGCCGTATGCCAAGTGTTCGTAGATTTCATCGGTCATCAGCCACACGTGCGGATGGCGCGCCAGCACCTCGCCCAGCGCACGCAATTCGGCGGCGTCATACATCGCGCCAGTGGGATTGCTAGGCGTGTTCAGCAGCACCCATTTCGTGCGCGGCGTGATGGCGGCGTCCAGCGCCTGTGGCGTGAGCTTGAAGCCGTCGGACTCGGGGCAGGCCAGCACCACGGGCGTGCCGTCGTTGACCAGCACCATGTCCGGGTAAGACACCCAGTACGGCGCGGGGATGATGACTTCGTCGCCGGCCTGCACGGTGGCGGCCAGCGCGGTAAAGATCAGCTGCTTGGCGCCCACGCCCACGATGAGCTGGTCCAGGCCATAGTCCAGCCCGTTCTCGCGCTGGAACTTGGCGCGCACCGCTTCCAGCAAGGGCTTGGCGCCCGCCGATGCGGTGTAGCGGATGTCGCCGCTATTGAGCGCGTCGATGCCGGCCTGCACGATGTGCGCGGGCGTGGGCAGATCAGGTTCGCCCACGGTGAAGTCGACAATGTCTCGGCCTTCAGCGCGCAATTGGTCCACGCGCGTCTTGGCCGCCATGCTGGGCGACGGTTTGATGGCGCGAGCGCGTTCGGCCAGGAAAACGGTATCAACGACGCTCATGCCAGCCCCTTGGCGGCAAACGCGGCTTGCATCCAGCTTTGCGTCTTATCGCCGTTGGCGATCTCGGCCATGATGCGTTCTTCCTTCGCGGCATGCGCATGCGCCGCGGCGATCAGGCTTTCCGCTTCAGACGCCGGAAAGCTGACCAGCCCGTCTTCATCACCCACCACGATGTCACCCGGCAGAATCACCTGGCCGCCGATGGACACCGGCACGTTGACTTCGCCGGGGCCGTCTTTGTACGGGCCGCGATGGATGTGACCACGCGCATAGCAGGGAAAGCTGTCGGCTTCGAAGGCGGCAACGTCGCGAATCGCACCGTCAACCACCACGCCAGCACAACCGTGGATTTGCAGATAGCGCTTCATGATTTCGCCCAACACCGCGTTGGACAAGTCACCGCCCGCATCCACCACCAGCACATGGCCGGGCTGAATCTGCATCATGGCCTTGTAGATCATCAGGTTGTCGCCCGGGCGGGTCTTGACCGTGAGCGCCGTGCCCACGAGCTTGCCGCTGCCGTTATAGCGGCGCAGACCCGAGATGCCTTCACGGCGTGCAAGGTTGTCGCTAAGGTGCGGCGTGACAATGCCGGCCAACGCTTCAAGGATGGCGGCGGGAGCGACGGGGGCTGCGGGCAGTTGGCGGGCGCCGGTAAGAATATTGGCCATGACGATCTGCAAATTCCTGAGTCGAATGCCGCCGCAAGCCCGCTACGTTTTCGCAGGCCCCGGCCGGCCGGGGGATGAGTCAGATGCCATGTTGCGAGCTTTTCCATTTCGGAAAAAGGGATTAAATTTCCACGAGCTATATCTCCTTTTGGAATATAAGGGTTAGCCCTTAACGGAAATTTCGGAATGAACCTCACCAAGAACGCACGCGCCGCATGCTGACTTTCAAGCAAATCGAAGCTCTGTACTGGACGGTGCGCCTGGGCACGTTTTCGGCGTCGGCGCAGAAGCTGCACACGACGCAATCCGCCATCACCAAACGCATCCAGGAACTTGAGGCGGACTTCGACATCGCGCTATTCGACCGCTCGGGCCACCGCGCCGAACTCACCGCACGCGGCCACGAGGTCTACGCGCTGGCCGAAGAAATGCTGGGCCACCGCGACCGCCTGCTGGTCCGCCTGAAAGGCCAGCACACGCTGACCGGCACCTTCCGTTTCGGCATCACCGAAATCACCGCCATGACCTGGCTGCCCGCCCTGATCCGCCTGCTGCGCGCGCACTACCCGCGCATCACACTGGAACCGCACATCGACCTGGGCGCAGACTTGCTCAAGCGTTTGCAAGCCGGACAGTTGGACATGGCATTTCTGCACGGCGAATTCGCCGAACCAAACTTGCAGGTGGTAGCGTTGCAGCGCCTGGAATTCGCCTGGATGGGCAGCCCCGACATGATCGACGCCAGCCGCATCTACACCCCGGCGGATATCGCGCGCTTACCGCTGCTGCGGCAAAGCCGGGAGTCAGGCCTGAACATGATCTACGACGGCTGGCTGCGCCCGCATCATCCCGACAGCAACATCTTCACGATCAACAGCCTGATCGCAATGGCAGGCCTGACCGCAGCGGGTTTCGGCGTGAGCTGCCTGCCCCGCGATTACTTCGCAGACATGGTCAGCAAGAAGCAATTGGTGATCGCCAGAACCAGCACCGCGCCCCCGCAATCCATGTACAGCGCAATGTTCCGCCGAGACGCGGACGTGGCCTTCTGCGAAAGCGTGGCCGAGCTAGCCGAGAGCTGCTGCGAATTTTCGGGCGCCGCCCTATAACCCGGATGGCGCGCAACAGATCGCCAAGCGCAAGGCAGTGCGCGCTGCGCGCCACCCTTTACCCCACAAAAAACCTGCGGCGGGACCATTAGAAAACGACTCCCCGCATTCGCGAAAGCGAACACCGCGCAAACGCCCACCACCGCGTATGCCGAGTAAGGCCGCCCGCGCGGCCGCCACTCGGCGGGCCCCGCAGCACTCGTCACTTAGGCACACCCTAGCAGCGCCCCGAACCAAGACGGTGGCAGCCCGTCGGCGCGGTGGCCCTGACTGCGCGCAACCTCGATGCGCCCGAGGGAATCTGAAGGGAAGGCCGTAGGCCTGGACGAAGATGACGAGGGGGAAGTCCGGAGCGAAGGCTCCGGACCGCAATCGTGGGCGCGCGCAGTCAGGG
>NZ_JBFTHD010000012.1:0-153150 GCF_056394065.1 Achromobacter sp. 10T422
GGAGACGGGCGGTTCGGCAGCCTTGACCGGCCAGAGCAGCAGCGACAAGCAAACCAGCAGCACGCTGGGCGTACGCGCGCAAACGGACTTCACGCTGGCAGGCGCCGAAGGCCGTCTGCGCGGCACGCTGGGCTGGCGCCATGCGTTTGGCGACGTGTTGCCGCAGTCCACCATGGCGTTTGACGGCGGCCAGGCATTCACGGTGGCGGGCGCGCCCATCGCGCGCAACGCGGCGGTGGCGGAGCTGGGCGCGGAAGTGGCCGTGTCGCGCAATGCGTCGCTGGGCTTGAACTACAGCGGCCAGTACGGCGGCGGCAACCGCGAACATGCGGGGTCGTTGAACGTGCGCTGGCGGTATTGAAGGGGCGGGGAGGTGCAGTGCTTTGCGCTCCCCGCCCGGTGGCGCAGGCATTGGGTAGGTAAACTCTACGCTTCACTTTCATTTGACTTCGCTATGCCTAAACCACAACGTGTTGCGCTTATCACCGGGTCTACTTCAGGTATCGGAGCGGCAATAGCACGCCGGCTGTCTCGGGATGGCTATGCGGTGGTTTTGCATTCACGCAGTTCCGTGGATACAGGCATCGCCATGGCGCGTGAGCTGGGCTTGGCGGCGTATGTGCAAGCGGACCTGGCTGAAGATGCAGACCGGATACGGCTGGTGCAAGAAGCGGTCGCGCACTGGGGGCGCCTGGACGTTGTCGTGAACAATGCGGGAATCAGCCACGTGATTCCCCATGCCGATATGGCGGCTGCAACGCCCGACGTATGGCGCGAGCTGCATGAGGTCAATGTCATCGCGCCGTTTCGTATCGTCGCAGAAGCCGAGGCCGCACTGCGCGCCTCGGCTGCGGCTTCCGGCGTGCCGGCTTGCGTGATCAATGTGAGTTCGCATGCAGGCGTGCGTCCGAAAGGGGCGTCCATCCCCTATGCCGCGACGAAGGCCGCGCTGAACCATGTCACGCGCTTGCTGGCGGTGTCACTGGCGCCGGACATCCGCGTGAATGCCGTCGCGCCTGGGCTGGTGGATACGCCGTTGACCGCAAACTGGACGCAGGCTCAACAGTTATGGCGGGAGCGTGCGCCAATGCGCCGGGCCGCGAGCCCCGAAGATATTGCCCAAGCGGTTTCAATGCTTGTTGAATCCAACTATTTGACGGGCGAAATTCTGCTGTCTGATGGCGGATTGAATCTGACGTAGGGCATATCGCAGTCAGACTGCACCTATGGCTCCGACATCACATAAGGCAGTCAGACTGCAAAGCATATTGCAGTCTGACTGCATATATCGTGGCTCATACAAATAGCAGTCAGACTGCATATATGAGACTGCATATAGGAGTGCACGCAGGTACAGGCTCCTTGAAGAACCCGTACTGCGCCATTTTCCCCAGCCGTTCAGCGCCCCACGAACACCGGCTGTCGCTTTTCGGCGAAGGCGGCTGCAGCGTTGCGGTAGTCTTCGCTCTGGTTGGCCTGGTCTGACAGGGCCTGGATGCGCGCCGCGTCCTCGATCAGCGTGCCTGCCGAGATCGCGTTCAACTGGAGCTTGCTGCCGGCAATCGACAGTGGCGCGTTGTCCATCATGCCCGCCCCGAATGCCAGCGCCCCGGCGACGGGCTCATCGTAGATGGCGTCGATGAAGCCCGCCTGGCGTGCCGTGTCGGCATCCACGAACTCGCCGGTGTAGAGCCAGCGCCGCGTTTGGCTGACGCCGATCAACTGCGACAGGCGCTGGAGCTGCACGGTGGGGTAGACCAGGCCCAGACGTGCCACCGGCACGCTGACCCGCGCGCTGTCGTCGCCCACGCGGAAGTCGCAGCACAGCGCCAGGCTTGCGCCGCCGCCCACGCATACGCCGCGCATCGCCGCGATGACCGGCACCGGTGCGGCCTGCACGGCCGCGAAGCACTCTTGGATCACTGCGCGATAGGCGTCGGCGCGCACGGGATCTGACAACGCCTCGCGGAACGCAAGGATGTCGTCGCCCGCGCAGAAGTGACCCTGCGCGCCGGTCAGTACCGCCAGTCGCAGCGATCGGTCTTGCGCAAAACCGCGAAAGACGTCGCGCAGATCGCGCCAGGCGGCCAGGTCGCAGGCATTGCGCCGATGGGGCCGGTTGATCGTGACGATGGCGACGCGGCCCTCGTCGCGGCTGTCCACACAAATTTCAGATGCCAAGGCAATCTCCTGTGCCGCGCGCGCGGCGTATCAGTTCAGTTTGATGTGCGTGGTATCCACCACGGCATTCCATTTCTCGACCTCGGCACGCAGCGCCGCATCGGCCTGCGCCGTGTCGGTGTAGATCGGCACCACTCCTTGCTGGCGCAACTTGTCGCCCACCGTCGGCCCGTCGTGCAGGCGCTTGAGCGCACCGTTGAGCGCCTGTACCACCGGCTCGGGCGTATCGCGCGACACCAGGATGGCGTAGACCGACGACGCGGTGAAGTCCGGCAGCCCTTGCTCGATCAGCGTGGGGGTGTCGGGCAGCGATGCCAGCCGGGTGCGCGCGGCCACCCCTACCGGCACGATGCGGCCGCCGGGCAGATTGGCCAGCGCCGTGGGGGCGGTGGCGAACATCATCTGCACCTGGCCGGCCAGCAGGTCGACCATGGCGGGCGCGGCGCCGCGATACGGCACGTGCAGCAGCTCCAGTTTTTCACGCAGGCGGAACATCTCGGCGATGGCATGCTCCATCGTGCCGGGACCCGAGGAGCCATAAGCGAACTCACCCGGCGCCGCCCGCACCTTGCTCACCAGTTCGGGCAGGGTCTTCACGCCCATGGCCTGGTTCACCACCAGCACGATGGGAAGCTCGCCCACCACGCCGACCGAGCGGAAATCCTTGAGCAGATCGAAGCCCACGACGTCCTTGTCCATCAACCGGCTGTTCAGCACATACGATGTGGTGGGCGCCATCAGCAGCGTATAGCCGTCGGCTTTGGCGCGCCGCACCTGCTGCGCGCCAATGTTGCCGCTTGCGCCGGCCTTGTTCTCGACCACGACGGTCTTGCCGAGCTGTTCGCTCAAGGCCGTGCCGAGGATGCGGCCGACCACATCGACGGCACCGCCGGCGGCGAACGGCACGACCAGCGTGATCGGGCGTTCGGGATACTGGGCCTGCGCCGGCAATGCCGCCAGGCTCAATACACCGGCGGCGAACCAACCGGCGCAACGTGACTTCCATTTGAAAATGGTGTTCATAGACTTCCCCTTGATGCGGTGCGCTCTCGCGCCCGCGGATTCTGATGTGTCTGTTGAACTGCGGGTGTTGTACTGCGGGTAAGGACAATCGCGCTACTTGCCGACCCGGTAGCCCGAGGCCTGTAAATCCCAAACGCCGGCGGTCTGGCGGGACAGCTCTTTTTTCTGAATGCGCTGTGTCGGCGTCTTGGGAAATTCGTCAACGAAGGCCACGAAGCGCGGGATCTGGTAGTACGGCAGCCGCGGCTCGCTCCAGCGGATCAGGTCTATCGGGGCCAGCGCACGGCCGTCGCGCAACCGTACGAATAGCTTGAGCTCGTCCTCGCCTAAGTCGCTGGGCACGCCCACCAGCGCGGTCTCTTCGATGTCGGGGTGCTCGGCAATTACGCGTTCGACCTCCCACGCCGAGATGTTGATGCCGCGCCGCCGCAGCATGTCTTTCTTGCGGCCGGCGTAATACAGGAAGCCCTGTTCATCCTGGCGCGCAAGGTCCCCGGTGCAGAACCATTCGCCTCGCCGTGCTTCTCGCTCGGCGTCGGGATTGCGGAAGTAGCCCAGGAACCCCAGCCCGGGCACGCGCGCCCGCACGGTGATTTCGCCGGTTTCTCCCACGGCCACCGACTCGCCGTCGTCGCCGATGAGCTGCACGTCGTAGTAATCGAGCGGCTTGCCCACCGAGCCTGCGGKGCCGGCGGGGTTGACGGTGACGAAGGTGATCAGCTCCGACAGCCCGTACCCCTCGCGCATTTCCACGCCAAAGCGTTGCGAGAACGCCTGCCACAGCTCCGGCGGGCAACCGCCGCCCCACGCGATGCGTACGCCGTGGTCGCGGTCATCGGCGCGCGGGGGCTGCTTAAGCAGCATCGGAATGACGGTGCCCAGGTAGTGGATGTGCGTCACGCCGTAACGGCGGGCGTCGTCCCAGAAGCGCGAGGCGCTGAAGCGCTCCACCATCGCGAGCCGCGTGCCGCCCAGCAGCGCCGAAATGATCACGGCCACGCCGGCGCCGTGGTGCAGCGATTCCCACAATAGAAATACGCTGCCGGGCGCGGCGCCGGTCAGCCGCAGGATCGCGAGCGGTCCCGCTCGCAGGGTGCGGTCGGATTTCAGTACACCCTTGGGCGCGCCCGTCGTGCCTGAACTCGGTGTGAGCGCGAGGATGTCGTCGGGGCCGGGCGTAACCGGCAGCGGGTCGGCCGGCGTGTCGAGATAACGTTCGAATGCGCGGCTGGCGTCGGCATCCGGCCCTTGCCCGCCGCGCCACAGCACCACGTCTAGCCGCTCGAGCTCGGGCGCCAGCGCGTCGGCATGTTCCGCATCGGCGATGAGGGCGCGCGGCGCCAGGTGCTCGAACAGATGCGCAAGCGACGCGCCTTTCAGGTGCACGTTTACAGGCACCCGCACCAGGCCCAGGGCGGCCAGGGCGAAGATGGCGACGATGTGGTCGGGATGGCTGGGCAGCATCAGCGCCACGCGGTCGCCCGGGCGCAGCCCTTCGCGCCACAGCAGATTGGCCAGGCGCAGCACGCGTTCGTGCAGCATGGCCAGAGTGAGCGGCACGTCATTGAAAAGGCAATACACCTCGTCGGGCGCCTCGGCGGCACGGCGCGCGATGAGCTGCGCAAGGGTTTCATCGGAGGCCGATGGGATGTCGATGTGAGAGTCTGCGGTCATGATGCCCAAGGCGGTCAGAGAGTCAGATGGCGCGGCCACGTCAGTTGGCTGCTTGGCGGCGTTGATCGCGCTCGGCGAAAAAGGCCTGCATCATGCGGGCGGGTTCGCCGCTCTCGTACGATTCGTGATGCAGGCGCGCGGCTGCCTGCATGGCGTCGCGAAAGCCCGCCTCGGTCATTTCCTGAAAGCGCTGCTTGTCCAGGCGCAACGCGATGGGAGGCTTGGCGGCGAGTTCAGTGGCGATTGCCACCGCCCGGGCGCGAACCTCGTCCGCCGGGACCAGGTGATGGATCAAACCAAGCTGATGGCATTCTTGCGCCTGCATCATGCGGCCGGTCAGCGTGAGCTCGATGGTGCGCGACAGGCCAAGCATTTCACGCATGATCCACGGCCCCGTGACGCTGGCGATGCCGGCATTGATCTCGGGTTGTCCCATTTTCACGCCCTCGTGCGCCACACGGATGTCGCCCAGCAGCGCCACCTGGAAGGCCGAACCCGCGGCCGTGCCGTTGAGCGCCATGACCAACGGCTTCGGAAAACTGCGCAGCAGGTGGTAGTAGGTTTCCCACTCACCGATCCACGTTTCGGCGCGAGCGCCGTCGAAGTCACGCGCTTCGTTCAGGTCCTGGCCCGCGCAGAAGGCGCGATCGCCGGCGCCGGTCATCACCAGCGCGCCGACGGCCGAATCTGTTGCGGCCTCGCGCAGCACCTGCATGATTTCGGCGCGCATCGCCGTATGCCAGGCATTGAGGCATTCGGGCCGATTCAGCGTCAGCACCGTGACGTTACCAACGCGTTCCAACTTGATGAATTCCATGGAGTTCGTCCTTTACATGAGCATCCGCCGCCGTCTGCGGCAATAATTGAATAGTAATTTACGTAATTGCTATTTAATTTTGAATGATCATATGCCGGATTTTTGCCCGCGCGTACCAGGGAATTTCCCGAAGGCGCGCGCGTGCTATGGCAATTAAATTGCCATGCGATTTTATTGAAAAATGGAAGTTAAGCGGGAATCAGGTCGCGCGCGGTCCGCGTGACAAGCGGCAGCAGGCGCGTACGCACGGCGTCTGCATCATGGCGCGTGGCCAGCGCAGACAGATTGATGGCGGCAATCGTCTGGCCGCGGCTATCCACCACCGGCACGGAGATCGACACGCTGCCCTGGCCAAGATTCTTCTCGGTCATTGAGTGACCTTGAGCACGGGCCTTGGTGAAGAAGCTCAGAATCTCATCGTCGTCGCGATCGCCGAATCGGGCGCGCACACTGGGCGGCATCGCCACGATGCGGGCGCGCAGCGTTTCATCGGGAAGATGCGCCAGCAAGACCTGTCCCGACGAGGCCGGCATGGCGGCGAAACGGCTGCCTACCGGCAGATTTACCGACACCGGGTGCACGCTTGGAATGTTGCCCAGGACGATGATCTCGTCGCCGTCGAGCTCGACCCAAGAAATCGATTCACCAGTTTCCCGCGCCAGCTCGACCAGATTCGGCCATGCATGCTGCAAGGCCGCGTTTCCGCCCAGCATGGCGCCGGCCAGGCCCACCAGCCGCGACGACAGGCGATAGGTTTTCGCACCTGGCAGCCGTTGCAGATAGCCGAGACGGTGCAGCGTGTAGACGAAACGCTGGGTTGCGCTGCGGCCCAGCCCGGTGCGCTCGTTGAGTTCAAGAATCGACAACGCCTGGTTGTCGCGGTCAAAGCTCTCGAGCACGCGCATCGCCTTCTCGACCGACGCCACGAACAGGCGTTCGTCAACCTCGTCCTCGCGGGCGATGTCGGTGGCGGATGCTGCGGCGGAGGACGTAAGCGGGGCGATGGACACGGTCGGACAGGAAGCGCTCTGGGCCAGGGAGCGCACAGTGTAACGCCCCGCCACCGCGCGGCGGGCTTCCGATCCGTAGCGGCCAGCCGCTATGGCGCAGCGCAGCGCGCATGAATCCGTCACTGCTCGGCGGGCTGACAAAAGTGGCTCGGCGTCGCAAGCATTCAGGCGTATTATTTTTGGCAGGCGTCTTTGCGCGTACTTGGCATGCTCTATTCAAAGGCATGCTTCGAGACCGGCCGCATGATCTCGCCACCCAGGCCGACAACCGGGCAAGCCGAGCCCCCGTTGGGCGGCCACATCGATGGTTTTTGGAGTGTCATCATGAACACCTCCAGTGGCGGCCGCGCCTTTGCCGGGCCCATTCCTCAGTTGTATGAGCAGTACCTGGTTCCCATGATCTTCGACCCGTACGCGAAAGATATGACCCGACGAGTCGCGTCTATTGCGCCGATGGCCGTCCTGGAGATCGCTGCGGGGACGGGCGCGGTCACGCGCCATCTGGCGACGCAGTTGCCCGCTGCCGTCTCCATCGTGTCGACCGACCTGAGTCAGGAAATGCTCGATCACGCCATCAGCCTTGGCACAAGCCGCGCCGTGACGTGGCGGCAGGCCGATGCAATGAACCTTCCGTTTCCCGATGGCGCCTTCGATGCGGTGGTGTGCCAGTTCGGCGCCATGTTCTTCCCGGACAAGGCGGCAGCCTTTGCCGAAGCGCACCGGGTGCTGCGGCCAGGCGGGACGTTCTTGTTCAACGTCTGGGATCGCATAGAGGAAAACGAATTCGCGGATTGCGTTACGCAGGCGATGGCGGGCTTGTTCCCGGATGACCCGCCTCGATTCATGGTGAGGCTCCCGCATGGCTACTACGACCAAGCGGTGATCGGCAACGCGCTGGCGCAAGGCGGGTTCGCGGGCGCCATCGCGTTTGACACCGTCGCGACGCAAAGCCGGGGCGAGTCGCCACGAACGGTCGCCGTCGCCTATTGCCAAGGCACGCCGCTGCGCAACGAACTCGAAGCGCGCGACGCCTCAATTCTGGGCGAGGCAACGGACATCGCTACCGCTGCGATCCAAGAACGCTTTGGCGCGGGTCCCGTCACGGGCAAGATTCAGGCGCACATCATTTCGGCAAGAAAGTAGGGGAACGGCGCTTTGGCTGCCGGCCAAGCCCGCCCGGCAGCTTCCCATGGCAGACGGCTCAGGCTACAGTCGCTCGTTGACTTGGACCGAGAAGGGATGGGGTATGCGCGACGTAAGCCCGCTTTCAGATGACAACGCGGTGTACCGGACTTTGCTGGAATCGACCAAAGCGATTCCTTGGAAGATCGATTGGGCCACGATGAAATTCGCCTACATCGGCCCCCAGATCGAGGCGTTGCTGGGCTGGAGCGCCGACAGTTGGGTGAGCGTGGAAGACTGGGCCATGCGCATGCACCCGGAAGATCGCGAGTACGTGGTGAATTTCTGCGTCACGCAATCCCAGGCCGGCGTCGACCACGAGGCCGACTACCGGGCGCTTACCAAAGACAACGGCTATGTCTGGATTCGTGATGTGGTGCACGTGGTGCGCAATGACCAAGGCGAAGTCGATTCGCTGATCGGCTTCATGTTCGACATCACCGAACGCAAGAAGACCGAAGAAAAGCTGCTGAGCCTGCAGAAAGAGCTGGAGGTGCTGTCGTTCAAGGATGGCCTGACGAATATTGCGAACCGGCGTCGCTTTGACAGCAGTTTTGAATTGGAATGGGAGCGTGCGCGCACCGAGCGCCAGCCATTGTCCGTATTGCTGCTAGACGTCGATTTCTTCAAGCAATACAACGATTTGTATGGTCACACGCAGGGTGACAAATGCTTGGTGGAGATCGCGCAGACGCTCAGTTTGGCCTTGGATGGATCGCGTGATCTGGTGGCGCGCTACGGCGGCGAAGAGTTTGTGGTGCTGCTGCCCGGCGCCGATGCCGAGGTCGCCCGCAAAGTCGCGGAACGCTGCCAGCGCTTGCTCGAGAAGAAGTCCATTGTGCATGCGCTGTCGCCGCATGGCCGGCGCGTCACGGTCAGCATCGGAGCGGGTACGTGGGTGCCAGGCAAGCAGGCTGACCGCGCAAGTTTCATCAAAGCCGTCGATCAGCAGCTATATGCGGCCAAGAATAATGGGCGGGACCGCATTGAGCACGTGCAGTGGGAAGCCTGAGTCCCGATTGAAGAGGGTGAGTCTGATGGCTTCCAAGTTTTCTAAAAGATGGACGGCAGGTCAATTAGCGGCGCTAGAAAAAATCCTTGCCGATGCGGCTCGCAAAGCCAATCTCGGACCCATGCCTGAATCTGATTTTGGTTTGACCGACGACGGGAAGGTTGATTTCAGAGGGGCCGTTTTGCGTGAGGCGGTCCGATATCTCCGGGTGTCCAACGTCGACTTCTCCGACCTGGTATTCCAGGAAGGAGCCAGCATCAATGAGTCTGAACTCACTGATTGCAGGCTGGATCGCATTGATATGCGGAATGTATTCGTAAGACGGCGCTTTGCGCGCTGTAGTTTTCTAGGCGCCAAGCTGGGCGGCGCGCGATTAGGCGGTGTATTCAGTGATTGCACGTTTGAAGGCGCCAGGCTATCCAAGGCATTCGCAACCGATGTCAGATTTGAACGGTGCATATTCACGGGGGCCACGCTGTCCGGCGTGCACTTCATCAGCTGCACCTTCGATCAATGCGTGTTCGATGGCGTCAAGAAGTTAAGCGGCTCCGTTGCGGGCAGCCGTTTTATAGGTGAGAGTGTGCAAGCGCATCTATCGGACTGCATCGTCGATAACGTCCGCTTTGCAAGTTGATGTTGGTTCCCTGATACCAACGCGACATTCCCGTCGCCGCGGATCTACCCGCGCCCGCCGCAGCAAAGCCTCACAGAATCTCGGGCGTATCTGGTCCTATAAACAGGAGTTCCGAGATGAAAAGTCGCTTTGCGTTGGCGGTAGCGCTGTTGGCCGGTGTGCTGTGCGTCACCCATGCCGCGGCACAGCCGGCATTTCCAGGCAGCTTCAAGAGCCAGACCATCACCATGGCGGACGGCGCGAAGATTTTCGTCCGCTCCGGTGGCGCCGGCCCCGCCGTGGTGCTCATTCATGGGTTCGGCGACACGGGCGACATGTGGGTGCCCCTGGCGAAAGAGCTCGCGAAAACGCACTTGGTGATCGTGCCGGACTTGCGTGGCATGGGGAAATCGTCCAAGCCCGCCAGCGGCTACGACAAAAAATCGCAGGCGGTCGACATACGCACGGTGGTGACGGCGTTCAAGCAGGACAAGACCGCCGTTGTCGGCCATGACATTGGCACGATGGTTGCCTATGCGTATGCGGCCAGCTACCCCGATAAAGTCGACAAACTCGTCGTGATGGACGCACCCGTGCCGGGCATCCCGCCTTGGGACCAGATCATCCTGTGGCCCGCGCTATGGCACTTCAACGCGGGCGGCCCAGACTTTGAGCGGCTGGTCGCCGGCCGCGAACGCATCTATCTGGACCGCTTCTGGAACGAGTTCGCGGGCACGCCTTCAAAGATCGATGAGGCCACGCGGCGCCACTACACCAAGCTTTATACCCAGCCGGGCGCAATGCGCGCCGCCTTCGCGCAGTTCAACACCATCGCCAAGAACGACGTCGCCGACAACATCGCGTTTTCAAAAACCAAGCTCGCCATGCCCGTGCTCGCCATCGGCGGAGAGAAGTCCTTCGGCGACAACATGGCAATCGTCATGCGCAATGCCGCGACGAATGTGCGCGGAGAAGTGGTGCCAGGGGCAGGGCACTGGCTGATGGAAGAGAGCACCGGTGCGACGGTCGGGTTGATAGGCGGGTTTCTAGCCGTTGACGCCCAACCTGGCAAATAACGCTTCAACTGACGCAACGATCAAGCAGGCTGGTTGCCGAGCAAGTCGGCCTCAATAAAGCAGTCAGACTGCAATTCCCAGACTGCAATTTTCGCAATATCCAAGGCAGTCAGACTGCAATTTCCCAGTTTGCAATTTCCGTTCAATTGCAGTCTGACTCCTATTCTTCCCTTGACCTGGCTCGACATTCCCCGGTTAATGTCGCTGCCCACGGCCGAGCAGCACGGGCGCAGAAATTTCTCTTCCCCTTTCCACGTCCCTCCTATGGTTGCAACCACTCTCGTCGCCATGCTGTGCGCACATCTCTTGTGCTTTTCGGGCATGTTCTTGCTTATCAGCCGTCGCTTGCCCGGCAACAGGATGGGGATGGATTTTTTCGCGGTGGGCAATCTACTGCTGGCCTTGGCCTATATCCTGCAACTGGTTGAAGGGCGGCCCGCATGGAGCGTGATGAGCGTCGTCAACCATACCCTCACGCTGGCCGCCCCGATCGCCTACTGGCTTGGCGCCATGCGTTTTTTTGGGCGCCAAGTTCGATTGTGGCGTTCACTGATTCTCTTTTCCGTGGGTTATGCGATTGCGCAATGGCTGGTGCAATGGAACGCTGGACCCACTGCGCGTTACGCGATGCTTGCGGCGACGGCGACGGTGGTGTTCTTTGCAATGACCATCACCGTGATCTACGGCGTGCGCACTTTTGCAAAAGACTTGTACGGAGAGATGATTTTCTTTGCGCTGCTGATTAGCGGAATCTGTGTTCTCAACGCATTGAAATTCTTGAAAATTGTAGATGACGGCCTGGATGCGCTGCACATGGACAGCCGCTTTCAAATGATCTTCTACATCTACATGTCAACCCTGGCGACCATCGTGCCGCCTTCCATAGTCTGGCTCGTCCTGCGACGGCTGACGGATAGTCTGCGCAACATGGCGGCGCGTGATCCCATGACAGACCTGCTTAATCGCAGAGGCCTTCTGGATGCGCTCACCCAGTATTTCAATTCCAGAAATGCCGAGCCAGCGCGCCTGCTGCTGTTGGATGTCGACCATTTCAAGCGCATCAATGACACCTATGGCCATCAAGCCGGGGATGAGGTCATATGCCAAGTTGCGGATTTACTTCGCTCGGCAGTTCGTCGTGGCGATTTGACGGGCCGTATCGGCGGAGAAGAGTTTGTGGCGATCTTCTTGGAAACGGACGACGATCGTGTGAGCTACCTGGCGGAGCGCCTGCGCGCCAGCGTGGAAAGCCAGGCAATCAAAGTGGCCGGTTCGGATAAGGGTCTGCGTTGCACGGTCACCATTGGAATTTCACCGCCATTTCAGGACGCGCATGGTCTTGAAGATGCGCTTCGGCAGGCCGACTCCGCCCTCTACAGAGGCAAGGCGGCGGGGCGCAATCGAATCGAATTGGCCGCCTGATAAGGCATTGCCCGCGACACTGATGGCGTCCGCCGCATAGCCCAGATCGAGCATGATCTTGATCAAGCGTTCCGGGATAGCGATTTCATCCTCGACCATCAGCGCGGGGCTGGGAAGGTTTGGCGTGGCGGGCAGCGCGTTGTTGGGCTTGGTTTTGCTTATGGCGCTGCGTTGGCGCTCAAGCAGGCTCGTCGCCGAACAGGTCGGCCTGGCGCGGGTCTGCCGAAGTCAGGTCGTAACCGATCTCTGGAGCCACCTCTCGCAAAATCGCCTGTGCCAGGTTGAACGCGGTATTCGCCGCAGGCACGCCGGCGTAGATTGCGTTCTGCAGCAGTACCTCTTTCAGCTCGTCGGGCGTCAGGCGCGAGTCGTCGGGGGCCGTGAGCGCGGCGCGTACGTGCAGCTCGAATTCCTCCCAGCGCGCCAGCGACAACGTGACGGCCAGCACCATCATGCGGCGCGACTTGCGCGCCAGGCCGTCGCGGCTCCAGATGTCGTGCCAGGCGTAGCGCGTGATCATGTTCTGGTATTCGGCGGTAAAGCTGGTGGCGCGCGACAGCGAGCGTTCCACCCAGGCGTCGCCCAACACGGCGCGGCGGTTGGCCAGGCCCTTTTCGAAATCGTCTTTACGGCTCATGGTGTCTCCTGCTGTAGTGATTCGGGGGGAGCTTAAACGAGAAACGCCGGCGCGCATGTTTTGCGCGCCGGCGTTGCGGGCATCCGTTGCGCCGCGATCAGTTCACGTTGATGTTGTTGGCCTTGACCAGAGCATCCCAACGCGTTTGCTCATCGCCGACAAACTTGGTGAAGTCGGCCGAGCTGCTGCCCACGGGCGTGAGGCCGAGCTTGCCCAGCTTCTCGCGCGTTTCCGGACGCTGCAGCGTCTTCTGAATCACGTCTTGCAGCTTGGCAACGACGTCGGGCGGGGTGCCGGCCGGCAGGAAAAAGCCGTTCCATTCGACCACATCGAAGTCCTTGAAGCCGGCTTCAGCCACGGTAGGCACGTTGGGCAGTTCGGGCATGCGCTTGGCCGACGACACGGCCAGCGCCTTGAGCTTGCCGGTGGTGACGTAGTTCAGGCTGGACGCCGCGTTGGCGAAGTAGACGTCGACCTGACCGCCCATCACGTCCACGATGGCCGGGGCGCCGCCCTTGTAAGGCACGTGCACCGCTTCGATCTTCGCGTCTTTCTTCAGCAGTTCACCCGCCATCTGCGCCAGGCTGCCCGGACCGTAGGACGCGTAGGTATAGCGGTTGGGGCTGCCCTGGGCGGCCTTGATGAAGTCGGGCAGCGTGTTGAAGGCCGAGGCGGGCGCGGCCACCAGGATGTTGGGCACGCTCACGGCCTGCGACACGGGGATGAAATCCTTCTTCGCGTCATAGGGCAGCTTGCGCAGCACCGGGTTGATCGAGAACGCCGAGGCGTCGTAGAGCACCGTGTAGCCGTCGGCCTTGGCACGGGCCACGAAGGCGGCGCCGATCGAGCCGCTTGCGCCACCCTTGTTTTCGATGACCACGCTTTGGCCCAGCACTTCACCCATGCCTTGCGCGATGATGCGCGCGGCGTTGTCCGCGCCGCCGCCGGCCGAGTAGGGCACGACCACGGTGATGGGTTGCGACGGATAGTCGGCCGCGATGGCGGCGCCTGTGAAGCTCAGGCCAAAGCCGGCGACGAGCGCGGCCCGGATCAGGGTTGTTTTGTTTTTCATGTCTTCTCACTTCTCCCGTGCAGGGGGTACAAACGGATTGGAATAATGGTGCATGGCGCGACCGCTGCGTGTCCGGCCCGATAGGCCGGCAGCAATCAGACGGTCGCGATGGGGTTGACCGGCGCGCCGACCAGACCAGGCACATACATCGGTGCCGCGGTCAGGAAGAAGGCGTGCCGGCTCCGCTGTCGCAGCCAATGCGCCAGCGGGGTCAGGTGCCAGAGCTCGCCTAGCGGCAAGCCCAGCTTGAATAGGCACTGTTCGTGCAGGGGAAGCAACGGGCCGCGCTCGGCGGTCAGGCTGTGGTTGCGCAATTCGACCGCGTGATTGTCGGCCGCGATGGCGGCGATGCGGCTGTTCTTGATCCAGGCCAGCAGCTCAGCGTCATCGCCATCCAGCACGCAGCAACTGGTCTTGAGCCGATGCTGTTCGTCGTCGGACAGGGTCAGGGCAAGGTCGGCCAGACCGGTGTGCAGGCACAGCACGTCGCCGGGCCGCACGGTTACGCCGTCGGCCTGCATCACGCGTTGCAGATCGGCCAGGCCGATCTTGCGCTGTTCGTCGCCAAAGTGTGCGCGCAGGTCCACCATGACGCCGCGGCCCTGGATGCCGTGACGCGCCATCGGCGCGATCGACAGGTCGCGCGTGCCGGTGAAGCCTTCGGTGGCGGGTTCGCTCACAGTGAAGCCGTTGTAGCCGGTGGGCTGCGCATCGCCATTGCCCTGGGCATCGTAGAGCGAACCCACATGGCCAAGCGCATCCCACTGCGTCGAATATTGCGGCGAGATCGTGACGCTGTCGTCGCTGATGACGTCAGTCGCGCCAGGCACGTCGGTGGCCAGCGGATAACGGTAGACGGGCACGCCGTTCTTGTCGGCAGGGCGAATCACCGGGCCTTTGCGGCGCGGGTTCAGCACGGGCGCGCGCGGCACCGTCAGCGGCAGGCTGAGCGAAAACGAAATGCCTTCACGCACCTCGGCAATTGCGGCAAGACGCGTCTGCGCATCCAGATAGTTGAGCGTGCCGAGCTGGTCGTCGTCGCCAAAATCACCCCAGTTCGACCCGGCGGGCCGCTGGTGGTATCGCTGTTGGCTCATCGCCCTGTCTCCTCGCGCCGCGTTTTATATGGCGCGCTTTGTTCTTCAGGCCGGCGGCTGGGCCGCTGGCGTTTTTCTTATCGCGACGGTGCGTTCAGCGCACCGCCTCCCGGCCCATCAAGGCGTCGATGTCATGCTCCCCGTAGCCCAGGCCGGCCAGGATTTCCCGGCTGTGTTCGCCTAGCGTCGGTGCGCCGATGCGGGCGGGAGCAGCGGTGTCGTGCACCGTGCCGTCAGGCGCGAAGTGCGCCCACTGGGCCAGCCCGACATAGTTGCCGGCCGCGGGGTTGGACAGGGACTGCATGAACCCCATGGCCTGCACCTGCGGATGGTCGAACATGTCTTCGACGCGGTTGACCACGGCGCAGGGCACGCTTTGACCGAACAGCTCGGCCCACTCGGCAGCGCTGCGCCGCGCCAGCGCTTCGCGCACTTGCGGGATCAGCACCGCAGCGTGGGCCGCGCGTTTTTTAACGGTATCGTAGTCAGGGTGCTCCGCCAATTTGGCCAGCCCCAAATGACCGCACAGCGAACGCCAGAAGTGCGGTGTGTTCGCCGAGATGTACAGATGGCCTTCACGCGTGGGGTGAATGCCGGTGATGCCGCCCGAGCGCATGTCGCGTTCGATGTGGCGCGGTTCGTTCTCGGCCCACACCAGACGCGCCGACTGCATCGCCAGCGCGCTGCCCAGCAGCGACACCTCAATGGCCTGGCCGCGGCCGGTCTTCTCGCGTTGATACAGCGCGGCGGCCACGCTGTTGGAAATCAGGGCGGCGCCGTAGTAGTCGACCACCGAACCGTAAAGGATCTCGGGCGGGCCATCGGCCTTGCCTTGTGATGCGCACATGCCCGTCATGGATTGCAGCACCTGGTCGTAGCCGGCGTGGCCCGCCATCGGGCCGGCTGCGCCGTAGCCCGTCATGGCGCAATACACCAGGCGCGGATTGATCGCCGCCAGCGTGGCGAAGTCGATACGCAGGCGCTCGGGCACGCCCGGACGGAAGTTGTGGACCAGCACGTCGGCCTCGCGCACCAGTCGCGTCAGCACTTCGTAGCCGGCCTCGTCCTTCAGATTCAGGCACAGCCCGCGCTTGTTCCGGTTGATGCCAAGGAAGGCGCGGCTTTCGCTGGCCAGCGTCGACGGATACTTGCGCAGGTTGTCGCCTTCGGGCGGTTCGATCTTGATCACTTCGGCGCCCATGTCGCCCAGCAGCGCGCAGCCATAGGGGCCGGCGATGTAAGCGCTTAGGTCCAGCACTTTGACGCCGGAAAGGGGCAGGGCAGATACGGGTGGGTGTTGCATCGTGCGAGTCACTCTGTCTTGCGGATTAGGAAGGGGCTTAAGCGTGGCCGGCGGCCAGCAGCACGTCTTCGGCGCGGCGCACAAACGGCGCGTCGATCATGCGGCCATCGAGCAGGAACGCGCCCATGCCCGCGTGGGCGCGGCTGGCTTCGACCACGCGGCGAGCCTGTTCGATCTCGTCAGGCGAGAAACCGAATTCCTCGTTGGCGACGGCGATCTGGCTCGGGTGGATGCACGACTTGCCCAGAAAGCCCAGTGAGCGCGCCAGGCGCGCCTCGGCGCGAAAGCCCTCGATGTCTTTCACGCGGGCATAGGCGGCGTCCAACGCAAACTTGCCAGACGCGCCGGCCGCCAGGCGCACCGCCAGCAAGATCGGGCGCAGCGTTTCGGGCGCATAGCGCGCGATGCCAAGCGGCTCGAACAGGTCGGCCAGGCCCAGTTGCAGGCCGCAAACGCGCTCGTGCGCAGCTGCCAACTCGGCGGCGCGGGCCAGCGCCTGCGGCGTTTCGATATTGACAAGAAAGCTGCCCTTGAACCCGGCAGCGCTGGCGCGCGATACCGCGTCCAGCACCGAGGCGGCGTCCTGGGTCTTCGGCACGTTCAGGATGTCGAACGGCACGCGGCCCAGCACGGCCAGGTCGTCGGCGTAATAGGGGGTGTCGGAGGCATTGATGCGGACGATAATTTTCTTGGCATGCGCGGCGCCTGCCTGCTTGCCGAGCCAATCGGCGAGTATGGTGCGTGCTTCAGCCTTGCGCTCCGGCGCGACGGCGTCTTCCAGGTCGAAGGAAATCGCGTCGGCGGCGCTGGCCATGGCCTTATCGAACAGTTCCGGACGTGATGCCGGAACGAACAGCTTGCTTTTCATGGTTGTCTCCTGGGCCGCATTGTGGCCCGGGTACAAGCACGGTGGGGCGAGCTTGGTTACGATCAAACGATAGAATATCTATCACTATGAACACCGACTTTCTCCAAACGCTGGTCGCCGTGGCGCGCCACGGCTCCATGGCCGAGGCCGCGCGCCGGCTAGGTCTTACGCATGGCGCGGTCGCGCAGCAGATACGCGCGCTAGAGCAGGAGCTGGGCGCGCCGCTCGTGGCGCGCGCCGGCCGCACCGTGCACCTCACTGCTAAGGCGGCCGAATTGCTGGCGCCGGTGCAGGAGGTGTTGGCGAGCCTGGAACAGATCCGCTACCTGGCGCGTTCCGGTGAAGTGATGGGCGAGCTGCGGCTGGGCGCGGGCAACACCGCGCTCAACTCCATGGTGCCGGCCATCCTGGAATGCCTGGTGGCGCGACATCCGCTGGTGAACGTGGCGCTTACGCCGGGCCATTCGGCGCGTTTCTACCCCGCGGTTGAGGCGGGCGAACTGGACGCGGCCATCGCACTGGAAGCCCCGTATCCGCTGGCCAAGAGCCTGGGCTGGCAACTGCTGCGCGAAGAGCCCTACGTGCTGGCGACGTCGCCGCGGCTGGCCGGGCGCGATCCGCATTCCCTGCTGGCCAGCGAGCCCTTCATTCGTTATCAGCGCAACGATTGGGGCGGCCGCCACGTCGACGACTACTTGAAGCGAGTGGGCATCACGCCGCGCGACCGCTTCGAGCTCAACGCCATCGAAGCCATTGCGGTGATGGTCAGCCGCGACCTTGGCGTGGCAATCCTGCCGCTGGCGACTAACGGCGCGATCGAGCGGCTGGGGCTTGCGGTGATGCCATTGCCAGCGCCCTGCGAGCCGCGCCGCTTCGGACTGATCTGGCCGCGCGGGTCATCGCGGCTGGCGCTGATCAAGGCCTTTCGCGACATCGCGATTGTGGAGTACGGCAGGGCGGGTGGAGGCTAGGATGCTTGGACCATCGGGTTTGCATATTCCTGAGACGTTTGACGCGCCCGCCGTGCCTGTTTGTCCGCGTACATAAGCTGGTCGGCTTCCTTGAGTGCAGCTTGTAGCGAACTGACAGCAGGGTCCACGCTGACAATGCCAAAGCTTGCACCGCGATAGTCGAGACGACATTCGCCCAAGGTATAGGTACCGATCAGCGGAAGGGCCAACCGGCTGCGCATCTCGTCGACGACCCTTTGCGGATCGTCGGACGTGGACGGAGCCACTAGCCCAATCACCACGAACTCGTCGCCACCCCATCGGCCCAGCATATCGCTCGCCCGTAGCCCAGCCGACATGCGCCGGCCCACCTCGATCAAAAATCTGTCGCCGGCCTCGTGTCCGTAGGTGTCGTTGATCGGCTTGAACCCATCCAGATCGATAAACGCCACCAAAACCCATTGTTGCGTCCGCTTGGCCAGAACGAACAACCGATCCAGCTCAGCCAACACCGCGCGTCGATTCGGCAGGCCGGTCAGCGCGTCGTAGTTGGCCGCATACCGTTCATCCTGTCGGCGCATCAAGATTTGGCTGGCCACATGACCGGATAGCAGGATCAAGATCAAGCCCACTACCGCGACCAGCGCTGCCATCCAAAAATGCTGTTTTTGCATGGGAGCCAGGTGCTCCAACGACGCCAACGTGAGCAACTGATATTGCGTACCCGACAGCGGCTGTTGCCGCAGCAGATAGGGCTTGCCGTCGATAAGCCACTGGTCGGCACGGTCTGAACCGCCTGTGGGGCGCACATCCATGAGTTCGCCTGGCTCTTCCTCGCCGTCCGGTGGAAGTACCGTGCCAGGCGGGAGAAGCGTTGCGACGTTGCGCAGCATGAACGGCTCTGACGACGCCGTGATCACGCGCCCTTGGCGGTTTACAAGCAGCGCAACATGGCGCCCGGTCAGATAAAGCGCCACCTCCGGTGCGTCAAACTTGACCGTGACCGAGCCCAACGGCACGTCGTTCGAGTCCTCGATACGACTAGCCACGAAATAGGAGGGGGATTTGTTCAGACGAGCAATACCGAACGAATGGCCATTGCCGGTGCGCAACGCGTCAATGAGGTAGGGCCGGCCCGAGTAGATCATGCCCACGATGCTGTCGGGCTCGGCCCAATTGCTGGCCGTCACGGTGTCGTCCGACATATTGTTCATGTAAATGCGCGCGTAGCGCAGATCACTGGCCAGCGCGTTCATGACGTCGCCAACCCTGCGCACCAATGGGTCGCGCGTGAACTGCGCAGCGCGCTCCTGCCGGGTCAGCGCGGCGGCGCCTGGCGCGTCCGTGCGATAACGAATAGCGAGTTCAATCACCAGGCTTTGCCGCGCCACCATATTGGCCACGCTCACCATCTCGGTGAATAAGCGGTCCATCACGCGCACGGTCGTTTTAGCTTCGTATTCGGCGCTGGCCGCCAGGCTCGCTAACTGGGCTTCCACGATCCTATGCGAAATCCACCACCCCAGGCCGGCCACCAGCGCCAACCAGGCGATGGCCAAACTGAGTGTCACCCGGCGCACTGTGGGCCGCAGCGGTTGTTCTTGCCTGCCTCGTTGCAGCGACACGTCGTTCCCCTTACGAGCTAATCGTTCAAAACAACTCGTTTTAACGTTCGTGGCCATCTTGCTCCTGCGTGGAGTGTAGGCATCGACGGGTTGGGTGAACGCGCATCGACGTTTTGCAGCCTACGCATCTTGGCTCGTAGGGGCAAGAGCTATCCAGCCAGACAATATCGCGCGAGATTATCTCCGGTCTTTTTATTGACAATCTTTGACGGTTGAATGTGGACGATGCACTGCAAACACGATGCATAAACACGTCATGCGACGCGTTATTCGCTGAGGGTAACCCCCTATCAAGATCGCGCGCTGCATGCCGTAGCTACAAGGTGTTGTTCCTGTTTATTTTGCGAAGGAATTTCTGTGGTCAGCGAAAAATGTGGTCGCGTGGGGTGGTCAAAATGGATAATCCTAGTCGCATCTGCGGCCAACTTCGCGAACCCGGCGAACGCTCAAACGGTTTCCAGTACCGGCGAAGTGCTCCCCGGGCCGGCCCAAACGCCGAATTGGCTGGTGGGAGGCGATCTGGTCGTTGGCGATTCCGTTAGCGGGACGTTGACCATCAGCGGTGRCGGTTCCGTCGTCAATGATTGGGCCTTCATTGGCAACCTCAATGGTGGCGTGGGTTCCCTAACAGTGTCAGGCCGTGACGGCCTTGGCACACCGTCCACGTGGACCAGCCTGGCCCAGGTGTATATCGGCAACGAGTTTGGCAGTAATGGCGAACTCCGCATTCTGGACGGCGGCTTGGCGCGAAGCGCATCGGGCAGCATTGCGAGCCAGAACGGCAGCGTCGGGAGCGTTGTCGTATCCGGGCCGGGATCAACTTGGGAACTTGACACGCTCTACGCGTTCGAAATCGGCGCGAACGGTAGCGGTACGCTGCAAATCGACAACGGTGGCGCCGTCCAGAGCGGCCAGGCGCTGATCGGCGGCGGCCCCGGTAGCCAGGGCAGCGTAACGGTGTCGGGACCTGCATCCAGCTGGAACCCGTTCAACAATATCTACGTAGGTTTCGAGGGCCTTGGCGACCTGCAAGTCCGGGAAGGCGCCACCGTGCGCACCGTCGGATCGTCCGCGCCAGGCGCCGCCGCAACGATCTACATCGGCTTCCGGGCTGGCAGCGTTGGCACGGTGACCGTATCGAGCACGACCGCCGATGTCTCGACGCTTACTGCCAGCGATCGCATCGATATCGGCTCGGCAGGCACCGGGACGTTGAACATCGCCAAGGGCGGGCTGGTGGTTGCCACCAGCGATACGCGGCTCACCGTCAGCAGCACCGCTACAGGCACGCTGAACCTCACTGGTGGTGCGAGCGGCCGCGGCGTGCTGGAGACCGGCTCGGTCATCAAGGGCCCCGGCAATGCCACCTTCATCCTGGATGGCGGCGTCCTGCGCGCTCGGCGTGACAAGGCCAATTTCCTCAATGGTTTCCTGACGCAGGCGATCGGAAGCGAGGGGGCCTCGTTCGACACCAACGGGTACGAGGTGGGCGTGATGACCGCGTTCTCGGGAACCTCCAACCTCAACAAGCTGGGCGCCGGCAGGCTGACCTTGTCGGGCAACAGCGCCGCCTTCACGGGAAACACCGATATCCAGGCCGGCACATTGCAGGTCGATGGCGTCCTGGGCGGGCCGGTGAACGTCCTTACGGGAGCACGGCTGACCGGCATTGGGCGCGTCGGCGCGACGGTCAACCAGGGCACCATCGCTCCGGGGCCGCGCAGCGGCTTCGGCACCCTGACCATCGCCGGCAACTACACGGCTCAGGGCGGCAACCTGGAGATCCGCACCCAGCTTAGCGGCGACAACTCGCCAACCGATAAATTGGTAGTCACGGGCGACACCGCAGGCGCGACACCGGTCAACGTCCAGAACATGGGAGGCGCTGGCGGATTGACCCAACGGGGCATACAGATCGTGCAGGTCAACGGGGTCTCGGCGGGGCAGTTCAACCTGGCTAACGGCGACTATGTCATCCAGGGGCGTCCGGCCCTGGTGGCGGGCGCCTACGGCTATGTCCTGCAACAGGACTCATCCGACGGCGGCTGGTATCTGCGATCATCCCTGACCGATCCCGGCACACCGCCGACCGGTCCCGGCACACCCGCCACCGGTCCTGGCACGCCGCCCACCGGTGGCGTTTCGCCGGGCGCCGAACCGCCCTTGCTGTATCAGCCCGGTGTGCCTGTCTATGAAGCCTACGCCAACACACTGCTTAACCTGAGCCGGCTGCCCACCCTGCGCCAGCGGGTCGGCAATCGCCTCTATGATTCGGCGGATGCTGGCCGCAACGGCGTATGGAGCCGCGTGGAGGGCACGACGAGCCGGCTTGAGCCTTCCACGTCCACCACGGGCGCACGCCAGGACATCGACAGCTGGAAGGCGCAATTTGGTGTCGACCGTATCCTGGCCGGTCAAGAAGAAGGGTCCCGCCTGGTGGGCGGCATCGCCTTTCACTACGGCAAGGCCGACACACACGTGTATTCGGCATATGGCAACGGCACGATCGACACCACGGCCTATGGCCTGACACCGACGCTGACCTGGTATGGCAAGAATGGCCTCTATATCGACACCCAGGCCCAAGCAACCTGGTTCGACAGCGACCTGAATTCCCGGCTGGCCGGCAAGTTGAAGGGCGGCAACCACGCCAACAGTTACGGGCTCGGTATCGAAGCGGGCAAGGCGTTCGGATTGAGCGAGCGACTGGCCCTGATCCCGCAGGCGCAGCTGACCTACGTATCAACCCGCTTCGACAGTTTCAACGACAAATTCAGCGCGCATGTTGAAAGCGACAAGGGCGACAGCCTGCTGGCCCGCGTCGGTATCGCGCTGGACTACAAAAGCAATTGGCAAACGGGTGGTGTGAATCGGGAATCGAGCGTCTACGGCGTCGTCAATGTGAAACATGAACTCCTCGACGGAACCCGTGTGCGCGTGGCCGGCGTGCCCGCCGTCAGCCGCATGGCGCGCACCTGGGGCAGCGTTGGGGTGGGCGCAAATTACGGATGGGGTGATCGCTATGCGATCTACGGCCAGGTCGACGCCGACGCAGATTTCTCCGGCAGCTCCATCGTTACGGCGACTGCGGGTTTCAGAATGACGTTTTAGACCGGCGTATGTGGAGGGCTGGGCGTTTGATTAGTTAGAGGCGATGGGTCTGCTGCGAGATGGGCGGGAAGGGCGTGAAGGTATTCCGATACCACTGAATAGTGGGTGTTTGGGTATTAATCTCGAGTGGATGGAATGGGTCGGGAGCGGACGTGGGCGATAGTCGGCTTACGGCCGCGCATTCAAGCGGTCACTGCTCGCCTTCGCGAAAAGCTGCGCTGCCAACCCCGCAACGGGTGAGTTTTCTTCACGAGAATCTGGGCTCGGCGAGGACGTCCAGGCACGCATGGAAGACACGCGCTGGCTCGATGGAGTTGATGTCTGCCGTTCCGTTGTCCGGGACTACATCACGCGTGTACCTTCGCGCCCAGAACCACTCTGGATTTGGTTCATTGAAGACGCCCACATAGGGAACGCATAAGCCCTGAGCGATGTGCGATGGGCCGCAATCGTTCGACACGACCAAGCGGGCGTTGTGCATCAGCGCGGCGAGCTCCGCCGCTGGCCGACAAAACTCGACATTGAAGTCGTTTCGACCCAGGCGGTCTAAACGCTGGCGCATCGCTCCTTCGTCAGGCCCAAGGACAAAGGTAAAGCTGGCGGACCCGCCGAACTGCTTTTTAAGAAGATCCGCGAGCACAAGATAGCGCTCCAGGCTCCACCGCTTGAAAGCCCCAGATCCGCCTCCCGGCATCAGGATTACGTCCGCCGGCTTCACCCTCGCTACATGCGGGCTGGCGATCTCCAGAAAGGCGTTACGCGCCGTTCGTTCAGGCTCATGATCCTGATACGTTGCGAGTAAACGAAGATTTGCAAGGCCGATGTACTCGTTGATGTCTTTGCGATGAGAATGGGTCCACACTCGATCGCACAAACGGTCATTATCGAACCCGATGCGCAGCGCGGGCCTCCGAATCAAGCTGATCAGCGAGTAGCGCTCGCTAGAATGGTGCAGGCTCAACGACGCGTGGGCGCCGGGAGGTAACGCGCGTACCTGCGCCGGGAACGTGTCAGCCTGTACGAACTCGTCGACCCATGGAAGGTGATTGTAGAAATGCCCTACGGCGTAACGAGACACCACGCGAACCCGCTTATCGCCCCAAAACTGCTTCAGCAGGCTAAGCGCTGGATACGCTACGATCTGGTCGCCGAACTTCCGACGGCTCCTGAGGAAGACCACAATGTCGGACATGACCTACCTAGACGAATGATGGATTCGGGAGGACGCAGGCAACGTACTCATCTAGCCAAACTCTGGACGCGCGCCCTATGTGCAGCCACTAGCTCTCCGAGATTATGGAAAGGAGAGCGTTAAATTCCTAATGAAATTTCGCTGATGGACCCGCAAAATTATCCAATGCGTTTTTTTAGGGGCACATTGGGTGAGGCGGGCAGAGGCAAACGGGTTCTCCTCGTAATCTCGGTGATTGTAATGGCGGCCATACCGGTAGCTGGCGGACGCTAAAGTGTTTCGTATCGGACCTCCGAAGTGAAGTCATTAACCGCTTCGATGCTTGCGAGGCCCTATGACCTGCCCCCAGATTTAGTGGGTCGCAAGCCGCCGTCGGTAACGGGGTCCGTTTTCGGCTGCACAGCCAAAAGCAGCCATGAACGCTAGATGTTCTCTGCCAGATAGCGTCCGGGTGTGACACCAAATGTTCTTTTGAATAGCGCAATAAAGGCACTGACATTGTCGTAGCCCAGTTCAAGAGCGATTGTTGTCACCGTTTTTCCGGCAGCCAATAACTCCAATGCACGCAGCAAGCGTGCCCGCTGTCTCCACGCGGTGAAGGTAAGTCCGGTTTCATCCACGAACTTACGGCTCAGCGTGCGTGATGTGATATGCCCCCAAAGCGCCCACTCTTCTAACGAGCGTTCATCAGCAGGCTGTTCGGTAAGCGCAATGGCGATACGTTGCAATCGGCTATCCGCAGGCATGGGAAGCCAGAACGTGTCCGCTGTGGATTCTCCAATTTCATCCAGTATGACTTGAGCCAAACGCAGTTGGCTCGGTCTTAATACGCCCGTTTCCCAGGCGCCCGCGCGGAGTACCGCCTCTCGTAGCAGAGGGCTCACTTCGATGACGCGCGGCTCCTTGGGAAGGCCAATACTGGATTGGGGGGATACATAGACACTCCACCCATTGAATGCGCCATGCGAGCGACCTTCATGCATCACCGATGGTGGAATCCATACACCACGGGAACATGGCACAACCCACGTCCCCATGTGCGTACGCACGCTCAGCAGACCAGACAACAAACCGAACAGTTGCCCGCTGGGGTGGTGATGTGGGCCAGATTCTCGGAATGTGCTTTCACTGCCGACAACGGAAATCAATGGCGGATTGCTTCCGTCTACAAAGCGTGCCTGGTCCAACTTATCGATAAAAGTGATTGATGACACGGATTGGCGTATTTGAGCTATTCAATGGCAGAAGTAGTCTATCACCACCACCGTTATTGGCCATATGCTTCATCTGAGATTCTTAAACGTGAGCACAGAGATGTCCCAACAACTGACCGATATCGCCCAGCTGGCGCAGATGTATGACCCGCCCTCGGAGAGGATTACTAAAGGAGTGCTGCCGCATTTGATGCCATTCCATCGTCAGTACCTTGGTGTAGCAACCTTTTTCTGTGTGGCTACCGGTAATGCCGACGGTCTGGATGCATCGCCGCGCGGGGGACCTCCCGGCTTCGTACATGTGCTCGATGACAAGCACATTGCGTTTGCTGATTGGCCCGGAAATAACCGCATAGCGTCKCTGACAAATCTTGTTGAGGATGATCGCATTGGCATGCTTTTTCTTTTCCCAGGGCTGGAGGTGTTTATGCGCATCAACGGCCATGCGGCCATCAACACGGACGAAGCCTTGCTTGAATCGTTAAAGGAAAAAGACAAGAGACCAAAATGCGCAATTGTCGTCAGGATTGACGAAGTGCTCTTCCATTGCGGAAAGGCGATTAATCGAGCGCAGCTTTGGGCGGAATCATCACGAATAGAACGAGACCAAGTYCCCACGCCAGGCCAGATTGTTGCCGCGATGACGGGCGCTGGAGCCGATATGACGCAGCAGGTGGACGAGGGTTACTACAAATCTATACGCAATGACCTGTATTAGCCTGCTGCATCGACTACAGGCCTGAAGTAGGCTTATCGGCCGCAGGCTCAGACTGACGTGAACATTTGGGCGGAAAAGAACGCCGAGTTCCGAGCTTTGGTCCTGGGCCGGATAGCGTCCAATGATTGGTTCGTCAATCAAAGTAATAGGTGGAGCTATGTACAAGGTTGAAGTCCCGACGATGACCATGGGCCATTCGTTCGTGAAGCAGGGCCAAACCAGCCAGACCAATGCCTCTTTCGCTGATGCGCTTCAAGACGCGCAGCGCGGCGTTGACCGACTCCAGATCAAGAAGTCCCCTCCAGTGTTGTCAGACGCTGAACAGGAACTCCAAGACTTCGTGGCCATGAGCCCCGAAGAGCGCTTTTTTGACCTGACCCTGCGGTCGCTTGGCATCTCGAAGGAAGAGTACGCCGCGATGAGCCCAGCAGAAAAAGAAGAAGTGGCGCGACTTGTGCAACAGCGCATCGCAGAACGAATTAAAGACAATGCCAACAATGGGCGAGCTTCAACGTTTGAACTCTCATAAGCCGTAATTTTTTGCCAGTCGCCTGGCCTCCTGCCGTCGTTTGACTGCAAGACTTGCGGCGGGTGTACATCCGCAGTCCCTTCGGTATTCGACCAGAGGATGTTCTCGTGATCTGGTTGAGGTCGACAAAGGGAACTGGTCCCTCGGCAATGGTGTCGAGCAATATGCTTGAGCGCCTGGACTCCTGAAGTTGAAATTTTTGCGGCCCCGGCGTCGGATGATTGGCTGCTGTGGGGAGAGGCGGGTGGCCGTTACGCGCGGAAGCGGACGGCGATGACCGTCGGCTCACGGCCAGGAGCGGTCAGTCGACAGCGTGGACCGGATCGTTGACAAACAAGGTTGGCTTGACGATCATTTTGGATTGCAGATGGGGCTCGCGTTGCGTGAATGAAACACCGCACGCTCGCGTAGTCTTTGAGTTGCAAGGGGGCATCTGGAGAGGTCTATGCCGGTTGGAATTGAAATTGACGGGATTGCTTTTAGCGAACTGGCGTTGGTGGATCGGCCGATACACGCAGCCGCACTCGGCCGCATTTTTACAAGCTGGTCACTAATCGAGAGTTCTATAACGGCCCTGCTGGGATTGATGATGCACGGTGATCATCGGGCGGCGCTGGCAATCCTCGAGACTTTCAAGAACAACAGCAGCAGGGTCGAAGCAGTCAGGCGAGTTGGCAAGGAGGTGCTTGATGCGTCTCTTCGCCACGACTTCGACGAGTTAATGAAGGACGTGCTTTCTTACGCAAGAGAACGGAACGCCATTGCGCACGGACTCTGGGGCACTCGCAAAGCCGAACGCGAAGTTGTATACCGCATGCCTGTGTCAGCACTCTCAAGCGTCATCGTCGAGGCGCCGCACAAGACTGATCATGACACCGGTGCGCTGCTGGATTCATTCAAAGATGAGATAACAACGCTGACCGTAGATGATCTCGAACGAATTGAGCAGAAAGGGAGAGACCTGCTACGCCGTGTCATGAGCGAAACGACACAGAAGGTGTATTCACGGGTGCGCTCGGGCTTGCTGCCTAAATAGTTCAACCTGCTCTTCGATCGCTTGCTTAGGATTTGGTGGAATGATGTTCACCGGTATGACAACTTCGCAGTCTACTGGCTCCCTATGTTCCAGTTTTAATTCCACAACACTGTTACCAAGCACATGGTAGAAGAACGTTGCATAGGCACGAACGTCTGCCTCGTTCGGGTGGTTCTGCTGCGACTCACAAAGGCCGCCCTCGTCGAGTAGGGTATGAACGCGGCCATGTCGGAAGTCAAGTACGAATGGAAGGGCAACTGTCATGCGGTCGTTAAGAAGAATGACGCGCACGACGCCCTCCCCGAATGCATCGACGCGCATTGTCATTGCTTCGAGCCCGGCTATGGGTCCGTCAGGCCATAGTCCAATAGAAACTTGTCGGCCTTCTAGCTCGCCAAGTGTTCCAGTAGTGCCGCCGGCTTGCAGCAACGTCAGTGTTTCTGTATGAATAATTTCCAGCCACGGCCCCAACCGATTCCGGTTTGCATAGGTCTCGCGATCGTTCTCAATATGCAATTCTCGGGAAATGTAATGCCGCGCGAGTGCCTCCATGATGCAAAGGTCGCTCGATATACGGCGGCGGTCTACAGGCACGTCAGGATCGACAATCTCTCCGTTCAAACTTGCGTGAGCGACAGCGCAACGTCCGCTTTCAAAGAGATGATCGCCGACGTCTAGGCCACTGGCCCGAAGCTCGGCGATCCGTGCAACAGCTCTTTCGTCAGTCAGATTGTCGAGGTTAGCGTTAATCCATTGCCCCTTGGCCCTGCCATTCGCGAATTGCGACTCAATAACTTTGTGAAAGCTCAAAAAAGAATAGTTATCGTGAACGTGGCGAAGGCGACTTCCTTCGCGGTAAAACGCTAACGCCTTGCGCGCAAGCTCATCCCGGACAAGCGGCATGTGATTACAGTTGAAGTTTTTCGCAGATAGGGTGCCTAAGCTTGAAAAGACATTATGCGGATCCCCGTAGAGGATCGGGTGGCTGCCGTGCACGTATCCACTCACATCAACAAACCCGCCTTGATACCACCCGAGAATCGAACTGAATCGATAGATCTTCGAGAGCGCTTCGTCGACGTTCTCTCTGTCGCAAGTAACCGTAATCCCGGGGGGCGAGGGTGCACCGTTCAGCTTCGAACCTCGCAGGATGTAGTCCTCTCCGTCATAGGTAACCCAAACGTCAGCGGGTGGCCAAGCGATGGATGTGGCTACGCCTGCCGTTAGCCAACCACGACGGCTTCTTAACTTTCTTTCGACCGCCTCTCCAACATAGTGAGGAATATAAGGCCCAGCCATTGTTTGCCTCTTTATCGAATGATTCGGTGCATCGCCATAACCATAAAGATAGATTACACGCCTCGATCTCTACACACGAACCGCCGTTTCGTATAAAGTCAACCGTCCGTTTCGGGTCGACTGCAGCGATTAGATGTTGACTAAAATCGGTCGGAAGCGGCATTCCGGTTGATCGGCGTCCACGTCGGGTTCTGGCTGTTTGTAGCCGGTCACGAAACGGACTTTGGGCGGCGGCAATGCGCCGCCCGCAACGGGTTCTTCTACCCCGCTGCTAAGAACTTCTTAACTAACAGGCCGCCAGCGACGTCTGCGGGTGCCGACCTTGTCGACTTTTATCGGCCGATCAAGACTCGACAACACACGGTGAAGCACTGCGTCCACTCGGGGTCTGACCGCGATACCAGGGCGGGCTAGCTAGGAGGAGGAAATGACGAAATCCATGGCGGCTTCAAAGTGTCCTTGTGCGGCGGAACGGTTCGCTCGGTAGAGCCTGACAAAAGATCTAGCGCAGTTCGCGTGCGCTGACTTTTCTGACTGGAATGCCGCGACGGCATCGGCTGCCTTCGTATTGCCCGGGCTCTTGGCCGCTTCCAACTGCCCCCAAAGAGCAATGAGGATAGTCGCCCGCTCGCGGAACAGATTCTTGCGAGTATCAGTATCCGCCAGCGCGAAGAATTCAATGGTTGTTTGCGCGCGGTCTCGGCCGTACCCGTTGGATGGGACAGGACGCGGGGAAGCGCCTACGAACTCGATAAGATCTTCCGGATCATCGTCGAAGTCGCCTAGCGGGTAGATCAAAAGTGGTTGTTCAGATGCGAGCGTCTTTGGATCATCCCCGTCGAAATCGTAGTTGCCGACGATGGGAAAGTAGTCGCTCTTCAATGCGCTGTTGCAGGGCTTGCAGGCGGCACCGTAGTTGAAGAGATGATATGGAAGTCGATGGTAGCCCGGAGCATTGAGCGCAGGCCTCGTGATTATTAGTCCATGGGCTGAGAACTTCGCCGGAGCCTTCCACGCACGCACCCTTCCCTTTGGCCGGAAGTGCTCTACGTCTTGCTCCCCCATGCCGAACTGTTCGCTTTCTAGCTTGCGCTCACAGAAGATGCATTTACCCTCTCCCTGCAAGCGCATGTAGACGGCCTTCACATCCGACCAGATGTTTGAGGCCTCGTCGTATTTGCCAATCTTAATGAAGTCGGCGGTACGCGCGCTTGCCCTTGCTATCCAGCTTGGGGAGTGGGCGTCAACTAGCGCTTTCAAGTCCTGGTAGGAGATCTTGTAGCCGATCATTCGATCCGTTCTCCGCCATGTGACATCTGCTTGAGCAGTTCCATTGCCGCATCCGAGTCACCTCGGCTGGCGCGCAGGCTCAGTTCCTTGATCGCGCGTTGTCTTCCCGCTGCTCGCGTGGACTTAAGGCCGAAGAAGTCGGTGAGCAGCACCTGATCTGCATCCAATCCGTGCACCGGCTGCTCGATGCGTTTCGCCTTTGTGGCCTGGCCGCGATCGGGCTGCATTGTCAGGATATTCATCCATTCGAGTGAGCCAACGATCAGAGGACTATGCGAAGTCACAATGAACTGGATCTTAGGTAACGCTCTGGACAGAGTAGGAAGAAGCTTCAGTTGCCATTCCGGATGCAGGTGCAAGTCAATTTCGTCGATCATCACGATGCCGCAGTTATCGACCAGCCTCTTGCCTCTAGGGCAGGTCATGCAGATGTGATAAAGCAAGTCGCCAGCCCATCCAAGGAACGCGCGATAACCGTCGGACAGAGCGGGGAATGGGACACGAAGACCTCCTCGCTCGAAGAGGTACTCCCCCTGTTCAAGTTCGCCGGTAAAGCGGTAGTGCCCACTGCCGATGAGCCTGTTCAACAGCGTGACCACCTGTGAGAAGCGTCCTGGATTCTTGTGCTGGTAGTCCGGCAGCCAACTGCTTAGAGGTACGAGTGTGTACGAGTCTTCGAAGAGACTTTGCACCCGTAAAGCGCGTGCGAAGGAGCGACTCGTGCGGCTGCCTCGGTCATATCTTTCCTTCTGCTCAACACGCCTAGTCGCGCCATAACCGACAAAAAACAACGCGTCAGTTCCTGCACTGAAGATGGGTTCCCAAGCCTTATGCTGATGGTGTGACCATTCCATTTCCTCGAAGTCTCTGATCCGGCTCAACATCACCTCGGACTCGAGCTGCCGAATTTCATCGGGCACCCGATCTTGCTCGTGAGGAGTGAACGTCGCCTGAATCAGGGCTTGGAGTGGAGGAATTTCCGTGTCAGCCTTCTTTCCATAGGTCTTGGTAGAACGCGCCTTATCGGACGCAGCCCTTTTGAGCGGCTCCTGCCGGATAAGACGATACGGATAAATCCCGGACTTGCCCACCGCAGGCCCGAGGCATGCAAGCGCCACCGCCTTCAAAAGCGTAGTCTTGCCCGCTCCATTGTTACCCAGTAGCAGGTTGACGTTCGGAAGGCGAGGTAATGGCAAATCGAGCTGGTGGAAGTCTAGATCGCTGTGCAGGAACTGCACGCTTGCACTTCGGAAAGTGCGGAAGTTATGCAGGTCGATTCGATTGATGTACATGCTGTCCCTGAGCTGAGAGGTGTCATGCTGCCGACGCAGCTAAGCTAAGCTCAGCTAAGCTTAGTTTAGCTGAGCTGGCCCGACTTTACGCTAGCCGCTTAAGCTAGCCCAGCAATGCCGTCGAGTGGTGCTTCACGTCCGAGTTAAGCGGACAGACCTAGCGAGATAGGGTGGGCAGATTGCTGCCTAGGCGGATGAAATAACCTCAAAAAAGCAGTGCCAATTTTCAGATGCGCAAAGCAGTGCTGCATGCCTCAACTGCAGCTGGCGTGGGTCGCCAAGCGCACCACCCTGACATCCCAACTTCCGCTTTGGGTCGGGAACGGCCGGTCGACAAGGACGGCTCGCGGCCACAAGCAGCTGTTCAACTTGCATACCTCAAGTCTCGAGTTGTGGCCCTTGCTGGCCGTCTCAAGAAGAACTCCACTCGCGTCTTAAGCCGCGTAGAAGACCACTCCGAGGTCCTGCGGGAAATGAAGCGCCTCCGGACTCAGGCTCCCGGAACGACGCGCATGGGTTCCACACAGAACGCGGCTAAAGAGACGAAGGCGATGGAATATTTACTGCTGGCGCGACCGCAGCAGTCGTCACAATGCAACACACCCAGTGAATTTCATTGGATGTCGAGGCCGTAGCTTGCTACCGATGCCGTCCCGTTGGTGTCAACCCATGTGAGATGGGTTACACAATAAAAATCAATTCAACGAGTTCTAATCTATGCCGTTATTGAAAACCGAGATTGCGAAGCGGAAGAGGAAGATGCTTTTAAATCCAAAATCTCCCCGCCCACAGCCTTCGCTATTATTGCGGCACGAATCGATCCCAAATTGCTAGAGGCATCACTCGGAAGATCCAGGCCTTTCAGTTGTTCGGCGTAGTGATCGGTAATCTCCATGACGCCAGACTTATAAATTGTCGCAACACGCTGATCGCCCTTCATAACAGCCTTAACTGCATTTTGGGGCGAGTTGTCGGCTTCAATGCGAGCCATGCCTCGTTCTACTGCTTCCGCTTTGCGCAGCGCTTCAGCCGAAGCCTCTAAATTATGAGCAAAGTTAGCGGTAGGTTTGACCAGCGGAAGATTCAGGTCCGCAATGCTGCGCGACTTTACCGTTAAAGGTATGCCTTTGGAAACGTCCATAAAACGAACCTCCCTCTGTTAAATATTTCCAATCACTGAAAAAGCCGTCCGACTGTTGAGTCAGCCTGATCCATCAGTCAATTCTACGAATCCCTGAACCGCATTAATGCACGAAATAACGCCCACCTTTATGGCTATTTGTGCCATTGCGTGCAGACGTGCAGCAACCGTCCGGTATGTTCCTGTTATGCATTGATGGCCATGCCTTGGCCTGGACAGATCCACATGGCGCCGCGCTGCAATGGCTGTGATCCAGCGATTTCTTCGCTGATCAACGTAGAAATCGCCATGGAGAGATGCGACAGGCCACTTCGGGTCGGCAGCAGACGGCTGCAAATCCTCCTCCTCGAACCCTGTCCGCCCGTACGCACGCAGGCCCGTCGCACCACATCCAACATCATCAAGGCAAGCTCCACCAACAAAGCCAACCAGCAAGCCGCGTTAACTGTCTAGATCCGCCGCCCTTGATCCGGCGCAGGCAGATGGTCGCGTAACCATTGGTCCAACCCGCAGACCGCGATGCCGCGCTGGGCGTTGAACGTTTGTGCCTTGTCCCAGGCCACGCCGCGCCCCTCGGCGAATACGGCGCGGTACTTGCGCAACGCGTTTGCCGGATCGTCGGCTAGTTGGCGTTTCAGTTCGGGCACTGTCCATTCGTGGCGCTGGACTTTGACGCCACGGGCGCGATCCAGGGCGTCGGCCACCTCTCGATAGGTGACGGTATCGCCGGCGACATACACCGCACGGTTGGCGATGCGCGGTTCGGTGAACAGAATCTCCGCCGTCAGGTTGCCGATGTCATCGGCGGTCGTAAGCGTGACGGCCGTGTCCCAACTGCCTAGCGCGTTCACGGTATTGGCCGCCAGGTCGACCACGCCGAAGGCCGGTTCGAACAAGAAGCTGGTGAACATGCCTGTCGAGACAATGACCCATTCGGTGTTCGGCTGAGCGCGCAGCATATCGCGCACGTCCAGTTGTTCGTCGAACAGGTCCTGCGGGCTGTTCCGGCCGATGACGTCGTAGTCCACGCCGAATTGCCACGGTACAAAGCGCTTGACGTCGGCATCCAGCGCGGCGCGCGCAATCTTGCGCTGCACGCCCGGGCCGCCCACGAATCCCGTGCACGAGATCACGGTGTGGAAACGGCTGAATGTGTCGGCGAGCTCGTCGCTGGATTGCGTCGCCAGGTCGCCTGCGACGATATGTACGCCCAGGGCGTTCAGGTCAGCCAGGTCTTGCTGCTTCGCCGTGTCGGTGGAAGTGACAGTCGACGGGCGCAACAGGACCGAGAGGGAAACGTGGGCGGCGCGTTTGGCGTGGGGAGCCAGATGGCGCAGCACGGCCATGCCGAGTTGGCCTGCGCCCAGGACCAGAATGGCGTTGTCGTTCAACATGGGAAATCCCGCTAGGAAATGAGTATTTGAAAAATGGGCCGCGGCCCGCCGCGATCGCGATGCGGAAAAAATGCAGCCCTGATGTGATTTGCAGTGTAGGAGCGCGCACTCCGTCCATTGTTCGCCGCGCTTGAATACACAACGCGCAGGAAGCACACGGGTTGCGCCGGCCGCATTGTTAACATTGGGAGCTCCCGCCGAAATTGGCGCACGCACTATCGGCAGGCAGGCTTATGGACAAACTTCAAGCGATGGCAACTTTCGTACGGGTCGTTCAGGCGCGCAGCTTCAGCAAGGCGGCGCAGTCCCTGGGGATGCCACGTTCGTCGGTGACGACGACGGTCAAGAACCTGGAGGCCCACCTGGGCACGCCGCTGCTTCGACGCAGCACCCGCAGCCTGAGCCTGACCGACGCGGGCGCGCGCTACCTGGCGGCGTGCCAGGCCATCCTGGCCAATATCGCCGACGCGGAAAACGACATGTCCGCGACGAGCCGGGCGCCGCGCGGACGAGTTCGCGTCGACATGCCGGGTGCCATTGGAAGGGCGATCGTGGTGCCGCGGCTGCTCGAATTCGAGGCGCGCTATCCGGATATCGAAGTCGTGCTGGGATTGAGTGATCGGCCGGCGGACTTGATTTACGAAGGCATCGACTGCGCGATCCGCAGCGGCACGCTGGCAGACTCGACGCTGGTGGCGCGCAAGCTTGGCGAGTTGGCTTGGCTAACCTGCGCGTCACCCAAGTACCTGGCTCGGTTCGGAGAGCCGGAATCCGTGGCCGCGCTGGAAGCGCACCGAGTGGTCAACTACCTGTCCAACGCCACCGGCCGTCCGCTGGACTGGCGCTTCAGTGTCAATGGCGAAGCCGTGGCGGTGTCTCTGTCCTGCCGCTATGCCGTCAACGAAACCGAGGCCTATCTGCACTGCGGTCTGGAGGGGCTGGGCCTTATCCAGCTATCCGAACTGGCGGCATCTGTCTACCTGCGCAGCGGGCGCCTGCGGGAAGTTCTGGCGGATGCCCGATGCGCCCCTGTGCCGATTTCCATTGTCTATCCGCAAGCTCGCGCCACGGCGGCGGTCAAGACGTTCGTGGACTGGGTCATCGCGATCGCGCGGCCCGAGCTGGCCGTATGAACCGACGCGGACGTTCAACTCTGCCACTTCAAGGCGCATCGGAGCCGCGTGCTACAGAAATAGATTCGAGTTTGCCTGCGCGGGCATCACGTCTCCACGCCCTGGTAAGCCCGTCTTGGGGTGGGGCGGGTGTATATGAATAACCGCTTCCGGCCAGGAGTGGTCGTCCGGACGATAGAATCTACCGTCCACTTCTGACAGATGACCATGACGACCTCACACAAAGAACAGCGCCGGTCTGTGCGGCGCATCCTCGCAGATGTTGCCTCGCTCAGCCATGATCAACGCTACCAGCGGATGGTGGAGCTCGGTCGTCAATCCATCACGGATGCACATCTTGCCGAAGATCTGAGCTCACTCGCGCAATCGGAGATCCACTACGAGCGCTTGTTGGCGCTGATGTCGGCCAGCGGCTCCCATGCGGCGGATCTGATCGTCACGATGCTTGCCGACCCATCGCCAATGCTGGCAATGCGTGCGGCCCGGCTGGCGGCGCGTGTCGTGCCCGATGAGACGCTGGTGCAACTGATGCCGGACATGACGAAGCCGTGCCGCCGGGATCTTGCCTGCCAGCTCTGGCGATCTGGACGCGGACAGGTGAACGATGCCGTCTATCMGAAACTGGAAGGCGCGGCGCGCCGGCATCTGTTGCAGTGGACGACAGATGCATTCATCGGCAGCCATCTGGACGCGGCGCAGATTGCCGCGCTTGAGGCGCCGCAGTGGGCAACGTTAGCGCAACGGTTGCCTGGATTCGTGCGCGATAGGCTGGTGCAAGAGCTGGAGCAGTCCGGTAACCCGTCCTACGTATTACGCGTTGCCATCAGAGCCTCGCTCTATCGCTTGCTGCGCAGCGACCCGGCGGGCGGGTTGAGTCTGTTGCGCGTGGCTAGCACCCGAATCCCGGTGAATGATTTGCCTCTGGCACGTTATGCATCCTTCTTCCCGGAGGAAATCGCCGCCATTATTGTGGACCTGGGAGGCAGGCAGCGCGTGCCGCTCACTGCGCAAACCCTGCGGCGCCTGGACGCGCCGACGCTTTGCAAACTGTTGTCGGCCGACGCGCTCCCCAACCTGCGCGCGGTTTTTCAACACCTGCATGCTGGCCAGCGGGACGCGCTCTACCACCATTGCGGCGAAGCCTGGCGCGGAGACAGCGGGGCTTTGCCGTTTGAGTTCGTGCGCGAGCTATCCAGCGCTGCCCGGCAGGCCGAAGCGCGTCATGCGTTCTCGTTGCGGCTCCATGCCGCCGAGCCGATGGTCCGCCTGCCTTACCTGTCCTGCCTGCCGTTTCAGGAAGCGCTGGCCCTGGCCCAGCCATTTCTGTCGCAGCCTGATGGCGAATTGCGCGCGCAAGCCGTGGCGGCGGTAGTCGGGGCAGGGCGGTACGAGGCATCAAGCCTGCCCGCCATTCTGGACTTTTGCCTAGCGCGTGAAAACGAACAGGACCCCGTTCGGCTTGCGATGTTTACGGCCCTGGCGGCGCTACCGCCTTCGCGTTGGGAAGCCGAGCATCTAAGCGGGTTTGCCGCGCTGATCGATGCCGCGTTGCGTGCGCGTGACTGCTCGCACCAGACCATGCTGGCGGCCACGCAATGGTTGATGGCCATCATCACTACTCAACCTGCCTTTGTTGTCGAGTCGCTGCCCCGCCTTGTCGAGCGTATGGGCAGCATGGGCAATCTTCGCTATGGGCACTGGGAATCCCGCATGAGCGATGGCGAATTGCTCAAGATCGCCCCACATCTGATGGGGCTGCTTGAGACATGGATACGGCGAGATCGCGCCCAGGTTGCGCTGCAGCTTATCTTCGGTTTCGGATGCCGTGCGAAAGCCGTGGATCTGTTCGTCGAAATGTTTGCCAACCTGGCCCGGGACAAGCGCGGCAATGTGGCACGTTCGGGCCTGGAGGCGTTGGTGCGGCTCGGGCTCCGGAAGAGGGTGGCCGAATTGGTTCCTAGCTTGGTACAGCAAGATCCGAGCTGGATTCAGGTTGCTGCGGTTTCCGGGCATTTGCATCTGCACAGGCAGGACTTGCTAACGCCATTTCTGAGCGCCCGCGTCTACAAGGGGCGGTTTCCAAGCGGAAAGGCGGCGTTCCTTCCTGGCTATGACAGCGGGTTCTTTCGGTGGACGGCCGCCCAGCAGCAATGCTATGCCGGCGAACTGCTTAAAGTCCTGACCAGCACGCAACGCAATGCGTGGGAACTCTACGGTTCAGTCCAGCGATACGCGGCTATGCCGTCCATCGACCTGGCTCCGCTTGTCCATCTTGCGCGCCTGGACGCGCCTGATCAGGGGCTGCGCGACAAGACGCTGGAAGCGCTCGGGCGTGCCGATGCCGGACGCGGCGTGGCAGAGCTGATGCAAGCATTGGATGACGGCCGGGCCCGCGTCGCCATCTATGCCTTGCGTCGATCCTTGATGAACCTGCGCCCCGCGCAGGTGCTGGATCTGCTTGGCCGCGTACCGCGCGGCAAGATCACCGTAGCTAAGGAGATCATCCGGCTCGCTGGCGATCTAAGGACAGAGGGCGCTTTTGCATTCCTGGCCCGAATCGAAGATGAACCCAAGCTGCATCAGGATGTGGCGATTGCCTTGATGCGGGCGTACTGGAACTTCCTTGATCGCCCTGAAGTCTGGCAGCGATTGCACGCCGCCGCTTGCAGCGAGCAGCCGGCGCTGGCGCGCGCCACCATCCGTATTCCGCCGATTGGCCTTTCCCCGGACAGCCAGCGCGCGTTGAGCAAGCACCTTGCATTGCTGCTCGGGCATTCCGATGCGCAAATCCGCAAGGAAACACTGCAACGACTGATAGCGATGCCGCCAGGAGAAGGCGAGCCTGCGCTGTACAACGCGCTGGCCGCGCAGCTGGATGACGTGGATGTCTCGCTCGTTGAACTCGCGGCCAGCGCGCTGCTGGCCATTTATGCAAGAAACTTGCCGCGGGAACTCGCGAGCAGTTTCGCAGGCATAACGCAAGCGCGTTCATTGGCTGCAGTGGTCGCCGCGTACCGGGGGCGGTTGCACCGTGGCCAGCCGGAACTGGCCGCGTCGGCGGGCATGCTGGTTGAAGCGTTGCTGGCCAGGCGCTGGCATCCGGGACTGGCGCTACGGCTCGCGTTCTCGATATTGAGTCCCGAGGCCGTGTTGGCGATTGCGAAGCAATTCGATTCCTCGACGTTGTTGCATCCGGGTGCCGTTGGGGATGTCCTTGATTCGCTTGCGGATACGGTGGCGGGTGCGGGCGCGGATCAACTGACCCATGTGGAAGCACATTTGGGGGCAGAGGGTAATGCCGGCATGCGGCGCATCGGCCTGGGCCTGCTACGCGAAATGTCGACCCGAAGTGGATGGACGGACGCGATGCGCCAACGGCTAAGTTTCTATCGGAACGACAAGGATGGCTGGGTTTCCGACGCAGCCGACCTGATTACTTATCCGGATGAGCTTTCCAAATCAGGCGATTTCTCGTAGTTCAAGGAGCCAAAGCGCGGCGATGGGCCGGAATCGGTCAGCTAATGACAGCCACATTCTGCCGGAGGCGGCCGCATAATGTTTTGACACCAGAACCGCTGGGCATGTGTTAGGATTTTTCGCCAAATCAAAGATATTGCCAGTTTCATCAGGTCTGACCGTGTGAGTTGTATCGAGCAACTTCGGGAGAATGGTTATGAAACGTTGGTTGGTATCAGGGTCATCACGTCCGCGGCGTCCGGCGCTGCGCTGGTTATATCCACTGGTCACCACCGGCTCTCTCCTACCGGCGGCTACCTACGTCTCCGCTCAGACGGTGGGCCCCGGACCGATTGGGGTGCCCGTCAATGTTGGCAGCGGCACCACCACCGTGGTGGGCGGCACAGCGGTCACCACCCCTGGGACCTCATCTGCGGTGACGGGCGGCACGTTGATCGTCGATCCCACAGCGGGTCCAAGCCCTGGACCGGTGTCATTCTCCGCAAGCAACTTCAATTCATTCGGCATTTACGCAACGGGCGGAACGATTATCTTCCGAAGCGGCGCAACGCCCGGTGTCACCACGTCCATCACGACCGCTGGTAATGCGTCGGCGGGTCTGTGGACGCAGAACACCGGCGTATCAGCGACGTCGCCCGGCGGGCTGAGCATTCATACCACCGGCGGGTACGCGAACGTCGGCGGTCTGCCCGTTGGCTCCTACGGCGCTGTCGCGAGCCACAACAGCAGTATGTCTTTGACCCAAGCCAACATCCTCACAGAAGGCTTGGGCGCCACGGGCGTCTATGCCTTCGGCAGTCAAGTCACGCTTAACAACGTTGCCATCGCCACGCGGGGCAATGCTTACCGGGACGCCACCGGCACCTATGGCGCCTATGGGGCGCTTGCCAATGCACTGAATGGCGTGCGCGGCAAGGTTATCGTCACGGGCGGGACGATCTCCACGGCAGGCGACGTGGCCTATGGGGTGGGCGCCATCGGCTCCGACGCCACAATCAATGGCACCATCATCACCACGTCAGGCGCCAGCGGTAACGGCCTGTTCGCAAACGCCGGCACGATCAGCGCATCGAACGTGGCGGTGACCGCAACAGGGGCGTCCGCCTACGGGGCCTATGCAGTGGTGGGGTCGACCATCACGCTGCAAGATTCACAAATCACTACCCAGGGTGCCTCGGGATACAACCTGCTCAGTTATGGCGCGAACTCTCGGGTGTTCGGCACCAACGTCACCGCGCTGTCCACAGGCAACAATGCTCCCGGCGCGACGGCATGGGGTACGACGCCCACCGACAACGTGGCAGTGAGTCTGACCGGCGGCTCCGTGCAAACGCAAGGCACCAACTCGCATGGCTTGTACGCCCGTGGCGCGAAGGCGACCGTCTCCATTGACGGCACGTCGGTCAGCACCTCCGGGCAGGGCGCTTTTGCCGCGCGTGTCAGCAACGGGGCCTTGAACGCGACCAATGCCACATTGCAGGCAAGCGGCGTGGACGCGGTCGGTTTGGGGCTGAGCAGCGATGCAGGCATCACGGCTACCGCAACGCTGACGGGCGGCACGTTGACCAGCGCGCAGCTCGACGCCATCGCGGTAAATGGCGGCACCGCGCAAGTCACGTTGACGGGCACACAAGTCACCGGGGCGCCGCGTTGGCTGCGTGTCGTCGGAGGCTCAACGCTTGCCGCCGATCCGTTGGCGGCACCGGATGAAACGACAGCTTCAGGGCTCAATTCGCCCGGCCTGTCGGGCGTGAGGGTGGCGATCCTGGCAGGCGGGGTAATCGCGCCAGCGGCTGGCCCCATCAGTATCGCCACGATCAACGCGTCTGGGGCCACGCTTAACGGCTCGGCGCTGACCGAGAGCGGCGCTGAGTCCACCGTCTCGCTAAACAATGGCACGGTATGGAACATGTCCGGGAATTCAAACATCACTTCCCTGACCAACAACGCGAGCCAGATTCTATTCACGGCGCCCTCATCGGGCACATTCAAAACACTCACCGCGGTCAATTACGCCGGTTCTGGCGGGGGCCTGATTGGCTTGAACACCTACCTGGGGAATGACAGCTCCCCCTCGGACAAGCTGGTCATTGATGGCGGCGCCGCGACGGGCACGACAGGCTTGCGCATTGCTAACGCGGGAGGTCCCGGAGCGTTGACCACGGCAGCCGGCATCAAGGTCGTCGACACCATCAATGGAGCCACGACCCAATCGTCCGCATTCTCCTTGACCGGGCGCGCTGTCGCAGGCCCCTACGAATATCGGCTCTACAAGGGGTCCGCCGCGGCGCCCACCGATCAGAGCTGGTACTTGCGGTCTGAAAAGGAACCGGAACCGCCGCCTGAACCGCCTGTGCCACCCGAGCCGCCTATCCCGCCTGTCCCGCCCGCGCCGCCCGGGCCGACCCCCAACCCCGAGCCGCTGTACCGGCCCGAAGTTGCGGCTTACCTGGCAAACCAACGCATGGTTGGCCAAATGTTCGTGCAGAGCATGCACGACCGGCTGGGAGAACCGCAGTTCATCGAATCGCAACAGTTCCCGGACAACGACAGCAAGCGCAGAGCGATCTGGTTGCGCGCGGTAGGAAAATGGGAAGGCTCCCACAGCCGCGACGGCAACTTTGACGTCAGCACCGACCTTTTCCTATTGCAGGGCGGCGGAGATCTTGCGCAGTGGAAGCTCTTTTCAGAGACTGATCGTTTGCATCTGGGAGCCATGCTCGGTTACGGGACGGCCGACAGCACTGCCCGCGCCGACGGCAACCCCTACAAAGCAAAAGGCCGCGTCAACGGGTACAGCGCAGGCGTGTACGGCACATGGTTTCAAAACGATGAGACCAAACTCGGCGCGTACGTGGACACCTGGTTCCAATACGGCTGGTTCAACAATCGAGTGCAAGGAACCGATCTGCCGCGCGTTGACTACGATTCTCAGGGTTGGGCGGTGTCTGCAGAGGCCGGGTACGCATTCAAGCTGCGGGAAAACTGGATGCTGGAACCGCAGGCGCAAATCATCTATGTCGACACCAACACCGACAGCATCACGGAGCAGAACGGCACCCGGGTAGACCGTGCCGATTCCAATGGGACCATCACCCGCCTTGGGGTGCGCACGTTCACCACGCTTGACCTTGGCAACAACCGCAAGGCCCAACCCTTCGCGACCGTGAACTGGTGGCACAGCAGCGTCGACAGTTCCGTGTCGTTCAATCAATTACCCGTTGGAGAGTTGTACCCCAAGGACCGATATGAATTGAAGGTGGGCGTCCATGCGGATTTCACAAAGGGCTGGACGGGATGGGTCAACGCTTCCGGCAGCTGGGGCGCGCAGGACTACCATCAGTACGTAGGGCGGATCGGCGTGAAGTACACGTGGTGATGCAACCCCGCCAACCTGACCCGGCGCGCTTTGATTTTTCCCATACCTATTCGTATGGCTGATCACAGCAGCCGGGGGTGGGGCGTCTTTGTCCGTCATGTTTCCGTCGTCGGCGCATTACCGGCTAACACCGCTTCGTAGCCACGAGCCAATGCGCCTTGCAAGGTTGAGCGCACACAATCTTTGCCCTGGAAACGGCACCTGATCCTTACAGGCGCTGCGTCTACGCCCATTCAGAACGTCGTCAACTGACTTGGATTAGTAATGTTATTACATTACAATACTCGCTCGAATTTTCGCTGCATCGTCCCCCGGCTGGGGACTCCGTCATCATCCGCTTCCCTTCATGTCTCCCTTGATTCCTGCTTCTTCTACGGCACGCCTGCGTTCCATCGACGCCTTGCGCGGCCTGGTCATTGTCATTATGTTGCTTGACCACGTTCGCGAGACTTTCTTTTTGCACCATCAGGTCAGCGACCCGATGGACGTGTCGGCCACCGACCCCGCACTGTTCTTTTCCCGTTTGCTCGCGCATCTTTGCGCCCCTGTCTTCGTCTTCTTGACCGGCGTATCCGCCTGGCTCTACGGCGCTAAAGCCGGCAGCCGTGGTGCGGCGGCCGCGTTCCTGGCCAAGCGCGGGGCGTTCCTGATCCTGCTGGAAATTGTGGTGGTGAATTTTGCGTGGACGTTCCAGTTCCCGCCGTCAGTTATCTACCTGCAAGTGATTTGGGTGATTGGTTTGAGCATGCTGGCGCTGGCCGCCTTGCTGTGGCTGCCGCGTGCCGCCTTGGTGGTGATCGGCGTGTTGCTGGTGGCGGGGCATAACGCGCTGGACGGTGTGCACGTTGCCGCGGGCGAGTTCATGCATGTGCCGTGGGCAGTGTTGCATGACCGTGGCTGGATTCAGGTGGGCGACGCCTTGCGGCTGCGCACGTCGTACCCCTTGCTGCCGTGGATTGGCGTGATTGCGCTGGGCTATGCGGTGGGGCCGTGGTTTCAGGCGCGCGTGCCGGCGGCTGTGCGGCAACGCCGCTTGTGGGCGGCAGGCATCGCGGCGCTGGCCGGCTTCGTCGTGCTGCGCATGCTGAATGGGTATGGGCAGGCGCAACCATGGGCCGTGCAGGATGATGCGCTGCATACCGTGATGAGCTTCGTGAACATCACCAAGTACCCGCCTTCCTTGATGTTTTTGCTGCTGACACTCGGGCTGGGCCTGTGTTTGCTGGTGCTGATTGAACGCGCGCAAACCGCTGCCTGGGTGGGGGTGCTGTGCGTGTTTGGCGCCGCGCCGATGTTCTTCTATCTGCTGCATCTGTATGTGCTGAAGGCGCTGTATCTGGCGGGTGAGGGCGTCTGGGGGCTGAACCAGGGCAAGTTTTTTGGTGTGGACAGCATGGCCAGCATCTGGCTGATTTCCGTGCTGTTGGCGGTGGCCCTGTACTGGCCCGTGCGGTGGTTTGGCCGGTTGAAGGCAGCCCGCCGTGACATCTTCTGGCTCAAGTATTTGTGATGGTGGCGCGTCGATGGGGGAAGTGGTCCGCGTGCGTGGCCACGTTGATGACGCCGTGCCTGGCTGACGCGCAGCAAAGCCCGGTCACCTTGTATGGGGTGGTCGATCTGAGCCTGGCGGGTTTCTCGACGCAGGAGCGCGGCACGGCCGTGAACATGCAGTCGGGTGTGCAGTCGGGGTCGCGGTGGGGCTTGCGCGGCAGTGAAGACTTGGGCAATGGCATGCGCGCCAACTTCCAACTGGAAAGCGGCGTCGTGGCCAACAACGGCAAGTCGGCGCAGGGCGGGCGTCTGTTCGGGCGCGCGGCTTGGGTGGGCTTGTCGGGCGGCTGGGGCGATCTGCGCCTGGGCCGTCAGACGTCGGTGTCGTCGGCAACGCTGGCGGACTATGACGCGTTTCTGGCGTCGTACTTGATCACGGGCGCGCAGACCGTGCTGCTGCCTTACAACGCGAATCGGGCGGATAACACCGTGGCGCTTTGGACGCCGTCGGTGAGCGGGTGGCGCGCGGGGGCGGACGTCAGCCTGGATTACGACGGGGGCGGCGGGTTTGAAACGTCGGCGACGAACAAGCTCTACAGCGCCGCGTTGATCTATGAACAACCCGGCTACGCCGTCACGGCAACCTATGAAGGCGCGCGTTGGGCAGACGGCACGGTGCAGTCCGCCGCGATGAGGCAGGCAGGCGGCGCGCGCCAGCCGGATGCCTATACGCTGGCAGGCCGCGCCACCGTCGACGCGTTCACGCTGTATGCGGCCGGGTCCATCATGCGCAACGGCTCGACGATTCCGGCGGTGCCGTCGCCGGGGCAGCGCGCGTACTTTCCGGGCAGCACGGTGCATGCGGTGATGGCCGGGGCCGCGTGGCGGTTGGGGGCCAACACCGTCATGGCGTCGTGGCAGGGCAGCATGCCTAGCGGCGGCGCGTTGGCGCGCGATGGCGCCACGCACACGCAGCAGGTCTATTCGGCGGGTTATGGGTACGACCTGTCCAAGCGCACCAACCTCTATGCCATTTACGGCTATATGCGGGGCGCCTGGTCAGATTCGTCGTGGCATCAAGCCCAATACGCGGTGGGCATGCGCCACCGGTTTTAGTACGTCTTGCTGGAAATCTGCTGGGCGGTTTGAAGGTCAAGCCATTTGGTGTCTTGGGGAATGCGGTCCAGGTTGCCCAGGTCGATCTGCGTTTGCAGCGCGTCCTTCAACGCTTGTTCCGGCACGGCGACGGAATCTGCGAACACGCCGTCGTCGATCAGGCGTTGCACGGACGCGCGCACCACGGCGGGGTCCAGGTTCGGGAACAGCTTCAATCCGCTGGCCACCGCGGCGGCCGGGTCTTTGTGGATGGCCTTCAAGGCGCGGTCGATGCCCGACACAAATTTCTGCTGCACCTGCGGGGAGATGTCCTGGCGGGTGGAGATGGCCGAGAACGTGTACGGGCCGATCTCGCGCGAGAAGGCCGACACCACCTTGTAGCCCTGGGCCTGTGCCTGGGACGCGCCCGGTTCGTAGAGCACGGCGCAGTCGGCCTTGCCCGAGCTCAAGGGGCCAATCTCATTACCCAGCGGCACTTCCAGCAAATCCAGATCGCGCTTTGGGTCCAGCCCGGCGTTTTTCACGAGCTTCAGGAAGGCGGATGAGCTGGTTGTGGGCATGGCGCCCGTGGCGATGGTGGCGCCTTTCAGGCTTTTGAAGCCGTCGAACTTGAAGTCTTGTTTGCACGTCAACCACACGCCCAGGCGGTTCAAGGTGCCGCCCACGACTTTCACGGGCGCGCCGCGGCCAAAGGAGATTGCCGTCCATTCCGGGCCGTGCAGCGAGAAGTCGGCGCTGCGGGAAATCACGGCAGCCAGCGCGTTGGTGGACGACGAGGCCACGTCGATGCGCACGTCCAGCCCTTCATCCTTGAAGTACCCGTGTTCTTCGGCGAAGTACACCGGCAGGTAGAACACGGACTTGAAGGCGGCGGACACCACCGCCTTGTCGTTGGCGGCGAAAGCGGAGACGGACAGCAGCGACGCAACGGCGGCCGTGGCCAAGCGCAGGGAAAGATTCGGATTCATAGGGAATGTGCAGGCTTGGAAATCAGGTTCGGAAATTGCAGTMTGAATGCGTAGGTTCAGTCTGAATGAATGTAAGGAATGAATGTAAGGTCAGGAAATTGCAGTCTGAATGCGTGGGTTTTGGGTACGCCGTTCAGAGCTTGAATTGGGTGGCGTAGGTTTGGTCTTTCCAGCGCAGCAAGCGCTTTTCGGCGACGTCCACGCCGGCATACAGAACAAAGCCCAGCAGCATCAGCGAGAAGATGCCGACCCAGACAGTGTTCAGGTCATACAGCGACGAGGCCACGAAGATCACGTGCCCCAGCCCGTACTTGGACGAAATGAACTCGCCCACCACGGTGCCCACCAGCGCAAAGCCGATGTTGATGCGGAACGTGCTGATGATGGCGGGCAGCGCTGATGGCACGACCACCTTGCGAAAGATCTGGCGGCGGCTGGCGCCCAGAGAAACCATCATCTTCTGGATGTCGGGGTCTGTGTCCTTGGCGGCCTGAAATGCGGCCAGCAAGGCGACGATGGACGTCAGCGATACGGACAGCGCCACTTTTGAAATGACGCCAGTGCCAAACCACAGGATCACCAGCGGCGCGAACGCAATCTTTGGCACGCTGTTGATGGCGACCAGAAAGGGTTCGACGACCCGCGCGCCATAGGGCGAATACCACAGCGCCAAGCCAGGCGCGGTGCCCAGCACGGTGCCCGCTACAAAGCCCACGGCGGATGCCCACAGCGTGTAGTTGGCGTGCTCCCAAAGCTCGCCGGACTGGATCATTTTCCAGGCGGCTTGCAGCACGCCGGCGGGCGAACCGAACAGAAAGCCCGACACGGCGCCCGACTGGACGCCGGCTTCCCACGCGCCGAACAGCACGGCAAGTATCAGCAACTGGGTGACCACCACGGGCAGGCGGAAACGGGCGGCGCGAGGAGCGCGGCGAGTGCGTTGGGCGCGGTCGCTGCGTTCGACGCGGGTATTGGCGGCCAAGGTGTGTTGCCGGCTATCGCCCAAGGCGGCGCTGGCGGCAGGAGTAACGGTGGGCTGGCTCATGCGTGGGTTCCGGTTTTGCGGCCGGTCTGAATGTCGAGTTCCTGGCAGAGCAGGTCGAAGTACGCCGGAAAGCGGCTGTCGTGGCGCGCGGCCAGGGGTGAGCGTGTGCCGAGTTCGATCTTGTGTTCGCTTTTCAATCGGCCGGGGCGGGCGCTCAAGACGAAGATGCGTTCAGACAGTGCAATGGCTTCGTCGATGTCGTGCGTCACCAGCACCACTGTCTTGCCCTTTTGGCTGACGGTGTCGGCCAGCATGGACTCCAGGAACAAGCGGGTTTGGTAGTCCAGCGCCGAGAACGGTTCGTCCAGCAGCAGCACATCCGGGTCCGGCAGCAAGGTGCGCGCCAGCGCCACGCGTTGCCGCATGCCGCCCGACAGCGCCTTGGGGTAGCTGTCTTGAAACGGCAGCAGGCCAAAGGTGTTCAGATAGTCGCGTGCCAGTTCGACGGATTCCGCGCGGGGCGTGCCGCGTATTTCCAGGCCGACCAGCACGTTGTCGAGCACGGTGCGCCAGGGCATGAGCAGATCGCGTTGCAGCATGTAGCCGACGCGTCCGCGCAGGTTGGGCAGGGGCTTGCCATCCAGCGCGATGGTGCCGGCATCGTGTTCAAGCAGGCCGGTCAGGATATTGAACAAGGTGGACTTGCCGCAGCCCGAGGGGCCGATGATGCTGACGAATTCACCGCTGGCGGCGTTCAGGCTGATGTCGTCCAGCACCTGGACGGGGCCGGTGTCGGTCTGGAACCGCTTGGACAGATTGCGGATTTCCAGTTTTAAAGCAGGGGCTAGTGTCATGGCGGTGCAATCTCAGGCCGCCTCAGGCCGCGCCATGCGCAAGTTCCAACGCCACGACGTCTTCATGCGGCACTTCCAGCGCCTCGTTAAAGCGCTTGAAGAAGCTGCACAGCGCAATGCGGATCGTCAGTTCCACAATCTGTTCTTCGCTGAAGAACGATTGCAGCTTGCTGTAGAACGCGTCGCTGACTTGCGACGGCGTCAAGGTCACCAGCACCGCGTAGTCGCGAACCAGCAGGTCTTGCTCGTCCAGCCCGGGCACGCTGGGTTCCAGCAGGCGGTCGATGGCGTCTTGCGAAATGCCGTGCGCCGCCAGCTTGGGCGTGTGCAGCGTGACGCAGTAGTGGCAGGCGTGCGCCTTGGATGCCGTCAGCAACGCAATTTCCAGATGGCGCGGCGAGATCAAGCCGTCTTCACGCGATTGCACCAGGTAAGAGAAAAAATGCTTCAACGCGGGCGGCCGGGGCGCGAACGCGCTCAGCATGTTGGCGTATGGGCCGTAGTCTTGAAGCAGTTGATTGAAGAGGGTGGCGGTGTTGGAATCCAGCGTGGCGGGATTCAGGGGGCTCAGGCGGGGCACGGCGATTCCAGCGGAATAAGAAAATGACGCTGTCATCCTAAAAGATGCATGCCCGCCTGAAAAATACCGATATCACATATGGTTATGGGGACGCAGGGCGCTTATGCCGACAGCCAATTAGCATCGCCCTCGATCAGCGTACCGCCGTGGCTGGTGGTGTCGCCTTGGCGCGCCACTGGTTGCCCTTCGATGGTGGCGGATGCGGAACCGCTGACGATGACGGCGCCGCAGCTGATGCGGTCGCCCACGCGGGCGATCGGCCGGCCGTTGATGGCGGCGGTGGACGCGCCGCTGACGATGGTGCCGGGGCCATGGAGCGGGCAGGCGTGAGCATGGCCAACAAGGGCGACGGGGATCATGGGGGCTCCTTTGATCAGAGTGGCTGAAATCGGAATGGCTGCGATCAGATTGGCGGTAATCAGATTGGGGGCAATCAGATTGGGGGCAATCAGATTGGCTTCAATGAGACTGGCCTCAATGAGGTTGGCCTCAATGTTAGGGAGCCATTCAAAATTAGCCATAGGACGATTCAGAAAAGCAGCCCCCCGTATTTGCCTGACGCGCCTGTCGCCCATGCGCTACAAGCGCTGGCCCCCCGTTGCATCAATACTCTGCCCGGTGACCCAGCGTCCTTCGTGCGAGGCCAGGAACGCGACGATATCCGCAATGTCTTCCGGCTGGCCGACGCGCCCCAGCGCAATCGTCTGGGCAATGGCGCGGCTGATGTCGGGGTCGCGGGCGCGGGTGTTCATGTCGGTGGCGGTGGCGCCGGGCAGCACGGCGTTCACCGTAATGCCGCGCGCGCCCAGGTCGCTGGCCAGCAGCAGCGTCAGCGCCTCCAGCCCCGCTTTGGCCGGTGCGTAGACGCTCATTTCGGGGTAGGCGGCGCGGGTGCCCATCGACGAGATATTGACGATGCGCCCGCCGTCGCGCAAGAAAGGCAGACAGTGCTGAATCAAAAAGAACGGCGTCTTCAAATTGACTTGCAGCACGCGGTCGAAATCGTCGGGTTTGACGTCGGCCAGCCGCGCACGCAGGCCCACGCCCGCGTTGTTGACCAGAATATCCAGGCCGTCGGCGCCCGTGTGTTGCTGCACCGTATGGCGCAGCGCTTCGGCGAGTATCGCCGCCGCGTCGGACGACGCCAGGTCGGCTTGCAAGGTCCAGGCGCGGCCGCCAGCGTCGCGGATCAGCGCTACGACTTCATCGGCGGCGTCGCGGGCGGCGTTGTAATGCACGGCGACGTGCGCGCCGCGCCGGCCCAGCGCCAGCGCAATGGCGCGGCCGATGCCGCGGCTGCCGCCGGTGACCAGCGCCGTCTTGCCGGCCAGCGAATCCGGGGTGTGGCTCATGCGGCCTCCGTGGCGGTCAGGGTCCAGGCTTGTTGCGCTTCCAGCGCACGGGCCTGCAACAGCAGGGCGTTGCGATCGACCTTGTTGGTGCCGGCCCATGGCAGTTCATCCACGAAGCGGATGCGGCGCGGGTGCTGATACGCGGGGCCGTTCGCCAGTGCATGGCGCTTAAGCGCGTCAGCATCCAGCCCGCTGCCGTCGCGGCGCACGACGAAGGCAACGGGGATGTGCCCGCGCTCTTCGTCGGCCAGCGGCACGACGCAGCTTTGGCGCACGTCGGGATGAGACTCCAGCAGCTTTTCCACTTCAACGGGATAGATGTTCTCGCCGCCGCACACGAACATGTCGTCGGCGCGGCCTACGAAATAGTAGAAGCCGTCGGCGTCGCGGCGCATGACGTCGCCGCTGTAATACCAGCCGTCTTGCAGCACCTGCGCGCTTTTTTCGGGCAGGTTGTGATAGCCGGACAACACGGCCGGGTTGTTCATCAGCAGCACGCCTTCGTCAGCGTTCGGGCCATCCGCCAGCCGCACGTGAGAAGGGTCCAGCGGATGGCCCACCGCCAGCGGCGGCGTGGGCAGGCCATGGGGATGCGGGCCGAACACGGCGGGGCCAGCTTCGGTGGTGCCATACCCATGCGTGATGCGCACATGCGGCAGCGCTTGCTGGATGCGTTCATACAGCGCCACCGTCATCGGGGCCGAGCCCAGCATCACGCGCGCCAGCGCGGATAGATCGCGGCCGTGCAGCAGCGCCGGGTCTTTGACCAGGCGGGCGAACATCGTCGGGACGGCGGTCAGGATGGTGATGCGGTAACGCTCCAGCGCATCGGCGTAAGCCGCGACGTCAAAGCTGGGCTGGATGACCAGCAGGCTGTTGCTGGCGAATGCGCGCTTGGCCATGAACAGGCCGTTCATATGGAACAGCGGTTGGGCCAACAGATAGTGTTCCTGAGCGGCGTTGGCCGTCACCGGAGCCGAGGTGGCCGTCAGCGCCCAGAGCTGGCCGGTGTGCGTCAGCGGCACGCCTTTGGGCTTGCCGGTGGAGCCGGACGTGTACAGCATCTGCGCGACGTCGTCGTTCGCGGGCGTGACGGTGTTGAACTCCGTGGGCGTAATCTGCGCGGCGAAGCCTTGGGGGCCGTCGTCGTCAAAGTCGAGCACGGGCACCGTGGCTTCGAACGCAGCGCGGCGCGGGGCATCCACGAACGCCAGCGCGATATCGGCGTCGCGGATCACGTAGTCGATATTCTCTTGCGACTGCTTGATGTTGATGGGCACGGCGACAAAGCCGGCGCGCATGATGCCGAAGTACGTAATCAGGTATTCGGCGCGGTTCAGCGCGGCAATCGCCACACGCGCGCCCGGCGGCAGGCCGCGCGCCGTCAGCCAGGCGGCCACGCCGCCTGCCAGTTGGCGAACCTGTTCGTGGTCGTAGTGCGCGGGCGCGCCGGGCTGGCGCAGGTCAATGATGGCGGGCAGGGCGGTGGCGCGGCGCGGGTCGGCCAGGTCGCCAAGGTTATTCAGCGTATGCGTCATGGGATATTCCGGGTTTGCAGTTGCGGTTCAACGCTTTTGCAGCTTGGGGTTGAGCGCGTCGTTCAGGCCGTCGCCAACCAGGTTCAGCGACAGCACGGCAAGCATGATGGCCACGCCGGGAACGGCGCAGATGTACCAGGACGAGCGGATCAGGCTGCGGCCTTCGCCCACCAGCCGGCCCCAGCTGGCGATGTTGGGGTCGCCCAGCCCCAGAAACGACACCACCGATTCGTACAAGATGGCGCCGGCCACCACCAGCGACGACATCACGATGACCGGCGGCAGCGCGTTGGGCAGGATTTCGGCGGCGACGATGCGCAGCGGGCTCATGCCGACGGCGCGGCACGCCTGCACGAATTCGCGTTCCTTGAATGACAGGAATTCCGCCCGCGTCAGCCGCGCGATGGGCGGCCACGACACCAGCCCGACGGCCAGCGTGATGGTTTCAATGTGCGGTCCCAGCACCGACACGATGGTCAGCACGAAGACCACGTTGGGAATGATCTGGAACAGTTCGGTGACGCGCATCAGCGCTTCGTCGATCCACCCGCCCGACCACGCGGCCGCGGCGCCCACGCTCACGCCGATCAGCGTGGCGGTGGCGGCGGCCACCAAGCCGATCAGCAAGGTGGCGCGCGCGCCGTGCGCGATCAGCGCGGCAATGTCGCGGCCCATGGAGTCGGTGCCTAGCGGGTAACGCCAGGACTCGAACGGCCAGATTTCGGGCGCGCCAACGATGCGCAAGGGGTTGGTGGGATACAGCCAGCCGGCGCTGGCGGCCAGCAGCACCACCAGCAGCAGGACGATGGCGCCCGCCACCGCGCCACGGTTGCGGGCGTAGCGGGACAGGAATGAGGCCGGGCGATGGGGGGCGGATGCGGCGGGGGAAGCGGCTGTGGTGTTGCCAGTAATAGAAGCCGCAGGCGAAACAGAAGACGATGCAGACATGTCAGGCAGCCTTGATGCGCGGGTCCAACCGCGTGTAGAGCAGATCGACCACGATGTTGGCGACGATCACGACGAAAGAACTCAGCACCAGAATGCCCAGCACGACGGGGTAGTTGCGGGTCATGACGCTGTCAAACAGCACGCCGCCAATGCCAGGCCAGCTGAACACCGCTTCAACAACAATGCTGCCGCCCAGTACCGCGCCCAGTTGCAGGCCCAGCAAGGTCACGATGGGCAGCACCGCATTGCGCAGGATGTGGCGCAGCACGACGGTGGCGCGCGTCAGGCCCTTGGCGTATGCCGTGCGCACGTAGTCCATGCGGCTGACTTCCAGCATCGACGCCCGCATCACGCGCGCATACGCCGCTGAATAGAACAGGCCCAGCGCAAGGGCGGGCAGCGCCAGATGGTGCAGCACGTCCAGCGCCTGGCGCCATAGCCCGCCGTCCAAGCCGATGGTGACCATGCCGCCCACCGGAAACCAGCCCAGCTTCACGGAAAACAGAATGATCAGCATGATGCCCAGCCAGAAGCTTGGCGCGGCAAAGCACAGCACGGCAAAGGCCGACACCGCACTATCCCACCATGTGTTGACCTTCACGGCTGACACGATGCCCGCCGCCATGCCCACCAGCACGGCGATGGCGATGCTGGCCAGCATCAGCACCAGCGTGGCGGGCAGGTGCGCCAGAATCACGTCCAGCACAGGCAGGTTATGCCGGTACGAATAGCCGAAATCCAGACGCGCGACCGATCCGATGTACTTCAGCAGCTGCACGGTGGGGGTCTGGTCCAGGCCGTAGGTCACGCGCAGGCGTTCGATCAGCGCGGGGTCGGTAACCTGCTGTTCGGCCGTCATGACRTCCAGGAAGGTGCCTGGCACGGATTGGATCAGGGCAAAGTTCAGCACCACCACGCCCAAGAGCAGCGGAATGGCCTGAAGCAAGCGGCGGGTGATCAGTCGGATCGGCATGGCGGGTCGCTTAAGGTTGCAGCCAGACGTCGGCCAGGGTCTCGCCCTGCACGTTGGCGCTGGTCGTGAAGTTGCGCACCTTCTTGCCGGCCAATGTGAACGCCTGGATCTCCACCAGCGGCACCAGGGGCACGTCGGTGGACGCCAGCTTCGCGAATTCCGCGGCCAGCGCGCGGCGGGCCTCGGGCGCCGTTTCCACCGCGAGCTTGGCGACGATGCCGTCCATCTCGGGGCTGGAATAGCCCGTGGCGTTGCGGAACGCCGCGCCTTTTACGATGCCGTCGGTCGTGAAAAATTGCGTCACGGTCGGCACCAGTTCCAATGGCGACGTGAAATTGGACACGGCGATGTCGTAGTCGTAATCGCCATAGATGCGCTTGAGCGCGGTGGCGCGGTCAACGGAATCCAGCTTCACCGCAATGCCCACGTCTTCCAGCGCCTGCTTCAGGTACTGGCCCAGCTTGGCGTTCTCTTCGAACCAGGCGGCGGCCAGCAGGTTGACGGTGAAACGCTTGCCGTCTTTGACGGGCAGGCCGGCTGCGTCCAGCAGCGCGGCCGCTTTCTTGGGGTCGAACGGGTAGCGCGGCACGTCTTCGGTGAAGAACAACGGGTTGCTGCTGAAGATGGGCGCAATCGCCGGCTTGCCACGGCCGTAATAGATGGTGTCGACGATGAATTGGCGGTCGATGGCGTGCAGGATGGCCTGTCGCACCTCGCGGCGCTTGACGATCTCGCGGCGCTGATTGAATTCAACGGTGACGGTCCAGGCGGTGTTCTGATAGCCGCGCGTATCCACGACGACCTTGCCGGTTTTCACCAGACGGTCGATGTCGCGCGCTGGCACCGGACTGGAATACGCCAAGCCCAATTCCCCCGTTTCCAGCGCGGCTCCGCGCGAAGCCGGGTCGCCCCACCAGCGGATGACGAGCTTGTCCAGGTAGGGCATGCCGGCATTCCAGTACGCGTCGTTGCGCAGGTATTCCACGTGGCTGCCGCGCACCCACTTGCCGTACTTCCACGGGCCGGTGCCGACCGGCGTGTTGTTCAACGGGTTGGTAATGATGTCTTTGCCGTCGTACAGATGCTTGGGCAACAGCAATTGGAACTGGCCGGCCAGCGTGGACTTCAAGAAGAATTCCGGCACCGGTGCGTTGAAGGTCAGCACGACGGTGTGCGAGTCGGTGGCGGTGGCGTCCGTCAACGACTTCAGCGCAATGCCGGCCGAGATGGGCTTCCAGTGTTGCAGCGCGTTGTAGACGACGTCGGCGGACGTGAACGGTGCGCCGTCATGCCAGGTGACGCCTTCGCGCAGCTTGATGGTGTAGCTGCGGAAGTCGGCGGCGGGCGTCAGGCTTAGCGCCAGCGCGGGCTGGAACTTCAGGTCGGCGTCCAGGCGCAGCAGGCGTTCAAGGATTTTGGTGGACGTCTGGAACGGGCTGGAGCCGCCGCCGCCCGGCACAAACAGCGCTTGCGGCTCCAGGCCGCCCCAGCTGGCGACCAGCGTGCCGCCCTTGCGGGCCGGGCCGGGGTCTGAGCCGGGTGTGTCCGTGGCGGCGATCAGCGCGCGGGGCGCAAGCCCGAAGCCAGTGGCGGCCAGGCCGCCTGCGGCGGAACGGGTGAGGAAGGCGCGCCGTCCGGGGCGCGGGTTCTGGGTCATGATGAATCCTTAGGGGTCGGGGCGGGCTCAGCCTTGGCTGAGCGTGGCGTAGGTGGCGCGGCCGATGGCCACCAGCGCACCCTGGTCGTTGTAGAGGTCTACGTCGGCCACGCCGACGCTGCGGCCGTTGCGCCGCACGCGCGCCACGGCCGTCAGGCTGGTGTTCACGGCAGGGCGCAGATAGTCGACGCGGAAGTTGATGGTCGGCAGCCCTCGGCCCAGCAGCATGCCCACGGCAAAATCGCCCACGGTATCGATCACGGCGGCCAGCGGGCCGCCATGCCATTGGCCGCTGGCCGCGCCGCGTTCGAACTCGGCGCGCATGGGGGCCAGCACGGTGAGTTCGCCACGGTCGTGATCGACGGCGGTGACGCTCAAGCCCAGCCAGGCGATGAAGGGGGAACCGTCGAACTTGGCCTGGATGGCTTCAGCGCTAAGCGTCGAATTTTGCGCGGGGCTTTGGGTTGGGCTTTGTGCGGGGCTTTGGATTGGGTTTTGCACTGCGCTCATGACGTCACCAGCACTTTGCCGACGATCTTGCGATCTTCCAGCGAGGCCAGCGCCTCTGCGCCTTGTTCCAGCGGCCAGCTGCGGTCAATCGGCACATGCAGGCGGCCGTCGCGCACCAGTTCCAGCAGCTCGTAGAGGTCGTCGCGGTCCCAGCCGTTGGAGCCGCGAATCTGCAATTCGAAGGTCCAGATGTAGCGCAGGTCTTCCTTGGGGTCGAAGCCCGCGGTGGCGCCGCAGGTCAGCAGACGGCCGCCCAGACGCAGGCAGCGCAGCGACTTCACCCAGGTGTCGCCACCCGTGAAGTTCACCACCACGTCCACGCCGCCCGACTTGCCGCCGCGGCGGCGCGCGGGTTTGCCGAAGCGTTCCTGCACGGCTTTCAGGAAGTCTTCCTGCGTGTACAGGATGATGTGGTCGGCGCCCAGCGCACGCAGCGCTTCGCCCTTTTCAGCGGTGCCGGCGCAGGCGATGACTTCCGCGCCAGCCAGCTTGGCCAGCTGCACCGCGCACACGCCCACGCCGCCGCTTGCGCCCAGGATCAGCACTTTTTCACCGGCCTGGATCTGGCCGATGCGGTTCATCATGCGCAACGCCGTGCCGTAGGCCACGGGCAGCGCGGCGGCCTGTTCGAAGCTGACTGCATCGGGCAGGCGCAGCAGTTGATGCGCCGGCACGCGGCAGCGCTCGGCCAGGCCGCCGTGGATGGTTTCACCGACCAGCCCGCCGTTCACCCGGTCAATCGGGTCGACCAGCACGCGGTCGCCCACTTTCCAGTCGCTGACGTTGGCGCCGGTTTCCAGGATTTCACCGGCCACGTCCAGGCCGATGATCACGGGAAAGGGCAGGTTGATGCCGGGCATGCCACGGCGAGTGAACACGTCGTGATAGTTCAACGACGACGCGCGCACGCGGATGACAACGTCGTCCGGGCCGGCGACGGGGTTGGGGAATTCGGGTTCGAAGCGGAGCTTGTCGCTGCCGCCGTGTTCACGCAAAACGATTGCTTTCATGACTGCCAATAGATAGTTGGGGATGTGGGAAGGGGGCGTTACCAGGCGGCGACGCCGGCGATTGCCTGCCGGGTGATGGCCAGGCCACGCGCCAGGGCGCTACGGCGCCAGACGCTCGAGACCGGAACAAAGGCGTCGACAAGATCGGCGCGCAGTTGGGCGTCGCGCGCGGCGTCAGGCGACAGCGGGGCCTTGAAACGCAGCCATTGGTCGAGCCTGAGCGCGGGCCGCATTTGCAGGCCGCGCGTGCCGAACTCCACGACGGCGCCTGCGAGTGCGCGGTCGCCCAAGGCTTGCTGCACGCCACGGAACACCAGCCCCTGGTAATCGGGGCGGGCCAGGCCATGCGGACGCTGGTCACGCACGCGGTCTGCGCCCCACCATGCGGCGGCTTGCGCTTGTTCGGCGCTGCCTTCGTCGTTAAAGCACAGGAAGAACGGTTCGCCGTATTCGCCGATGCCGGTGTGCCAGTCGATGAAGGCCACGCGTTCGCTGGCGGCCAGATGCTGGTCCACGATGCGGCGCAGCGTGCGGTTCGACCACTCGGGGCCGTCGCCGCCGTACACCAGGCCATCGGGATGGGTGTATTGGCCGCTGGCAGTGACGTTGAACAAGGTGTCAGCGCCATGCGTGTCGCGGAATTGTTCGACGGCGCGGGCGCCGGCTTCCAGGCTGGCTTCCGTCCACTCGGCCGGGATCAGGTGCGGGTGCAGCGTGGCGTAGTGGGGGTTGGCGGGCTTGGCGCGGGTGTGGTCGATGAAGTTGCGGTTCAGGTCGACGTTGTTTTCGGTGGTGCGCGTGTCGTAGGCATAGCCATACGGATTCAGCGCGTGTACGAAGACCACGTTCACGTCGTCCGGCAGGGCGTTGCCACCATCGGCGCGCAGCCAGCCGATCTGTACCGCGGAGCCCGCTGCGCCTTCCAACCCGTGCGTGCCGCTGATGGCAAGGTGGGTGCGCGGCGCGTCAGGCCGCCCCAGCACGGCGACGTCCACGCTCAACGGTTGACCTTGCGGGTCCTTCAACGACGGGTGTTCATGGCGCGACAAGGCTGCGCCGCGCTCGGTAGCGGCGGCCACGAACGCGGCGCGCGCCGCCGCGTAATCAGTGGAAAAACAGTCCCAATAATCGGGCAGGGTCTGGCTCATCTCATGCCTCTTGCACGAAGACTTGCAACGCGCCCGCAGCGTCTTGCGGCGCCACGACCAGTTCACCCTGTTCATTGGCGCGGTAGTTCACCTGGTTGGCGTCAAACAGCGCGCGGGTCTTGGCCAGGTCACGCACGCCAATCACAGAACCGGCAAACCAGCCGCCCTGGGACGCCGCTGGCAAGCCGGCTGGCACGCGGACGCGCGGGTAGCGTTGTTCGAAGGCGGCGGGGCGCAGGAAGTTGATGCGCAGGCTGCCCCTGCGAACTTGCAGGCCGCCATCAGGCAGGTCGCTGATGGCGATGGGACCGAACACGCGCGCGTAGCCGGCGCGCAGCGATGCGGGGTCGGGGTGCACGGCGACTAGCGCTTCGATGCGGCGCGCGCCGTTGGCGTGGTCTTGCCATTCCGGGCGGTAGACCAGGTGGCGCGTCAGGTGGCCGCAGGTGAAGAAGTCGGGCACGCCCAAGAGGCCATTGGGAAAGTTCGTGTTGTTCCAGGCGGCGTCTTCGCTGCCGTCGGGCAAATGCACCGGGCGGCCGCCGCGCAAAGGCGGTTCTGCGTCGATGCCCAGCTGCGCCAGTTCCGCGTGCACGGCGGTGCTGTCGGTGGTTTGCAGGGCCGTGGAGACGGGGCCTTCGTAGGCGTCGTCATAGCCGCCAAAGCGCGAATCGGCCTTCAGTTCTTCTGGGAAAAACAGCAGTTCCAGGTAGTTCGCATCCAGGATGATGGTCTGGTTGCGCGTGCCGCGATGGTGCCGGCCTTGCGGCGCCAGACTGAAGCCCAGCTTCACATAGCGGTCGGTCGCGGCCTGCAGGTCGTTGACCCGGATGATGTAGTGGTCAAGGCCGGTGACTGAGGGTAGGGACATCGGAACTCCAGATTGCGCTTAGTGAAAGGTGCAGTCTGGAGGAAGCGGCGGCGCGCTTGAACGATTGAATCCGCATGTCGATATCTGTTTTGTGATGGCGGATCACGGCGGCGCTGGCGGAATAACGTAATGACTCATGCCGGTTTAAGGGGGATGCCAGGTGCCGTTCATGGTTTGGGTTCTATTGCGTGCGCCCATAAAAAATGCCGCCCAACGCGGGCGGCATGAAGGGGGCGACATGATGGGGGCGGCATGGATAGCCGTTTATGGTTTACGCCATCAACATCAATGCAGGATCTGGCTCAGGAACAGCTTCGTCCGTTCGTTCTGCGGGTTATCAAAGAACGCGTCCGGGTTGTTCTGTTCGATGATCTCGCCGCGGTCCATGAAGATCACACGGTTGGCGACCTTGCGCGCAAAGCCCATTTCGTGGGTCACGCAGATCATCGTCATGCCGCTTTCCTGAGCCAGCGTCACCATCACGTCCAGCACTTCCTTGACCATTTCCGGGTCTAGCGCAGATGTGGGTTCATCAAACAACATGACCTTCGGGTTCATGCACAACGACCGCGCAATGGCCACGCGCTGTTGCTGGCCGCCCGACAACTGGCCGGGGAATTTCTTGGCCTGATCGGGAATGCGCACGCGTTCCAGGTACTTCATTGCCGTGGCTTCGGCCTGGGCGCGCGGCTGCTTCAGCACCCACATGGGGCCCAGCGTCAGGTTTTCCAGCACGGTCAGGTGCGGGAACAGGTTGAAGTGCTGGAACACCATGCCCACTTCGCGGCGGATGGTCTCAATGTGTTTGAGATCGTTCGTCAGCTCGGTGCCGTCAACGATGATCTGGCCTTGCTGGTGCTCTTCAAGACGGTTGATGCAGCGAATCATCGTGGACTTGCCCGAGCCCGATGGGCCGCACACCACGATGCGCTCGCCGGGCGCCACGTCCAGGTTGATGTTGCGCAACACGTGGAACTGGCCGTACCACTTGTTCACGCCCTGCAATCGAATAATGGAATCCGACATGCTTGGTCTCCGTAAGGTTTACCGGGGGGGATCGCCGCGCAATCAGCGCGCGTGCCCGGTGGCCAGACGCTTTTCAAGCGCTTGGCTGTATTTGGACATGGAATAGCAAAAGACGAAGTAGATCAGCGAGATGAAGAGATAGGCCTCCACCCCGAAACCCCGCCATGCCGCGTCGGACAAGGCCGCCTTGGCTGCCAGCGTCAGGTCGAAAATACCGATGATCACCACCAGCGACGTGTCCTTGAACAGGCTGATGAAAATACCCACCAGCGGCGGAATCACGATCTTCAGCGCTTGCGGCAGGATGATCTTGCGCATTTGCTGCCAGTAGTTCAGCCCGAGCGAATCGGCGCCTTCGTACTGGCCTTTCGGAATGGCCTGCAAGCCGCCGCGCACCGTTTCCGCGATATAGGCCGCGGCGAACAGGATGATGGCGATCTGCGCGCGCAGCAGCTTGTCGATGGTGAAACCTTCGGGCAAGAACAGCGGCAGCATCACCGACGACATGAACAGCAGGCTGATCAGCGGCACGCCACGAATCAGCTCGATGTACACGACGCACAGCGCTTTGATGGCCGGCATCTTCGAACGCCGGCCCAGCGCCAGCATCACGCCGATCGGGAACGCAAAGGCGATGCCGAACGTGGCCAGAATCAGCGTCAACGGCAGGCCGCCCCAGCGCGAGTTCTCGACATACGTCAGGCCGAACACGCCGCCCCACATCAAGAGCGCAACAGCCGTCAGGCCGCCCGTCCAGATGAGCGCCAGCTTGCCATTCCAGAAGCGCCGCATGCCGCTGCATGCGATGACGGCGACGAGGATCAGCGTGGCGATCAGCGGACGCCACTGTTCATCAAACGGATAAGTGCCGAACAGAATCAGCCGATGCTTTTCAACGATGAACGCCCAGCAGGCGCCGCCAACGGAGGCCCGGCATTCCATGGCGTTGGTGGCGGTGAAGTTGGCCTTCAGGAAGGCCCATTCCACCAGCGCCGGCAACGACATCAGCAGGAACCACGCCAGCAGCACCGTGATCAGGATGTTCAGCGGGGATGAAAACAGACGGGACCGTATCCAGGCCCAGGCGCCGACCTGGGTGCTGGGCGGGGGCAGGGGGTCGGCGAAGGAGTGCGTAGTGCTGCTCATATCAACGCTCCACCAGCGCGATGCGCTTGTTGTACCAATTCATGAAGATCGAGATCGACAGGCTGACCGTCAGGTACGCGCCCATGATGATGAGGATGCCCTCGATGGCCTGGCCGGTCTGGTTCAGCGTGGTGTTCACCACCGAGACGATGTCCGGATAGCCAATGGCGACGGCCAGCGAACTGTTCTTCAACAGGTTCAGGTATTGGCTGGTCATCGGCGGGATGATCACGCGCAAGGCTTGCGGCAGCACGACCAGACGCAACACCTTGGCGCGCGGCAGGCCCAGCGAGCCGGCGGCTTCCCATTGGCCGTTGTTCACCGCCTGGATGCCGGATCGCACCACTTCGGCGATGAACGCCGAGGTGTAGACGGTCAAGCCCAGGAACAGGGCGACGAACTCTGGCGTCAGCGTCAGGCCGCCAACGAAGTTGAAGCCCTTGAGCGCCGGCATGTCCAGCGTCAGCGATGCGCCGCTGGCCAGCCAGCCCAGCACGGGCAACGCCAGCAGCAAGCCAATGGCTGCGCGGCCCAGCGGGAACACACGGCCCGTGGCTTCCTGGCGCTTCGCACCCCAATGGCCCAGGATCAGGATGGCGACAATGGCCAGCGCCAGTCCGCCCAGCACCCAGTCCAGCGATGCGCCTTCCAGCCCAGGCACTTTCAGGCCCCGGTTGGAAATGAACACGCCCGGCAGCGGGTTGTGCGCCTGGCGCGGCCCCGGCATGTTTTCGGTGATCAGCGCATACCAGAAGAACAGTTGCAGCAAGAGCGGCACGTTGCGCATCACTTCGACATACACCGAGGTGATCTTCTTCACGAGCCAATTCTTCGACAGCCGTCCGACGCCAATGAAGACGCCCAGAATGGTGGCGGCGACCAGCGCAAGCAGGCCCACGCGCAACGTGTTCAGCACGCCCACGAAGATGGCGCGGCCATAGGTGTCGGCCGGGCCATAGGCGATGACGGACTCACCAATGGCGAAGCCCGCTTCGCGGTTCAGAAAGCCGAAGCCCGTGGCGATGTTGCGCATCGACAGGTTGTGCAGCGTGTTGTGCACCAGGAACCAGACGCCCGCCCCGACGAGGGTCAGGGCCAGCACCTGGTAGACCAGCGCACGCGTGGCCGGGTCATTCCAGGACACCCGGTGCGGCAGCCTTGCCACCGGGGATTGCGCGGTGTGCTTGGCCACGGCTTAGTCCGCCATCAAGACTTTGACGGCCGCTTCCAGGCGGTCCATGCCTTGTTCGATGACTTCGGTGGACGTCGCGAACGAAAAGCGCAAATAGGGCGACAAGCCATAAGAACCGCCGTCGATCACCGCCACGCCGGCTTCACGCAGGAAGAACAGGCTGACGTCCAGGTCGGTCTTCAGCTCGCCTGCCGGGCCGGTGCGTCCGATCAGGCCTTGCACGTTGGCGTACACGTAGAACGCGCCGTCGGGCATCGCGCACGAGATACCGGGAATGGCGTTCAAGCGGCGCACGATCAGGTCGCGGCGCGCCTTGAAGATGTCGACCATCTTCGTCACGCTGGACTGGTCGCCTTCCAGGGCGGCCTGCGCGGCCACTTGCGAAATCGCGCTGGGGCAAGACGTGCTTTGCGACATGACCGTGCTCATCGCCTTGATCAAGTCCGCCGGACCCGCGCCGTAGCCCACGCGCCAGCCGGTCATGGCGTACGACTTCGACATGCCATTGACGATCAGCGTGCGCGGAATCAACTGCGGTTCCACTTGCACGGGCGAGGCATGCGCCTGTCCGCTGTAGCAGAAGGGCGCGTAGATTTCGTCGCTAAGAATCCAGACTTGCGGATGGCGCAGCAGCACATCGGTCAGCGCGCGCAGCTCGGCGGCGCTGTAGACGGCGCCGCTGGGGTTGCTGGGGGAATTCAGAATCAGCCAGCGAGTGCGCGGCGTGATCGCGGCTTCCAGCGTGGCGGCGTTCAGCTTGAAGCCTTGCGACTCGGGGCCGGTCACCACAACAGGCTTGGCGTCGTTCAACAGCACCATGTCGGGGTAAGACACCCAGTACGGCGCGCAGACGATGACTTCGTCGCCCGGTTCCAGGCTGGCGGTCAGCGCCGCGCCGATGATCTGCTTGGCGCCCGCGCCCACGGTGATCTGGTCCATGCCGTAAGACACGCCCAGGCCCAGCTCCAGGCTGTTGGCGATGGCGCGGCGCAAGCCCACCGTGCCGTTCGGGCTGGTGTAGCGGATGTCGCCGCTGGCGATGGCTTCCTGGCCGGCGCGCGCAATGTGGGCGGGCGTGGCCATGTCTGGTTCACCAAGCGTGAAGTCGGCGATTTCGCGGCCCTGGCGGCGCAGTTCGTCGACGACGATCTTGGCGGCCATGCTGGGCGAAGGTTTGATCTGTTTCAGGCGGGCGTTGACGATGCTGTTCATGGTTACAACGTAAAGAGGCAAAGACAGGCCGCGCGTTGCGGCCGGAAATGCGGGTAAAGAGAAAAGCGGCTTCGCCTGAAAGACGAAGCCGCGCATTAACACTTAGCGGACAGGCCAGCCGTACATCAGGCCGCCTTGGGTCCATTGCTTGTTCAGGCCGCGTTCCAGCTTCAGCGGGCTGTCCTTGCCCATGGCGCGGTCATAGCTTTCGCCGTAGTTACCAACCTGCTTGATGATGTTGTAGGCCCACTTGTCGTCCAGACCCAGGTTCTTGCCCATGCCCGGCGTCACGCCCAGAATGCGCTGCACGTTGGGGTTGGTGCTCTTCAGCATTTCATCCACGTTCTTCGACGTGATGCCGTATTCCTCGGCTTCCAGCATGGCGTTCAGCGACCAGCGCACCACGTTGAACCACTGCTCGTCGCCTTGGCGGACCATCGGGCCCAAGGGTTCCTTGGACAGGTTTTCTGTCAGGATTTCCCAGTCTTCCGGCTTGGCCAGGCGCGTGCGCATGTTGGCGGCGGTGTTGGACTTGTCGTTGGTGTAGGCGTCGCAACGGCCCGATTCCAGCAGGCGGAAGTTCTCGTCGTAGTTTTCAACCAGCACCGGCTTGAACGTCAGGCCGCGGCTGCGGAAGTAGTCGGCCAGGTTCAGTTCGGTGGTGGTGCCCGGCTGCACGCAGATGGTGGCGCCGTCCAGTTCCTTCACGCTCTTCACGTTCATCGACTTCTTGACGATCAGGCCTTGCGCGTCATAGAAGTTCACGCCCACGCCGATCAAGCCCAGCGTGGTGTCGCGGGTCAGCGTCTGCGTGGTGTTGCGCGACAGCATGTCGATTTCACCCGATTGCAGCGCGGTGAACTTGGCTTGCGCGGTCAGCACGTTGCCCTTGACCTTGGACGCGTCGCCAAACATGGCGGCTGCGACGGCGCGGCACATGTCCACGTCCAGCCCGGTCCATTCGCCCTTGCTGTCCAACACCGAGAAGCCGGGAATGCCGGCAAAGCCGCACTGCAAGAAGCCTTTTTTCTTGACGGCGTCGAACGTCACGCCGGCTTGCGCGCCAGAGGCGACGCACAGCAAAGTCGCCGCAACGGCGGTGGTCAAAAACTTACGCATGGAGAATGCTCCTGGGGAGGTCGGAAAGCGCTTGGATAAGCGGGAAAGGAACGAAGGGGAAAGCGGAACCCGGCGCGCACGCGCCGTCGCGGCTCGGGCGTTGGCCTGAGCGGGCGGTGACACGGGAATGCAGGGGTAGGGAAGGGGGCGCGGAGAGCGCCGCGGATGACCGGGAACCCGGTCAGGTGATGTGCCGATGAATACGCGTGGCGTAGCGGTGGAACGTCGTGCGGAGGGAAAGAATCGGGCTCATCAGCGGCACTTGTACAACGTGGGTCATACGGATAGCGGGGCGCGGCTGCCAGAATCTGGCATCACATCGCACCGCTAAGTCATGAGACGTATGATGGCAGCTGTCATACAAGCTAGCAAGTAAGGGGAATCCCGTAATTTGCTTTGCCGGCAGGGGGTTGGACCTGCCGGCTGGCCGTGGCGAATGCCTGTTCGCGCTGGGGTCTTTCCAGCGCGGTCTTATTGCGCCGGCGCTTGCGACAACAGCTTGCGATACCGCGCGATGCTGTCACCCAGGTGACGCGCCATGGCGGCGCGTGCGGCGCCGGGGTCGCGTCGCATGATGGCGGTCAGGATGGCTTCGTGCTCGCGCACGTTGCGCGTTTCGTAGGTTTCCAGTTCTTCAGGCGTCTTGCCGCCGTGCTTGATGTTCAGGTCCAGCATCACGTCGCGCACCGCGGCCTTCAGCAGCGCGGGAAAGTGCGGGTTGTTCGACGCCTTGGCGATCGACAGGTGGAATTCGTAGTCGGCCTTGACGGCGGCTTCCATGTCGCGGGTTGCGCGGTTGAAGGCGTCAAAGGCTTCGACGATCTCGCTCAGGTCGGTGGCGGTGCGGCGCTCTGCCGCCAGCCCACAGGCTTCCACTTCAAGGCCTGCGCGCAACTCCATGATGTGCAAGGCCCAGCGCGGGTCGGCGGCGGGTTCGATGACAAAGTCGATGGGCTTTTCGCGGTCTTCCGTGACGAATACGCCGATGCCGGGCTTGCTGACCAGGCGGCCGCTCAGGCGCATCGATGCGACAGCTTCGCGAATAACGGTGCGGCTGACGTCGAACTCATCGCAGAGTGCGTGTTCGGAAGGCAGCTTGTCGCCGGCGCGGTACAGGCGCGCGTCCAGCCGCTTGTTCAGTTCCTCGATCACCACGTCGGTCAGGCGCGAACGCGGGCGGGGCCGGGCGGGAGTTTGCATCGTCTCTCTTATAGGTGGGTATGGCGGGGGGTGCAGGCCCGTAGCCCGCAGCCGAGCAAGTGTACGCTTTTCGCGTGCCGTGTCCGGGTGTCCGGCCCGTTGACGGCGGCTAGTCTGGCAGGGAATCAGGCAGAAATTTTGATACCCGTATGACAACATACAGCGGCCTGTTCGCCAACTATTGTTTGATTTTGTGATGGGTTGGGGCGCGCATATGAAAAAGCCCTCCCGATGAGGGGAGGGCTTGCTTCATTGCGGGGCGAGGCGTATTGGTGCGGCTACTCTCGCCGCTTCTGGCACCGCTTCTCGCGCCGCTTTTCAGCGCCGCTTTTCAGCGCCGCTGGTCGATGCTGCTTATTGCGCGCCGAGCTTCTTGATCAGCGCGTTCAGCATTTCCATCTCTTCGCCAGTCAGGTCCGTCAGCGGGGCGCGGACGGGGCCGGCGTCATGGCCGACGAGCTTGGCGCCCGCCTTCACGATGCTGACGGCGTAGCCGGCTTTGCGGTTGCGGATTTCCAGATACGGCAGGAAGAAATCGTCCAGCAAACGGTTGGTGGTGTCGGAATCGCCCGCGGCAATGGCGCGGTAGAAGTCCATGGCGGTCTTGGGCACGAAGTTGAAGACGGCCGACGAATACACCGGCACGCCGAGCGCGCGGTACGCGGCTGCGTAGACTTCAGCAGTGGGCAGGCCGCCCAGGTACGAGAAACGGTCGCCCATCTTGCGGCGGATACTGACCATGGATTCGATATCGCCAATGCCGTCCTTGAAACCGACCAGGTTCGGGCAACGCTCGGCCAGGCGGGCCAGGCTGTCAGCCGACAGGCGCGACTGCGCACGGTTGTAGACGATGACGCCGATCTTGACCGACTTGCAGACCTGTTCCACGTGCGCGGCGATGCCGTCTTGCGAGGCTTCGGTCAGGTAATGCGGCAGCAGCAGAATGCCCTTGGCGCCTTGGCGCTCGGCTTCTTGCGCATAGGCAATGGCGGTGCGGGTGGGGCCACCGGCGCCAGCCAGGATCGGCACCTTGCCTGCGCAGGTTTGCACGGCGGTGCGGATGACATCCGAATATTCCTGCGGGGCCAAGGAGAAGAACTCACCCGTGCCGCCAGCGGCGAACAGCGCGGTGGCGCCGTAGGGAGCCAGCCATTCCAGGCGGGCCGCATAGGTCTTGGCGTTGAAGTCGCCATTCTGGTCGAAGTCCGTCACGGGGAAGGAGAGCAAACCTTCCGAGACAATTTCCTTGAGTTCCTGAGGAGTCGTCATGCCTGTCATCCAAAAAAAGGGGAAAAAGAAGGGAAAAAAAGCAGAAAAAGAAGGCCGGTAAGGTGTCGGCCCTGTCGTTGATCAGTAGATGTATGTCATCGTACAACATACAAGTTGGTGCAGCAATGGGGTCGATGCGATCCGCATGGTTGTCATACAACAATAGCGGGTAAATCCTTAGAAATTCGGAATTACCCTAGATTGAAAGACGATGCCCGGAGACGTATTCTCTTTCCCTGAAAAGTCGTACGACAACGTACAAGATAAGACGACAACGTAAGAATCACTCTTACTCATTCAGGAGACAAGCTTGAAGCAGGCATTCCCCGTATCCCGCCGCACCTTCACCGTTCTGGCGCTGACCGCCTTGGCGACCCTGGGCGCCACCGCCGCCCACGCCGCCGACGACTGGCCCAAAGCCAAACCGATCACGCTGGTGGTGCCGTTCGCGGCAGGTGGCACGTCTGATGTGCTGGGCCGCATGATTGCGCAGGAATTGGGCGCCAGCCTGAGCCAGACCGTGCTGGTGGAAAACAAGGGCGGGGCGGGCGGCGTGCTGGGTGCGGATGCGGTCGCGCGCGCCAAGCCCGACGGCTACACGCTGCTGCTGGGCACGATCGCCACCCATGCGATCAACCCGTCGCTGTTGCCAGGCATCAACTACAACGCCGCAAAGGACTTTGCGCCGGTCATTCTGTTGGGCAGCATTTCCAATGTGCTGCTGGTGGGCGCCAACCAGCCGTTCAAGTCGGTGCAGGACGTGGTGGCGGCGGCCAAGGCGAATCCCGATACGGTCGCCTTTGGTTCGGCCGGGCAGGGCACGTCGCAACATCTGTCGGGTGAAGTGTTCAAGCAATTGACGGGCGCGCATCTGACCCATGTGCCGTACCGGGGTAGCGCGCCTGCCATCCAGGATTTGATCGGCGGGCAGATTCCCAGCTCGTTTGAAACCGCCTTGGTCGCATTGCCCCATGTGCAAAGCGGCAAGGTGCGCGCGCTGGCGGTCACGTCGGCCAAGCGCACGGACGTCATGCCCGATGTGCCGACCATGCAGGAAGCGGGCATTGCCGGGTTCGACGTCAGCAGCTGGCAAGCCATCTATGCGCCGGCCAACACGCCGCCCGCCGTGGTCGACCGCTTGAGCCAGGCCATTGCCGCCATCATCGCCAAGCCGGACGTCAACGCGAAGATGAAGGGCCTGGGCCTGGCTTACACGCCGAATACGCCGGCGGAGTTCACTGCGTTCCAGACGGGTGAGCAAGCCAAGTGGGCAAAGATTATTGCGGATGGGAATTTGCGGGCGCAGTAAACGGCATTGCCGGTTTGCAGGGTTCAGGGCGGCGGCATGCCGCCCTTATTTATCATCAACATTCAGTGCATATTGGAATTGAGTTTTGTACCGCACCGGCGCTGAAAATAATTGGGTCGGCTGCGGATGAAAATAGTTCGCGTCCGTATTTCGATATTTTCCAGCGGCGTCAAATAACTTGCGCCGAGCGTGGCGGAAAAATTATTCCCCATACAAATATGGATGGTGTGCATTTTCCCGATGTGGCTTTTCCCAGTATGTATCCAACGCTTCGGTCAGCACTAGCGCTTACATACTAGAGCGCCCAGCAAAAGCATCCCGATCAGCGTTCCCCCAATGGCAAGCGCGGCTCTTTCGGCMCGTTCGGAACCATGCAGATATAGCCACGCCGCAATCGTCGCCGTCAAAATAATGGCAATCCCTAATAACAACGGGCGCCAACAGGCGCGCATGCGGCGAAAAACGCTAGGATTTTCGGTATTCACGTGCCTCGGGCCTTTTGAAAAACTGAAATCCGTGGGTCATTCTGCCAAGAAAATAGAAACCGGAAAATAGTTTTACAAATTAGACGCGAATTAATCCAGGAGTGGAAGCCCGTAGTTGCGATAGAAAATAGAAAAAAGCAAAACGCCGCGCAGTGAGCCTTAAATTAAATAAAGGCACGACCACGCGGCGTTTTTAACGTGAGTTGTCGCAGGTTTTACATCGCCGGCATCACGTTGGCAGCATCACATCGACGGCCTTAGGCCTTCGTCATGACTCCATCCACCATGCGCATCAGCGACAGCGGATTGGCGCGCTTGACGCCTTCCGGCAGCAGCGCATCGGGCAGATCCTGGTAGCAGACCGGGCGCAGGAAACGGCGGATGGCCGTGGCGCCGACCGAGGTCGACGCCGCGTTCGACGTCGCCGGGAAGGGGCCGCCGTGCACCATGGCGTGGCTGACTTCCACGCCCGTCGGGTAGCCGTTGGCCAGGATGCGGCCGGCCTTGCGTTCCAGCACGGGCAGCAGCGCTTGCGCGTCCGCCACATCCGCGTCGTCGACGAACAGCGTCGCCGTGAGCTGGCCTTCCAGGTGCTCGGCCACGGCCGTCATCTGAGCGACGTCCTGGCATGCCACCACCAGCGAGGCCGGGCCGAATACTTCGGCTTCCAGTTCATGGGAAGCCAGGAAGCGGTCGGCTTGCGTGCCGAAGACAACGGCGCCTGCGGCGTTGGCTGCGGGCTTGGACGCTTCGCCACGGCCCAGCGTGGCCACGCTGGCGTGCTTGGCCAAGGCGTCTGCGCCTTCTTGGTAGGCCGAGAAGATGCCCGGGGTCAGCATGGTGGCGGCGCCCTTGGCTTCGACGGCTTGGGCAGCGGCTTGGCGGAAGCGTTCCAGCGCGGGGCCTTCCACGCCAATGACCAGACCGGGGTTGGTGCAGAACTGGCCCACGCCCATGGCCAGCGAATCCACGAAACCGCGGGCGATGGCCTCGGCGCGGGCTTCCAGCGCGGCCGGCATCAGGAACACCGGGTTGATGCTGGACATTTCGGCATAGACGGGAATCGGCACCGGGCGGGCGTTGGCGGCCGCAACCAGCGCCAACCCGCCACGGCGCGAACCCGTGAAGCCGACGGCCGTGATGGCCGGGTGCGTGACCAGCGCCGTGCCGATATCGCTGCCCGCGCCGAACAGCAGCGAGAACGTGCCTTCGGGCAGGCCGTGTTTGGCGACGGCGGCCTGAATGACGCGGCCGACCATTTCAGAGGCGCCGGGGTGCGCGTTATGCGCTTTGACGATGACGGGGCAGCCCGAGGCCAGCGCCGAGGCGGTGTCACCGCCGGCCACCGAGAAGGCCAGCGGGAAGTTGCTGGCGCCGAACACGGCAACCGGACCCAGCGGCACATTGGCCAGGCGCAGATCGGCGCGCGGCAGCGGCGTGCGCTCGGGTTGGGCCGGGTCGATGGTGGCGTCCAGGAAGTAGCCATCGCGCACCACGCGGGCGAACAGACGCAGCTGGCCAACGGTGCGGCCGCGTTCGCCTTGCAGGCGCGCCACCGGCAGACCGGTTTCCAGGTGAGTGCGTTCGATCAGGGCATCGCCCAGCGCCAGGATGCCTTCAGCGATGCTCTCCAGGAACTGCGCGCGGGTTTCCAGCGGGGCGGCGCGATAAGGGTCGAAGGCGGCGCGTGCCAGTTCGGCGGCGCGTGCAACGTCGTCGGCCGAACCGGCGGGAAAGCCCGGCTCCAGGCATTCGCCGGTGGCGGGGTTGATGGCGTGCTGGGCAGCGCCGGCGCCCAGAACGGCGGTCGAGCCGATCAGCATTTGGCCGGTCAAAGTCATGATGAATTCTCCGAAAAAAACGCCCCCGAATCGGGGGCTGGCTTGCAGTTCAGTCGCGCGGCTTATTGGGGGCCGAGCTTCTTGATCAGGGCGTTAAGCATTTCCATTTCTTCGCCGGTCAGGTCCGTCAGCGGGGCGCGGACGGGGCCGGCGTCATGGCCGACGAGCTTGGCGCCCGCCTTCACGATGCTGACGGCGTATCCGGCCTTGCGATTGCGGATCTCCAGGTACGGCAGGAAGAAATCGTCCAGCAAACGGTTGGTGGTGTCGGAGTCGCCCGCGGCAATGGCGCGGTAGAAGTCCATGGCGGTTTTGGGCACGAAGTTGAAGACGGCCGACGAATAGACCGGCACGCCCAGCGCGCGGTAAGCGGCGGCATAGACTTCAGCGGTGGGCAGGCCACCCAGGTAAGAAAAGCGATCGCCCATCTTGCGGCGAATGCGGACCATGGCTTCGATGTCGCCAACGCCGTCCTTGAAGCCGACCAGGTTGGGGCAGCGTTCGGCCAGGCGAGCCAGGCTGTCAGCCGACAAGCGCGACTGCGCACGGTTGTAGACGATGACGCCGATCTTGACCGATTTGCAGACCTGTTCCACGTGCGCGGCGATGCCGTCTTGCGACGCTTCGGTCAGGTAGTGCGGCAGCAGCAGAATGCCCTTGGCGCCTTGGCGCTCGGCTTCTTGTGCGTAGGCGATAGCGGTGCGGGTGGGGCCACCGGCGCCCGCCAGGATTGGCACCTTGCCCGCGCAGGTTTGCACGGCGGTGCGGATGACATCTGAATATTCCTGCGGGGCCAAGGAGAAGAACTCACCCGTGCCGCCAGCGGCGAACAGCGCGGTGGCGCCGTAGGGGGCCAGCCATTCCAGGCGGGCCGCATAGGTCTTGGCGTTGAAGTCGCCGTTCTGGTCGAAGTCCGTCACGGGGAAGGAGAGCAAACCTTCCGAGACAATTTCCTTGAGTTCCTGCGGGGTAGTCATAGTGCGTTCATCCGAAGTAGCCGTCGCGGGCCACTTACCTGGGCCGTGAACGGGATGCGGTGTTGAAAAGGTAAGTCATCGTACAACATGATTTTGGCGGTTTCAAGGGCTGCTTCCCTATGACGGCACTTGTTTACAAGGGGAAACCCGAAATTTATTTTTGGACTGGTTCAAGGATATTCTTCTGGTTGTACGATAACGTATCGGATGCCGGACCTTCGCGCATCCTTCAGGCAAAAGGACTTTTCATGCAGGTTGCGGCAGACCAAGCGCCCGTGCTTATCAAGATTCATCCGCAGGACAACGTGGCAATCGTGGCCAACGAAGGGGGGCTGCCTGCCGGCACCGTGCTGCCCGATGGCTTGCAACTGGTAGACACCGTGCCGCAAGGGCACAAGGTGGCGCTGGCCGATCTGGCCGAGGGCGACGCCGTTGTCCGCTACAACGTGGTGGTCGGGTTCGCGGCGAAGGCGCTGCCGCGCGGCAGCTGGATCAACGAACGCGTCACCACCATGCCCGCCGCACGCACGTTGGAAGACTTGCCGGTGGGCACGCGCATCACGCCGCTGCCGCCGCTGGAAGGCTACACGTTCGAGGGGTACCGCAATGCCGACGGCACCGTCGGCACGCGCAACATTCTGGCCATCAGCACCACCGTGCAATGCGTGCAAGGCGTGGTCGAACACGCGGTGGCGCGCATCCGCCAGGAAATGCTGCCGCGCTATCCGAACGTGGATGACGTGGTGGGCATCGAACACACCTATGGCTGTGGTGTCGCTATTGACGCGCCGGGCGCGGCGATTCCGATTCGTACCCTGCACAACATCGCGCTCAATCCCAACTTTGGCGGCACGTCGATGGTGGTGAGCCTGGGCTGCGAAAAGCTGCAACCCGAACGCCTGTTGGCGCCGGGCGCCATCCCGATCCGTGCGGGCGAGGGCATGGGCGCCGAGGGCAACGGCGTGGACACCATCGTCCTGCAAGACGAAGAGAACGTCGGCTTCCAATCCATGATTGACCTGATCATGCGCACGGCTGAACGCCATCTTGAAAAACTGAATGCGCGCCGCCGCGAAACCTGCCCCGTGTCGGACCTGACCGTGGGCGTGCAGTGCGGCGGCAGCGACGCGTTCTCAGGCGTGACCGCCAACCCCGCGGTGGGCTTTGCGACCGACCTGCTGGTGCGCGCGGGCGGCACCGTGATGTTCTCCGAGAACACCGAAGTGCGTGACGGCATCGACCAACTGACCGCGCGCGCGGCCACGCCGGAAGTGGCGGCCGCGCTGGTGTGCGAGATGGCCTGGTATGACGAATACCTGCAACGCGGCATGGCCGACCGCAGCGCCAACACCAGCCCGGGCAACAAGAAGGGCGGGCTGTCGAACATTGTTGAAAAGGCGATGGGGTCCATCGTGAAGTCGGGCTCGTCGCCCATTCACGGCGTGCTGTCGCCCGGCAACCGCCTGACGCAAAAGGGCCTGATCTTCGCGGCGACGCCCGCCAGCGATTTCATCTGCGGCACCTTGCAGCTGGCCGCGGGCATGAACCTGCACATCTTCACCACGGGACGCGGCACGCCGTATGGCCTGGCGCAAGTGCCGGTGATCAAGGTGGCCACCCGCGACAGCCTGGCGCGCCGCTGGCATGACCTGATGGACGTGAACGCTGGGCGCATCGCGACCGGGCAGGCGTCGATTGAAGACGTGGGTTGGGAGCTGTTCCGCCTGATGCTGGATGTGGCCAGCGGCCGCCAGCAGACCTGTGCGGAAAAACTCAAGCTGCATAACGCGCTGGCGCTGTTCAACCCGGGGCCGGTGACCTGACGCCGGGGGCCTGCGCCCCATCCCCTAGCAAGACCGCAGTGCCATCGCCGCATTGCCATCGCCGCATTGCCATCGCATTACACCGATAAGAGGAGACACCGATGGAGCATGCCCCCTTGGCCCAACCCGGCCGCCGCCGGCTGCTGGGCGCAGCACTGGCGCTTGGGCCCGTTGCCCTGGCGCAAGCGCAACCCGCTGGCCCCGGCCCATCATTCAATTTCACGCCGCAACAGCGCTACCCGGACCCGTCCATCCGCATCCTGGACCCGGAGTTTTCCAAATACCGCATCTACAGCAGCAGCGTCGAGCAACTGGCAAGCGGCTTTCGCTGGCTGGAAGGCCCGGTCTGGGTGGGCGACGGGCGCTATCTGCTGGTGTCAGACATTCCCAATGACCGCATCCTGCGCTGGGACGAAACCACGGGCGCGGTCAGCGTCTTCCGCCATCCCGCCAACTTCAGCAACGGCTTGGCGCGCGACCGCCAGGGCCGCCTGCTGGCCTGCGAACACCTGACGCGGCGCGTCACGCGCACCGAGTACGACGGCTCCATCACCGTGCTGGCCGACCGCTACGACGGCAAGCGCTTCAATTCGCCGAACGACATCATCTGCCAACGCAACGGCGCCATCTGGTTCACCGACCCGCCGTTTGGCATCGGCGGCCATTGGGAAGGCGACAAGGCAACGCCCGAACTGCCGCATGGCGTGTACCGCATCGCGCCGTCGGACGGCCGCGTGACGCGCGTGCTGGAAGACCTGGCTGGCCCCAACGGGCTGTGCTTTTCGCCTGACGAAAAAATCTTGTATGTCGTGGAATCACGCCATCAGCCGAACCGCGTGATCTGGGCCTATGACGTGGGCGCTGACGGCGCGCTGTCCGGCAAGCGCGTGCATGTGGACGCGCAAGGCCCCGGCGCCATCGACGGCATCAAATGCGATGAAGACGGCAACCTGTGGTGCGGCTGGGGCAGCAACGGCGCCCCGAACGCCCGGCCCGATGAACTGGACGGCGTGATGGTGTTCAACCCCGCCGGCAAGCCCATTGGGCACATCCGGCTGCCGGAACGCTGCGCCAACCTGTGCTTTGGCGGCGCCAAACGCAACCGGCTTTTCATGGCCAGCAGCCATTCGCTATACGCCCTGTACGTGGAGACGCGCGGGGCGGCTTGATTGATCACAAAACACATCAGACGGAGTGGAGACAATGAACGTAAGCAAGAGGCAGTTCCTGGGCGGCGCCGCGGCGCTATGCCTGTCGCCGTTGGTACCGGCATGGGCGCAGCAGGCCGCGTCGTCCGCCGGCGGCAACGCCGCCAATTGGCCGACGCGCCCCGTGCGCATCATCGTGCCGTACCCGCCCGGCGGATCGTCGGACATCATCGCGCGCATTCTGGCGCCGCGTTTGTCTGATGCGCTGAAGCAGACCGTTGTCGTCGAGAACAAGCCCGGCGCCAATGGCAACCTGGGTGCGGGCATCGTGGTGCAGTCGGCAGCGGAAGGCCATACCGTGCTGTTGTGCGATGTGGGCGCGCTGGCGATCAGCCCATCGGTGTATACCAAGCTGTCGTTCGATCCCTCCAAGGATTTGCGCGCCGTCAGCATGCTGGCCTATTCGCCGCACGTGTTGGCCGTGCACCCCGATGTGCCGGCCAAGACGGTTGAGGAATTGGTGGCGCTGTCGAAAAAGCAGCGGCTGAATTTTGCGGTTACGGCAATTGGCAGCGCACCGCACCTGGCGGCGGTGGCCGTGCAGCAGGCAACCGGCGCGCAGTGGGAATACGTGCCGTACAAGGGCGGTTCGCAGGCGGTTACCGACACCATCGGCGGGCAAACGCAGATCATCATGAATGGCTTGCTGGCGACCTTGCCGCACATCAAGGCCGGCAAGCTGCGTCCGATTGCGATTTCGAAGGGCGAGCGCATGCAGCTTGTGCCCGACATCCCGACCATTTCCGAGCAAGGCGTGAAGGGCTTTGAGTCTGGCACGTGGCAAGGCGTGATGGCGCCGGTGACCACGACGGACCCGGTCGCCGAACGACTGGCGATGCTGATGGCGGAAATCGTGAATCAGCCGGATGTGAAAGCGCAACTGAACGAGCAGGGCGCGGAAATCGTCACGCGGAATCCGGCCGAGCTGACGAAATTCTTCAACAGTGAACGCGCGCGCTGGGCCAAGGTGGTGCAAAGCGCGGACATCCGTCTGGATTGATCGGGGGCAGGGCGCGCGCCTTGCAGCACGATGGCGATGGGCGCAAACTCGCAAGACGCAGGCGTGAAACCCTGCCGTCTTGTCACGGAGCTGCCATGAAAGCCCTGATTCTTGCCGCATGGATGGCGCTGGCCGCCGCGCCCGCTTTTGCGCGGGACGGCGTGCCTGGCGTGCCGCAAGCGCCGCCATCGGCGCGCACCTTGCCTGATGCATGTTTGGGAACGTCGTGCCCAAAGACCGTGGACCCGAAAAGAAATACGCCGTGCTTGGGCATGTCGTGTCCGGAGTCGGGGTATTCCGCTCCCGGTACCGCACCCGGCGCGAAGCCCGGCACCAGCACCACGCCTGCGCCGTGGAGCGGCGGCCCGGCCCAGCCGAAGCTGCCGCCAATGCCGTCGCGTTCGGGGCAACCTGTGGGGCCGTTGACGCCAGGGCCGGCAATTCCGCGGTAGCCATTGCGCGCTGACACGCTTGCTGCCTGACGCGGATGCGCCATGTTTTTGCACACCGTTGGTGCATCGTTGAAAAACTTCATGACCGCGCTTGTTGTCTGACAACGTAGCCTGCTATCTTCTGCCCCGTAGCGCGTTCGTCGCACTCTGAAACCCCCAATTCATGCCTGCCCGTCAACGCCTTTCCCTCGACCCCACGCCTGCGCCGCCGCTGTCTACCGACGGGCTGGGCTGCGCGGCCAGCAAGCTGCTTTTGAACCAGCACTTCGAGGGCGGCGGCCTGACCTTCTATCGCAAGAGCACCGACAACGCGCAATTCGGCAACGTTGAAACGCCGGCATCGGACCGTGGCTTTCTGGTGGGTGTGGCGATGCAAGGCGGGCACCGCCGCCGCATCCTGCAAGGCAACCACGCATCGACGCACGACTTCGATACCGGTTCGATCTACATCCGCGATTTCCACGACGACTACCGCGCCGACCTGCAAGGCGGGTTTGATTTTGTGCTGATCGAACTATCGCGCGCGTTCATCGAACGCGTGAACGACGAAAAGGGCGGCCCGCGCATCAGCAGCCTGGTGCCGCGCGCGGGCACGGGCGATCCGGTGCTGGCGCATCTGTCGCAGGTGCTGGGTGGCGTGCTGGAGCAACCCGCGCAAAGCAGCCCCTTGTTTGTCGAGCATCTGGGCCTGGCCATCGGCACGCATTTGCTTGAGCACTACGGGGCCGGCGCCACCACCGGCTGGTCGGACTCGGGCAGCCGAGTGTTGTCGCGCAAGCTGGAGGCGCGCGCGAAAGACATGCTGCTGGCAACGTTGCGCGACGACAGCTCCATCGCCGACATCGCCGAAGCCTGCGGCTTGTCGCGCAGTTACTTCATCAAGGCGTTCCGGCAAACGGTAGGCACCACGCCGCATCGCTGGCTGCTGGAGCAACGCGTGCAAAAGGCCAAGGAGCTGTTGCTCTTGCCCGGCCGCTCAATTACCGACACCGCGCTGCTGTGCGGTTTTGCTGACCAGGCGCACATGACGCGCGTGTTCACCAGCCTGGTCGGCGTGTCGCCGGGGGCGTGGCGCCGGGCCAACGTGACCTAGGCGTGATGAAGCGGCCGTAGCGTCGGCCGTCGCGTTGGCCGTCGCGTTGGCCATCGCGTCGGCCATCGAGGCAGCCATCGCGGCGCCCTTATCCAGTAGCGGCCCTATCCGCGGCAATAGCGCTTTCATACAAACCAGGACCCAACTGCGCAAGACGCAGCCGGCAGCAGCAAGCTACCGTTTGGGGTATCTTGCCGCTTTCCCCGGCTGTTTCGGATTGAATCCATGAACCGTCTTGCCACTGATTCGGCCTGCCAACCGGCCGATCTGCCGGCCTTGCACGCCCAGGCGTTCCCGATGCTGACGCCCGCCCTGATTGATCGGGCGGCGTCCCATGGCGAGATTATCTCGGTGCCAGCCGGCACCGTGCTGCTGAAAAGCGGCGAATGCGAAGCCGCGTTCTATATCGTGCTGGACGGCTACGCCGAAGTCCTGGAATGCGAACCCGGCGGCGTCATGCACAGCCTGCTGATGCATCGCGACGGCGAGTTCACGGGCAGCCTGGATTTGTTCACTGACCGCCCCAATGCGGTGACCGTACGCGCTGATTCCCCCAGCCGTTTGTTGCGCATCAGCCGGGCGGCGTTGGCCCAACTGTTGCTGACCGAACGCGAGTTGGCCGACGTTGTGCTGCGCGCATTCATGCTGCGGCGCATCGGGTATCTGCGCCAACGGCCGTATGGCGGCGCGATCCTGCGGTCAGCCATGCCGCCCGGTGAAGAAGATTCCGTGTTGGACCTGACGGTGATTGGTGGCGGCCCCGCCGGCCTGGCCGCAGCAAGCTATGCCGCGTCCGAAGGCTTGCAGACCTTGCTGGTGGGCGGTTCGCTATGCGGGCCGGACGCGTTGCGCGAAGACGTGCTGCGCGGGTTTCCCGGCACGATCACGGGTTTGTGCGGGGGCGGGCTGCTGCGCCGCGCGGAAGTGCAAAGCCGGCGTTTCGGTTCGCACGTGCTGCCCGGGCGCACCGCCACCGCGTTCGACGATGCCTGTTATCCGTACCGCGTGTGGCTGGACGACGGCCAGATGATTGAAACCCGCAGCCTCATCGTGGCGACAGGCATGCAGAAAGGGGAAACGCCCCAGACGGCCGGGGACGCCAACACGGCGTGGCTGGATGGCTGCCTGGACACCGACGAACGCGGCTACATTCACACTGGCCGCGCGGCGGCGGGCTCCATGCAGGCGCGCGCCTATGAAAGCTCGCAGCCTGGTGTGTTTGCGGTAGGGGCAGTGCGGGCGGGGTCGGACAAGCACGTGTTGGCCAGCATCGCCGAGGGCGCGGCCGCGGTGCGTGTCGTGCACCGCTTCCTGGACGCCTCGGCTCACTGAACGCGCCGGGCCGGGCAGGGCGCCGTCAGGCGGACGGCCCCGGCTTGGCCTGACGCGTGTCCAGCGCCAGGAAATGGTGCACCACGGGTTTCTCTGGCCCGATGTGAAAGCGCTGCGCTTCGCCTTGCAGGTCGGCATCGGCTTGCGACACGCGCTGGTGCTGCCGCATATGCTCCGCCCATGACTCCACCAGGAACCATTCCTGCACGCGTTCGGGGTCGCTGGTGTGTTCGGCAATGCCCCAGGCGTAAGCGCCGTCGCGCCGGCGTTCTTCCGCCACCGCTTTCAGCGCTTGCAGAAACGCCGGACGATCTTGCACGCGGATGCGGTATTCGATCTGCACCATCACCGGGCCACGATCATGCTCAACCGGCGCATCCAGCAAGGGTTCCGGCCAATGGTTGGACGGGTCCAGATTGGCTTCGCCCTGCGGCAGACGCAAGCGGTGCAGCAGCACCCCGGCCACCAGCAGCCCGGCCGCGCCTGCCAGCAAGGTGGCGGGCACGCCGATTTCCTGCGCCAACAAGCCCCAGCCCAGGCTGCCTGCGGCCATCGCGCCGTTGAACACCATCAGGTAGATCGCCAGGCCGCGGCCGCGCACCCAGTTTGGCAAGATGGCTTGCGCGACGCCGTTGAAGGTGGTCAGCGCAACGATCCAGCCCAAGCCCAACAGCAGCAACAGCAACACCGCCGCCCATTGCGGCGGGGCAAAGGACAGCGCCGCCATGACCACGGCCGTAATGGCGGCCGCCGCCAGCACCAGGCCATCCGTGTTCAAGCGTCGGCGCAGCCTGGGCAGCACCACCGCGCCCAGAATCGCGCCCACGCCCACGGCGCCCAGCAGGATGCCGTAGAACCCGGCGGTGCCGCCCAGCATCTTGCGCGCCACCAGCGGCAGCAACGCCCAGACTGAGCTGGCGAAGATGAAGAACACCGCCGCGCGCAGCAGCACGATGTGCAGTTCGCGGCTGGCGCGGGCATAGCGCACGCCGGCGCGGAAGGCGCCAAAGAACTGTTCGGACAGGCCGTCGTCCACCTTCTTGGGGCGTTTCCACCAGAGCAGCGCGCCAATCACGAACACATAGCTCATCACGTCGGCGCCATACGCAGCTGCCGCGCCAAAGGCGGCCAGCAACAGGCCGCCCACGGCCGGGCCCAATGCGCGGGCGATGTTGATGCCCAACGAGTTCAAGCCCACCGCGGTCTTGAGTTCGGCCTTGGGCACAAGCTCGGGCACGATGGCCTGCCACGTCGGCCCCATCAACGCCGTGCCCACGCCGCCCAGGAAGGTCAGCGCGATCAAATATTCCACGGTCAGCGTATTGGTCTTGGCCATCATCAGCAGCGTGAAGCTGACGCAGGCCAACAGCACCTGGATGATGATCAGGAAGCGGCGGCGGTCCAGGATGTCGGACAAGACGCCCGCGGGAATGGCCAGCAGGAAGACGGGCAGCGTGGCCGCCGTCTGCATCATGGCCACCGCCGCGGGGTTGTTGGACAGGTCGGTGACGAGCCAGGCGCTGGCCACGTCGCGCATGAAACTGCCGATGTTGCCCAGGATGGTGGCGCCCCACAGCACGGCGAATAGCGTGTGCTTGAGCGGGGCCATGCCGCCTACGGCGGCGGGCGGGGGGTTACTTGGGTTGGCTCCGGCCATGCGGACGCTCCGTAAAATCATGCCAGGCGACCAGGACCCACGCCCCAGCCAGCCCGATGTGCTCGTAAAAGGCGTTCATATTCATGAATCGCGTGTCGGCGGGAGATTCCCAGTAGCGGTTCGCCATCAGGGCGGCCGCGGCGGTGAACACCGCCAGCGCCAGCGCGCCCAGCCAGCGCAGCCGGCCAGACAACACCAGAACGCTTGCACCGAGTTCCAGCAGAATAACGGCGGCGGCCGCCAGATGGGCAGGGTGCAAACCGAAATGCGCCATCTCGGCTTGCGCGCCGTCGAAATCCATCAGCTTGACGAGCCCGCCCTGCAAGTACGCGCCGCAAAGCGCCAGCAGGGCCAGCCAGCGCACGGCGGGCGATGTCATCACTGCGCGCATCGTCATACCGCCCAGCAGGCGCAGCCCAGCGCGCCCCAGAACCCTTTCAGGTCAGAGACGGGCAGCTTGCTGGCCCAGGCGCCCGCGTGCTGGTGGCCGTGGACGTTGCAGTCGTTGGCGCAGGCGCAAGCGGCGGCCGCTTCGCGCAAGGTGGCTTGCAGCGGCTTGCCTTCGCTGTCGCCCCAGGCGCCGTAGCCGCCGAACAGACGCGTCGGCGACCAGTCCGGCATGGCGGGCGGCGGCGCGGCTTCGTCATGCCCGGCGAATTCGCCAGCGCCCCACACCACCTTGCCGCCCACCATCGTCAACAGGCAGGAGGTATCGGCGATGTCGGATTCCGGGCAGGCGAAGAAGTCGCGGTCGGGCACCACCAGGTCCGCCAATTGGCCTTCGGCGATGCGGCCCTTCTTGCCTTGCTCGTTTGAGAACCAGGTAACGTTTTCGGTCCACATGCGCAGCGCCGCGTCGCGGTCCAGGCAGTTGCGTTGCGGCGTCAGGCGCAGGCCGCCCACCGTCTTGCCGGTGATCAGCCACGACAAGGACACCCACGGGTTGTACGACGCCACGCGCGTGGCATCGGTGCCGGCGGATACGTTCACGCCTTTTTCCAGCATGCGTTTGACAGGCGGCGTGGCTTCGGCCGCGCCCGCGCCATAGCGTTCAACGAAGTACTCGCCTTGATACGCCATGCGATGCTGCACGGCCACGCCGCCGCCCAACGCGGCGATGCGGTCAATCGAGCGTTCGGAAATCGTTTCGGCGTGGTCGAAGAACCAGTTCAACCCTTCCAGCGGCACGTCTTTATTGACGCGTTCGAAGACGTCGAGCGCGCGCGAGATGGTCTCGTCATAGGTGGCGTGCAGGCGCCAGGGCCAGCGGTTTTGCGCCAGGATGCGCACGACTTCTTCCAGCTCGCCTTCCATTTCGGGGCCCATTTCGGGGCGCGGCTGGCGGAAGTCTTCGAAGTCGGCCGCCGAGAACACCAGCATTTCTCCCGCGCCGTTGTGGCGGAAGTAGTCGGTGCCTTGCTTGTACTGTGACGTGGCCGTCCAGTTCAGGAAGTCTTCCTTTTCCTGCTTGGGCTTTTGCGTGAACAGGTTGTAGGCCAGGCGGATCGTCAACTGGCCGGCGTCGGCCAGCTGCTGGATCACCTGATAGTCCTCGGGGTAATTCTGAAAACCGCCGCCCGCGTCGATGGCGCCGGTGACGCCCAGACGGTTCAGGTCGCGCATGAAATGGCGCGTGGAATTCACCTGGTAGTCAAACGGCAGCTTGGGGCCTTTGGCCAGCGTGGCGTACAGAATGGACGCGTTGGGTTTGGCCAGCAGCAGCCCGGTGGGGTTGCCGGCGTTGTCGCGCACGATTTCGCCACCCGGCGGGGCGGGCGTGGTCTTGTCGTAGCCCACGGCGCGCAGCGCGGCGGCGTTCAGCAGTGCGCGGTCATACAGGTGCAGGATGAACACGGGCGTATCCGGCGCCACGGCGTTCAGCTCTTCGATGGTGGGCAGGCGCTTTTCAGCGAACTGGTGTTCGGTGAAGCCGCCCACCACGCGCACCCACTGCGGGGCGGGGGTAATGGCGACCTGGCGGCGCAGCATGGCCATGGCGTCGGCCAGGCTCGTCACGCCGTCCCAGCGCAGTTCCATGTTGTAGTTCAAGCCGCCGCGAATGATGTGCAGGTGGTTGTCGATCAGGCCCGGCAGCACGCCGCGCCCGTTCAGGCTGATCACCTTCGTGGCGGGGCCGGCCAGCGGCAGCACGTCGGCGGAGGCGCCTACGCGTGTGAAGCGGCCATCTTTGATGGCGACGGCGTCCGCGGTGGGGCGGGCGGGGTCCAGGGTCGTGAAGCGGCCTTGATGCAGGATCAGGTCGGGGGCGCCGTGGCGCGCGGGGTCCAGAGTGTCAGCCATTGCGCTTGTCTTCACAGATGTTGGAGGGGGGCGGGGCGGGTGTTTTGGGGCAGCTGGGCAGTTCGCCGAACATGTGCGGCTTGACCTGCTGGTGTATCCACGACGTGCGCGTGGGCTCGTCGGACAGCAGGCGTTTGACCAGCGGGGGAATCTGTTCCCCCGCCAGGATGCCAAGCAGGCCTACCAAGGCAATCACCGGAGGCGCGGGTGAGCGCACGTTGAACAGCGCGTAAATGACCCCGACCAGCAGGCCGAGCCCCAGTGAAACCAGGTAGACCTTCATCAGCGTGCTCCGATCAGCCTTCGTGGGCGTTGAACATGGACTTGGCGTAGAGGATGCCCAGGCCATAAGCGCCGCCGAACTTCTTGGCGATGCCGGTCGTCATGTCATAAGTATCGGTACGCGCCCAGTCACGCTGCATTTCCAGCAGGTATTGCAATGCCGTGATCGGCTGGCCGCCTGCTTGCACGATACGCTCGATGGCGCGGTTGTGCGCTTCGGCCGACACGTCGCCGCAGGCGTCGGTAATGACATAGACCTCGAAACCCTGGTCCAGCGCCGACAAGGCCGGGCCCACGATGCAGACGCTGGTCCACAGGCCGGCAAGCACAATGCGCTTCTTGCCGATTTCATTGACCTGCTTGATGACGGCGGCGTCTTCCCAGGTGTTCATGGACGTGCGGTCCAGCAGCGCCTGGCCGGGGAAGGGCGCGACGACTTCGTCGAACATCGGGCCCGAGAAGCTCTTTTCAGCAACGGTCGTCAGGATGGTGGACGCGCCAAAACCGGCAGCGGCCGAGGCGACCAGCGCGGCGTTGTTGCGCAGCGTGACGGCGTCGATGGAGTGGGTGGCGAACGCCATCTGCGACTGGAAGTCGATCATGATGAGCGTGTGGTCTTTGGGCGAAAGCAGCTTGGCGCCGGGCGTGGCGGTGGCGGTGATGGGCATCAGTAACTCCTGTGGTGCCGGGGTGAGGAAACACCGGCAATGTGCCCGCGCGGCCCGGCGGCGTATTGAACATTTGTCCGCCTCTTTGAAGATTGTGATTGCGCACGCCTGCGAAACATTTATTTCGCGTCTTTCATTTTTCTTTCACGCTTCGCGCGCCCGCGCTACGGCAGCGTTCGTCCATTCTGAAGTGCGAATTACTTGTAATTACACGTGAACATGGCCCCGTTTCCGGGCAATAGGAAAGGGCGTGAGCGAACCATACTTGTCCGCTGGCGGGCCTGTGTCGGGAACGGGCCTGCATTCTTGCAAGGGTGCACCATGAATGCGTTGAGTTTGAAGGCCAAGCTGCGGTTGGCCATGTTGTTGATGTGGATCGGTTTGTTGGCGCTGGGCGGGTGGTCGGCCTTGAATGCGCGGGACATCATGATGAAAGAGCGCCGCGACGGGCTCGAGCGCATTGTCGAAGTGGCGCAGAGCGTGGTGGCGTCTTATGCCAAGACGGTGTCCGAAGGCAAGCTGAGCGCGGCAGACGGCAAGCGCCAGGCGCTGGACCAATTGCGGCAACTGCGCTTTGACAACAACAACTTCGTGTTCGTGGTGGACACGCAGCCGGTGCTGCTGATGCATCCGTTTGGCGCATCGATCGTCGGCCAGAACGTGGGCGACCGCAAGGACACCCAAGGCCATGCGTATTACAAGACGATGGCGGACCTGGCGCGCGCCAAGGGCAAGGGCTTCGTGGAATATGAGGCCTCCAAGGCGGGCAACGCCGATGACCGCGCGCCCAAAATCAGCTTCATTTCGTACTACCAGCCGTGGGATTGGGTCGTGGTGTCCGGCGTGCTGGTGGACGATATCCAGACCGCGTTCTACAACAACCTGCTCAAGGCGCTGGCCATTTTGGGCCTGATCGGCGCGGTGGTGACGGGCGTGATGTTCATGATCACGCGCAGCGTATCGCGCAGCCTGGGCGGTGACCCGACCTACGCGGCGGGCATCGCCGGCCGTATCGCGTCGGGCGACTTGAGCCACGCGGTGGACGTGGACCACAACGATACGCGCAGCATGATCAGCGCCATGGCCAAGATGCAGGAGAACCTGGCGCAAGTCATCGGCGGCATCCGTGCGGGCGCGGAAAGCCTGAACGGCGCGGCACGCGAAATGTCTGCGGGCAATCTGGATTTGTCTTCGCGCACTGAAGAGCAGGCGGCGTCACTGGAAGAAACCGCAGCCAGCATGGAAGAGCTGACCGCCACCGTGCGCCAGAACGCCGGCAGCGCCGAGCAGGCCGTGCAATTGGCGCAGGCGGCGTCTGGCATCGCCGCGCGCGGCGGCGAAGTGGTGGGCAAGGTCGTGACCACGATGGACGGCATTACCGATAGCTCGCGCCGCATCGCAGAAATCATCGGGCTGATCGACAGCATTGCGTTCCAGACCAACATCCTGGCGCTGAACGCGGCCGTGGAAGCGGCGCGTGCCGGCGAGCACGGCAAGGGCTTTGCCGTGGTGGCGACCGAAGTGCGCAACCTGGCGCAGCGCAGCGCGCAGGCCGCCAAAGAGATCAAGGACCTGATCGACGATTCCGTCGACAAGGTCAGCACGGGCGCCAACCTGGTGAACCAGGCCGGCCAGACCATGGCCGAAATCGTGCAGGCGGTGCAGCGCGTGACGCACATCGTGGGCGAGATTACCGTGGCCTCGCGCGAGCAGACCTCGGGCATCGAACAGGTCAGCGTGGCGGTGGCGCAGATGGACCAGATGACGCAACAGAACGCGGCGCTGGTCGAGCAGGTGGCGGCGGTGGCCGCGTCCATGGAAAGCCAGGTGGGCGGCTTGTATGCATCGGTCTCGGCGTTCAAATTGGGCGGTGATTCCGCTGGGCACGCCGACCGCGAGCCGTCGTTCGCGCAACCGGCCGCGCGCCGTCTCGCGCTGAGCGCCTAAGTGTTTGTCTTTGAATTGAAAACAGGAAGTTGCATGGCAAATCGTCAAAGCCGTCGCGTGTCGCGTCAAACCCTAGCCCTTGCTCGTGTGTTGAGCCCGGTCTTGTTGCTGGGCGCCACGTGCGCCCAGGCCGAAGTCACCGCGTTTGACGTGCAGGCGCGCCAAGCCCCCGCACTGGAAGGCCGCGTGTTCGGTGAGCGCGGTGTGGCTGAAAAGCTGACGGGCGTGGCCACCATCAGCCTGGACCCGGCCGACCCGCGCAACGCGGGCATCACCGACCTGGCGCTGGCGCCGCGCGATGCGCAAGGCCGCGTCACGGCGCGCGCCGATGTCGTGATCTTGCGCCCCGCCAAACCGAACGGCACGCTGATTGTCGAAGCGCCCAATCGTGGCCGCAAGCTGATCGGCACCGTCGTTGATGGCGGCGGCATTCCCAACAGCAGCCGCCTGGAAAAGGCGGAAGACGCGGGTAACGGCTTCCTGCTGTCGCAAGGCTACACGCTGGCGTGGGTGGGCTGGCAGGGCGACGTGCCGGTGGGCGAGGGCATGCGCCTGGACGTGCCGGTGGTGCCGAACGTGACCGGGCCGGTGCGCGACGAATGGATTTTCAAAAAGGCGGGCGCGGCCGAACGCGTCACGCTGAGCTACCCTGCGGCCAAGCAAACGGGCGCGCGCCTGTCAGTGCGTGCGCAGCGTTTGGATGCGCGCCAGTATCCGGCGGGCTTGTCGTATCGCTTCATTGACGACAACAGCATCGAGATCTCGCGTCCGGCCGACATGCCGGTCGACGCCATCTACGAATTCACCTACACCGCGCGCGACCCCGGCGTGATGGGCATGGGCTTTGCCGCCATGCGCGACGTGACCGCCTTCCTGGCGCGCGCCGACGTGGCCAGCAACCCGCTGGCCGCGCAGCATGGCGGCCAGGTCAAGCAGGTGCTGGGCATGGGCATTTCGCAGTCGGGCCGTTTCCTGCGCGATTATCTGTACCAGGGCTTCAACCAGGATCTGCAAGGCAAGCGCGTGTTTGACGGCATGCTGGCGCAGATTCCCGGCGCGCGGCGCACGTTCGCCAATACGCGCTTCGCGCAGCTGTCACGCAACCCCGGCCCGCATGCGGATGATCTGTACCCCGTGGACCAATTCCCGTTTGCGTACGCCACCAGCACCGACCCGCTGACGGGCAAGCGCGACGGCCTCTTGCAGCAATGCCGCGCCACGAACACGTGCCCGCGCATCATGCAGCTGGATTCCGAGTACGAATTCTGGGCCTCGCACGCGAGCCAGCTGGTGACGGACGCGCGGGGTCGCGATCTGCCCTTGCCGCCTGAAGTGCGGGCGTACATGGTGGTGGGCTCGCAGCATTTTCCCAGCCCCGTGTCCAAAGCCATGGCCACGTGCGCGCTGCCCACCAGCCCGATTGACCCGCAGCCCGTCACGCGCGCGTTGCTCAATGCGCTGGACGCGTGGGTGGGCCAAGGCACGCCGCCGCCCGCCAGCCGTTACCCGACGCGCGCCCGCCACACGCTGGTGGACGCCAAGGGCCTGTACCCGGCCATTCCGGGCCTGCCGTACCACGCGGCCTATGTGGAATCCCGCCTGATCGTGGACGGCTCGCGCCTGCCGCTGGTGGAAGGCGAATACCCGCTGTACCTGCCGAAGGTGGACGCCGACGGCAATGCCGTGGACGGCGTGCGCCTGCCGCAGATTGCCGCCCCGCGTGGCACGTACGTGGGCTGGAACCCCAAGAGCAACAACGCCGAGGGCCTGTGCACGCAGATGGGCAGCGCCGTGCCGTTCGCGCTGACCCGTGCCGATCGCGTGGCCCGCAACGACCCGCGCCTGTCCATCGAGGAACGCTATCCCACGGATGCGGCCTATGTGGACGCCGTGCGCCGGGCCAGCGATGACCTGGTGCAAGCTCGCTTGTTGTTGCCGCAGGATGCGGCCGCCGCGGTCGAGGAAGCCCGCGCCGGCAAGCTGGCCAAGCTGGCTCCGTGATGGGAAACGGCCAGTCGCGTGCGGAACAATTTTGCAATCGGCTGTAAAAACTCCACTTGGGGCTGACGGCCCCGGACTTCCAAAGCGCCCGCAAGGGCGCTTTTTCTTTGTGCGGGCGGCGCGCGTCCCGATTCACGCCGGGGTTGCGTACGGGTTGCGTCCGAAAGCGGGCAACCCCCGCACCGCCTTGGTGCGCAGCGCGCCGCAGCAGGGTGCGCCGAGGGGCGGGAAGGGGTTGGCGCCCCTCGGGTTTCCCCTTGAATTGTCGACAACGCGGGGGCCGGAAAACTTGGCATGCAAGTTGCTTATTTTTTTAACGAGCTATTGCTACTATCGATCGTCGTGCCTGCCGGGTCAGGGGGCGGACGGGCCCGACGTTGTCAGCGTGACCTTGCAGTGTGGAGACTTTCATGAAGCATCTCATCAAGCACGTGACTCGCTACCGCTATGCCGCCCCGGTGAACTACAGCATCCAGACGCTGCGCCTGACGCCGCGCCGCGACGACCATCAACACGCGCTGCGCTGGCAGATCCAGACGCCGGGCGAAATCCAGGCGCAGGTCGACGCCTATGGCAACGTGACGCACACGCTGACGTTGCACCGCACCCATAGCGAAATTGAAATCCATGCCGTTGGGCAAGTCGACATCCACCCGCTGGCCCAAGGCCATGTGGGCGACGAAGACGAACGCCTGCCGGTCTACATCTATGGCGTGCCCACCGGGCTGACCCAATGTGACGACAGCATCCGCGAATTTTGCCGCCACGTGGTGCCGCGCGGGGTGCATACGCCCGAAGACGTGCTGCGCTTGAGCGCCGCCATCCGCGAACGCGTGGCCTACACGCCGGGCGTGAACGATGTGCCGCTGTCGGCGGCGCAGGTGCTGGCGGCGGGCCGCGGCGGCAGCCAGGACCATGCCCATCTTTTACTGGCCTGCGTGCGCGCCTTCGGCACACCGGCCCGTTTTGTCAGCGGCTATTGGCACATGGCGGGCGATGACGCCGCCAGCCATGGCTGGGCCGACGTCTGGCTGGCCCGTCACGGCTGGGTCAGCGTGGATGTCAGCCATTCCTGCTTCGCGTCGGACGGCCATTGCCGCCTGGCCGTGGCGCGCGACTATGAATCGGCTTCGCCCGTGCGCTGGTTGCATGGGGCGGCGGCCGCGCTGTCCATGAATGTGTCGGTGCAGGTACAAACCAGCCACTGACTCGCCCAGTTGACCCGGAGAAGGCAGTGACCATCCACGTAGCACTCAAGCACGTCACGCAATACAAATACGACCGTTTGGTCAGCCTGTCGGCGCAGGTGCTTCGGCTGAGACCCGCCCCACATAGCCGTACTCCGATCCTGTCGTACTCGCTGACGGTGGAGCCGGCCGACCATTTCATCAACTGGCAGCAGGACCCGTTCGCCAACTATCTGGCACGGCTGAATTTCCCGACCAAGACACGTGAATTCAAGATAACGGTAGACCTCGTCGCCGAAATGGCCGTGTACAACCCGTTCGACTTCTTCCTGGAGCCGGACGCCGAGGAATTTCCGTTTACCTACGATGAAGGCCTGGCGCGCGAGCTGGCGCCGTATCGCGTGTGCGACAAGGCCACGCCGCGCTTTACGGAATTCCTGTCGCGCGTGGATGTGCGTCCGCAGCGCACGGTGGATTTTCTGGTGGGCTTGAACCAGCAGATCCATAAAGAAATCAATTACTTGATTCGTATGGAGCCGGGCGTGCAGACGCCCGAGGAAACGCTCACGCGCAACGCCGGATCGTGCCGGGATTCGGGATGGTTGCTGGTGCAGGCGTTGCGGCATCTGGGCTTGGCGGCGCGCTTTGTGTCCGGCTACCTGATTCAGTTGAAGCCGGATGTGCGGGCGCTGGACGGCCCCAGCGGCGCGCAGACTGACTTCACCGACCTGCATGCGTGGTGCGAGGTCTATCTGCCGGGCGCTGGATGGATCGGGCTGGACCCGACGTCCGGCCTCTTGGCGGGCGAAGGCCACATTCCGCTGGCGGCCACCCCCGAACCGGGCAGCGCCGCACCCGTGACGGGCGCGGTGGACGAAGCCGAGGTCGAATTCACGCACACCATGTCAGTCACGCGCGTGTTCGAATCGCCGCGCGTCACCAAGCCCTACACCGACGAGCAATGGCACGCCATCCGCGACCTGGGCGACAAGATCGACGACCATCTGGACCACATGGATGTGCGCCTGACGATGGGCGGTGAACCGACCTTCGTGTCGGTGTCCGACCGCGAAGGCGCCGAGTGGAACACCGCGGCGCTGGGGCCCACCAAGCGCGGCTATGCGGTGGAACTCTTGAACCGGCTGCGCACGCGCTACGGCGGCAACGGCTTCCTGCATTTCGGGCAGGGCAAGTGGTATCCGGGCGAACAATTGCCGCGCTGGGCGCTGTCGATCTACTGGCGGGCAGACGGCCAGGCTTGCTGGGCTGACCCGGCGCTGTTCGCCGACGAGCGCCAACGCAGCGCCTATACCGTCGCCGATGCGCGGCGTTTCATGACGAAGCTGTGCGAGCGGCTGGGCTTGGAAGATCGCTACGTTGTGCCGGGCTATGAAGACGTCTTCTACTACTTGTGGCGCGAGCGCCGGCTGCCCGTCAATGTGGACCCCTTCGACGCGCGTCTGGACGACGAGATGGAACGCGCCCGGCTGCGCCGCGTGTTCGAGCAGAAGCTGGACAGCGTGGTGGGCTACGCCTTGCCGATCCAGGCGGGCGAGGGCGGGCCTTGGGTGTCCGGCCCCTGGTTCCTGCGCGACGAACGCATGTATCTGTTCCCCGGCGATTCGCCCATGGGATACCGGCTGCCGCTGGATTCGTTGCCTTGGGTGGCTGAGGCCGATGCCCCCGTGGCCGTGGACCGCGACCCCTATGATGCGCGCCGATCCTTGCCGGGGCCGGCGCAGCTGCTGACGCAGCATGCGCGGGCGTCGGGGCGTCGGGAGGTGAATGGCAAGGGGGCGGGGGGAGTGGGGGCCGGGGGAATACCTGGGGCCGCTGGCGCAACGGCGGCAGCAGGCTCGTCAGACGCTGCCGCACCCGCGCGATTCGAATCCGCCGCCGGCCTGACGCGCACGGCCATGTGCGTGGAAGCGCGCAAGGGCGTGCTGTACGTCTTCATGCCGCCGCTGCCGCGCCTGGAGGATTATCTGGCGCTGGTGGCGCAGGTTGAGGCCACGGCGCGCGACTTGAACACCCGCATCGTCATGGAAGGCTATCCGCCGCCGCGCGACCCGCGCCTGAAGGTGTTGCAGGTGACGCCCGACCCGGGCGTCATCGAGGTCAACATCCACCCGGCCAGCAACTGGGCCGAACTCGTCGACCATACCGAATTCCTTTACGAAGCCGCTTTTGAAACCCGGCTGTCCACCGAGAAATTCATGGCCGATGGCCGCCACACCGGCACGGGCGGCGGCAACCACTTTGTGCTGGGCGGGGCCACAACGGCCGACAGCCCGTTCCTGCGCCGCCCCGACGTGCTGGCGAGCCTGCTGGCGTACTGGGTCAACCATCCGTCTTTGTCGTATCTGTTCTCGGGGCTGTTCATCGGGCCGACCAGCCAGGCGCCGCGTATCGACGAAGCCCGCAACGATCAGGTGTACGAGCTGGAGCTGGCGTTTCAGGAAATACACCGCCGTTGCGCCGAACAAGGCGCTGACGTGCCGCCCTGGATGATCGACCGGGCGCTGCGCAATATTCTGGTCGACGTTACCGGCAACACGCATCGTTCGGAATTCTGCATCGACAAACTCTATTCGCCCGACAGCGCCACGGGGCGGCTAGGCCTCTTGGAACTGCGCGCCTTTGAAATGCCGCCGCATGCGCGCATGAGTCTGGCGCAGCAGCTGCTGCTGCGCGGCCTGATTGCGCATTTCTGGAAGACGCCTTACACCGCAAGGCTGACGCGCTGGGGGACGGAACTGCACGACCGCTTCCTCTTGCCGACCTTTGTGAAGATGGATTTCGAGGACGTGCTGGCGGACTTGAACGAGGCGGGGTACGGGTTTGACGCCGCCTGGTTCGCGCCGCATTTCGAGTTCCGCTTCCCCTTGTTTGGCGATGTGGCCGCGCGCGGCATTCATCTGGAACTGCGCGGCGCGCTGGAGCCGTGGCACGTGATGGGCGAAGAGGGCTCGTCCGCGGGTACGGTGCGGTATGTGGATTCGTCGCTTGAGCGGGTGGAAATCCGGGTATCCGGTTTGAACGACAACCGCTATGTTGTGACGGTCAACGGCCGGGCGCTGCCTTTGCAGCCCACCGGACGCGTCGGTGAGTACGTGGCGGGCGTGCGTTACAAGGCTTGGTCGCCGCCGTCGGCGCTGCATCCCACCATCGGCGTGCATGTGCCGCTGACGGTAGACATTGTGGATACCTGGAACCGCCGTTCTTTAGGAGGCTGCAAATATCACGTCGCGCACCCGGGCGGGCTGAACCCGGAGTCGTTCCCGGTCAATTCCTACGAGGCCGAGAGCCGTCGCCTGGCCCGCTTTGAAAAGATCGGGCATACGCCGGGGCGCATGGATGTCGCGCCCGCCGAGGTCAGCCGGGAATTTCCGTTCTCGCTGGATTTAAGGCACGATTGAGCCCTACCAGATGTTGAACCCCGGCGGTCCCGCCGCCGATAAAGCTGCTATGCCGCAATTTCTTTTTCAGACGGACCCGTCGCAGGATGTCGCATCCCTGGCGGTTCATGCGGCGTTGCCCGCACGCGCCGGGCACTATGACGAGCTGCGCGACACGGCCGACGCGTCCGGGGCCACGCGACTGCGCGAACCCTGGCCCCGTTTTTTTGAATTGCTGGGCACCAGCGGCTTCGCCGACCTGGACCGGCGCGTCGATGTCGTGGCGCGGCAGATCCGCGAAAACGGCATCACCTACAACATCTACGCCGACGCCAGTGGCTCGGCGCGGCCCTGGTCGCTGGACCTGCTGCCGTTTGTCATCAACGACACGGACTGGGCCGCCATCGAAGCGGGGCTGTGCCAGCGCGCCAGCCTTTTGAATCGCCTGCTGGGCGACGTCTACGGCCCGCAAACGCTGCTGGCCGACAAGCTGATTCCGCCCGCGCTGGTGCTGGGCCACCCTGGCTACCTGCGGCCGCTGCGCGGTTACGCGCCACCGGGCGACACCTTTCTGCACATTGCGGCCTTTGATCTGGCGCGCGCCAGCGATGGCGGCTGGTGGGTGGTGTCGCAGCGCACGCAAGCGCCGTCCGGCCTGGGCTATCTGCTGGAAAACCGGCTGACGATTTCGGGCATGTTCCCCGAGGCGTTCAAGGAATTGCGGGTGCAGCATCTGGCCACCAGCTATCGCCGGCTGATGGACATGCTGTACAAGCTCAGCCCGGGCGGACGCTCGGCGCAGACGCCGCCGCGCATCGTGCTGCTGACGCCCGGCCCCTACAACGAAACCTATTTCGAACAGACCTATCTGGCGCGCTATCTGGGCGTGACGCTGGTTGAAGGCGGCGACCTGGTCGTGCGCGACAAGGTGCTTTACCTGAAAACGCTGCACGGGCTGGAGCGCGTGCATGCGGTGCTGCGCCGGCTGGACGACGATTTCTGTGATCCGCTGGAACTGCGCTCGGACTCCACGCTGGGCGTGCCGGGCTTGCTGCAAGTGATGCGGGCGGGCAACGTGCTGGTGGCGAATTCGCTGGGCACGAGCTTTCTGGAGTCGCCCGCCATCAACGGTTTCCTGCCCGCTATCAGCCGCCGCTTGCTGGATGAAGACCTGCTGCTGCCGTCGCTGCCATCGTGGTGGTGCGGCGAGGCCGCGGCGCGCGATCAGGCGCTGGCGAATCTGGCGGGCGCGGTGGTCAAGTCCACGTACCCCAGCAATACGCGTGGCGGATTCGAGCCGGTGATCGGGGGGGCGGTGCCGCCGTCCGAGCGCGACGCGCTGCTGGCGCGCATTGCCGACAACCCCGACGCCTACACCATCCAGGAATACCTGCCGCTGTCGCAGGCGCCCAGTTGGGCGGCCGGCCACATCGTGCCGCGCGCCGCCATGCTGCGCGTATTCGTCATCGCAGACGGCGAGGGCGGGTGGACCGTCTTGCCCGGCGGGCTGACCCGCATCGCCAGCCGTGAACAGCAGATTGTGTCCATGCAGCGCGGCGGCAGCAGCATGGATACCTGGGTCACCACGCGCGGGGCAGTCGATACGTTTTCGATGCTGCCCGCGCAGTTGCGCCCGGAAGACATCGTGCCGGCCCACCGCCCGGTGTCCAGCCGCGCCGCTGAAAATCTGTTCTGGATGGGACGCTACACCGAACGCGCCGAGAACGATGTGCGCCTGGCGACGGTGGCGTTGACGTGGTTGAACAGCGACGAAGACAACGCGGGAGAACTCTTCGCTGCGGTTGCCGCGCTGTGCCAGCGCAGCGGCCTCGTGCCGCCCGCGCAGACCTTGTCGGTGCGCATGTTCGAATCGACGCTGGTCGCCGAGCTGGCGGGCGCCGAAGCGCAGGGCGGGGTCGCCCGCAACCTGGGCGCGCTGGCGTTTGCCGCCGGCCAGATTCGTGACCGCTTGTCGCCCGACCACTGGCGGCTGGTGGTAACCGCCCATGAATGGTTTTTGCGCATGGCCACCAACCAGGCCAAGGGCCGCGACGACGATACGGTGTCAGACGCGCCGGCGTCCGCACCGGACGTGCTGCGCGCCCTGAAGAACCTGGGCATGCAGTTGTCGGCCATCACCGGTTCGCAAACCGACCGCATGACGCGCGACGACGGCTGGCGGCTGTTGACCATCGGCCGCCAGATTGAACGCCTGTCCGCCATGGCCAGCCTCTTGGGCGAACTGTTTCGCCGTAACGCGGTGCTGGGCGACAGCGGTTTCAACATTCTGCTGGATCTGTTCGACAGCAAGATCACCTATCGCGCCTACTATCCCGGCCGCCAGGAAGTGCCGGCACTGCTGAACCTGCTGGTGCAGGAGCCCGCCAACCCGCGCTCGCTGGCGTGTGTGTTGAACGTGTTGAAGAAGGAAGTGGCGCGCTTGCCCGACACGGTGGCGGGGCCTGCGTCCGACTTGTTGGCCTTGTTGCCGGCGCACGGCGCTGGCGTGACGCTGGCCACGCTGTGCGAGCAGACGCAGGGCTTGTACGCGGGCGTGCTGGCGCTGTCGGAACAACTGGATGGCGCGGCCAGCAATCTGTCCAATGAAATCAGCCGGCGCTATTTCAGCCACGCGGCGGGTTACGACCAGACGCTGTCGGCCTAGGCGGGGGGCCATCATCGTCATGAACTTGAGCTCTGTTTCCGCTGCCCCCCTGGAACCCGCATCCGGGCTGACGCTGGGCGTGGACCACGTCACCGCCTACCGTTACGACGCGCCCGTGGAGCTGGCGCACCATCTGGGCTATCTGCGCCCGTTGAACGACGCCTGCCAGCGGGTGGAGGCCTACGCGCTGACCGTCACGCCCGCGCCCGCAGACATCGCTGAATCCATCGACGGCTTCGGCAACACGCGCTGCACCTTCGCCCTCTATGCCCCGCACGAGGCCTTGACCGTGCGCGCCACCAGCCGCGTCACCGTCCACCCGCGCTTTATCGCCTTGGACCCGGCAACCGGCCTGACGTGGGAAGCGGCAGTGCAACGTTTGCGTTACGACCCGGCCCTGCCATTCGCACCGGAAGTGGAGTTCACGTTCCCGTCGACCTATGTGCCGCTGCACGCCGAGCTTCGGGCATACGCCTTGCTGTCATTCACACCGGGGCGGCCGGTGGCGGCGGCCGCGATCGACCTGATGCACCGCATTCACACCGACTTCACCTATCAGCCCGCGCACACGCAAGTGTCCACGCCCATCCTGCAAGCCTTCCAGGAAAAGGTCGGCGTGTGCCAGGATTTCGCGCATGTGATGATCGGCTGCCTGCGCGCCATTGGCTTGCCGGCGCGCTACGTCAGCGGGTATCTGATGTCGCAGCCGCCGCCCGGCAAGCCGCGCTTGATTGGGGCGGACGCGTCGCACGCGTGGGTGTCGGTGCACTGCGCAGGCGTCGAGGTCAATGGCGGCTGGGTCGATCTGGACCCCACCAACAACGTGGTGCCAGGCACGGCGCATGTCATCCTGGCCTATGGCCGCGACTACGGCGACGTCACCCCCTTGCGCGGCGTGATCCGCGGCGGCGGCCATGAACTGGATGTGCGCGTGACCGTCGCGCCCATCGACGAATTTCCGACAGGGAACGATGCATGAGCTATTTCTTCGACGCGATCAACCGCCAACTGCGCGCCCCGAAACGCCAGCGCGTGCGGCATGCGCGCGCGAAGGCCTTTCAATGCGTCTGCGGGCAACCTATTTTTTTCAGCAATACCGAATGCCTGAATTGCCATCGGCAACTGGGTTTTGACCCCAAGCGCGGCCACGTGCTGGCGCTGGACGAAGGCACCACGGCGGGCACCTGGCGCGAATCGGGCAGGGCGCGCGGCAAAACTTACAAACGCTGCGACAACTTCAGCTCACCCGCCTTGTGCAACTGGCTGCTGCCCGCAAACTCGCCCGATGCGCTATGCATGGCGTGCAACCTGAACCGCACCATCCCAGACCTGTCCGTGCCAGAGAATGGCCCGCTGTGGTTCAAAGTGGAAGTGGCCAAGCGCCAGATGGTTGCGCAGCTGATGACGCTGGGCCTGCCGATCCGGCGTTCCGTCGAACCGGACGACGGCGGCCTGGCCTTCGACCTGCTGGCGCCCACCGCCGACGGCGCGCCGCTGTTGACCGGCCACGCGCAGGGTCTCATCACCATCAACATTCTTGAAGCCGACGACGCCTACCGGGTCAAAGTGCGCGAAGACATGCGCGAACCCTACCGCACGCTGGTCGGCCATTTCCGCCACGAGATCGGCCACTACTACTGGGACCAGCTCATCGCGGGCGGCCCCTGGCTGGAACCCTTCCGCCAGGTCTTCGGCGACGAACAAGCCGACTACGCCCAAGCCCTGCAACGCAACTACGAACAAGGCCCGCCCGCCGACTGGGCGCTGCACTTCATCAGCACCTACGCGTCGTGCCACCCCTGGGAAGACTGGGCCGAAACCTGGGCGCACTACCTGCACATGATGGACACCCTGGACACCGCCATCAGCTTCGGCGTCACCCGCACAGCAGTAGAACAAGCGTATGAACCGTTCACCACCGCCGCGCTCTACGACCCGCAAGACCCGGAAGGGCAGGACTTCCTGGATCTGGTCAACGCATGGGTGGCGCTGACGGGGGTGTTGAACGAGCTGTCACGCAGCATGGGTCAGCGGGACTTTTACCCGTTTGTGCTGCCGGCGGAAGTGGTGGGGAAATTGCAGTTCGTGCATCGCGTGGTGAAGGGGGCGTCGGTGGGCGTCTGAGGCTGGATTAAACCGGCAAACGAACCGGCAAACGAACCGGCAAGTAAATCGGAAAGACGTGTACGACTCGCCCCATCAATTTCTTCCCTTCAGCGTTCCGCTATCAACTTACCGAGGGCGCCCCGTTAGGCAAAGACCTATTGAACGAGCGGCGGAACGAGCTGACCGCCATGCGTCGTCCACGCTGCGGCGGAGTTCGCAGTCGTTCATCGAACAGTGACCCTGTGCTTACGAATCAATGCGCTCCCCGTTCACGCGGATCACCGGTCTGCGCTTCTCGTCAAAGCCGCACAACTTGTCGATTTCCTTTGGGAACTGTGCGTACGGCACGTTGTACTGGATGAAGGCCTCGACGCTATCGGGGAATGCGTTTATCAACAACCAGCCCAACCAGAGCGGAATGGTGAGGGGTGCCTTGAGCAAGCCGTAGGGCTTCGCCAGCGTACGGCGCAGGCCTGCATACCAGTCCCGGTAGGGTTGTTGGGTCTCTTGCCAGCGGCTTTGTCGTGGTGGCAGCGGCGCGGGCTTGGGCAGGCCGTCTGGGCCTCGTTCCATGAAGACTTGCAAATAGGACCAGAGGGACTTGGCCGAACGGTCGCCGTCAAACAAGCCGAGATTGCCGCATGCCGCACAGATTTCTGTCGGCGGGTCCATGCTGTAGTCCACCCCGATGAGATACAGCGGATGCCGGCTCGCATAGCCGCTTGCAGAGACTATGGGCACATAGCCAGCCAAGACTTCGAGTCGGTCCCAGTCAAGCACATGCAGGCGCGTCTGTCGCGGGTAAATGAAGTAGAGCTGACGGGTGCTTCGGTGGACCCGAATAAAAGTTCCCCGATTTCGATGGGCACCGCTACCGTAGTAGAAAAGTAGCGCTATTGTTAACGTGAGTAGCACCCCGAGAAACATGTTGCCGGCGATGCGGTAGGTCATATTCTCGACGCCAATTAGCACAAGAAGCAGCAGCATAGTGGCAACAGCCACAACGAACGATGCGCCTATGTAACCAGCCACTCCACGCTGAGTGAAATTAGCGAAAGTGTCGAGTTCTACACACTGTTCGCTCACCCGTCTTACGCCATCGGGTTGAGGCGATTCCCCGGTCGGCTGATCTCTGTAGAGTCGCGTTCCACCAAAGCGCAGGCTGCTAGGTAGATGTTTGATCTCCGACATTATTCTGGTCCCCCGACAGGTTCAAGTTTGGCTGAATCAATCGGATCCGTGAACCATCCACTTGATGTGAACACCAACGGCGTCGGCGCGTCGGGTTGAAGCAATGCCAATCCAGGTTGTTGGTCCGGATCTGGAAAATACAGATACTCCAATGCGACTTCCGTATCCTCATGCATTTGAATCACCCAGCCACATTCTCTGCCGGTGCCGCCTAACGGAGTGACCAAGCATTCACGGTGATAGTCTATGGGGTTGGTGCCTGGGGCATACGCAATAGGCCCATTCACCTGCGCAAGTCTGTTACCACGAAGAGTAAAGGCCAGCTTGGTTTGAAATCTCTCTCCAGGTATGTCGGTGGTGCCGGGCAACTGACAGCTGATGCGCAGGGCGCCCACCGGATATCCAAAAGACTTTTCCCATTCAGGCGTCAGTCGTGGGCGATAGTACAAACTATGGACGGCATCCAATTCCTCGCGATTGGTGTAATGACGACTGTCCACTCCCCAAGCACTGTGTTTGAGCCATGTTTCGACTGGGCCGTGTTTGGCCATATCAGCGCCGAACGCGAATCCAATGACAAGTACGACGGCGACACCTGCAACAACTGCCCAGCCAAACGGAGTGAGCCCAAGCACCGCAACGGCTGCCCCTCCCCCAGAAATGGTTGCGGCGGTAGCCGTTCCTCCTGCCCATGCTGCCAATGCCAGAACGCCACCAGCGATGGCGGAGCCTATCAACATTCCACCTTGTTCCGGATTACTTTCGCCGAAAGCGTTTGCGGCTCTGATAGCGTCTGCAGCGGCAGCGATACCAGCCCCCCCGGCACCGAAGAATGCTACGCCTCGTTTAGCTGCAAGGACCTTTGCATTATTCGCTATGGCGGTGCTACCGCGTGATTCAGCTTTGATAACTGTGGCCATCGCATTCAATTCGATAGCAGCACCAACAAGCGCACTACTGGCACCCAACAAGCTGAAAATGTTTTCAGCTTTGGATGGATGCAAGCGCGCCTGCTTCGTTGCTGCGGCCATTCCTTTCAACGCCAGAAAGCCCCCCAGCCCAGTAAAAAAATGCCCGCCAGGCCCTCGCAGCCGGTTCAGCATATTGATAAAAAGATTACCTTCCATGTGTATAGCCCGAGGCGCAGGTAACGCAGCCCGATCAGCCGCTGCCCCATCAAGCTCGCGATAAGATGTCTCACCAACCTTGACCCAGTCGTACACCAAAACACGAGTAAGCACGTCAGTCTGATTGACTTTCGGAGACGGAATTTTCCAGCCCTGCGAGCGCTCGGAACCTAGCGTTTGATAGCCTTGGAATTCATAGGCGGCGCGCTGCAAATCCACCAAACTTATGTCGTATACAACGATGGTTGCGTTGGCTCGGATCTCCATCACGTGTCGCAGACGCCGTACCAGTACGTCCGCTTGCTTTGCCTGCGGTAACACCTGCAGCAATCCAATCAGCGCATTGGTGGCGGGAGTGATGACATGCTCTTCCAAAAACTTGTCCATGACGTCGAACAGGTTCTTGGCGATATAACCGGCACTGGACTTCAACCGGGCCAGCAGGATTTCGCTGCCATTGGCAAGTGCGAGCCAATAGGGGCTCTTGTCTGCGGGCTTGGCGATCAAGTCGCCTAGGACTTGCGCTCCGTCCTTCGTATGAACCAAGCCGCCCACGCACTGGAAGACGGCATTCTCATAGTCGCGTGCGTTGTGGATCACGCCAAGATCAAAGCAACTCAGTGCTTTGCCCAACAGCTTCTCTGGGCCGATGAGCTGCACCCAGGCGATGGAATCGTTCACCGCCGTGGCGATGGTTTTCTCAAACTCCTTGATCTTCTTGGAGTAGGTATCGGGAAACAACGTCGCGCCGGCATAGTTAACAAGATTTCTTTGCTTGGCCAGGGCCTTGGCCAAATCGGGGGAGCTGGCAGCCTGCTTCTTCATGGCCTCAAAATAGTTGGCAATGAGCATCCCGCTCTGCAACTTGTGCGCATTTTGCCCGGCATACTTGGTCTTCCTCGCTACCGCCTCTGTGACGAGATAGTGCAGCTCACTTGCCATTCCGATGGGATCTTGCAGCGCAACCGCCAAAGGCGTGATATCCAAACGTGGGCGTAGTTCGATGTACATATTGCCCAAGATGTTGTTGTGGTTTGGAATTACCGCTGAGAACCGAATCTCGCTCCAGCCATAGTGCATGGGAGTGCCGTGCACCGCGGGTGGAACCAGCTCAGGGGTGGCATTGCCAAGCAACGCGGCATTGAAGGCGTGCTTCTGCTCAGCACCCCCCGCAGGCTTGATCTTGACGGCCAGCGTATCCCGCAGCCCGTCCTTGTTTGTTTCGATATCCCAAAGCGTGCGATGCGTGAGCAACGTATCACTTACCATCAGGTAGATGCTCTCTGCGGTCTTGCTGTCTGGGGCTAGCAGGAAGGACTGGGCGCCCACGGTGTCGGGGCGAGCCTGCCGACCCGGGGTCGCGTCGGTTTCATCGGGACGGCTCCACCAGATACGAGCAAATCGTACGTCCTCGGTCACTTGATAGTGCTGCGTCCACATGCGGTCGTTTTCGAAATAGCAGAGGTAGACGTAGGTGCCTGGACGCAGCACACGCAGGCCGTAGGCCTTGCCTGAGGCCGAGGTAAGCGCGGGGTAGCCCTCAGTACCCAGTGTGGGGAATACGCCTTTATCCAGGGCCTTATCCGCGACGCCGTAGCGCAATGGGTAGACAGGAATGCACGTCTGACACGGTGGTGGCGAGATAGCGTTACCCAGTTGTTTCTCATTGGGACGATCCGGGCCTAGTGCGATTTTGTAAGTCGTGGTCATGCATCTTCCCTCAAGGCATGTTGGGGGCTAGAGCCGCCAGCCGCGCTTCGGCCTCAGTCAACCGCTGTTTCCCCTTTACCTGTCGGTTGACCAAGATGTCGCGCAACGCCCCATCCTTGGTAAAGCTCTCCTGTGAATATCGAAAGCGCAGTTCCATGTAGTGGCGAACGTCGCGTTCTGTGGCTAGCCCCAGTTGATCGGTAGCCTCACGGGCGAACAGGTGTAGATGCCGCCAGAGCACGGATTCATTTTCCGGACGGCCGTACGCCGGGAAGCGTTGACGAAAGTCGCGTGCACAGTCGCGCATGAACCACGCGAGGCTGGCTTGGCCAAGCGCAGCCTCATCGTTCGCGGTCAAAGCGATGGGGCCTTCCGTTATCCACGAAGTCAGAGCGGATACCGGGGCATCGGCAAACAGCCACTCGCCCGACGGCGTCTCACCTGCGTACCAGATAAAGCGCTGAATGGGGCCGAACAGCTTTGATAGTTGCTCCGCTGGCAACCCTTCACAGAGTTCTTCGAGGGGGCGCGCGGCACTGAGGCTGAAACCGACCGGAAAACCATCAGCTCCCGTCAGCTGGTGCAAGTGCTGAAGATGAGCGATGAGGCTGGCTTCATGATCGGGGCCTAGCAGGATTAATCCCGCGTGCTGGTGAAGCCAGTGATCGAGCGCGAAGGTGAAGAGCGGTTCGTCAAGGGGCACCAACAACGGTCCCTCACGATAGTCTGGAGAACCGTATTCCCAGGGGGTGTCGCGCCACACCCAACGATAGTCAAAACGCTTGGTTATCTTCAGCAGGTCTTGTTCAAGCGTTTCGCTGTGTGCTCCGCTTAGCCAAAGCCAAGGGCGTGCACCTTGTGGCAGCGCGGCCCAGTACATGTCGGGCAGTGCATTCACCACTTGACGCGACCAACTGGGGTGATCGGACGCGGTGTCCATCATGCCGCTGTCGAATGGCTTGGAGCGTTGAACGTAGCGTCGAGTATCCGCTGGATGGTGAGGGACAGGACGTCAGATAGTGAAGACATGGCGTGCTTCTGGGGAGGACGGACCTTGGCGGTCGTCCCTGGCGGAAAGTGGCGATGACCACTTTTAGAAGCAACTGCCAGAGCTGGTAAATGAGAACAGTCTGATAAGTGTGTGAGATAGATATCAAACGTCCGATTCTTACCGTGCGGAGCGCGGTTGGTGGACTTACTTGCCCACCATCCGCATCCCCCCGCAATACGGCTCCGCCGCTGTCATTTCCCCCAGCACGTCCCGCAACATACCCTGCACGATCTTCACCGCCTGCGTCGTCGGCCGGCTGGCCGCCGTGGCGAGCATCAGGCGGGTGGACAGGCCAGGGTGGGTGATGCGGCGGATGACGAGCGTGCCGGCTGCGACTTCGCGGGCGACGGCGGGCAGGCCCAGCACGGTGTGGGCCATGCCGGTTGCGACGAGGTCTTTCATCAGCTCTAGCGCGTCCATTTCAAATGCGATGTTCAGCGGCATGTCTGCTTGCGTGGCCGCGTGTTCCAGAGTGCGGCGCAGGCCGTGGTTGCGGGTGGGCAGCACCAGCGGCAGGTCACGCAGTTGATCGAAACGGATGGAGCGCATCGCGCGCGCGGCGGGCGACAGGTTTTGCGGGGGTGACACCAGCGCCAGGTCCAGCTCGGCCAGCGGGTCGACCGCGATGTGTTGCGAGCGCCGCGCGTCGTGCAGCACGGCGATGTCGACACGGGCATTGGTCAGCCATTCAAGCACGTAGCCGCTGTAGCCCGTGATGATGTTGAGCTGGATACGGGGGTGCTGCTTCCACACTTCCGCCACCAGCCGCGCGCCGACCATGTGCGACAACGTGGGCGTGAGGCCCAGCGTGACCTGGCCTGATGGCGACTTCTGGTCGTTGTGGAATTCGGTGACAACGTGGTCCATCTGCCGCAGCAGGGGGCGCAAACGCTCAAGCAGTTTTTCGCCATCGGGCGTGAGCGACACGCCGCGCCCATTGCGGTAGAGCAGCGCGCAGCCGCATTCGTCTTCGAGCTTTCTGACCTGCCGGCCCAGCGCCGATTGGGCAATGCCCAGCACCGAGGCCGCCTTGGAAAAGCTGCCCTGATCGGCAACGTGGATCAGGTTTTCGATCTTGCGTAAGTCCATCCCGGGTCCGTGGCGGGCGAGGGCGCCGCTGTCTCTCGTGTGCGTTTCTTGTATATCTGATTGCCAGAGTATGCCTAGTTGGCCCCGGGTTGCCAATCTAGAATTTCCGGGAGCCAACCCTTATTTTCTGATCCCTCCATGACTGTTTCCGCCGAATCGAACACGTCCGCCCACGCCTTGCTGAAGGTGTTTTCCGCCAACGGCGTCGACCGCGTTTTCCTGGTGCCAGGTGAAAGCTATCTGGGCGTGCTGGATGCGTTGTACGACTTTCCGCAGATGGATGTGGTGACGTGCCGCCATGAAAGTGGCGCCGCGTTCATGGCGGGCGCCGATGCGCGGCTGACGGGGCGGCCCGGCGTGGTCATGGTGTCGCGCGGGCCGGGGGCAACGAACGCATCCATTGGCGTGCATGCCGCGCAGCAGGACGCGGTGCCGATGATTCTGTTGATCGGCCAGGTGCCAAAGAAGGACGTGCGCAAAGAGGCCTTCCAGGAGATCGACTACCAGAAGATGTTTGGGTCGATGGCCAAGTGGGTGGTGGAGGTTTCCACGCCAGAGGAACTGGCGGCGGCGGCGTTCAAGGCGATACGCGTGGCCACGTCTGGCACGCCGGGGCCGGTGGTGATGGTGGTGCCGGAAGACGTGCAGCAGGCGGCGGTGCCGCAGCCGGGCTGGGTGGCCGCGCCTGACAGCCCCGCCCAACCGGCGCCCGTGACCTTGGCGCGCGTGCAGGCGCTGCTGGCGCAAGCGCGACGGCCGCTGATCATTGCGGGCGGCGCGTTCAATCGCCCGGACGGGCGCGATGCGCTGCGCCGGCTGGCCGAACGGCACACGATTCCGGTGGTGGTGTCGTTTCGCCAGCATGACGTCTTTCCGAATACGCACGCCTTGTACGCGGGGGATCTGGACTTGGCTACGTCCACCGCGCAAATCGATGCCTTCAATTCCAGCGACCTGATTCTGGCGTTGGGCACGCGGCTGGGCGACATCACAACGCAGGGATATGCGTTTCCCGGCTATCCGAAACCGTCGCAGGCGTTGGTGCATTGTTACGACGATCCGCACATCGTGAACCAGCACTTTGCCGCCGATGTCGGGCTGGTGGCGGACCCGGTGGCCACGGCGCACGCGCTGGCGCAGTTGCCCGCGACGGCGCGCGAACACGGCCACGCCCGTGACGATTGGGCGGCATCGTTGCGCAGCATTCAGCAGCGCACGGCCGCCTGGCCGAATCCGCAGGTGGAAGACGGCGTGCCGTTTGTGCAGGTGGTGCGCGCGTTGACGGAGCAGGCGCCCAATGACGTGGCGATCTGCCTGGATGCCGGCACCTTTGCCGCGCCGGTGTACCGCCATTTTCCGTTCGTGTATCCGCAACGGCTCATGGCGTCGCAGTCGGGGGCGATGGGCTACGGCACGCCCGCCGCTATCGCCACGCAGCTGCGGCACCCCGACCGCAAGGTGGTGTGCCTGGTGGGCGATGGCGGCTTCATGATGACCGGTAACGAGATGGCGGCCGCCGCCGAGCGTGGGCTGCCCATTTTGTTCATCGTGTCGAACAACAATTGCTATGGGTCGATCCGGCTGCATCAGGCGCGCACGTACCCGGGCCGCTATGTGGGCACGAACCTGTCCAGCCCGGACTTCGCAATGATGGCGCGCGCGTTTGGCATGGCAAGCGAAACCGTGACGCAGAGCGATCAAGTCAGCGCGGCCATCGCGCGCGGGTTGGCGGCTGCCGGCCCGTACTTTGTGGAAGTGCGGACCAGCTTGGCGGCGATTCTGCCCAAGGGCGTGAGCCATGACGCGGGCGTGGACTTGGCGCCGCGCACGGACCCGGCGTAAGTCCGCGGCATTGCAGGCTTTTATCGAAACACCGCCACCACGTTGCGGCCTTGGTGCAGCACCGCTCAACCGCAGCACCGCCTCACCGCATTACAGCTTGTACCCCGGGTCCTTGCGATCCATCAGCCGCAGCATCGCCGGCCATTCCAGTTCACCGAAGGGACGGCGTGTGGTGGGCTGGTATAGATGCCACGTCTTTTCAATCACTTCCGGCGGCGGCAGGCACAGTTCGCGGTTGGCGCTTAGTGCATCGACTTGCGCCTTGCACGCCATCTCCAGCCAGTACAGCGTGTTGAACGCCTGTGCAATGGTCGGCCCCACGGCCAGCAGGCCGTGGTTGCGCAGGATCATCGCTTCGGACGCGCCCAGGTCCGCCACCAGGCGGCTGCGTTCGTCCAGGTCGATAGCCACACTTTCGTAGTCGTGATACGGAATCTTGGCGAAGCGCATGGCGGTTTGCGTCAGCGGCAGCAGGCCGCACTTAAGCGCCGACACGGCCATGCCCGCGCGCGTATGCGTGTGGATGACGCAGCCCACGTCGTGGCGCGCACCGTGCACCGCGCTATGAATCACATAGCCCGCCGCGTTAATGCCGTAGCCGGTGGGCGACTCACCCAATAGGTTTCCCGCAAGGTCGATCTTGACCAGATTGGAGGCCGTGATTTCGTCGTACATCATGCCGTAGGGATTGATCAGCAGGTGATCATCCGTATCGGGGATGCGCGCGGTGATGTGGTTGTAGATCAGGTCGCTCATGCCAAAGTGCGACACCAATCGGTAGCAGGCGGCCAATTGGACGCGGGTGTCCCATTCTTGCGGGCTCATGTCGGAGGATGCATGCATCGTTGCCGTTTCCTGTTCAGTCGGTGGCTTTGACATTGAATTCGCGGACCACATTGCCCCACGATTCATATTCGTTTTTCATCATGACGCCGAAGTCGGCGGGCGTGGCCGTGGTGCGCACTTGCGCACCCAGGTCGGCAAGCTTGTCGCGGACCGCGGCGTCGGCCAGCACGGTATTCATCTCGCGCGACAGCCGGGTCTGGATGGCGGGCGGGATGCCGGCCGGGGCAATCAAGCCCAGCCAGGCGCCCATATCAAAGCCTGGGTAGCCCTGTTCGGCCACGGTCGGCACGTCGGGCAGCATGGCGACGCGCTCCGGCGTGCTAACGGCCAGCGCCTTCAGGCGCCCCGACTTCACCATCGCCAGCGACGACACCATCGTATCGAAGGTGGCGGTGGTGCGGCCGCCCACAATGTCAGTCTGCGCCTGGCTGCTGCCCTTGTACGGCACGTGCACCATCGTGGCGCCCGCCTTGGACAGCAACACCGACGTCACCAGATGGCTGGTGGTGCCGATGCCCGTGGTGGCGTAGGTCAGCTGATCGGGCTTGGCCTTGGCGGCGGCCAGGAATTGCTTCAGGTTGTGGGCGGGGTTGTCGGGGTTGACGACAAACAGGTACGGCAGCCACGTGATCAGCCCGATGGGCGCAAAGTCCGTGCGCGCGTCGTAGTTCAAGTTGCGGTAGACGTGGGGGTTGATGGCTTGCGGGGCGGACGCGCCGATCATCAGCGTGTAGCCGTCGGGCTTGGCGCGCGCGCCCAGGCCCGCCGCGATGGACCCGCCTGCGCCCGGCTTGTTTTCAACGATGAACTGTTGGCCCATGCGTTGGGCCAAGCGTTCGGCCAGCATGCGGGCGACGGTGTCGGTTGCGGTGCCGGGCGGAAAGCCCACCAGGATGGTGACGGGCTTGGTGGGGTAGGCCGAGTCCTGGGCCTGCGGTTGCGCTGGGGCTGCGGTTTGCGCTTGCACAGCGCTCGCCAAGGCCACCGCAAGCGGCGCGGCCAGCAGCAGCGCCAGTAAGGGATTGCGCATCGTGTTGTCTCCGATCATTGTTCTGATGGCGGGACAGCGCTGGCGCCGGCCCGCATCGGGGCGGGCTCCTTTTAGTGGTTCTCTCTTGGTGGTGCTCGTAGTGCTGCTAACCGCCCCGATGCCGCTTACGGTGGCACATGGGCGGGCGGGCTTCAATGGCCTGAACGGCCAAGCAGATCACGCGAAATGGCAAGGCGGACCTTGAACGTTCAAGGTCCGCCTTGTGGCGTCGCATCACACCGTCAGACTGTCAGACTGATCCAGGTCGTCTTCAAGTCCGAGTACTTGTCCAGCGCATGCAGCGACTTGTCGCGGCCGGAGCCCGACTGCTTCACGCCGCCAAACGGCACGGTGATGTCGCCATCGGCATAGCAGTTGACCCAGACCAGCCCCGCGCGCAGCCGGCGCGACAAGCGATGCGCGCGCGACAGGTTGGCCGTCCATAGCCCTGCGCCCAGGCCGTAGACCGAATCATTGGCCAGTTCGATGGCTTCGTCTTCGGTGGTGAAGCGTTGCGCCGCCAGGACCGGGCCGAAGATTTCTTCGCGCACCAGCGCGGAGTCTTGGCTGGCGCAGTCGAAGATGGTGGGCTCGATGTAATAGCCGCCCGTGGCGCTGCGGGCCTGCTTGCCGCCCAGGCGCAATGTGGCGCCGTCGGCCTGGCCCGCCGCGATGCGAGCCAGCACGCCTTGCATCTGGCGTTCGTCAACCATCGCGCCCATGGCGGTGGCCGGGTCCAGCGGGTCGCCGGGTTGCAGCGTGGCGGCAAAGGTCGCGACCTTGTCCATGAACGCGTCGTAGATGCCGTCCTGCACGTACAGGCGCGAGCCGGCGATGCAGACTTCGCCCTGGTTCGAGAAGATGGCAAGCGCTGCGGCTTGGGCGGCGCGGTCCAGGTCGGGGCAATCGTCGAACACGATGTGGGGCGACTTGCCGCCGCATTCCAGCCAGACGCGCTTCAGATTCGATTCGCCGGAATACGTCATGAAGCGCTTGCCCGTGGCGGTGGACCCGGTGAAGGCCACGCAGTCCACGTCCGGATGCAGGCCCAGCGCTTGCCCGGCCACCGCGCCCAAGCCCGGCACCACGTTGAAGACACCGGCGGGAATGCCCGCTTCGGTGGCCAGCGCGGCCAGACGGATGGCGGACAGCGACGCTTGTTCGGCGGGCTTCAAGATGACGCTGTTGCCCGCGGCCAGCGCAGGCGCCACTTTCCAGGCCGCCATCATCAGCGGGTAGTTCCACGGCACCACGGCGGCCACCACGCCCAACGGTTCGCGGGTGATCGTGGCCAGCGCGTCGGGGCCGGTCGGCGCGATCTCGTCGTAGATCTTGTCGATGGCTTCGGCGTACCAGGCGTAGCAGCGGGCGGTTTCTGGCACGTCAAAGGCCAGCGCGTCGCGGATGGGCTTGCCCATGTCCAGCGTTTCCAGCAGCGCCAATTCCTCGGTGTGCTGGTCGATCAGGGCGGCCAGACGCAGCAGCCGCACCTTGCGTTCGCGCGGGGCCAGCTGGCTCCAGACGCCGGCTTCAAACGCGCGGCGGGCGGCGGCCACGGCGCGGTTCACATCGGCCTGCCCGCACGCCGCCACGTCGGCGAGCTTGCGGCCGTCGATGGGGCTGGACGCCGGGAAGGTTGCGCCATCGGCCGCGTGGCAATAAGCGCCGTCGATATAGGCCTGGCCGTTGAAGGCCAGGGCGGCGGCACGGGCGTGCCAATAGGCGGAATCGTGTTGGCTCATGCGGGGGCTCCCAAGTGGTTGGCGCGCGCGACCATGGCGTCCAGCAGCACGTTGCAGCCAGCTTCCAGGTCCGCCGGTTTGGCGTCTTCGATTTCGTTGTGGCTCACGCCGTCTTTGCACGGCACGAAGATCATGGCGGTGGGCGTGACGCTGGCCATGTAGACGGCATCGTGGCCGGCGCCCGTCACGATGTCCATTGCGGCCAGACCCCGGCGGGTGGCGCCGTCGCGCACCTTGCCGACCAGGTCCGTGTCAAACGGCGTGGGCGGGAAGTACTGCACTTGCTTTACGTCCACGGTGACGCCGTGACGTTCGGCCACATCGGTGCAGGCCGCCAGCCAGCGCGCGTCCATCTGCGTCAGCGTGGCTTCGTCTTCGTGGCGCAGGTCCACGGTAAAACGCACTTGGCCCGGGATGACGTTGCGTGAGCCGGGGTGGGCGTGGATTTCGCCCACCGTGCCGCGGCCGTGCGGCTGGTTGTCGTTGGCGATGCCAATCACCGATTGCAGCAGGAAGGTGGTGGCGTACAGCGCGTCGCGGCGGATGGGCATCGGCGTGGGGCCGGCATGCATTTCCATGCCGGTGACCACCACGTCGTACCAGCGCACCCCCAAGGAACCCGTCACCACGCCGACCACTTTTTCTTCGTGCTCCAGAATGGGGCCTTGCTCGATGTGGGCTTCGAAGTACGCGCCTACCGGGCGGCCGCCGACCGGATCCGCGCCGGCATAGCCGATGGCGGCCAGCTCGTCGGCCACCGATTTGCCGTCGTGGTCGCGCGCGTTCAGCGCCACTTCCAGCGGGAATTTGCCGGCGAACACGCCGGAGCCCATCATCACGGGCAGAAAGCGCGAGCCTTCCTCGTTCGTCCAGATGGCCACTTCCAGCGGCGCCTCGGTGACGACGCCGTGGTCGTTCAGGCTGCGCATGACTTCCAGGCCCGCCAGCACGCCGTAGCAGCCGTCGAACTTTCCGCCGGTGGGCTGGGTGTCGATATGGCTGCCGGTCATGATGGGCGGCAGGTCATTGTTGCGGCCGGCGCGGCGGGCGAAGATGTTGCCCACCTGATCCACCCGCAGCGTCATGCCGGCATCGCGCATCCAGCCGGTGACCAGATCGCGGCCCTGGCCGTCCAGCGCGGTCAGCGCCAACCGGCAGTTGCCGCCCTTGGGGGTGGCGCCGATTTGCGCCAGATCCATCAGCGACTGCCACAGCCGCTGTCCGTTGATTGAAATCGTCGTTGTCATGGCGTGGGGTCCTGTCAGTGGCCGGGTTTGTCATTGCGGGCGATGCGCGCCTGCGCGGCTTCGCGAATGCCCATCAGGGTTTCGCCCGGCGCGATGCCGTTGGCGTCGTAGCGGATTTCCAGCAGCGCGGGCAGGCTGTTTTCATTGGCATACGCCAGCGCGCGTTCAAAGGCGGGGCCGAACGCGTCGGTGCTTTCCACGGCTTCGCCATAGCCGCCGTAGCCGCGAATGATCTGCGTGAAGTCGGGGTTCTCAAAACCCAGCGCGATGGTGCGTGCGGGGAATTCGCGTTCCTGGTGCGCGCGGATCGTGCCCCAGATGCCGTTGTTGAACACCAGCACCACGACACCCAGCTTGTACTGCAACGCCACGCCGAGCTCCTGCATGTTCATCTGGAAGCAGCCGTCGCCCGCGTAGCAGACCACCGTGCGCGCGCGGTCTTCCAGCTTGGCGGAAATGGCGGCGGGCAGGCCGTAGCCCATCGAACCCACCGTGGGCGTCAGGCTCGTGCCGGGGCCGGTGTAGCGGCGGTAGCGGTGCGGGTACAGCGCGTAGTTGCCCGCACCCACGGTGATGCAGGCGTCCGCAGGCACGTGCGCGTCGACATAGGCGGCGGCTGCGTCCAGGCTCATGGGGCCGGGCGAGGGCAGCGGCGTCAAGCTGTCGGCCAGTTCCTGATGGGCGGCGCGTACGGCCTCGGCACGGGGCGTGGCGTGGCCGGGCGCCAGGTCAGCCACGCTGGCGGCGAAGCTGGCCACGTCGGCCACGATGGCCTGCGTGGGCGAGAACACGCGGCCCAGTTCGGCGGCGTCCGGGTAGACGTGAATCAGCTTTTGGCGCGGCAGCGGGCTTTCAATGACGGTATAGCCTTCGGTCGTGGCTTCGCCCAGGCGCGTGCCCACGGCCAGGACGAGGTCGGCGTCACGCAGGCGCTGGCGCAAGGCGGGCGTCATGGCCCAGCCGACGTGGCCCGCGGCGTTGGGATGGCGCTGGTCGAAACATTCCAGCCGGCGCCAGGCGGTGCCAACCGGCAGCTCGAAGCGTTCGGCGAAGCCGGCGATCTGGTCGATGGCGGTTTGATGCCAGCCATTGCCGCCCAGCAGCAGGAAGGGGCGTTCGGCGGCGTTCAGCAACTGCGTCATGCGCGCAAGGTCGGCCGCGCCGGGGTGGCTGTGCACGCGCGGGTAACGCGGCAGGTCCGCCACGCGGGCGGTGCCCCACAGCGTGTCTTCCGGCAGCGCCAGCACCACCGGGCCGGGCCGGCCGCTGGTGGCGACAGCAAAGGCGCGCGAAATGAATTCGGGGATGCGGTCGGTGCGGTCGATCTGCGCCACCCACTTGGCCATCTGGCCGAACATGCGGCGGTAATCGATTTCCTGGAAGGCTTCGCGCTCCATGAAGTCGTTGCCGACCTGGCCCACGAACAGGATCATCGGCGTGGAATCCTGGTACGCGGTGTGCACGCCGATGCTGGCGTTGGTGGCGCCGGGGCCACGCGTGACGAAGCAGATGCCGGGCTCGCCCGTCAGCTTGCCATAGGCCTCGGCCATATAGGCCGCGCCGCTTTCCTGACGGCAAACGATGGGCTCGATGGCGTCGGTGTGCTCGTTTAACGCATCGATGCAGGGCAGATAGCTTTCACCGGGAATCATGAACACGCGGCGCGCGCCATGGATGCGCAATTGCTGCATCAGGATCTGACCGCCATTGCGTTCGGGAATTGCGGCTGACGTCATGCGGAGTCTCCTTGTTGCGGGACGGCCTGCGCGCGGCGCTCGGCGGCCCATCGTTCGAATTGGTCGTGGCGCGCCAGCAAGCGGCGCGCGGTGTTGTAAGTGGGGGGATCGATGCGTTCGGCGTCGTGGCGGCCGGCGCGCTGGGCCTCGAAGCGGGCCACGCGGTCGCGTGCCGCGTCCACGTCGTCGGCGGACGGCGTGAATACCGCGTGAATCAGCGGCACCTGCTCGGCCACCGTGGCGCATTTGGACTTCAGGCCCAGGCGGCGCGCCCAGCGCAGGTCGGTTTCCAGCGCGGGCAGGTCGCGGTAGTTGAACGGGCAGTCGATGGGCACGCAGCCGGCGGCGGTGCAGTCCACCAGGAAGCGGGCGCGCACGGCGTGCAGTTCAATGCCGTCCTTGCCGCGCTCGGCACCCAGGCTGGCCGTCAGGTCTTCGGCGGCCAGCAGGCAGGCGGACACGCGCGGGCTGGCGGTCAGGATGTCATAGGCGCGCACCAGCCCCAGCGCCGATTCCAGCGTGGGCACGATTTCGGTGCTGCCGGCGGGCAACCCGAGTTCGGATTCGAGCGCGCTGATGGCCGCGTCCAGCGCCACGATCTGCGCGGCGCTTTCGGCGTGCGGCAGAAATACCGCATCCGGCGCGCCGGGCATCACGCCGCGCAGGTCAGCCAGGCCATCGTCTTCCAGCTTGTTGATGCGCACAGCCGCCACCACGCCCTGCGCACGGCAGGTGGCGAACAGCGCGGCGATGCGCGGGCGGGCGGCCGGCCGTTCGACGGGCGCGGTGAACTCTTCCAGGTCGGCCACCAGCGCGTCCGTGCCGCTGGCCAGGCCCGCGGCCTGCGCAGCCGCGTCCATGCCCGGCACGAACATCCAGCTGCGCCGCAGCGCGGGGGGACGGCGAAACGTTGAAGTGTGGGTCATTGCACATGCCTCGGCAGGAACAGCACCAGTTCAGGAACAAAGGTCAGCAGCAACATCACGGCGGTCATGGCCAGCATCATCCACGACAGCGGGCGCAGCGTCTGCATCATGTTGATGCCGCCAATCTTGCAAGCGGCCATCAAGTCCACCCCGACCGGCGGCGTGTTGGCGCCAATGGCCATGTTGATGGACAGCAGAATGCCGAAATGCACCGGGTCGATGTTGTAGTGTGCCAGCACCGGCATCACGACGGGCGCCACGATGATGATGACGGGAATGGCTTCCATGAACGTGCCCAGCAGCAGCAACACCACCGTCAGCACCAGCAGCACGGCCGTTTTGCTGTCGGTCCACTCGACGAGCAAGGTGGACAGCGCCTGCGGCACCTGTTCGGCCACCAGCACCCAGGCGAACAGGCCCGATGCGCCGATGATCAGCAGGATGGACGCGCTGCTTTCGCCGGTGGACTTCAGGTTGTCCCACAGCGATTTCAGGCTTAGCGTGCGATACCAGAAGAAGCCGATCAGCAAGGCGTAGACGATGGCGCTGGAGGCCGCTTCGGTGGCGGTGAAGATGCCAAAGCGGATGCCGCCGATGATCAGCACGGGCACCATCAGCGCGGGCAGCGCGTCGATGGCGGCGGCGCGCAGTTCGCCCCACGAGAACGGCTGGCCGCCTGCCCAGTTGTGCTTGCGCGACTGCCAGATGGCCACGCCAATCAGCGACAGGCCCAGCAAAATGCCGGGAATGATGCCGGCCACGAACAGCTTGCCAACCGACGTGTCGGTGATGGTGCCGTACACGATCAGCACGATGCTGGGCGGAATGATGGTGGACGTGGCGCCCGCGCTGCCCACCAGCGCGCACGAAAAGCCCTTGTCGTAACCGCTGCGGGCCATGGCGGGCAGCAGCAGGCTGCCGATGGCGACCACATCCGCCACGCCCGAGCCCGACAACGCGCCGAACATCAGGCAGGCCAGCACGGCCACCACGGCCAGGCCGCCCTTGATGTCGCCCACAATGGCGGCGCACAGGCGCACGATGCGCTGGGTCAGGCCCGCGCCGTTCATCAATTGCGCGGCCAGGATGAACAGCGGAATCGCCAGCAGCGTGAAGCTGTCCAGCCCCACCACGTACTGCTGCGCCGCCACCATCATTGGCGCGGAGTCATAGACCGCCAGATACGCCAGGCACGACAGCACCAGGCCAAAGGCGATAGGCATGTCGATCAGCACCGTGATCGTGAACACGCCCATCAGAAAGAGAGCACCCGAAGACATCTTGTTAATCCTTTGCCACGGCGGGGGCGGGTGAGAACAGCTGCGCCACATGCACGACGATGGTGATCGCGCACGCAAACGGCAGCGCCAGATAGACCGTGCCGGCAGACACGTCCAGCGCGGGCAGCGTCTGGTCCATGGTCAGGTCGGCCAGTTGCCAGCCGGCATAACCCAAGGCCGCAAGACCGACGATGATCAACGCCTGGTTCACGCGTTCCACCGCGTTCAGCACGCGCGGGCTGCGCACGAAGAAGGGCAAGAGGCCGGCCATGAGGTGAGAGCGGTCATGGCTGCACGCCACGCCGCCGATGAAGGCCGACCACACCAGCACCAGCCGCGGCAATTCCTCGGCCCAATGCGGCGTGGTGTGCGTGACGAAGCGGGCGAACACCACGTAAGAAATCAGGATCGCCAGCAAGGCCACCGCCACGGCGGCGAAGGCCTTGCTGATGCCCGACAGAATGGCGGACAGTCGGTTGAGCATTACTGGGCCTCGCGGTACTTCTGCACAATCGCCATCAGCTCGGGGCCGTAGGTGACCGAATAGGTCTTCCACACCGGCTGCACGGCGGCGGCGAAGGCGGTCTTGTCGACCTCGTTGACCTGCATGCCTTTCTCTTTCAGCTGCGCCACGAATTGCTGGTCGCCATCGGTGATCATCTTGCGCTGGGCGTCGCGCCACTTGTCGGCGGCGGCTTGCACCACCTTCTTGTCATCGGCCGAAATGCGGTTCCAGACCGGCTTGGAGATGATCAGGTTGGCCGGGCCCCAGACGTGGCCGGTAAGCGACAGATACTTCTGCACTTCAAAGAACGACGACGTGTAGATGATGGACAGCGGGTTCTCTTGCGCGTCGAACACCTTCTGTTGCAGCGCGGAGTACAGCTCGCCAAAGGCCAGCGGTGCCGGGTTGGCGCCCAGCGCGGTGAAGGTGTCCAGACGCATCTTGTCCGGCGTGACGCGGGTCTTCAGTCCGGTCAGGTCGGCGGGCTTGGCAACCGCGCCGCGGTTGTTGGTCACGTGGCGGAAACCGTTTTCCCACCACGAAATGATGGTCAGGTTTTTTTTGTCGGCCAGTTTGGCCAGCGCCTCGCCCAGCTCGCCGTCATAGGCCTTGTAGGCCTGTGCGGACGACGACCACGTGTACGGCAGTTCCACCACGCCGAACTTGGGTTCGATGGGCTGCAACGAGCCCGAGCCGATGATGGCCGCGCCCTGGCTGCCAATCTGCAAGCCTTCCAGCATGGTTTTTTCATTGCCCAGCTGGCCGCTGGGGAACAGCACGAAGTTGACGCGGCCAGCGGTTTTTTCTTTGACTTCGGCGGCGAAGCCTTCGGCGGCCTTGTTCCAGCTATGGCTGGGCGCCAGCACGTGGCCCAGCTTGATGTCCAGGGCATGGGCCGACAGCGGTGCAAGGCCGGCCATGGCAACAAACGCGCCGCCGATCAGGGCGCGGAAGGTTTTGGGGGCTTGGATCATGAGGTAACTCCAGATGCAAAAAGGGGAAGGTGGAATAGCGGTCATTGGCGGGGTGCGGCCCCGCTCAGTAGGATTGCGCCCGCATGGATGCGGGGTGGCCGGGTAGCGGGATGCGCGTGCCGGTATCGGTCAGGCCGTTGTCTCCCACGGCCAGCACCTGCAGGGTGGCGTCCAGGAAATTGCCCACGTACAGATAGCGGCTGTCGGGGCTGAACGCGATGCCTTCGGGCAAGGCGCCAACGCCGATGGCGCCCGCGCGCGTGACGCGCTTGCCGTCGATGCGCAGCAGCACGATCTGGCCATGGGGGTGATGGAACCATTCGGAGGACGGGTTGTTCGAGCCCTGCACGATGGCGACCGCGGCGTGGCGGCCGTCGGGGCTGATGGCGATGCCCTCGGGGCCGTCTTCCACCATCACGCGGTCGATCACGCGCGGCGGCGTCGCCAGAAGATCCACCACGCTGATCGAATCCGCGTGGCCGTCGGACGCCGTCGGGCTGCCCATGTCCACCACCAGCGCCAGTGCGCCGTCGGGCGACACCACCAGGTTGAAGGGCACCAGGCCGGTCGTCAGGTCTTCGGCGGGGTCGTGCGTGACGCGCGGCGTGGGGCCGCTTTCATCGATGTGCAGCACGGCGAGCCGATGCGTATCCGTCTTGACGGCAAAGGCGCGGCGGCCATCCGCCGCGAACGACACGGCGACCACCGCCGTGCCCAGGTCAACGTCACCGCAGACCTCAACGCGGCCATGGTGGATCGTCAACACCGACACCGACTTGCCCGCCTTGTTCGCCACCAGCGCCAGCGTGCCTGCGCGGTTGATCGACAGGCCCGACGGCTGCAAGCCCACTTGCAGCGTCTGCACAATGGCGGGCGGCGTCGCGGTCAGGTCCACCACGTACAGGTCACGGCCGGGCGTGGGCTGCCAGCCTGTGCCGTCAGCGCGCGCGGGCCACGCCATGGAATCGGCGACGAGCGCCAGACGCTGGTCCGGCGTCACCGCCAGATTCACGGGCGGGCCGAACAGCGAGTTGGGCAGGGGGATCGTCGCGACCAAGTCGGGTGCGGCCGGGTTGGCGGCGGCGTCGAACAGGCTGAGCGTGTCGTGGCCGGGCGGCAGAAAGTGGATGTGGCCGTCGTCCCAGGTGACTTTTTCGTCGTTGCCAACCAGCAGGAAGTGCGGCGCGGCTGTCTTTGTCGTGACGGTCGTCATGCAGCCAGCTCCTGCGCTTGCGGCACGGCCAGCGTGGCGCCGATCAGTTGCCGCGTATACGGATGGACAGGCGAAAAATAGACCTGATTCGCCGTGCCGCGCTCGACGATGCGGCCTCCTTGCAGCACCACGATGTCATCGGCAATGTGCTGCACCACCGCCAGGTTGTGGCTGATGAACAGATAGCCCAGGCCGCGATCGCGTTGCAGTTCCATCAGCAGGTTCAGGATTTGCGCCTGCACGGACACGTCCAGCGCAGAGGTCGGTTCGTCGCAGATCAGCAGTTGTGGTTCCAGCATCAGCGCGCGCGCAATCGCCACGCGCTGGCGTTGCCCGCCAGACAGTTCGCGCGGATAGCGGGTGGCGAAGGCAGGCACCAGACCCACGGCGTCCATCATGCGGCGCACGGCCGCGGCTTGCGACGGGGCGTTGCCCATGCCATGCACGCGCAGCGGCGCGGTCAGGATTTCGTTGATGGTGCGGCGCGGGTTCAGCGACGAGTACGGGTCCTGGAACACCATCTGGATGCGGCGGGCGCGGGCGCGCGCAGGCATGGCCGCAAGCGGCTGGCCGTCCAGCAACGCTTCGCCCTGCGTGGGCGCCAGCAGCCCGAGCATCAGCTTGGCGATGGTGGATTTGCCGCTGCCGGATTCGCCGACCAGCCCGATGGTCTGGCCCGCAGGCACATGCAGGTCGATATCGTGCAGGATGCGCGGGGCAGGGCGGCGCGAGAACAAGCTGGCGCGGCCGTATTGAAAGGACAGCGCGTTCAGCCGGATGCTGGCGGACAGGGTGGGGGCGTTCATGCCGGGGCTCCAAGGCGCAGCGCGCCGGGTTTCACGCACAGGCAGCGGTGTTCGCCCTGCACGCGCGCCGGGAACGGCTGCGCGCAGCGGGCTTCGGCCACCGGGCAGCGTTCGCGGAACGCGCAGCCGCGGATGGCGGTGTCCAGCGACGGCACGGCCCCGGCGATGGTGGGCAGGTCGGTGCGCGGCGCAGTGCGGCCGGGTTGGGGAATGCAGTTCAGCAGCATGGCGGTGTACGGGTGACGGGGGTGCGCCAGCACCTCGGCCACGCTGCCGCCTTCGACGATGTCGCCCGCGTACATGACGATGACGTGGTCGGCAATGCGCGCCACCAGCCCCATGTCGTGCGAGATGAACACCATGCCCAGCCCGAACTCCGCCTGGATGTCGCGCAGCAGGTCCAGCAGTTCGGCCTGCACGGTGACGTCCAGTGCGGTGGTGGGTTCGTCGGCAATCAGCAGTTCGGGGCCGCACATCAGCGCCATGGCAATCATTACGCGCTGGCGCAGGCCGCCCGACAATTCGAACGGATACTGGCGCATGCGTTCGGCAGGGTTCGTGATGCCAACGCGGCGCAGCAGGTATTCGGCGCGCTCGGCGGCGGCACGACGGCTCACACGCTTGTGGCGGCGCATCACGTCGATCAGCTGCGTGCCAATCTGAAACACGGGGTTCAAGGACGTCATCGGGTCCTGGAAGATCATCGCGATACGCGCGCCGCGCAGCTCGGCCAGTTGGCGCGGGGTCAGCGCGGTCAGATCCTGCCCGGCGAACTCTAGCCGCGTCATGCGGCGGCGCGCGGAGGCGGGCAGCAGGTCAAGCAGCGCCAGCGCCGTCAGCGACTTCCCGCAGCCCGATTCGCCCACGATGCACAGCGTCTTGCCGCGTTCCAGGCTGAAGTCCACCGCGCGCACCACATGCTTGGTGTGCGTGGGGGTGTGGATGTCGATGTGCAGGTTTTCAACGCGCAACAGGGGATGGGTGATAGCGGTGGTGGTGGCGGTCATGGCGTCAACCCTTTTTCATCTGGATGGCGCGCAGCGTTTCGCCCGCCCGGTTCACGCACAGCACCAGCACGAACAACACGATGCTGGGGATGACGACCAGCGACGGCTGGAACAGCATGTTTTCCTTGCCCTCGGCAATCATCAGGCCCAGCGATGGCATCGGCGCGGGCACGCCCAGGCCCAGGAATGACAGCGAGGCTTCCAGCGTGATGGCCATGGCGGCATCCACCGTGCCGATGATGAGCAGGTTACCCACCAGATTCGGCAAGATGTCGCGCCAGATGATTTGCAGATGCGTGCAGCCTTGCAGCCGCGACGCCGTGACGAATTCGGCGTTGCGCAGGCTGGCCGCCATGGTGCGCGCGACGAGCGCGTAGCGTTCCCACAGCAGCAGGCCCAGCACCAGCACGACTACCGTCAGCGATGCGCCCACCACCGACACCACGGCCAGCGCCACCAGGATGATCGGCAGCGCCAGACGCGCGGTGATCAAGAACGACACGACGCGGTCGACCGCGCCGCCGAAGTAGCCGGCGATGACGCCCAACGTGGTGCCAATCAATCCGCCCATCAGCGCGACGGACAGGCCGATCAGCGCCGACACACGCACGCCGTACAGCGCGCGCGCCAGCACGTCGCGGCCCAGTTGGTCGGTGCCAAGAATGTGGTTCCAGTCGCCGCCTTCGGCCCATACGGGTTCCTGCAATCGCGCGAGCAGGTCTTGCGAGTACGGGTCGTGCGCAATCAGGTAAGGGCCGATCAGGCCGGCCAGCACCAGCAGGGCCAGCACGATGAACCCCAAGCGGCGGCCGGCGCGCGCCAGGCGGTCGCCGCGCGGAGCGGCAGAAGAGGGGGAAGAAGCGATAGCGGTGCTCATGAGGCGGCTCGCACACGGGGGTCCAGCCAACCGTTGATCAGGTCGGCAACCAGGGTGAGGACGATGTAGATCAGCGCAAAGATCAGGATCAGCGCCTGCATCGTGGGGAAGTCGCCGCGCAGGATGGACGTCCAGGCCAGCAGCCCGGCGCCATTGATGGCGAACACGGTTTCGATGACGACGGAGCCAGCCAGCAAGGTGCCCATCTGCGCCGCCGCCAGCGACACCAGCGGCCGCAACGCGTTGCGCAGCGCGTACTTCAGCACCACGCTGGCGCCGCCCAGGCCCATGGCGCGGGCGGTGCGGATGTAGTCGGTGGCCAGCACGGTTTCCATTTCGGATTTCATCAGGCGCAGCATCGCCGGCATGGCGAACAGCCCCAAGGCGACGACCGGCATCACGTAGTGCTTCCACGTGTCAAAGCCCGAGGCGGGCAGCCACTGGTGGTTCACGCTGAACACGATGATCAAGAGAAACGCCAGACAGAACGGCGGCATGGCTTGTGCGCAAGCGGATAACAGCATGGTGGCGCGATCAATCAGCGAGCCTTTGCGCAAGCCCGCCAGCACGCCCAGCGGAATGGCCAGCAGCAACGCAAAGGCCATGGCCGCCAGACCCAGCTTGGCGGTGGCGGGGAAATGCTGGCCCAGCAATTCGGCCACGGGGCGGCTGAAGTACAGGCTGTCGCCAAAGTCGCCACGGACCACGCCCGTCAGCCAGCGGCCGTACTGCACCAGGATCGGGTCGTCAAAGCCGTGCTGCTGCGACAGCCGGGCGGCGTCTGCCGCGCTGCCTTCACCGGCCAGGCGCGCGGCCGGGTTGCCGGATGCGAACACCAGCGAAAAGCTGATCAGCGACACGAACACCACCAGCAAGGCGGCGACCAGCAATCGGCGAAACAGGAATGTCATCATGGGTCAACCTTTGTCGGCGGGCACCGGCGCGCGCCGTCCCGCCCGGGGCGCGTTCGGCGCCCGGACCAGACTGGCACAGCGGCTGGTGCGTTTGCCGCCCGGATCAGTTCCAGGTGGCCTTGTAGAAGCGCGGGAATTCGTCGCCGTCCACCGAGAAATTCAGGTCCTTGGCCTGCACGGCGTTCAGCGAGTGGCTCCACAGCGGCACCCAGTACGCCTGCTCGGCCACGATCTTCTGCGCGGCGGCGTAGTTCTTCGCGCGCAGGTCGCGGTCGACCGACGTATCGGCCGCTTCCAGCAACTTGATGACTTCCGGGTTGCGGGCCTGATCGTCCGGGCCGCCGCGGAAGAAGTTGCTGGTGGACAGCGCCGCATCGGCAATACCGTACGAGCCCCAGTTGGACGACAGCATGGCGATCTTGCCGTCGCGCCAGTTGGTCATGGCGGTGCCGTATTGCTGTTCAACCAGGTTCACCTTGATGCCGGCTTGCGCCATTTGCGCGGCGGCCGCATCCAGAATGCTGCGCGGCGGCGCCGAGATCACCAGATCCAGCGTGATGCCGTTGGGGTAGCCGGCCGACGCCAGCAATTGCTTGGCGCGGGCGGGGTCGAACTTGTAGGTTTGCACGTCGGCCGAGCAACCGAATTGGGCCGGGTTGCAGGCCGCGTTGATGACCTTGGACGCGCCGCCAACGAGCGCTTTGCGGATGGCTTCGCGGTCGATGGCGTAGTTGATGGCCTGGCGCACTTCCTGCTTGGCCAGCGGCGACTTGCCGTCGTCCATGCGCGGGTTCAGCGAGATATAGCTGATGCGCATGATGCTGCTGCTTTTCACTGTGACAGACGGCGTCTTCTCCATGCGCTTGGCCACGTCCGGCGGCACGCGCCAGATCCAGTCCAGGCCGCCGGACAGCAGCTCGGCGTATTGGGTATTGGCGTCGGGCAGCACGCGCACCACCAGCTTTTGCACGGCGGGCTTGGCGCCGAAGTAGCCGTCAAAGCGTTCGTACACGTAGCGGCTGCCGGGCTGGCTGTCGGTCAGGCGGTAGGGGCCGGTGCCAATGGGCTTGGCGCCCATGTCGGACTGATTGGCTTCGTAGTACTTGCGCGGGTAGATCGGCAGGTTCTCCGACAGCATTTCCAGCGCCAGCGGGTAGGGCGTCTTCATCTTGATGCGCACGGTGTCATCGCCGACTTTTTCCGCTTTGGCAATCCACGCCACCTGGTTCTGGAAGCGCGCCTTGAAGGCGTCGGACGACACCAGGTTCAACGTGTACAGCACGTCGTCGATGGTCAACAGCGAGCCGTCGTGAAACTTCACATCGCGGCGGATGGGCAGTTCAATGGTGGTGTCGTCCACGAACTTGTAGCCCGTGGCGATGGCCGGGCCGAACTCGCCCGTGTCCTGATTCTTTTGCAGCAGCCCCGAGAAGACCATGCGCGCCAGCGCCAGGCCGGGACGGTCCGATTCCTTGTACGCGTCCAGCGTGGCGGGCGCCGCGTCGAAGGCGATGTTGAGGGAGTTGTCAGCCTTGTTGGCCTGGGCGGCATGGGCGCCTAGCGCCAATAGCGCCGCGCTCACTAGCTTCACGGTACGGGTCAGCTGCATGTTTTCACCTTGATATGTTTTAAGTATTTGGACTACGGGTAGTACGGGTCTTGCTGGACTTCCTGGTCTTGCGGGTCTTGCACGGTCTTGCAAATTCGCGTTTCAACAGACAAGCCGATCCCCTTGCCGCAAGCAGCGCTTTTCGCGCCGGCGGTGCATGCACACGGTCGGTAAGGGGGGCGGCCCGGGCGTCAGGCCGTTGACGTTAGCGGGTCATCAAATCATCGAATCCCAACGTTGCCGAAGTCTTCGCGCAAGCGCGCCAGGATGCCGACCAGGTGGTCGTGCATGGCGTGGCGGGCGCGGATGGGATCGCGGTCGACGATGGCCGCGAGGATGCGTTCGTGTTCTTTCTGCGCTTCGCTCCACACCTTGGTGGTCACGAAGTGTTCTTCCAGCCGGTGAAACACCGGGCTCAATGTGCTCAAGTGCCAGATGTGCGAAATGGCGGCGGCCAGCGCGGCGTTGCCGCAGGCCGCGCCAATGGCGCTATGGAACGCGCGGTCGTGCACGCTGGGCGATTCGGTCAGCGACATGCCGTCGTGTGCGGCGCGGATGGCGGCAATTTGTGCGGGCGACGCCTTTTGCGCGGCCAGCGCGGCGCATTCGGGTTCGATCAGCAGCCGCGTTTCCAGCAAGTCAAAGGGGCCGATGTCGGTGGCTTCGACACTGTCGGCCGCTGCGGGCTGGGCGGCTTCCTGGTACTTGCCATCTTCACGCGGCGGGCAGACAAAGACGCCGGTGCCCACGCGCACATCCACATAGCCTTCGATTTCCAGCGCAATCAGGGCCTCGCGCACTGACGCCCGGCTCACTTGCAGTTGCTCGGCCAGCTCGCGCTCGGCGGGCAAACGGCCGCCTGCGGGAAAGTCGCCCGCCTTGATGCGCGCGGCGATCTGGTCGGCAATCATGCGGTAAAGGCGGGTCGAGGCTACGGCCTGAAGGGAAGTCATCGTGGGATGCGTTGAAGGGTTCGGGGGCTAGAGGGTAATAGGTCTGGGGCGGGGATGTCTTCTGCGACGGGGCAAGGCCCTGATTTCTGTTTGGCTGCCTGATGGTCCAGTGGTCAGGCCACTGGACGAAATGTACCGGACGGCGTGGGGCTTGGGAATCCGTTAACGGCTGTTTTTGGTGGTTTTCAGGGAAAACCACTAGCCATGTTCAGCCAGCAGCCGAGTCTGCACGCGCGGAAGCTCGATATGGACTTGCCGATGTTGGCCATCGTCTTCCAGCGTGATGATGCCGTCTTCCTGGATCACCCCATCCAGCGTGACGCGCGCGGCGCCATCGCCTTCGCCATCGCCCCGTTGCGCGGTCACGGTATAGGTGGAGCGGCCGTGCCGGTAGCTGAGCGTGAACGTGTTCCAGTCGCTGGGCAGGCAGGGCAAGAAGCTGAGCGTGCCGGCGCGTAGCCGCATCCCCAGCACAGACTCAAGGATCAGCCGGTACATCAGCCCGGAAGAGCCCGTGTACCAGGTCCAGCCCCCTCGGCCCAGCTGTCCGGGCGTGGTGTAGATGTCGGCGGCCATGACGTAGGGTTCGACCTTGTAGCGCGCGGCGGCCGCTGGCGAGTCCGCATGGTGGATGGGGTTCAGCATGTGCAGAAGGGACCCGACGCGGGCCTCGTCGCGCAAGGTGCAGAAGGCCATGGCGGTCCAGATGGCGGCATGGGTGTATTGGCCGCCGTTTTCGCGCACGCCCGGCACATAGCCCCGGATGTAGCCCGGGTTCATCGGGGCGGTGTCAAACGAGGGCGTCAGCAGCCGGATGAGGCCAAGCTTGTCATCGACCAGCCGGTTGGCCACCGCCTGCATGGCGGACTGCGCGCGCTCCGGCGGGGCCACGCCGGACAGCACCGCCCAGCTTTGCGAAATGGAATCGATCTGGCATTCCAGGTTCTGCGCCGATCCTAGCGGCGTGCCGTCGTCGAAATAGGCGCGGCGATACCACTGGCCGTCCCAGCCGGCTTGCTCCAGGTCCAGCGCCAGCTGGCGCGCCACGGATTCGCAATAGGCGGCGAACGGCAGGTCGGCGTGCGCGCGTGCTACCCGGGCAAAGCGGTTCAGGGTGTCATGCAGGAAGAATCCCAGCCAGACGCTGACGCCGCGGCCGGCATCGCCGACCTTGTCCATGCCGTCGTTCCAGTCGCAAGACCCGATCAGGGGCAAACCATGCATGCCAAATTGGCTCAAGGCGTGGTTCAGCGCGCGTGTGCAATGGGCGTAAAGCGTGGCGGACTCGCGCGACGGCTTGGGGTGATCGTAGTTGGATGATTCGCCCGGGTTGAGCGCGCGGCCTTCGATAAAGCCCACGTCTTCCGTCAGCACCCCCATATCGCCCGTGAGTTCGACATAGTGGCTGACGGCGAATGGCAGCCACAGGTAATCGTCAGAGCACCGCGTGCGCACGCCGCGATTGGAGGGCGGATGCCACCAATGCAGCACGTCGCCCTGGACGAATTGGCGGGCCGCGCTGCGCAACAGGTGTTCGCGCGTCAGTTCCGGGCGTGCCGTGGTCAGCGCCATCACGTCTTGCAACTGGTCTCGGAAGCCATACGCGCCGCCCGACTGATAGTGCCCGCTGCGCGCCCACATGCGGCATGCCAGGGTTTGGTAAAGCAGCCAGCCGTTGGCCAGCGTGTTCAAGGCGGCGTCGGGCGTTTGGATGCGCACGACGCCCAGCGTGTCGCGCCAATACTGCCGCACGGCTTCCAGTTCGTTGGCCGCCGCGCCGGCCTCGCGGTAGCGGCGCACGAGTTCGCTTGCGTGTTCCTTGCCTTGCGGCGACGCGCCCAAATGGAAAACCACCTGTTCTTCTTCGCCCTCATCCAGCGTGACGGGAACCTGGATGGCGGCGCACGGGTCCAGCGCGGCGCCGGTGCGTCCGGACAAGACGCTGCGGCGCAGCGCTTGCGGGTGGCGCAGCGTGCCGTTGCGGCCAATGAATTCCTTGCGGTCGCCGGTGACGCTGCGCGCAGCGCTGCTGGTGTCGAAGAACGCTACGTGCCGCGCGAAGTCGGTGTTGAAGCTATTGCGGGCAAACAGTGCGCCGGTCTGCGCATCGACTTCGGTCGTGACGTGCATGGCCGACTTGGAGCGCAGGTCGCCCAGCACCCATTCCACATACCCCGTGACCGACAAGCGGCGGCGTCGCCCTGAGCGGTTGCGCACGGTCAGGGAATAAAACTTCACGGGCGCTTCCAGGGCCACATGCACGCACAGCCGGGATTCGATACCGTCTTCCACGTGCTCGAACACGGTGTAGCCAAAGCCATGGCGGGTGACATAGGCCGACGCGCCGCCTGCGGGATAAGGCGCGGCCGACCAGATGTGGCCGCTGATTTCGTCGCGCAGGTAGAAGGCTTCGCCGCAGACGTCAGTGACGGCGTCGTTGCGCCAGGGGGTCAGCCGGAATTCATGCGCGTTGCCGCTCCAGCTGTAGGCTTGTCCGCTTTCAGACACCACGGTGCCGAACTGGGMATTGGCGATGACGTTGACCCAGGGGGCGGGCGTGCGCTGATCGTCCGACGTGGTGATGACGTATTCCTCGCCGTCGGGCGTGAAGCCTCCCAGCCCGTTGCCGTGCAGCAGATCCGCGGGGGCCGCAGCAGGCGGGACATAGGCGCTGGGCGGCAAGGGCGGTGTCGACGTAACCAGGGGCGCGACACGGCTTTCAGGCAATGCCAGGCGGTTCACCTGGTTCGACAAGGACCCCAACGCATCGCTGAGCGACACCCGCGAGACGGCCAGCAGCAGCGTCCGGTCTTCTTCCGAAATCTGATCCCCCGGCCGCACAAAAATGCCGCCCGGACGGTCGATGATGTGCGACTCCACCCCGGCGGATATCAAGCCCATCATGCGGTCTTGCAGGGCTTGACGGTAGCTGCCCGTGTCTTCGTTCCAGATCACCAGGTCCACCGCCACGCCTTTTTGCCGCCAGTAGGCGTGCGCCTGCACCAATTGACGGACCAGTTCAAAGTTGGCCGGGTCCTTGATGCGCAACAGCACAATGGGCAAATCGCCCGAGATCGCGTAGCCCCACAGCCCTGATTGCCCGCGGCGGTTCTTCAGCAGCGTGGCGGCGTCGGCGCGCAGCGCGGGGTTCTGATAGACGATGGCGTTGGCCAGGCGGGCGTACAACTGCGCATCGGCCTCGGTTGCGTTCAACTGCCGCACGATGACCTGGGCGTGCGTCCATGCCAGTTCCAGCGCACGGTCGGCCAGGTGGCGGTCTTGATACTTGCTGATCAAGTGGGTGCACGCGCTGCGGCTGTCGCCCACGCCTTGCACCAGATCAACCACGACGGTTTGTTCAGGTTGCAGCGTGATGGCGCAGCGGATGGCGGATACCGGCTCCAGCACCGGCCCTTCGCTACCCGACAGCGGGCCGCTTGCGTCCATGGCCCGCGGGTTGGCTGTGGAGCGGCCGCGGCCCAGGAACACCGCGCGGTCCGTTTCATAGGACGCGTCACCGGGCTTGCCGCCATGGATTGCCAGCAACTGGAACATCCACGGCGGGCTATCGGCCGGATTGCGGGCGCGCCGGGTGCTCAGAGTGGCGCGCTCGGCCGGCAGAATTTCAGTTTGCACGAACAGGTTGCTGAAGGCGGGGTGCAGTTCGTCGGCCATGGCGGGCGCGATGACAATTTCGGTATAGCAAGTGACTTCCAGCGTACGCGTTTCACGGCTGCGGTTGGTCAGGTGGACGCGCCGCAATTCAATATCGTCTTCCGGGGAAACGACGATTTCGGTGTGCGTGTCGATCTCGTGGTCGGTGCGCTTGAATTCCGCGCGGCCTTCCGAAAAGATGACTTCGTAGTGATCGGGCCGTGTCAGGGTCGGTTGGAAAGCCGTGGACCAGAGCTTGCCGCTGATGGTGTCGCGCAGATAGCAAAAGGTGCCCCAGTTGTCGCAGGTGCTGTCTTCGCGCCACCGTGTGACGGCCAGGTCTTTCCAGCGGCTGGAGCCCGCGCCGCTGTTGGTGACCATGACGTGATACCGGCCGTTGGACAGCAACTGCACTTCGGGGATGGGCGTGTCGGCGGTATCCAGCACGCGCACGGACACTTCGTTTTGCCCTGCGGGCGTGCTGCGGATGACGGCAAGTTCCGCTCCCTTGGAGTGGGCCGCCGCCGCCCGTGGCACGCGCTCTTGCAGCAGCAGCATCGTGGCCTGAAACGAGGGGTCCGCTTCGAAGCGCGCCTGCATCGTGCGCCCCAGCAACACGCTTGCCATAGACAGAAAGCCCATGCCCTGGTGATGGGCCATGTAGGCATAGATGATGGTGCTGCTTTTGCCGGGCGGCTGGCGGCGCGCGGTGTAGTCGACGGCTTCGTACAGGCCATAGCGGCCAAGCACTTTGTCTTTGGCCAGGCGTTGCAGGTTGCGGCAGGCGGCATCCGGCGCCACCATCAGCGCCAGCATCGACGCATAGGGGGCGACGACAACGTCATCGGCCAAGCCGCGTTTGAGCCCCAGGCCGGGCACGCCGAACGCGCGGTACTGGTAGTTCATGGCGGCGTCGAACAGGTGGTAGGCGCTTTCGGACATGCCCCACGGAATGCCCAGCTTGTCGCCGTATTCGATCTGCGCGCGCACGGCGGACTGGCAGGTCTGGTCCAGCAGCGTGTGCGGGTAGGACGGCATGACAAGTCGGGGCATCAGGTATTCGAACATCGACCCGCTCCAGGACAGCAGCACAGGGCCGCCCGGGGAGTTGTTCAGCTGCCGGCCCAGCGCGAACCAGGTTTCCTGGGGCAACTGGCCTTGGGCGATGGCGACAAAGCTGCATAGCCGCGCTTCGGAGGCGAGCAGATCGTACAGGCCTTCGTCGCGCCGGCGTTCCGTCAGGTTGTAGCCGATGGCCAGCAGGCGGCTGCCCTTGTCGTACAGAAAACCATATTCCGCCACGGCCATCTCGGCCGCGGTGGCGGCCAGCCGCTCAAGCACCGCGCACCGTTCGGCGGCGCGTTCGCCCGCCATGGCCACGGCCTGTTCGGTTTCCAGCAGCCAAAGGCGCTCGCCATCGGACGTGTCTTCTGCGGCCAGGCGCGCTCGCAGCGCCGGTAGCAGCGTGGCGCGCAGGCCGGCCACTTGCTGCAACGTGGGGATGGCCTGCAAGGCGGGCAGGCCGTCCCACGAGACGCCTGCGGGCGCGTCCCGCCATGGCGTGAACAGGGCCAGCTCGTCGCGCGCTTCTTCGCATTGGCGCAGCAGGGCCTGGCAGTGCCACAGGGCTTCGGCCTGGGCGGGGCCGGCGTAGCTGTCGAGCAGCCCATAGGCCAGTTCGCGCACGCGGTCGATGCCTTGTTTGGCCTGGGCCAAGGTTTTTGAACCGTGCAGGGCCTTCAAGGCCTGATCCATCCGGTCCAACGGCGTATGGCGGTCGGCGGCGACATGTTCGCGCAGCACGCCCAACGCGTCGGCCAGGCCATCGAAGGTGCGCGGATGCAGAATCGGCGCCTGGGCCAGCGCCAGCAGTCCCGGCCGCAGCGTCAGCAGGTGTCCCGCCAGATTGCCGCTGTCTACCGTAGAGATGTAAAGCGGGTTCAGCGGTTTGAGCGTCAGGGTGTCGTACCAGTTATAGAAGTGGCCCAGGTAGCGGTCCAGCGTCGCCATGGTGCCCAGCGTTGCCTGCGTGCGTTCAAGCAGCCGGCTGGCTTGCAGGTAGCCGAAGTCGTAGGCGGCCAGGTTGGCCAGCAGGGCCAGGCCCAGATTGGTGGGGGACGTGCGGTGTGCAGTGGTGGGCGCCGGGCGGTCCTGGACGTTGTCCGGGATCAGCCAGTTGTCTTCGGCGCCGCCGTGGCCGTCGAAAAAGGACCAGGTCTTGCGCGCCAGCAGCCGCAGGAATTGTTCCTGCGCGGGCGTCAACACCGCTTTCGCCACCGCAGGCGGCCGGCTCAGGCGCCGGGCGATCAGCGGCATCAACGCCCACAGCGCCAGCACCGGCAACGCGGCAGGCCAGGCGGATGGATTCCACCGCATGACGCAGGCGCCGATCGCCAGCGCAAGCAGCGGCGAGCCCCAGATGGACAACAGCAGGGGCCCGGCCCGCGTGGTGCCTTCGCGGTTGGTGACGCTGGACGGCTTCCATTCCAGCAGGCGCCGGCCCGATACCGTGAGCCGGTACAGGGTGCGCAAGATGGCGTCCAGGCTGTACAGCGCTTCGTGCGCCAGGCAGGCAAGCGCAAAGGCGGTGCGCGCAAGCTGCTGCAAGATCGAGGGCACCCAGCCGGCCAGATGCTGCGCCAGCACCACGTCTTCTTCTTTACGCACGGCGCCCATCGCCGACGCGAACAAGCCCGGCAGAAACAGCACCATCAGGCTGGCGGTGGTCCACAACCACGGATAGGGCAGCAGCGTCCAGCCCAGCGCCATCAGCAGCACCAGGCAAGGGGCGACCAGACTGCGCCGCAGATTGTCCAGGATCTTGCAGCGGGCCAGCCACGGCAGCGGCTGGCTGGCAGGCGCGCCGGGTGTCGCAGGCGGGCGGCCGAACAGCCAGCCCAGCAGTTGCCAGTCGCCGCGTATCCAGCGGTGGCGGCGGCTGACGTCTGACGCGTAGCGCGCAGGGTGGCCTTCAAACAGTTGCACATCACTGAGCAAACCCGAGCGCGCGTAGCAACCTTCAAGCAGGTCGTGGCTGAGCACCCGGTTGTCGGGGAAGCGGTCTTTCAGCGCCGCTTCGAACGCGTCCACTTCATAGATGCCCTTACCGATAAAGGAGCCTTCCTTGAAGATGTCCTGATAGACGTCGGACACGGTGTTTGTGTAGGGATCAATGCCGGCGTCCCCGCCATGCAGGCGTGCATAGGCGGAGCCGCTCAGGTCGGCCAGGCGGACTGCCACGCGCGGTTGCAGGATGCCGTAGCCGCGCGTGACCCGTTGCCGGGCCGCATCGAACCGGGGCTGATTCAGCGGATGCGCCATCGTGCCCACCAGCTTCCACGCGCTCTCGCGGGGCAGATCGGTATCGGTGTCCAGCGTAATGACGTACTTCACGCTGGGCAGCCAACCCAGATCGCCCACCAGGCAGGAAAACGCACCCTCGCCCTGACCGCGCAGCAGCCCGTTCAGGTCGGCAAGCTTGCCGCGTTTGCGTTCGCGGCCCATCCAGACCTGTTCCCGCTCGTTCCAGCGGCGCGGCCGATGCAACAGAAAGAACGGGCTACGGCCCAACTGCCGGTACTTGTGGTTCAGCGCCTGGATATGCGCTTTGGCGCGTTCCAGCAGCAAGGCATCGGCGGGCTGATGTTCGGTCTGCGCGTCGGCGAAATCCGTCAGCAGGCAAAAGCTGAGATTGTCTCCGGGGTTGGCCAGAAAGCGGATCTCCAGGGCTTCGCTCAGTTGTTCGCCATCATCGGGTTCGATCAGCATGGACGGCACCGCGACCAGGCAACGCGCGTCGTCCGGAATGCGTTTGGCGTAGTCCATGCGCGGCAGCCGCAGCGGCCGCACGAGCCAGGTTAGCGCCCAGTTGACGATGGCCACGGCCAGATGGCTGGTCGCCACCACCGACAACACCGCAAGCGCCGCCAATGCCCACGGGCCGACGCCCGCCGCGTGTGCGATACCCACCAATATTGCGCTGGCGGCGGCCGTGAGCAGGACGATGGCGCCCGCATAGCCGGCCAGCGCGCAAGCGGGAGACAGGCGCGCCAACTGCGCACGCAGGCTCTGTCTCACGGCCGCCTGTTGCACGAGCTCGCGCTGCCCCTGATCCGTCAGGTAGAAGCCAACGTGCGCGCGGCGAGGATCGGCGTCGGGGCTGGGGTCACTGGCCGCCGCTGACGCCAGCGCAATCGCCAGCTCGGCGATGTCGATCTCGGTATGGGGGGAAGCCTGGGACAGGCGCTCCACGCGGTGCCGGTAGCGATCCCGCGTGGAAAAGTCCATGTCGGCATAGACGCCGGCGGGGTCCTGGCGCAGCGTGCGTTCCACCAGGCTCACGTCTTCAACAAACTCGTTCCAGTTTGTCGTCGATAGCGCGCGCAGGCTGCCAATGCTGTTGCTGATGGAGACCTGGTCCGCCGCCTGTTGCTGGTTTTCGGCTACCACCATGTACTCGATGGTCAGGTTCGACTGCGCCAGGCGCTGCTCAAACCACGTCAAGGGCAGCGCCAGCGCCGGGCCGTGCCCTTGCAGCCGCCGGGACAGTTCCGCCACGAAGGCGCCGTCGATGGGCGGATTCGAACGCGCCATGTTGGCGATGACCAGGATCAGGCTGGTAGGGTCTTCTTCGGCCGCTTTGCGCATGGCGTCGGCCCAGGTGTCGGCCAGCCCGCGGTTCATATTGGCGTAGGCCAGGCGGATGGCCACGCGGCGCAGATTCTCGATCAGGGCCAGCCGCATCATGATGGGGATGGCCCACAGTTCGCCCAATTGCAGCGGCGCCACCGTCTGATAGGCGCTAACGAATGCGTTGATGCCCGCGGCATCGATCCGCGCATCGCTATGCGAGATCATTTCCAACGCAATGTCGTAGGCGCGCGGCAAGCCCTGTGACGGCCCCGCTGACAGCTTGGGCAGGCTGCGGCTGTAGCCCTTGGGCAGATGGCGCTTGGCCAGCCGGATCTGCTCTTCGATCAGGTAGAAGTTGTCCAGCAGCCATTCATCGGCGGGCGTGATCTGGCGGCTTTGCTGCATGGATTCCATCAGCAGCGCGCAGGCTTCGCCCAGCAAGGTCTGGTTTTCGGTCAGGCGAGGCAGCAACTTGTCTTGCCCGCTGAAGGCGCCCACCACGTGCTCGTGCGCCAACGCCTGGCCGTGCGCTTCCATTTGCGCGGCGTTGAACAGTTCGGCGCGCAAGGGCGGTTCGCTCTTGGCGGCGCTAAGCGTCGGCTTGCTGCGGGCGAACAAGTCTATCCACTCGGGGGCGGCCTCTAGCGAGGGCCAATCTATGGGTTTCATCGATACGTGGCCATGGGGATTCCGTCGGGGCAGCGCGCCGCCCGGGCGGGCGGCGTCCCCTCCATAGAGTGACCATGCGCGCGCGCGAGCTCTGTGCGCTACCGCACGGACGGCGTGCGCCGCTTGTGACATAACCGACCCAAACCCCGGCTAGGCGCGGGCGCAACGTCGCGACGCAGGCAGGCCGGAATGGAGGTGCGCAGGCCATGGACAGACAAGCATCTGCGGGTCAGGGCGACGCCGCAACGAGCCCGGCGACCCCTGCGGGTCCCCCTTGGGCGGCGCTGTCGGGCGAGGCGGATGCGATGCGCGCCATGCATCTACGCGCCTTGTTCCTTGAAGACGCCAACCGGGGTGAGCGGCTGACGCTGGAAGCGGCCGGATGGTATCTGGATTACTCCAAACAACGCGTCACCCCCGCGACCCTGCAATGGCTGGTAGAGCTGGCCGCCGAACGCGGCGTGCGGGCGCGCATCGACGCCATGTTCAACGGCGAGGCCATCAATGTCAGTGAACACCGGTCGGCGCTGCACACCGCGCTGCGGCTGCCCGCGGGCGCCAGCATGCAGATCGATGGCCGGGAAGTCGCGCCCGCCGTGCAGCGGGTGCGCAACCGGATGGCCGAGTGGGCCAACGCCGTGCGCGCCGGAACCTGCCTGGGCGGCACGGGTAAACCCATCCGCAACATCGTCAACGTTGGCATTGGCGGGTCGGCCATCGGTGTGGAGATGGCTTGCGCCGCGTTGCAGCACTACGCGCAACCCGGCCTGAATATCCGCTTCGTATCCAACATGGACGGGGCGGACTTCCAGCAGGCGACGTACGATCTGGATGCGCGCGAAACCCTGTTCGTCCTGTGTTCAAAGTCATGGCACACCGCCGAAACCCGCTACAACGCGGCCGCCGCGCGCGCCTGGTGCCGGGAAAGCATGCACGACGAATCCGCTGTGGCGGCCCACTTCCTGGCCGTCACCGGCAACCCGGGCGCGGCCATTCAAGAGGGAATCGCACCTTTTCGGGTGTTCGACATCTGGGACTGGGTCAACGGACGTTTCTCGCTGTGCTCAGCCATGGGCTTTACGCTGATGGCCGCGATCGGGCCCGAGGGCTTTAATGACATGCTGGCCGGCTGTCATCAGATGGATATGCACTTTCACGATGCGCCGCTTGCGCGGAACCTGCCCGTCATGCACGCGCTGCTGAGCGTGTGGAACAACAATTTCCTGGACGCCCGAACCGTCGCCATCCTGCCTTACGACCACTTTCTGCGTCGTTTTCCGTCGTACGTGCAGCAATTGATGATGGAGAGCAACGGTAAATCCGTCACGCAGGACGGGGCCGATGTCGCGGGGCACACCAGCCCGGTGTATTGGGGCGCGAGCGGTACGAACGGCCAGCATTCATTTCACCAGCTGCTGCATCAGGGCAGCCAGTGCGTGCCGTGCGACTTCATCGGATTTCTGACGCCGCTTGCGGCCTCGCCCCGGCAGCATGACGCGCTGCTGGCCAATATGTTTGCGCAGGCCGAGGCGCTGGCGTTTGGCCAGCCCGTGGCCGACGGCGGTGAAGCGGCCCCGGCGGCGCGGCACCGCCACGTGGCCGGCAACCGTCCCAGCAACACCCTGTTGGCCAAGCGGCTGACGCCGCGCACGCTGGGCGCGCTGGTTGCGCTGTATGAGCACAGCGCCTTTACCCAAGGCGTCATCTGGAACATCGATTCGTTCGATCAATGGGGCGTGGAATTGGGCAAGACGCTGGCCTTGCGTATTGTCCAGGAGCTTGAAGCGGGCACCACCGGCATGCAAAACCACGACAGCTCCACCCGCTCGCTGATGCAGAAAGCCCTGGACGCCCGTCTTGGCTAAAGGGATGAGGAGGAGGGGGAGAGATAGCGAGGGATGGCGCGCCAAGAGTGCGCTACCCTGGGATGACTCCGTTCGGTAGCGCACATAGCGCTTGCCGATTACCCCTGCCGAGCGGGTAAGGCCTATCGGAGCCCCTTCGGATGGCGTCCCGAGCATCGGGGCGCTGCAATGAGGCTTGTTGCAGGGAGCCATCATGCCTGACACCCACCATCCCACCCAGAATCATCTGCTGGCGGCGTTGCCGCCTGATGAAATGGATCGCCTGTTCCCGCAGCTAGAACGGGTCGCCATGCCGCTGGGCAAGGCGCTGTACGAACCCGGCGGACGCATGCGCCATGTTTGCTTTCCCATCGACTGCATCGTGTCGCTGTTGTGCGTGATGGAAGACGGCGCATCCACCGAAATCGCCGTGGTCGGTAACGAGGGCATTGTCGGCATCTCGTTGTTCATGGGCGGCGAAACCACGCCCAGCCGCGCCATCGTGCAAAGCGCCGGGTCGGCCTACCAACTGAAGGGGCAGGTGCTGAAAGACGAGTTCTATCGCGGCGGCCCCATGCAGCATCTGCTGTTGCGCTACACGCAGGCGTTGTTGACGCAAATGGCGCAGACCGCCGTCTGCAACCGGCATCACTCGCTGGACCAGCAGCTATGCCGGTGGTTGCTGCTGAGCCTGGACCGGCTGCGTTCAAACGAAATCATCATGACGCAGGAACTCATCGCCAACATGTTGGGTGTGCGCCGGGAAGGCGTGACGGAAGCGGCCGGGCATTTGCAGGAAGCCGGCCTGATCCGATACCGGCGAGGCCACATCGCCGTCACCGACCGGCCCGGCCTGGAGGCTCGCGTGTGCGAGTGCTATACCGTCGTCCGCCAAGAATACGAACGCCTGCTTGGCCAAGCGCTGACGTGATGCGCGCCTGACCTGGAATCCGGAACCTGGAGCAGAATGTGCCGCACCTCCCACCCATGCTTGAAGGCGTGTCCAATCGGCTGCTGGACGCATTGCCAGAGGCCGAACGGGCGCCCTTGCTGGATCGGTTTGAGCGCGTTGAGCTGGAATTTGGCCAATGCCTGTTGCAGCCCGGCGGGCAGATGGCGGATGTCTATTTCCCGGCGGGCAGCTATATCTCGCTGATTCTGCCGCCCAAGCGCGGGGTGGCGCTGGAAGTCGGCCTGATCGGTAACGAGGGCATGTGGAGCGTCGACGTGGCCTTGGGAATCAATGTCTCGCAACTGCGCGCGGTGGTGCAGGGCAGCGGCGTGGCGCTGCGGATGCCGTCCAACCGCTTCCGGCACGAAATGGCGGCCAGCAACGCGTTGCGTGAATTGATCAACCGCTACACCGGGGTGACGTTGCAGCAGCTGGCCCAGGCCGCGGCGTGCATGCATTCCCATCTGGTCGAGGGCCGGCTGGCGCGTTGGCTGCTGATGACGCAAGACCGCGCGCACGCCGACCACTTCCACCTGACGCACGAGTATCTGGCGCACATGCTGGGCGTGCGCCGGGTGGGCGTCACCGTGGCCGCCTCGGCCTTGCAGCAACGCAAACTGATTGCGTACCACCGTGGGCATATCGCCATCCTGGACCGGGTGGGCCTGGAAGTCGCCGCGTGCGACTGCTATGCGGCAGACCTGCTGAGCTACGCGCTGCACTTACACTGCGCGGCGTTGCCCCGGTAGCTTCACCTCAAGCACTGATGCAAACAGCCGCTGCGTATACGGGTGTTGCGGCGCATCGAAGACTTGCGCCGTCGTGCCGGCTTCCACCACTTTGCCTTGTTGCAGCACGTACAGCCGGTCCACCATATGGCCGACGACGCCCAGGTTGTGGCTGATCAACAGCAAGGCCAAGCCCAAGTCCCGCCGCAAGTCTTGCAGCAGGTTCAGAATCTGCGCCTGCACCGACACGTCCAGCGCCGAGGTCGGTTCATCGCAAATCAGCAGCGGTGGCCGCAACGCCAGTGCGCGGGCGATGGCGACGCGTTGGCGTTGGCCGCCGGACAGTGCATGCGGATACGCGCCGCGCGTGCGGGCAGGCAGGCCCACTTGATCCAGCAGCCGGGTGGTTTCGGTGGCAATGTTCACGGATTCGCCCCGGCCCGCACGCAGCCGCAGCGGCAGGGCGAGCAGGCGTTCGACCGTGTAGCTGGGGTTCAGCGAGCCATACGGGTCTTGAAACACCGGCTGCACGATGCGGGCGATTTGCTGGCGCGACAAGCCGGCAATCGGCTCGCCACCGAGCTGGACATCGCCCGCGCTGGGTGCGTCCAGACCCAGCAGGAGTTTCGCCAGCGTGCTTTTTCCAGAACCCGATTCCCCCACGATGCCCACCGCTTCGCCCGCGTTGATGTGGACCGACACGGCGTCCAGCGCGGTGTGGACGTCGGCCGGTTTCCAGAAGGCGGTGCGGCGGGTGTAGCGGCGGGTCAGGGCGTCAGCCCGAACCAGGTCGGTCGTGGTCATGGGCGCGCCTCGAAGGGAGCATGGCAGCGGCGCAGGCGCTGGCTGTCATAAGCGGTCAGCATGGGCGGCGGCCCGGCGCAGAGGTCAGCTGCGTGAGGGCAGCGGGGCGCGAACACACAGGCGTCCGGCGTTTGCGTCAGCGCCGGCACCACGCCGGGAATGATGGCCAGGCGTTCGGACGAGACCCGCCGCGTCACTTGCGGAATGCTGTCCAGCAAACCTTGCGTGTACGGATGCGCAGGGGCCGACAGCACCTGCGCCGTGGGGCCGGATTCCACGATCTGGCCGGCGTACATCACCGACACATCGTCCGTGTAGTGCGACACCACGCCCAAGTCGTGCGTAATCAGCAAGACGGCCAGGCCCATTTCCTGTTGCAGCGTCTTCAGCAATTCCAGGATCTGCTTCTGAATGGTGACGTCCAGCGCGGTCGTGGGTTCGTCGGCGATGATCAATTCCGGCTCGCACATCAAGGCCATCGCGATCAGAACACGCTGGCGCATGCCGCCAGACAGCTCATGCGGGTACTGGTCCAGGCGCGCGGGGCCATTGGAAATGCCGACGCGCTCCAGCAGATGCAGCGCACGTGTACGCGCAGCCGCCGCGCCATCCGCGCGATGGCTGCGGTACACGGTCATCAGCTGTTGGCCGATGGTGAACGTGGGGTTCAACGCCGTCATGGGTTCCTGGAACACCATGGCGATGCGGTCGCCGCGCAACGCATTCATCTGGCGGTCGCGGGCGGTGAGCAGGTCCACGCCATCGAACGTCATGCGTTGGGCGTCGACGCGCGCGCCGCGCGGCAGCAGCCGCAATAGGCTCAACGCCGTCAGTGATTTGCCGCAGCCGCTTTCGCCAACCAGCCCCAGCGTTGCCCCGCGTTCAATGCGCAGGTCAATGCCGCGTACCGCTTGCAGCAGCCCCGCGCGGGTGGGAAGGGAAATGCGCAGGTCCCGAACATCCAGCACGGGCGCAGTGTGGGAAGCCGTCATCATGATTCCCGCCGCGTGCGCAGGCCGTCGCCCGTCAGGTTGATGCCCAGCACCAGCAGTAACAGCGCCGCGCCGGGCAGCGCGATCAGCCAGGGGCTGAAGAACATGAATGACTTGGCTTCGGACAGCATCAGCCCCCAAGACGGATAGGGGGCCGGCACGCCCAGCCCCAGAAAGGACAGCGCGGCCTCAACCAGAATGGCGTGCGCCATTTCAACGGTGGCGATCACCAGCAGCGGCCCGCGGATGTTCGGCAGAATTTCGCGCACCAGGATGTGCCAGTGCGAGCACCCCATGGCGCGCGCGGCCGTCACATAGTCAGCGTTGCGTAACTGCATGGCCGCACTGCGCGCCACCACCGCAAAGTGATCCCACAGCAACAGGCCCAGGACCAGAATTACGGTGGTGAGCGAATTGCCCGTCACCGACACAATGGCCAGCGCCGCCAGCACGATGGGCATGCTGATACGCGTGTTGATGATGAAGCTGATGACGGCATCCGCCACGCCGCCCGCATAGCCCGCAATCAGCCCCAAGGTAATGCCGATGAAGCCCGACACCAGCACCACCGCAAAACCGATCGCCAGCGAGATCCGGGCGCCATAGACCAGCCGCGCCAGATAATCACGGCCCAGCTGATCCGTGCCCAGCCAGTGCGCGGGCAAGGTCTTGTCGTGCCAGAACGGTTGCGCCAAGCGCTGGCCCAATGACTGCGTGAACGGATCATTCGGCAGCAGCATCGGCCCGAACACGGCAATCAGCGCCAGCGCGGCGATGATCGCCACGCCGCAATAAAACCCCAGTCGGCGCGGCATCACGAGGCCGCCCGCTTCAGCCGGGGGTCCAGCAGGGTGTTCAGTACATCAGACAGAAAGGTCAACACAATATAAGTCAGTGAAATCATCAGGACGACGGCCTGGATGACGGGCATGTCGGCGCGGATCATCGACTGCCACGCCAGATAACCAATGCCGTGGATGGCGAAGATGGACTCAATCACGATGGAGCCGCCCAGCATGAAACCGAACTGCACCGCGCCCAGCGACACGACGGGCAACAGCGCGTTGCGCAGCGCGCTCTTGAACAGGATGACGCGCGTGGGCAGGCCCATGGCGCGCGCGGTGCGGATGTAGTCGGATTCCAGCGCCTGCACCATGCCGCTGCGGGTCAGGCGGGTGAGCGCCGGCAGCGCGTACAGGCTGAGCGCGACCGTGGGCATGACGTAATGCGCCAGCGTGCCGCTGCCCGAAATCGGCAGCCAGCGCAGCTTCACGCCGAAGAAGATGATCAGCAGCAGCGCCGCCCAGAAACTGGGCATGGCCTGCACGACGGCGGTCACGAACGACACGACGCGGTCGGTCCAGCCGCCGCGATGGGCGGCCGCCATCACGCCAGCAGGCACCGCCACCGCCAACGCGACCAGAATGGCCGTCAGCGCCAGCAGGGCGGTGACGCCCACGCGATCCGCCAACATGCGCGACACGGGTTCGCCCGTCAGCTGCGACGTGCCCAGGTCGCCCGCCAGCAGCCGCCCCAGATACGCGGCGTAGCGTTCAGGCAGCGGCCGGTCTAACGCATACCGCACGCGCAGCGCTTGCAGGTCGGCCTCGGTGGCGCTGTCGCCTGCCAGCGCCAGCGCGGGGTCCACCGCCACGTTCGACAACACGAAACACAACAAGGAAACCGTCAGCGCCACCATCAGGCCTAAGCCGGCGCGCCGCAAAAGCAAAGAGAGCATGGCGGTTTACTTGGCGGCCCAGCCCAGCTGATAAAAGCGCGGGATGCCATCGGGCGACGGCTGATAGGCCAGACGCTTGTCGGTGGCGTAGCCCACCACAATGGTGTGCATCGGCACGAAGTAGGCGCGTTCGGCGGCCAGCTTGATGGCGTGCGAGTATTCCGCGCGGCGCGTTTTTTCGTCGATGGCGTTGTCGGCGCGCTGCAGAATGTCGCGCAGTTCGGCGTCGTGGAAGCCGTCTTGCGGGCTGAAGTTGAAAAAGGCCGACAGCGATGCCGACGTGTCAAACATCGACGACGAGCCCCAGTCGCCATACCAAAGGTCCAGCTTGCCTTCCCGCCACTTGCTGAAGCTGGCGCGCGATTGCAGCATTTCCAGATTTGCGTCGATGCCGACGGCGGCCAGATACGCCTTCACGGCTTCGGCGCGCGGACGGTCACGGAATGACGACAGACTGACCTTGAAGCCCTTGGGGTAGCCGGCCTGCGCCAGCAGTTCGCGGGCGCGGGCCGGGTTGTAGTCATAGACCACGGCAGCCGCTTCGTCGCAACCGAATTGCAGCGGATGGCACAGCGTGGCCAACTGCTTGCCTTCGCCGCCCAGCAGCGTTTCCACAATTTTCTTGCGGTCGATGGCGTGGTTGATGGCCTGGCGCACACGCACGTCTTTCAACGGGCTGTTCTCGCCGCTGGCGCGGCCGCGCGCATCCAGCAGGATGGTGGCGATGGTCAGCGTGGAACCGAATTGCGCCTGGATCGTCGGTACGGCCTGCAATGCCGGAATCTGGTCGGCGGACAGGTTCCACGTCCAGTCCACGCTGCCGCCGATCACTTCGGCGATGCGCGTGGCTTCATCGGGGATGACGCGCACGGTCACGCGGTCCAGTTTCGCCACGCCCTTGGCGCCGCCGAAATAGGCCTTGTTCTTCTCCATCACGTATTCGTTGCCGCGTGCGGCGGCCAGCTTGAAGGGGCCGGTGCCTACCGGCTGCTTGCCAAACGCCTGCTGCCCGACCTTTTCGAAATAGGCCTTGGGGAAAATCGCCAGCGATCCGGACACGAATTCCAATGCTGCGGGGAAAGGCGCCTTGGACGTAATGCGCACCTTGTGGTCATCCACCTTTTCCACGCTGGCAATCCAGTCCAGCCAGTTGGCCGACCGCGCGCCCGATTCGGGGCGGGCGTAGTACTGCAAGGTGAAGACCACGTCGTCCGCCGTGAAGGCGTCGCCATTGTGGAAGGTGACGCCTTGGCGCAAGTCGAATTCCCACGTCTTGTCGTCAATGCGGCGCCACGCGGTGGCCAGCGACGGCTCGTACTCACCGGTTGCCAGATTGCGTTCGATCAGTGTGTCGTACAGCTGGCGCGAGGCCACGATGCCTTCGCGCGCCGTGCTCAGGTACGCGTCGAAGCTCGGCATTTCTTCCGTCAGCGCCACGACAGCGGTGTTGTCTTGCGGGCCTGCATACGCAGGATGACCCAGGATGAACGCCGCTGCGAGCGCACCACGAACTGCCGACTTGCCAAACGAGAACATGAGACCAACCGCTTGAGGTTTTACAGGACGAGCGATGCTACAGGAGCGAACACGCAGCGCTTAGCCGTATTTGCTATGTCGATATGTCGAATCGATCGGCCGGCGCGGGGGCCTTTCTTGCCATAATCCGCGTCTTTGTTTTCGCCCGTGGCCGAGCGTCGGCACGGCGCGCGCAGCCCTTGAAGGAACCCGCATGAACGCAGTAGCAGAAGACACCTTGAACGAGGTCGTCGCCGAAGCCGGCGAGTGGCGCCGCCGATTCCACGCCGCGCCCGAGCTGCGTTACGAAGAGCACGGCACCGCCGCCTTCATCGCCGACAAGCTGCACGCGTTCGGCTTTGACCGCGTTGAAACGGGCATCGGCAAGACGGGCGTGGTGGGGGTGCTGCGCGGGCGGCGCGCGGGCCCGGGGCGCAACATTGGCCTGCGTGCGGACATGGACGCCTTGCCCATCCATGAAGCCAACGACGTGGCGCACAAGTCGCGCCACGCCGGCATCATGCACGCCTGCGGCCACGACGGCCATAGCGCCACCTTGCTGGCCGCAGCGCGCTACTTGTCGGCAGACCGCGACTTCGCAGGCACCGCCGTCTTCATCTTCCAACCGGCTGAAGAGGGCGGGGCGGGCGGCAAGGCCATGATCGACGATGGCCTCTTCACGCGCTTTGACGTGGACGAGGTGTATGGCCTGCACAACATGCCGAACCTGGCGCTGGGCAAATTTTCGACGACCGTCGGCCCGGTCACATCCGCCTCTGACCGCTTCACCATCGACATCGAAGGCCGGGGCAGCCACGCGTCGCGCCCGCAGGAAGGCGTGGACACGGTCATCGTCGGCACGCAGATCGTGAATGCGTTGCAGACGATTGTGTCGCGCAATGTGCATCCGCACGAAAGCGCGGTGGTGTCGATCACCATGTTCCATGCCGGCGAAACCGACAACGTGATTCCGCAGAAGGCTCAGTTGCGCGGTACCGTGCGCACCTTCAACCCGGTCATTCAGGACACGGTGCAAACGCGCATGAAGGAAGTGATCGCAGGCATCGCCGGCACCTTCGGCGCCACGGCCAAGCTCACGTATCTGCGCGACTACCCGGTGACGTTGAACCATGCGGATCAGACGGCGCATGCGGTGCGCATTGCCCGTGACTTGGTTGGCGTTGACCGCGTTGTCGACAATATGAAACCGGTGATGGGCGGCGAGGATTTCTCGTTTATGCTCCAGGAAAAGCCCGGCGCGTTCGTCTTCTTCGGCAACGGCCCGTCGTTCGGCTTGCACACGCCCAACTACGATTTCAATGATCAAGCCATCAGCCATGGCGCGGCGTTCTGGATCAGGCTGGTCCAGGACCGCGGCACGCTCTGAACGGAGCGCGCCATGAGCCGCACCCGTCACCCGTCCCTGGCGCACTGGGGCGCCTTCACCGCGCTTGTTGAAAACCAACGCGTCGTGGGCTGCGAGCCCTTTGGTCCGGACCCGTCTCCATCCCCCATGCTGGGGTCGATTGCCGAGATGCTGCATTCCCCTTTACGTATTCAGCGGCCGTCGGTGCGCAAGGGCTGGCTTGACGGCAACCGCGACCGCGAAGGCGATGAATACGTTGAAGTGTCTTGGGACCATGCGCTGGATCTGGTCGCGGGCGAACTGGCGCGCGTGCGCGCGCAACACGGGCCGGCGGGCATCTTTGGCGGGTCTTACGGCTGGTCATCGGCCGGGCGCGTGCACCATGCGCGCAGCCTGATCCGCCGCTTCCTGTTCCAGGGCGGCGGCTGCGTGGACCAGGTGGGCAACTACAGCTGGGGCGCGGCGCAATTCCTGCTGCCGCACGTGATTGGCACGACCAGCCCCGTCAGCGGCGACGTGACCGACTGGGAAAGCGTGCTGGCCCACACGCGCCACATCGTGGCGTTTGGCGGCATGCCAATCAAGAACAGCCAGGTCACCTCTGGCGGTGCGGGCCTGCACAACTTGCCCGGCTGGCTGGCGCGGGCGCAGGCGGCGGGCATCCGGCTCACCGTCATCAGCCCCACGCGCGCCGACATTCCCGACGGCATCGCGGCCGATTGGATTCCCATCCGGCCCAACACCGACACCGCGTTGATGCTGGCCATGGCGCACACGCTGTTGGCAGAAGGGCTGCACGACACCGCGTTCCTGGCGCGCTATTGCGTGGGCGTGGATACCTGGGCCGGCTATCTGACGGGCGCGGCCGACGGGCAAGCCAAGGACGCAGCGTGGGCGTCAGGGATTTGCGGCGTGCCGGCGGATACCATCGTCGCCTTGGCCCGCAGCATCGCCACGCAGCGCAGCCTGTTGACGGCGGCGTGGTCGTTGCAGCGCGCGCAGCATGGCGAACAGCCGTATTGGGCGTTGATCGGTCTGGCGGCGTTGGCCGGTCAGATCGGCTTGCCCGGTGGCGGCTTTGCGTTTGGCCACGCGTCGCTGAACAGCATTGGCCAGCCGCGCAGGCAAGTGCCTGGCCCCGAAGTGCCTGTGCCAAAGAACCCCGCGCAACTGGCCATTCCGGTGGCGCGCATTACCGACATGCTGCTGGCGCCGGGCGCCGAATATGAATTCAATGGCGCGCGCCACACGTATCCCGACATCAAGCTGATCTATTGGGCGGGTGGCAACCCGTTCCATCATCATCAGGACCAAAACCGCTTGCGCGACGCGTGGCGCAAACCGGAAACGGTGATCGTGCACGAATCCTGGTGGACGCCGCTGGCCCGCCGCGCCGATATCGTGTTGCCGGCGACGACCTCGCTTGAGCGTTGCGACGTGGGCGGTTCCGCGCGCGACCCTTATGTGTTCGCCATGCACCGGGCCGTGCCGCCGCAAGGCGAAGCGCGCAACGACTTCGATATCTTCGCCGAGCTCGCGCGGCGCGCGGGCTTTCATGACACGTACACGGCCGGGCGCGACGAAATGGGCTGGTGCCGGCACGTCTACGAAGGCATGCGGGGCGGCTGCGCCGAACGGGGCGTGGTGTTGCCGCCATTCGACGAATTCTGGGCGCGCGGCCACGCTGAAATCCCGCCGCCCGACTCGCAGTACGTGCTGTTCGAAGCCTTCCGCCGCGACCCCGACGCGCATCGGCTGCGCACGCCCTCGGGCAAGATCGAACTCACATCGGACGTGGTGGCGGGCTTTGGCTATGCCGATTGCCCGGGGCATCCCGTATGGCTGGCGCCGTCGGAATGGCTGGGCGCGGAAGCAGCCGGGCAATGGCCGCTGCACTTGCTGACGAACCAGCCGCGGCACCGGCTGCACAGCCAGCTGGACCCGGCCGCCTTGTCGCGCTCGGCCAAGATCCAGGGCTGCGAACCCATCGCCATGCATCCGGACGATGCCGCCGCGCGCGGCATTCAAGACGGCGGCGTGGTCCGGGTATTCAATGCGCGCGGGGCGTGCCTGGCGGGCGTGAAGCTGGACGCGGGCTTGATGCCTGGCGTGGTGGTGATGTCCACCGGCGCGTGGTCCGACCCGGATGGCGACCTGGACCGCCACGGCAACCCCAATACCTTGACGGCGGACATCGGCACGTCGCGTCTGGCGCAAGGGCCCAGCGCGCAGACGGCGCTGGTGCAGGTGGAGCCTTACGCGGGGCCGGCCACGCCGCATCGCGCGTGGGAAAGCCCGGCGGTGCAGGCGGCATCGTAGTTGGCAAAGCGGGCAGCAGGCAGATACCAACACAGATGCCCACCCAGGCCGTGGCATAGCTAGGGAAGGGCGGGCGCGTCGCGTGCTTCGCCTTATGACTTGATGCGGTAGTCGGCCACCGCGTCAAGCATTTCCCAGGCATATGAATAGAACGGCACGTTCTGATTTCTCGCGGCAAACTCCGGATTCCTTATTTACCGACTGCGACATCGTGCCCCGCTGCGCATGTCCTTTGATCCGGAGTGCGCATGAACCGTACACGCTACCTGGGCTTGAGCCTGGCTCTGTCCGCGTCTGTTTTCACCGCCGCCCACGCGGCCGATATCACGCTGGCGCTGGGCACCGAGCCGTCCACGCTCGACCCGCAAACGGCGCAAGACGGTTCCGAGCGCGCCGTGTCGCGCAACATCTTCGAAACGCTGATCACGCGCACGCCCAAGGGTGAGCTGGTGCCGCAACTGGCCACCGCGCTGCCGCGCCAGACGGGCGCCGACAGCTGGGAAGTGACGCTGCGCCCCAACCTGAAATTCAGTGACGGCCAGGCGCTGGACGCCGCCGCCGTGGCCACCAGCATCAACCGCATCGTCGACCCCAAGACCGCCTCGCGCCAGCGCCCGTTCTTCCTGGGCATCAAGCGCGCCGAAGCGGTCGACGCCGTGACGGTGCGTGTGCTGACCAATGGCGCTGACCCCGCCTTGCCCGCGCGGCTGTCGTGGCTGACCATCGTATCGCCCACGGCCGCCGCCGACGGCAGTCTGGGCCAGAAGCCCGTGGGCAGCGGCCCGTATGTGTTGACGGAATGGGCCAAGGGCCAACGTATCGTCCTGTCGAAAAACCCCCATTACTGGAACCCGTCGTCCGTGGGCAACGTGGACCGCGCCACCTACCGCTTCGTGGCGGAGCCGGGCACGCGTTTGTCGGGCCTGCGGGCGGGCGACTTCGACTTCATCACCAATGTGTTGCCCGAAGACACCAAGCGGGTCGCCAAGGCCGTGACGCTGCAAGGCACCGACTTGCCCTTTGTGTCGCTGAACGCCTTGAAGGGCCTGACCAAAGACGTGCGCGTGCGCCAGGCGCTGAACTACGCGGTGGACAAGGAAGCCTTGGCCAAGGACTTGTACGGCGGCTACGCGGCCGTGTCGCACGGCCAGTTGCTGGCCCCGGGCTGGTTTGGCTATGACGCCAGCATCCAGCCGTATCCGTATGACCCGGCGCGCGCCACCGAGCTGCTGAAGGCCGCGGGCGCGTATGGCAAGTCCATTGACTTGGTTGCGCCGTCCGGCCGCTGGCTGAAAGACAAGGAATTGGCCGAGACCATTGCCGCCTATTGGGAAGCCGCCGGCCTGAAAGTGAATTTCCGCGTGCTGGCCTGGGCGGAATACCTGGACGCCATCAACAAGAACCGCGTGCCCACCGAAGCGCAGATCAGCAGCAGCCATTCCAACCAGCTGCTGGACGCCGACCGCACGCTTAGCGCCTACTACGCCGATGGCGGCGTGGCCGCGGCCAATGACAACGCCGAACTCAAGGGCCTGATCGATCAGGCGCGCCAGGAAGCGGACCCGGCCAAGCGCCAGGCCCTGTACTCCAAGGCGCTGAAGATTGGCCGCGACGAAGCCTATCTGGTGTTCCTGCTGGAAGGCGGCGAAATCTTCGGCCTGTCCAAGCGGATCGACTTCGCGCCGCGTGTCGATGGCCTGATTCCGGTGAAGGACATTCGTGTCGTCGAATAATCATGCCGGGCGCGGCTTGCCGCGCTTCTTGCTGGGCCGCTTGATGCAGGGGCTGCTGGTTGTGCTGGGTGTGACCACCATCGTGTTCATCGTGACGCGGCTGGTGGGCGACCCGGTGCAAGCCATGCTGCCGGTCGACGCCTCCGCCGCCGACCGCGCCGTGCTGGCGCAGGCGCTAGGCATGGACGGCCCGATCTGGTCGCAATACCTGCACTATCTGCGCGACATCGCTTTGTTCGACTTCGGCAACTCCATCTGGCAGCAGCGTCCCGCCATGGACATCGTGCTGGAACGCCTGCCCGGCACGCTGACGCTGTGCGTGGGCGCATTGGGCGTGGCCATCGTGGCGGGCGTGCCGCTGGGCATCATCGCGGCGTTGCGGCCAGGGCAATGGGCGGATCGCTTGTCGGTGCTGTTGAGCCTGGGCGGCTTGTCGTTGCCGCAGTTCTGGCTGGGCTTGCTGCTGATCCTGTTGTTCGCCGTGACGTTGAATTGGCTGCCGTCGTCGGGCTCAGAGGCGCCGGGCAGCAGCGTGTTGCCCATGTTGACCTTGGCGTTGCCTGCGCTGGGCCGCATTGCGATGATGTTGCGATCCGCCTTGATCGATGAACTGAATTCGCTATACGTGCGCACCGCGCGCGCCAAGGGCCTGCGCCCGAGCCGCATCGTGCTCGTGCACGCCTTGCGCAACGCCGCCGTGCCCACGGTGGCGCTGCTGGGCTGGGAGTTCGCCGGCATGCTGGCCGGTCATACCGTCGTCGTGGAAACCGTATTCGCGTGGCCCGGCCTGGGTCAGACCGCCGTCCAGGCCATCGAGCGCCAGGACCTGGTGCTGTTGCAGGCCGTTGTCTTCTTCATTGCGTTCCTGATCGTGATCATCAATTTCTGTCTGGACATTCTGTACCGCCTGCTCGACCGGAGGATCGCGGTATGAGCACCGTTCCGGCATGGATGGGTGCGGCCGACGCTGCGCCCGCAACCGTTGCGCCGCGCGGCTGGCACGCGCTGTCGGACCGGCAGCGTGGCTGGATTCTGGCCGCGTCATTGCTGGCCTTGCTGGCAGTCGTTGCGATTGTGCTGCCTTGGCTGGCGCCTTACGACCCCGCCGCCATCAAGCTGTCGGCGCGCTTGCGCCCACCTGTTTGGGAGGCGCGCGGTTCATGGGCCAATCTGCTGGGCACCGACAACCTGGGCCGCGACGTCTTCAGCCGCATCCTGCACGGGGCGCGCCTGTCCATCCTGATCGGCGCGGCCGTGGTGGCGGCGTCGGCATCGTTTGGCGTGCTGGTTGGTCTGATAGCGGGTTTTGCTGGGGGCCGGGTCGATGCGGTGCTGATGCGCTGGGTAGACGTGCACGTGGCGTTTCCCGGCTTGCTGCTGTCGCTGGTCATCCTGGTGATTCTTGGGCCGGGACCCGGCACCGTGATCCTGGCGCTGGCTCTGAACGGCTGGATGGTTTATGCGCGCCAGATACGCAGCGTGGTGCTGTCCGTGCGCCAGCTTCCCTATATAGAAAGCGCCGAGATGGCGGGCGCGCGCGCCGGGCGCATCCTGTTTCGCCACATCCTGCCCAACCTGGCCGCACCGCTTATCACCTTGATGGTGCTGGAGTTTGCGCGGGTGGTGTTGGCGGAGGCCGCGCTGTCATTTCTGGGCGTGGGCGTGCAACCGCCCGCCGTGTCGTGGGGGCTGGATGTGGCCAATGGCCGTAACTATCTGACCAGCGCCTGGTGGCTGGCCACGTTTCCGGGGCTGTCCATTGCGTTGACGGTGTTGATCGTGAACGTAGCGGCCAGCCGCCTGCGGCTGGCGCTGGACCCGCGCGAACGCGAGAAAGACTTCGCCCGCCGCCTGATTGCGAAGGTGCGCCGATGAACTCAACTCCCTTGCTGAGCGTGAAGGTGCGCCGATGAACTCGACTCCCTTGCTGAGCGTGCGCGACCTGAGCGTCGAATTTCTGACCCGTCACGGCACCGTCAAAGCGGTCGACGCGGTGTCGTTTGACCTCTATGCCGGTGAAACGCTGGCGCTCGTCGGTGAAAGCGGTTCCGGCAAAAGCGCCTGTGCGCTCGCCTTGATGGGGCTGACCACCTTGCCCGGCCGCGTGGCGGGCGGCCAGGTGCGGTTCGATGGGCAAGACCTGCTGGCCGCGCCGCCGCGCGTGTTGGAAGACTTGCGCGGCAACCGCATCGCCATGGTGTTTCAAGACCCGATGAGCGCGCTGAACCCGTTGTTGACCATCGGCACGCAGATCGACGAGGTGCTGGTGCGTCACACGCCGTTGACCGCCACGCAGCGACGCGCCCGCATCATCGAACTGCTCGCGCAGGTCGGCATTCCAAAACCCGCCGAACGGCTGGACCGTCTGCCCCATGAGTTTTCGGGCGGCCAGCGTCAACGCATTCTGATCGCCATGGCGCTGGCCTGTGATCCGCAAATTCTGATCGCCGACGAACCCACGACGGCGCTGGACGTCACCATCCAGGCGCAGATTCTGGAGCTGCTCGCCCAGCTGAAACAGCGGCTGGGCCTGGCGATGCTGCTGGTCACGCACGACCTGGGCGTCGTCGCCAAGGTGGCCGATCGCGTCGCGGTCATGTATGCCGGCCGGCTGGTGGAACTGTCGGACGCCGACGCCTTGTACGCCGCACCCGCGCATCCCTACACCGCAGGGCTGTTGCGTGCGACACCCCGTTTGACCGACACGCGCCGCCGCATGATCGCCATCGACGGCGTCCCGCCCGACCTGCGCCACCGCACCCGCCATTGCGACTTTGCCCCGCGTTGCCCCGGCGCCGACGCCGCCTGCGCCGAGCGCCCGGCCTTGCGAGACGTTGGCCAGGGCAGGGTGGCGGCCTGTGTGCGCCCCTTTACTCCCGTTTGGACCCAAGTGTCATGATCGACGCGACTCCGTTGTTGCAGGCGCGCGATCTGCGCGTGCATTACCCCGTGCGCTCGGCCGGCTGGTTTGGCAAGCCGGTGCTGGCGCGCGCCGTGGACGGCGTATCGCTGGAACTGGCGCGTGGCGAGACGCTGGGTCTCGTCGGCGAATCCGGTTCCGGTAAAACCACGCTGGGCCGCGCCGTCTTGCGGCGCACGCCACTCACCGGCGGCTCGCTGCATTTCAAAGGCGAAGACATCACCCATGCCGGCCGCGCGCAGCTGCGTGACTTGCGCCGCCACATGCAGCTGGTGTTTCAGGACCCGTCCACCAGCCTGAACCCGCGCCACACCGTCTTTGACGCCATCGCCGAACCGCTGATTGTGCATGGCTGGAGCGACGGCCGCGACGCCTTGCGCCGCCGCGTCGGTGAACTGATCGCCCAGGTCGGCCTGCCAGCGGATTCGGCGGAACGCTATCCGCATGCGTTCTCGGGCGGCCAGCGCCAACGCGTGGGCATCGCCCGCGCCTTGGCCATCCGGCCCGATCTGATCGTGGCGGACGAGCCGGTGTCGGCGCTGGACGTCTCGGTGCGCGCGCAGATCATCAACCTGTTTCAGGACTTGCAGCAAGAGCTGGGCCTGTCCTTCCTGCTGATTGCGCATGATCTGGCGGTGGTGCGGCACGTGTCGCACCGCATCGCCATCATGTATGCGGGGCAGGTGGTTGAGACCGGCGCACGTGACGACATCTACGAGCGTCCGCTGCATCCCTACACCCGCGGGCTGCTCGCCGCCGTCCCCGAACCCGAACGCGGCCATACCAGGCCCGCGTACACCGTGGCGTCGGGCGAGCCGCCCAGCCCGATGTCGCCGCCATCTGGCTGCCGCTACCACCCGCGCTGCCCCTTGGCCGCCGAGCGCTGCCGTCTGGCTGCGCCGCCGCTGGAAACCCGCGCGTCTGGCCATGCCGTGGCGTGCTGGTTTGCCGACCCTATTCCTGCTACACCCTAACTCATCCCTTTTTGGAGAAACCCGTCATGTCCGTGCAAGCCTTAGCCCCCGTTGACGCCGCCGACGCCGCCGCCGTGCGCGCCTGGTTCAAGGAACTGTCCGGCCACGTGCAGGCCGTGGACTACGCCGCCGCCCGCCACCTGTTCGCCGACGACTTCGTGGCGTTTGGCACCTACACCAACTTCGTCAGCGGCCGCGAACACGCCGAGAAGACGCAGTGGCGCAACGTCTGGTTCACCATCGACGACTTCATCTGGCGCCTGGACGACGTGCAAAGCTTCGTCTCGCCCGACCGCCTGTTCGCCGTGGGCCTGGCCGTGTGGGATTCCACCGGCTATCACCCGGACGGCAAACCCTTCGACCGCGTCGGCCGCGCCACCGTCTCGTTCGCACGCGAAGCCGTGGGTGAGCCGTGGGTGGCGACGCACACGCATATGTCCTTGTTCCGCGATACCCCGAGCGTGTCCCACGGGAATAAGCCGGCGCGTAGTTGAAGGGGCTGAACCAGCCCGTTAGTTGTCGTCAGCCGGCGGCGACCAAGGCATGCCTTGGTCGTCGGTGCTGAGAAATTCGTCCAACGCCCGCTTGTCCGCCGCCGCCTTTTCGGGATTGCCAGGGTGGTCAAAAGCCGTTGGCGGTTTGGGCGCAACGGCGTTATGACGGAGGCGGATCGAGGCCAGCATCGCATCCCACACGGCGCCGGCTTCGGCGTTGGTCAGGGTGGCGTCTACGTTGGGTGGGGGAGGCGGGCGTTGCCAGAGCGGCACGGCGTGCTTGTTGGGCACGAAGCGGGGAAGGGTCCAGCGGACAAGGTCATGGAGGGCTTCGTCGCTCTCCGGCACCAACAGGGCTCCACCCCCTCTCATACGCAGGTGGACCGACGGCTGGGTGAATCCTGGAAGATCACGATAATTCTCCGCCACGAATAGAAAAGCATGGTGATCGGTGTTCCGGTATCCGAATGCGAACTGTTCCGCCTGCATGGTTGCGATCGTGAGCGATCCCGCGCGCAACCGGTTATGAGGAACATTGATTTGTTCTTTGGCGCGCGCTTGAATGCGAGGCGCCGCATTCGGCTGAAGCGCGGTGATGCGGGTTTCGAGTTCGACGTTGGAGCCGGACAGAAAAAAGCTCAGATACCCGACTTCCTGGTCATGCCAGTCGCGGATGATGATGGGTCCCAGGCCGAAGCCGGGGCCGGCCCGAGTTGGGTCGGAGACGGTTGTGATGGTCTCGGCCAGTGCTGTGAGTCTGGCTTCTACCGGGGCCATGACGTTATTGAATGAGTGGGTTTTGAGGAGGACGTAGACGTCGTTGACGAGAAGGTGGAGTTCGTGGGTACGGTAATCGGTCAACAGACGATTGGTGAAGTAGCGCAATCGCGCCGTGGTGGCGTTGGGCCGCACATCGGAGTTCAGCATGGACTTGCCGGAGCTGTGGCTGACTTCCTGAATCTGCGACGAGCGTTCGTTCAGCGCGTCCGTAAATCGCTCAGCCGTAACGTCTGTCCCCAGCACCCTGACTTCGACCGTGGTGAAATCCGCATCCAGACCGTAGTACAGTTCGACCCTGCTGCCTGTGCTGTAGATCCAATCGGAAGGCAGGTCAATCAGGTGGCGGCCAAATGCCCAAGTGCGGGTGTCTTTAACCTGCGCGTTCATTCGGTCATTCTCCTTTGGCGTAAAGGGTTGAACGTGCCACACGACTGCGGCGGTGAGGATGGCTATGGCGAGAAGCAGCGATCTCATGCCGGCGTCTTCGCTTGGGCTGCGATTTTGAGGACCCATTGCAGCGTGATCAGCTGCACTTGTGTATGACGGAAAGGGCCTTCATGGTCGAATCCGCGCATTTCTAGTTGTTCGCGAACTTGGCCTTCTTTGGCTTGCCGAGCTGGGGCTTGCCCCGAGCTGGTTGGCACCGTGCCGTCACCGATGCCGTCTTGCATGTCGCAATGAAGCTCCCAGTCGCTGTACTCCAGTTTTTGAGGTCTTGCCGTGTATCCCAAGGGGTAGTCAGGCACATATCCAGCGTGGGAATCGCCTCCTAAATAAATGGGCGAGCGGCCGCTATGGCGGGCATCCTCTGTTCGGGATTCGACGACGGCGTCAATGGGCAAAGAAGGAGACCTTGCGGTCGGCGCACGCAAGCCAGGGCGAATCGTCCAGCGGATGGATTCAAAGCTGGCGAAGTTGGCGTCTGAGCCGTAAAAGACGTAAGTGTTGGGGTGGTAGTGATTGCCTAGCAAATTATGGAATGTTCTGGCAGTGTGGATCGCCGATGCATATTGGTGCCATTGGATAGGTTCTCCTTGATCGGGACTCAGCCATGCCTCGTTAACCAGCCCCCACCAGCGTTGACGTTCCAGATAGACGGAGTCGTATGCGCTTCGACCTGGCTCCGGCAAAGGGCGTGCAATTGGTTCTCTCGCATCACTACCCGAACGCAATAGCCTCATCCAACCCGGTGCGTATTGATCCGTCGGAAGTAATTCGAGGGCGCCGGGAGATTGCGCGAACACGGCGGTGACATCCTGCCCCCGCGTACCGATGACTAGCGATGCGCCGAAGCTCTCGTCGCGCATGCCGACTTTGCATCGTCGATAGGCAACCGGTGCGCCGTTCGTTGGCATGACGCCATGAACAATTCCCGCGATGCGATCCTTCATGTCAGGCAAGCTTGCGCAATATCGGGCAACAAGGCCGCCCATGGAATGCGTGATCAACAGTACTTGCTGGCATCGCGATCCATACTGATTCATGATCTCGATAATTCGCGCCTTCAAGAGATGCGCGGAGTTTTCGTTCGACGCCAGCCAGTTATACCCAAACGCATGCACAGGCATATTGAATCTTGCCCCGGCGATCAAGTCATCACTCGTCAAGGGTTTGACGCCCGTCTCGGGACCTTTCCGGTCCAATCCGTTCAATCCCGGCATGAAGACTTCCATACCGGGCTTCAGCTGGGGATACAACGCTTCAGGGTCCAGCCAGTGTTCTGGTCCAAGCGCTAGCGTGTAGTTCGCGTGGCGGGGCACCGTGGGCGAGTTGAGTACGTGCTCCAACCACAGCAGAAAGCGTTCGTAGCTGGTTTGGCCGACCTCGCCCCAGCCGCGTTCCCGATAGCGTTGCATCAGCGCGGCTTTGCGTTCGGCGGGAAGGAGTTGCCGGTTTTCCTGGACCATGCCGGAGGCGACTTGCGGTACGGCGCCTTGATCGTCGACTTCGACGCGGTCGGGATGCAGGACCGTTTGGCGAAAGCCCGCTTCCTTCAGAATCCATTGCGAAAGCAAGTCGGTTGGCAGTCCGGTGAAGCCGTAGTTCAGCGTCCACACCGGTATAGGTTTTTGCGTTGGATTTTCCGGAACCGACTTCAAATTACTTCCCATTACCCCCGGTATGAAAATCACGGGCAGAATCAGATCGGGGCCTATGCGAAGCTGCACGGGGTCGGTGATCTTGCAGTCGGTCAACGTCCAGGTGAAGCACTGCTGGCCTCGGGCGTCGTAATGAGTCGGCGCGACACGCGCTTGGCTGGTGGGTTCGGTCATGGCGAGTCGTGGTTCCATTCAATCAGGACGCCGTCCATCCGCATGTCTTGTTGCAAAGACAAAAAGCCGTCGGCGTCGGTCGTTCCCGTAATGCGTCCGCCATCGCGGCGTATGAGGGTGTATGCCCGGTTGCGCGCCGGGGACCCGTCTGAAAGGGTGGCTTGGAAGCGRTCATCAAACGGTGTTGCGTCCCACGTGTTGAACTCCATCGACGCGCTGTGCGGCCCGGCAAAGTTGTGCTGTGCGGCCTTGACCGAGAAGGTGCCCGGCATCCCCAATTCAATATTCCCGCCCGCCATCTTGATATACGCCCCGCCGCAAAGCAGCGTGATGTGCTTGTCGGCGGCGATCAGCACGTGTTGTTTGCTGGACGTGATTTCGGCGCTTTGGTCGGCCTGGATGCGGATGGCGTTGTGCTGCGCTTGCAGCAGCATTTCGCCTTGGTGGGTGATGTGGCGCAGGGCGCCGCTTTGGGTGAACAACCCCATGTCGCCGCCCGCGTTGATGACGACTTTTTCACCTGCGCTGAGTTGCTGATTGCGTTGAGCGATGCTGTCCACGTGTTCGCCTGCGCTGAGCGTCAGGCTGGCGGGGGTGGCGGCTGCGATGCCGCCGGGCGCGCTGAGCGCCAGCGCGGCGGCGTCGCCTTGACCTGCGCTGTCTGCTTGATCATTCGCGCCGTGACCGAGATCGCGCACGGCGTTGGTCAGGGATTGCTGGGGCGCGGCGTCATGTTCGACGCCTTCATGACGGCCCGCGTACTCTCCTAGGCTGCGCGCCAGTTCCAGTGCTGCTTGCAGCACGCCGGCAATCTCCGAACGATCCAGTTGCCCGCCTTTGGCGCGCAGTTGCGCCTCGGTCGTCAGTAGGAGCCCCTTCGCCGCACGTAACGCGCCATGCGCATCCGTGCGCAACTCAAACCCTTCGCCACGAGGCTCACCACCCGCCGGCCGGGGATGCGTCAAATAGCCCAGATGCAGTTCAGACGCGCCATGCTCACTTATCAACGCCGCGCTGATCTGTGCGGACGTGTCATCCAGCCGCAGTTCGTTCGCGCGGTTGCCCTTGTGTTCCTTGCTTTTGATGGTGTGCAGGATGTTGTGGCGGGGCAGTTCATACGGCGGAAGATTGGTGGCACGGTATGCCCGCGAAGTGATCAGCGGCTGGTCGGGGTCGCCATTCAGGAATTGCACGACCACTTCTTGGCCGATTCGCGGAATCGCCATATGCCCCCACTGCGCGCCCGCCCAGTTCTGCGACACCCGTATCCAGCAAGAGCTGTGTTCGTCGTTCTGCCCCAGCCGGTCCCACGGAAACTGCACCTTGACCCGGCCCCACTCGTCGCAAAAGATCTCTTCGTTTGGCGGGCCGACGACGGTGGCCATTTGCGGGCCGTCAATGCGGGGTTTAGGGCAGGGCTCGGG
>NZ_JBFTHD010000013.1:0-190886 GCF_056394065.1 Achromobacter sp. 10T422
CCCAGCCGGTCCCACGGAAACTGCACCTTGACCCGGCCCCACTCGTCGCAAAAGATCTCTTCGTTTGGCGGGCCGACGACGGTGGCCATTTGCGGGCCGTCAATGCGGGGTTTAGGGCAGGGCTCGGGCTTCCAGTCGACTTTGTCCGGAACGAGTTCGGCGGTGTAGCCATACTGCGTGCCTTGCTCCGCACCAACACCATCTTCTTCCTGGCTCGCGTGCTGCACGCCGTGGTGGCGCATGCGTACGGGCCGCCAGCCTTGGTTCCAGTCTTCGCGCGGGTGGCCGGTCAGGTCGAAAGCCACGCCGGGGATCAAGCGAGCGTCGTCACCTTCGACGATGGCGATACGCGCATCGCGGCGGAGGCCTAGCAGGCGAGTTTGGGTGAACGGTTTGCCCGCTTCGTCGCGTTTGTAGCGGCCGGGGTAGTCGTAGCGTTCGTAACGGCGGTCTTGATTCGCCAAGTCCGCGGCAATCGGGGAGTGTTCCTGGCTGTAGCGCGGATGCGTGTACGTGTAGTCGCGCTGGGTTTGCACTGCGGTGCGCACACGCTCGGCGTAGGTGAAGCGATGCAGCGCGGGCTCGGGTTGATCGCCGCCCGGCATGGGGTTGTACAGAACCGGGCCGCCCGCGATTTCACCGTGGATGTAGATGCGGTCACCGTGAATCAAGCGATGGCTTTTCTCGGTATGGTCGTAGCGGTAGAAGTAACCTTCCTCGGCGGCCAGCCGGTTCAGAAATTCCAGATCGGTATCGCCCGCCTGCACGCAGTATTCGTGCGGCAAGTGTTCATTCGTCGTGACCTGTTCATAGTCCGTGATGCCCTGGCGTTTGATGACATCCGCCATGATCTCCGGCACGGACAGCTGCTGGTAGATGCGCCAGTCGGAACAAAGCGCTGCCCTGGAAAGTGAGGGTTCAAGCACTGCCCGATAGCGCGTGCGGCGAAAGCCGGTGCATGCTTGTTCGAACTCGGTGATGATGCCGTGCACATGGCGCACGGCCACGTCACCGCGCCAGATCGTGAACACGGCGGCTTGATCCAACAGCAAACCGAAGTCCGCCGCCGAATCGAAGCTGGAAAGGTCGACGCTTAGCCGGTAGGTCTCAGACAGCGCCTCGTCCAGCGTGAATTCAATGACATCAAACGCCGCGCCGTTGACGGGCGTGAAGCTGAAACGGTAACCGCAAGGCCGGGACACGTGGACGTTCCTCTTTCCGTTGTGCAAGATCCAACCGGGCATCTTGCACAACGGACGAAGGCGGCGTCCATTAGACGACTACGAAACTACGGAGCGCTTTCCTATGCGGCCAAATTGCGCTTCAGCGCGTGCACCAGGTCCGTCCTAGCCTCTTGCGCTTGGGGCAGCAGGCGCGTCATGCCGATGAAGCTGTGTGGTACGCCGGAGTACACGATGAAGTTGGGCGCGGCGCCGGTTGCGAACAGTTTGTTGGCCAGGTCGAGCGTGTCGTCCAGCAGCGGGTCCAGCGCCGCGGCTTGCAGGATGAGCGGCGGCAGGCCGGCAACGTCAGCGTGCAACGGGGCGACGCCGGGGTCGGTCAGTTGCGCGGCGTCCGTCACGTACTGCTGCCAGAACCAATCGAGTTTTTCTGTGGACAGGCCAAAGCGGCCGTCGCCAAAGGATTCGTGCGAAGGCGTGTCGCGGCGGGCGGACAGCATGCCGTAGATCACCACGCCGGTCTTGATGAAGGCGTCGCCTTCGTCGCGCAGGCGTTGCAGGGCGGCCAGCGTCAGGTTGCCACCGGCGGACTCTCCGCCCACGGCCAGACGGGATGCGTCCAAGCCCAGCGACGGCGCCTGGTCACGCAGCCAGCGCAGCGCGCCCAGCACTTGTTCCAGCGCAACGGGGTAGCGGGCTTCGGGCGACAGGGCGTAAGACAGGCCCGCCGTGACGATGCCGGCTTCGGCCGCGATCTCGCGTTTCCAGCGGTCCAGCGTGTCCAGATCGCCATGGGCGAAACCGCCGCCGTGCAGATGCAGGTACAGCGGCAGCGGCGCGTCCGTTGCGCCGTCGGGGTAGTACAGGCGCAGCGTGGCGGGTACGGGAAGGTGGTCCAGGCGGTGTTCCACCACGCGACCGACGGGCGGGGCGGGCTGGCTGAGCCATGCTTGATACGCGCGGCTTTTTTCGCGGGTCTCGGCAATGGGGGTGGTCAGCACGTTGGGCGTGCCCACGCCGTGCTGCTTGGCCAGCGCTTGGGCAGCCAGCACGTCGGGCGCCAGGGTGGGGGTGTGGGGTGCGTCACTCATGGGGGTTCCAGTGCTTGGGGTAGTGCTTGGGGTAGTGCTCGGAACCCGCCAGTATGACGCGGTTTGCGCTACGCGGCGAAATACGCGTTAGGCATATGCATCCAACCCGGCCAGAAAGCGCCGGATCGACCCGGTGTAGACGTCGGCGCGGTCTTGGCCTTTCCAGTCTTCAACCAGCGTGGCGTGCGGGGCCAGTTGGGCAATTTCCCGAGCGATCTCAACAGGATGCAGGATGTCGTTGCCCGCCAGAATCAATAATGGCGTGCGCGTGGCGGCCACGGCTTCGCGGGTGACGCTGTAGACGAAGTCGCCATCGAAGAGGTTGGCGCGCAGCGCCTCCAGTGCCGCTTCGTCCACGCCGCCCTCACGCTGGCGCAGGCCGTCGGCCCAACTGTCGAAGGACTCGGCGCGGTTGGCGGCGTTGGCGGCCGATAGCCCGATGGGCTGCTGAAGAATGGCCGCGGTGACGCGGTCAGGCGCCAGTTCGCAGAGCTTCAATGCGAAGGACGCGCCGATGCACGAACCCAGCACATGGAAGCGTTCGATGCCCAGGTGGTCGAGCAGCGCCAAGTGATCTTCGGCGTAGGTCTGCCAGCCATCAGTCGCACGCAACGGGGCGGTTGAACGGCCGGCGTTGCGTTGGTCCATGGCGATGCAGCGGAAGTTTGACGAGAACGCGGCGATGGGGTCCGGGTAGTCGCGCGGCTTGCCATCGCGCGTGACGCGCCAGAGTTCCACATGCGACAGCAGGCCGCCGGGCGCCAGCATCAGCAGCGGATGGCCGTGGCCATGGGTTTCGTAATAGAGGCGGGCGTCGGCCACGTGAGCAATAGGCATGACAGGGCAGGGGTTTAGTTGACAGAGACACCGGCCTGCTGGAGCAGGGCGGGAAATTTCAGGGCGTCGCTGGCGATGCGGTCCGCGAAGTCGGCGGACGATCCCCCGATGGCTTCGAAGCCTTGTGCGCGCAAGCGCTCCCGAAAGGCCGGCTCGTTCAGCGCGGCGCTGACCGATACGCCGACGCGTTGCACGACGTCAGGCGCGGTGCCGGCGGGCGCCAGCATGCCGAACCAGCCCGAGCCGCTGTCCAGGTCCAGGCCGGCTTCGCGGGCGGTGGGCACGTCGCCAATGATGGGGCTGCGTTCGGCTTGCAGCACGGCCAGGCCGCGCAGCTTGCCGGTGCGGATCAGGTCGGCGGCGGCAGGCACGGCGACGATGGCGGCATCGGTCTCGCCCGCCAGCAACGCCACGACGGCGGGGCCTGCGCCTTTGTACGGCACATGCAGCAGCGTGTCGGGATACAGGCCTTGCAAGCGCGCCAATGCCAGATGATTGCTGTTGCCGTAGCCGGGCGTGCCCACGTTGACCAGGCGCTGGGCGCCCAATTTGCGCAAACCGGCGATGTCGTGGATAGGCGAATCGGCGCGCACGACGATCACGGGCGGCGTCACCGCCACGATGCCAACCGGCGCAAAGCTGCGCACGGCGTCGTAGTTCACGTTGTTCTTGAATAGCGTCTGGTTGGCCACGAGCATGTCGCCGGTGAGCAGCAACGTGTAGCCATCGGGCTCGGCGCGCGCCACCATTTCGGACGCGATGTTGCCGCCGGCGCCCGCGCGGTTTTCCACGATGACGGGCACGTTCCATTGCGCGCCCAGCTGTTCCGCCAAGCCGCGGCCCAACGCGTCCATTGCGCCGCCGGGTGACAAGGGCAACACCAGCCGGACGGGCTTGTCAGGAAAGGCGGCCTGCGCGCCTTGCGCGGCAAAGCCGATGAAAAGGGCGGCCGCGGCCAGGGCGTGCCGCATCCAAGCGCGGGGAGTCATAGGGGTTTCCAGTGTCAGGGAGAACCCCAAATCCTAAGCAGTCACCGCGCGCGGTTGAACGATGGTTTTCGCATTTGGATAGTTGGAATGCGATGCGCAGGTGCAACGCGCGGCCATCTTGGAGCTATCATCGTTTCGATTCCCGCCCAACCGAACCCCTATTGGATACCCCAGGCATGAATGACCGTCTGCACCAGACGCTGCTGCGCTTTGACCATTACAACGGCGCGGACCCGAACCTGTTTACGTGGCAGGGCGAGACCTGTCCGCAGGAATTATTTCTGGCGCAGAAGCTGCATGAGTGGGTGCTGAAACTGGCGCCGGATGCGTCCGAACCGCTGGTGCTGGCATCCCGGTGCCAGCATATCGGACGATGGGAAATTGCCCGCAACAGCTATCCCGAAGGGCGTGTCGCTTATCTGACGTGGCGCAAGGCGCTGGCGCGGCACCACGCTGGCATCGCCGAAGGCATCATGCGCGACACGGGGTACACGGACGACGTGATCGACCGCGTCAGAACGATCGTGATGAAGCAGGGCATCAAGCAGGACGCGGATGTGCAGACGATGGAGAACGCGCTGTGCCTGGTGTTCTTGCAATATCAGTACGAGGCCTTTCATCCCGCGCACGCGGAGAAGATCGTTGATATCTTGAAAAAGTCATTGCTGAAGATGGACGCGGCGGGCCACAAGTGGGCGCTGACGCTGCCGTATTCCCCGATCGGGATGGCCTATATAGAGCAAGCATTGCGGCCGTGAACGCACGAGCAAAAACCCGGCCTGCGAAGCCTCGCAGGCCGGGTTTTTGTTGTTCCACACAGCGCCGTGAAACGCGGCGCCGCAGCAGAATCAGGTGGGCGTGTCCGAGGAAGATTCAGCCGGGGTTTCAGCCGAAGCTTGATCCGCGCCTTGCGCCTTCTTTTGCTCGGAGGCATCCGAAGCCGGTGCATCAGCCGCCGGCACGTCGGCCACCGGCGCGTCCGCCACCGGCATGTCCGCAACCGGCACGTCCGCAACCGGCATGTCCGCTACCGGCGCTTGAGCCGCCACGGGTGCATCGGCATTCACGGCAGGTGCGGCAACGTCAGCCGCAGCAGCCACAGCAACGTCAGCACCCGCAGCCGGCGCAGCGGCGCCAGCTGCCGCGGCGGCTTCCGCCTTCTTGGCCTTGTTGCGGGCGGCGGCGTTTTTCGACGCGCTGCGCGACGCCATGCGCTTGGCATGCTTGGCTTCGTTGGCGGTGACGGCGCCCGAGGGTTCGCCGTTCAGGTCCACGCGCGGCGCGTCTTCGACCATACAAGCCCAGTAGCGGCGGCCATCACACCAGGTCTTGACCGCTTCCTTGATCTGCGCTTCGTCCAGTTGCAGGGCCTGGGCATGTTGCACCAGGTCTGCCAGCACGCCCAGCTTCAGCGGAAGCTTCGGCGCGGGATTCTTGGGGAAGGCTTTGGGAAACTGGCGTTGCAGGCGCGAGATCGCGACGACGACGGGGTCGACGGGCGTGTCGCGGCGCTCAGCACGCTGCGGACGCTGGCCACGGTCTTTGTCGCCGCCTTGCGGACGGGCGCCTTTCTCGCCTTGCGGGCGCGGGCCCTTGCCGGCATTTGCCGAGCGAGGTCCTTTACCGCCGCCTTGCGGACGCGATTCTTTCTTGGGGGTAGGCTCTTCGGGCGCCTGCTTGGTAATCAATGCCCGGATCGCGGCTAACTGTTCTAGTCCCATGTGCTACACAAAAAAAAGGTTGAGGCCGTGAGCATCAGCGCTCCGGCGGCTATCCCGACAGCACGACAAGCAGTGCCAGGGACAAAAGAATGCCGAACGCGGCCAGGGCAAACGGCAGTAGTAGAACATACACGCTGCGTTCCTGCCCTTGGCCGTGGGCCAAACCGGCCGCAATCGACATTCTGACAGGTGAAAAAATGCCCATGGCCGTACCGGAAACGTGTAACAGCGCAGCGGCTGCCGGTACGTTCAAGCCCGCGTGAAGCGCTAATGATAGCTGGGAAGGCATGAACAGGCTGTTGGGCGCGTTGCCGCTGTTGGCCAGAATACCAAACGCGCCGGCCAAGAGGGGCGTGATGAGGATGGTCCAGTCTTGCAGTGTTGCAAAAAGACCATCGGCATAGGCTTGTGAAATACCGGCGCCCGCCAGCACTTCGGCCATCATCGCAAACAGGAAGACGGACATGACGGCGTGGCGGCCGGTTTTCCACGCGGCGCGCGCCTGGGCCGCCAAGGCGCGCGGCTGACGGCGCCAGACTGCCATGGCGAGCGCGCCCGCAATCAGCCAGCTGCCCGCGTGCAGGAAAGGCATCCAGGCGGGCAGGTCGGCAAAGGGCCGGATGTCAGCCAACGCGCCCAGCGCGTGGTTCAGCGCGGGGACGAGGCGCGTGGCAACCAGGCAGGCAATCACCAGGATATAAGGCAGCGCACGGCGGGCCGCGGCCAGCAACTGATTGCGATCGGGCCGGCGGTCCATCACGAAGCGCAGCACGATCAAGGGGCCGTAGGCGGCCAGCAGCGCGGTCTCGGGGCCAAGCACGGCGGTGGCGGCGCTGAGCAGGCCCAGGCTGGCCGCCATCCACACGGCTTCGCGCCGGTGCTCGGCCGCGTCCGCACGCAAGCCCGCATGGCGCGCCGTGCGCCAGTACAGCAGCATCCACACCACCATCAGCAAGGCCACGGCCACCATGCTGTAGAGCGCCAGCTGGGCAGCCGGCACGCGCGCATAGGCGGACGCCAGCAAGGTGCCGCTGCCCATCGCGCCCCAAGGAATCAGCGTCTGACTCAGCAAGGCGAACACCATGATGTCGCGCGGCTTCAAGCCCAGCGGACGAATCAGCAGCACCGTGCCCAGCATGCCCACGCCAAACCCCGTGGCGGATTCCGCAAAGGGGCCGATCAGAAAACAGGCGAAGAACAAGCGCCGGCGGCGGGCGAGCGGCTCGTTCAGTTCTGCGTGGCCGGCGGTGGCCTGCGTGGACGATTGTTCCGGCGCGTGGCCGTGGGACGCCATCTGCCAGAACAGCAAGCCGCCCAGGATGTACGGCGTAATGATCCAGCCGATCCACAGCCCGCGTTCGAGCGTCACCGCCAATTGCGCGCCGCTGAATGGCGCGGGTGCGGCGAAAAGCGCAATGGGCACGGCGGCGCACAGGCCCAGCACGGCGGCTATCGTGGTGTTCACGCGCCCGCTGGCAATGGCGGCAATCACCGTCAGGGCGGGCAGGGACCACAGCAGGTAGCTCATCATGGCGGGCGCGGGGGTGGAACTTATTGGGCGGCGGTCTTCGCCGGCGAGCGCAGCACGATCTGCGTAATCTCCGAGGGGCGGCCCAAGCGCACCGGGAAACCCGGCCACAAGCCCGTGCCATTGCTGACATACAAGCGCATGCCGTCGACCTGATACTCGCCCGACACATAGCCTTCGTTAGCCAGCTGCGTCAGCAGGTGCGGCCCCAGGATCTGGCCGCCATGCGTATGGCCGGACAGTTGCAGGCCGGCCCCGGCCTGCGCGTTGCGCACCGCGCCGATAGGGCGATGGCTCAGCAAGATGACCGGGTCGGTGGCCGGCACGCCGTCCATCGCGCGCGCCACATCAGGTTCCAGCTGCCCATAGGCCGCCGCCATCTTGTCGGTGATGCCGGCCAGCACCAGACGTTGGCCGTTGGGGGTGAGCGTTACGTGTTCGTTCAGCAGCAGGCGCAGGCCCAGCTTTTCAAAAGCGGGCAGCCAACGCTGGTACTCGGCGTAGTACTCGTGGTTGCCCGGGATGGCATAGACGCCGTAGCGGGCGCGCAGCGCTTGCAGCGGCAGCACATCGGCGGCGCGTGCATCGGTGGTGCCGTCGACCAGATCGCCCGTGATCACGATCAGATCCGGGTTCAAGCCATTCGTCTTCGTGACGACGGCTTCCATCCACGGCGCTTCCAGCAAGCGGCTGGCGTGCAGGTCGGTCAGTTGCACCAGACGGAAGCCGTCGAGTTCGGGCGGCAGCTTGGGCAACGCAATTTCCAGCGTCTTCACATCAGGCACGCGCACGGCTTGCCAGACGCCAATAGCCGACAGCACCACCGAGACGACCGCCGCGCCGACGCCCCAACCGCGCGCAGCCCACAGCCGCTTGCCGCGCACACGTGAGAACAGGTACACCACCGAGCCCGCCACATCGCGCGCCAGCAGCAGCATCGCCAACAGCAGCAGGCTGCCGAACAGCCAGCCCAGCACCATCAACAGCGTGCCAGGAATTTCGGGCGAGGCCATGGAGCCGAACAGGTTGCGCGTCACCAAGTGGTGCTCGGCGGCGGCCACGAGCAAGACAGACAGCAAGAGCTTGCTGGTTCTGGATAAGGACAGGGGCAGAACGAAACGCCAAATGACGTAGAGACTGATCAGTCCCGTGAAGACATGGAACACGCGGAGATTCCTACGGAGAGCGGCTATGAAGAGAACGTCGGGGCCGGAGCCAGCGACATTATGCCGGGCGGCTTGTGACGCGGCCGGGTAAACCCGCTGCGCGTAGGGACAAATTGGCGGGGCGGTTGACGTCGTAAATTCGCAACAACAGATAGTTATGAGAAGCAGTCGCATTACACTTCTTTCCCACAAAGCAACCCGTTGTGGGAGAGGAAGCCAGCATGCAAGACCACAGGCCACAAGGCAGCAAGCCCCAATTTCTACCAGGCAGCAAGTTCCGTTTTCTATCAGGCAGCAAGCCCCGTTTCAAAGTGAGCCGCACCTCGGCCGTGGTGCTTTTAGCGCTGGCTTCAGCCGCCGCAGCCGCGCAGGAAGCGGCCGTGTCCACGCTGCCCAGCGTGCAAGTCGTGGGGGATTCCGACCCCACCACCACCGAAGGAACGGGTTCCTACACCCCCCGCGCCACCGCCGCCAGCACCGGCTTGCCGCTGACGCTGCGCGAGACGCCGCAGTCGGTCACTGTCATGACCCGCCAGCGCATGGACGACGAAGACATGCGGTCGTTGGCCGATGTAATGGCCAGCACGCCGGGCATCTCGGTGCAGAACTACGACAGCGAGCGCTATTCGTTCAGCTCGCGTGGGTTCAGCGTCAGCAACTATATGTATGACGGCGTGCCCACCGGTTTTGATGTGGGCTATGCCGCCGGTGAATCGTCCATCGACCCCATCATCTACGACCGCGTTGAAGTCGTGCGCGGCGCAACCGGCCTGTTGACGGGCGCGGGCAACCCGTCGGCGTCGATCAACCTGGTGCGCAAGCACGCCACCAGCCGTGAGTTCAAGGCCGATGTCAGCGTCAGCGCGGGCAACTGGGACACCTATCGCGGCACGCTGGACTTGTCGACCCCGCTCAGCAAGGACGGCAGCGTGCGCGGCCGCATTGTGTCGGCGTACCAAGACAACCATTCCTATCTGGATGGCTACCAAAGCACAAAAAAAATCTTCTACGGCGTCGTGGATGCCGACCTGACGTCGCGAACGACCTTCAGCGCGGGCTTCAACTATCAAGACAATGACCCGCAACGCAGCAGCTGGGGCGGCTTCCCGCTGTGGTACGCGGACGGCGGGCGCACCGACTGGAAGCGGTCGCTGAACACGGGCGCCGACTGGAGCTCATGGGGCAGCACCACATCCGGCGGCTTCGCCAGCCTGGAACATCGCTTTGACAACGACTGGCGCGTGCAGGCCGTGGCGTCCCATTCCAAGCACGAAATGGACGGCAAGCTGCTGTATCTGTACGGCTGGCCCGACCGCGAGACCGGCCTGGGCGTGAGCGGTTCGCCCGCCTGGTATCTGGGCGACCGCAAGCAGAACAGCCTGGACGTCAAGGCCACCGGCCCCTTCACCGCGTTTGGCCGCCGCCATGAAGTGGTGGTGGGCGCGAGCTTCACCCGCCAATACGCCGACTTTGACTACCGTTCGGCGATATCCGCCGCCCCGGTCGGCAACTTCCTGAACTGGGACGGTTCCTATCCCGAACCCGACTGGAGCGACACCGCCGTCACCGCCAGCCGCTACACCACCAAACAAACCGGCTGGTACGGCGCGCTGCGCATGAACCTGGCCGATCCGCTCAAGCTGATCGTGGGCGGACGCTACAGCACGTGGAAGACGGACTCTGTCGGTTTTGGCGGCGGCAGCCGCGAAGCCTTCGACAAGAACGCTTTCACGCCCTACGCCGGCCTGCTGTACGACATCAACGAGACCTACACGGCCTACGTCAGCTACACGGGCATCTTCAATCCGCAAAGCTACCAGGACCGCAACGGCGGATGGCTGGACCCGCTGGAAGGCAAGTCCTATGAAGCCGGCGTGAAGGGTGAATTCCTGGAAGGGCGCTTGAACGCCAGCGCGGCCGTGTTCCAGGTGGAACAGGATAACGTCGCGCAAACCGACCCGGGTTACTTGGTGCCGGGTTCGATCAACCAGGCATACCGGGCCGCCCAAGGCACGCGCAGCCGCGGCTTCGATCTTGAGGTGTCGGGCGAAGTGACGCCGGGTTGGAATCTGGCGGCGGGCTGGTCGCATTGGACCGCGCGCGACGGCGAAGGCAACGCCATCCAGACGGATCAACCGCGGTCGCTGGTGCGCTTGTTCACGACTTACCGCTTGCCGGGCGACTGGAATCGTCTGACGGTGGGCGGCGGCGTCAATTGGCAGAGCGGTGTCTACACCATCGCCAGCGGCCCCAACGGCGACGAGCGCGTAGGCCAAGGCAGCTACGCCATCACCAACCTGATGGCGCGCTACCAGTTCAACCGCAACCTGTCGGCGCAGTTGAACGTGAACAACCTGTTTGACCGCAAGTACTACAGCCAGGTTGGCTTCTACAGCCAAGGCGCATGGGGCGCGGGCACCAGCACGATTCTGACGATGCGCTACCAGTACTGACGCTTGCCCGGCCGCCCGCCGAGCACGCGTCAGGTCGTGGTGCAAAGGGCACCTGGGCGATCAAGCGCGCGTCAGGTCGTGGTGCAAAGGGCAACTGGACGATCAAGCGCGCGTCAGGTCTGGGTGCAGAGCGCCACCGGACAGTCGCGCAAGAGGTCGGCCAGGGGAATTCTGCCTTCGTCTTCCACGTTGACGGGCCGGCCGGAGAGCACATTGCGCAGGGGGCCGACGCCGTCCGGCAACTGCACGTGGGTGCCATCCCAGAAGTGCGCAGCCTGGGCGGCCTGATCTTGCGCGTAAGGCGCCAAGGCCAGCGCGCAATGAAGGGGCGCGACGGCCAGCACGCTGCGTCCGTTGTGCCGACGCAGATAGGCGATGACATGCGCCGCGCGCGGGCCTTGCGCGGTCAGCGGCACATATTCGCCGTGATCGAACAGGCCCGGGTCCGCAGCGCGTAGCGTCATGCAGCGTTGGATCAGTTGCTGCTTGATGGCGCCGCTGCGCCATGCCGCCGCATCGGTGGCGATGGGAGCGCCGGCCGCTGCCAGCAGCGCGGCGCGTTCGGCGTAGTCGACGGGGCGGCGATTGTCGGGGTCCACCAAGCTGAAGTCCCACAAGTCCGTGCCTTGGTATAGATCCGGCACACCGGGCAAGGTGTTGCGCAACAGGGTTTGGGTCATGCTGTTGACAAGCCCGGCCGGGGCGATGCCTGCCGTCCACGCGGCGATGTCGCGCAGCAGCGCTTGCCCTTCGCCGGTGTCTTGCAATGCGGTTACGCAGTGGCGGGCCGCGGCTTCGTAGCCGGTGTTCGGGTCGGTCCAGCTGGTATGCAGCTTGGCCTCGCGCAAGGCCTTTTCCTGCCACTGGAGAATGCGTTCCAGAAACGCAGCAACGTCTGCGCGGTTATCTGCGGACAAGGACAACGGCCACGCGCCGACCAGGCTTTGCAGCAATAGATAACGGTCGGCGGGCGTTGGTGAAGCGGTGGGCGCACCTATCGGCGATCCCGTTTCTGAATCCCTGTGCGAACCCCTGTGCGAACCATTTGGTCCCAGACGCGGAATCCAGTTCTCGGCCACGCGCTGCCAGCGTTCGGGCGTTTCGCTCAGCACGGCCAGGCGCGCACGCGTGTCTTCGCCGCGCTTGTGGTCGTGGGTGGCGGTGGCGAGCATCGCGTGTGGATGCGTGCGGGCGCGGGCTTGAGTCAGGGTATGGAAGGCGTCAAGCGGCAGGGCGAATTGCGTGGGACTGGAGCCGACTTCGTTGCGTGACAGCAGCGGGCCGCGCCGGTAGAACAAGGTGTCTTCCAGCGCCTTCGCGGCAAGCGGCGGTGTTAACTGCTGGAAGCGGCGAAGCGCGCCGGCTTCATTGTCGGCGCGGGAACCAGCATCAGCACCAGCATCAGCACCAGCATCAGCACCAGCATCAGCACCAGCACCAGCACCAGCATCAGCATCAGCATCAGCATCAGCACCAGCACCAGCACCAGCACCAGCACCAGCATCAGCGCCAGCGCCAGCGTTGGCACCGGCACCGGCACCGGCGTCAGCATCGACTTCAGCGCCAGGGTCCGCACCGGCACCCGCATCAGCCTGCTGCGGCCCCGCCAGCCACGCGTCGATCTGATCAAGCAGCCGCGCGTCGGCTTCCGATCCAGCCAGCGCCGCGCGCGCGTGGTCCCGCGCGATGCGGCACCAGTGTGCGTCCTCGGCGCTGCGGCCGCCGTCTTCGGCATAGCTGCGGTACACGGGAAAGGCCGCCAGCAAGGCGGTCAACACCCGGTCGATGGCGGTGGACGTCCAGTCACGCGTGCGCAGGTCTTGCCGTGCGATGCGAGTCAACGCGCGTACCAACGCCTGGCGTTCCACGGGGAAGTGGCGTGCCAGCATGCGATGGCGCGCATCCTGTAATTGGGCAGACGCGCTGCGGACGTCGCCGCTAAGGGTGTTCCAGAACTGCTCCATCGGCGCCTGCGCCTGGGGCGCATGCAACAGCGCGCCGGCCTGGTCCATGAAGTCGTAGCCGGTGGTGCCGTCTACCGGCCAGCGTGCGTCCAGCACTTCTCCGTCAGCCAGGATTTTTTCCACGACGAGATAGGCCGTGGCATTCCCGGCGTGCTGCGCGCGGGCGTCGTCAAGCTGCTCACGCAAGCGCCGCAAGTACGCGCCCGGGCTGGCCAAGCCGTCGACGTGGTCGATGCGCAGCCCGTCCAACACGCCTTCCCGAACCAGCTGCAACGGCAGCGCATGCACGGCGTCGAAGACTTCGTCGTCTTCCACGCGCACGCCAACCAGTTCGCTGATTTCGAAGAAGCGCCGCCAGTTGATCTGCTCGGGCGCGGTGCGCCACCACGCGAGCCGGTAATGCTGGCGTTCCAGCAGATCATGCAGACGCGCCGCGCAGTTCGCCGCGCGATTCGCTGCGCCGTCCGCTGCGCTGTCCGCCGCGCCGTCCGTTGTGCCGGCATCAAACGCCGCGCAGACGGAAGCGGGGTCATCCCCAGCGGGAGCCGTGCCGGGGGCCAGGGGCAGATGCTGGCCGCCTGCTTCAATGGCGTAACCCTCAGCGGCCGCGGCGTCGTGAATCAATCGGATGTGGCCTGCGGCCAGCGCCTCGCCATACGGCTCGCCCAGCACCGGCAGCAGCACTTTGCCGTGCAGCGCCGTATCAGCCGGTTGCCAGTCGATGTCGAACGTGCGGGCGTGGCGGCTTTGCGCGCCGTGCCGCAACACATCGGCCCACCACGCGTTCGAGGCGTGGGCGGCCATGTGGTTGGGCACGATGTCGGCAATCAGCCCCAAGCCGTGCCGGTGCGCCGCGTCGGTCAGCCTGCGCAGCGCGGCCTGGCCGCCCAGTTCCGGATTGATGCATTGATGGTCAATGACGTCGTAACCATGCGTTGAACCCATCCGGGCCTGTGTGATGGGCGACAGGTAAAGATGGCTGACGCCCAGCGTCGCGTAGTAGGGCACCTGCGCGCAGGCGTCGTCCAACGTATAGCCGGCGTGCAGTTGCAGGCGCGCGGTGGCGCGCGGGGCGCTCATGTCCGCCCCCGCACCGCGCGCACGGGTTGAAGGCGCGCCTGGCTGGCGGGCGCGTTCAGGCACTCGGCCACCGACAGCGGCGTGCGTTGCCGCCAGTTGGGATGGTGCGCGACGGTGCCGGGCAAGTTGGGCTGGTCGAGCTGGCCTGCCAGATCTTCCAGTGGCACCAGCATCAGCGGGCAGGGCGTGGCGGCGACAAAGCCCAGCAGTTCGGCGCTGGGCGCCCGGCGGGGCAGCGGCAAGGTGGAAGCGGCGGGTGAACTGGACTGCACAGAGCGCCACAAGGTCGCGCGGTCTTCCAGGCGGGCAGCGCGCAACGCGGCTTCCTCTTGATCAGGGCCAAGCAGGCTCAGCCGCGACCGCCACAGAATGTCCTGCGCGTGCCACCAGCCTTCCAGCGTGGGCAGATCGTGGGTGGTCGTCATGGCGACGGCGTTGGCGGGCCAGTCGCCGGGCGCCAGGAAGGCGGCAGGCGGCGACGCGGCAGGCTCTTCTGCCGTTAGATGTGGCCGCTCAGCCCCATTAGCGCCATTAGCTCCATCTGCACCGACAGCCCCGTAAGCACGTTGGGTGCCCTGATCGCCGCAGGTCGCATCATTCCCGTCAGCCGTATCAGGCCCGCCGGCCCACTCATTTCCGTCATCGCCATCAGCCGCCTTCGCCGGCTCCGCCGCCTTTGCCCCGTCAGCCGCCCGCATGAACCACAGCACATCCATGCCCAGCACGCCGTGCGCTTCAAGTTGCGCGTCGAACCCTTCCGGAACCGTGCCCAGGTTTTCACCAATGATCAGCGCGTGATGCAACCAAGCCTCCAATGCGATCAGCCGCAGCAATTGCGGCATGGGGTAACGCAGATAGCCGCCGTCTTCGGGCGAGGCGCCATCCGGGATCAGCCACAAGCGCGCCAAACCCAGTATGTGATCAATGCGCAGCCCGCCCGCGTGCGCCAGGTTGGCGCGCAGCATTGCCAGAAACGCCGCATAGCCGGATTCGTGCAGGGCGGCGGGTGACAACGCCGTCAAACCCCAGCCTTGCCCCAGTGGGTTGTACAGATCGGGCGGCGCGCCGACGCTGGTGCATTTCATCAGGTCGGCTTGCCGGCTCCAGGCATGGCTGCCCTGGGGGCTGCCGCCCACGGCCAGATCAGCCACCAGACCAACGCGCATGCCTGCGTCGCGCGCCGCTTGCTGGGCGCGCGACAAACTGGCGGAGGCCAGCCATTGGCTGAACCGATGCACGTCGACGGCCTCGGCATGGTCGGTGGCATAGCGTTGCGCGGCGGACGAGCGCGGGTCGCGCAGGTCGGCCGGCCAATGGGTCCATGCCAACGGGGCATCTTGTCCCTGCGCGTGGTTGCCGTGCAGCGCTTCGAACAGAGCGTGGTCGTGCAGGTCTGGCCCGGCCGCGTTGCAGAATGCCTCGTAAGCCTGCCGTTGACCGGTAGTGGCGTCCGTGGCGAAGCCTGCGTGCAAGCGTCGCAACAGCTCGTGGCGCAGCCGGGCCGCAGCGGGCCAGTTGATCAGCGGTTGCGCATCCAGCATGCGCAATTGCGCGAGGTCCATGCCCGCCAATGCGGCGCGCACCGCCTCCTCGCCGAGAACGCCCGCGGGGTCTGCAAAGAGCGTGTTCACAAACAAGCGGCTGGAGGGCGAATACGGGCTGCATTGCGCGGGGTCCGCCGCGAACATCGCATGCACGGGGCTGATGGCCAGTGCGTCGGCGCCCGCCTGCCCGGCCGCCATAGCCAGCTCGCGCAACGCGCCGAAGTCGCCAAAGCCGTGTGTGGACTGCGTCACGTCAGCGGACGGGCGGCGCAGGCTATAGACCTGCGCCGTCAGCCCCCACGCGCGCGGGTGCTTCGTGCGGCAGATGTCGTCCAGAGAGGGCGCGCGCGGCGGCGCAACCGCCAGCGTGCATTCGCCGCCCTGCGTGCTTAAGGCGTAGTACCCGGGCGTGGCGGGCGCGCGCAGCGTGGGCTTCAAGTCCGGGCCGTGTGCGGTGCGGCCGGCGATGGCGGCCGACGACGCCGCTTGCAATTGATAAGCCCCGGCGCAATCCGGCGGCAGTGCGACAAGCTCGCCGGGCAGGGCGATCAGCATCGCGGGCAGATGCGTGCGGGATAAGGTGGCAGCCAGGCGCTGCCGGCTATCGCGGATGTCAGCGTCGGACGCCGCTGGCAGATCCATCGCGTTGAGCAGGGCGCGCAGCGTGTCCGGCGACACACGACGCGGGCGTTGGTCGGCGCCGGTCCAGTCTTCGGCGATACCGGCCTCGGCGGCCAGGGCGGACAGGGGGCTCATGATGCTTCCTCCAGCAGCCACACGGTGCTTTCGGAACACAGGCTGCCCGATGCCAATGCCGCGAACGCGCCCGCGCGGGATTCAAACAGCAGTGACGATGGCGAGTGCGCGGCGGCAAGCGCGCGTTGCGCAAGCTGTTCGCGCACCGGACCCAGGTTGACGTACACCGTCAGCAATGCGCCGTAGCCCAGCCGCCATTGCGCGTGTACGCCATGCCGGCCCACCGCGCGGGCGAACACGCTGCGCGCGCCCGTCAAGCGGGGGGCGATGGCGTGCTGGCGCAGATGCAGCAGCGCTTCGTACAGGGTGCGCCATGGCTGGGCGTCCGGCCGCTCGCCGTCGCGCCAGGGCACGCTTTGCGCCCAGGTGTATTCGGAGTTGGGGTCTGGCACCTTCAGCGCATCGTCACCGCTGAATTCAGGAAACGCCGCGAATTCGCGCTGGCGTCCTTCGCGCACGGCTTGCACCAGCGCCGGGTCCGTGTGACTGGTGAAATACAGGAAGGGCGCGCGGCTGCCGAACTCCTCTCCCATGAAGATCAGCGGAATCTGCGGCGACAGCAATTGCAGCGCAACGGCGGCGCGCAGGCGTTCGGCGTTTTCGGCCAGTTCCGTCAGCCGTTCGCCGCGTGCGCGGTTGCCGGTTTGGTCATGGTTTTGCAGAAACAACACGAACGACGTCGGCGGCAGATGGCCGCTGGGTTCACCGCGCGTGGCGCCTTGCCGGTACGGCGAGGGCTGGCCTTGATACAGCCAGCCTTCCGCCAGGCAACGCGCCAGCGCCTGCGCGGGCCGCTCGGCGTAGTCGGCGTAGTAGCCTCGCGATTCGCCCGTCAGCAAATGGTGCAGCACGTGGTGCGCGTCGTCATTCCATTGGGCGTCGTAGCCCTGCGTCAGCAGGCTGGCGCGGTTGTCGTCATTTTCCAGCACCAGATGCACATGGCGATGCGCAGGCACCTGGCCGCGCAGAAATTGCGCAAGCTCCACCAGCCAGTCAGGGTCTTCAATGGCATGCACGGCATCCAGGCGCAACCCGTCAAAGCGGTATTCCATCAGCCAGTACAGCGCGTTCTCTTCGAAGTAGCGCCGCACAGCAGGTTGCCGGAAGTCGATGGCGGGCCCCCAGGGGGTGGGGACGTCCTCCCGGAAAAAAGGCGCGGCGTATTGGGGCAGGTAGTTGCCCTCGGGGCCGAAGTGGTTGTAGACCACGTCCAGCATTACGCTCAAGCCCAGCCCGTGGGCCGTGTCGATCAGGTGCTTGAGCGCTTGCGGCGGGCCATAGGCCGTGTCGGGCGCGTAGGGCAACACGCCGTCGTAGCCCCAGTTGCGCGGGCCCGGAAAATCCGCGATCGGCATCAGTTCAATCACCGTAATACCCAGCGCGGCCAGCCCCGGCAGCCGGGCGGTCAGGCCGTCAAAGCCGCCGCTCAAGCCCACGTGCGCTTCGTAGATGACGGATTCGCGCCACGGGCGGCCGGACCAAGCGGGGTGTTGCCACGCATAATCGTCCGGCCCGGCGACGATGCTGGCGCCGTGCACATCGCCGTCTTGCTGGCGCGAGGCCGGGTCGGGCACCAGCTGCCCGTCGCCCAGCCGATACCGGTAACGCGTGCCGGGCGGGCAAGCGACATCGGCTTCGGCATAGCCATCGCTGTCAGGATGCAAAGCAATGGGCGGCTGGCCGTCGATCAGCAACGCCAAGCCTGGCGCCGCCGACGGCGCCCAGAGCCGAAAGCGCGTGCGTCCGTCGGGCAGCGGCAGCGCGCCGTGGGTGTAGGGTTCAGGCAGAACTGTCATGATGCCGCCCCGGGAACGACGCCTGGCATGCAGGCGGCCGACAGCAGCACCAGGCTATGCGCCTGCACGATGATTTCCGATTCGGAGACCGGGGCCGATGGCACGGGCGTGGCCGAGTCCAGTTCGCGCAACCAGGGTAGCGCCGGTTCCGGCAGCGTGAACGTGGCGGGCTCCGCGCCCGGGTTCAGTAACAGCAGCGTGATGTCGGCACTGCCATCTTCACGCAACGCCGCGCGGCGCAAGGCCATGGTGCGGCCTTGCGGGTCGTCCCAAGCGGCTTGGTCGATGGGGCCGCCATCGGTGTCGAACCAGGCAATCGCGCTGACGCCCGGGCAGATTTCTTGCGCGGCGTCGCCAAAACGCGCCGCGCGCAAGCTCGGGTGGTCGCGCCGCAATGACACGGCGCGCGCCACGAACTGGCTCAGTGCGCGGCCTGCGTCGCTCTGCGCCTGCGTCCAGTCCAGCCACGACAAGGGGCCGTCCTGGCAGTAGGCGTTGTTGTTGCCGTCCTGGCTGTTGCCGAACTCGTCGCCCGCCAACATCATCGGCGTGCCGTCGGACAGGAACAGCGTGCCAAGCAGCGCGCGCTGCACCTGGCCTCGGCGTTCCAGAATGGCGGGGTCGTCGGTGGGGCCTTCCACGCCCCAGTTGTGGCTGTAGTTTTCAGAGTGGCCGTCGTTGCCGTCTTCGCCATTGGCTTCGTTATGGCTGCCGTCGTAACTGACCACGTCTTGCGTGGTGAAACCGTCGTGCGACGCCACGAAGTTCACGCTGGCCCAGGGCCGGCGATGGCGGCGGTCGAACACATCGCGCGAGCCGCACAGGCGCGCCGCCATGTCACCGCGCATGCCTTCGTCGCCGCGCCAGTAGCGGCGCACGGTGTCGCGGTAGCGGTCATTCCATTCGGCCAGCGCGGGCGGATGGTTGCCCAGCTGGTAGCCGTCGGGGCCGATGTCCCACGGTTCCGAGATGAGCTTCACGCCCGCCAGGGTCGGGTCTTGCAGCATGGCGTCAAAGAAGCCCGAGCCCGGGTCAAAGCCCGTGCCTTCTCGGCCCAGCGTCACCCCCAGGTCAAAGCGGAACCCGTCCACGCCGTAAGACGTCGTCCAGTACCGCAAGGAATCCATCACCATCTGCAAGACGCGCGGGTGCGACAGGTTGACCGTGTTGCCGCAGCCGGTGTCGTTGATGTAATAGCGTTCTTCGCCGGGCATCAGCCGGTAGTAGCTGGCGTTGTCCAGCCCGCGCCAGGACAGCGTGGGCCCCAGCTCGCTGCCTTCGCAGGTGTGGTTGTAGACCACGTCCAGAATCACTTCCAGGCCGGCAGCGTGCAGGCGGCGCACCGCCTGACGCAGATCATTCGGCCCGCGTTGCAGGTAAGACGGCTCGGGCGCAAAGAACGACAGCGTGTTGTAGCCCCAGTAGTTGCGCAAGCCCCGTTCGATCAGGAAGCGGTCTTGCAGAAAGGCGTGCACGGGCAGCAGTTCCACCGCGGTGACGCCCAGCCGCAGCAGGTGTTCGATGAAGCGCGGGTCGGCCAGGGCGGCGCAGGTGCCGCGTATCGGCTGGCGCAGGTCTTCGCGTTGCATCGACGCGCCGCGCAGGTGCACTTCGTAGATCGTTGTGTCCGACCACGGCGTATTCGGCGCCTTGCTGTTGCCCCAGTTGAACGGCACATCTTCGGTCACGATGGCCTTGGGCATGGCGGGCGCGCTATCGCGGCGGTCCATCGACAAGTCGGTGCGGGCATGGTTCAGCCGATAGCCAAACAGCGCGTCGCTCCAGACGACCGGCCCGGTCAGGTGGCGCGCATAGGGGTCCAGCAGCAGCTTGTGGGGGTTGAAGCGGTGGCCGTTGCGCGGGTCGTACGGGCCGTGGGCGCGGTAGCCGTAGACCAGCCCGGGCTGCGCATCCGGCAGGTAACCGTGCCAGATTTCGTCGGTACATTCAGGCAGGTCAAAGCGCCGCAGTTCCTTGCGGGCGCGGGCATCGAATACGCACAGTTCGATGCGGGTAGCGTTGGCCGAAAAAACGGCGAAGTTCACGCCCAGGCCATCGCTGACCGCGCCCAGCGGGTACGGCTGGCCGGTGGTCAAGCGGGTCAATTGAGTGGGGTCCATGTTCAGCCTTCATGCGTGAAATAGAGGGTGGCAAGCGGAGGGAGCGTCAATGACAGGGACTGCGCGTGGCCGTGGGCGGACTCGGACGCGGAGACGGCCGCGCCCTGGTTGCCCTGGCCCGTGCCGCCATACCAGCCGGCATCGGTGTTCAGGGATTCGGTCCAGCGGCCGGCCAGCGGCACGCCGACGCGGTAGCCGTGGCGGGCGACCGGCGTGAAGTTCGACACCGCCAACACCATCTGCGCACCACTGCGCCGCAGGAACGCGGCCACGCTGTTGTCGGCATCGTCCATCACGACCCAGGCAAAGCCCTCGGGGTCGGCGTCAAGCGCGTGCAGTGCGGGGGTGTCGCGGTACAGCCGGTTCAGGTCAGCGACCAGGCGTTGCACGCCGTGGTGGCCGGGGTCGTCCAGCAGGTTCCAATCCAGCGTGGCGTCGTGATTCCATTCGGCGGGCTGGGCCAGTTCGCCCCCCATGAACAGCAGCTTCTTGCCGGGGTGCGCCCACATGAAGCCCAGATACGCGCGCAGGTTGGCGAGCTTCGTGCCGTGGTCCCCCGGCATCTTGTTCACAAGCGAACCCTTGCCGTGCACCACTTCGTCATGCGACAGCGGCAGGATGAAGCGTTCGGAATAGGCGTAGGCCATGCCGAACGTGATGTCGTGGTGGTGGTATTTACGGTGCACCGGGTCTTCGTGCATGTAGCGCAGGGTGTCGTGCATCCAGCCCATGTTCCATTTGTAGTGGAACCCCAACCCGCCATCTTCGACGGGCGCAGTCACGCCCGGCCAGGCGGTGGACTCTTCGGCCACAACGATCGCATCCGGCACCTGCTTGCGGACGGTGGCGTTCAGTTCTTGCAGAAAGGCCACCGCTTCCAGGTTTTCACGGCCGCCGTGCTGGTTGGGTATCCATTCACCCGGCTGGCGGCTGTAGTCGCGGTACAGCATCGAGGCCACCGCGTCCACGCGCAGCCCGTCGATGTGATAACGGCGCAGCCAATGCATCGCGCTGGCAATCATGAAGGCTTTGACTTCGGTGCGCCCCAGGTTGTAGACCATGGTGTGCCAGTCGGGGTGATAGCCTTCGCGCGGGTCGGCGTATTCATACAGCGGCGTGCCATCAAAGCGCGCCAGCCCGTGGGCGTCATCGGGGAAGTGCGCGGGAACCCAGTCCAGGATGACGCCGACGCCCACGGCGTGGCAGCGGTCCACGAAACGGGCGAAGGCGGCCGGCGGCCCAAAGCGGGCGGACGGTGCGAACAGACCAAGCGGCTGGTAGCCCCAGGAACCACCGAATGGATACTCCATGATCGGCATCAATTCGACATGCGAGAACCCCATGGCGTGCGCGTAGGCGGGCAGCTTGTCGGCCAGTTGGTCCCAGACGCAGCGAGCGCCGTCGGCCGCGATCCACGAACCGGCGTGCACCTCGTAGATGGAAATGGGAGATTGGGGCGCTTGGCGCGCACCGCGAGAAAGCATCCATGCATCGTCCGTCCAGGAATAGGGGGAAGGGTCGTCAACGATTGAGGCCGTGGCGGGCGCGGGCTGCGCGCGGCGCGCCATCGGGTCGGCCTTGAGCAAGATCGCGCCGGTGGGGTCGGTGATGGCGAACTTGTAGCAATCGCCCGCGGTGACGCCCGGGATGAACAATTCCCACACGCCCGCCGCGTGGCGCAGCCGCATGGCGTGACGGCGGCCATCCCAGCTGTTGAAGTCGCCCACTACCGCAACACGGCGCGCGTTGGGCGCCCACACGGCGCAGCGCAAGCCGGGCACGCCATTCAACTCGCCCAGCCGCGCGCCCAAGGCATCGAGTGCGGCGTTCCAGTCGCCGCCAGCCAAGCCTTGCAGCGTGTCGTCGGACAGTAACGGGCCAAAGGCGTAGGGGTCGGGCGTCAACTGTTCCGCGCCCGGCCATGAAATGGCCAACTGGTACGACGCGGGGTCGCCCGGCCGCGCGCCGGGTGCTGCACCCGTGTACAAACCATGGGCTTGCTCGTGCAAGGCGGTACGCGCGCCATCGGGCCACACGACAGACACGGCGGATGCGCCCGGGGCCAGCACGCGAACGGCGCCATCATGCGGGCCCAGTACCGAAAACGGATCGGCGTGCAGGCCCGCGGCTAGCGCGGCCAGCGTGGCCGGGTCGACCTGGCCGTCAGAGCCGGCCGGGCGGTCCTGTGGCGGCGCTATTGACGGCGCCTTGGGTGACACGTTCGGCGGCGCCTTGGGCGGCGAGGCGGTGCGTTGGCGGTTCATCGTGATTGTTCCTCGTCGTGGATGGCCGCGTTTTGCATGATCAGCTCGCGCGCAAGCCCCGTCAGGGCGCACAACGGAATGGAAATCCAGTCCGGCCGGTGGGCGGCTTCATAGCTGACCTCGTAGGCGGCCTTTTCCAGCTGCGCCAGCTTGAGCAGCGTGCTTTCCTGATCCGCCGGCAGCGCAATCGCGGTGGTGGCAGCCTCTTGATAGCCCTGCAAAAAGGCCTCGGCCGCCCGGTGTCCGAAGCGCGCCAGCAGCGCGTCGCGCAATTCCAGTGGCACGCCGGGTGATGCGGCCGAATCCGCTGCCCCCGCGTTCGCGTCGGTCGGTGCGCCGCCCAGCGGATCGGCACGCGCGATGGAGGCGGCCGCATAGTCAAACGAGCGCAACATGCCGGCCACGTCCTTGTAGGGCGTGAAGCGCAGCCGGCGCGATTCCATGGTCTGGATCGGTTCGCCTTCAAAATCAATCAGATACGCGTCCGTCTGCGCCACCAGCACCTGGCCCAGATGGAAGTCGCCATGCACGCGGATCAGCGGCGCGCCGGCGAGCGATTGCGCCATCGCAGTGACTTGCTTGATCAGCCGCGCACGATGGTCAAAGAACCATTCGGCGCACGCATGCGACGGCGCTTCCAGCGTATCCAGCACGGCGCGCAGATCATCCGCCGCGCGGTCAAGCTGGGCGACGATGCGGGTGGCGTGCTCGTCCGCGTCTTCCGTCGTGGCGGTGCGCACGGCAAAGGTCTCGTCGTCGCTGGGTTGCGCCAGCGCGTTGTGCAGCTCGGCCAGACGGCGGCCGATGGTGGCCGCCACCACCGTATAGCCTTCCAGGCTGGCTTCGAATTCGTCTGGCGTGGCGTTACCCAGCAAGGCCGCGCCCAGCGTGCGCTTCAGGTAGTCCAGCGTCCACGTCCAGGCGTCGCCTTCGTTCGTCACAAAGGCGTGCAGCACGGCCAGCGTGTGCGGCACGCCTTCCGAATCCACCCGCAGCACTTCGCCCAGCAACGCGGGAATGTTGGCGTAGCCCGCGCGGGTCAGGTAGCGCGTCATCTCGACTTCCGGTGACACCCCCGGCCGCACATTGCGCAGCAGTTTCAGAATGGCTTGTCCGCCGACGATGACCGAACTATTGGACTGTTCGCCGCTGATCCATTGCAGGGCGGGGTCGTCGCCCAGATCCAGTTCAGCCAGCCCCGGTTCAGGCAGATAGCGGATGACGCCGGGTTTGTCGCCCGGCTTGCCGCCTTCGCGGCCATCCAGCTCGCCGCCCGCGCGCAAGGCGTCGACCACGCCCAGCACGAAGCCGGGTTGCAGGAAGGCGTCGGCCAGAATGCCGACCTCTGGCCCGCGCCGCACCCGCGCAATCGGGTATTGCACCTGGGCGGTTTCATCCCACACCAGAACGAACGGCGCTTGGGCGCGCAGGCCGGCCACGCCATCTTCGGGTTCGATCTCGGCCCAATAGGCTTCGCCGCTGGCGGTGTGAAAGGGCGTGGCATACGCCAGCCGGGCGCGGGCGGGCGCATGCTTGCCCGGGAACCAGCGCTGGCGCGCCAGGTATTCGGGMAGCACTTCGTTTTCCAGCACCGCGCGCGACGCATCCGTCAGCGACGCGCCGCCGCGCGACTTCAGCACCAGCGTCGTCAGCTCGGGCATCTGGGCGGGGCCGCTGGCATGCCAATTCGGCGGCGCGGCGTCCACGCTCAGGTCCATCCAGTAAAAGCCATACGGCGGCAGCGTCAGCAGATACGGCAATTCGCCAATGGCCGGAAACGGCATGCCGCCCAGCATTTCCACCGGCACCCGGCCGTTGAAGGCCTGCAATTGCAGCTCAACCGGCTGCGCGGCGTTCGACAGATTGGCCACGCACAGAATCGTGGTGTCGTTCCATTGGCGCAGGTACGCCAGAATCTTGCGGTTGCCGGCCAGGATGAAGCGCAGCGTGCCGCGCCCGAAGGCGTGTGTCTGGCGGCGCTGCGCCAGCATGCGGCGCGTCCAGTTCAAGAGCGAATGCGGGTCGCGCTGCTGCGCTTCCACGTTGACCGCCTCGTAGCCATACAGCGGCCCCATCAGCACGGGCAGCGGCAGGCGTTCGGGGTCGGCGCGCGAGAAGCCGCCGTTGCGGTCGGGCGACCATTGCATTGGCGTGCGCACGCCATCGCGGTCGCCCAGATGCACGTTGTCGCCCATGCCGAGCTCGTCGCCGTAGTACAGCACCGGCGTGCCGGGCATGGACAGCAACAGGCTGTTCATCAGTTCGACGCGGCGGCGGTCGCGCTCCAGCAAGGGCGCCAGGCGGCGGCGGATGCCCAGGTTGATGCGGGCGCGCGGGTCAGCCGCGTACACGCTCCACAGGTAATCGCGTTCGCGGCTCGTCACCATTTCAAGCGTCAGCTCGTCGTGGTTGCGCAAAAAGATGGCCCATTGGCAGGTGGCGGGAATGTCGGGCGTCTGCCGGATGATGTCGGTAATCGGGAAGCGGTCTTCCTGCGCAATCGCCATGTACATGCGCGGCATCAGCGGAAAGTGGAACGACATATGGCATTCGTCGCCCGCCCCGAAATACTCCTGCGCGTCTTCGGGCCATTGGTTGGCTTCGGCCAGCAGCAGGCGGCCGGGGTATTCGTCATCGATCACCGCGCGAATCTGCTTCAACACCTGATGCGTTTCCGGCAGGTTCTCGTTGTTGGTGCCTTCGCGTTCCACCAGATACGGCACGGCGTCCAGCCGCAGCCCGTCCACGCCCATGTCCAGCCAGTGGCGCATGACGGACAGCACTTCCTTCAGCACCTGCGGGTTGTCGTAATTCAGGTCTGGCTGATGCGAATAGAAGCGATGCCAGAAATAGGCGTTGGCGACGGGGTCCCACGTCCAGTTGGATTTTTCCGTGTCGCAGAAGATGACGCGGGTGCCGGCATAGGCCTTGTCGTTGTCGGACCACACGTAGAAATTACGCGCGGCAGACCCCGGGCGCGAGGTGCGCGCCCGCTGAAACCAGCGGTGCTGGTCCGACGTGTGGTTCACCACCAGTTCGGTAATGACGCGCAAGCCGCGCGCATGGGCCTCGCGGATCAGCTTGCGCACGTCGGCAACGGTGCCGTAGTCGGGGTGCACGCCGCGATAGTCCGCGATGTCGTAGCCATCGTCGCGCCGCGGCGATGGGTAGAAGGGCAGCAGCCAGATCGTGTTCACGCCCAGGCTGGCGATGTAGTCCAGCTTCATGATCAGGCCGGGCACGTCGCCCACGCCATCATCATTGGAGTCGAAGAACGACTTCACATGCAGCTGGTAGATGACGGCGTCCTTGTACCAAAGGCTGTCATCCTTCTGGGGTTGGGTTTCACTAATCATGGGGTTGGGCTCCGGGCGGCATCAGCCATGCAGCGACAGCCGCCAGATGCGATAGGGTTGATCGGGGGACAAGGCCACCGCGCGCGTCGCATCGCGCCAGGTGTCGCGGGTGTCCGTCAGCAGGTCTTCGGCTTCCAGGTGATCGGGGCGGGGTTCGCGGGTTTGGTGGGTTTGGTGGGTTTCGTCGAATGCTGCGCCGGGGCCTTCGCCAAACAGCCAGAAGGGCGCGTCCACGTGCGCGGTCTGCGGGTGGAAGGGGTCCAGGCTGATCACCGTCAGCACCACATTACCCAGCCCCGGCGTGGCTTTCACAAAGGCCAGCACGCGGTCGTTGCCACTGCCGATGGCGGTCAGCCCGCGGTGGGTTTGCAGCGCCGGGTTGGCATGGCGGATGTGATTCAGGCGCGTGATTTCGGCGCGGATATTGCCGGGCTGATGCCAGTCGCGCGGGCGCAGTTCGTACTTTTCGGAATCCAGGTATTCCTCTTTGCCTGGCACCGGCGCGGCTTCGCAGAGCTCGAAACCGCTGTACAGGCCCCACAGCCCCGACCCCGTCGCTGCCAACGCCGCACGAATCAAAAAGCCCGGCCGGCCCGACGTTTGCAGGAACACGGGGTTGATGTCAGGCGTGTTCACGAAGAAATGCGGACGGAAGAAGTCGGCCGGCGGCGGCTGGGAAATTTCTTCCAGATACGCTTGCAGCTCGGCGCGCTCATTACGCCAGGTGAAGTACGTGTACGACTGCGTGAACCCCACCTTGGCCAGCCGGTACATCATCTTGGGCCGGGTGAAGGCTTCGGACAGGAACAGCACATCCGGGTGCTGCCCATGCACTTCGGCGATCAGCCATTGCCAGAAGGGCAGCGGCTTGGTGTGGGGGTTGTCGACCCGGAAAATGCGGACGCCCTGGTCCACCCAGAACAGCACCACGTCGCGCAGCGCGCGCCATAGCGCAAGCTTGCGGGCGCGGCGGGGCGGCGAACCGTAGAACGAAACATTCACGATGTCCTGATACTTCTTCGGCGGGTTCTCGGCATAGCGCAGCGAGCCATCGGGCCGCCACGAGAACCAGTCGGGGTGCTCGGCCAGCCAGGGGTGGTCAGGCGAGCACTGGATGGCAAAGTCCAGCGCCATCTCCATACCGTGGTCGTCGGCCGCGCGCACCAGACGCAGAAAGTCCTGCAAGCTGCCCAGCTTGGGCTCGATGGCGTCGTGCCCGCCATCGGCCGAACCGATGGCATAAGGGCTGCCCACATCGTCGGGGCCTGCAATCAAACTATTGTTCGGCCCCTTGCGGTTGCGCAGGCCGATGGGATGGATGGGCGGCAGGTACAGCACGTCAAAACCCATTTCCCGGATGTCGGGCAGGCGTTCAATGACGTCATCAAAGGTGCCGTGGCGGCCGGGCTCGCGCGCTTGCGAACGCGGAAACAGCTCGTACCAGGCGCTGTGGCAGGCTTCGGGGCGGTCCACCCACACGGGGAACGGCTCGGGCGTGACGGATTCAAAGGCGTGCGCGTCCAGCTCGCGCATGGCGCGGGCCAGTTCGGGGCTAAGCAAGTGGGCGATCTGGTCGTCGGTGGGCGGGGAGTCTCCCAGCGTGACGCCGGTTTTGGCATTGGGCTTGGCCTTGGGCAGCGCGGCCAGCGCACGCTTGATGACCGCCACGCTGCCTCCCGCATCGGAACCCTTGCCCGCGCGCTTCTCGGCCTCGCGCAGCAGCAACACGCCTTCAACCACCTCCAGGCGCACGTCCACGCCGGCGTGATGTTTGACTTCGATGTCATGGCGATAGGTTTCCCAGACCTCGAACCATGCCGCCACCTGGAACTCGTGCGGGCCAATGCGGCGCGGGCGAAAGCTGGCTTGCCAGCGGTCATTGGTGACAAGCGCAAGCGGCACCCGGCTCCAGCCTGATTCGTCAGCGGCGCGCCAACGGAGTTCGCCTGCGATCCGGTCGTGGCCGTCCATCAGCAGGTCGGCCTGCACGACGATGCGTTCATGCACCACGCACTTGATGGGCAGCGCGCCCTCATTCACGGCGGGCGACACGTTCTCAATCGCGATGCGCAGGCCGGCGCCGCCTTCGGTACGCGGGCCGGGGTGGCGCGATGCCTCGCGCACAGGCGGCATGGGGCTTATCGTCAGCAGCGCGCAATCGGCCGGGGGCAAGGTGGCGCTGGCGAGCGCCGGCGCATCCGTCACGCGCTGCGGCAGGATGTCGCCGGGCGGCAAGCTGGGCGCGGCGGCGTCCCAATCGATATGGGCGGGCGCGGTGGCGGACGGGTTCAGCGCCAGAATGCCGGTTGCATCGGTGGTGTCTGTTGCGCCGTTCTGGGCGTTGCGCAAGATCAGCGTTGCGCGGCCGTCGCGCCCGCCCAGCAGGCGGGGCAATGACGTGAGCGGGTCGGATTCATCCAACCAGCGGTTGACGTCCGGCGTGTCGGCCAGCGCATCCATGTCGGACTCGTTCGCCATCCAGCCTGTGGCGGTAAAGGCGGCGGCCCAGGCGCGGCGGCGGTCGGCGGGCGCGGAATGATCGGCGTCCAAAGGCGACGCGCTGGCCAGAAAAGGCCCAAGCCGGCTCAGCCGGCGCGCCTCGTTCGCTAGCCAGTCGGCCTTGTAGTCCCACCACGCCAGTGAGGAAAATCCCGCGTCAAACCCTGCGCCGTACAAAGCGGCCAGCTGCTCGACGGTCAAGCCCGGCGTCCACGCCAGGCCGCGTGCAGGCGTGGCCCGTTCGCGCAGCGGCGTCAGCATCGCTTGCCAGGTGGCGGCGGGCAGGCAGTGCGGCGCTTCGAACAAAAAGCCCGACACGCCCGCGTCGGCCCAGGCGTTCAGGCGGCGCGACCACGCATCTGCAAAGCCATCCGGGGGCGGTGTGCGCAGCGTCTTCACGCCCCACTCGCGGCTGGGCAAGCGGGGGTCACGCGCCGGGTCGTCGTCGCGCGCCTGATACCAGCCAGATGGCGCGGTCGAGGCGGCGGCGTCTACCGACACCCGGTCAAACGCCACCCGCACGAATAGCGCCAGGCCGTGGGCGGAAGCCGCCTGCGCCAGCCGCTCGTAGGTGGCGACGATAGGTTCCGTGCGGGTTTGCGTTGCGCTCAAGTCGGCATCAACCGGCGCCAGCGTTTGCGCATCGGCCGCTCGCAACCACGGGGGCGGAATCAGCACGGCGTTAAACCCCGCCTGCTGGATGCGCGCCAGCCGGGCTTCCTGCGTGGTGCTGCTGCCTGCGCCGCCATCCAAGCCGGCGGCGGCAACAGGTAAGCGCGCAAAACCCTGCTGCGCATGGCAGATGCGCAGCAGGGCGGGCGTTGGAAGGTTGGGGCGGGTAGCCATGCGGGGTTTGCCTTTTGGGTTCGCCTTTGGGTTTGTCTTAAACCGGCATCATTGAGCCGCGCGCCTGACGCGTTCGCCGGTTGCGGGCGGGTTCAGCGGCCGGCGTGGCGGCATCGATTTCTTTACCTTGCGCTTGACCGCGTGCCTGGCCGTGTCGTTGGCTAAGTGCTTCGCCTTGCTCTTGGGCGGCGTCTTCGCGGGAAACCAGTGACGCCAGCAGTTCCTCGTAAGCCCCCACGGCGCGTTGCCAACTGAAATCGGTGCTCATGGCATTGCGCTGCATGGCCCGCCACAGCATCGGATGCTTGCGCAGGTGCATCGCGCGCGACAGCGCGTTGGCCATGGCGTCGACGTGGTCGCCGTCAAACAGCAAGCCGTTGGCAAACGCCATGGCGGTCAGCGGGGTGTCGGCGCCCGGGTCTTCGATGGTGTCGGCCATGCCGCCCACGCGCGAGCCGATCGGCACGGTGCCGTAGCGCATGGCGTAAAGCGGCGTCAGGCCAAAGGGCTCAAAGCGGCTGCCGTGCAGCAGAATGTCGCCGCCCGCATGCAGGCGATGCGCGCCCGCCTCGTTGTAGCCAATGCGGGTCGCGCAGCGCTGCGGGTACTGAACCGCCAGCGCCTTCAGCGCGCCTTCCAGCCGGCGGTCGCCCTGGCCAAGAATGGCGACCTGCATGTCCGGATACGCTTCCAGCACACGCGGCAAGGCCTCGGCGGCCACGTCCGCCATTTTCTGTTCGGTCAGCCGGCTGCCCATCACAACAAGCGTCGCGTTCGGGTCTTGCAGCAAGCCGAATTCGCGTTGCAGCACCGTCTTGCACAGGCGTTTGTTCGCCAGGTCGCCCGAGTGATATTGCAGCGACCCCAGGTGCCGGTCACGCGACGGGTCCCACAGCACAGTGTCGATACCGTTCGGTATGCCCATCAGGTCAGGCGCGCGTTCGCGCAGCAAACCATCCAGACCGCAGCCGAAGTCGGGCGTCAGGATTTCGCGGGCGTAGGTGTGGCTGACGGTGGTGACCCGGTCGGCGTACCCGATGCCCGCCTTCATGAAGTTCAGCTTGTTCCAGGCGACGGTGGCGTGTTCGCCCCGGCACGCGGGCGGGATGCCAAACGCGGCGGCGTCTTCCAGCGGGAATTGCCCTTGGAAGGCCAGGTTGTGGATGGTCAGCACGCTTTTGACGTCGTCAATGCCGGCCTCACGGATCAACATGGGCGCCAAGGCCGCATGCCAATCGTGCGCGTGCACCACATCGGGGCGCGGCAGGCCCGGCAAGCCGCGCGCGATGCGCATCGCGGCGTGCGACAGGGCGGCATAGCGCAGGCCGTTGTCGGGGTGTTCCTGGCCATCTTCATCCACATAGAGACCGGCGCGGTCATAGAGCGCGTCGTTTTCCAGCAGCAGGAAAGGCAGCTCGGAAGTCGGGCATACCCCGATCAGCAAGCGCGCATCTCCTCCAGGCAAATCTTCCAGCCGCGCGACTTCATGCGCGCTGTCCAACTGCTTGGCCACGCCGCGATAGGCGGGCAGCAGGATGGTTGCGGGTACGCCGCGTTGGATCAAGGCGCGCGCCATGCCAGTGATGGCGTCGCCCAGACCGCCCGTTTTCGCCAAGGGGAACGCTTCGGCTGCCACTATAAGTATCGTCGTCGCCATGCTTCTTGCTCCGGGGGAAAGTCGGAGGGCCGCTGAAAAAGGGGGCCCGATTCCGTAAGCCTTCTTATGCGCAAGTGACGTGCCTGAGCCGATCAGGTGAAACCCTGCGGGGCATCGGGGCGGGTTACGCGTCGTTGTTGCTGGTGTTTGTAAATTTGGGAGCAGCGCAGCATTGGGCGTTGGGGGGCAGGCGTTGCGGCGCGCAGGCATGGGGATTGCGGCGGGCCAGATCTCGTGCGGGACCACTCGCAACCACCCAAGGAGCCCCAACTTGAAAACCGTTTCCGACTTTGTCCTGGCCCGCTTGGGCGAATGGGGGCGTGCAACGCGTGTTCGGCTATCCCGGCGACGGGATCAACGGGCTGATTGGCGCGTTTGGCAAGAACAAGGAGCTGGAGTTTGTCCAGGCGCGTCACGAAGAGGGCGCGGCGTTCATGGCCTGCGCGCATGCCAAGTTCACCGGCCAGGTTGGCGTGTGCCTGGCGACGTCCGGCCCCGGCGCCATCCATCTGCTCAATGGCCTGTACGACGCCAAGCTTGACCACCAGCCCGTTGTGGCCATCGTCGGCCAGCAGGCGCGCAGCGCCTTGGGCGGCGATTATCAGCAGGAGGTGGACCTGGTCAGCCTGTTCAAGGACGTGGCGCATGACTTCGTCCACATGGTGACCTCACCCGTGCAGGCGCGTCACATGGTTGACCGCGCCATGCGCATCGCCATGGAACGCCGGGGCGTGACCTGCCTGATTTTCCCCAACGATGTGCAAGACCTGGAAGCCGTGGAAGTGCCCCCGCGCGAACATGGCACGGTGCACACCGGTATTGGCCTGACCTCGCATGCCGCCGTGCCGCCCGAAGCGGCGCTGGACAACGCGGCGTCGATTCTGAACCGCGGCGAACGCGTGGCGATGCTGGTGGGGGCCGGCGCATTGGAAGCCAGCGACGAAGTACGCGCCGTAGCCGAGCGGCTGGGCGCGGGCGTGGCCAAGGCCTTGCTGGGCAAAGCCGTGCTGCCCGACGAGCTGCCGTATGTGACGGGCGCCATCGGCCTGCTGGGCACGCAGCCCAGTTGGGAAATGATGAACGAGTGCGACACCTTACTGATGGTGGGTACGTCTTTCCCTTACGCGGAATTTTTACCTAAGGAAGGCCAGGCTAGAGCGGTGCAGATCGATGTTGATGGCCGCAGGCTTAGCTTGCGTTATCCGGTAGAAGCCGGGCTGGTCGGCGATGCACGACTGACCTTGCAAGCCTTGTTGCCGAAACTAGGCGCCAAGCCCTCCGACCGCTGGCTCAAAGGCATCGAAAAAAAGGTCGCCCGATGGCGTGAAACCGTGGTGTCGCGCGCCATGGTCGACGCCAAGGGCGTGAACCCGCAGCGGCCGTTTCTGGAGCTGTCGCGCCGCTTGCCGCCGCAGTGCATCGTCACCTGCGATTCCGGTTCCGCCGCCAATTGGTATGCGCGCGACGTGCATCTGCGCCAAGGCATGATGGGTTCGGTGTCGGGCGGGCTGGCCAGCATGGGGTGCGGCGTGCCTTACGCGTTGGCGGCCAAGCTGGCGCACCCGGGGCGGCCGGTGGTGGCGCTGGTGGGCGACGGCGCCATGCAGATGCTGGGCATCAATGAACTGATCACCATCGCGCACCGCTGGAAGGATTGGGCCAACCCGACCCTGGTGGTGCTGGTGCTGAACAACGGCGATTTGAATCTGGTGACTTGGGAACAGCGCGTCATGGGCGCCGACCCGCGCTTTGGGGATTCGCAATGGCTGCCGGAATTTTCCTATGCGGCCTACGGCCGCCTGCTGGGCCTGGAGGGCATCCGCGTCACCGAGCCGGACGAGGTAGGCCCCGCATGGGACCGCGCGCTGACGGCCGGCCGGCCCGTCGTGCTGGAAGTGGTCACCGACCCCGAGGTGCCGCCCATGCCGCCGCATATTTCGCTTAAGCAGTTCGCTGCCTACATGACCGCGCTGCGCAAGGAAGACGCCGCCACCGGGGCGGCCGCGCTACGCGCCACGATCAAGCAATGGTGGGCCAGTTAAGCCGGCGCAGATGCCGTGCGCGGTGTGGCACGGCGCTTGCGGATAAGACGATTCCTACCACCACAACGCAGGGCGGATGCCCGGCAAAGGAGATAGACCATGGAAAACCAGACCAATATCGTGGGCGGCCCCAAGAGCAATCCTGGCGGCCCTGGCCCGCAGGTCATGGCGGCGGATACGCTGGAAGGCAATGACGTCTACAACTCGGCGGGTGAAGAGTTGGGCTCAATCAAGGACATCATGATCGACGTGCCGCGCGGCCGTGTGGCCTATGCGGTGCTCTCGCGCGGCGGTGTGCTGGGCATTGGCGACAAGCTGTTCGCCATTCCCTGGGCCGCGCTGACGCTGGACACGGACCGCAAGTGCTTCGTGTTGAACGTCGATAAGGAAACGTTGAAGAACGCGCCGGGCTTTGACAAGGACAACTGGCCAAGCATGGCGGACGAGACGTGGGCGCGAGACCTGCATACGTACTACAAGCAAGACATCTATTGGTAAGACCAGACGCCCGGACCCAGGTCCGGGCATCGCGTCAAGGCACCGGGCGCGGGTTCCCCATCCGCGCGCCGGTCACCATTTCAGTTACCCAGTTCACCAGAATGGACGTGTACGCGCGTTGGGCGGATTTTTCCGTCAGCGCGTGGTCGGCGCCGTCCAGAATGCGATGCGTGAGCGAATGCGAACGGCGGAAGGCCGAGCGGTAGCTCATGATGGTGGAGTGCGGGATGAAGGTGTCGTGCTCCGCCTCGACGATCAGCACATCCCCGCCAAAATCCGCGCACGCCTTCAAGGCGCGGTTGGACTCCGGCGGCACATAGCTATTGCGGTAGGCGCGCAACGTATCGCGGTTCAGCTGGTTCTTGGGCAGCAACCATTCATCATCCAGATATAGCGCCGGCACGTGCAGCGCCAGCCATCGCACCCGCCTCACATTGCTGAGCAACGCGGCCAGATAGCCGCCATAGCTGCTGCCCACCACCGCCACGGAGCCCGAATCCAACGACGGATGCGACGCCAGGCGGTCATACGCCGCCACGACATCGCGCAGGTTGTCTTCGCGGGTGACTTGCATCTGCTGTTCGCGGGTGGCGGCGTGGCCGCGCAGGTCGAAGGTCAGGCACACGCAGCCCAACGCGGCAATCCCCTTGGCGCGGGATAAATCAAATTCCTGGCTGCCGCCCCAACCGTGGATGAAGAGCACCCCGGGGACTTTGTCTTCGGGTGTCAGAAAGGTGCCGTCCAGGGTCTGGCCGTCAACCGTCAGCGCGATGGGGTCACTATGCGCCGCCATCGGCATCCTCCAGTACGCCACCCGACTTGCTGATATGGCCCACGGCGGAATCCACGCCATGAAAGACCAGATGCTGCGGGATGGGCCGAGGCGCGTCTTCGCCATAGCGTTCCCGGGTGGCGGCGCGCACCGACGCCATGGACGGCGACAAGGCAAACGCCTGCATGGCGGCCAGTTCGGCCAGGCTGGCGCCACCGGCCCGCCACGATTGTTCCAGCACCCCCGCACGCGGTTCGCCTGCGGCGCCCACGCCAAACGCCACGTCGTAATTGCGGCGTGATGCGAACAGTTGCGGGTAGGCGGTAGACACCGCCGTGTCGTACTGACAGGCCATGGCGACGGCCTGGCGCTCATGCTCGCTTAAGTCCAACGCGCGCAACGCGTCGAACCCGCCACGCGCCAAGCGCAGCTCCGACCCGCCATAGACCGACACGCCCTGGTTGTCAGGCGTCAGCGACTGCGTGCCGACATAGGCAATTTCCATTTTCCCCACCCGCGCCCAGCCGACGCTGTAGGTGACGACGTCTTTCAAGTCTTCTTCCAGCACCAGCCCCAGCCGGCGCATGATGGCGGCGGATTGTTCCGCCAGCCCCGCCCGTAACTCGTCGGCGTTACGCGCCACAATCTGGCCGCGTCCGGCGTTGGCGTCAACGGGCTTGATCCGTAGCGGCCCGTGCTTAAGCAGCGCCATCCCGGCGGCTTCGGCATCCTGCGGGGTGAAGGCGGTGTAACCCGCCAGCACCACGTCGCGCAGCGCATCGGCCAGGCTGACGACCCAGGCTTTGGGCGCTTTGGCCTGCGGCCCGATCAGCCCATGGGTAATGGCCTTGCCCGCCACGAAGGAATGCGGGGCCACGCCGCCGTACAGGTCCGCCGCCCGGGTAATGCCCAACCGGCCGGCGCGCGCCACCCCAATGATGGTGCGGTCAGGCACGTAGTAGGGCGGGGGCTCGCCCCGGTGGCGGCTGGGCCGGAAGTGGGGGTCGAAGCGGCGGCCCAGCAAGGCGGCCAGCCGTGAGGCCAGCGCTTCTTGCGACGCAATCTCGTGCTCCGACGCGGTGGCGCGGCGCGGGTAGGCGACGACAAGATCGGAGACGGAGGGAGGCGGTTTGGGTTTCATGGGGACGGGGTCAGCAAGGGGCGTGCCTGGCGCCGCTTACGCCACGCGATACCGGCTTCGATCAGCGGAAAGGCAATCAAGGCCAGACACAGCGGGGCCAGCGCGTAGCAGGCACGGTAGGCCAGCGCCGCGCCCAGGGCTTCCGAATACGGGATCTTGGGCGCCAGCACCGCCACGAAGATGGCTTCGGTCGTGCCCAGGCCCCCCGGCACGCGAGTCAGCACCGCGGCAAAGCTCGAACACAGCAAAATGCCCAGCACCACCGGGTAGGGCACCTTGCCTTGCAGCAGCACATACGCCACCGCGCCCATGAACAGCCACGACAGGCCCGCCGTGACGCATTGCATGACGGCCATGCGGCCACCGGGCAACGAGATGTGCTGGCCCATCAACGTGGCCGATCGCGTGGTTGCGCGCGCACACGTCCACACATAGGCGATACCGGCCGCGAGCATCCCCGCGCCAATCAGCCGCAGCACGCCCGTGCCAACCTCCCACCCTTGGGGCACAGGCAGCGCGCCGCTGATAAACACCGCGCCCGCTACCCAGGCGTAGCCGATCCAGTTGGACGCCGCCGAGAACACCGCCACCCGTGTCGCCAACGCCTTGCGGCAACCCAGCCGGGCATACAGGCGCAAGCGTGCGCCCAGGCCGCCCAGCAGCACGCCCAGACTTTGGTTCAGTGCATAGCTGACGACGGCCACCCCCAGCACCGTCGGCCAGGGCAGCTTGTGTTTCGTGTAGCGGCGGGCCAGCAGATCCAGCGCGCCATAGCTCAGGTAGCCCAACACCACGAAGCCTCCGGCCAAGAGGATGGCATCGCCCGGAATGCGGCGCATGGCTTGCCACACCTGCGGCCAATCGACCGACCGGCCGAAGTAGAACAGCAGGCCCGCCACCACGGCCAGAATCAGCCAGGGAAGCACCTTCTTGATGCGCGGCCAGCGGTGGCGCAGCGATCGCATGAAGTTTGTGCGGAATACCCTCATGCGGCCTCGCCTTCACCCGGCGTACCGGGCGCGATGGTGCGCAAGCGGGGCTTGTGGGCCGGCAAAGAACCCGCCCACGCCGGAAAGCGCCGCAGAAAGTGGAACACCACCACCCCGATCCAGAAGCGGCGCAGCGCCCACTTGGGTTGCGGGCTGACGGGGACGGGCTTGCAGTCGTGTGCGATCAGGTGTTCCAGGCTGGCTCGCAACGCCTGGTTCAACGATGCGTCACGCGCGACCACATTCGCTTCCAGGTTCAGGGCCAGGCTCAAGGGGTCCAGGTTGCTGGAACCCACGGTGGACCAGTCGTCATCCACCACGGCCACCTTGCCGTGCAACGGGCGCTTGCAATATTCATGGATCTCCACGCCCGCGCTCATCAGGTAGTCGTACAGCATGGTGCCGGCCAGGCGGGCCACCGGCATGTCCGGCTCGCCCTGAAGCAAGAGCCGCACGCGCACGCCGCGCCGCGCGGTCTTGGCCAGTTCTCGCAGCAGGCGGTATCCGGGAAAGAAATAGGCGTTGGCGATCAGCACATCCTGCTTGGCCGAACGCAGGCCGGCGCGGTAGTAGCGTTCAATGTCGGTGGTGTGCTCGATGTTGTCGCGCACCACCAGCCGGCCGCCGCCGTCGCCTTCAGGCATGGTGTCTTTCGGGGTGCGCCGCCACCGGCGCGGGCGGGGGCGGTCCAGTGCAGCTCGCGCGTAGTCGGCGATATCAACGGCAAGCGGCCCCTCTATCCGTATGGCGTAGTCCTGCTTGGCCTCCGGCCCGAAGTCGGGCAGGTGGTCCGCCGAATAGTTGATGCCGCCCACGAAGGCGCACACCCCATCCACGGCCACGATCTTGCGGTGCATGCGGCGGAACACGTTGGTGCGCACGCCCAAAAGCCGCGGGCGCGGATCAAATATGTGTACGCGCACGCCGCTGTCCGTCATGGCGCCGATGAATTCAGGGGTCAGCTCGTCCGAGCCGTAGCCGTCCACCAGCAGGTCTACGCTGACTCCGCGCTGGGCGGCCGCAATCAGCGTCTGCTGCAATGCCTGGCCGACTTTGTCGTCGAACAGAATGAAGGTTTCAACCAGCACTTCTTTCTGCGCGCCATCAATGGCGCGGTTGACGGCAGGAAAATACGCCTCGCCGTTTTCCAGCAAGGTGTAGCGGTTGCCTTCCCGCCATCCGAGGTTCACGGCGTTCATAGCGCAATCTCCGCCGAGATCGGCACATGGTCCGATAAGCGCGACCACACGCGCGAGGCCAGCGGCACCGGCCGCCAGTCGCGCACGTTGCGCACGTAGATGCGGTCAAGCCGCAAGAGCGGCCAGCGGGCGGGAAAGGTGCGGGCGGGGCGGCCCAGCCGCGTCGTAAAGACTTCCTGCGTGCCGCAGCCGCGCATCAGGCGGTCGGCGTTCAGGCGCCAGTCGTTGAAGTCGCCCGCAATCAATAGCGGCTCGCCGTCAGGCACTTCGCGCGCAACCAGTTCGCACAAATCGTTCAATTGCTGCCCGCGATGGCGTTCCAGCAAGCCCAAATGCACGCAGATGGCGTGTACGGGTGTGGCGAACTCCGGTATGCGCAGGACGCAATGCAGCAAGCCCCGGCCTTCGTGGCCGTCGACGCTCACGTCATGGTTTTCGTAGCGCTCGATGGGGTAGCGCGACAGGATCGCGTTGCCATGGTGCCCAGCCGGATACACGGCATTGCGGCCGTAGGCAAAGTCCGTCCACAGGGTGTCCGCCAGGAACTCGTACTGCGACAAGGCTGGCCACGCGTGGGGGTGCCGTTCGGCGTGCGTCTGGTGCTCGCCCAGCACCTCTTGCAGGAACACCACATCCGGCGCTGCGGTGCGCAAGGCTTCACGCAGGTCGTGCAGCATGAAGCGCCGGTTGAAGCTGGTGAATCCTTTATGGGTGTTGACGGTAAGCACCGTCAACGTCCGTGGGGAATCGTCGGTGGGGGCGGGCATGAACTCTCCGGGCGTGGAAAATTCAGCTCGTCCGCAAGTCGCGTGGCAGGGGCGCAAAAATTCCCCTGCCGCCGCCGAATTGACCGCTGTAGGTCAGGCCGATGGTGGCGTTCTTGGTAAGGGCCGCTTCCACCCCCAGCTCTGCCAAGGCGGCATCGCGGGCGATGGGGGCGCCGGCCACGGTGAAGGCCTGGCCGCCATCGAACGCCATGGTGGTTTGCGGCAGTACATCGCCAAAGGCATGGCGCCAGCCCAGCGTGGCCTGCAAACGGCTCTCGGTGCGGCCGACGGTAAAGTTCGTCAGCGCACGCAAGCCCAGCGTGCTGGTGGTCTGCGTGTTGCTATTGCTTTGCCCACGCAGGGCGGCTGACCCGCCCGACTCCGAGAAGCCACGGGTGCGCGTGTCGCTCCATGCCAGGCCGGCAAAGGGCTCAAGACTGATCCGGTCCGACACGGGCAGCGCGTATCCCAGTTCGCCGAACAGCTGCGTGGTGCTGGCGCCATAATCGGCCGTCAACTTTTGCGATGCGCCGGCCACGCTGGCGTAGCGTTCGGTAGAGATGTCGTGCCAGGTGTATGACGCGCCCGCCATCAGGTTCAGCTTGCCGGGGCCAGCTTCAAACACCTTGCCGCCGAACAGCGCCGCGGTATAGCCGGCAACGTCCGCCTTGGACGAGCGGTCGTCCACGCGCACATTGCCGTCGGTGAATCCCAATGCGCCGCCCAGGCGCCAGCCATCGCCCAAGGCATGGTCAACGCCTGCAAAGACGCCGCCCGTGTTCTGGCGTACCTGTCCGGCATCGCTGTTGCCTTTCAGGGTCTGCCAGTTGCCAATGACTTCGGCCCAGGCGGGCTGAGCGGCGGAAGAGGGCAGTGCCGACGCCGACAGCGTGCCGCCGGCTTGCGCCGTGGGGGCGCCCGGCACCATGCCCGCGCCCAGGTTGGCGCGCAGGTGCGACAACGGCACGGTGCGCACGGTGGTGTTCAAACTGGTAAGCGTCGAGGTAACGCTCGCGTGGGCTTCGCCCGACAGGCTGTTGAACGCCGCGGCCGTCGCGCCTTCCGGCAACGTCAGGATGTAATTGTGCAGGGCGTCGCTGGCCGGCAAGCTGTCCAGCGCGTTGGCGACGGCGCGTTGGTTGCCCGTTTGCGCACCGTCGGCGAATGCGATGGGGCGCGTGGGCGTGTCCGGGGTTTGGGGCGACCCCGGGTCCACCGGCACTTGCTTGCGGCCCAGTTGCAGCACCACGTTCTGGGCGTCGTATTGCAAGGCCGGGTCCAGGTAGGCGTAACCCGAGGTCACCGCGCCGAACTGCCCGTTGACGGCGCCTGCCGTCAGGATGGTGTATTGCCGTTGCGTCTGAAAGCCGCTGTCCGGGCCAACATGCACCACGGACCCCGCCAGATTCGCCGTGCCGGTGACGGCCACGCGCGAGCTTGCGGACGATTGCGAATCCGCCGTCACCTGATAAACCGTGCCGGGCGAGAACGTCAGGTCACCGGCCACTTTCAAGGTGGTGCCCGCTTGGCCCGGCGCAAGGATGGCGCCGCTTTGCAGCAGGGTCGTACCGACCTGGCCACCGCCTTGCAGCGTTGCGCCGCTGGCCACGGTAAGCGCGCCGCCCAACACGCCATTGACGGCCAGGGTGCCGCCCAGCACTTGAGTCTGACCGCTGAAGCCGCTTGAATCGCCGGTCAGGGTGGTCTTGCCCGCCAGCACGTTGATGGCGCCCATTCCCGGACTGATGGAATTGATGGAGCTGTTGAACTGGTAGTCGGTGCCGGTATGGTTGAACACCAGCGTGCCATCCCCATTGCCAAAGCGCACGCCCAGCGCGGCCTGCACGTTGCCCGGTGCGGTGGCGGCATCGCCCGCGGCAGCGCCGATGTTCAAGATGCCGGTCGACCCTGCCGAATCGGCGATGCGTACCCGGTTGGCGGTCTCGATGGTGGCGCCGTTCGTCAGGGTGGTGGTGCCGTCGCCCAGAAAGCCCACCAGGAACGCGCCCGATGTCTTCAGCTTGGTATTTGCTCCGTCGGCGGTCACGGTGCCTTGGCTTCCTGCTTCGTAGCCGACGATGACTTGGTACGCGTCAACGACCGCGCCGCTGCTGGCGGCGAGCGTGCCCTTGGACCCGTCTTGGCCGCCTACGGCGACATAATTATTCAACGATGACAAGCGGCTGCCGGCGCCAGAGATCAACACCGTTCCCACGCCGCCATTCCTGATGCCAATGCTGGTGCGGGTGCCGGCGGTGACCGTGGCGCCGTCCCGGATTTCAAGCGTACCGATGCCGCCCGCGCCAACCGAGACGTCCTGGGTTGTCTGTAGCGTCGTACTGGCGCCGGTGAGTAGCGCCGTGCCAGTGGAACCGGTGTTGGCCCCCACCAGCAGGCTGGCGCTTTGGGCCGTTGCCTGATCGGAAATCGTCAAGGTGCCTTTGCCGTCAGCGCCCACCGTGATCTGCCCGGACTGCCAATTGGTGCCCGCGCCCGAGATGTTAAGCGTGCCGTCTGCGCCAAGATGGCCGCCCAGCATGGCGGTTTGTGACGAAATGGCTTGCGCGCCCGACGACACCGTCATCGTACCGGTGCCGATAAAGCCTACGCTGAACGACGTGGCCGTCCATTTCGAACCGATGCCGGTGATCGTGGCCGTGCCGCTTTCCAGCTCCATGCCGGGAACCAGACCATTATTGGAATTGCCAATAATGGCGGAGTCGCTGGTTAACTGTCCGCCGTTTTGCACGGTGAGCGAAGGCCCGCCAACGGCGCCCAAAAACACGGTGCCGGCCTGTGCGCTGACGTTATCAATGACAGGAGCATTGGGTGTCACGCTATTGATATAGAGAAAGCTCGAAAGGGTCGGCAGCGTATTCGGCGTCCAGTTCAGCGCGTCTTGCCATTGGCTGCTTTGCGATCCGTTCCAGGTGGTCAACTGGGCCATCGCTGGTGATGCCGATAACAAACTAAGCGCATACGCACCAGTCAGGCCGATCGCACGCAAGGCGAGGATTGTCGACTGTCGTTTCAGGGGATAAGGAGGCATTTTCGCTTTTCAACAATTTATAGGGGCGGCAGCAATCACGGCGGGCAACGTTGAAAGCCATGGCGCAGACCAAGGGAAATAAATCGAGCAAGACGGCACGTTGCATGCGTCCTGGCATCAGGATCGGAGCCGCGCCGTGGAATCTGAAGCAAAAAAATCTGAAGCAAAAAATCAAGCGATAACTTCACAGCCCGGTTATTTATTTTTCATCGTGCAGAAACCGGGTCGCCGCGAATCGGGCCAATCAATCCTGCATTTATCAGTTTGAACAAAACAGCGATTAAGGTCGTGCGATATTACGGATCTGGGGGCTGTTCAAAGTCACAAGAAAAGCGGTTGTTTATGCCTACTCCTGTGATTCTCATGCGTCCCCAAAAAAGACGCATACCGGTTAATCAATATTGCCGGGCGCGATGCCGCGAGCGAACCCATCCGCAATGATAGAAAAAGCGTTTTCTGAATCTGCAAAATCAACGTTGTGCCGAGGTTTGTCTGGCGCCACAATCAACAACCATTCAAGGCAACCTTCGGAGAATTCGCATCATGACGATTGCACCCCAGCCCTTGGACGCCCGTGTCGTCCAGGCCCTGTCGGGCATCACCACCGCCACCCTGACCACCGTGCTGCTCAAGAAAGGCTTGCGCAACGTGTGGTTGCGTGGCGCGCAGCCGTTGGCGCCTGGCGCCAAGCGGATAGTGGGGCGTGCGTTCACGCTGCGCTTCGTGCCGGCCCGTGAAGACCTGGCCACGCCCGCGTCATGGGCATCGCCCATTTCCACGCGGGCGGCCATCGAAGACATGCCAGAAGGGTGCATTGCCGTGGTCGACGCCATGGGCGTGACGGACGCGGGTATTTTTGGCGACATCCTTTGCGCCCGCATGCAAAAGCGCGGGGTGGCGGCGCTGGTGACGGACGGCGTGGTGCGGGATCTGGAAGGGGTGGAAGGCACCGGGCTGCCCGTCTGGTGCAGCGGCGCAGCGGCGCCGCCGTCGGTAGCCGGCTTGACGTTCGTGGGCTGGCAGGAACCCGTGGGTTGCGGCGGCGTGGCCGTGTTTCCCAATGACGTCATCGTGCTGGACCGCGACGGCGGGGTGCTGATTCCGGCGGCGCTGCTGGACGAAGTGGTGGAAATCGCCATCGAGCAGGAACGGCTGGAAGGCTGGATCATGCAGCAGGTCGAAGCGGGAGAAAAACTGCCGGGGCTGTATCCGCCCAATCAGGAAAACCAGGCCAAGTACCAGGCGTGGCGGGAACAGCAGAAATAGGCGAGGGTAGAAATACGCAGGGACAGCAAACCGCCCACGCAGCAAGGCGGCGCGTCAAGCCCAACTAAATCGCCCGGCGCGGATCACGAACGATCCGAACGCCGGGCGAGGGGTGGCCATCCATAACCGGTGGCGTTAGTACCCCGAATTGCCCCCGCGGATATTGCCCGCGACGCCACCCGCAATACCGCCGATGGCGGCGCCGGTCCAGGCGCTGCCGCCCGCAATGGCGGCAATGCCCGCGCCCGCCGCCGCGCCGATGGCCGTGCCCGACACCGTCCCTTGCTGCTTGGGCGTCATGTTCGTGCAGGCGGCAAGCGTGCCAATTGCAATGCCAATGGCTAGTGTTCGAATCATTTTCATGATGGGCTCCTTCAAGGCTTGCGCTTCGCGCCAGGTGCGACGACCTCAAACCACAGCGTCTCCATCACGGGGCGGTCAAGCTTCGCGGGATTCGCGGCATACCATCTGTCCAGACTCTCGCGCACCGAGTCCAGTGTCTGGTTTTGCAGCCCGGTCGAGAACCGGGGAACCAGGGTCTGCGTGTCGTTCAACTTGCGCTTGTCTTGATACGCGCGTTCGACTTGCAGCAGGTTGGCAACGCCCAGCAGGAAGGCTTTCTTGTGGCTGGCGTCTGATTCCGTCCATTGCTTCCCCGTAATCAGGGGCGCCGGATCGGCGGGTTGGGCCACGCCAGGCGTGGTGAACAGCAGTGACAGCGCAACGGCTGTCGGGGCTAGCAGGTGTTTCACTTTCATCGCAACGCTCCTCGCGGGCTTAAAAGATAAAAAACAACCTTTCGACGCCGAGTTCTTCCCGGGCACGCAATGTGTCCATTGAAAAAAACGGGTTCGATCAATTTATGCTCGAAAGAGGGCAACCGCAAGCAGAATGCAACAGGTGGCGCGCCCAGACAGCCTGAGTAAAATGCCGCCTTGGCGCTGGCAATTTCTGGCGCCACGGATAGGACGCATGCGACCCGGTTTTTCCAGTCGATTCCCACGCTTTGCCACAGCCGCCGATGTCGGGCGGCTGTTGTTGTTGCTGTTGCTGGTGGCGCGCGCCTGGGTGCCGGTGGGTTATATGCCGGATGCGGACGCGTTGCGGCAAGGGCGTCTGGCGCTGGGATTCTGCTCGGCGGGTGGCGGGACGCTGGCGGCGCTTCAGGCGCTATCCGTGCAGCAAGGCCATCATCAAGTCCCACATCAAGACCCACAGCTAGGCCTGCATCAAGACCCGCACCAAGACCCGCAGCTGGACCCGCATCATGGCCACCATGACCCTGGCGCTGGCCATGGCGACACGAGCGGGGCGGGGCAAGAGTGCCCGTTCGGCTTAAGTGCCCATCAGGTATTGGACGTGCCGCCGGTTGTGGCGCTGGCGCCCATGCTGTTGCGCTGGCTGGCGCAGAAACCGTTTCTGGCGGACAGCCCGCGTCCGCCCATGCCCGCTGCGGGGCCGCCGCTGGGGCAGCGGGCGCCTCCCTCGATTTTCGAATAACCGTTTCTGTTGTGCGCGCATCGCGCACGTGACGGCCGCCCGGGCAGGGCTGCGCCGTCGTATTTGAAACCCGGATCGAATTCCTATTCGGCATCCGTATTCGACATCTGTATTCGAGGCTTCCATGTCCACCCAAACCCTGGATTCCCCCGCCGCCGCGCCTGCGCGCGCGCAAACGGCGGGACGCAGCGCCGTGCTGGCGCTGATCACCCGCCTGCATTTTTACATTGGGCTGTTCGTCGGCCCCTTCATCCTGGTGGCCGCCGTGACTGGCACGCTGTTCGTGCTGACGCCCCAGATCGAAAGCCTGCTCTATGCAGACCAGCTCCGCACCTCATCCACCGGCCCGGCCCAGCCGCTGGCCAAACAGGTCGAGGCCGCGCGCGCCCGCATCGGCGAGGGGCCACGTCTGTTCGCCGTGCGCCCCGCGCCGGGGCCGGGCGACACCACCCGGGTCATGTTCACGCAGCCGGGGCTGGGCGATTCTGAAAGCCGGGCGCTGTTCGTCGACCCGGCCACGCTGGACATCAAGGGCGACATGATCGTCTACGGCACCAGCGGCACATTGCCGTTTCGCACCACGCTGGACTATCTGCATCGCAACCTGATGCTGGGCGAACTGGGCCGCAATTACAGCGAACTGGCCGCGTCCTGGATGTGGCTGGCCACCTTGGGCGGGCTGGCGCTGTGGCTGGCCGGCCGCCGCCGAGCGGCCGCCGCCAACACGGCGCGCAGCCCGCGCTTGCGCACGCGGCGCTGGCATACGCTGCTGGGTTTGTGGCTGGCGGTGGGCCTGATGTTCTTGTCGGCCACTGGCTTGACGTGGTCGAACTGGGCGGGCGGACGCGTGGATCAACTGCGCGCACAGCTGGGCTGGATCACGCCGTCGGTGTCCCTGAAACTGCCGGTGGCGGGGGATTCGGCGGGCCAGGCAGCGCCTGCGGAGGCGGGCGGCGAACACGCGCATCATCACGGCGGCATGGCGGGAATGGCTTCGATGTCCATGCCGACGCCGGCCGCGGCGGGGGATATCGACCGCATCTTGCAGACGGCCCGCCAAGGCGGCATTGACAGCAATCAGCTGGAAATMCGGCCGCCGCGCACGGCGGATCAGGCGTGGACGGTACGTGAAGTTGACCGTTCCTGGCCCACGCAGGTCGACACCATCGCGATTGATCCGGCCACCTACACCATCACCAGCCGTGCCGACTTCGCCACCTTTCCGCTGATCGCCAAACTGATCCGCTGGGGCGTCGACATGCACATGGGCATTCTGTTCGGCTGGCCGAATCAGCTGCTGATGGGCGCCATTGGCATCGCGCTGACCGTGATGATTGTGCTGGGCTATCGCATGTGGTGGCTGCGCCGGCCGGCGGCGGGTGCAACGGCGCAAACGCTGACGCAAGCCTGGGCGGGCCTGTCGTGGCCGGGCCGCATTACGGCGGCGGCGTTGGCGGCGGCCTTGGGATGGTGCCTGCCGGTGATGGGCGTGAGCCTGCTGGCGTTTGTGGTGGTGGATGCGCTGCGGTCGTGGCGGCTTCAGCCGCCGTCACCGCCCACGCGCCGCGCATAGCTGGCCAGCACGATGCGCTCGGACTGCGCCAGGTAGTCCTTGAGCGCATCGGCGGCCACGCCGAACTCACCGGCTTCCACCCAGCGCAAGATGCGCGCATTCATTTCGGCGTAGGGCGCGTGCAGGAATTCCGGGTCTTGCAACAAGCCGAAGACCAGCCGCAGCTCGGCCAGCAGCAACGAGAACATAGCGTTCAGGCGGTCGCTGTCGGCCAGTTCCACGATAGCCATATGAAAGGCCATGTTGGCGGTGCCCAGGCCCGTCCAGTCTTGTTGTTCACGGCAGGCCAGGGCGTTGTCCACCGCTTGCCGCATGCGCTGGCGCGCCGGGTGGTGCGGGTAAGCCTGCGCCAGCGCCTGGCATTCGATCATGCGCCGCACGCGGTAGATGTCGATGATGGACGCCATGCTGGGTACCGCCACCGCCACGCCCCGGTTAGGCGAATGCGTCAGCAAGCCTTCCTTGGTCAGGTTGCGGAACGCTTCACGCAAGGTATTGCGCGATACGTCCAGACTCTGCGTCAGCGTCGCTTCGGACAAGCGTTGTCCGGGCGCGAACTCGCCATTGATCAAACGGCGTCGGATCTGTTCGGTGACTTTATCGGTCAGGGTCTGGTGCGCGTTCGGATCAATCATGGGCACGAATGGGCGGGGGAAAAACCGGAGTGTATCCGACAGCCCCGCCATTTTGTCCCTCAATGTTGCCTTTTTCGTACTGTGCTGGGGCAAATACTGATAGGCAGTCGTGTCTATTCTGATCTACCATTCAATCCGTTTTGTAGAACAAATCTGTAACTACGGTTCTACAGCTGTCTACCCGCCGGTGAATTGAGAATAGTGACATGGCACGGATTGATTTGAACAGCGACTTGGGCGAAAGCCTGGGCGCCTGGAGCATGGGCGACGACGCCGCAATGCTTCGGGTGGTTTCCAGCGCCAACGTGGCCTGCGGTTTTCATGCGGGCGACCCGGCCGGCATCCTGACCACACTGAAAGCGGCCGCCGCCAATGGCGTGACCGTGGGCGCGCACGTGTCCTATCCGGACCTGACCGGTTTTGGCCGCCGCAATATGGATGTGGCCAGCGCCGACCTCATCGCCGATGTCATCTATCAGATCGGCGCCCTGAAAGGCCTGGCCGCCGCCGCTGGCGTTCCGGTGCGCTATGTGAAGCCGCATGGCGCGCTGTACAACACCATTGCGCACGACGCGCGCCAGGGCAACGACGTCATCACGGCCATGCTGGAGATTGATCCGTCGCTGATTCTGGTCGCGCTGGCCGGTTCGCCGCTGATCCCGCTGGCGCGCGAACGCGGCTTGCGTGTGGTGGCCGAAGCCTTCGCCGACCGCGCCTATACGCCGCAAGGCACGCTGGTGTCGCGCCGTGAAAAGGGCGCCGTGCTGCATGATCCGGAAGCGGTTGCGCAGCGTATGCTGCGTCTGGTGGAAGAGGGCGTTGTTGAAGCGATCGACGGCAGCCTAACGCGCGTTCAAGCGGATTCCATCTGCGTACACGGCGACAGCCCCGGCGCGGTGGACATGGCGCGTGAAGTGCGCCGCCGCCTGGAGCTAGCTGGCGTGGCGATCCAATCGTTTGCTGACGCGGCCTGAACGCTTATCTGCCGCCATTTCCCACTGACCACTGACGTTGCCCCGGAAATTTCCGTCTAGGAGACTGCGTGCGCTTTTTGCCCGTAAACACCGATGCGCTGCTCGTTGAGCTTGACGATCTTGAGCAGACGCTGGCCCTGTTCGCCGCGCTACAGACGCAGCCGATTCCTGGCGTGACCGAGCTGGTGCCGGCTGCGCGCACCGTGCTGGTCATCTTCCGCCCGGAAGCCGTGACCCGTGACGCGCTCATTGCCGACATCGGCAGCCGCGACACCAGCGGCCACGTCGCACGCGACGGCAAGCTCGTTGAAATTCCTGTGCACTACAACGGCGAAGACCTGGACGACGTGGCCGGCCTGCTCGGCATCACGCGCGACGAGGTCGTGCGCCGGCACACGGGCGGCACCTACAGCGTGGCGTTCACCGGCTTTGCGCCGGGTTTCGCGTACTTGAGCGGTGGCGACCCCACGCTGGATGTGCCGCGCCGCAAGACGCCGCGCACCCGTATTCCCGCTGGCGCCGTGGCGCTGGCAGGCACCTTCAGCGGCGTGTACCCGCAAGCCAGCCCCGGCGGCTGGCAGATTCTTGGCGTAACGCCGACCCCCATGTGGGACTTGTCGCGCGACACGCCCGCCTTGCTGCAACCCGGTTACCGCGTCCGGTTCATCGACGCCGGCCCGTTGCCTGCCGCGTCCGACACCCCGGCCGCAACCGCGTCCGCCAGCGCCCCGCGCATGGCTGGCGGATCGCCGGCAATCGACGTGGTGGCATCCGGCCTGCAAGCCGTGTTCCAAGACTTGGGCCGCCCCGGCCAGGCGCGCCAGGGCGTGGCCGCATCGGGTGCGATGGATCGCAGCGCGCTGCGCGCCGCCAACCGGCTTGTGGGCAATGCGCCCGGCGATGCCTGCATTGAAATCGTCTACGGCGGATTCCAGATGCGTGCGCATGGCGCGTGCGTTGTCGCCGTGACGGGCGCGCGTGGCGAACTGACGTTGCGTGATGCGGCAGGCGCCAGCTGGTCCGTGCCAGGCCATCAAGCCATTGCCTTGAACGACGGCGACACGCTGTCGCTGGGCCAGCCCGACGCCGGCATCCGCTATTACCTGGCGGTGCGCGGCGGCTTTGATATCGAGCCCGTGCTGGGCAGCCGGTCGACCGATACCTTGGCCCGCGTCGGCCCCGAGCCCTTGGCCGCTGGCGACCGCATTGGCATTCTGCCGGCCGGGCAGGGCGCTATCGTGGGCGCGCCGGAATTGCCCGCGGCAGACTTGCCTGTTCAGAACACCGAGGTGGTGCTGGACGTGGTGTTGGGGCCGCGCACCGATTGGTGCGATGCCGATGCCGTGGCGTTGCTGTCGCGCCAAGCCTGGACCGTCACCCCGCAATCCAACCGCGTCGGCATCCGCTTGAATGGCGATACGCCGCTGCAACGCGCCAACCACGCCGAACTGCCCAGCGAGGGCACGCGCAAAGGCTCGATCCAGGTGCCGGCCAGCGGCCAACCCGTGCTGTTTCTGGCCGACCATCCGCTCACGGGCGGCTACCCGGTGATCGGTTCCGTTGCCCCCTGGCACCTGGACCGCGCGGCGCAGATTCCCATTGGCGCGCGTGTGCGCTTCAACCCCGTTTCCGACTTCGTCCCGGTTGATGTCCCCGCCGCGCCGGTCACAACGAATTAACCAGACCCATGCCAGCCATGAAGAAAGTCCTGATTGCCAACCGTGGCGAGATCGCCGTCCGCATCATCCGCGCCTGCGCCGACTACGGCGTGAAGTCCGTCGCCGTCTACGCGGATGCCGATTTCGACGCCCTGCATGCGCGCATGGCCGACGAGGCTTACGGCCTGGACGGCGACCGCCCGGCCGACACGTATCTCAACATCGACAAGCTGCTTGCCGCGGCGCGCCGCAGCGGCGCAGATGCGGTGCACCCGGGCTATGGCTTCCTGTCGGAAAGCGCGGTGTTTGCACGCGCCGTCATCGGTGCTGGCCTGACGTGGATTGGCCCGTCGCCCGACACCATCGAACGTCTGGGCGACAAAGTCCAGGCCCGCAAGATCGCGCTCGAAGTCGGCGCGCCGCTGGTGGCTGGCACGGCCGACCCCGTCACTGGCGCCGAAGACGTTCTGGCCTTTGCGCAAGAACACGGCTTGCCGATTGCCATCAAGGCGGCGTTTGGCGGCGGTGGCCGCGGCCTGAAGGTGGTATGGCGCATGGAAGACGTGGCCGAACTCTATGAGTCGGCCGTGCGCGAAGCCGTCACCGCCTTTGGCCGGGGCGAATGCTACGTTGAACAATTCCTGGACCATCCGCGCCACGTCGAAGCCCAGGTGCTGGCTGACCAGCACGGCAAGGTCGTGGTGTTGGGCACGCGTGATTGCTCGCTGCAACGCCGCAACCAGAAGCTGGTGGAAGAAGCGCCCGCGCCGTTCCTGTCTGACGACCAACGCCAGCGCATCCATGCATCGGCGCGGGACATCTGCGCGCACGCCGGGTATGTGGGCGCAGGCACCGTGGAATTTTTGCTGAGCGCGTCGGGCGCCATTTCGTTCCTGGAGGTCAACACGCGTCTGCAAGTGGAACACCCCGTCACCGAAGAAACCTGCGGGCTGGACCTGGTGGTGGAGCAGCTGCGCATTGCGGATGGCCTGCCGCTGCAAATCGACGCCGCGCCCGCGCCGCGTTGCCACGCCATTGAATTCCGCATCAATGCCGAAGACGTGGGCCGGGGTTTCCTGCCGTCGCCGGGCCGCATCAGCACCTTCGCCGCACCGTCGGGGCCGGGCGTGCGTGTGGACAGCGGCGTGGAATCGGGCTCGACCATTCCGGGCACGTTCGATTCGCTGATGGCCAAGCTGATCGTCACGGGCGCCACGCGCGAACAAGCCATTGCCCGCGCCCGCCGCGCCCTGGCGGAATTCCGTATCGACGGCGTGGCCTCGGTGCTGCCGTTTCATCGCGCGGTGTTGGCGCATGACGACTTCCTGGGCGATGGCGCCAGCTTCAAGGTGCATACGCGCTGGATCGAAACCGATTTTGCCAACGACCTGGAAGCCGCCGTGCGTCCGGCGCCGTTGGGCGCGGTGAACCTGCACCGCACGGCGGTGGAGATTGACGGCAAGCGCGTGTCGCTCGGGCTTCCGGCCGAGTTGCTGCGCGGCCTGCAATCGGCGGGCGCAGCGGCAGCGGGCGACAGTGCGGTTGGCAATGCGGCGGCCACGGCCAGCGCGCAAAGCGTGGCGGCCCCCATTGCCGGCACCATCCAGGCCTGGAAAGCCGGCGACGGCGCCACCGTCAAGCAAGGCGAGCTGATCGCCACGATGGAAGCCATGAAGATGGAAATGCAGGTGCTGGCCCATCGCGACGGCGTGCTCAAGCACGAAGCCGCGCCGGGGCAGGCGGTGGCAGCGGGCGCGTCGATTGGCCGCATCGACTGAGCAAAAGCGGGCCGCCGCCAACGGCCCTATCGCCTACGCGGCGGCGCTCACCCTCCGAGCCACCGCCGTAATCGCCAGTTCGAAATAACAGAAGTCTTAAAACAGTATTAGACGAGAAGCACGCACGCCTTCCATACTCCTTTTGCCCCCTTAGCCGGGGACGCGGCGCACCAGACGCCGACGTAAAACATCAAGGAGACAAGCGTGATACAGCGTTATCAGTTGGTCGTGGACGGCCGTCGCGTGCCTGCCGCCGACGGGCGGATGCTGCAAAGCACCAACCCCTATACGGGCGAAGTCTGGGCCGAAATTCCGGATGCCGGTCCGGAAGACGTCGCCCAGGCGGTGGCCGCCGCCAACCGCTGCTTTCAGACCGTCTGGCGCGATACGCCGGGCGTGAAACGCGCCGCATTGATGCACAAGCTGGCGGGGCTGATCGAAGCGTCGGCCGACCGCATGTCGGCTATCGAAAGCCGCGACAACGGCAAAATCGTTCGCGAAACCCGGCCGCAGATGCTGTGGGTAGGGCGCCAGCTGCGCTACTTCGCAGGCTATGCCGACAAGCTGTTCGGCCAGCATGTGCCGCTGGACCAGCCCAACACGCTGGACTATGTCTCGCTGGAACCCTACGGCGTGGTGGCCTTGATCACCGCGTGGAATTCGCCGTTGGCGTTGCTGGCCAATAAGCTCGCGCCGGCATTGGCTGCGGGCAATTGCGTGGTCGTCAAACCGTCTGAGCATGCATCGGCATCCACCCTGGAATTTGCGGCGCTGGTCGAGGAAGCGGGCTTTCCCCCGGGCGTTTTCAATGTGGTGACTGGCGGCGCACGTACCGGCCGGGCTCTTGTCGAAGACCCGGGCGTGGCGCTCGTCAGCTTCACCGGCAGCCCGCAAGTGGGCCGCGAAATCGCCGCCATGGCCGGGCGCCGGCTGGTTCCCGTGAAGCTGGAACTGGGCGGCAAATCCCCCAACATCATCTTTGACGACGCCGACCTGGAACGTGCCGTCGTCGGCGCCTTGGCCGGCATCTTCGGCGCGACGGGCCAAACCTGCGTGGCCGGTTCGCGCTTGCTGGTGCAGCGCGGCGTGTATGACGAAGTGGTTGCACGCCTGACCGAACGCGCCGGCCGCATCCGGCTGGGCGACCCGGCCAACCCGGAAACCGAAATGGGTACGGTGGCCAACGAGCCGCAATTCCGCCGCATCCTGGACGCCATCGAAACGGCAAGAAGCGCAGGCGCACGCCTGGTGTGCGGTGGCGGACGCGCACGCGGCCCGGGCCTGGAAAGCGGCTACTTCATCGAACCGACCATCTTTGCCGACGTCGACAACGCCAGCCACCTGGCGCAGGAAGAAATCTTCGGCCCGGTGCTGGCCATCATTCCGTTTGACACCGAAGACGACGCCATCCGCATGGCCAACGACAGCCGCTACGGCCTGGCCTCCGGTCTATGGACACGCGACCTGAACCGGGCGTTGCGCGTGTCGCGCGCCATGCAAAGCGGCACGGTCTGGGTCAACACGTACCGCGCGTTGGGCGCGCAGGCGCCATTTGGCGGCTTTAAGGAATCTGGCATTGGACGCGAGCGCGGCGAGGCAGGTTTAAAGGAATACCTGACCACGCGCAACGTGATGATCGATTATTCCAACGACGTGCGCGACCCGTTCGCCATCCGGACCTGATCGCACCGCAACCAAGGACGAGACATGAACAAAGAACAACGCGACCCGCGCGGTCTTCGCGTCGGGCTGTCACGCCGTTCGCTGTTGTCGGCGGTGTGTGCGCTGGCGCTGATGGGGCCGGCTTTGGCCAACACGGGGCAGGGCGGCTACCCGGCCGGCCCCATTCGGCTGGTGGTGCCGTTTCCGCCTGGCGGCTCGGTGGACACCGTGGCGCGCACGCTGGCGCCGCAATTGGAAAAGCAGCTGGGCCAGCCGGTCGTCATCGAAAACCGGCCCGGCGCCAGCAGCGTGATCGGCGCGCAGCACGTCAAGCAAGCCAAGCCCGATGGCTACACGCTGCTGCTGAACGCGTCGTTGCAGATGGCCAACCCCTCGTTGCTGACCACCGCCACTTACGACGCCATCAATGATTTTGTGCCCATCACCGAAATCGGCGCGTTGCCGCAATTGCTGGTGGTGAAGGCCGACAGTCCGTACCGCACGGTGGCCGACCTGATCGCCGACGCCCGCAAGCGGCCGCGCGAAGTGCAGTGGGCCATCGCCGCGTTTGGCGCGGCCGGCCATCTGGCGTGTGAATTGGTCAACGTCGAAGCCAAAGTCGACATGCCGGTGATTCCGTACAAGGGCGGCGGCCCTGCGCTGGTGGATCTGATGGGCGGGCATGTCTCCGCCATGATCGAACCCATGGCGTCCGCCTACCCGCATGTGCAAAGTGGCCGGCTGCGCGCGTTGGCGGTCACCAGCGACCAGCGCCTGGCCTCGCTGCCCGACCTGCCTACCGTTGCCGAAAGCGGCTTCCCCGGCTTCGACATGCCGAGCTGGTACGGCTTGTGGGCGCCCGCCGGCACGCCGCAAAGCGTCGTCAACCGGGTGCAGAAAGAAGTACGCCTGGCGTTGCGCGACCCCGTCGTTGCCGAAAAGCTGGCGTCGATTTCGTTCCAGCCCGTGGGCTCATCGCCCGACGAGTTCGGCCAGTACGCCTCTAGCGAATTCAGCAAATACAAAACCTTGATCAGCGCCGCCCGCATCAAGGCAGATTGATCCCGCGCGGCGCGTTACCCAATTCGAAACAGGAGCAGTGATGAAAGAACAACTGAACTTGGGCTTTATTGGCCTGGGCGTGATGGGCGAACCCATGAGCATCAATCTGGCGCGCAAGTCGGGCCAGCCCGTGCACGTGTATGACCGCGCGGCCGATGCCGTGGCGCGCGTGGTGGCGCAAGGCGGGCAGGCGGCGGCGTCGGTGGCTGACGTGGCCGGTCAATCCGACATTGTGTTCTTGTCTCTGCCGTCGATCGATCAGGTGGAGTCGGTGGTGGACGAGATTCTGGCGTCGCCCAAACGGCCGGGCATGATCGTGGACATGAGCACGAGCGACGTGGCGCGCACCCGCGCCTTGGCGGCGCGGCTGCGCGAGGCCGGCATCGGCTTCGTGGACGCGCCGGTGGCACGCACCAAGCAGGCCGCGGTAGCCGGCACCTTGATGATCAGCGTGGGCGGAAGCGAAGCGGACGTTGCCCGTTTGCGCCCCATGCTGGAATGCATGGGCTCGGACGTGCTGCATTGTGGGGACACGGGCAGCGGCCAGATTCTGAAAATCCTGAACAACATGATGGTGTTCATGACGGTGAACGCGCTGGCCGAAGTGCTGACGATCGGGCGGCGCAGCGGCATGGATGGCGAAAAGTTGTTCGAACTCTTATCGCAAGGGTCCGCCGACAGCTTCGTGCTGCGTAACCACGGCATGAAGTCGATGGCCAAGGATGAGTTTCCCGAGAAGACCTTTCCGCTGACCTACGCCATCAAGGACGCGAGCCTGGCGCTGGCGTTGGCCGATAGCGCCGACTTCAAACCGCACATCGCCCAGTACGCGCACGACCTGATGTGCCGGGCGCGCGATGCGGGCTATGCGCAGAACTACCACCCGGTGACGGTCAAGCTGATCGACGGGCGCGGCTAATCGGGCTCGGCCAGACGCGGCAGCAATTGCGTGGCGATGCGCCGCGTCAGGTCAGACGCATGCTTGTCGCTCCAGATGGCTTCCATGCGCACCTGGCCGGCGGTGCCAGCCAGTTCGCGAAAGCACACGCCGGGATAGGCGCTGGACGCGTACGCGCGCGGCACCAGCGCCACGCCGAACCCCAGCCGAACCATCTGAAAAATAGTCAGCGGATTGCGGGCGGTGTGCTTGAACGACGGGCTGAATCCGGCCTCGTAGCAAGACGCGACGATGGCGTCGAACACCGCCGGGCCGCTCTCGCGCGCCAAGGAAACCATCGGTTCTTCCGCCAGTTCCGACAATGCGAAATCGCCCGTGGCCAGGCGGTGTCCCAAGGGCAGCACCACGGCCAGCGGCTCGCGCAGAATCGGCACGCGCATCAGTTTGCTGCGGTCGGGGCGCACATGCACGATGCCGATATCCATTTGCCCGTGCGTCACGGCCGACACTTGATCATGCGATTGCATATCCGCAACGGACACTTCCACGCCGGGGTAGGCGGCCTTGATCATCGCCAGAAAACGCGGCAGCACATTGAAGAGCGCAGACGTGGCCACCCCCAGCCGCAACACGCCCGCATCGCTTTGCGCAGCCCTTACCGCAGCGCCCACCGCCGTGCGCATCTGCCCCAGCAGCAAGCGGCTTTCGCGCAGGAACACGGCGCCGGCGTCGGTCAGCTTGACCTCGCGGCGCGTGCGGTTCAGCAATTGCACGCCCAGCTCTTCCTCTAGCAGCTTGATGTGCAGGGACAGCGGGGGCTGCGACATATTGAGCTTTTCGGCGGCGCGGCTGAAACTCAGCTCCTCGGCGACCATGACGAAGTAACGCAACTGCTTCATGTCCATGACGGCTTGCCTCGTGGTTCGGGGCGAGACGGGCCATAGCCCATCCCGGTGGGATGTGGCGCAGCATAGCCCCTATCCGCCCATCCGCCCATCCGCCCATCCGCCCGTCAGCCCGTCAGCCCGTCAGCCCGTCAGCCCGTCAGCCCGTCAGCCCGTCAGCCCAGCAGACGGGCCAGCTCTCGCACTGGCGTATCGTCATCGGCCGCCAGCAGCGCTTGCAGAATGGTCTCAACGCGGTCGGCCGGCAGCCGCAATGCGGCGTTGGCGCGAAACTTGGCCGCAATGTCGTCCAGGCTGAGCGCGCGTTCGCCGCTGCCCAGATTCATGGGCACATGGCGGTGCAACACCGAACCGTTCTTCAGATGCACGCGCAGCGCGCCCGAGAAATACTTGGGGAACGCGGTGTCGGCCTGCACCGCGCATTGCACCTTGGCCGCCAGCGCAAGAATGGCGGGGTCGGCCAGGCTGGCGTCGTCTAGTTCTGCCAGCGTGAAGCGGCCCCGCAGCAGGCAGGCGGCGACGACGAATTGCGCGCTGAACTTGGCTTCGTAGTCGGAACGCGGCAAGATTTTTGACGCGTGGGGTTCGGCCACGATGGGCAAGGTTTGCGCAGGCAATTCGCATTCAATGCGTGTGATCTGGCTCACGTCCCCCACGTCGGCGCGCAACGCCAGCGCGGCTTCGGCGGCGCCGTGAATGAAGTGGCATACGGGATACGGCTTGATCGCAGTTTCCAGCAACGTCCAGTGTTGGCCCAGATCTTGCGCGATGGAGTCGGCATCGACCTCGGCCGCGCGCGCTTGCAGGTACGCGTCGAAGAAACCGAACTTGCCTTCATAGGGCCGGTCAGGGCCGTGAAAGCCCGCGCCCGCCATGTGCGCGGCGGTGATGCCGGCCATGGCGCCCCAGCCCGGATGCATGCGTTTCGTCCACGCGCCGGTTTCCAGAAACACCTGCACGCCAGATGCGGTGCTGGCGGTAATGCCTTGGGCCGCCACCAATTGCGGCACGGTCAGGCCCAGCAACTTTCCGGCGACCACCGCCGAGCTGAAGTGCGACACCACGCCCGTCGCGTGAAACCCCACGTGGTGAAAGCCGCCCTTGACCGCGCGGCCMAACCGGATGGCCGTTTCCATGCCGGCGGCGTAGGCGGCCAGCACATCGCCCCAGCGCGCGTCGGTGGCCTGGCCGATGGCCAATGCGGCGGGCAGGCAGGCGACGGTGGGGTGGACGATGGCGGCGGGGTGCGTATCGTCAAAATCCAGGCCGTGCATCAAGTACCCGTTGGCCAGCGCAGCGTCGCGCGGGGCTAACGCCATGTTGGCGCCCACGACCGTTGCCTCTCCGGGCGCGCCAGCCGCACGGATGCCCGCCAGCGCGGGGCCCGCAAAGGGAAACGTGTTGGACGCGAACGCCAGGCCGATGGCGTCCAGAATGTGTTGGGTGGACTTGTCGCGCACGGCTTGGGGCAGGGCAGCGGGGGTGAGCGCGTGCGCAAACCGGGCCAGCGCCTGGGCAGGGTTGGCCGACGGCGGCGTCAGAGTTGAAGCGTGGTGCATGGTCGTGAGGTTCCTGAATCGGAAGTTCAACGCAAGGGAGCCGGTTCGCGGTGCAGGCAGGCGATGGGCACGGGCACGCCTTCGACGTGAGGATAGCGCGCCAGCACCAGCGGGTCATGCCCCGGCACGAAATGGTCGGGCGTGGTGGCGCATTTGAGCAAGCGGGCGTGGCCCGCCAGCATCTGCTCCACGTCTATCACCACGGGGAAGGGGATGCGGCGCGTCATGTTGGCGTAGTAGTGTGCGGCGTCGGAGGCCAGCACCACCCAGCCGCGCGCCGTATGCACGCGCACCGCTTGCAAGCCCTTGGTGTGGCCGCCCACGTGCAGCAGCTCCACGCCGGGCGCAAGCGCATCGTCGCCGTCATGAAAGCACACGCGTTCTTCATACACGCGCCGCACCACGTCGCACACATCTTCCACGGCAAAGGCGCGGCGCAGCACCGGCTCGCACATGCAGCGGCCCGTGGCAAACGACATCTCGGCATCTTGCACGTGAAAGGTGGCGTTGGGCAGCTTGTCCAGATTGCCCGCGTGGTCCCAGTGCAGATGCGTCAGCACCACGTCGCGGATCGCGCTCGGGTCTACGTCCAGATGGCGCAGCGCATCGATGGGGCAGCATTCCAGCGGCCGCTTGCGCGCCGTGGCGCTGCGTTCACCGAAGCCGGTGTCCACCAGAATGGCCGTCTTGCCGTGGCGGATCAGCCAGACAAAGAAGTCCATTTCGACGACGCCATCGTGCTCGTCGCGAAAGATGAAGTTCTCGGTCTGCCGCCGCGTCATGCTGGCAAAGCGCAACGCGTACACCTCGTATTCGGGAAGGGCGTGTTCAGTCATGTCGGGTCTCGGCGCCTAGGTAAGATTTCTGAATGAAGTCGTCTTGCAGCAGGGCCTCGCCCGTGCCGGTGCGCACCACCTTGCCTTGCTCCAGCACGCAGGCGTGATGCGACAAACGCAGAGCCAGCCGGGCATTCTGCTCAACCAGAATGATCGACAACCCGCCCTCGCGGTTCAGCGTCAGAATGGCCTGCGCAATTTCCGCGATGATCTTCGGCGCCAGCCCCAGCGTGGGTTCGTCCAGCATCAGCAAGCGCGGCTGCGCCATCAGCGCGCGGCTGATCGCCACCATCTGCTGTTCGCCGCCCGACAGCGACCCTGCCATCTGCGCGCGCCGTTCGGCCACGCGCGGAAACAGCGTGTACACCTGGTCCATCGTGCGGCGGCGCGTGGTGGCGCTGCCCACGGTATGGGCGCCGACTTGCAGGTTTTCCAGCACCGACATCCGGGGAAACAGCCGCCGGCCTTCCGGTGACAACGCGATGCCATTACGCACGCGGGCGGCGGCGGGCAGGGTGGTGATGGCCTGGCCGTCCCAATGCAACGTGCCGCGCGTCAGCGGCTTCAAGCCCATCAGCGCTTTCAGCGTGGAGCTTTTTCCTGCGCCGTTGGAGCCGACCAAGGCCAGGATCTGGCCGTTTTCCACGGTGAACGACACGTCGTGCACGGCCGTCAGCGGGCCGTAGCTGACGGCCAATTGCCGCGCTTCAAGAGTGGGCATAGTCGGGGGCTCCCAAATAGGCTTCGATGACGGCGGGGTCTTGGCGGATGGCGTCCGGCGTGCCTTCGGCCACCTTTTCGCCTTGCACCAGCACGACGATGCGCTGGCACAGCTCCATGACCAGCGCCATATGGTGTTCCACCAGCAGCAGGGACAAGTGGCGTTCGTGTTGCAGGCGTTTGAGCAAGCGGCCGAACTCGGCGCATTCCTCGCCGTTCAGGCCGGCCGCGGGTTCGTCCAGCAGCAAGACGCTGGGACGCGTCGCGATGCCAATGGCCACGCCCAGCTTCTTCTGGTGCCCATAGGCCAGCCCGCCCGCCTGTACATCGCGGAAAGGGCCTAGCCCGGTCAGCTCCAGCACGTCGTCCACTTCACGGTGGATGCGCGCAAGACCCTCGCGTTGCGCCGCCGTGTTGATGCCGTGCGTCCAGATTGAGCCGGGCAGGGTGGCCAAGGCGCCGCGATGAATGTTCTCGGCCACCGTTGCGCCCGGATAGACCGACGCGGATTGAAACGTGCGCGCCAGCCCATGCCGCACCACGCGGCTGGGCGACATGCCCGTGATGTCGCGGCCATCCAGCCGCACCTTGCCCGCGCTGGGCCGGATGGTGCCCGTGATCAGGTTGAAGGCGGTGCTTTTGCCCGCGCCGTTGGGGCCGATCAGGCCGACCACTTCGTCACGCGCCACCGAAAAGCTCAAACCCGACACCGCCTTCAATCCGCCGAATTGCTTCGACAACCCGTCCACCTGCAATAGCGCGTTCATCGCTTGTCTCCCACGAGGCGTCCCAGGCTGCTTAAGCCTTGAGGCAGAAAGCGCAACATCAGGATCAGCGCCGCGCCATAGAAAATGTTCTGCGTTTCCACCGCGCCCCGGAACAGCTCGGGCAACGGCGTCATGACCAGGGCGCCCACAAGCGGGCCGAACAGATAGGCGCGCCCGCCCACGACCATCATGATGATCAGCGCCACCGACAAGTGCATGTTGAACGACTCGGGTGACACATAGCCCAGGTAATGCGCCGTCAACGCGCCGCCCAGCCCAGCCAGCGCGCTGCCCAGCGTGAACGCAAACGTCTGCGTGCCGCGCACACCCAGGCCACTGGCTTCCGCCAGGTTCGCGTTTTCACCGACCGCATCAACGGCATGGCCGGCAGGTGAGCGGTAGAGCCGATGCAGCAGGAAGAACACGGCGGCAGTGATGACGACGGCCAGGCAATAGAACGACGCCTTGGTTGAAAACACGTAGCCGAACAGCGCCGCGGGCGGAATGCCTGTGATGCCGTTTGCGCCGCCTGTTACCGTGTCGCCTTCCAGCAGGCATAGCCGCACCAGTTCGCCGAACGCAAAGGTCACCAGCACGAAGTACACGCCGCGCAGGCGCAGCACGATCGCGCCCAGCAGCCAGGCGAACGCCGCGCTGGCCACCACCGCGACCAGCAAGCCAGCGGCAAACGGCAGGCCCGCGCCCATCACCACGGCCACCGACGCGTAAGCGCCGATGCCCGCAAACGCGCCGTGGCACAGCGAGACCTGTCCTGTGCGCGCCAGCAGCGACAAGCCGCTGACCTGGATGGCGTTCAGGCAGATGAAGATGGCCAGATGCAGGTAGAACGCGTCGTTCAAGGCCAGCGGCAAGACGGCCAGCGCGACCAGCGCCATCAATCCGGCGATGCTGCTGGGCCGCAACGCGCGGCGCGGCGGCGTCACCGCTAGAGAACGCAGTGCTTTGGTATGGTTCATGTCAGGCCTCCGCCCGGCCCAGCAACCCCGACGGGCGCAAGACCAGGACAAGCATCACCAGCACCAGGATCAGGATCTCGGCAATGCTGTTGTTCATGAAGGTGCTGGCCACGCTCTCGGTCACGCCAAGCAGCAGGCTGGCCAACGCCGCGCCAGGAATGCTGCCCAGCCCGCCCAGGATGACGACGACAAACGCCTTGAGCAGCGGCGTCGCCCCGATGAACGGCGACACCGAGAACAGCGGCGCCATCAGCGCGCCGGCAATCGCGGCCAACCCCACCCCGATGCCGAAGCCCAGCGGATAGATCAGCCGCGCCCGGATGCCCTGCGCGGTGGCGATTTCCATGTCCTGCACCACGGCGCGCAGCGCCCGGCCGTTGCGGCTATGGCCCAGGAATACGTACAGCGCCACCAGCACCGCCACCGAGAAGGCCACCACATACAGCCGCGACATGGGCAGCACCACGCCGCCAATCGTCAGGATGCCGTCGGCAACCGAAGGCATGAATTGCGGGTCGGGGCCGTACAGCATCAAGGCGCCAGCCTGCAAGATCATGGCCAGACCAATGGTGGCGATCATGCCGTTCAGCTCGTCGTGCCGGAACGGTTTCAGCACCAGTTCTTCGATCACCCAACCCAGCACCAGGGCGATGACAAAGGCCAGGCCGACGGCGGCGATGAAGGGCATCTGATAGTGCGATACCAGCAGATAAGCGGAGAAGGCGCCCAGCATGTAGAACTCGCCATGGGCGAAGTTCACGATGCGCATGACGCCAAACACCAGCGTGAAGCCCACCGCCATCAATAGATACAGCAGGCCGATGATGACGCCGTTGACCAGCGCCTGGGCAAGTAGGGTGGATACGCTCATGGCCGCCTACCGGTTGATGGTTTCGCAAACCTTGACCGAGCAACGCGCGCGGATCACTTCCTGCCCGTCCTTGACCTCGGAGATGAAGAAGGGCGCTTCCACCTGGTGGTCGATGCCGTAGCGCGCCTTGCCGCCCCAGTTCAACTTGCCCTGGATGCCGGGGTAGTCTTTCAACTGTTCAAGCGCCGTGCGCACCTTGTCGGAATCGGCCACCGTGCCTGCCGACTGCATCGCCGCGAACAGCATGTGCGTGGCGTCGTAGAAAGCGGGGCTGAAGCCGTTCATCTTTTTCTTGTACTTGTCCTGATAGCGCTGCGCGTAGTCCGACACCGCCTTGCTGTCCGGGTCGGTCAGGGAGCCCACCAGCATGCCTTCGGTGGCCGGCTTGCCGGCTACCGCGACGATCTCCGGCGTGGCCGGGCCGCCGTTACGCACGATGCGGCCCTTGAAGCCCAGTTCGCGCGCCTGGCGCACGATCAGGCCGGCAGTCGCCGGGGAATTGCCATCCAGCTCGATCGCGTCAATGCCGGACGCCAGCATGCGCGTCAAGAGCGGCACCATGTCCACCCGCTGGCGTTCGAAGAATTCCTTGGACGACATCTGCGAGCCGGCTTTCTCGTAGGCCTTTTCCAAGTCGCGCGAAATCTGCTGGCCCGATTCATCGTTGGGGAACAGCGCGCCCACCTTCTTCAGCTTGTATTCCTTGACCATCCATTCGATCGACGGGTAGGACGTTTCCTCGGTCGTCAGGTTGGGGCGGAACGAAAACGGCTTTTCGGGGCTCAAGGCTTTGGCGGTGAAGCCCAGCGTCATCGTGATGACCTTCTCGCGTTCGGTCAGCGGCGCCACGGCCAGTGCGGGCGCGGAACCGGTAGGGCCGATGATGTACTTGACCTTGTCGTCCGAGATCAGCCGGTTGGCGGCCGTGACGGCGTCGTTGGACTGGTACTTGTCGTCATACGGAATGATCTGCACCTTGTAGCGCTTGCCCCCGACCTCCAGCCCGCCTTTGGCGTTGACGTCATCGGCGGCCAGCTCGGCCGCGTACAGCATGGCCTGGCCCCACGCGGCGCCAGCGCCAGACAGCGTGACCAGCGCACCAACTTTCAGGGTTTCCTGGGCCTGCGATACGCCAGGCACAAGGCCGGGCGCAAGCAGCAGGGCGGACAGCAACAGGCTTTTTTTCATGGTTGTCTCCTTGGGGGCACTTTTTGGGGCATTGCCTGGCGGCATTGCTTGGTTCTTCGTGGAAACCGGGGCGCACTCGCCCCGGCCGGCCTCGCTATGCTGCGATGTCCAAAGGCACTTCAATATCCAGCAACGGCGCATGCTGCTGCGCGCCATACACGTCCGTGTCGCCCACCGCACCCGACGGGATACGGCGGCGCAAAGTGGCTTTCCAGGCCAGCGCCGGGGCGTACTCGGTGAACAGCACGTCTTCAGGGCGCACGTGATACAGCTCGGAGATCAGTTCGGCATTGATGACGCCGGTGGCGCGCACGGCTTCGAACAGCGCGGGCTTGTCGAACATGATGTCCAGCGTGATGTGGAAGGGCCCGGCGTTCTTGCTCTTGCAGGCGCGAGCGATGTGTTTCAGCTTGATCATGGCGCTAGACCTCTTCGTATTCGATGGGGAACATGGCCAGCGGATCGTCCACGCGGACGACGTGCTGCAACATGAATTCGTAGATCGCGCCGCGTTCGATATCCGACGGCGAAAACGGGAACGCCATGTTGCCCTCGCGGCACATGCGGCCCGGAAAGTCCGAATGCAGCAGCGTCACGCGTGCGAGCGACAGGGCAGCGTTGGCCACTTCCTGCGTGGGCGCCACCACCTCGGCGATGATGGCGACCTCCTGCGGCGTGGTGCCGGCGTTGGGCTCCCATTGCCCCATCACGCCATCGCGCCCGTAATGGCGCAGCACCAGCTGATAGCCCGCCGGGTCGATGCCCAGCGCCTGCACCTTGGTGGCGGTGGATTCGCGAACGAACGCCAGAAAGCTGTCGATCTGCCCGATCAGGCCGGGGTCGCGCGTGGCGGCAAACGCGATGGCGCTATAGCCCGCCAGCCGTGCGCCTTCCAGCTTCACCGTGTACGGCGCCGGATGCCATTGCATGCCGGTGATACGCACGCGGCGGTCGCTTATTGCATCCAGGCGGCACGCGCTGGCGTCGGCGACGCCGCCCGGTTCGTGGCGCAACACGGGGCTGGCGGTTTCATGCAGCGCCTGCACCGCAACCGACAGCGGCGTGCAACGCAGCTCGGGGTTCAGCGGTTCGGCTTCAACATAGTCTTCACCCACCGTCACCATCAGGCAATCGTGCTTCTTCGGTATGGCGGCGTTGCACGCGCACTCCAGCATCTTGCCGGCGTACCACGCGGGCGCGGGCGGCAGGCCGTGATGCATGGCAAGCGCGGCCCAGGGCGCGGGGTCGGTGCCGCGTCCGCCCAGAATCACCTGCGCACCCGCCTTCAAGGCTTGCAGATACGGCTCCGGGCCCATCATGCCCACGATGCGCACGGCGTTGTCGATGGCGCCCGCAGTMAGCGCCGGGGCGTTGTCCAAGGGCTCAACGCGGCCGGCGCGCAGTTGCTCGATGAGCCAGCCCTTGTCTTGCTCGGCATGAATCAGCGCCATCTTGAAATGCAGCCCGTGTTCGGCGGCAATGTCGCGGATGATGTCGGCGCAGGCTTCCAGATGGGGTGCGCCGCCTGCGCCGCCGCAGGTGCCCACCATCAGCGGAATGCCGTTGGCGATGGCGCCACGCAGCAGCAGCGACAGGTCGCGCTTCATGGCCATCCGGGAGTTCAGCGTCTTGCCAGAACCCAGGTAATGCGGGCCGGGGTCGCTGCTGCCGCCGTCCACGCCGATCATGTGAGGTTTCAGCCGCAATGCCGCGGCCAGCGAGGCTTCAGGAAAGCCATAACCCAGGATGCCGCTTGCCGACATCATGCGTACGGGGGGTGTCGTCATGGCCGGGCGCTCAACGGGCAGCGCGCCAATCGCCGGCGCGGGGAATGGTCAGGCCCAGCGTGCCGCGCAGCGTGGCATCGCCATATTCCTTGCGGAAGAGACCCCGCTTTTGCAGCTCGGGCACCACCAGACGCACGATGTCTTCATAGGTGCCGGGCACGGATGTGGCCGACAGCACGAAGCCGTCGCAGGCGGTGTTGAACCATTCCTCCATCTGGTCGGCGACTTGTTTGCCGGTGCCGCAGAACACCGGCCCATCGTTCAGCGTGCCGCGCCCCGAGGCTTCAACAAAGTCCTTCACGGATGGGTTGCGCTTGCCGCTGACTTGCACGACCTTGTCGCGCAGGCTTTGCCACGACACCGCCGCCAGCTCTTCGTCTGTGAACGGCTGTTCGTAAGGGCGGCCGGAAAAGTCGATGTTCAGGGTTTCCCCGATCATGGTCAGGCCATCGATGGGGCGCGACAGGCTGGCCACCAGATCCCGCTGTTCTTCAGCCTGCGCCTGCGTGTCGGCCACGATGATCTTCAGCTCGGGGCAGATCTTTACGCTGCCGGGGTCGCGGCCGGCGCTTTCCACGCCATCCTTCAAGGCCTTGTATTGCTTCTTGCCGTTGTCCAGCGTGGGGTACTTGGCGAACACCACTTCGGCCCAGCGGGCGGCAAACGCCAGCCCGCGTCCGCTTTGGCCGGCTTGCAGCACCACCGGATGCCCTTGCGCGGAACGCGGCACGGTCAGCGGCCCGCGAGATTGAAAGAAGCGGCCTGCGTGGTCCAGGCGGCGCACCATGTCAGGGTCGGCGAAATGGTCAGCTTCCTTGTCGGCCACGATGGCGCCTTCGGCCCAGGTGTCCCAGTGGCCCATCACCACTTCCATGAATTCGTCGGCGCGGTCATAGCGCAGATCGTGTTCCAGGTGTTCGGAGTGGCCGAAGTTCGCCGCTTCCGAATCATTCATGGACGTGACCACGTTCCAGGCCACGCGGCCCTTGGTCATCAGGTCCAGCGTGGCGAACAGGCGCGCCACATGGAACGGTTCGTAATAGGTGGTGGAGTAGGTGGCGCCCAGGCCCAGGCGCGACGTCACCATGGCCATCGCCATCAGCACCGACGTGGGTTCCAGCTTGATGGCGCGCACGCCATGGGCCACGGTTTCGCGGTGGCTGGCGCCGTAGATATCGGGCATCGCCAGGCGGTCGTCAAAGAACGCCATATCGAATTTTCCGTCTTCCAGCGTGCGGGCGATGCGTTGGTAGTATTCCGGCGACAGGTAGTCGTTCATGCTTGACGGATGTCGCCACGAGCCCACATAGTTCGAGCAGTTTTGGGCTTGCAGGAAGGCGACAAGAGTCATCTGGCGGGGCGTCTTGGGTGTCATGTTTGATCCATCGGCAGGGTTCGAAAACTGTCAGGAAGTATTGACGTCGCGCCGCCACCCACACAATTTCCCTAGCGTGATACTTTTATAACCACCATGAATAAATCGTCGGACCGCCCCTCGCTGACCCGGATCGAACTCGACGAGCTCGAAACGTTTCTATGGGTGGTGCAAGAGGGCAGTTTCAGCGTCGCCGCGCGCAAGCTGCACCTGTCTCAGCCGGCGGTGACCAACCGCGTCAAGCGCCTGGAAGACAAGCTGCGCGTGAAACTGCTGCTGCGCACGACCCGCCATGTGGAGCCCACCGAAGACGGCCTGTTCCTGCGTGATGCGGCTGAGCAGGCGGTGTCCGGGTTGCGCGCGGCGCTGTCGCGTTTCCAAAGCGCTGCCGAAAGCGAACGCAACCGCGTCACGGTGGCCGTCACCCCGATGATCTCCGCCACCGTCATGCCCGCGATCATCCACGCCTATCAGGAACGCTATCCCGACGTGCGCGTCGTGCTGCGAGATCTGCCTTACGAACAAGTGGTGCGCAGCGTGGTCGACGGCAAGGCCGATATGGGCGTGGCCGCGCTGGACGGCACGCCGCGCGGGCTGCGCTTTCAGTTGCTGGCCGAAGAGGACATGCTGCTGGTCGTACCCGCCAACCATCCGCTGGCCGACGCGGGCGTCGTCACGCTGGACATGGTGCGCCACCATCCCCTGATGTTCCTGGACCGGTACGCGGCGCTGCGCAAGCGCCTGGCCGACGAGTTCGGGCGGCGCAACCTGGCCTTCAACCCGGAAATCATCTCGACGCTGCCGGTGCTGCTGGGCATGATCGACGCCGGCAACGGCATCACCTTCCTGCCGCGTTCCATGGCGCAGAACAACGCGCGCCGCACGCGCACTACCGTGCAGGTGCAAGACCTGGACGCCTCGCGCCGTTACGGCAGCGTCGTGCGCAGCAAGGCCGAGCTCAGCGCGGCGGCGCAGAATTTTCGCGCCTACCTGCGCCAGCATTTCCGCGAACGCCTGGAAGCGCTGGGCTAGCAATTTATTCGCGATCGTTATAAGTCAATTCACTTCCGCAAATTGTGGCCGCCGGTAGCCGCTCCTAGACTGCGCTTGTTCAGTCAGAAGGAGAGGGACCATGGAGGTTCTGCGGGCAGATCTGCGCAACGTCACGGCCGACCGGCCAGAGCGCGCATTGGATTCGGTAGAAGGCGCCATCGCCGCCATTGCGCGCGGTGAATTCGTCATCGTCGTGGACGACGAGGGCCGGGAAAACGAGGGCGACCTGATCATGGCCGCCGACGCCATGACGCCGCAGGCGCTGGCTTTCATGCGGCGTCACACCAGTGGCTTGATCTGCGTGGCGATGCCAGGCGCGGCGCTCGACCGCCTGGCGCTGCCGCTGATGGTGCAGGACAACGCCGAGTCCTTTCAGACTGCATTTACTGTCAGCGTGGACTTGCGTCACGGCATATCCACGGGCATCTCCGCCGCCGACCGCGCAGCCACCTTGCGCGCGCTGGCCGACCCGGCATCCCGCGCCGAAGACTTCGTGCGACCCGGCCACATCTTTCCGCTGCGCGCGCGTAGCGGCGGGGTGCTGGAACGCCCGGGCCACACCGAAGCCGCCGTAGACCTGGCGCAACTGGCAGGCAGAAACCGCTGCGGCGTGCTGTGTGAAATTGTCCGCGACGACGGCGGTATGGCGCGGCGCGACGACCTCGTCCGCTTCGCACTGCATCACGCGCTATGCATCATTTCGGTCGCGCAATTGATCGACTATCGGAAAAGCAAGGAGGGCAGGGCATGAACACGTTTGATTCCCGCGAATTGCGCCGCACGCTGGGCGCCTTTACCACCGGCGTCACGGTGGTGACCACGCTGGACGCCGAGGGCCGCCCCTTTGGCGTCACCGCCAACTCCTTCAGCTCGGTATCGCTGGACCCGCCGCTGATCCTGTGGAGCCAGTCGCTGAAATCCAGCAGCTATCCCGCGTTTCGTGACGCGCCACGCTTTGTCGTCAACATTCTGGCCGACCATCAGGTGCCGGTATCAAACCGCTTCGCCAAATCCGGCGGCGACAAATTCGAAGGCGTGGGCTATCGCGCAGGCGAAGGCGGCGTTCCCATTCTTGACGACTGCGCCGCTTATCTGGAATGCGAAAAGATTGCGGCGTACCCGGGTGGCGACCATGTCATCTACCTGGGCCAGGTTCACAACCTGCATCGCGCTGGCCAGCGGCCATTGGCGTTTGGCGATGGCGCCTATCGGCTGACCTTTGCGCATGACTTGGGCGAAGCGTCTGGCACCGCAGCGGAGCCGGGCTCCGGGCTATCCGCCTTGCACGCCGTGCGATACGCCACGGCGGCATTGCCCGAGATTTGCCAGCGGATCGGCCAACGTACCGTTGGCCTGGCGGTGTGGGGCAACCAGGGCGCCACCATCATCCGATGGGAACCGTCGCCCACGCCCGTCAGCCCGTACTTGCAGACAGGCGTCGTCGTCAGCCTGACGCAATCGGCGACCGGCGCGGTGTTCGCGGCGTTCATGCCGCCAGAAGTCGTGCAATCCGTCATCGCGCACGAACTGGATGCCCGCGCGGCAGAAGGCCACCCCGACACCGGCAATTTTGCGCAACGCGTGGAAGAGGCCCGCGTTCACGGCTTGGCGCGCGTGGTCGGCAGCGCGCCATCGCCGCGGCACAAGGTCACGGTCAATGCGTTTTCGGCGCCGGTGTTCGACGCCAATGGCGACATGGTGCTGGCGCTATCCACCACCTGCGAAGCGGCGCGCCTGCCGCCGGACTGGGATGGCGACGTGCCGCGCGCGTTGCTGGCGTGCGCGGCGGAGCTGTCGCGGCAGTTGGGATTTAGGGGATAGGGGATAGGGGATAGGGGATAGGGGATAGGGGATAGGGGATAGGGGATGGCGCATTCAGGGTGGCGGCTCTGCGCCGCCGCTATTCCGTTTAGCGCACCGCGTACTGCGCGTCGCTGACTTTTTCCATCCAGTCGACCGCCTTGCCATCCAACGCTTCGGCAATCGCGATATGCGTCATGCCCGTAGCCGGCGCCGCGCCATGCCAATGTTTGACCTGCGGCGGAATCCAGACGACATCACCCGGGCGTATCTCACGTACCGGGCCGTCCCATTCCTGCACCAGTCCGGCGCCCGCAGTCACGATCAAGGTCTGACCCAGCGGATGCGTATGCCACGCGGTACGTGCTCCGGGTTCAAACGTGACCGTGCCGCCACCGACTCGGGCAGGCGCGGGCCGGTTGAACAACGAATCGACACGGACAGAACCGGTGAAGTAGTCCGCCGAGCCCTGCGCGGACGGCTGCGTGCCAATGGGGGTGACGGTAATCAACGCGCCATCTTCCTTGGCGGACGCCGCAGAGACGGCAAGCGATAGGGAAACGGCGGCAGCGGCTAGGGGTTTCATGATGGGTGGGCGTCCAATCGAAGGCGGTGGGGAAGGGACCGGGGCCGCAGCGTTTATGCGGGCAGGTCCGTCGTTGAAATGAGTATAGGGAGCCATCCATTGGGCGATAAGATGGCAAAATCCGCATACACCTATGCATGGAATTCACCAATGGCCACGGAAAACCTCAACGACTTGCGCGCGTTTGTCGCTGTGGCGCAGGCGCGCAGCTTTACGCGCGCGGCAGCTCAGTTAAATGTGTCGCGGTCGGCGCTGAGCCACACCATGACCACGCTGGAAGCCCGTCTGGGCGTGCGTCTGCTGACGCGCACGACTCGCAGTGTGTCTCTGACCGAAGCCGGCGCGCGCCTGTTGAGCACCTTGTCACCGATGTTCAGCGAGCTGGACGCCGAGCTGGCCGCGTTGCGCTCGGCGCAAGACAAACCCGCTGGCACCGTACGCATCACCGCCAACGACCACGCCATTGCCACGGTGCTGTGGCCCAAGTTGCGCGAACTGCTGCGCGCGTACCCGGACGTGCGTGTGGAGTTGAACGTGGATTACGCGTTGACCAATATCGTCGAACAGAATTTCGACGCCGGCGTGCGCGTGGGCGATATCGTAGACAAGGACATGATCGCCGTGCGCATCGGGCCGGATCTGCGCATGGCGGTGGTGGCGTCACCCGATTGCCTGGGTTCGCAGCCGCTGCCCTCAACGCCCAACGACCTGACCCGCTATCCGTGCATCAATCTGCGCTTGCCGACGCATGGCGGCCTGTACGCCTGGGACTTCGAAAAGGGCAAGAAGTCGTTGGCCGTTCGCGTGCAAGGGCAGGCGATTTTCAACAACACGTTCTTAATGCTGCAAGCGGCGTTGGATGGGCAGGGGCTGGCGTATGTGCCCGAAGATCTGGCCGCGCCGCATCTTGAAAGCGGCCGCCTGATTCCGATTCTGCAAGACTGGTGGCCGCGGCTGCCGGGATATCACCTTTACTACGCCAGCCGCCGCCAGATGGCGCCGGCCATGGCGTTGGTGATTGAGGCATTGCGGGTTCGGCGTTAGGGCAGCGTGGGGCGCAGGCAGAGCGGGGCGGACATTGATGAATCGATTTCACGAGTGAATGCGGAATAGGGGGCTTAATCCAACAGCCCTAGGCCCGTACCATTTCAGCTTCAGTCACGCCAAGCCGGAGCGAAGCCCGAAATGAAGAAATCCCTCAGTGCGCTGTGCGCGTCGTTCTTGATGTCGGGCATGATGCCGGCCGAATCCCTCGCGAAATCGGGGGATGCGGCGGCTGGTACGTCGGCCGCCGCGGCATCGGCCGCCGCGGCATCGGCCGCCGGTGCCGCCGCGTCGACGAATGCAACGGCCGACACCTCCGACGCCTTGAACGCACGGCAACAGGCGATTCCGCCTATTGCCGCATTCATGGCCACCAGCGACATGCCCCGGCTTAACGCCGCCTTGAACGCCGGGCTTGACGCCGGCCTGACCATAAACGAATCCAAGGAAATTCTGGTTCAGCTTTACGCGTACACGGGCTTTCCGCGCAGCCTGAATGCGCTGTCTGAACTAATGAAAGTCGTGGACGCCCGCAAGCAGCGCGGCATTCAAGACCCGATCGGCGTAGAACCCAGCCGCGCCGTCGCCACCGGCGATGCATTGTTGGCGGCCGGCAAGGCCAATCAGACGAAGATCTCCGGCGCGCCGGTACAAGGCCCGTTGTTCGACTTTGCGCCCGTCATCAACCAGTTCCTGCAAGCGCATCTGTTCGGCGACATCTTCGAACGCGACAACCTGGATTGGCAAAGCCGGGAGCTGGCGACCGTCGGCGCGCTGGCTGCGACGCCCGGCGCGGAGCCGCAATTGCTGGCGCATGTGCGGGCCAGCATGCGCGTAGGATTAAGCGCCGGCCAGATGCGTCAGCTGACGCAGGTGCTGGCGGAACAGGGCGATGCGCAGGCGGCGGAACGCGCAAAAGCGGCGTTGGCGCAGGCGTTGGCATCAAAGTCCTGAGTGGTGAACGGCTCCAACTGACGCAGGCCCAATAGAATACGTTGTCACATGCTCTCGCCCTTCAACGCCGCAAACGGCTTGGGCTGGAATTGAACAACCGAGTTTTGCTGCGGCTTGCTCCGCAAAGAGCCAACCAGGATGGAAACCACCACACAATCCACCGTCGCCATCATCGGCCCGGGCGCCATCGGGACGACGGTTGCGGCCGCACTGCACGAGGCCGGCCGTACGCCATTGCTGTGCGGACGCTCGCCGCGCGATAGCCTGACCCTTCTGGATGGCGATCGCCGCATCATCGTTCCCGGTCCGGTGCGAACTGATCCTGACCAGATCGATCGCACGGTCGAGCTAGTGTTCCTCGCGGTAAAGGCGACACAAGTTGAATCCGCCTCGGAATGGCTTGCGGCATTGTGCGGGCCGGAGACCGTCGTGTGCGTCCTGCAAAACGGCGTAGAGCAGTTGGAGCAAATTGCCGCGCATGCCCCGCGCGCGAAGATCGTTCCCGCTGTGGTGTGGTTTCCTGCCCAGGCGCAGCCCGATGGCTCGGTACGCTTGCGCGGCGATGTGCGGCTAACGTTGCCGGACACGCCGGCATCCCGCGTGGTGGCCAACACGCTGCGCGACACCCGGTGCGCCGTCGACATCACCGCAACCTTCAAATCCGAGGCCTGGCGCAAGCTGATGCAGAACGCGGTGGCGGGGCTCATGGCGCTGACGCATCGGCGTTCAGGGATGTTCGCCCGGCCCGACATCGCCAAGCTCGCCCTGGCGTATCTGCAAGAGTGCCTGGCCGTGGCGCGCGCCGAGGGCGCCGAACTGGGCGACCACGTCCCGCAGGAAATCCTGCACAAGTTTCAAGCGGCGCCGGCCGACATGGGAACATCCATCCTGACAGATCGCGTAGCGGGCCGGCCCCTGGAATGGGACATCCGCAACGGCGTCATTGCACGTCGCGGGCAGGCTCACGGGATTCCCACGCCGATCAGCGACGTGCTGGTGCCGCTGCTTGCTGCGTCGAGTGATGGTCCGGGTTGATCCTGGGCGTAATGCGCATGCTTGGTAACTGCGGTACCTGTCGCGCAGGCGTGTTTTCAACGTTGGGCCGAGCAGCGACGCCAAACGCCTCCATTTCCACGTGGGAGGTGTTGCACGGACACATCAGGCGTCGTCGTTGCACTTGTTGTGTGTCGCCCCGAAAAGGGCGGAGGCTGCCGTCTGGAATTCGCCGGAAGGCAATTGCGGGGATGGCAGCCGGGCTTCTCCGTTGCCGGCTTCCGACCCACAAGCGACAGTAGCGCTTTCCGGATGCGGATGCCCCAGTCTGATTCCGGCGACGATACATTCAGCAATGCCCTGTACGAAGGGCCTTTTCCCATTCAGGTCGCCGGTTCCGGGCGGCTACATTCGCAGCCTCGTGCCAGTCGTATTCAACAGCGCGAAACTCGACGTCCCATCCCGATGCAGTTCTCGTGACGAGGGCATAACGAGCGTGCGGTGATCCCATTTCCATACGATGCGGAAACGGAAGACTATCCTCGTATGCTTGCAGCCCGACACTGCCTGGGTTCACGATCAGGCACCTCTGATCTAGTCGCATCGATCGTTGCAGGTGCGTGTGTCCACAGAGAATCAGAGTCGCGTTGGCATCGCAAGCGCGGCTTTCGACCTCATCAAACGTCGCTGGCCGACATCCATGTTCCGTTACGGTCTCGAGGAAATAGAACAAATCGCTTTCTGGCGTGCCATGCACAAGCAGGACGTCGTCGGTGAGTCGTAATGTCGCCGGCAAATCGCGTATCCATGCCAGTTGATCATCTCGTAGCGCGCGGTGGGCAAAACGGTCTGACAGTCCCATGCGGGACGGATCGCCAGCAAGCAGTTGTCTTTCGTGGTTGCCCTTGATTGTCGGTAGTCCGAGAGGCATCAAGCGATCAGCCGTTTGAGATGGATAGAGTGCACCGGAAAGTATGTCACCGAGATTTACGATCACGTCGGCGTTGTGCTGATGGGCGTCATTCAGCACGGCGTCCAGAGCCGCGAGATTGCCGTGAATGTCCGATAGGGCTGCGATCTTTGTGATGCTCATCATGGTTTATTGGGTCAGTGATCAGTCGTGATTGTCAGCGATTCAGGGCGTTGTGTCGATTGTCCGGAACTGGCCGCGGACCGCCCTTGATGATCGGCCGATGGCGACCCTGAGCGGACATCTGAAATAGATCATCGTCGAATATATTCCCATGGGTTGTTAACCATTCCAGACAGCTTTAAGATCGACACGTATCGAAAGGGACTTAGCCTCATACGTGTGCTCAGGTGAATAAGAAGGACATGAGAAACCGATTATTCGGTAGCTAGGAGAAAGATGGTCACACGATCGATGGAAGAAGTTCGGGAGGACTACATCTCCAGCATGGGACATGAGCTTGGTCCCAGTTTTCATGAGCTGTCCCGAAAGCTAATCGAGCTTCATGTGGTGTGGCAGCAGTACCGGCAACTGTATGGCGATGAACCAGAGATCGTTCATTTACTCAATCGAACTTCGGGGTTGTTCTTTAAGATTGTCCAGGACGAGCTTTGGGATAGTGTGCTTTTGGGAATCTCTCGAATGACAGACCCGCCCCAGACAGGCAAAAGGAAAAACTTGACGGTCCAGTCGCTGCCAGTACTGATTGATGATTTCACTTTGCGTTCTGAGATACAGGCACTATGTGATAAGGCTTTGACTTCAGCAGCGTTTGCGCGAGAGCATCGGCACAAGCGGATCGCCCATCAGGACCACGACTACCTCAGCACACGCGACTTAAATCCTCTCAACGGAGTTAGCAGGGCTTTGGTGGAGGAGATATTAGCTGCGCTTAGAGCTGTCTTGAACCGGCTCAATAGTCACTTTAGAGGTAGTACGGTCATGTATGAGGGCTTCGTGGATGAGAGCGGCGCCCGACTTTTGATTCATAAGCTGAAGAAGCTGGAGCGGCTGTGTTGCGCAGACAAGTAGCTCAGCAAAGGGGTACTCTGCCCTACACTACCGACCTGGGCCATTGTCCTCCCATGCCTCATAAAGAACTGTCCGCACCATTGCAATTGAAAACATGGCAATAAAAATCACGCCACACCTTGTCCATCTTGCGTATGAAGCGGCGCTTAGATCCTTCTGGAGAAAAGAATCCCTTCGCAAGTTTCTGCGACAAGCCCATGTTGCAGAAACGCACTTGGCAACGTGGTCTCTCGAGGAAAGTAAACGCGATTTCCTCGACCGAACGTTCGCGTCACTGCAACGAAGTGATAGAGGCAAGGCAGTAATCGGTGAAATGGCACGTTTTCTTGCCGAACAGACCACTTTTCCGGACCTCCGAAACTGGGAAGATTCTGCAGCGAAGATCCAAGACGCATCCAAAGCAGTCGCGGAACTGAAGGCGCTTATAGTGCGACAGTCAGAAGAGGTTCGATCTGAACGTGAGCGCGAGGCAGTGAGGGCCAAGGCGCGGGAGGAGCGAGAAACGCTTCAACGTCAAAGATCCTCCCTTGCAGGACTGATGCAACGGCTCAACGAACTTTCGCGGCAGCAAGGAACGGCTTCAGGGGGCTATGCCTTTCAAGATTTTTTCTACGATCTGTTGTCATTCACTGAAATCGAACATCGTAAGCCATACAACACAGGCGGCCGACAAATTGATGGCTCCCTCACTATTGACGGAACCACCTATCTCATCGAGCTGAAGTTCACTTCGGACCAAGCAGGCGGCCCAGACATTGATGTATTTCGGAGCAAGGTCGAAAGCAAAGCCGACAATACAATGGGCTTGTTTGTCTCCATGGCGGGATACTCGTCGGTGGCGGTCCGAGAAGCATCCGGCAAGAAAACCACTTTGCTGCTTCTTGACGCGTCGCACATATATCTGGTGCTCAGCGGCGGCATGCCTTGCATCGACGTCATTCGGCGAGTTCGTCGGCACGCGTCTCAAACTGGGGAGTCACTCCTTCCGGTTGCGTCTTTCGGGGGCTAAGGTGACATCGATTGGGGGTCGATTTGTTACTGCGTAGCCAATTCCAGCCCCGCTCAACTCGGACCTCCAACGGGCTAAGTCTCCCAGTTTTAGTAGCCGTTGCTTCGGGAGGCTGGCGGTCCCTTGATGGTGCTCTTATTTTTCCTATTTCGGGGCTCGTCAGCCTAGGGCGTTGAACTCTCGCGCCTTTGATGCCGTTGACCGCTCCTGGCCGGAAGCGGCCAAGTGAATCCAGTACAGGCACCATTTCGACGGAACTTGTGGTGGCGCTAAAGCCCCGTTAGCATCGGCTCACCTGCATTCCCGTTCTGCGCCCACATCCATGATGGAAGCCACCGTGACCAAACCCACCGCCATTGAAGTTTCAGGCGAAGCCGCATCTCATAAGGGCAAATTTTTCCTGATCGACGCCAGCTTCTTGGAAAACGGCAGGGTGTCCGGCATAGAAATCGCCAACGAACAGAAGCTGATCGATCCGGGGATGAATGTCGTCTCGCGTCCTAATGGAATGCCAGATCAGTATCCGCAGCGTCCGCACCTGGTTCATGTACCGGAGAAGGGCGCAATGCCACGCGATCTGGAAGAGCTCGCCGGCATATGGATTGTGTCGGAGCCGTTGAAGCAACTGTTTGAGCAATTGGACGCCGAGGCGTTTGCATTTGTGGCATGCGACTTCAGCCTTGCTGACGGGAGCCCCGGTCCTAAGTACTACCTAGGCAATGTGCTGCGCAGACTCGATGCCCTGGATGAAGCCGCTTCTTGCGTGAGGATCAAGCTCGACCACAATTATCAGACCGGCGAGGACGAGAAGCTTTATAGCCTCGTTGGCGGGGCCAGCTTGGTGTTCAAACAGGATGTTGTGGGAGATGCCCATATCTTCCGCCAAGATCGCATGGGCGCACCTCCCATTTGCGACCGCGCGATGTTTGATGCATTGAGTGCGGCCAACTTCTCCGGCGTACGGCTGCGCGATGTAGCCGATATTTAGAGCTGATACGCCAGAGGAGGGTTATGGCCGCTGCGGGACCCTAAGCGGCCACCCTCGGATGTCGGTGCGGTGACGCGAATGCTCGCTTTCCTCTTCACGGGCGTCACCGCACCCCTCAACGCCGCTCGAATTTCGGTGCGCGCTTTTCTTCAAATGCCTTCCGTCCTTCCTTGGCGTCGGCGGTGGCGAAGCAGATTGCTTGCAGATCGCGCTCGTATTCCACGGCCTTCTCAAGCGGCATCGACAACGCGGCGCGCAGATTGACGCGTGCCGTCTCGGCCGCTATAGGCGCGCGCGAGGCGATGGTGGCGGCAAGCGCTTGTGCGCGCTCGCGCAACTGTTCCTGCGGAACCACCTCGCTCACCAGGCCCCACGCCAGGGCCTGCTCGGCGCGGATGGGGTCGCCGGTCAGCACCATCAGTGCGGCGTTGCTCGGGCCGACCGCATGGACAAGCTGCGCCGTCATGCCGCCGCCGCCGATCCAGCCCAGCTTGATCTCGGGCGCGCCCAGGCGCGCGTTGTCGGAGGCGATGCGGATATCGCAGGCCAACGCCATCTCGAGGCCGCCACCGAAGGTATAGCCGTTGATCGCCGCCACCGTGGGCTTCTTCAGCATGCGCACGCAGTCGCAGTAGTCGAGCCGATTGCGGAAATCCCAGGGCGTGGCGTAGCGGTCAAGCTCGGTAATGTCCGAGCCGGCGCAGAAGGCCTTGGGGCCCGCGCCGGTCAGGATCACCGCGCGCACCTGCGAATCGGTGTTGCATTGCTCCACCGCCGCGATCAGCAGGTCGGCCATCTCGGGCGTCATTGCGTTCAGCTTCTCGGGACGACTGAGTTCGATGATGGCGACATGGCCATCGATACTGAGATTAACGAGTGCGCTCACGTCGAAATCCTTATGTTGCGGTGTGCTTGTGGGCGCCGGCCAGGCTGGCCTGGAAACGCTGAGTCAGGCCGCGCGCCAATGCGTGGGAGGATGCGCGGGCGGCGACGCCGTTACGCAGAAACTGCGAGGCCTCGGTCTGGAAGGCGATGTAGCCATCGTGCCGCGGCCGGATCGAGGCGGCTTCAAGCGTGCGGGCCGTGTTGGCATAGAAGTTGCCGCTCGCCGCATTCACGTTTGCATCGGCCCAACTGCCGCGATGGCTGGGCTGCCCTTCGTGCTGCGGGATGAAGCCGCTTTGGGTATCGGCCGCCAGCAACCACAGTAGATGCGCGCGCAACTCCGGCCCCACGATGCAGCGCCGTGATATCGCAATGCCGGTGCCACCGAGGATCGAGCCGGGCCTGCCCGCTTCGGCCTCGGGCGCGTCGCGGAACGTGAGCGGTTTCGCGACCGCAGAGGTGGCGTAGTTCACATAGCCATAGACGAGCGGGCAGAGCGCGATGTCATCGCGCGAGCTCATGTGGCCGAGCAGCGCGATCGGGTTGTAAGCCAGGGCGTGCGCGGGCGTGAGCCGCGCCAATTCGCTGAGCACATCGCACGCGTCGGCGAGCGTCGCCTCGTCGTGCCAAGCGCCGTGCGGGCGCAGGTCGGTATCGGGCGCGATGGCGGCCGCGATCGACAGCAGCGACAGGAACGGGTGTGGACCGCCCCAACTGAGCGCGACCGCGCCGCTGCGTTGCGACAGCGTCAGCACCTCGCGCCAGGTGCGCGGCACGGGGCCGTCGAGCCGATCGGCGCGCGTGGCCATGACCTGCGTGGCGGCGTCCAGCGGCAGCGCCCATTGGCGGTCGGCCATCCGATAACTGTCGTATGACAGCCCGATGCTATCCCGCGCGATGCGCGCCAGCTCGTCGGGCGCGAACACGGTGTCCAGCGCTTGCAGGCAATCATGCGCCAGGGCCTCGCCCAGATGGGGATGATCCAGCACCACCAGGTCGTAGCGGGCGCAGAGTTCGGCGATGGGCGCCGATTCGAAGCCTTCAAGCGACTGCTTGTCCCAGTGCACCAGCGGCGTGAGAGCGGTGGCGGCGTGCAGGGCATTGAAGCCGCGCGGATGGTCCCAGGTAAGGCCGCGGTAGGGCAGGGCGCGCTCGCTCATTCCGAGGCTCCACGCAGCACCGCGCCCGAGGCCGCATGCGCGGCGATCTCGTCGGCGCTGAAGCCAAAATCGCGCAGCACTTCGTCGGTGTGTTGGCCGGTGAGCGGTGCGCCGCGCGCCACCTGGCTCGGCGTCTTGGAAAAGCGGATCGGAAAACCCGGTGTCTTGATCAGGCCTTCGGTCGGATGCTCATACTCGACGAAGGTGCCGTTGTGCGCGATCTGCGGATCGTCGACCAGATCGGCGTATCCATAGACGGGGCTGCACCAGATGCCGGCGGCATCGAGCTTGGCGAACCAGTCGGCCGTCGAGGCCTTTGCGAGGGTGTCGCGAACGAGCCCATAGATCTCGTCGCGCTTTTCCCAACCGTCGCGCTCGCCGGTGTACTCGGCCAGGCGCGGCTCTTCGGTCACGCGCGCCAGCACGTTCATGTCGGGCATGGCAAGCGCCAGATAGCCGTCGCTGGTCGCGAAGGTGCCGTAGGGCGCGCGGATGTACACGTGGGCATGCGGCTCGGCACTGCGCACCTGCGGCTTGTGCCCCACGGTGTAGACCGAAAGCTCCTGCATCTGGATTGTGGTGATCGCATCCAGCATGTTGACCTCGACCTTCTGGCCTTCGCCGGTGCGCTCGCGGTGCAGCAGCGCGGCCAGCACGCCTTCGAAGGCGCAATACGCAGTGACGGCGTCGACCACATACTGGCCTGCCGCGCGTGGCGCTTCGCCCGCACGGCCCGACGACAGCATTGCGCCCGACATCGCCTGCAACAGCAGGTCCTGACCTGGGCGCGTGGCATAGGGGCCGTCTTCGCCGAAGCCCGACATCGATACATAGATCAGGCGCGGGTTCAGCGCCGACAGGGTCTCGTAGTCAACCCCCAGACGGCCGGCGACACCCGGACGGTAGTTCTGGATGAACACATCGGCCTGCGCCGCGAGCTTCTGGATGATCTCCTTGCCGCCGGCGCTCTTCAGATCGATCGCGAGCGAGCGCTTGTTGCGGTTCAGCGAAAGAAAGGACACGTTGATCTTGTTGCCCGTGATGCCGCCGGCGGGCGCGTGCCGCTGCCATTCGCCGGTGGGCGGCTCGATCTTGATCACGTCAGCGCCCAGGTCGCCCAGGCGCTGCGCCGCGAAAGGCCCCGCCATGGCGATGGAGCAGTCCAGAACCTTGTAGCCAGAAAGAATACTCATGCTTCTACCCTCTGCGTGCGCCGATGCGCCTCAATGCATGACCCAGCCGCCGTCAACTGCCAGCGTCTGTCCGGAAATGAAACCCGCCTCGTCCGAGGCAAGGAAAATGATGGCCGCGGCGATGTCGCCTGCGTGCCCGCGGCGCTTCACCGACTGGCGTTCGAGCACCATGCGGTTGTAGCCGTCGGGATCGGGATGGATCTTCTCGGCGTCGGTGGGAAACGCGCCCGGCGAGATGGCGTTGACCGTGATGCCCCATTTGCCGAACTCGCGGGCGAATGCACGCGTGGCGCCCACCATCGCACCCTTGGATTGCACGTAGGGCAGCAGGTTTTCCCAACCGCCGGACAGCGTGATCGACGAGATGTTGATCACGCGGCCCCATTGCTGCTCGCGCATGCCGGGCAGCGCCGCTCGGACGATCTGAATCGCCGCCTCCACGTTGACGCGGTGCACGCGCGCCAGCTCTGCGTCGCTGTATTCCTCGAACGGGCGCGAGGGGTAGATCGCCGCGTTGTTGATGACCACATCAATCGGGCCCTGGGCGGTCAGCTGCTGAAGGTGCGACTGCAGCGCGCTGGCGTCGGCAAGATCGGCCTGCAGAATGTGAAGCTGGTCGGAAAACCGCGCCGGCACGGTGCTGCGCAAGCGATCGATATGCCCGGCGTGGTTGTCCAGCGCGATCACGCTTGCGCCTGCTTCCAGCAGCGCAAGCGTGGTGTCCACCCCGAAGCCGCCCGCCGCGCCCGTGAACAGCACGCGACGGCCCTGCAAGGAGAAGGGCGCGCTCATGAACGCTCCGCGATGGGCGCGAAGCGCCCCGACAACGGCGGATAATCGGCCTCGGGCTGCACCGCGATCGCGCGGATGCGTGCTTCGCATGCCGCGATATCGGCGGGCGAGCCCAGCACGCTGAACGTAGTGTCGTAGCGGCGTTCTTCCCCATGCTCGAGCCAGATGAGCTCGTTGCGCTCACGCGCGGCACCCTGGCCCAGCACATGGTTGGTCGAGGGCTCGATGCCCATCGCATACTGGCCCGATTGCAGGTTCTGCCATTGATACTGGCACGGGAATTGATGCTTGAAGGTGYTGACCTGCATGCCCAGGGCCAGCTTATCGTTCACCAGGGCCACCGGGACGCTGCCGTCGGCGGCGGCGGCCATCTCGTGCTGCCACACCTGCTCATGAAAGCCCAATTGCGGCGCCGGCATGCGGCGGTAGCCCACGCCCTGCTCGCGGTAGGTTTGCTCGTGCGCCGCCCACACCACATCGCGGATCGGCGCCAGATAGCGCGAGTCGGCGTCCAGCACCGGATAGCCCAGGTTGATGTGATAGCAGAGCATGTGCGGCGTGCGGTAGAAGCCGCGATTCACCACGCGATCCGACAGTTTGATGTCGTTGGTGCCCACCTCGATCTCGATGCGGCGGTGCAGCTCCAGGTGCTCACCGAACACGGTGCCCTGGCTCACGACTCCCTCCGCCCACAGCACGCAGCGATCGCCGTCCCAGCGTTCGCCGTAGCCGGTCAGGCGCGCCGGAATGGTGCCCACGCGGCCGTGGATGGACTGCTTGGCGGTCTTGCGCGGGCCGTACACATAGTTGTCGGCCGGTGCGTCGTACATGAACAGAATGTGGTCCAGTCCGCAGGTGATCATGAGGCCCGAGAACGAGCGCATCCAGCCCAGTCCGCCTTCGCCTTCATAGTCATGCAGGCCAGGATGGCGAAAGCCCGACGGCGACTGCCATCCCATGGCGAAGCCGCGGTATTCGCAATCGGCGATGTCCATCGCGCGATCCACCAGCACCGTAAAACGCAGGCCCGTGCCGCTGCGGAACTCCAGCATGCGGATACCGCGCTCCAGCCCGTCGTCCAGCGTCATCAGGCGTACGCCGGCAAACTGCGCAAGCTGTCCGGTGCGCGCCTCCACGTCGCGGCGCGTCATCCAGGTTCCGTAAATGTCAGGCATGAGTTCTCCCTGGCAAAGGCGCGGGTGCGCGTTTGCCGGTGTCGGTGTTCAGAATCGTGTTCGCAGGCGCGCCGCGGGCCTTAGGGAAGGGTGGTTCGCGGTGCGCCTCTGTTGCGGCAGGCGGCCTACAGGCCGTTCGCGCGCAGCCGCTCGTCCAGGAAGTTCTTGGCGCGCGGCACGTCGTCTTCGGTCAAGTGCTCGATGATGATGGGAATGTTGGGGTGCTTTTTCGCCAGGCGCTGCAGGTAGAGGTCGTAGTTGAGCGCGCCCAGGCCCGGCGCCGGCAGCTCGATCTCGCCCACGCCACGGAAGGTATGGCTTTCGGCCGCGCCGTCGTCTCCAATGTCGCTGTGCTTTTCCGACTTGTCATCGCCCGAACGCTTCACGTCCTTGGCATGCGCGATGCAGATTTTGTCCGAGAGGGCGTCGAACACCTGATTGAGCGTGCGGTCCATCTGGTCGATGTTGTGCGCTTCGAAGTAGTTCGTCGGGTCCATCAAGAGGCCAAGGCCAGGGTGATCCACCTCGGCGAACATGCGCAGCGTTTCCTCGACTGATCCCACCACGTTGTTCACGTAGGTCTCAAGCAGGAAGACCGCGCCATGGTCATAGGCATGTTGCGACAGTTCCGCGATCATCGCGCGGCACTGGTCCCAGCCTTCCTCGGTCTTGTTCTTGGGGTGATGCACCCAGTCGCTGTCGGTGGCGAACGTGCCGGTTTCCGAGATCACGTAAGGCGAACCCAACTGGCGCGCGTGCGTGAGGATCTCTTTGAGATAGCCGTTGCGGCGTTGGCGTTCGGCGGGATCGGGATGAACGATATTGGTATAGGCCGAGATGCAGGACACCGGCAGGTTGTAGTGGCGGAAGGTGTCGCGGATCTGTGTGCATTTCTGCGCGGTCAGCTGCCCCGGGCCGAGCTCCATGTCCTTGAAATGCAGGTCCAGCTGCACGGTGTTGAAGCCGTGCGAGCGGATCACCTTGGCGGTGCGCTCCAGCTCATAGGGAAAGTAGCCCGAGAAGATTCCGGTCTGGATCATGATGCTTGTCTCCGTCTGTTTTTTCTGTCTGGTTATTCAACAGCCGGCAGCCGTACTGTGCGGCCTTCGGCGATGGACGTGTACGCGGCCTCGACCAGCGCCATCGTGCGTACGTTGTCGGTCACGCTCAACGCAGGCTCGGTGCCGCTGGCCAGCGCGTACTGCAACTGCTCCATCACGCCGATGAAGGCATGCGGAAACCACATCGTGTCCCACGTGGGAGTGACCCAACGCCCGTCGGTATGGCCCTTGGCCGCGCGCGAGGCGTAGCTCAGGGTCGACGGCTCGCCGGTGGGCCAGCCGATGGTGCCGCGCGCGACGCCCTCGGTGCCTTCCACGCGCCAGCGGATGTGCTGGTCGTCGGGGTATCCCTCGGCCCGCGGGCCTGACCACACATCTTCAAGCGACAGCGCGAGCAGGCCGTTGCCAAAGCGCAGCGTGGTGCTCACCAGCCCATCCTGATGCGCGAACTCGGTGCGCGGATCGGGGCGGGTGATGCTGGTGATCTCGGTGGGCTCGCCAAACAGATAACGCAAGGCATCGAGGTGATGCACGCTCATGTTCGAGAGCGTCAGCCTGTCATAGCCGCGCAAGAAATCCTGCCAGTGCGGGATCGCGTGCATGTCGATCTGCGCGAACACCGGCGTGCCCAGCACGCCCTGGTCGAGCAGCTGTTTGAGCGTGCGCATCGACTGGTCGTAGCGCATGTTCTGGTTTACCGACAGGATCTTGCCGGCGGCCCGCGCCTCGTCGCGCAAGGCGCGGGCTTCGTCCAGCGAAAGGGCAAGCGGCTTCTGTGCCAGCACGCCGCGCACGTGCGGGGCGCGCAACGCAGCGCGAATCAGCGCGGGTTGCAGGTCAGGCGGATACGCGATGTCCACGATGTCGATCTGCGGATCGGCGATCAGGGCCAGCGGATTCTCATGCACACGCGGGATGCCGTAGCGTTCGGCGACCTCGGCCGCTTTGCTGCGGGTACGCGACGCGATCGCCGCCACCGTGAAGCCGGCCTGCTGGTAGGCCGCCAGATGGCACTCGGCCATGATCATGCCGGCGCCAATGCAGCCGATGCGAAAGCGCCGTTCCCGAACGGGCGGGTCGGGCACCAGGGTAGGGTGCGACATGTGCTCCTCCTGCCGGCTTGGTATGCACTGTCGACTGCCAGGCATCCTGCCGTGCGGTGTTTGATGTTATTGAGCCGCGATAATCACATCAAAACAATCAGTGGTAAAGGTAGATGGCGCTTCCAGGGCCAGAACGTTACCTTTTTGATCCCGAATGATTGCAAATGATGGGTTATGATGGCCTCGCCACCATCGTCCTGATGGTGTTTTGAGAGCCTGGCCCCGCATGCGTCCCACAATTTCCCTCATTGCCCGTGAAGCCGGCATGTCCACCGCCACCGTGGACCGGGTGCTGAACGACCGCGACGGAGTGCGCGGCAAGACGCGCGACCGCGTGCTGGCAATCGCCAATCGCCTTGGCTACTTCGTCCAGGGCGCCGATGCCGCCAGCCAGGATGTGCGGGTCGATTTCGTTTTACCCGCCGGCACCAACAGCTTCATGACTGCGTTAGGCCAGCACCTGCTTGAAGAAGCCGCCACCCGGCCCGATGTGCGGGCCCGCCTGCATCTGATCGAAGGATTCGACGCCAATAAGCTCGCGCAAAAGCTCTACGAGCTGCGCGAGCAGACGCAGGCCGTTGGCCTGGTCGGGCTGGATCATCCCCAAGTGCGCGACGCCATCATGGCGCTGCGCGACAGCGGCGTGCATGTAAGCACCCTGGTGTCGGACATTCCAATCTCGGCGCGCCTGGGTTACGTGGGCATCGACAACCGCGCCGCAGGCCGCCTGGCTGCGCTGTTGCTGGGCCGGTTTCTGCCACAGCACACAGAGCGGAAGGTCGCGGTGTTCGTGGGGTCACTGGCGTATCGCGGCCACGAAGAGCGGGAGATGGGCTTTCGCTCGCTGCTGAGCGAAGAGTTTCCGCACCTGCGCATTGCACACATTCTTGAGATCGGCGACGACCGCGACCGCGCCTTTGCCGTCACGCAGGATCTGCTGCGCAAAGAGCCGCCGCACGCGATTTACAACATCGGCGCCGGCAATCAAGGCATCGCGCGGGCGCTGAAAGAGGCGCGGCCGGCTGAGGCGCGGCCCGCCGAGGCGTGGCCAAACGAGGGTCGCGCAGGTAAGGCAGCCTCCGCTCATCGCATTGTCTTCGTGGGCCACGACCTCACCGAAGCCACGCGCCGCCTGTTGCTCGATCGCACCATGGACGCCGTGATCGACCAGAACCCGCGCGTCGAGGCGCGCGAGATCGTCAAGCTGCTGGTGGCGGCCGTGAAGGGCGCGCCCGAACCCAGCTACCTGCCGCGGCTTCAGGTCATCTTCCGGGAAAACATTCCGGAGCCGTGATGGCATTGCGACGGCGGCCAAGGCTGGAGGATGGGGAGCAGGGGTTGCTCCTCGGATGAAGATTAGCTTTGGCACAGGCTGGGTGGTGGGTACCCCGCTAGCTCTGGGCGTAATACGCATAATGTGTATTATGTAAAGTAAGGTTTATGGGTGAAGCCCTACTTATCGACCCATTCAGGCTCGTTGCACGAACCAAAGCCACGCAGCCAGGCCAACGCTCACCCACACTGCCACGATCAGCACGGCTCCCATCCTGCTGCGCGGCTTTGAGGCTGCCGACTCCATCCAGGCCTCTGCGTGGCGTCTGCAATCGGCAAGCACGTCCGGCGGCAAGAGTTTGATGGCCAGGTAGATCAAGCCTGGCAGCAACAGTACGTCATCGACATACCCCAACACCGGAATGAAGTCCGGGAGCAGATCGAAGGCGCAGCGCGTTTGCGCCGCTCAATGTTGAAAACTCAAAGCGACAAGCGGACGTCCATCTTCCCGATCACAAACTCGTACTGTTCTACAGTTCTACAATCGTTGTATGATCGAACAATGAACGAAGATCAAACAGTTTCAGCCCTCGGCGCCCTCGCCCACGCCCAACGTCTACGCGTTTTTCGCGCGCTCGTCGTGGCTGGGCTCGGCGGTCTCACTCCCAGCGTCTTGGCCGACCAGCTCGGCGTGGCGCGCAACACCTTGTCTTTCCATCTGAAAGAGCTGTCGCACGCCGGCTTGGTCACGGTTGAGCAACAAGGCCGAAATCTGATCTATCGCGCTGACTTCTCGCAGATGAATGCGCTGCTTGGCTACCTCACTGAACACTGCTGCCAAGGCGCCCCTTGCGAGGCCTCCGACTCCAAACTCTCCACTCGTTGCTGCTAGGACTTCCCATGTCGCACCCCCCTTTCAATGTGCTGTTTCTCTGCACGGGCAACTCGGCCCGCTCCATGCGCGGCATTGGCAAAGCCCAGGAGTAAGCCGATGTCAGTCCCTACACAGGCAGCGGCGCCCGTGCCTCACGCGAACGGTGGAATGAGCGTCTTCGAGCGTTACCTGGCGCTCTGGGTGTTTCTCTGCATCGTCCTCGGCGTTGCCTTGGGCCAGCTCATGCCCGCCCTATTTCAAACCATCGGGCATTTAGAAGTCGCGCAAGTCAACCTGCCGGTTGGCATCCTGATCTGGGTGATGATCATTCCGATGCTGCTGAAGGTGGACTTCGGCGCACTGGGCCAGGTCAAACAGCATTGGCGCGGCATTGGCGTGACGCTGTTCATCAACTGGGCAGTCAAGCCTTTCTCCATGGCGTTCCTGGGGTGGCTATTCATCCGCCAGGTCTTTTCGCCGTGGTTGCCGGCTGATCAGTTGGATAGCTATATCGCTGGCCTGATTCTTCTTGCCGCAGCCCCATGTACCGCCATGGTGTTCGTCTGGAGCCGGCTGACCGGCGGTGATCCGGTGTTCACGCTTTCCCAAGTGGCGTTGAACGACACGATCATGGTGTTCGCCTTCGCGCCCATTGTCGGGCTGCTACTGGGCTTGTCGGCCATCACCGTGCCGTGGGACACCTTGCTCGTGTCCGTTGGGCTCTACATTGTGATCCCGGTCATCCTCGCCCAGCTCTGGCGCCGCGCGCTGCTGCGTCGTGGGCACGACGCATTCGAAGCGGCGTTGGCGCGGATCGGGCCGTTTTCCATGGCCGCCTTGCTGTTGACGCTGGTGCTCCTGTTCGCATTCCAGGGCGAAGCCATCATTGGCCAGCCGTTGGTGATCGCCATGCTGGCGGTGCCGATCCTGATCCAGGTGCTCTTTAATTCAGGCCTGGCGTACTGGCTGAATCGTCGCGTGGGTGAAAAGCACAGCATCGCTTGCCCGTCAGCGCTGATTGGCGCATCCAACTTCTTCGAGCTTTCCGTCGCCGCCGCGATCAGCCTGTTCGGGTTTCAGTCGGGCGCCGCGTTGGCGACGGTGGTCGGCGTGTTGATCGAAGTGCCGGTAATGCTGCTGGTTGTGCGGGTGGTGAATCAGTCCAAAGGCTGGTACGACGCTGGCGCGAAACGGGGCTAAGGTCAGAGCGATAACGGACGACTACTCCAAGGCAGCCGCGCGCAGCGTGGCTTCCAGCGCCAGCACCGCCTCGGACACGACCGACGCACGGTCGATCACGAAGTCCAGTTCGCCCAGATCAGGCAAACCGGCGTCCAGCCGCACCAAGCCATCTGGCACCACATAATCGGCGAAGGCGCTGATACCCAGCCCCGCAATGGCCGCCGACTTCAGAACCGCGATACTGCTGCTGACGGTGGCGATGCGGTATTCGCGGTTCGCCGCCTTCAAGGTTTCCAGCACCCGAGTGCGCGACACGCTGGGTTCCGGATGCAAAGCGAGCGGCAGCACAGACTCGCCACCGGTAATTCTGGATTGCGGACCCACGCACCAATACAGCCTTTCGGTACGCACGACCTGGCCGCGATGGCTGCCTGACAGCCGCTTGGCGAACACCAGGTCATGGCGGCCTTCGTCCAGTTCCCGAAAAAGATCACCGCTAAGTCCCGTGGCGATGACCAGTTCTACCTGGGGATTTCGCTGCAGAAAATTGGCCAGCGCGAGCGTCAGCCGGGTTGACGCGAAGTCTTCCGACAGGCCCAGGCGCACGGTGCCATTTAACGCCGGACCAGATATCGCGGTAAACGCGTCATCCATCAGTTCCAGAATGCGTTGAGCGTAGTCGTACAGGGTTTCGCCCTGGCGCGACAGCCGCACGTTGCGCGTGTTGCGCTCGAATAGTGGCTGACCCACGATGTCTTCAAGACGGCGTATGTGCTGGCTGACCGTCGATTGTGACAGGCTGACGCGCTCCGAGGCCGCAGTGAAGCTGCCGCTTTGGACGACCGCCACAAAACTGCGCAGCAACTCGGGAGATAAAGGACGCATTACGAAACCCTCTGAATGGCAGCAGATAACTTCATAAATCAAGGCCGCGACTGGCGTTAGGATTTTACGCAGACGGTTGCCGATCAACGGCGGCCGTACGGATCAACAGTGGAGAATGCCTGATGACGGCCTGGAATAGCGCCCGGCGCGCGAAAGAAGAACGGATAACGGCCGGAGCCCGGTACGCCCAGGGCAAGGAGGTGGCCGCGGACGACGCCACCGCCTTGCTGGAGGCGGTGATCCGGCCCGGCGACCGTGTCTGCCTGGAAGGCGACAATCAAAAGCAAGCGGATCTGCTGGCCGTGGCGCTGGCTGCCGCTAACAACCAGATCCTGTATGACCTGCACATGGTTCAGTCGGGCGTCGTGTTGCCCGAACATCTGGATGTGTTCGAAAGCGGTATCGCAAAGCGGCTGGATTTTGCGTACTCCGGTCCTCAATCGCAACGCATTGCCCAATTGTTGTTCGGCGGCAAGATTGCACTGGGCGCCGTCCATACGTATCTGGAGCTATTCGCGAGGTACTTCGTTGATTTGACGCCCCAAGTCGCCCTTATCGCTGCGGTCAGCGCCGACCGGGACGGCAATCTGTACACCGGGCCGAACACCGAAGACACGCCCACGGTCGTCGAGGCCACCGCGTTCAAGGACGGCATCGTCATTGCGCAGGTGAACCAGATCGTGGACAAGGTGCCGCGCGTGGACATCCCCGGAGACCGCGTGCATTTCGTGGTGCAGGCCAACAAACCGTTTTATGTGGAACCGCTGTTCACGCGTGATCCAGCCGCCATCACCGAAACGCAGATTCTCACCGCCATGCTGGCGTTAAAGGGAATCTATGCGCCGTACGGCGTCCAGCGTCTGAATCACGGCATCGGCTTTAACACGGCGGCCATCGAATTGCTGCTGCCCACCTACGGCGAACGGCTGGGCTTGCGCGGCAAGGTCGCCACGCAATGGGCACTGAACCCGCATCCGACATTGATTCCGGCAATCGAATCGGGCTGGGTGCAGAACATTCATTGCTTTGGCTCCGAAGTCGGCATGGACGAATACATCCGTGCGCGCTCCGACATTTACTTCACTGGGCCGGACGGGTCGTTGCGGTCCAACCGCGCGTTCTGCCAGACGGCGGGTCTGTATGCCTGCGACATGTTCATCGGGTCCACGCTGCAGATTGATCTGCAGGGGCATTCGTCCACGGTGACCGCGGGTCGTATCGCCGGCTTTGGCGGCGCGCCCAATATGGGCAGCGATGCGCGGGGTCGCCGCCATTCCAGCGCACCCTGGCTGATTGCCGGCGAACAGGCGGACCCTGCTACCCCCGCCGCGCTGCGGCGCGGCCGCAAACTGGTCGTGCAAATCGGCGAGACCTTTGGCGACAAGAATGCACCGTTGTTCGTAGATCGTCTGGACGCGTTGACGCTGGCTGAAAGACTGCAGTTGGATCTGGCGCCCATCATGGTCTATGGCGACGACGTGACGCACATCGTGACCGAAGAAGGCATCGCCAACTTGCTACTGTGCCGCAACGCGGATGAACGCGAACACGCGATCCGCGGCGTTGCCGGCTACACGCCGGTTGGACGGCAACGCAACAAAAAGCTGGTCGAACAGCTGCGTGAACGCAAGATCATTCAACGTCCGGAAGACCTGGGCATTGATCCGCTAGACGCCGACCGCAGCCTGCTGGCCGCACGCTCGGTCAAGGATCTAGTGCGCTGGTCGGGCGGTTTGTATTCGCCGCCCGCGCAATTCCGCAATTGGTAAAGGTGAACACATGGAACATTTAAATTATCGCCACAAGACGACGCGGCAAGCGTCGGGCACGCAGACCAGCGCGGTGGTGGGCGTCGTGGCATCGGGCAATCTGGAAGTCCTGGTCGAGCGCGCCCTTCCCCACCATGACTGCGAAGTCGACATACACAGTCAGGCCACGGGTTTTGGCGATGTATGGAGTGCGGTGATCGCGGATTTTGTATCGCGCCGCGCCGTGGGCGGCCTGCGATTTTCGATCAACGATGGCGGGGCGCGCCCCGACACGGTGGCGCTGCGCCTGGCGCAAGCCGTGCGTGTCATGGAAGGAGGACAGCAATGAGCGCCCAACCACACGAGGTAACCACGCGGCCGCAGCCGGCCTTGGCGCCCATCCCGGCAAGCTGGTATGAATCCTCCGCGCGCAAACGCGTGACGGGGCTGTTGGACGAGGGAACGTTCATTGAATTCCTGGGTCCCGAGGCGCGCGCGGTCAGCCCGCACTTGCCGCTATTCGACCTGCCGCAACAATTCGACGACGGCATGATCGTGGGCAAAGGCCTGCTGGATGGCAAGCCCCTATTCGTCGCGGCGCAAGAAGGCCGTTACATGGGCGGCGCCGTGGGTGAAGTCCATGGCGCGAAGCTGACGGGGCTGCTGCGCGCCGCGCGCGACCTGGCCACCGTGCCCGTGCTGATTCTGTTCGACACCGGCGGCGTGCGGCTGCAGGAAGCCAACGCTGGCGAACTGGCTATCGCGGAAATCATGCGTGCCGTGGTGGAAGCTCGCTTGGCGGGTGTGCCGGTGATCGGTCTGATCGGCGGACGCTCCGGATGTTATGGCGGCGGCGGGCTGATCGCCGGTTGTTGCTCGGCGTTGGCCGTTTCCGAATCTGGCCGCATCAGCGTGTCCGGCCCAGAAGTCATCGAGACCAATCGCGGCATTGAAGAATTCGATTCATCCGACCGGCCGCTCGTGTGGCGGACCATGGGCGGCAAACACCGGCGCTTGCTGGGCGGCGCGGATGCGTATGCCGACGACACGTTGGCCGGATTCCGCCAGGCCGCGTTGAACTTGCTGGCCACTGCCCTGCCCTTAAGTGCTTCGGTATTGCAGAACGAACAAGCACGTCTGGAAGACCGGTTGACGCAATTCGGCGCCTGCGCCGACGCCCGGGATATCTGGGCGGCGCTGGGAGTTCCCTTACCTGCGGACGTACCCGATCTGGACTACGAGGCATTTTCGGAATTGGCGGATAGATTGCAGGAGGCGCGTCATGACGCTCGATGACATTCTGGGTTCGCTATTCGCGGACTCGCAGGGCTTGGTGCGGGAAAACGGCTTGTTGTGGGGACGCGCTCGGCTGGCGGATGACGGCCAGGACCGCATGCCAACCGTGATCGGTGTGGAAGGACGTGCGTTTGTCGGCGTGGACGATGCCATTGTGCTTGCCCGCGTGGTGCTGCAGACGATCGCCCAAGGCGCGGCGCAGGGCTCGCAAGAACCCATCCTGGTGCTGATCGACAGCAGCAGCCAGCGCATGAGTAAACGCGATGAATTGCTGGGCCTGAACGAGTTCCTGGCCCATCTGGCCAAAAGCCTGATCTACGCCCATGCGCGCGGTCATGCGACGGTGGGATTGTTATACGGCCATACGGCCGCCGGCGCATTCATCGCAACCGCCCTGGCAACCAGCACCTTGTTAGCACTGCCCGGCGCGCATCCCGCCGTCATGGATCTGCCGTCGATGGCGCGTGTGACCAAGTTGCCGCTGACGGTGCTGGAAGAAAAGGCCAAATCCACGCCGGTGTTCGCGCCCGGTCTGGACAATCTGGCGCAAACCGGCGGCGTGGCGCAGGTGTTGAATCCGGACCAGCCGTTGTCGGCGCAGGTGCGAGACGTCCTGGCTACGTTGACCACGGGCTTGACCCCGCGCGAGCGCGCACAAGATCACCGCGACCGCTTGGGCAAAACGCGCGGCGGCCGGCCCGTGGCCGCGGATATCGCCGACCAGGTCTATGCGCTGGCTCGCGCCGCAATCTAAGGGGCGTCAATGACACGCGCCAGCCCGCCTTATCCCCGTCATAGCCTGGTATGGGTGCGGCCCGATGCGTGGCGGGCCGTGATGGCAAGCCGGCCCGATTTGGCGGCGCTGCCACGCGTAGAACACTGGGCGTTACAAGACTATCCGCTGATCGTGCGCCGTTATGGCCACGAGGACGCCCAGGCCACCGATGACCGGGTGCCACTGGGCCTGCCGTTGCCGCCCGCCGATGGCAAGCAGCGCCTGTTCCTGAGTATGTCGCGAGCCGATATCGTGACGCACGGCCCCTGCCCGTTGCTGCAGGACGTCCTGTACGTGGCGCCCGCGGCATGGTTGCCATCCCTGCGGCGCGTGCTGCATTGCGCCCAAGCGCATGCCGTAGAAGTCAGAGTGTTTGGCAGCCTGGCCTGGCAGCATCTGACCGGTCTTCCTTATCTGTCGCCACACTCCGATATTGATCTGTTGTGGCGTTTGACCGCCAATTCCAAACAGATCCGTCAGTGGCTGGACGAGCTAGCCATGCTGGATGCGGCTGCGCCCATGCGGCTGGACGGCGAGCTGCTGCGTGCCGATGGCGCAGGGGTGAATTGGCGCGAACTACAGGGCGGCGCAGCCACGGTGCTGTTGAAAGCGACGCACGAAGCACGCTTGCTGACGCCCATGGAGTTTTTCAGGACTGGACATGACTGCGCTGCTATCGCGTGAAACCTTCAACCGGCAAGCGAACGGTGGTGATGCGAATGCCAGCCCCACCCCTGAATCCTGCGGCTCGCCATGGTCGGGGCAGGGGCTGGGTGCGTTGGCGGCGCGAAGTTTGTGGCTAGAGGTGCATACCTGGCCCAAGCCCGGCCTTGTCAGTCATGTCGATGCAGGCAGTCACGACGACATGAATGCCGCCACGTTTGAACGCAGCGCCCTTGCGCTGCAACCCTTTTTCACGGAATTGGCGCAAGCGGGATCGGACAATGCCCCGATGAGCACGCTACGCAAGATCGGCCTGCGTGCTGAGACCGCCATGTTTGCCGCGACAGGCGGCATCAACACGCATCGCGGCGCCATTTTCGGACTGGGGCTGTTGTGCGCCGCGGCGGGCCTGCGCGCCAAGCAAGAAGGCGCATCGACCACACACGGTCCCGCGCTGGGCGACATTGTGCGCACGCGATGGGGCGCCGACATCCTGGGCGGCCCGCGCCTGCCCGGCAGCCATGGCGAAACCGTGGTGCGGCGTTATGGCGTGGGTGGCGCGCGTGCGGAGGCCGCTTGCGGATTTCCCTGCGTGTATGAACTGGGCTTGCCCGCATTGCGGCAGGCCCTTGCGGGTGCGTGCATGGATGACAACGCTGCGCGTGTGCATGCCTGTCTGGCGCTCGTGTCGCAAGTTCAAGACACCAATCTGCTGCATCGCGGTGGCGAGGCGGGATTGCAGTATGCGCAGTTGCAGGCGCGGCGCTTCATGGCGGCGGGCGGCGTATTCCAAGCCGGGTGGCACGCCCGGGCGCAACGCATGCATCAGTCGTTCGTCCAACGCCGCTTAAGTCCCGGCGGCGCGGCGGATCTGCTGGCCATGACGCTGTTTGCGCATGCGGCCGGAGACTGACCATGGCCTTGGCTTTACTGTGCTCGGGTCAGGGGCGCCAGCACGCAGGCATGTTCGACCTGACAGGCGCGGCGCCCGCGGCACGCGGCGTGTTCGACCACGCCGCGTTGCTGCTGGGCGAAGATCCGAGGACCTGGGTCCGCCATGCCACTGACGAACAACGGTGCGTGAACCGCACAGCGCAGGTGCTGTGCGTTGTGCAGGCCATTGCCGCACACGCCGCATTGCGCTCCCTGTTGCCGCGCCGGTTGTGCGTGGCGGGATACAGCGTGGGAGAACTGGCGGCGTGGGCAGTGGCGGGGTTGCTGCCCGTTCAGGCTGCCTTGGACTTGGCCGTTACGCGTGCGCAGGCCATGGATGCCGCCAGCGGCGGTGCCCAAGGCATGTTGTTTGTGCGAGGGTTACCCCTGGCGGACATCCAAGCGTTGTGCCAGGGCCGGCAGGCTGCGGTGGCCATCGTCAACCCGGGCCAGGCCTGGGTGCTGGGCGGCCGCCTGACCGACCTGGCGGCCATTGCCACCCAAGCGGAACATCACGGCGCCAATCGCGTGGCCAGCATTCCTGTGTCGGTCGCGTCGCATACCTTTTTGCTGGCCGACGCGGTGGCGCCCTTCGCCAACGAGTTGCATCAAGCGGCGCCTCCCACGGCGCGCGCCACACCTGGTATCCGGCTATTCAGCGGCATCGATGCACAGGCCGTGCTGAACGTTGACGAAGGATTGAACAAACTGGCGCGGCAGATTGCCGAACCCATTCAGTGGGAACAGTGTCTGCAGGCCTGTGTCGAAGCAGGCGCCACCGCTTTTCTGGAACTGGGGCCTGGCAGAGCGTTGACCGACATGGCGGCAAGCGCCTTTCCCCGCGTTCCCGCAAGATCACTGGACGACTTTCGCACCTTGCAGGGGGTGAGCGACTGGTTGGCGCGCATTCCAGACTAACCATGAAAGCGTGTTCCAGGCAGCGTGGCCCTTCATTCAAATAAATTTTGTTTTTTAATAATATTAAATGTATCGATTCATGCCATTTTTATTATGCGGATGGTATCCAGATAACTAGTATTAAAAATCGGTTGGTATCCAAATTTCCTAGTTATTTCAAAGGGATGGTATCTGTTAACCCGTATTTTGTGCTGTAAACAAATTGGTATACATTGCGTCCTTTTTTCGACGGCGCGTTCCATTTATTCGCCTATTTCGCCGTAACGCAATTATACGTTTACAGCGATTTAGTAATGCGTGGGCGCCGAGTTTAATAATCAGAAGATAGAGGACTCACGTTTTGATCAATGGCACGAAGAAGTGGCTGACAGCAACGCTCGCTTTGAGTAGCACGTACTACGGCGGCGTCATGGCGGCGGACATGACGGTTACGCAAGGTAATACCCAGGTGTTCGATGGTTCGGTGAACTATCCCGGCGGCGTCGATGTGAACGGCGGCACGCTGGTGATTGGCGGCAATGGCGGCGGCGCTGGCGTTGCCGTCACGGGTAACGTCAATGCCGCGTCGAACGGCACCGTCGCAGGCTTTGGCCGGATCAATGGCGACTTGAACGTGTCGGGCAACTCGCGCGTTGCGCCGGGTTATTCCGTCGGCACGCCGACCGGTGTGTCCAACGGCAATCTGGTCGTGAACGGCAACCTGTCGATGAACAATGCCGAATTTGCATTTGAAACCGGTTACGCCGGACTGCCGATTACGCAACCCGGCACCGGCGACAACATCACCGTTGGCGGCAATGCAGCCATCAACAACACCACGTTGAACGTCACCGTCAACACGCTGGGCGTCAACGCGGGCTACTACCGAATTCTGTCTTACGGCGGCACGTTGAGCGGCAACGGCCTGACGTTGGGCACGGTAACGGGCGACTCGCAGCCCGGCGCCACCATCCAGTCGCTGACGGGTGACAAGCAGATCAACCTGATCCTGGGTCCCAGCACGACCAATTTGTGGAACGGCAATGGTGTGGCGTCCGCGACCCGTTCGGGCGGCGGCGATGGCACCTGGACGGCGGCCAGCACGAATTGGAACAGCCCCACCAACGCCACGGGCGCCCTCCCCGATGCCGGCTATGCCATTTTCACGGGCGCGGCCGGCACGGTCACCGTCGACGGCAGCGCCGGCCCGGTGCGCGTATCGGGCCTTCAGTTCGCCACTGACCGGTATCGCCTGCAAGGCGCGCCCATCACGCTGGTTGGCAGCGGTGGCAACCCGCCGGCCATTGTCGTGGGCGACGGCACGTATGCGTCCGGCCAGTTCGTCGACATCATCGACAACCCGCTGCAAGGCACGCAGGGCTTCGTCAAAACCGGCCCCGGCTCGGTCATCCTGACCGCCGACAGCAGCGGCCTGACCGGCCCCATCCTGATCGCCGACGGCGCGCTGGAGATCGACGGCAAGCTGAACGGCCCCATTGATATCGGCCGCGAAGTGGTGCTGGCAGGCGTTGGCCAAGTGGGCACCACCACGCTCTACCCCACCGCTGTCGTGTCGCCCGGCAACGATGGCTCGCCCATCGGCACGCTGACCGTCAACGGCAACATGACCTTTGGCGAAAACACGATCTATCGCGTGCATGCCGACCCGGCCAGCAGCGCCAGCGACCGCATCCACGTCACGGGCGTCGCCTACCTGGATGGCACGGTGGCGCATGTGGGCCCCGACGGCAATTACGCGCCGCGCACCACCTACAACATCCTGACGGCGGACGGCGGCGTGCAAGGCACGTTCAAGGGCGCATCCAGCTCGTATGCGTTCCTGACGCCCACGCTCAGCTACGACGCCAAGAATGCGTTCATGACGCTGACGCGCAACGACGTGCCGATCGGAAGCATCGGCGGCTCGGACAACGCGAACAACGCGGGGAATGCGTTGGATCAGCAAGATCCGCCCGCGACCGGCAACGGATCGTCGTCGGCTGGAAACGGCTCGGCGTCTACGGGGAATGGGTCGGCCTCCACGGGTAACGGCTCCACGGGTAACGGCTCGACGTCGACGGGTAACGGCTCTGCCACGACCGGGAACGGATCGACTTCGACGGGAACGGGGACGACCACCGGGACCACTGGCACGACTACTGGCACGACCACCGGAACGACCACCGGAACGACCACTGGCACGACGGCGGGGACCACCCCTGCACCCACCACCGGATCTTCCGTCGTCGCAAGCGGCAGCGCAGCGGACAAAACCTCTGGCGCCAGCCAGGTGACCGCGGCCGTCCTGACCATGACCCCGGGCGAAGCGCGCTCGGCGCTGTCGATGCTGTCCGGCGAAGCCTACGCCAGCACGACGAGCGTCTTGCAAAGCCAGGGCGACATGGTGCGCACGTTGCCGCTGTCGCACTTCCGCGGCAACCTTGACGCCCCGGTGCTTGCTGGCCGGCCGACGGCCCAATTGGGTGCGCCCTCGGCTGACGCGCTGCCGCAAAGCGGCGCCTCGCCCGTTTGGGCGCAAGCGTTCGGCAATTGGAGCAAGTTCGGCGGTGATGGCAACGCGACAAGCGTCAGCCAATCGGCGGGCGGCATTTTCATTGGCGGTGATGGCGCGGTCGGCAACGGCTGGCGCCTGGGTGGCGCGTTGGGCTACATCGGCAGCCACAACTCGATGGCCGACGTGTCTTCACGCACGAATGTCGACAGCTACACGGCGGCGTTGTTCGGCGGGCGCAACTTCGAGGCTGGCGCGGGCCATATCCGCTTCATGGCGGGCGCGGCCTACACCTGGCACGAGATCGACGCGAAGCGCGATGTGGTGGCGGGCAGCCTGAATCAGCAGCTCAAGTCGTCCTATAACGCATCGTCGACGCAGTTGTTCACCGAACTCGGCTACAACGTGCCGCTGAACGATGTCACCAGCATCGAACCCTACGCCGGCCTGGCGTGGAACCAGCTGCGCACGCGTGACTTCAAGGAGTCCGGCGGAACGGCTGCGTTGCATGGGTCGAGCAGCACTGACGACGTCACCAGCACCACGCTGGGCCTGCGCGGCGCATGGCAGTTCGGTTCCGACGTGGCGCCGGGCCGTCTGACCGCATCGTTGGGCTGGCGCCATGCCATGGGTGATGTGAAACCCAAGCAGGAATTGGCGTTTGACGGCGGCAGCACGTTCTCGGTGACGGGTGTGCCCATCGCACGCGATGCCGCTGTGGTGGGTCTGGGCGCCGAAATGGCGATCACGCGCAACACGACGGCGGGCGTTTCCTACGACGCGCAGTTCGGCGGCGGCAACCGCCAGCAATCCGGCGTGTTGAAGCTGGCCGTGCGTTTCTAAGCAGACGCCAACAGGCAAGCAGGCGTCGTGTTTGCGGCGTCTGCTTGCAAGCGGCGTGTTTGCGGCGTCTGCTTGCAAGCGCCAACATCGCGGCTCGCAGCAAGCACGCGTCATCATTGGGGCGCCTGCCTCGGCCAGCCCTTGCGAGGATAATGGCGGCTCTTCACATCAACTCGGACTTTCCGGATGCTGATTGCGCTGTTTGTCTTCGCTTACGGGCTGGCCGCTTACTTTTGGGGCGTGCCGCTGTGGGTCGGGCTGGCTTATGTGGCGCTTAGCCTGATCACGTTCGCCGTGTACGCCTATGACAAGTCCGCGGCCAGGGCCAAGCGCTGGCGGATATCGGAACGGACGCTGCATGCGTGGGCGCTGGTCGGCGGTTGGCCGGGCGCGTTGCTGGCGCAGCAACGACTCCGGCACAAGTCCGTGAAGCCCAGCTTCCGGGCGTGGTTCTGGGTCACGGTCGGGCTGAACGTGGCGGCGTTTGCGGGCTTGGCGTCGCCCATCGGCCGCACACTGCTTGGCCGCCTGACGCCGCTGCTGGCTTGACTGCCCCCTACTTCGAAACCCCCTCTGCCGCGCTACCCATCGCCTGCCGTTGCGACAGCAGCAAGGCGTCGCTTTGGTCGATGCGTATCGCCCCGATACGCGGAAATTCGAAGTCAACAATGATGTACAGCGCCACCGCCATCACCAGCGCGTAGATCATCTGGTGCAGCAAGGTGTCGCGCTTGGCGCCGGCCAGGTTGATGCCGATCAGGCACGCGCACACCAAGGCGAGGAAGCCCAGGAACAGATACGTGACGATGGGCGGATGCACTTTCTGCGCCACGGTTTGCGCCGTGGCCGAGTCGAACATGTCATTGACCGACGCGATGTATGACGCGGCGAACGGTGGCACGGCGTGCTTGCTGGCGGCGATGGAGCTTTTCCAGATCTCGTTCTGCAGGGCGCCCACCTTCGTGGCGATGGCGTCGCGGTGCTCCAGGTCGGCCACGTGCTTGTAGTAACTGACCCGTTCGTCCACGTAGCGCCGGAATTGGTCGCGCAAGAGGGGCTGGTCGTCGGCATTGAGCAAGTCAATGCGCAGCCACGCCGTGCCGATCGCGTTGACTTCGACAACCAGCAGGTTGCGCCGGTCGGCCATGCGTTGGGCCGCGCCCGAGAACGTGAAGGCGATCAGCAAGCCAAGCAATGCGAACACCGAGGCCTCAATGGCCGCCGACCCCGCCGTGCCTTTGTCATCGCCGGCGTGCCGGCGCCCCAGGTATCGCCCCACGCGGATCGCGCCAAGCAACAGAAAAAAGAAGACAACCGCCGCGCCAACCAGAACAAATGAATAGTTCAAAGTGCCACCTACGCTCAGCCTTCGTTGATCGGACTACCCTCTTCCCACAGCGTGACCCGGTTGCGGCCTGCTTCTTTCGAGGCATACAACGCCAGGTCAGCGCATTTGACAACAGCTTCGGGTGAATTTCCATGCTGTGGCCATAACGCCACGCCCACCGACACCGTGACGTGGCCCACGCCCTCCGGCATCGGCTTGGCGGCCACACTTGCCCGGATGCGTTCGGCCGTGTGCATGGCCACGTCGGCCGTGGGCGCGTGAACAATCACCACGAATTCTTCGCCGCCGATGCGAAACGGCCGGTCTTGCTGGCGCACGCTGCTGATCAGCGTATTCGCCAATGAAATCAGCACCTTGTCACCCACCGGGTGGCCATGGACGTCGTTGACCTGTTTGAAATGGTCCAGATCCAGCGCAATCACCGCAAAGGGTGAACCGGCAGCCACCAGTTCGTCAAAGCGCTGATCCAGGGCGCGGCGGTTCATCAGCCCCGTCATGGGATCGGTCATCGTCTCTGTATTCAGCCGCCCCACTTCGCGCCGATGCTGCGCCAAGGTGGCGACCAGCGCCTGCCGCAGTTGGTCCGCTTCGTCGTACCAGGTCGTCAGCGTGCTGGCGCGCGGGTCTTGGGCATCTACGGCTTTGGAGCTGGCCAGGGCGCGCGTCAACCGCGTCAAGGGGTGTGCGATGGCGTACGCCAATGCGCAAACCAGGATCAAGGTCAGGACAATGGCGGGGATGGCAAGCCGCAATGATTCGGCCAGCAGCGATTTCACCGGTGACAAAGCCTCGTCAAGCGGCCGTTGCATGACGACGGCCCATTTGCCTTTGGTGATGGGCGCATACCCGGCAAGCATCGTGCTGCCCGTGGCTTCTTTGATTTGCGCGGAGCCTGGGCCAGAGGTCGGCGAGATGTCGGCCTTGATCAGGCTGAGCACCGACGGGTCTGGTCCGCTGGTCTGGTGGCTATAGAGCACCTGCCCGTCCACGTTCACCAAATAGACGTCTGTGCCGTCGGCATAGGCGTGTTCACCGATGAGCTTGTCCAGCCGGCTGCCGCGTTCCAGGATGACGACCGCCGCAACAAAGCCCGCGATAGCGCCTGCCGGGTTGACGATGGGTTCCACCAGCATCAGCGCGGCGCGTTGGTCTTCGCGCGTGCAGCAGGGCATGACCCAATCCGCCCGCCGGCGTTCTTTCATGCCCAATTCTTGAAGTGTTTTCACGCCGGACAACACCGCCGACGCCTGGCCCGAATGCGCGATGACCACGCCGCTGGCGTCCGCAAGCATGGCGGCGGAAACGCCCTGGGTCTGGCTGGCCAGACGCGACAATTCCGTCACTGCCGCCGCCCCTGCGTCCGATGAGACTGACGCGGCCGGAGAGGTGGCAGATGGTGTGGCCGAGGACGGGACTGACGCGGCCGACAGGCGGCCCGCACTGGCCGTCAGCTGCCGGTGCACCGAATCGATATACAGGTTGATGAATTCGGCCAGCTTTTCCGAATAGGCCAGATTGGATTCCAGCGAATTCTTGACCACTTGCGCCTTCTGCACCTGATAGCCGGCGTAGAGCGCGTTGAAAAAGCCGATGGCCACGCTGAAGATGGCCAAGGCGATCAGTACCGTCAACAGCCCTACTTTTCTTTTCATCGGGAAGCGTCCTACCCGCTAGCTGCCAGCGTGCAGAATACAGAATCGATGAAACAGGGTCTAGGCCGGTGGAGCGGGTGACTTGGGCGGGTTCACTTGGGCCCGTCACTTGGCCGGATCGAACTCCACCGCCGCCATCGCGCGGCCCACCGCCTGCGGCGCGTAGCCGTCCCACGGGGTGTTGCCCGCATCCAGCCGCGTATGGATATTGTTGATGGTCCAGTGCGAGCTGCTCTTCAAGTCCGCCAGTTCGTCCCAGGCGACCGGCACCGACACCCCCATGCCTGGCCGGGCGCGGGCCGACCAGGCGGCTACCGTTGTGGCGCCGAAGCCGTTGCGAAGATAGTCGACGAAGATCTTTCCGACCCGGTTTTTCGGCCCGCTCTTGGCGACGAATATCTGCGGCAAGGTCGCGGCCATATGCGCCACGATGCGCTGCGAGAACGCCTTGATGGTGTCCCAATCCTGTTGCCGGCGCAGCGGCACGACCACATGCAAACCCTTGCCGCCGCTGGTTTTCAACCACCCTTGCAGGCCAATCTCTTGCAGCATCGTGCGCATGAGCTGCGCCCCCTGTTGCACCGCGGGCCAGTCCACGCCTTCGCCGGGGTCCAGGTCGAACAACATGCGGTCGGGTTTGCTGATGGCGGTTTTCACCGCATTCCAGGTGTGGAATTCCACCACGTTCATCTGCACGGCCGACATGATGGCTTCGGCCGTAGGCACTTCCAAGAGCGGAGGATGATCAGGGTCGAGTTTGGCCGGCAGGGATTTGACGCCGGGCATGGCCGCTTCCAAGTGCTTCTGGAAGAAGAAAGGCGCGCTCAGGCCGCCGGGCGCGCGCAGGAATGACACGGGGCGGTCTTTCAGGTGCGGCAGCAGCAAGGGCGCGACGAGTCTGTAGTAGCGGGCCAGGTCCAGCTTGGTGATTCCGGTGGACGGGTCAATCACCCTTTCGGGATGCGTGAGCTTGGCGGGCTTGGCGCGCGGCGTGGCTGCGGTTCGCGGTTGAGCGGATGTTGCGGCCTTGCTGGTCTTGTCTGCGCGGCTCGTTTTGTCTGCGCCGCTTGTCTTGGCCGCCTTGCTGGCTTTATCCGCCGGGCCGGCTACCGGACGTTCCCGAGTTATCTGCCGTGCCGGTTTGTCGTCGCGCAGTCCCCGGAACACCGAGTGCCGGATATGGCCGTCGCTGGTCCATTCGCCAAACGACACCTCGGCGACGCGTTCCGGCTTCACCCAGTGCACGCCTTTCGCCTGTCCGCCTGACACGGGTTTGTCGTGGGTTTCAATGCGCGCCAGGTCCTTTTGCAGCGCGATCAGCTTCGCCCGGTCAAAGCCCGTGCCGACCTTGCCCGCATAGCGCAACGCGCCATCTTCATCGTGCACCGCCAGCAGCAGCGCCCCCAACCCTTCGCGGGACCCTTGCGGCGCGGTGTAGCCCACGATCACAAATTCCTGGCGCTTGGCGCATTTGATCTTCAGCCAGTTGTCGCTGCGCCGCGACACATAGCGCGACGACAGGCGCTTGGCGATGATGCCTTCCATGCCCATCTTGCAGGCGGACGCCACCAGACTTGCGGGCGTCGCGTTGAAGGCCTCGCTGAAGCGCAGGTGGTCGTCGTGCGATGTTTCCATCAACTGCGCCAGCAACGCCCGGCGCACGTGCAGCGGTTCGTCCCGCAAGTCGCGCTGGCCAATGAACGGCAGGTCGAAAGCGTAGAAGATGATGTTTCCGGTGCGGTCGCCATCGAAGGCGTTTTGCAAGGCCTGGAAATTCGGCACGCCGTTCTCGTCCAGCACCACCGCCTCGCCGTCCACCCAGGCGCATTTGGCGGGCAGCTTGCCGAAGGCTTCGGCAATATGCGGCAGCTTGGACGTCCAATCATGCCCGTTGCGGGTATACAGCTTGACGTCGTCGCCATCGATGCGGACCAGCAAGCGGTAGCCGTCGAACTTCAATTCGTACAGCCAATCGTCGGACTCGGGCGGCGCGCCGTCGATCAAGGTGGCCAGTTGGGGTTTAAGCGACGCGGGCAAGGCAGCCGCGTGGCCGGGCAGCCTGCCCTCTTCTGCGGCGGGCTTGGACTTGGACTTGGAATCGGGCACGGCGTCAGGTTTGGAGTTCGGCTTCGCCCGGGCGTTGGCCTTGCCCGTCGTTTTGCCCTTCGCCGCCTTCGCCCCTTTGTCCCCCTTTGCCCTTAATGGCACGACGCTGTCGGGCATCTCATCCACCACGCTGAAGTCAGCCTCGGCGCGCGCGAAATCGTCGCGGTCTTTGATCAGCAGCCAGGGCGGCTGCTTGTCGCTTTCCTTGCCCTTCATTCGAACCAGCGCCCATCGGCCCTGCATTTTCTTGCCCTGCAAGTCGAACTTCAGGTGGCCTTCCCGATAGCCTTTGCGGGCATCACCCACGGGGACCCACACGCCTTCGTCCCAGATAATGACCTTGCCCGCGCCGTACTGCCCTTCGGGGATCTGCCCTTCGAACTGGTTGTAGGCGATGGGGTGATCTTCTACCTGCACCGCCATGCGCTTAACCGACGGGTCGTAGCTGGGCCCTTTAGGCACCGCCCAGCTTTTCATCGCCCCATCCAGTTCCAACCGAAAATCGTAGTGCAGCCGGCTGGCCCAGTGTTTCTGAATGACGAAGGCGCGCGCGCTTTCATTGGGTTGGCCGCCTTCCGCCGGTTCAGACGTCACCTGAAAATTGCGCTTGTTCCGATAGGTCTTGAGCGAATCGGCCATGTCACGCCGCCTTGAGAGACTTCGCCGCGGTTTTCTGGGCGGGCGCTTTCTTTGCGGCTGCCTTTATTTCAGCTGTCTTATTTGCAGCTTTCTTATTTGCAGCGGTCTTTTTTGCGGCCGTTTTGCCAGAGGCCGCCTTCTTCGCCGCCGGCGCCTTCTTGGCGGCGGGCGCCGTCTTCTTGCCGCCCTTCAAGCTGCGTTGCAGCAACTCGGTCAGGTCGATGACGTTGTCCGCATAGGCCGGTGATTCTTCCTGCGGTTCCAACACCGTCTCGGTCTTGCCCGCTTTCACCTTCTTCTCAACCAGCCCCATCACGGCGGCCTTGAACTCATCCTTGTATTCCGTCGGGTCCCACTTGCCGGACATGTCATCCACCAGCATCTTGGCCATCTTCAGTTCGCTGGCGCTGGGGGTCATGCCTTTGGCGCCGGACTTGGGCAGCTCCAGATCATCCATCGATTTGACGTCGTCGCCCCAGCGCATCAGGTTCAGCACCAGCGCATCGCCCGACGGAATCAGCGCGGCCAGGTGCTGCTTGGTCTGGATCACGACCTTGGCGATGCCGATCTTGCCGGTCTTGGCGAGCGTGTCGCGCAGCAAGGCATACACCTTCTGCCCTTTATTGATGGGCGCGACGTAGTACGGCCGTTCCAGATACACGAACGGCACGTCCGCCATGTCCACGAACTGTTGTATTTCAATGGTTTGCGTGGTGCGGGGGTAGGCGTCGGCAATCTCTTCCGGGGAAATGATGACGTACTGGCCGTCTTCGTATTCCACGCCCTTGACGATGTTGTCGCGGTCGATTTCCTTGCCGGTGCGCTTGTTGATGCGCTTGTAGCCCACCGGGTCCATCGAGCGCTTGTCCAGCCAGTCGAAGTCCACGCCGGACTCGGTGGTCGCCGTGTGCAGGCCGACCGGTATGTGGACCAGGCCAAACGAAATGGCCCCTTTCCAGATGGTTCTTGTTGCCATGATCAGCTCCTCTTATTAGAGAGTGATCAGCAAATAGTATTCCTGCGCGGGGTCGGTGCGGGCGGCTAGGGGCCGGTCTGCGGGCGGCTAGCCGGCGGTCTGCGGACGCCCTGCCCGCTTGATGGCCCGCCGTCGCCACCACAGCCAGGCGCCACTGATGCCCAGCCCGCCCAGCGCCAGTCCACCGATTGCCACCGCCGTTTCCAGCGCGACCCCACCTAATTCACCCGTATGCAGCGGATAGATCACCGCCGTGGCGCGGGCGCCCGGGTCCAGCTCGTTCCAGCGATGTACCGCCAACACTTGCGCCGTGCGAGGGTCGATCCAGACCGAGGTCATGCCATTGGGATGCGGATCATCGGCCAGCATCATCCGGAATCGGGTGGGCGCGCTGGCATGAGGCGGCACGACGATATAGCCGATGGGCGGCGCGTCGGGGAATTGCGCAACGGCGCGGACCGCCAACTGATCCAGCGTCCAGGGGGAACCGCCGGCCGGTTCGCCAGCCAGGGGCGGCAGCTTGGGCGCCTTGACGGGGGTTGCGCCGCTTAGCCAGGTGACGGCCGCGCCCAGCGGCCGCCAGGCCATGTAGGCGCCGGTTGCCACCGACACCGCAATGAGCAGGCTCAACGTGGCGCCACCAACGCGATGCAGATCAAACAGCGACCGCAGCAAGCCCCGGTTCAACGCAATATTCCAGCCCTTTGCCCAATGACGCGGCCACCACAGGATCAGGCCCGTGATCAGCAGGAAGAGATAGGCCAGCGCCACCCAAGCCAGAATGGCTTTGCCCGTGCCGTCCAGGTACAGCGCGCTGTGCAGCTTGAACAGCACGTTCGCCGCGCCCTCGGCGTCACCGCGCCGGCCCTGCTCGGCTCCCGTGGCGGGGTCCAGGTACAGCGTGCCGCGCCACGAACCGCGTACCCGCACTTGCAGCGTTTCGCCGGGGTTGCGGGCGGGCCGGAATACCAGGTTGGCGCCGTCGCCGAATTCTTTCCGGACGCGGCCCAACACGGTATCAAGGGCTACGGGGGCTTGCGCAGGCGCGATTGCAGATCGGACGTCGGACGAGGCTTCGGGCCGGACGTGGGACTGCGCCTCGGGGCGGATGTCGGACTGCGCTTCGGACCGGACGTCGGACTGCGCATCGGGGCGGACTTCAAAGAGCTGCGGGTTCGCCCAGCGGTCCAGCGCCGGCGTCACCACAAGCGCCGCGCCGGACAAGCCGGAGAAGATCAGCACCCAGCCGGCGCTAAGCGCCAGCCAGCGGTGCACCCGCAGCCACACGCCGCGCAGGCCCTTCATAGGAAGGCCCCGTTTTCGATTGTGCGGGCGCGGTTCAGAATGCCACCGACGCTTGCAGGTAGACGGTGCGCGGCTGGCCCACGAACTTGCCGCCGTTATTGTCGGTGGAGCGCGTGTAGTAGCGGCGGTCAAATAGGTTCTTGATGCCCACGGCCACCTTCATGTTGTTCATTTCCTTGCCAAAGTCGTAGCCCGCGCGCACCGCCACCGTCGCAAAGCCGGGGATGTCACCCAAGCGGCCGCTGGCGTCTTCCTCGGTAACGTAGCCTGCTCCCGCATCCGGAGAACCGGGCGAATGTTGTTTGGATTGCGCGAAGACGTCGGCGTTGAACGTCCAGCGCTGCACCGCGTAGCGTGCACCAATGGAGGCGACCTGGCGCGAATACAGCGGCAGGTCGCGCCCTTCGAAAGCGCCTGCCTTGGCGATGGCTTGCGTGTAGGTGTAGGTGGCGTAGACGGACAGGCCGCGCAAGGCGTCGCTCAGGTCGCCCAGGTCGTACCGCAAGGCGGATTCCAGGCCACGATGGCGCGTGGCGCCCAGGTCCGTCCACATGCCCTCGCCCACGATGGAGCGCGTCAGCTGCAATTCCTTGTCGAAATCGATATTGAACAAGGTGAATTCGCCGCTCCAGGCCTCACCGGCAAAGTGCGTGCCGATTTCATAGGTCTTGGCCGTTTCCGGGTGCAAGCCTTCGGTGGTAGACGCCAACTGGCTGTACTGCTGCGGCCCGAACGACTTGCCGGCGTTGGCGAACAGCGACCATTTTTCATCCACGCGGTACAGCACCGACAAGGTTGGCAGCGTCACGCGCGAGTCGATCGACGGCGACAAGGCGCTGGTGACCGCGCCCGTGGCGGTATTGAAGTTGGTGACGTTGTTGTACGTGCTGATGCTTTCAAAGCGCACGCCGGGGGTGATGGTCCATTTGCCGATGTCGATACGGTCGTCGATATAGAAGGCGTGGGCGGTGGTGCCGCCGTCGCTCGTCTGGTAGGTCGGCATCTTCAGGTCGAAGGCGTCGCCACCGGCCGCCGGGTTGTAGTACGCCGTGCGCCCCGCCACTTCCGAGCTGCTTTCCTTCAGGTAGCGGTAGCCCACGCTGATTTCCTGCACGAACGAACCCGAATCAAACAGGCGCGAATAGCGCGGTTCAAACCCGAAATAGTGGTAGCTGCGGGGGGCTGAGGTCAGGCGGAACTGGTTAGCCGTGGCGCCGGTTCCGGCTTGTTCGATGTCGCTGCCGCGATACGAGTCCACGTAATACGTCAGCACTTCGAAGTTGTTCACGCCGTCGTTATGCGTGTACTTCAGTGACCCGTCCGTGCGGCGGCCGGTGAATTGGTCGTACTGGCGGGTGGATTGGAACGGGTCTTCTGAGTATTGCGCGGTGGTCAGGCCGCCCGGCATCCGGCCTTTGCCTTCGAAGTGGTGCAACGAGACGGCCACGTTGTCGGTCGACGAAAAGCGATAAGCGCCTTTCAGGATCACGTCGTCGATGTCGGTGGAATCGTTGCTGGCCCGATAGCCGTCGCCGTGCGTGCCCGAATACAGCAGCGCGCCGCCCAGGCCTTGGTCAGTGGTGCCGCCCAGGAACAGGCTGGGCGTGGTCTTGACGTTGCCGCCGTGGCTATAGATTTCGCTGCCTACGTTCAGGCTGGTCGTGAAGTCCGTCGGAATCTGGCGCGTCACAAAGTTGATGATGCCGCCCACGTTCTGCGGGCCGTAGCGCACGGAGCCCGCGCCGCGCACTACGTCTACCGACTCCAGGTTGCCCAGCGACACCGGCGCCAGCGACAACTGCGGCTGGCCGTAAGGCGCATAGGCCATCGGCACGCCGTCCATCAAGATGGTGGACCGGGGCGACAGGCGCGACGTCAGGCCACGCACGCCCACGTTCAGCGACACGTCACTGCCGCCGGTGCCGTTGCTGTCTTGCACCTGCACGCCCGGAATCTGGCGCAGCACGTCACGCACATTGCTGGACCCGCTTTCCACGATCTGCTGCTGCTCGACGACCGTGCGGGCGCCGGGATGCGACAACACCTTTTCTTCGGTGGGCGTGCCAAGCCAGTCGCCAGTTACGGTGACGGCGGCCAACTCCCCTGCTTCGCCGGCGGCGGCCGCTGTGGCCGGTACGGTAGCAGATGCTGTAGCAGATGCTGTAGCAGATGCTGTAGCAGGCCCCGGGGCCGTCTGCGCCTGAGCCAAACCGGACAGACCAGCCAAGGCGGCGGCAATCGCCGCGGCGCGGCGGTTCAGCGGGAACGATGCCCGCGCTTGCTTAAGGTTGGCCTTAGCCATCTTGCTCTTCTCCAGACGCCTGCTGAGACGTCACCACAGGTAGCGGTCATCCTCAGTGCGACAGGAGGCAGCAAGAGTCAATGACACGACAGCCGGACACCCAGCGTCCGACTCCGGGCGGGAGTATAAATAGGATCTATTTGCAAGTAAATAGGCGCCAAAATGGTTGCCGCGTTAAGCGAAATTGGCGCCTGGCTTGGGTTTCCGCTGAATGCAGAGGCAGCTGACGGGGCTGTTTAGGCTCCAACGGCGGAGCAACCGCGTGGCAACTTTTGGGGCAACTTTTGGGGCAATTGCAGGCGAACTACGGCTTCAATTCGCGCGGCAAGGTCTTGCCCGCGTCGTCATCGCCGTAGACCAAACCGGGCAACGGCGACCTTCCCTTCCCCGCCTGTTCCCACAGCACTTCGATCCAGTCCGCTGCCGTATCCGCAATGGCGTCATGCACGGCAAAGCCGGTGCTGTCGGGGGCAAACTGCGGCACCGCCGGGCTAAGGCCCTTGCTGGTGTGGCGGACATCGAACAAGGTTCGGTGGGCGTCCACCGCCTTGTTCAGCACATACAAGTCGGGGCCGTCCAGGCTGATGACGACCGAGAACGTGCCCTCGCCGTCCTGGTCGGGGAATATGCCAAATTGAATTTCGCGGGCTTTTTCCGGCAAGGCGGCAATCAGCGCAGCCAGTTTTTCTTGGGCGCGGGAGGTGTGCTGGTCCAGCACGCGGCGAAGTGCGATTTGGTAGTCGTGTTGATTCATCTGGAAATTTTACGGGTGGAGATGGCTAAAAAATACTTCATAAAGCACTTTAACTACATCACTTTAGGTGTAGGGAGTTTTATACGCTAAATCAAGATGTTGCATTGCATTTGTGAAGTCATTTATAGATGCCGCGCGCAATGATCGTTCGATAGGTTTGGACTTTCCCGGGAAAACCCGCAGAAACTTTTCTGCTTTCGTTCGGGTCGCTAATGATTCAGGTTAATGTCAGGCGCCTTCTCCGGCACGCGCCGCGCCTGTGTCCCGCCGCCTATCCGAGAGCCTCCGATGACTATCTCCTCCTCGCCCGCCGCCCACACCGAGGTGGAGGACCCGCGCGCCGGTTTGTCAGTCATGGACGCGATCGTGGTCTTGGTGGGCGTGGTGATCGGCATCGGCATTTTTGGCTTCCCGCCGCTGGTGGCGCAGCATGCCGGCTCAGAAGCCATGTACATCGGCTTGTGGTGCGCCGGCGGCCTGGTGATGTTGGTGGGCGCGCTGTGCTACGCCGAATTGGGCTCGGCGTACCCCGGCGCAGGTGGCGAATATCTGTATTTGACTCGGGCCTGGGGCTCACGCGTGGGGTTGATGTTCGCCTGGGCGCGGTGCACGGTCATCCAGACTGGCGCCATCGCCGTCGTCGCCTATATCTATGGCGATTACGCCCAGCGCTTGATGCCGTTGGGCGCGCACGGCCCGGCGCTGCATGCCGCGATTTCCGTGGTCGCCCTGACGGCGCTGAACGTGATCGGCACGAAACACTCCAAGCGGCTGCAATGGGTATTTACCGTGCTGACGCTGCTGGCGCTGGGCGCCGTGTTGATCGCCAGCCTGTCCACCACCACCGACAGCACAGCCTTGGACGCCGCGCCCGCCGCGCTTACCGGCAACCCCGCGGGCTTGATGGGCATGGGCATGGTGTTTGTGCTGCTGACCTACGGCGGCTGGAACGAAGCGGCCTACCTTAGCGGCGAACTGCGCAACCCGGGGCGCAACATGAGCCGCGTGCTGCTCATCGGCACGGTCGTTGTGACGGGTGCGTATGTCCTGACCAATCTGGCGTTGCTGGAGATTTTCGGCCTGCAAGGCCTGCGTGACACGCCGGCGCTGGGCGCAGACGTCATGCAATTGGCGGCCGGCCCCTATGCCGCGGCCTTGCTCAGTTTGATGATCTGCGCGACGGCGTTAAGCACCATCAACGGCACCATCATCACCGGGGCGCGGGTGTATTACGCGCTGGGGCGCGACGTGCCGCGGCTGCGGGGATTGTCTGGCTGGAGCGCACGCAATGCGACCCCGGTTGCGGCGCTGTTGGCGCAAGGCGCGATCACGCTGGCGCTTGTGGCGCTGGGCGCCTTCAGCCAGAACAGCGTGCAAACCATGGTGGCGTATACCGCGCCCGTCTTCTGGATCTTCATGCTGCTGGTCGCGGCGTCCGTCTGGCGATTGCGCCAGATAGACCCGGATCGCGCCCGGCCGTTTCGCGTGCCGTTGTATCCGCTGCCCCCGCTGCTGCTGGCCCTGACGTGCGCCGGGCTGGTCTATTCCAGCGCCGTGTATGCGGGCGCTGGCGCGTTGATCGGGCTGGCCGTGCTGGCGGCTGGCGTCCCCATGTTGCGATTGCTCAAGCCTGCCCGGCTGCCGGGCTAACCCAAGGAACCTTCCATCATGAAACCTTCGACTCTGCCTCCCTACTCCGCCCGCCCGCCCGTTGCCGGCGTCCAGCGCGCTACGCAGACGCGCACACGCATGATGATGGTGGCCACCGCCATGGCGCTGTCGCTGGCGTTCGTGGCCGCTGCCAACGCCCAGCAGGCGGCCAAGACAGAGGCTAGGACAGTCACTACGACAGACGCCAAAGCGTCCGGCGACTACGTGCCCGACGTGGGCCAGGATGGCAAAGACGTCATCTGGGTGCCCACGCCGCAAACGCTCGTGGACAAGATGCTGGACATGGCCAAAGTCACGCCGCAAGACCGGCTGATGGACCTGGGCTCGGGCGACGGCCGCACCGTCATCACCGCCGCGCAGCGCGGGCTGACCGCGCAAGGCATTGAATACAACCCGGATTTGGTAGAGCTGTCGCGCCGCAACGCGCAACGCGCGGGCGTGGCCGACCGGGCCACCTTCGTGGCGGCCGACCTGTTCAAGACGGATTTGTCCAAGGCCGACGTGATCACCATGTTCCTGCTGTCGACCATCAACGAGAAGCTGCGCCCCACCCTGCTTCAGTTGCCGCCCGGCACCCGCGTGGTGTCAAACACGTTCCGCATGGGCGATTGGGAGCCGGATGCGGCCGAGACCGTCACTAAGGAGTGCTCCACCTATTGCACGGCGCTGCTGTGGATCGTGCCGGCCAAGGTCGACGGAAAGTGGGAAGTTGATGGCCAGACGCTGCATCTGACGCAGCACTACCAGATGCTGTCGGGCAAGCTGGGTTCGGCGGATATCTCGGACGCGCGCCTGGACGGCAAAGCGATTTCGTTCGTGGCCAACGGCGTGCGCTACACGGGCGAGGTCAATGGCAAGACCATGAGCGGCAGCGCCGCCGGCAAGGGAAGCTGGACGGCCAAGCGGATATAGGAAATGGCGCGAGGCCAGGCCGCGGATTACGAGATGAAAGCTGGAGGTGAACGCAGGCGGCGGCTGTGTAAGAGGTGAAAGCTAGCGGCGAACGCAGGCGGCGGCTGTGTAAGAGGAGAACGCTGGCGCTGAACGCAGGCAGCGGCTTAGATTGCCGCCTGGCGCACGCGCTTGGACAGCGCTTCGGCAGACTCTTTGCGTTCGCTATAGCGATCCACCAGATACGGCGAGACATCGCGCGTCAGCAGCGTGAACTTCACCAGCTCTTCCATGACGTCGACGATCCGGTCGTAATACGCCGACGGCTTCATCCGGCCGGCGTCGTCGAATTCCTGCCATGCCTTGGCCACCGACGACTGATTCGGAATTGTCAGCATGCGCATCCAGCGGCCCAGAATGCGCATCTGATTCACCGCATTGAACGATTGCGACCCACCGCTGACCTGCATCACCGCCAGCGTCTTGCCCTGCGTGGGCCGCACCGCGCCTAGCGTGAGCGGAATCCAGTCGATCTGCGACTTCATCAGCCCGGTCATCGCGCCGTGGCGTTCCGGCGAACACCAGACCATGCCTTCGGCCCATTGCACGGCATCGCGCAGCGCCACCACTTTCGGGTGATCTTCTGGCGCGTCGTCCACCAGCGGCAAGCCAGCGGGATCAAAAATGCGCGCTTCCGCACCAAAGCGCTGGAGCAAACGGGCGGCCTCTTCGGTGGCGTAGCGGCTGAATGAGCGCTCGCGCAGCGAACCATACAGCAAGAGGATGCGCGGCGCGTGGGTGGACCGTGGACGGTCGAGGGCGGCTCCGATGTTGCTATCCACATGCTCGGCAAGCAGGTTTGGCAGATCGGACGGGGAATCAGTGGGGGAATCCGCCGGAGATACGGATGGGAAGGAAGACGGCATTTGCATTGATGACAGCTTTTGATTCAGGGAAATTCAAAGGGAAACGTCGGGGCCGCAAGGTGCGCCCTGGCAGCAATGTTCGGTCAGATACGCCAGCAGACCGTTCATCTGCGGGTACGCGGCGCGGTAGATAAGGTTTCGGCCCTGCTGCTCGGCCGTGACCAGGGCCGCATGCGACAACTCTTTCAAGTGGAACGACAGCGCATTGCGCGCCACGCCAAGCTGGTCGGCCAGCACACTGGGCGTCAGGCCCTCGGGGCCGGCAACGACTAGCGCGCGGAACACACGCAGGCGCTGCACATGGGCCAAGGCGGCAAGAGCGGATACGGCTTGATCTTCAGTCATGCGTGGATAATACAACGATTATTGAATCAATGAGAAGCGCTTATTTAGCTTGCGGCTGAGGGGTTGCTTGGACGCTGATGGGCGATGCACTGCGGGGGGTGGTGCCGCTAGTGTTCGATCGCCCCTTGCGTTTGACCCTGCCCCAGCTCATGCAATAGCATGCGTTGCATGAGACGAGACAGCAAACTTTCCGGTGTCCTCCACGTGTTGCTACACATGGCCGAAGCGCCCGGCCCCATGACCTCCGAAGACCTGGGCCGGGTCATGCAGACCAACCCCGTCGTTATCCGCCGCATCATGGCGGGCTTGCGCGAACAAGGCATGGTCCGATCGGAAAAAGGCCACGGCGGCGGATGGACCATCTYGTGCGACTTCAACGACGTCACGCTGCGCGACATCTACGAAGCGTTAGGGTCGCCAGAGATCTTCGCCATGGGCAACCGCAGCGAATCCCCCGGCTGCCTGGTGGAAGCCGCCGTGAACAAGGCGCTGGACGGCGCCTTCGAAGACGCGCAGGCGTTGCTGATGGAGCGGTTTGGCGGCGTGACGCTGGCCGCCCTTAGCCGGGATTTTCACGAAGGCATGGTCACGCAAGGACGCCGCATCGACTTCAACGCCATCCATGCGAACGACGGTGAAGGCGCCGCAGCGGAGGCGTCGTCTTAGGGCGGGTTCCTGATCAGGGTGCAGATCAGCGCCCAGATCAGCGCCCAGATCAGCGTACAGACCAGGTTCCAGGCCACTTTTTTAGCCTTGGACGCGCCACGCCGCCAGCGTCGTTTCCACCAGCTCGATCTCGCGCGGCGGCATACCAGCCGCCTCGTAGTACCGCCGGCGTTGCGTGACGACGTCGCGCACCGGGTCCAGGATGGAACGCGCAGCCGCTTCCGACCGCAGGCCGAAGCGCCGGTACTCCGTCAGGCAATTCTCGAACGTACTGTCCCGGCCCGCCGCGCCAATATGCAGGTAATGCTTGGCGGACCCTTCCTGCGTCACCACATCGAATAGCGGCGACAAGCGGTACGTGTGCGCGCCGTCATCCTTCAGAAATCCCACGTTCTTCAGGTGATCATCGGTGTTGTGCACCGCCACGTTCAGGATCATGCGGGCGTATAGCTCTTTCAGATCCTGCACGGGGTTCGACGACACGCGGCGCACCACGTCCGCCAGGCGCGCATAGGAATAGGTCGCCTTGCCGCGCGCGCCGTCCAACTCGCGCTTGCCAATCTGTACCGATGGGCTGATCAGCGACGCGCCGCTCAGGAAATGGCGCCGGGCGACAACCGGGTCGGCGCCGCTGGCGGCAGGCAGGCGCTGGCGGTCAAAGCGATGCGTCAACAGCACCGCGCCCAGATGCGTTTCGGTCAAACGCACCTCGGGCACGGTCAACCCGATCTCGCGCGCCATCTGCAAATTGGCGAACTCCACGCGCTGCCGGTCGTAGGAATCGCCCTTGCGCGGAAACTTGGCGATCCACATTTCGCCGTGTTCGTCGCGAACAATCGTCTTTGGCCGCGCCCCGCCGATATCCCAGGAACTGCCCAGAATGTCGCGGTACAAGCCTTTGGGTTTCACACCTTGGTCGATATCTGTCAGCAGATCGGCCAGCGATTCCACCTGGCTGACTTCAGGCAGCCGGTAGGTTTTGCGCATGTTCGGCGTGAGCAAACGCGCGCTGAAGAACAGCGCGCCCACGCCCATGCCGCGCCCGCGCAGCAGGACTTCATCTTCGGTGACGCGCGCCCCCGCTTTGTCGACGCGCATGACGTTGCGCCCCCACGCGTCCGGCGCGGCGTCGAAGATGGCGCCCAGCGTTTCGTAGCGGCTTTCGGTGCGAAAGGTGGTCTTGGCGTCGATGAGCGGCAGATTCAACGGGTCCAGCGCAAAGGCGCGGGGGTCGTTGACGTAGGACTGCACGTAGGTGAATTCGGCGAAAAAGTGGTTTTCGTCGGTGTCGTCCAGCGTCAGCACGCCGGCCAAGACCGCTTCGCCGCGTATGTCTACATAGACGAAGAGTTCGCTTTCAACCGATTTGTGCTTGCGGGAACGTGCCATGGCCGGGCCCGGGCGTTACAGCTTGGCGGGGTCGGCGCGATGCGTTGGCAACGCCCCGCCACTGCCCCGGCTGGGCCGGCGCATTGCATCCAAGCGCTTGCCCACCCCGTCTTCTTCTGGGTCGGCCAGCGCAAACACCTGATCGCGAAAGCCGTATTGCAGCAACGCTTCGACGGCAAGCGCCAGCGATACGCCGCCGTCGCCACGTTCCAGCCGCGCGATGGTGGCGCGCGACACGCCCATCCGGCTGGCCAGCGTGGTTTCGGATTCGCCCCGGCGAAGGCGAGCCGTGCGCAGGTTGGCGCCCAGGCGGACCAGCGCCTCGGCGGCATCGAAGCTGGGTTCTATCTTCTTTTTCATGGGTCAATAATAGAACCGTGCTGCGCGAATTGCACGATTAATGACGCATTCTCAACAACTAAATGCATCATTAATAGATCATTAATATGCTCTATGCGCTATTAATGATGCATAACGCGAAGGCTACACCACCACCGCCTGATCCAGGCGCAATGCCCCGCGCGCCGTGTCGAGCGTGACGCGCGCCCCCAGCGGCAAGGTCAGATTTGGGTCGCCGTGGCCACTGGGCCAGCCGGCCAGAATAGGAATTCCGCGCGCGCGGAACTGGTCCAGGATCAACGGATACAGCAGGCCTTGCGCCTGCGCATCGTCCATTTGCACGCCAAGCCGGGTGAAGTTGCCCACGAGCAGGCCTTTGACGCCATCGAATTTGCCGGCGGCGGCCAACTGGCCCAGCAGCCTGTCCACGCGCGGAATCGCTTCGTTGACGTCTTCGATGAACAGGATTGCGTCACGCGTGTCGATGTCGTTGCGAGTGCCGATCAGCGCGCCAATCAACGCCAAATTGCCCCCAATCAAGCGGCCGCTGGCCACGCCCGGCACAAGCTCAGTCGGCAGCGAGTTCATCGGGGGCGTGATCCATGCGCCCTTGCCCATCTGCCCGGTGACCATCGCGAACAAGGCGGATTCCGTGGGTTCGCGTTTGCCGGCCAAGAGGTCTTGCGCCAGCATCGGCCCGTGAAAGGTCACAAAGCCCGCATGGCGTTGCAGCGCGAGGTGCAGCGCGGTGATGTCGCTGTAGCCAATGAAGGGCTTGGGATGCCGCCGCAAAAGTCCGAAGTCCAGCTGATCCAGCAAGCGCCACGAGCCAAAGCCGCCTTGCAGACACCACACCGCGCCTACGTCGGGATCTTCGAATGCCGCATGCAGATCGGCCAAGCGGTCGGCGTCGCTGCCGGCCAGATACTCATACGGCACATCCTGCCGCGTGCGGCTGGCAGGCATGACTTGCGCCACAAATCCGCGCGACTCCAACCATTGGGCGGCATCATCGCTGGCATTAAGCGCCGCCGAAGCCGGCGCCACAATTGCCACTTTTGCACCCGGGCGCAGGGCCGGCACCGCCGCCGCTCCCTTGCCATTGGCGGGCGCAGGCGGCGTTGGCGGGGCCTGCCCCTTCACGGGGGCGCGACCGGGGCCAGCGCAACCAGCCAACGCCAATGCCGACAGGCACAAGACGCCCGTCTGCTTCAAAAAGCGGCGACGGCTGTGATCGGAACGTTGCGTAGGCTCGCCAGGCAAGATCATGGGCACTTAAAACCGTTCGTAGTCCAACCGATAGCGCCATTGACCAACCGCCAGCCCCGCCAGCGGCAAGCGGCCAATGCGGATGCGGCGCAGCGCCTGCAACTGCAGGCCCGCCGTGTCGCACACAAATTCAATGAAGCCCGGCAACGGCGTTTTCAGTGCAAAGCGCAGGTGGGTTTCGTTCTGCCAGCTGACCTTCATTGGCGTCGCGGCGCGCCCATCAAACGCCAGCCCGCGCTGCAACCGCGCAAGATCGCCTTCGCTCAATTGCCCGCTGACCTGCGCGATGTATTCCTGCTCAACCAGCTTGCCCTCTTCCACCAGCTTGCGCGACACGGCGTATTCCTGCGTGTACACGACGAGGCCGCTTGCGGCGCGCTCAAGCGGCGTCACGAGCTTCAGCCCATTGAACATGCGCTTCAGATAGCGCTGGCTGGCGCGGTCGCCCGGCATCTGGTTCTTGGGAATGATCAGGTCGCGGGCGGAACCCGGTTCGTTGTCTGCGTAGGTGCCGGCGGGCTTGTGCACCAAAAACGTCACCGGCTTCATGTCTTCCAGCTTCGCACCGGGCAACAGGCTGATGGTTTGGCCCGGCGCCACGCGAAAGCCGGGCTCTTCGATGGTTTTGCCGTCCACGGCGACCCAGCCGCCTTCGATATAGCGTTCGGCGTCACCGCGCGAGCAGTTCTGTTCCGCGGCCAGCTGCTTGGCCAGGCGTACGCTTTCGCTCATCGGGCCCCCGCCTGGAATGCGGGCGCTGCCGGGGTGAAAAGGAATTCGGGCGCGCTGTCAGCCAGCGCAGTCGGGTGCATCGTCATGTATTGCCGGGGTGTTGCAAAAAAAGCGGGCGTTGCGCCCGCGGTGTCAGACGAATGTTACGCCTTTTCCACGGGCGTTCCCGGCAACGCCGGGTCGGCCACGGTGGGAATTGCGGTGAACTCTGCGGCGGCATCGTCAGGCGGCGGCACCTCGTTGATCCAGGCCGTCAACAGCGTGGACGTCACGGCCAGAATGACCGGCCCGATAAACAGGCCGACAATGCCAAAGGCGAACATGCCGCCCAGCACGCCCGACAAAATCAGCAGCATCGATAGATTCACGCCGCGTTTGATCAGCAGCGGGCGCAGCAGGTTGTCCAACATGGCGACCAGCACCGCCCAGATCAGCAGCAGCGTCGCGGCCAGTTTCATATCGTTCTGGAACAGCCAGATGACCCCGCCCAGCATCGGCAGGAACGGACCCAGCTGCGCCAGGCACAGCATCACCATCAAGGCAGTCAGGATGCCGGCAGACGGTACGCCGGCAATCCACAAGCCCACACCGCCCAGTGCGGACTGAACCACGGCGGTCACGACGATACCCAGCGCCACGGCCCGGACGGCGGCGCCCGCCAGCCGAATGGCCGCCACACCGCGCATACCCGCCAAACGGTTGGCGAAGCGCCTGACGAAGTCGGCCGCCATATCGCCTTGGGCGTACAAAATGCCGGAGATGACGATGGTGACCAGCATGTGAACCACAAACACGCCGACAATCGCGGCGTGCCCCAGCAGCCAGCGCGCCGCGGTGGTCAGATAAGGTTCCAGCCGTGCCAGCAACCCGCCCGCGCCGGCATCGGACAAGGTCTGCCATTCCTGCGCGATGCGCGGACCGGCAATGGGAACGCTGCGTATCCAGCTCGGCGGCGCAAGCAGCGCATAGTCCGGCAGGCTCTTGACGGCGGCCATGATTGCGCCGCTATGTTCCGCCAGCGTTGCAATGACTTGATAGAGCGGCAGCACGATCACGAACAGCAGGATCAGCAGCATGAACACAGTGGCCGCCCAGCGCCTGCCGCCGCAACGTTCCTGAATGGCCAGCATCACTGGCCAGGTCGCCACCACAATCGTGGTTGCCCAGATGAGGCCCGGCAGGAAGGGCTGCAACACGTACAGGCTGCCCACCATCAAGGCGGCCAGGATGACGATAAGAAGCAGGATGCGGGCTAGATCGACGTTCGGACGTGGGTTCACCCGGTGCTCCTGGCAAGGCATGACGCCCCGCGTGATGGCGCATCGCCAGGGTTGGGCGGCTGCCCAAGGCGCCATGGGATGCGATCTTTCGAATTTATCCGAATTTTGCTCAGACTTGTACTAGTTGCGCGCCGGGACAGGCACGCCGTTTGCTAAGGGCAGATGCCGCTGAACGCGAATTGATTGAGGATGGCGACGGCGCCGGGTTCTCCGGTGGCTGCCTTCCGGGCGGCGCATCTCTATGGAGGTATGCCATGAGGCTCCTGACCACTACCGGCTTATCGTCGGCCATTTTGCTGGCTTTTGCGCTGGCCGGCTGCACGGCACCCAGCTCGTACAGCTCCCCGCAACCACGCTCTAGCTCCAGCACTGATACACGGAATCACGCCAACTACCACGCCGAGAACTTCGGCGAACCTGACAACACGCCATTTCAGGGTACTTACCCGGGCCGTTGATCGGCATCCGCTTGAGCGGCGCGCGCGGCGGCGTTCTCATCCAGAGCGCTACGCGCCGCCGTATTCTGCTGCGCCAATGTCATCAAATGGCGCGTCAGCTCGCCCACTTGCGCATCCTTTTGTTGTAGCTGAAGCAGCAGCGCGGCCGATTGCGCGTCGGACGCGGCCGCCCGGGCTTCCAGCGCCTGTTCCCGCTCGCGTGCGGACGCCAGCGCGTCACGCGCCACATCTTGACTGACCTCGTGGCGTGCCTGCGCCGCCTGGATTTCTGTTCTGAATTCGGCTCTGACCCGCTGCGTCTCCTGCTCTGCCGCGCGTTTGCCCTCTTGCGCCTGGGTTAGCGAGGTTTGCAGCTGGCTGATCTGCCGTTGGCTGGCGATTTGGGCCTCGTCGAACCGCAATTGCAGCTTTTTAGCGGCCCCGCGCTCGGCATCCAGCTCGTTCATCCAGCGTCGTTCGTGTGCGGTGTGCCGAGCCTCTACCGCCTCTAGCGCCTGGGCGTGCAGCCCGCGCATCTTCTCGGCTTCGGTCAGCAGCGTCTGAACGGCGCCGCGCGCGTCTTCCAATTGCAGCCGGCTTTGCTTGAGCTGTTCATCGCGTTGGCGCAACAGCTGCTCCGCCGCCTGAAGGCGATCTTCGGTGGCGGCCAGCTGTGCAGTAGCCAGCCGCAAGCTTTCCTGCAAATCCTGTTCACGATTCGCCAGCTGGAGCTCACGCTGCTGGAGTTGTTCGGCCTGCCCCGCCAGTCGCTCGCCCTCTTCCGCCAGTTCTTCCCAGCGCTGCCGATATGAATCGGCTTGTTCGGCGCGCGCTTCCGCCAAGGCGGCTTCCCAGAAGTGGGTGGCGGCCTGCGTGATGGGGTCGGGGATGGCCGGGGCGGCGGCAAACGCGCCAGGGTCTTTGATTCGGGCGCCCAGCGCGCGGAACCAGGTTTCCAGGTGCGGGCTGACGGTGTTGGGCGAGCCCCGGCCAATTTTTTGCCTGACCCGTTCGATGGTGGGGCGCGCGCCTTCCAGCAGCAAGGCGTCGGCGGCCGTCCAGACGTCGTTTTCCGTAATTCCCGTGGCCATCGCCGTCACTCCCTCGTTTATCGTCATTTGGGTACTGAATTAGTCACGATAATGGAATCTTATCGTGATCTATTTCTTATGAGTGTTAGATATCATACAGCACACATAATAATATGTATGAAATAGGCACATCGCACGATTTCAGAACGAATTCCCTCGGAATTGCGGCCCCACCCCAGTTGCGCGGCAATTCCGTATAGTTCTGGCTTCGCCTGACCCACCCCTGAAGCCACCCTTCCCCCATGCAGCTGAAATTGCTGGCCTCGCTGCCCTTGTTGGACCCGCATGCGCTGGATGTACAGGCCGACGCCGCCGTGCGCAGCCTGATGCGCGAAGGCAGCTCGGCCAACACCGCCGCCAGCTACCGCGCCGCCGTCCGCTACTGGACGGCCTGGTTCGAGCTGCGCTACGGGCAGCGTTTTGCCCTGCCCTTGCCTGAGGCTGCCGTCATCCAGTTCGTGGTCGACCATGCGCAGCGCACGACGGATCACGGCCTGAAATGGGAGCTTCCGCTGGCGTTGGACCAGGAGCTGGTTCGCCTGAAAGCCAAAGGGCGGCTGGGCGCACCCAGTTTGAATACCTTGCTGCAACGGGTGTCTGTGCTGTCCAAGGCCCATGAATTGTTGGGGCATCCGAACCCTTGCCGGGCCGCGACCGTGCGCGAATTGCTGGCCAAGACGCGCCGCGCCTATGCCCGCCGCGGCGTGGCGCCGGCGAAGAAGGAAGCGCTGACCCGCGAACCCTTGCAGGCGATGCTGGCCACTTGCGACGACACCTTGCGCGGCATCCGAGACCGCGCGCTCTTGTTGTTTGCGTGGGCCAGCGGCGGCCGGCGCCGGTCAGAAGTGGTGCGCGCCACGGTCGAAAACACCGTCCGCACGGCTGAAGGCTTTCTCTATACGCTGGCGCAATCCAAGACCAATCAGTCGGGCGCGCGCCGCGCAGACGACCAGAAACCGATTGTTGGCAGCGCCGCGCAGGCGCTGGACGCCTGGCTAGCCGCCAGCGGCATTCAACAGGGTCCGATCTTTCGCCGCGTGCGCCGGGGCGATGTGATCGGAGAGCCGCTGGCGGCAGCGGCCGTGCGCGACATCGTGCTGGAACGCTGCAAGCTTGCCGGGCTGGAAGGCGAATTTTCCGCGCACAGCCTGCGCTCGGGTTTCGTTACCGAAGCTGGCCGGCGCAACATTCCGCTGGGCGACACCATGGCCATGACGGGCCATGCCAGCGTCGCCACCGTCATGGGTTATTTCCGGGCGGGGGCTGCGGCCCAGTCTCCCGCTGCCCGCCTGATGGACGAAGCTGAGCCAGACGACCTATAGATGTGCGCCGCGCCTGCCGTAATACGATGACGCCTTTTCCTTCGCCCTCTTTGCGCCGCCCACATTTACGGTGCGCCCCTCGCCCGCCCAAGTCCTAGCCCTAGTCCGCCACCCCATGCGAATCAACCTACGCGGGCTTGTGCTTGCGCTTACCGTATTCAGCGCCATCGCGGCGACCGCGAATGCCCTATACGCCAGCTACCTGGTGCAGCGCGACCAGCTCATCACCAACACGCTGGAGGCCAACCGCGTCTATGCCGCCAAGCTTGCGGAAAGCACCACCCATTTCCTGAAGGCGGCGCAGCAGCAGCTTGCCTACAGCGCGCGCCACTTGGCCAGCCAGGTCGACGACCTGGATGGGTTGGCAGCGGAAGTCATGCGCCTGCAGGAGCAGGCCGACAACTTCAACTCGGTAGGCGTCGTCAGCGCAGACGGCATCATCCTGGCCACGACCCAGAGCTTCCGCAATTTTCTAGGCACGCGGGTAGATAGCGCCGGAAGCCGAGCGGCATTGAAGGCGCGCCAGCCACTGATCAGCAAGCCTTATGTGTCGATTGCCGGCAACATGCTCATCAACCTGTCGCACCCGATCTTCTCGAACGACGGCCGGTATCTGGGCTATATCGCCGGCACGATCTATCTGCGCAACGACAGCGCGTTGCAGGAATTGCTGGGCAAGCACCACTATCAAGACGGCTCCTACTTGTTTGTGGTGGATGGCGACGGCCAGTTGATCTATCACATGGAGTCCGCCCGCATTGGTGAAAACGTGATGCGCAATCCGGTCGTAGCCGCCGTCACGCAAGGCCACGCCGGCGCGCAACGGGTGGTCAACACGAAGGGGGTGGACATGCTGGCGGGCTACGCGGCAGAGCCGCTAAGTGGCTGGGGCATCGTCGCGCAACGTCCGGCGGAAAAAACGTTGGAGCCGATTCATGACCTGATCTGGGCGCTGATCGGCTACGCGGCGCCGCTGGCGCTGGCGTTCTTATTGGCCATCTGGTGGTGCGCACGAATGATCTCGCTGCCCCTGTCGCAACTGGCCACCAATGTGGAACACCAGGATGTGGCCGTTGCGATGCAGCGCGTGCAGTCCATCAAAGCCTGGTACTTCGAAGCGGAACGGTTAAAGCGCGCCGTGATCTGGAGCTTCACAAGCTTGCAGGACAAGATCGGCAAGCTGAACCTGGCCAGCATCACTGACCCCCTGACGGGCTTGCGCAACCGCCGCGGAACGCAGGACGCCGTCGAGCAGCTGCAAGCGTCCGACACGCCCTTTGCGGTGGTGGCGCTGGACATTGATCACTTCAAGCGCGTGAACGACACCTATGGGCACACCACGGGCGATGAGGTTATTCGCGGCATGGCGCAACTGATGCGCGAATGCTCGCGGCCGTCCGACATCCTTAGCCGTAATGGCGGCGAAGAGTTCCTGATTCTGCTGCCGGGAGTGGGAACCAAAGAGGCCGCAACCGTCGCCGAGCGCCTGCGCAAACACCTGGCCGGCCGACGGCTGCATGGCGTGGATGGCATCACGGTGTCGGCAGGCGTGGCGCAATGGCCGTCATCCGGACCAGAGGTGAGCCAGGTATTCCAGGCGGCCGATGCGGCGCTCTACGCGGCCAAGGAGCAAGGGCGTAACCGGGTGGTCGTGCACGCGGGGTAGTCGCCGCAAGGTGGCGGCGGCCATCGGGTAAATCCGTCTGATTTTCTCGGCTTGGCCGCGCGGTCAGCGCTGCTAGCACCAACTATCGTAGTCGTCTGATTCTCTTCGCGACCTCGCTTCCCCATAATGCGCCATGTTCATTGCGATGTTAACTAGTGCTTAACCGGCGGCTAGGCAGCGGCGGCTAAGCGCTATTTCCAGGGAGCTTCGCTTGCCGTGTCCGCGCGCACTTTCATCCCGCACTTCATTCCGCACTTCACCCCACATTTCATTCCGCACAGTGGCGTCATCGCGCCCCTATCGCCATCCCTGGCAACGTCGCCCGTGACGTTGGCCGGTGGCCGCCTGCCCGCCTCCTAGCCCCCTCCCCTAAATCCTTTCCACCATCCTCCGCGACCTGCCTTTTGGCCGGCCGCAGGGGGTTCTTTTGTCCCACGCAACACAACAACATCACATGGGGTTCTTATGACCGCAGCAAGGAAAAAGGCAGGTGCTCTGCTCACCGCTTTGGCCGCCGTGTCCGTCACCGGCATGGCGCAGGCGTCCACCACCAGTGTCACGCTGTACGGCATCGTTGATCTGGGTCTGGCGTTTGAGCGCAAACACGACAGCGCCAACCCCTCGTCGGAATCCCGCATCGACATGCGGGATGGCACACAATCCGGGTCGCGCTGGGGACTGCGCGGCGTTGAAGATCTGGGTGGTGGATACAGCGTGGTGTTCCGGCTGGAAAGCGGATTCCACGCCTCCAACGGCACGCAAGGCCAAGGCCGCTTATTCGGGCGTTGGGCGTATCTGGGTTTGGCCGGCCCCTTTGGTGAACTGCGCGCGGGCCGCCAGCAAGTGCTAAGCGATAGCTGGGGCGGCATTGCGTCGCCCTTCGGCACGTCGTGGGGCGGCGCGTCGTCGTCCGTCACATCGGGCTATAACGACGGCGACTTCGGACATTCAGGCCGCGTGAACAACGCCTTGATCTATCGCACGCCGGTGTGGAATGGGTGGCAGGCCGGGCTGGGGTACAGCTTTGAATCCCACGACAACACCCAGTTTGAAACCGCCGACCACGACCGCGTCTGGACCGCAGGCCTGCGCTACCGCAACGGGCCGTTTTCCACCGCGCTCACGTACGAGCGCCTGAACCCCAACGCCAGCATCCCCGACAAGAAGCGCGCGTCCAACTTGCAGTTGGCCGGCTCGTATGACTTTGAATGGATGCAGTTGCATGGGGGGTATGGCAACCTGCGTAACCCGAACGTCGGGCCGTCTGCGGGATACAAGCGCGTCAATTCGTTCGTGGGTGGCGCCAGCTTCCCGCTAAGCGCCAACAGCAAGGTGCTGGGCACGTACCAGCGCGCCACCAGCTCAAAGATCAAGGGCTGGGGGCTGGGCTATCAATATGATTTGTCCAAGCGGACCAACCTCTACGCCCTGCTTGACCGCGTCGATCATCGCGATTCGCACGTGCTCCAATCCGTGGTGGGCATGCGCCACCACTTCTAAGGCGCAAACTTATTGGCCGTAACACCTGACGCCCCAATGGCAACTTGCCTTCGGGGCGTCGTATCTAGGTGGATAAACGCACGCAAATAAACGCACACAACTACGCGCACCCAACTACGCGCACGCAACGCCTGCGCCGGCGCGGTGCGTCACACCAGCATGGGCCAATACGTGGGCGCCAGGCGCAACCACATTTCGGTGCTCATTGCATCTGGCTTGCGTTTGGGCAACGCCCTGCGGCGTTTGAGCGTTTCGCCATGGCAAGCGAACACGATGCTGTGCGCGCACGACGTATCGCTGACTTCAATGACCGAACCTGCAAAGCTCTGCTTGATCCGGCCTAGATACGTGCCGTAGTGTGAATTAGACGCATGGAAATTGCACACCATCATGCCTTCGGGCGCCAAAGCATTGCGGCAGGCGTCATAGAACGTGTCGGTGGTCAGTTGCCGTGGCAGGCCGTTGATGTCGTAGCCGTCAACCAGGATGGCGTCGTACTCGCCTTGGTGCTGGCGAACCAGTTCGGCGCCATCGCCTTGCAATACGGCAAAGCGGTGATCATCCTGCGGCACCATGAACGAATCCCGCAATGCGATGACGTGCGGATTGATCTCGAACACATCGATACTGGCCGATGGCAGGTGCTGATAGCAGAACTTGGCAAGCGACCCGCCGCCCAAGCCAACCATCGCAATGCGCCGGGGCTCGGGGTTGAACAGCAGGAACGCCATCATGATCCGCGTGTATTCCAGATTGAGCGCTGACGGATCTTTCGTCCACATACGGCTCTGGATTTCGGCATGAGAAAACATCAATGACCGCGACGTGGTCGTGGCATAGATGAAAGGCCTAACCTGCTGATGACTTGACGTGTTTTCAGGCATTCCAAAGACTCACTGACAGGAATTGGGATGCGTGCGGACGTTGCCCGCGCCTTAGCCTGCTCCATCACGCGCGCAGGCGAAGTCACGCCAGCGCAATGGGCGCCGGCGCAAAGACTCGGTACGGGAAGGGAACGTGCGGCTGACAAGCTGAAACGACGCGCACAAGGCGCGCCGTTTGGGGCAATTTAATCAGCGTGGATCAGGCCGCGAACGCGGACAGCGTTGAGAACTACTTGGAGGACCGTGACGTGTCAGTGTCGTCGGAGGAGTCGGAATCTGAAGCGACGGCGTCGATTTCGGAATCCGTGTTCGCGTCGGGGGCCTTCCAGTTAAGGGGCGGAATCTCGAAGCGCCACTTCTTACCAATAAGTTGATGCGACATGAGCGTTCTCCTATGCGAGGCGCATGGCCTCCCCCGCTAAAGCGCAGCACCGCCGGGTTCGGACGCGCCTGGAATGCCCTGTGAAGCTGCGGGGGGAGCATTCTGAAATGGCAGCGCCGTAATGAAAACGCCACGTACGTTTATGTTGTTGTTCGTACGCGGCGATTGATCTGGTCTTCTGGGTTTCCAGTGGGGGGCCCGGGTTTCCGGTCAAAATCAGCCCTGGAAAATTATTTTGTATTTTTCACCAGCAATTAAAAGATCTTAGCATATTTTTGACTGAAAAAGCAAGCAAAAGGCGGGTTTCAGAACAAATGACGCGTCGCGCCGTACGCGTTTCAGCAAAATCGATTGACCAACGAGAACGATCATTCTACGATTTGCCATCAACAGAAGAACGATCATTCTCCCACCATGAATACCGCCACACCTGACACTGCTTCCGACGTCCAAACGCGGCTGCTACGCGCAACCGAAACCCTGATCTATCAAGGCGGCATTCATGCCACGGGCATGGATGCCATCGTGAAAGCCTCGGGTGTGGCGCGCAAGAGCGTGTACAAGCACTACCCCACGAAAGACGCGCTGGTGGCGGCTGCGTTGCAAGCGCGCGATGAGCGCTGGATGCAGTGGTTCATCGCCGCCACGACCCAAGCGGAAACGCCGCACGCCCGCTTGCTGTCCGTCTTTGACGCCCTGCAAGAATGGTTTGCGTCTGATGGCTTTCATGGCTGCGCCTTCCTCAACGCCGCCGGCGAAATTGGCGACGCCGAGCATCCCATCCGCAAGGTTTCTCGGCTGCACAAAGAACGCTTGCTGAGCCACGTGCTGTCTTTGGTGCAGGCCGCTGGCTTGCCCGAACCCGAAGAAACCGCGCGGCAATGGCTGGTGCTGATCGATGGCGCCATCGCCGTGGCGCTCGTCACGGGCGACTTGTCCATTACCCGTAGCGCGCAGCGCGCAGCCGAAGCGTTGCTGCCGCGCGCCCGTTGAAGTTTTTCCCCTGGAGGCCTTAGCCATGACATCCCAAACTGAAGTCCGCCCGCCGTTGCCGCCCTTCACGCACCAGAGCGCGGTGCAGAAAGTTCGCTTGGCCGAAGACGGCTGGAACAGCCGCGACCCGGACAAGGTCGCGCTGGCCTATAGCCTGGACACGCAATGGCGCAACCGCGCCGAGTTCGTCAAGAACCGCGACGAAGCCCGCGACTTTCTTGCGCGCAAATGGGCCAAGGAATTGGATTACCGGTTGATCAAGGAGCTCTGGGCGTACACGGGCAACCGCATTGCCGTGCGCTATGCCTATGAATGGCATGACGATTCCGGCAACTGGTTCCGATCCTACGGCAACGAAAACTGGGAATTCGGCGAAGACGGCCTGATGATCAATCGCTACGCCTGCATCAATGACCTGCCCATCAAGGAAGCCGACCGCAAGTTCCGCTGGCCGCTGGGCCGGCGCCCGGATGACCACCCGGGCTTGTCGGAGCTGGGGCTGTAGCGAACCGGCTGGAAACGGGAGCTGAGCGCGCCGTCTTCGATCAGCTTGCTCAGCTCCCCCTGTTTGCGCCCTATTCTGCGCCTTGTCCGCGCCCTGTTCTGCGCCCTATTCGTAAGCGCTCAGCAATTTCCCAAGCAAGCGGCTTAATTGCTCTTGCTCCGCTGCGCTCAAGGGCGATAGCACCTCTGCCTGGTTACGCAGATGCGCAACGACGGCTTCGTCGATCAGCTTCAGCCCAGGCTTGGTCAGCATGACCAGCGTGGCGCGCCCGTCATCGGGGTTGGGCGTTCGTACGACCAGCCCGGCTTTCTCCAAGCGATCAATCCGATTGGTCATGCTGCCCGATGAAATCATCGCGTCTTCGTACAGCGCCGTCGGCGTCAGCGCATAAGGTTTGCCGCTGCGGCGCAGCGTGGCCAGCACATCGAACTCGCCCGGCTGCAACCCAAATTCCGCGAACAACGGGTTGATGCGGTCGCGGGTGATGACGAGCGCGCATTCGCCCAAGCGCCCCAGCACTCGCATTGTCGACACATCCAATTCGGGTCGTTCGCGGTTCCATTGTTCGACGGCTCGGCTTGCTCTATCCACGGTCATTCTCCATTTGTCTTGACGTCAAGATAAAATCCAAATATCTTGACGCCGAGATAGTTTACCGGAGCGCGCAGCATCAAGCGGCGCGGCCGGCTGTGGAGCAACCGTGTCTTTTTCTCGTCTGAACGCCTGGCGCATCGCCGCCATCATCCTCGTGGGGCTGAATCTTCGCCCTGTCCTGGCTTCCATTCCCCCTTTGCTGGACCAGCTGCAAGCCGCCACCAGCATGTCCGACACCGCGGCGGGTTTATTGACCGCATTGCCGGTGTTCGTCATGGGATTGGGCGCGTTAAGCGTGGCGCCGCTGCGCCGGCTGCTGGGCGAACAACATGGCGTAATCGCCGGGTTGGCGCTGATCACTGCGGCGACGGCGGGCCGCTTGTGGGCCGACCAGACCCTGCTGATGCTCGCCAGCGGCGTGGTGGCCGGGCTGGGCATTGCCGTCACGCAAGCGCTGCTGCCGATCTACATCAAGACCCGATTCCACGCGAGCAACAGCGCCATCATGGGGATTTATTCCACCGCCATCATGGGCGGCGCGGCGGTCGCCAGCGTGGCCTCTCCCGTCATGGCGGCACACGCGGGCGGGCTGCAAGCGCTGGCCGTGTGGGCGATGCCGGCGGCGGTGGCGCTGGCGGCTTGGCTGCTGGTCAACCGCCGCGCGCAGCATCCCGCCGCCGCCCTGCACGCGGACGCTGGCCAATTCCAAACGTCGCGCGCTCGATGCTGGCTGCTTGCGGTGTTCTTCGGACTTGGCACTGGCGCCTATACGCTGGTGCTGGCCTGGCTGCCGCCCTACTACACCGCGCTGGGCTGGACGCCAGTCGCGTCGGGGCAATTATTGGGCGCGGTGACGGCGGCGGAAATCGTGGCGGGGCTGCTGGTGTCGCTGGGTATCGGCCGCTTGCCGGATCGCCGGCCGGCGCTATTCCTGGCGATCACGGCGCTGCTCGTTGGGCTGCTCGGCTGGATTTTGTCGCCCGCCACGCTGGCGTGGCCCGCCGCCGTCCTGGCAGGCCTGGGCATCGGCGCGCTGTTTCCGTTGTCGCTCATCGTGGCGATGGACCATGCCGCAACCCCGCTTGAAGCGGGCCGGCTGGCGTCGTTCGTGCAAGGCGTGGGGTATTTGATCGCCGCCCTTTTTCCGTTTGCCGCCGGCGTCATCCGGCAGCATCTGGCCGACCTCACGCTGGCGTGGATATTGATGACGCTGATCTGCCTGGTGCTGTTCGCCTTGGCTGCTTGCTTTCGTCCGCAACCGGCCGACCGCGACCGCCCGTCCACAACCGGCACTCCGTAACCGGCACTCCGTAACCGGCCATCCACAACCGGCCGTCCGTAACCAGCACTCCCCTTCCGGCTAACCGCAACCCGCCCCTCACCAACACTCATGAAGCCCCCTAAAACCTAGGGATTTCCCGCGATTTATCCAAAAAAAATAAGCCCCGCCGCAATTCTCCGCTTGCCTGAAAGGTGAACGGAAGTTTGGATTTTTAGACTCCCGCATTCATTGCAATGTCAGCTTTTTTTCAGACGTCAGTCAGACAAAAGCACAACAAGGGAGGACTAGACCAATGCAATCGAAACGCAGCGCCGTCCGGCGCGAGGCGTGGGCAGCAGGCACGATGATCGTGCTGGGCCTGGGCGCCATCGCGCAGGCATCCACATACACCTTAGGCAGTTTGGCGCGCATGGGGCCGGGCATGTTCCCGGCCATCCTGGGCGTGCTGCTGGTCTTGTTGGGCCTGATCATCGCCAAGATGGCGGCCTCGCCCGTTGCGGCCGAAGAAGACGCCGAAGAGATCCCGCCGCCCGAATGGCGCGGCTGGGGTTGCATCATCGGCGGCCTGCTCGCCTTCATTCTGGTCGGCAAGTTTGGCGGCCTGGTGCCCGCCACGTTTGTTCTGGTGTTCATCTCGGCCATGGGCGACCGCCAGCACACCTGGCGCAGTGCGGCCGCGTTGGCCGTGGGCGTGACGATCCTGGGCGTGGCCGTATTTTCGTGGGCGCTGCAATTGCAGTTTCCGCTCTTCCGCTGGGGCTGATCCATGGAAATTTTCAACAACCTGATGCATGGGTTCTCCGTCGCGTTCGCGCTGGACAACCTGATGTGGGCCGTGTTCGGCGTGTTCATGGGCAACCTGATCGGCGTGCTGCCGGGCATGGGCGTGCTGGCCGCCATTTCCATTCTGCTGCCGCTCACCTACACGATGACGCCGACGGCGGCGCTGGTGATGCTGTCCGGCATCTACTACGGCTCGCAGTATGGCGGCGGCATCACGTCGATCATGCTGAACCTGCCTGGCACCGCGTCGCATGCGGTGGCCTGCCTGGACGGCAATCCGCTGGCGCGCAACGGCAAGGCCGGTTCCGCGCTGTTCATGCTGATGTTCTCGTCATTCTGCGGCGCATCGGTGGGCATCCTGGCGATGATCCTGTTCTCGCCCATGCTGGTGGACGTGGCCTTCAAGTTCGGCCCGGCCGAGTATTTCTCCATGATGATGCTGGGCCTGTTGGCGGGCGCCACCTTGGCGAAGGGTTCGGCGATCAAGGGCGTGGCGATGGTGGTGGTCGGCCTGCTGTTGGGGGTGGTCGGCACCGACGTCAACACCGGCACGATGCGCTTTCACTTCGGCATTCTGGAACTGTCCGACGGCTTGCAGATCGTAGCGCTGGCCATGGGGCTCTTCGGCGTGGCCGACTTCCTGAAGAACATCAACCGCATCGGCGGCGACACCAAGGTCACCACCGCCAAGATCAGCATGAAGTCGATGCGGCCCGAAGCCGGCGACATCAAGCAGTCTCGCGGTGCGCTGGTGCGCGGCACGGCCATCGGTTCGGCGTTCGGCATTCTGCCCGGCACCGGCCCGACGATCGCGTCGTTCATTTCGTACGCGGTGGAAAAGAAAGTGGCGCGTGAACCGCGTCGCTTTGGCCGCGGCGCCATCGAAGGCATCGCCGGTCCGGAAGCGGCGACCAGCGCGTCGACGCAGACGAGCTTCATCCCCACGATGAGCCTGGGCATTCCTGGTGATCCAGTGATGGCGCTGATGCTGGGCGCGCTGATCATCCACGGTATCCAGCCGGGTCCGCAGATGATGATCGAACACGCCGACATGTTCTGGGGGCTGATCGCCAGCTTCTGGGTTGGCAACGTGCTGCTCTTGCTGCTGAACCTGCCGCTGATCGGCATGTGGGTGCGCCTGCTGACGGTGCCGTTCCGCTATCTGTTCCCCGCCGCGCTGTTCTTTGTCTGCGTGGGGGTCTACAGCACGAACAACAACCTGTTCGATGTGGCGATGGTGACGGTGTTTGGCGCGGCCGGCTATGCGTTGATCCGCATGCGGTTTGAACCTGCGCCATTGCTGCTGGGCTTTGTGCTCGGGCCCATGGTGGAAGAAAACTTCCGCCGTGCGCTGCTGCTGTCGCGCGGTGAACTGTCGATCTTCGTGACGCGTCCGATCAGCCTGGGCTTCATCCTGGCATGCGTGGCGTTGATTGCGTTGCTGGTGGTGTCTGCGGTGCGTCAGCGCAACAAGACGCGCGAAACGCTGCGCGAGTCGGAATCGGCGGCGTAATACCGCAAGGCGATCAACGTTCGCGTTGATCGCCTGTGCAAGCGCCTGTGCAAGCGCTTAAGCAAGCGCTTAAGCAAGCGCCTAAGCAAGCGCCCGTGCAGCGCCCAAGCAAGCATCAACGCAACCGCGTAAGCACTACTCGCCGGGCGTCGCTACGGGCCCGGCGGTGTGGCCGTCGATATGGCCCAGCGGCCGGCCCGGATCGAGCCGGTCGCGCACCCGCTGCTTGAGCACCTTGGCTTCAGGGAAGCCGCCGTCGCTCTTGCGATCCCAGATCAGATCGCCGTTGTAGGTAATCTGAAACACGCCGCCCGTGCCGGGCTGCAACACCACTTCTCCCAAGTCGTTCGCAAACGTCGATAGCAGTTCTTGCGCCATCCAGCCGGCGCGCAGCAGCCACTGGCACTGCGTGCAGTAGAGGATGACGATGCGGGGACGAAAGGCGGGTGTGTTCATGGGGAAATATTCTACTGCGCACATTGCCGCGCTCACTACGGCGCACACAATCACACACAACAGCGCACAACGACGCACCGCAGCGCCCGGCGACCGCGCCGCAATGGACGGCCAGCGCATTCATGGATAATGTCGGGTTTTCCCGGGCCTTGCGCCCCGAGCCTGCAATGAAGTCTGCTGCAACCTCCCGAAGCCAACGCTGGCTGATCGGTCTCTTGATGGGGCTGGTCACGCTGACGCCGATGGGCATCGACATTTACCTTCCCTCGCTACCCGCCATGGCCGACGGCTTTGGCCAGCCGGTCAGCGCGCTGCAAGCCAGCATCACGCTGTTCATCTTCGCGGTAGGCCTGGGCCAGATGCTGATTGGCCCCTTGGCGGACCGCTATGGCCGGCGCCCCGTTGCGTTGGGTGGTGCAGTGGCGTACCTGGCGGGGTCTGCGCTGGRTGCGGCGGCGTCATCGCTTGAGGTCWTCTACTTGGCACGCGTCATCCAGGGGCTGGGCGCATGTTCGGCATCCTTGGTGGCGTTTGCCGCGGTGCGTGATCGCTTCAGCCCGGCGGTGGGTGCGCGCGTCTATAGCTATTTGAATGGCGCGCTGTGTTCCGTGCCGGCGCTGGCGCCCATGCTGGGCGGGGCGCTGGCGGTTCACGCCGGCTGGCGCAGCACGTTTGTATTCATGGTGCTGTTCGCGCTGGCCTTGGCCGTGCTGCTTGCCCGACGCTTCGAAGAAACCCGCGCCGCGCCCACGCAACCGCGAGGTGCCCTGTACAGCCTGCGCCGCTATACGCCGATCGTCGCCAGCGGGCGCTTCCTGTATTTCGCGATGTTCGGCATGGCGGGCATGGCGATGATCCTGGTGTTCGTATCCGCCGCACCGGTGGTGCTGGTGCAGCAGTTGGGCTATTCCGAGCTGGGCTTTTCCGCCTGGTTTGGTGGCAACGCCGCCATCAATATCGCGGCCTTCTTCCTGGCGCCCACCTTCATTGCGCGATTTGGCCGCCACACGATGGTGCGGGTCGGCATGGTGGCGCTGCTGCTCGCCTCGGCAATGCACGCCGCCGCGTGGATGTGGGCGCCGCTATCGGCATGGCTCTTCATGCTGCCCGTGGCCGTGCTGACCGTGGGCTTTTCATTGGCGCTGGGATCGGGCTTGAGCCTGGCGCTGGAGCCGTTCGCGGAACGCGCCGGCACGGCAGCCGCCGTGTACGGGCTTTTTCAGATGAGCGGTTCCGCCGTTATTGCAACGGTGCTGCTGGACAGCGCCATGCCGCCCCAAGCCGCCATGGCGTTGATCGGCCTGGTGATTGTGGCGCCGCTGTTGTGCGTATCGGCGGGTATGGCGCGCAAGTTGGCGGGTTAGTCATCGGGCCAAGCCGCTTGCGCAAGGTGGCGGGTTGAGTCATCGGGCCAGGCCGCTTGCGCTAGTATCCAGAAAAAACCTTTCTGGAGACAACCATGGCCCTGGATTCCCCCACGCAAGAACCCCTGTTGCTGCGCACGTCCGAAGGGGGTGTCGTCACGCTGCGGCTGAACCGTCCGTCGCAATTCAATGCCTTGTCGGAAGGCATGTTGGCGGCGTTGCAAGACGAGATCGACGCCCTCTCCCGCGACGCTGACGTGCGTTGCGTGGTGCTGGAATCCGCGGGCAAGGCGTTTTGCGCCGGCCATGACTTGCGCGAAATGCGCAGCCAGCCTTCGCTGGACTACTACCGCGCGCTGTTTCGCCAGTGCGGCCGGGTGATGCAGGGGCTGCAAGCGCTGCCCGTTCCCGTCATCGCGAAGGTGCATGGCATCGCCACCGCGGCGGGCTGCCAGCTGGTGGCCAGTTGCGATCTGGCGGTGGCGGCCGACACCGCGAAATTTGCCGTATCCGGCATCAACGTAGGGCTGTTCTGCTCGACGCCGGCCGTGGCGCTCAGCCGCAATGTGTCGGCCAAGCGCGCGTTTGAAATGCTGGTGACCGCCCGCTTCATCGACGCGGCGCAGGCGCTGGATTGGGGCTTGATCAACGATGCCGTGCCTGAATCCGAACTGGATGCCCGCGTGCGCGCGTTGACGGACGACATCCTGGCCAAGAGTCCCACCGCCATCCGTTACGGCAAGCGCATGTTCTATCAACAGCGGCAAATGGCGCTGGCGGACGCGTATGACTACGCGGGGGATGTGATGGCGCGCAACATGATGGAAGCGGACGCCTGCGAAGGCATTGACGCCTTCCTGCAAAAGCGCGCGCCGCGCTGGCAAGCGTAAATCAGCACGCGCTCGGCGCTGCCAGGCTTACATCAGCCATTGCAGCGCCCACCCGCCCGCCGCCGCCAGCAACACCACCCACACGGCGGACCAGCGGGCATAGACCAGCAAGGCGAACAGCAACAGGGCCAGGCCGAAGTCGGCCGGGTTCACGATGGCGCTGGTCCATAGCGGGTCGTACAGCGCCGCCAGCAAAATGCCCACGACGCTGGCGTTTACCCCGGCAACCATGTTGCGCACGCCGGGACGCCGGCGCAGGCTTTCCCAAAACGGCAAGGCGCCCGCCAGCAGCAAGGCGCCGGGCAGAAAGATGACGGCCAGAAGCAACAGGCCCCCGCCCCATCCGGTTAGGGGTCCGGATGACATGGCCCCGAGAAAAGCGGCGAAAGCGAAGAGCGGCCCCGGCATGGCTTGCGCCGCGCCATAGCCCGCCAGGAAATCCGCATTCGAAACCATGCCGCCAGAGACCGAGGCCGTCTCCAGCAGCGGCAACACCACATGGCCGCCACCGAACACCAGCGCGCCCGCGCGGTAGAACCCGGCGATCTGCGCGGCAAGCGGCGCGTCCGACATCGCCGCCCAGACCGGAAGCCCGACCAGCAACGCCACAAACAACCCCAGCGCGGTGTAGCCCGCTCGGCGCGACACCCCTTGGGCGCGATTGGCCAGAATGGGCCGAGGCGGCACTTGCAGCAATGCGCCACCCACGACGAGTCCCAAGGCAATAGCGCCTAGCTGGCCCCACGTGGTGGGCAGCGTGATCGCGATCAGCGCAGCGGCCACCGCCAGCCCGGCGCGCGGGCGGTCCGGGCACAAGCTGCGGCCCATGCCCCAGACGGCTTGGGCAACAATGGCCACCGCGGCCACCTTCAGCCCATGAATCACGGGCGACGCGGACAACCAGCCAAAGTGCGCCAGGCCCAGCGCAAAACCGATCAGCGCCAACGCCGAAGGCAAGGTGAACGCCAGCCATGCCGCCGCCATGCCCGCCCAACCGGCCCGCCGCAGACCGATCGCCATGCCGACCTGGCTGCTGGCTGGACCCGGCAGAAACTGGCACAGCGCCACCAGATCCGAAAACGCGTAGTCGTCCATCCAGTGGCGGCGGTCAACGAATTCGGTGCGGAAGTACGCCAGGTGCGCCACCGGCCCGCCAAACGACGTCAGGCCCAGGCGAAGAAAGATCAGAAAGACTTCCAGGCAAGACCCCCGGCCAGGCTCCGCACGTTCGTGGGTGGCGGGTTTGCTGGCGACGTGTTCGTCATGAGATGGGGGGTGCGGCATGGGACTCAAGCTTCGTAGACAGTCGGGGCGCCGGATTTCAGATCCAGGTTCAAGCTTATAGCCGGGCCGCGCCCGGGTTTCAATCGGGCGCCAAGGGGATTCACTGCACGAATTTTCACAATTGCCCCACAAACATCGGCAGATTGCCCGGTGGCCCGCCGCTAGCATGCGCGATTGTTTCCCGGCCAGCCCGCGCATGCTCAAGTTCGCGATCCGCGTTTTTATTGTGGCCACCATCGCCTTCGTGGCGGCGTCCCAGTTGGTGAATATCAGCTTTGGCTACTTCCTGGAAGCCATCAGCGCCGATTTGTCCTACAGCACTGTGCGGGGACAGATGTACGCGCTGCACAAAGACCTTGACCCCGTCGCGCCCGCCGAACGCGCCGGCTTCATCCAGGACGCCCTCCAGCCGCACTACGGTCTGAAGCTGACCTTGCTGCATCCGGACGCCGTCACCATCACGCAGGCGGAACAGCAACAGCTGGACCGCACCGGCCTGATCATGCGTGACGACTACAACACCTATCTGACGCGCCTGCCCGGCGAACCCGTGCAGTGGCTGGACGTGCGCCTGCCCGGCGAGCCGGCCATGGAACGCTGGATCACCTGGTCTGCCTGGGCGGCGGTGAGCATGGTGCTGACCGTGATTTTGCTGCTGGCGTGGGCGATGCCCATCTGGCGCGACCTGGATGCGCTGCGCAACGCCACGTTGCGCATGGGCCAAGGTGACCTGGATGTGCGCGTGCGCCTGTCGCGCATTTCCGGTATCCGGCATGTGGGCGAGAGTTTCAATCTGATGGCCAAGCGCATCTCGGCGCTGATCGACAGCCAGCGCAGCCTGACCAACGCGGTATCGCACGAGCTGCGCACGCCGCTTGCGCGATTGTCATTCGAAGTCGACATGCTAGGCCAAGACAACTACCCGCCTCGCCGCAGCCAGATTCTGCAAGATATGCGCGCCGACATTTCAGAACTGGAAGCCATGGTGGCCGAGCTGCTCGTCTACGCGCGGCTGGAACGGCCCACTGACGAAACCGTCACCCTGCAAACCGTTGACGTCTGTGACTGGCTGGGCGAGGCGCTGGCGCTGGTGGCCCATCAAGCCGACGCCCGCGGCATCCGTTGCGACGTGCGCGCGGGCTACCCTGCCCACGTGACGCTGCACCCGCGCTATATGAGCCGCGCATTGCTGAACCTGGTGCAGAACGCCGTGCGCTACGCCAGCGCGCGTGTGGAAATCGAACTGACCGAGACGCCAGACGGCGGCTACGAATTGTGGGTGGACGACGATGGCTGCGGCGTCCCCGAAGCCGACCGCGAACGCGTGTTCGAGCCCTTTGTGCGCCTGGACGAAAGCCGTGACCGGGGCACGGGCGGCGCGGGCCTGGGCCTGGCCATCGTCAAGCGGGTGGCGGCCAACCATGGCGGCACCATCGGCATCCTGAACAGCCCATTGGGCGGTGCGCGCTTTGCGTTGCGCTGGCCGGCAGCTGGCGCCGTCATGGCCCAGCATGGCCTATAACAAAACACCCTTTATGGCACTTCTTCCCTGGTCCAATCTGCCGCATCCTACGGGCTCGTGATCCCCATTCGATAACAGCTCTTCAGAAAGGTAGGCCTATGAGCCAGCGGTTGAATTACTTCCAGGTGTCGGCGGAACTGTCCAAGAAATATATGGACTACAGCGCGGCAGTGAAAAAATCCCCCGTGGTGCAGGAGTTCGGCGATTTGGTCGATATCCGCGCGTCGCAGATCAACGGCTGCGGCTTTTGCCTGGACATGCATGTGAAGCAGGCGAAGATGCACGGTGAACGCGAACTGCGGCTGCACCACATTGCCATCTGGCGCGAATCGACGTTGTTTTCGCCCCGCGAGCGCGCCGMGCTGGCCTGGACCGAAGCGCTGACCACCCTGTCGCCGCAAGGGGTATCGAACGAGGTCTACGAACAGGTGCGCGAGCATCTGTCCGAAGCAGAAATCTCGGACCTGAGCTTTTTGGTCATCGGCATCAACGGCTGGAACCGCTTGAACGTGGCATTTCGCACCGTGCCAGGCTCAGCCGATGCCGCCTTCGGACTGGACAAGGCCGGGCTGAACTAAGCTCAGATTCCGAAGCCGGCCCAGCGTGAAGACGTGGGCTCGGCTTTCCTAGGACCCGTTCGCGACACCCCCGCCTACATCAACGCCCGGATTTGCAGGCCCAGTTCATGGGCCTGCTCTTGCGAGGCGATGTTGGTGAAGCTCAGCAGCAGCCCCGACGGCGGGTTGGGCAACGACGACCACCGCGACAAGGGATGCGCGTACATGCCCTGCTCCAGCATCCTGGCGGCCAATGACCGGTCGCTAAGCTTGCCATCCATGCGCGCCACCAGATGCATGCCGCCGGGCTGCGGTTCGATGTGCATGCTGGCGCCCAATGCCGCGCTCAACCCCGCCGCCGTGGCGTCGCGCCGTTCGCTGTACAAGCGGCGCATGCGCTGAATGTGCCGGCCAAAATGGCCTTCGGTGATGAAGGCCGACAGAATCGCCTGCGTGAAACCTGGCGCGCCACCCGACAGCAGGCGGCTGATCCGGTCGAATCGTGGCACTTGCGCGTCAGGCACCACCAGATACGCCAGCCGCATGCCGGGAAACAGCACCTTGCTGAACGACCCGGCGTACAGCACCCGCCCCTGCGTATCCAGGCTCTTTAACGCCGGCAACGGCCGGCTGACATACCGGTATTCACCGTCGTAATCGTCTTCCACAATCCACGCCTGCTGCCGTTCGGCCCACTCCAGCAACGCCTGCCGGCGGGGCAGTGACAAGGACATGGACAGCGGGCTTTGGTGCGCCGGCGTGACAACCGCCGCCCGCGCCTGTCCGGCGCGCGCGATGCCTTCATTGACGATCAGCCCATCTGCGTCCACCGGCACCGGCACGGCCTGCAAGCGCGCCTGCGCCAGCAATGCGCGTGTGGGCGGATAGCCGGGGTCTTCCACCCATACGCGGTCGCCCGGTTCCAATAGCGCCTGCGTGATCAGTTGCATGGAATAGTTGTAGCCCGAGGTGATGAACACCTGCGCGGGCTGGCAGTGAATTCCGCGCGCCACCTGCAAGTACGCCGCCACCGCCGTGCGCAAGCTGGCCAGGCCGTTGGCCGGCGGGTAGGACAAGTCCGGCGCTTGCAGGCTGCGCAGCTGCCGCGCGCCCAAGCGGGCCCACAGTTTGCGCGGAAACGCATCAAGCGCGGGCAAGCCCATTTGGAACGGCAGGATGCGGGCCGGCCGCTGCCAGCCGTGGTCATCATCGGCGGCGTCGATCAGAGGCGCGGTAGCCGGTGCGGGCGGCTGGGGCTGCAAGTCGGGGGTGACGATCGTGCCTGCCTGCCCGCGCGTCTGGATATACCCCTCGGCGCCCAACAAGGAATAGGCGACTTCGATGGTGCCGCGCGCCACGCCCATTTCCTTGGCCAAGGCGCGCGCCGACGGAATGCGGTCACCCGGTTTCAAGGTGCCTTCGGCGATGGCGTTCCGAAAGCGCTCATAGATCTGCCGGTACAAGGGCTCGGCGCTATTAGGCGCCAACGGCGGCAGGTCATCGGCGTGATCGCTGATCATGGCATAGTCCAAAGTTCAATTTATGGCCCTTCAAATTATGGCATGGCCTTTTTACGATGAGGCCTGACGCATTCGAGCCCATTCGTACTGCCTTCTCCTGATGCCATTCATGACCGACACCGATCTCAAACACCTCGACACCGACGACGACATTCAGGCCTGCCTGCCCTTGATGCGCGAGCTGCGCCCGCATTTGGCGGATGCCAGCGAGTTTGCCGCTCGCATCGGCCGCATGCGTGCGGACCACTACCGTCTGTTGGCCGGCATCGACGCGGGGCGCGCCGTGGCGCTGGCCGGCTATCGCTTCCAGGAAAACCTGATCTACGGCCGCTTCCTGTACGTGGATGATCTGGTGGTGGACAGCACGCGCCGTGGCGGCCGTTGGGGCGCGCGCCTGCTGCACGCCCTTGACGGCATTGCCCGCGAGGCCGGCTGCGCCAAGCTGGTATTGGACACAGGCTTGTCCAACGCGCTGGCCCAACGTTTTTATTTCCGGCAAGGTCTGTTGACCAGCGCCATTCGTTTCAGCAAGAACCTGGATCTTCCCACCGCATGAGCATTCTTCACATCATTTGCAGCCCGCGTGGCCGAGACGCCGAAAGCCATCGTCTGTCGCAACGCATTATTCAACGCTTGATCGCCACGGCGGGCGACACGCCGCCTGCCGTGGTTGAAATCGACGCCACCACCCTGCCCCATGTTGATCACGACTATGCCGCCGCCTTGAGCGCCCCGATGGACCCGGCCGAAGACGTATTGGCGCGCGGCGCGCTGCGGCAATCGGCTGAGTTGATTCAGGCGCTGCTCGACGCGACGCACATCGTCATCGCCACCCCCATGCACAACTTCACGGTGCCCGCATCGCTGAAGGTGTGGATCGACCACGTGGTGCGCGTGCGCAGCACGTTCCGCATCACCCCGGAAGGCAAGATTGGCAACCTGCCCGACCGGCCCGTGTATGTGGCGGTATCGTCGGGCGGCGAATTCTCGGGGGATACCGCGCGTCAGCCCGATTTCCTGACGCCGTACCTGAAGCACGTATTGGGCACGATTGGCTTGAAAACCGTGACGTTCTTTTCGGTGGAAGGCACGGCGCGCGGCGACGCGGCGCTGCATGCCGCGCGCGCGGCAGCGGATGCCAAGATTGCCGCACACCCAATCCTCGGCGCTTGGTAATTCCAGAACCGTACGCATGGACCGGGCATTTCGGCCACGTCCAACATCATGGCCGGCGTTCATCATTCACCGTTCAGATTATTTAATCGGGTCGCATTGACACTGCGGAAATCAGCGCACTACGCTAGGCCGCGACAGCTTGCGCCATCAGGCCTACGGCGTATTTTCTGACCCATTAAATATGCTGGAGACGCGTGATGATTTTGCACCGGTCATTATTTCTGGCGATCGTTTCGATAGCGATTTGGGGTGGTTTTTCTTCACCGGCTCACGCGGCATGCAGCGATAAGAAAATACTGTCGATGTCCGACGAAGGGAAATCCGTTAAAGCCATTGCCAAGTCTTGCAATATGCCGGTGGCCAAGGTGCGTGCGGTCGTCGAAAGCGATGACAACAACGACGACGTCGCCGCGGCTTCACCCTCGCCTTCCGCAGCCCCCTTGCCCCGCAAGTTGCCATCGGGTGCGGGCCTGGCCAGCTGCGACTGCAAGGGCTCGATCCCGTACGGGGAAAAAGCCCCTGAACTGCGCTGCCAGAGCGGCGTGTCCATTGCCATGCCCTGCGCGGGCTATTGCCCGCCGCGCGGCATTGCGCCGTGGCGGCAGGTGTGCAGTTGACGGCTAAGCGCTATTTGCCGCCGTCCCCCATGAACCACCGGTAATAGGCGTTGTCGCCATCGTTGCGGGCCAGGCGATTGATCTCCCGGCCCCACGTTTCCCGGTCGCCCGCGTAGGCGGCCAATGCCGCCCGGTAGAAGGTGTCCAGGCGCGCGCGTTCAAGCTCGATGCCGGACAGCAGCTCTGGCGTGGCGCCTTGCAATGGCGGCTCTTTGCGCTCGGCCAGCAGCGCTGGCAATACGCGGGCAATCTCGCGAGGCCGCACCCAGGTGGCGTATTCAATACCCGGCCGGTCATCCGTGACGGCGGGCGTGTCCCCGGCAAAGCGCGCCAAGCCCTCGCGATCCGTGACCCACGTCGCCAGCAACGCCGACGCAGATGGAATGCCCACTGCCTTCAAGGCTGCCGCCGTGTTCGGTTGCGCATAGCGCGCCTGAATGCGCGCCGCGTCCAGATCCAGCGGCTGCATCGATCCCACCAACAGCATTTCATGCAGCTCGCTCGTCCATAACGACGCGTGCGGAAACACCTGGATGAAGCTGGCGATCAGCGCCCGCGTGTCTTCCTCGTTCTGCGTGGGCAATGGCAGCCATTGCGCCACAATGCCCTGCGGCGCCAGACGGCTGGCAGCCAACTGATAGAAGTCACGCGAATACAGGTTGACCACGCCCGTGGCCGACGGTGGCGGCGGTTCAAGTGTGATCAAGTCCCACTGTTCAGTGCTGGCTTGCAGCGCGCGGCGGCCGTCGCGCAGACGCTTTTCCAGCCCGGGATCGGATGCCGCCTGGAACGTGCCTTGGAAATGGGGCGCGGCGCGCAATACGGCAGGCAGCAGTTCGGCAACCGCCCGCTTGTCCAGCCCCGGGTATTGCGACAGCGCGCCCGCCGTGATGCCCGTGCCATAGCCCACGACCAACGCGGATTTCKGGTCGCCGTTGTGCACGATCAGCGGCAGCAACGCCTGCAAGCGCATATAGCGCAGCGATGGCATGGCGTCACCCGAATTCGATACGCCCTGAATGTACAAACGATGAAAGCGCGTGCCTTGGCCGGGCTGCTCAACCACCGCCACCGTGCCGCCATGGCTTTCTTCATAGAACACCAGGCCCGCGCCGCTTGCGCCCGGCAGCAGCCGCGCGAATTGGTCCACGGGCAACAGCACCGCCACGGCCAACGCCGCCATCCCGACCAGGGCCGTCGCGATACCCGAAGTGGCCGTGCCGGTCACCCGCCCGCGCCACGCCGCAATGACCCCGATCAACGCCGCCATGGCCGCAAGCACCCCCAACGTGCGCACGAGCCCCAAGGCCGGCAACAGCAAAAATCCCGTTAGCAGCGTGCCAGCAATGCCGCCCAGCGTATTGCAGGCCAGCACCGCGCCCACCTCGCGGCCCACGTGGCGGTCGCCGACGGCAATGCGCAGCACGGCCGGAAAAGCCGCGCCCAGCAACACCGTGGGCGCCAGCACAAAGCTTGCCGCCGCCACCGCAAAGCGCGCGCACATGCCGGCGATGGCGCTGCCCGTCAGCTGCACGACGGCCGCTTCCGCATGCGTCTGCGCCACGACCAGCCACTTGCCCAACACCGCCACTTCCAGCACGGCGAGCAGGCCCGCACCGGCAATCAGGCAGCCGAACACGCCCCAGGGGTTGCGCACCCGGTGCGCGTAACGGGCGTACACGGCCGCGCCAATGGCCAAGCCAGCCAGATACGTCGCCAGCACAATCGCAAACGCAAAGGCGCGCGTGCTCATGAACGGCACGATCATCTGCGACCAAATGACTTCATAGCCCAGCGCCACGCCACCCGCTGCGGCGTACAGCGCCACCGCCAAGCGCGCCTCGCCCGATAACGGGGCGGTGGCGCAAGGCGCGGGCGCGGCTAACGCCCCCGCCTTGCGGTCCAGCGTCCAGGCGCCCAGCGCGGCCAACACATTCAACGACGCCGCCGCCAACGCGGCGCCTTGCACGCCAAAACGCGGAATCAGCACAAATGCCGGCAGCAAGGCCCCCAGGATTGCGCCACAGGTGTTGGCGGCGTACAGGATGCCGCCGCGCCGGCTGCCCGCTGCATCCTGGCGATTCACGGCGCGCATCAGCACGGGCAAGGTGCCGCCCATCAGAAAGGAAGGAATGGCAAGCAGCAGCCCGATCATCAGCCAGGCGGCCAAGGGGCTGAACGACTCCACCGCCACGAACAGCGCCGCGCTATGCGCCAGCGCCACGGTGACGGCCACGCAGGACACCGCGACGCCTGCCTCCAGCCACGCGTAGAACCGCACGGGCCGATCCACGCGGTCGGCCTTGCGGCCCAGGAACCAGCCGCCCAGCGCCAGCCCTAGAAAAAACGCGCTGACCGCCCCGGCGATGGCGCTGACCTCCACGCCCACCACCAGTGACAACTGCTTGATCCACAACACCTGGAACACCAGCGCCGCCGCGCCCGACATCAACAGCAGCGCCGCCGGGCGAGCCGTTGTCAATGTGCGTGCGCCGCTATCCGGCCGTTGTGTGTCCAAGCCTTCCATTGCTGCCGTCCCCATCCGCATGCCGCTGTTCCTCTAGCGTGTTGCCCGGCGCCGTGCTGGCGTCGGCCTGGCCTTCTGGTTTCCCAATTTATCTTGGCATTTCAAACGCGTAGACGCGTTTCCATTCGCGTGCCATGTCCACAACGACCCAGCCCTTGCTATTGGCCTCGTCCAAGGCCTTGTCCAGTTTGCCGATTTTTGACTCGCGGTCGTACGCCCATTCGCGCTTGGCGTCGGTGTGATGCACCAGACCGGCAAAGCGCTTGCCCGGCCCGGCCATCGTCCATTGCAGCATTTGCAGGTCGCCGTCCGAATTGCCAAAGGCGAAGATGGGCTGGCGGCCGATGAACTTGTTGATAGACACCGGTTTGCCCGGGCCGTCGTCGTTGTAGTCCAGCTTGGGCGTGCGCATCAGCACGGGCTTGCCGTCCTGCATTTGATATTCGGTGACAACAGTGGTGCCGATTACCTGCTCGGGCGGGATGCCGTAGACATCCTGCGCCCAGGCGCGCATGAACTCCACTTCGCCGCCTGACACGATATAGGTTTTGAAGCCGTTGCTGCGCAGATAATCGAGCAGTTCGCGCATCGGTGCGAAGGTCAAGCTGGTGTAGGGCTGCTTGAAGCGCGGGTGCTGCGCGGTCTTGACCCATTGTTTGACCTCGTCCGAGAAGGCCTGGGTTGTCATGTTGGTGTGCGTTACGCCGACGATTTTCATCAGGCCGTGCATGCCGGACTCGGCCAACGTCTTGTGGTCGCCTTCAAGCGCTGCCTTATACGGCTGCTCTTGCGACCATTCCGGGTGCTTGGGCGCCATAAGCTTGAGTTCGTCCAGCGCGAATATCAGTTCGAAGTAAAACGGCTGTTCGCTCCACAACGTGCCGTCGTTGTCGAAGACGGCGATGCGGTCGGCCGGCGCGACGTAATCCGCCCCGCCCTCTTTCGTGACCGCCGCCACGAACTCCACGATGGCTTGCCGTGACGGCCCATCGTTCCAGGACGGCAGTGGCGTCTGGGCGTGAACCATGCCGGCCAGAAACAGCAGCGCCAGCATGGCGAACAGGCGTTGTGCGGTGCGCAGGGTCAAGGTCATCGGTGCTCTCCGGAGTGGCGGTCGATCTTGCGGGGATTCAGCGGTAACAAGTCTTCTTGGCGCGCCTGGGCAACGTCGGCACGAAACGCCTTTCGCCAGCGCGGTGTGGTTTGGCGCAAAGCCTGGAGCCCTCGGGCGGGGTTCGGCGTGGCGCCGTAGCAATCGCGCATCGCCGCGGCGCCGCCGTTGCGCAGACCCGGCGGCAGGCTCGCCGTGGCGTCAGCGATAGAGACCGAGCGGCGGCTCAAGCGCAGCCAGTGATACAGCGCGTTCAAGCGTCCATGAGGCTGGGCCAGTTCTTTGCGCATGGCGCGGGCGGCATACGGTTCCGACGCCTGCCAACGGGCGCGTAAAGCCAGCGCGCGTTCGCGTGTCCACCCTGTGATGCGGCGCCAGCTTGGCCGGCCAAGCCAGACCGCTAGCGCCACGACGATCAACACAGCGGCCACCAGCAGCCAGCCGCCGGGGATGCGAACCTGCACCTGCCGGCCAAGATCACGCAGGTCTTGCTGGATTGAAAATGGCGTCTGGTACGCGGCTCCAGCCTTGGCCTCGAACCGTTGTTCGGGCAACACGGCGCGATCCGCCTTGTTCGTGGTCAGGTTCCACCACGGCAGTTCGACGTCGGGCAACGCATAGGCGCCGGCGCGTTCAACCACGTAGTCGATCCGGTCGACCCGTTGTCCGCCCAGAAATCCGCCGCGGCTATCCGACAACTGCGTCAGCACGGGTTCTGAGCGGTACGCCTTCAGGCCCGGCACATCGGGGCTGGCAGGCGGTGGAATCAGCATGGCCTGCGCGCCTTGCGCCTGCACGGTGATGACACGGCTGATGTGGTCACCCACCGAAGGCGGTTGCGCGGAATACTGAATCTGCTGGGTCAGTTGCACAGCCGTTGCCGCCAGCAGATGACCCGAACCCGCCGCGCCCGCCGGCGGGCCAGAAGCCTGTACATCAAGCGGTTGTGTCTGCGTGCTTAGCGGCGCTTTGGCCTGGCCAACCTGGGCGCGGATCGACATGGCGGGCACTTGCAGCGCGCCCGCCGTCGTCGGGCTGATCAGGTACGCAAAGCGCAATCCGCTGTAGGGCACACCGTCGATGGTGTCGCGGATCAGGGTGGCGTCGCCGGTGGGGCCCGTCACCATGGCGCCGGGGATGTTCAGCGGTGGCAGTTCTGGCGGCTGGGTAAACCAGGTGGACGTCAGCACATCAACTTGCAAGGTGGCGGTACCGCCCACCGTCAACGGTTTGTCGGTGGCCATGCGTGCCGTTGCGCGGAGTTGTGGGCCGGGGTCGGCAGGCTGGGTTTGGGTTTGCGCTTGAGCTTGAGTTTGGGGTTGGGCTTGCGCGAACGAGCCGAGCGCGATCAGCGCCAGCACCCCCATTAGCATTCGCAGCCTGAGCGTCAACGTCATGGACGCGCTCCCGTGGGAACGGACGCGCCCCTGCGCGCGTCTTCAATCGCGAACTTCTGCTTCAGGAACCCGGCGGGCGACAAACTCAGGTTGCGCAGCCAGACATCATCGGACGACGCCTTGGCCACCTCGACCTGCGTCATCTTGCCCGCGCCCTTTTTGTTGTCGCGGGCCACATCGTCGGGCTTTTGATCGTTGTTGTCGTCTTCTTGCTCGGCCTCGATGGCGGCTTGCAGTTTGGCGACAAGCTCGCGGTTCTTCTTGGCTTCCGGAAAGTCCGCGCGCTGACGCAAGGCGCGGTCATATGCGGCAAGCGCGTCGTCATAGTGGCGCAGCCGAGCCTGGGTATTGCCTAAATAGAAGTTCGCCTCGGCCGTGTCCAGCCGGGCAAACGCCGCCAAGGCCAATGAGTAGTCGCCCGCGTCATAGGCGGCGCGGCCCTTCCAGTACGGGTCCTGGAACTGGGCGGCGGCGCGCGTGTAATCGTGGTGCTCGTAGGCCCAGCGGCCTTGCTGGTCGGGCGTGAAGAAGGCGTTGGCGATGGCGCTGGCGACAGGGTTGGTGCTGGCGTTGGCGCTCGCGTTGGGGTTTGCGTAAGTATTGGGCGCATACAAGCCCGCCAGACTCGCCAGCATCAGCCCAGCCAGCCAGTTGACGTTCCAGCCGCGCCGCAGGCACAGCAGCGCCAGGATGGCGAGCGGCCAGCACAGCCAGTAGCCCACGTCCTTCCAGTGCACCGCCTGCCCCGCGTTCTGCACGTCCTGGAAATGCCGTTGCGCGTGCAGCGTCACCCAATCCAGGTCGTCATCATTCAAGGTCAGGCTGCCCAGCGGTGCGCGGGCGGCGTCGGCCAGTTGCTTGATGGCGACGGCGTCGAACGTGCCCAGCACGGGCTTGCCGTCCTTGTCCATACGCGGCTGGCCCCGGGCGTCGCGCAGCACGCCGCCATCCGACGCCCCGGCGGCCAGAACCAGTATCTGGAAGTCGGCCGCTTTGGCCAGTTGCTCCACCTGCGGCAACTGGCTGGTGTCCGCGCCGTCTGTCACCAGCAACACCGTGCCGCCCGCCTGCGTGGATTTCAATACCGAGGCGGCCACGTTGATGGCGCCAACGGCGTCCTTGCCCGGCGCGGCGATCAGTTCGGTGGATAAGGACTGGATGAACAGGTCGACAAGACTTGGGTCGTCCGTGGGCGGCAGCACCAGATGCGCGGAGCCCGCGTACGCAATCAGCCCCGTCTTGGCGCCCGCGCGGCGCGCCAGCAGGTCATGCAGCTTGTGCTTGGCCGCCTGCAAGCGGCTGGGCGGCACGTCTGCCGCATCCATCGATGGCGATAAATCCACGGCCACGATCAGCGGCGCCTGGTTGTCGAGAAACGGCGGCAGGTCTTGCTGCCACGTCGGGCCGGCAGCCGCAATGCCGCCCAGCATCAATAGCGCCGCCACGGCATGGATCGGGCGCGGCCCCCGGCTGCCCGGTGCGTTCACGATCAGGTACGGCAACAAGGCAGGGGCAATCGTGCTGCCCCAACCCACGCGTCCGCCTTGCGCCCGGCCCAGCCAAAGCAACAGCAACGCCAGCGGCACCGCCAGCAGCCACCAGGGGCGCAGAAAATGGAAGGCGCTCAGGTCGACGTCCACGCGTCCTCCTTGGCTGCTGCACCGCCAGCACCGCGTGCTCTGTCTGCTCCACCTACTCCGCCAGCCCCGCCTGCGGTGTCTGCCCCGTCTGCCGAGCTGGCCGATCTGGCTGCCCAGCGCGCGCGCAGGCTGGCGCCCATGTGCCACACCGCCAGCAACAGCACCGCCAGACCCAGCGGAATCCAGAAAAAGTCCTGCTTGGGTTGATGGCGCAGCTCGCGCACCTCGTGCGGCGTAATTTGGTCCAGCGTGGCGTACACCTGTTGCAGGGACGCCTGATCCTGCGCCGAAAAGAAGCGCCCGCCCGTGGCCTTGGCGATCCGTTCCAGCGCGGCGAAATCCACCTTGTCTTCCCCCTGCGCCTGCGGGTTGCCAATCCCGATCGTGTGGACGGTGATGTGCCGGTCAGCCGCCATCGACGCCGCGCGGTCGGGCGGCACGGCGCTGCCGGTATCGTTGCCGTCCGTCAGCAAAATCAGCACCTTGTCGCGTTCTTTGGCTTGTTCAAGCTGCTTGATGGCCACCCCGATTGCATCACCGATGGCGGTGTTTGGCCCCGCCATGCCGGTCGTCACCTGGTCCAGCAGCAGGCTCAGGGTGGCGTGGTCTTGCGTCAGCGGCGCTTGCGGATACGCGGCGGTGCCGAACACGATCAGGCCCAGCCGGTCGTCCTTGCGGCGCGCGATGAAATCGGCCACCACGGCCTTGACGCCACTCAGGCGGTCCTTGCGCTGTCCCGACGGGTCAACGAAATCCTGCGTTTCCATCGACTGGGAAATGTCCAGCGCCAGCATCAGGTCGCGCACCGGCTGCCGGTGTTCCAGCGGCGGCTCAACGCGTTCCGGGCGCGCCAACGCCAACACCAGCAAGGCCCAGACCAGAACGTTCAGCGCCAGTTGCCAGCCGTCGCGCCGCACCCCGGGGCGCTGGGGAGACTGCCCTATCGTCCGCGCGACGGATTCAAAAAATGGAATGCGCAAGGCCCCACGCCGCTGCACATAGGCGGGCAGATAGCGGTACGCCAGCCACCCCAGCGGCAGCAGGATCAGCAGCCAGGGATAGTCAAGCCGCCACATGATGCCGCTCCATCCACTGCCGGCTGGCGGCGAACAAGGATTGCAAGCGCGCGGGCGGAATGGCGCGCACCGCGTCGGGCGGCGCGTAGGCCAGCACCCGCAGCAGCGCCTCGGTATCCGGCGTGAACGCGCCGCCATTGCGCGTCATAAAGGCCAGCCAGGCCTCGCCCGTCAAGGCTCCAACTCGCGCGCGTTCGCCCTCTGGCACCGACGACAGGCCGACCCGTTTGAGCAAAATGGGTAATTCACGCGCCGCCAGCGTATCAGCCTGCGCCGCCTGGCGCAGCGCTTCCAGGCGCTGCAAGCCCGCACGGCGGTAGGCGTTGCGCTGATGCTTACGTACGGCGCGCCATGTGAGCCAGCCGCCCAGCAGTAGCGCCGCGGCCAGCACCACCAGCCAGCCCCAGGTTTGCGGCCAATAGCTGACCGGCGCGGACAACGGCAGTTGCACTAGCTGGTCCACCGAGGGCAATGCGTCGTCGGCGCTTACGGTCATGCGCGCCTCCCTGCGCCGGCTTCGCGGCCCAGTTCGCGGCGCAATTGCGTCAAGGTGTCGTCGGCGGTGTCGATAGACAGCAGCGGCACATGGCTGCGGCGCAGCAGTTCCGCCACGTCGCGCAGCCGGCCCGTGAAGAAGTCCGACAAGGGCTGATGCACCTGCCGCTTGTCGGCCGCCACCTCAACCTGCAACTCGCCTTGCGTCACCACCAAGCGGCCGCGCAACGGCATGTGCACCGCCAAGGGATCGTAGACCAGCGTCGCAATCACGTCGTTGTGCGCGGCAAGGGTGCGAAGCAGCCGCAAGGTCTTGTCATTGGCGCCGGCAAAGTCGCTGATCAGGCAGATCAGGTTGTCGTGCGGCGCCTGGGCCAGCGCGCCCTCAAGCGCCTGGTTCAAGCGGCCGGCCGCATCCACATCCGGGGCATCTGCGCGCAACGCCTGGTTGCGCCGGACGATAGCCGCGAATAAGGCCTGGATACGTTCGCGGCTGCGCAAGGGGCGAATCGCGTCGATGCCGTCGTCGCTGAACACCAGGCCGCCGACCCGGTCACCCGCCTGATACCCCATCCACGCCGACATGGCCGCCAGCCTTGCCGCCACCACCGATTTGAAGCTGCGCACCGAGCCAAAGTGCATGCCCATGCGCTGGTCGACCAGCACCAGCATCGGGCGGTCGCGCTCTTCGCTATAGGTGCGTATGTAGGGCTTGCCCAAACGCTGCGACGCCCGCCAGTCCAGTTGGCGCAAGTCGTCGCCCGGCAGATAGCGGCGCAGCTCTTCGAAGTCCAGCCCGCGTCCGCGCAGCCGTGACCCATGCTGGCCCGCCAGGATGCTGTTGATGGGCTGCCGGCTGGAAAAGCGCAAACCGCGCGCCGCCGGTTCCAACGCCATCAGGTCCGGAATACGAACATGGACGTCGGGCGCGGGCGTGGCGGTGGGCATGGGTGCGCTCACACGGGAATTGCCACAACATCGAGCAATTTTCCGATGACCTGATCGGCCGTCACCCCATCCGCCACCGCGTCGTATGACAGGTGCAGCCGATGCCGCAGCACGGGCTTGGCTGCGGTGCGCACGTCATCGGGCGACGTATAGTCCTGCCCCGCCAGCCACGCGTGGGCGCGCGCCACCTTGTCCAGCGCAATGGCGCCGCGCGGGCTTGCGCCCACCTGAATCCAGCGCGCCAGATCGGCATCGTAATCCGCGGGGTGGCGCGTGGCGTTGACCAGGTCGACCAGGTAGCGGTCCAAGGTGTCAGACACATGCACCTGGTTGATCTCGGCGCGGCACGCAAAGAGCGTTTCCTGCGGCAGGCGCGCATCAGCGGGCGCCCCGCTCTGTTGCGATTCCCCGCGCAGCAGCGACAGCATGCGGATTTCGCTGGCAGCGTCGGGGTAGTCCAACACAATCTTCATGACGAAGCGGTCCATCTGCGCTTCCGGCAAGGGATACGTGCCCTCTTGTTCGATCGGGTTCTGCGTGGCCAGCACCATGAACAGCGGAGGCATGCGGTGCGTGGTGCCCGCCACGGTGATCTGCCGCTCTTCCATCGCTTCCAGCAAGGCCGCCTGCACCTTGGCGGGCGCACGATTGATTTCGTCGGCCAGAATCAAATTGCCGAACAACGGACCCTGCTGGAACTGGATGCGGCTGTTCCCCTGTGCATCCTGCTGCAAGACTTCCGCGCCGGTGATGTCGGACGGCAGCAAATCCGGCGTGAATTGGATGCGGCTCATGTCCGCCGCCAGATGCGCGGCCAGCGCCTTGACCGTGCGGGTCTTGGCCAGGCCCGGCAGGCTTTCCAGCAGCACATGGCCATCGGCCAACAGGCCCAGCAACACCTCGCGAATCACACTGTCCTGCCCCAACACGGACTGGGCGATGGCACGCTCCAGTTCCAGGATGCTGTCGCGGTTGGCTATCGGCATGCCCTATTCCTTTGCGTGGTTCCTGCGTCGTTGCGACGCGACAGCGTCATCGGCTCGCAACGCCGTGCTTGCTGGACTGCGCCAGTTTCCATTGCTGCGTGGTCATGACCGTGCGAAAGCCCAGGTGCGACATCCCGTTCATCGGGTCCGTGCCGCGCCGTGCGCTGGTGCGGTAGCTGATGCAATAGGTATCGCTGCACAGGAACGAGCCGCCGCGCGTGACGCGCTTGGGCGCACCGGCGGGCACGATGCCGTCATCCGGGTCGAAGCTGTCTGACGGGCCGGCCGGGTCAACCGGCGGCTTGCGATACTGCGCCTGAATCTTGAAGGCGTCGGCGCGATACCAGTCTGACGTCCACTGCCAGACGTTGCCGGCCATGTCATACAAGCCATATCCGTTTGGTGAAAAGCTGCCCACGGGCATCGTGCCCACCTGCACCTTTTCGTCTTTGACCACGGGGAATGGCTGCTGTTGCTGGGTATCCCAGATATTCGCCATGGGCTTGCCCTGCGGCAGCAACTCTTCGCCCCACGCGTAGGTGGCTTGTTCCAGGCCGCCGCGCGCCGCCATTTCCCATTCCGTCTCGGTCGGCAAACGCTTGCCCGCCCACTTCGCGTAGGCCTGGGCGTCTTCATACGACACCTGTACGACGGGGTGATCGTCCTTGCCGGCAATGGAGCTGGCCGGCCCTTGCGGATGGCGCCAGTTGGCCCCCGCCACATAACGCCACCAGCGCGAGTAATCACGCAGCGATACCTCGGACTCGGTTCCGACAAACACCATTGCGCCGGGCACCAGCAGGCTGTCATCCGGACGCGGCGTGCCCGGGGGCAGCTGCACTTTCAAATCTTCCCATTTCGGCTTTTGCTCGGCCGTGGTGACGTAGCCAGTGGCCTCGACGAACCGGCGAAACTGCGCGTTTGTCACGTCGTTCACATCCATCCAGAAGCCGCTGACCGATACCTTGTGAGCGGGCATCTCATTGGGTTGCGCCAGTTTGTGGCTGCTGCCCATCAGGAACTCACGCGCCGGCACCCATGCCATTCCGGGCGGGCCGTTCTTGCCATCCCCCAGCACCACCTTCACGGCTTCCGGGCGGCCATCGTCGCCCAATACCAAATAGGCCGTGCTGGCCGCGACGCCCAGCGCCACGCCGCCCAGCAGCAATGCCCCAACCAGGCGGGCCTTGTGTTTCGTTTGCGTTGCCGTCATCTGAATCACCATCCGATATCAAAGTCATTACCGCTGCCTGCTGTCCGGCTTGCAGGCAGTCCATTGATCGACGTGGTCGCCCTAAAACACCAGCGTGGCTGTACCCATGAACGTGCTGGTGCTGTCCAGGCGATTGGTGCTGCTGATTGTCGGCACCCAGCGCAAGCCCAGAGACAGTGAACGCTTGTCGGCCAGCTTGGTGTCGTACGTGACGATCGGGCCCAGCGCCCAATCCCTGCCTTTGAACCCGTTGAGCCTGTCGGCCGTGGGGCCGGTGTCGCTGCCCAACTGCTGAATGGTGCCCAGAATCATCCCCACACTGACGCCATTGCTGAACATCTTGCGGCCCATCACGTCCATGCTGAAGAGGGGCGCATTCTGGTAGTCGGTGGCGTTGTTCCGGGTAAAGAACTGCACGCCCGCCACCGTATCCAGCTGAAAGCCAGACTCTGGAAAGATCTTCGTATAGGCCACCTGCGGAATGAACGTCCAATTGTTCAGGCTGGGGTTGGCCATGTCTTTGGCGTTGTACTTGCCGGTGGGCGCCCACACGTTCAGGCTGAGCGCCATATGCGACGTTTCGGAAAAGTGATAGCCCGCGATGATCGGTGAAAAATACAGATCGAACAGGTTCGAGGCTTTGTCGGTCTGCCCCACGGCGCGGCCGCCGGGGCCAGTCAATGTGGAGTCCACTTTCGTGTAGACGTACGGCAAGGTGAAGCTGGACGCAAAGTTCCAGCGCCCGGGGCCGGTGTCCCAGGTTTTGAGCACGGTGGCCAGCGTGAACGCAACCTGCCCGTCCAAGCCCAACGACGTCCTGCCGCCGACCGGCACTTCACGGCTGCCGCCGACCGTGCCGTCCAGATAGATCTGGGCAAAGTTCACCGCCCAGATCGGCTCGGGCGACACGATGCCCGCGTTGGGCTGCACATTGGTGCCGGTGATCTGCCGGCCCAGTGCGCCTTCGGTGGCATGGGCCGCGCCGGATGCGCCTAGGGCCGCCAAGGCCAGTGACGGCACCAATGTGTTACGCCAGACCGATTTGGGCCAGACCGATTTTGGCCACAAATTCGAGCGCGCGTTTTTCGACTTCATTGCTTCCCCTTCCCCTACGCATCAAGGCGCCAGCTCGGCCTTGGGCAATTTCCATGTGCCATCCAGGACAGCGGGTTTCGGGCCGTAAAAGCGGGCCACGATATTGAATCGGCCTTCCGGCGCGGGAAGCCAATTTGATTCCTTGTCCTTGCCGGGGTTGGCGTGCTGCACATACAGCGTCAAGGAACCATCCTTGCCGCGTTTCAAACCGCGCGTACGGTCACCAATCGCGTAGCGATTGATCGGGTTCGCCACCAGATGGCGGCCCGGCAAGTCGTACATCGTCATGGACCAAAAGAACTGCACGGGCGGCAATTGGCCCGGCTCGAACCGGATCACGTACGACTTGGAACCGTCCAGCGGTTGCCCTTGCGCGTCTTCTTCGTATCCCAGATAGACGGCCTCTTCCGACGAATTGCCATAGATGCCCATCGCCGCGGCCACCGCCCGCTTGGTGTAGTCACCCGCCAGCGTCTCGCGCGATCCAAACAAGCCGATGGACGACCGCGTCTGTTTTTCCGCCTGCAGCAAGGCGGCCTTGCCGTCTGCAACACCCTCCTCGATCGCCTGGCGCGTGACCGGGTCCAGCTTGGACGCATCAAACGGTTTGCCCGGTGCGATGCCGATCTGGGCAAAGCGCCGCATCATGTCCTGCTCGGAAGCGGGTTGCGGCTGCGTGAACGCCAGCAACTGATTCAGATAGGCAATGAAGTCGACCGATGTCGCGCGCTGTTCGTCCCAAGGCAGCCAGTCCACATCAGGTGCAGCGGGCGGCGCGGGTTGGTGCGCAAAGACATTGAGCGGGCGCAGTTGGTACTTGGCTTGCAAGGCCTGCACGGCCTTCTCGTCGGACGGGCCGTTCAGACTGGTGCGGCCCAGGATGGCGACGAAATCCGTCTCCGAACGCAGCACCTTCGTAATACCTTTGGGCGTATCCCCCTTCCAATGCGGCCCGGCGATCAGGTAATTGCCTGCACCAAAACCGGTCGCGCGCACCCCCGCATAGGCGAAGTTGTAGGTGTACATATCCACCATCTGGAAGACGTTGTAGCGGTCTTTCGGCGTGGCGGGCAGGCTCAACACCCAAGGCTGCGCGCGCAGATCGAGCCAGGCCCAGGAGTACGGCGTGTCGTTGTTGGGGGTGACAATCTCCCGATTTTCCGGCGTGTACGGCTGGGAGTAATGACGGAATTTTCCGAAACCGCCTACGTACTCCTTGCCGCCGGGCCGGATGGCCTGCACGGACATCGTCTTGTAGTTGTAGAGCATCGGGTAGGCATACAGGTATGCCTCTTTGGCCGCGCTGCGCAACGCTTCATCCTGGATGGGCGCGGGTTTGCTGGCGCACGCCGCCAGCGTGGCCAGCGCCGCGGCCGCCAGCAAGCTGCGCAAGGTCATCACCCAGCACAACCCAGTTCCTCTTCTGCCTAACTCCCTTGCCTGAGACCTCGTACTGCCCATGCGGTGCTCTCCAAACCAGAGATAACAAAATGCAAAGACACGCCGTCGAACTAGGAATCTTCTCTTATTTGTTAATAAAGAAAATAAGAAGAGTTAAATCTGAAGCAATATTCGCACAGAGTGTTGCTTTCCCCAAGGGATGAGTCAAGGCGGATATTCCCGGCCGATCCGCTATGGAAAACGGCCCGACTGCCCATTTTGACGTTGCAAAAAAACAGCGGAGGCACCTATTGAGGTGGCTCCGCTGTGGGCGTTATGGAAGGAAATAATCAACGCATGGGGGCATTTTCCTGCGACACCGAACGCGCATGCACCTGGTCAATGCGCAAGCCATCGCGGCGCGTGACTTCAAAGCCCCAATCGCGCAGGGCGATGGTGTCACCCGCCTCGGGAATGCGGCCCACGGCACGCAGCAGGCAACCGGCCAGCGTGGCGTCCTCTGGATAGTCTTCGGCCAGCGCCGGGGTATTCAGCAGCCGCGCGGCCTCACCTACCGACAAGCGCCCTTCCAGCAACCAGGAACCGTCAGACAACTGCAAGGCTTCGGGCTGGTCTTCGCTGTGTTCGGGCAGTTCGCCCGCCACCGCGGTCAGCACGTCCATCGGCGTGACCAGGCCTTCGCAGACGCCATGCTCGTCCACCACAATCAGCATGTGGTCGCGGGAAGCGCGCAGTTCTTCCAGCACCCTTAGCACCGGCGTCGTCTCCAGCACATAGCGCGGTTCGCGAGCCATTTCCACCAGGTCAATCGGGCCGGGGTTCTGCAAGAGCGGCAGCAAGTCCTTGAAATGCAATATGCCCAGCACGTTCGACACGTCTCCCGCGCAGAGCGGCAAGCGCGAATGGCCGCTGGAGAATTTGCGCACGATGACGTCAGGCGTATCGGCCACATCCAACCAGACCATGTCCCCGCGCGGCACCATGATGGAGCGCACGTCGTGCGTGCCGACGGACAGCACGCGTTCGATCATGGAGCTTTCCTCGGGCGCAAACGCAGGTTCGTCGCCCGCGCTGTCCACCAGCGCGACCACTTCGTCGGCTTGCTGGCCCGCCTGGCCGGCACGCCCCGCGTGCAACAGGCGCAACACGGCGCGCGCCGTGCGCTGGCGGCGTCCCAGCGCGTGCGTGCCTTTGGCGCGATTACGGCGGGCTAGCTGGTTGCACAGCTCGATCAAGATCGAGAAGCCAATGGCCGCATACAGATAGCCCTTGGGCACGTGGAAGCCCAGGCCCTCGGCGACCAGGCTGAAACCGATCATCAGCAACAAGCCCAGGCACAAGATCACCACAGTCGGGTGGCGGCCCACAAACGCCATCAGGGGACGGCTCGCCACCATCATGACGGCCATCGCCACCACGACCGCAATCATCATGATGCTCAGGTCTTGCACCATGCCGACCGCGGTGATGACGGAGTCCAGCGAGAACACGGCGTCCAGCACCACGATCTGCAAGATCACCTGCCAGAACACGGCGTGCTGCGGCTTTTGGCCAGCGTCGTGGCTGGCGCTGCCTTCCACGCGTTCGTGCAGTTCCATCGTGCCCTTGAACAGCAGGAACAAGCCGCCCAGGATCAGGATCAGATCGCGTCCGGAAATTTCCGCGCCCCACACGGTGAACAGCGGCGCGGTCAGCGTCACCACCCACGCAATACTGGCCAGCAGGCCCAGACGCATCACCAGCGCCAGCGTCAGGCCGATCAGGCGTGCGCGATTGCGCTGTTCAGGCGGCAGCTTGTCGGCCAGGATGGCGATGAACACCAGGTTGTCGATGCCCAGAACAATTTCAAGAATGACCAGCGTCGCCAGGCCAAGCCAGGCGGTGGGGTCGTTCATCCAGTCGAAAATCATCGTTAGTCCGCAGTAGTCGCAGGTTCGGGGCGCGCGCACACAGCGGCTCCGCCTTGCTGAAAGGTGAGTATGAGGTCAAGCGGGGAGATGCGGGCGAGGATGCCCGGCGGCGCTTGCGGCGGTGCGCGGCACGCCAATTGAGGCGTGGCTGCGACGACGCGGGCCGGATCGGCGCGCCGGGCGGAGCCGGCGGCGTATGCAAAGCGGAAGGTGGTCGGGCGCCTGGGCACCCTGCTAGGAGGAGGGTCTTCGGTCATAGTGGGCGGCAATCGCAGGCCTGCCAGGGGCAGCCGTCACGCGAAATTACCGCCGTGCTCTCGTTCTTACAGGATGCTGAATATTACCTGAATCCGAATTCCTTGCACGGGCGGCGCAACCCCACCTTAGCGCGGATCGGCAGAGCCCCCTGACCCCGACGATGCGCCCGAACCCGGCATGCCGGCGTTGTCCGGGGCGCCCGTTTTACCGCCAGGCGTGGTCGATTTTCCATCCGGCATGGGCGCCTTGCCTGCGTCGGGCACACTGCGTTTGTCGCCCGGTTTGCCCTGCCCCTGGCTGCGGGTGTCTGCGCCCGGGTCATCCTGCCTGGGGCTGGAACCAGCCTTGTTCTGCGCATCCGTTTCTTCCGTCGATGGCATTTTCTTCCCGTCATCCATCCGCGCGCCGGGGACGGGCTTGCCAATGGCGTTCGCGGGCGCAGTCTTTTCGTCTGCGGTAGGCATTGGCATGGTGGGCGGTGCGGCTTGCGCAACCAGCGTTGCCTCGCGGGACTGCGCGCTGGCGGCGTGCCAAGGCAACACCGCCAGTAATGTGGATAGCAGTAGCAGTTTGTGGCTTTTCATTGTTGTCTCCCAAACGTAAATAGTGACAAACTAAGCGCCGACGGATTAGCGAAGTAATGCGGTATCTCTTTCGACAAGGGGCAAGTTTCGTGCCTGCCCCGATGCTGGAGTGATGCATGGACGAGCAAGCCCCGGACAATGAATCCCCGATCAGCCCTGCGCCGGCCGATCAGCCCTTGGCAGGACGGCGCGGACTTCTCAAAGCGCTGGCGGTGGGTGTACCCGGCGCCGCATGGGCCGTGACAGCACGCKGCGCTCCAGGCGAGTCCCCACCCGCAACAGGGCATAGCGCGAGCCCGCCAGCCGCCTCCCCCGCCAACCGCACCTACAAATTCTTCAATGCCCAGGAAGCGCTGGCGATGGACGCCATTGCTGCCCGGCTGATCCCCGCCGACGACTTGGGCCCGGGCGCGAAAGAGGCCGGCGTCACCAACTTCCTGGATGGCCAACTGGCCGGCGCCTGGGGCGCGGGCAGCCAGTTTTACCGGCAGGGTCCGTTTGAAAAAGGCACGCCGGAACAGGGCTATCAGTTGTCGTTCACGCCCGCCGAGATGATCCGGCGCGGGCTGGCCGCCCTGGACGCCGCCACGCGCAAGCAAGACGGCAAACCCTTTGCAGAACTCGATGAAGCCAGGCAAGACGCCTGGCTTCATGACTTGCAGGCCGGCAAACCGGATTTTTCGCCGCTGCCGTCCGATATCTTTTTCCAGGCCTTGCTGGACGCCACCATCGAAGGCTTCTTCTCGGACCCGCTCTATGGCGGCAACGCCGACATGGTCGGCTGGAAGCTGGTGGGATTTCCCGGCGCGTTCGCCTCGTTCTCAAACGACATCGAACGACATGGCGTCATCTGGGCCGGCAAACCGGTGTCCATCGCCAATGCCGTCAGCCACAACATGAAGCCGGGAGACGGACATGGCTAAGACCTTACCCGCGGTGGACGTGGCGATCATCGGCGGCGGGTGGACCGGGTCCATCATCGGCAAGGAGCTGGCGGCGGCCAAGCAGCGCGTGGTGGTGCTGGAACGCGGGCAGGCGCGTTGGCCGTCCCCCGACTTCCAAGGCCCGAACGTGCACGATGAGTTGAAGTACACGCGCCGACACGAGCTGCACCAGGACGCCGCCACCGAGACCTTCACGTTTCGCAATTCCACCGACCAAAAGGCGCTGCCCATGCGCCGTTGGCAATTCGCGTATCCCGGCACGCATCTGGGCGGCGCGGGCAATCACTGGTCGGGCGCGTATTACCGTTTCGACCCTACCGACTTCCGCATTCGCAGCCACTACACCGAACGCTACGGTGCGAAGATCTTCGACAAGGAACTGACCTGTCAGGACTGGCCGCTGACCTATGACGAGCTGGAACCCTACTTCGACCGATACGACTACCTGATCGGCGCGTCTGGCCAAGCGGGCAACATCAAGGGCCAGAAGCAGGAAGGCGGCAACCCATTCGAGCCCTGGCGTTCGCGGCCCTACCCCAACCCGCCCATGAAAGTGCCTTACGCGCCCGCGCTCTTCGGCGAGGCCGCGAAGAAGCTGGGCTATCACCCCTATGTGCAGCCGTCAGCGCTCTGTACCCGGCCTTACGTGAACACCGAAGGCCTGCACATGAGCGCCTGTGTGTATTGCGGCTTCTGTTCAAACTTCGGCTGCGAACACTTCGCCAAAGCCTCGCCGCAGGTGTGCATCCTGCCGGTAGCGATGAAGATGGAGAACTTTGAAATACGCACCGGCGCGCATGTGCTGCGCGTGGAGCTCACGCCGGACAAGAAGCGTGCGCGTGGCGTGACCTATGTGGATGCCGCAGGCGAAGAGGTCTTTCAGCCCGCCGAGATCGTGGTGCTGTGCGCCTTCGGTATCAACAACGTGCGCTTGCTGCTGCTGTCGGGCATCGGCAAGCCCTATGACCCCGTGACGGACACCGGCGTCGTCGGCCGCAACTATACGCACCAGACGACGTCCGGCGTGAACCTGTTCTTTGATGAGTCCGTCAACATCAACCCCTTCATGGGCGCGGGCGCCGTGGCCGTCACCATGGACGATTTCAGCGCCGACAACTTCGACCACGGGCCGCACGGGTTCGTGGGCGGCGGCTATCTGCAAATCCAGGTCGTGAGCGGCGCGCCGATTGGCTATCACCCCACCCCCAAAGGCACGCCCACCTGGGGCGCCGACTGGAAGAAGGCGGTCAAGCGTTACTACAACCACTCGGCCTCCATCACCATCACCGGCTCCGCCCAGCCCTGGCGCGGCGGCTACTTGAGCCTGGACCCGACCTACAAGGATGCATGGGGCCTGCCGCTGCTGCGCGTCACCTATGACTTTCCGGACAACGACATCCGCATGTCGGCGTTCCTGACCGACAAGGGCGATGAAATCGGGCGCGCCATGAAGGGCATTGCGCGCACCGAACCCGGGCCGCGCAAGAAACCGTTCTCGGCGACCGCGTATCAGTCGACTCACCTGACCGGCGGCGCGGCCATGGGCGACAACCCCGAGACCAGCGTCGTCAACCGCTACGGGCAAAGCTGGGACGTGCCCAACGTGTTCGTGACGGGCGCGGCGCTGTTCCCGCAGAACTCGGGCTACAACCCGACAGGCACCGTGGGCGCCACCGCCTACTGGATCGTCGAAAAAATCAAGGCGGACTACCTGCGTTCGCCGGGGCGGCTGGTGTAATCATGATCGAACATCGCAAAGGCATTACCATCGCCGTCCTGCTGATCATGGCGCCGCCTGCGGTGACGCTGATTGCCACCGCCCACCAGATGATCGGCACAGGCGGCGACGGCTTGATCCGCGCAGCCGCGGTAACGGCTGCCGCGCCGCCCGCGACGGCGCCAGCGCAGGCCCCGGCATCGGCACCTGCTTCGGGATCAGCTTCGGCTTCAGCGCCTGCGCCTGCGCCTGCACCAGCATCGTCATCAGCGCCCGCACAAGCATCGGCGCCAGCACCGGCCACCTCCCCTGCGCCAGCACCCGCCACCGCCGCACTCAAACCGCCCACGCCTGTGCCGGGACGCAGCGCGCTGGACTTCAGTGCGTCCCGCCCGGCCTGGGAAGGATTCCTGCGCGGCGCTGATCCGGAAGCGGGCAAGCAGCTGGCCGCCAACGGCAAACCCGGCGCTGGCGTGCAAGCCTGTATCGCCTGCCATGGCCCGGCGGGCATCACGCCCACCGGCGGCATCTTCCCGAATCTGGCGGGCTTAAGCAGCGAGTACCTGGCCAAGCAATTGGCCGACTTCCGCAGCGGCACGCGCGTCCAACCCTTGATGAACACCATCGCGCGCGGGCTCACCGAACAGGAAATTGGCCAGGTCGCGGCCTATTACGGCACGTTGGCCGGCCCGCCGATGCATGTGGGCGAATTCGGCGGCGAAGCGGCCCGCAAGCTGGACGTGCAAGGCGATGGCAGCCGTGCGCTACCCGCATGCGCCAACTGCCACGGCCTGCGTGGCCTGGGCGAAGGCCCCTTGTTGCCGCGCCTGGCGGGCCAATCAAAGGAATACTTCACGGACCAGATGAACGCCTTTCGCAATGGCTCGCGCCAGAATGACGACGTGGGCGTCATGCGTGCGTTTTCGCAGCGCCTGACCGACAGCGAAATCGAAGCGCTGGCGCTGTACTACGCCGGCCCGCCTCCGCAGCCGAAGTAACGGAAAGGGTCAGGCGGGCCGGATACGAAGCTCCGCCTGACCCTTCACAAACCACTGAAATTTTCCCTGGTATTTACCCTAGGTGCGCGTTAAACTCCGGGCACTTTCAACCACTTAGAGATCACTGTGGACAACGACGGATGTAGTCGAACACCGACTGCTAGCGCCGCTTGACGCAGGATTCGCGGAAACCCTCTTTCCGCTAAGTCCTGCGAACAGCCAGGACTTGGGCTCTTTGCCCCTCTCCCCCCAAAAGCTTACCGACGACGCGATACGCGGGCCTTGTTGCGCGCGCATTCTGCCGGTCAGGCGGCGCATGCCTGTGGACCTTCCACCGTACTCCCCCCTCAAGGAGACGAACATGCGCATCAAGCAATTCATCAAAGCGCCGGCCGCAACGCCGGTCTATCAATTCACCATCGTCAGCCTCAGCGCCGTGCTGCCCGCACTACGCAAGCAGTTGTACTTCGAGCTGCAAGCACTAGACCTTCCGGTGCTGACCGTGCGCGTCTCGCGCGGCGAATCCGACCAATTGGCCTCAACGGTTGTCACCCTGCGCTGCCCGCCGCATCTGCGCAAGCTGCTCAATGCCGTTGCGCTGCGCCTGGGCCAAAGCCCCGACGTGCGCCGCGTGCAGTGGGAAAGCGACGCCGGCGCTTCGATTGCCGTGCTGCCGGCCTGAGCGCCGCATTCTGCAAGGAGACTGTCATGAAAGACCCGTACAAGGTCTTGCTGCTGGCGCGCGTGCTYGCGCTGGTGCTGATCTGGCTGATTGGGCTGGGGCTGGTCATGGAATCGATCTGGCGGCTGCCGTAGGAATGCCCGAACAAAGAAGGGCTGAACCACGAAGGGCCGAACTAAGAACGCCCGACTAAGAAGGCCTGAACAAAGCAGGACACAACAATGAAAAACTTCGACAACATCCAATACCTGACGCTGGCCAATACCCTGGTCAGCCTGACGACCGCGTTCGTGCTGGGGGCCATCGTCGGCTTCGAACGCCAGTTCCGTCAACGCACCGCCGGGCTGCGCACCAATGTGCTGGTGTCGGTGGGCGCGGCCATCTTCGTCGACCTGGCCTTCCGGGTGGCGGGCGATGACGGCGGCGCCCGCGTCATTTCCTATGTGGTCTCTGGCGTGGGCTTTCTGGGCGCGGGCGCCATCATGCGCGAAGGCGGCAGCATACGCGGCCTGAATACTGCAGCAACGTTGTGGGGCTCGGCCGCTATCGGCGCGTGCGCCGGGGCTTCCTTGATGCTGGAAGCCGTGGCCGCCACCGCGTTCGTGCTGGCCGCCAACACCTTGCTGCGCCCCGTGGTCAGCTATGTGAACCGCCAGCCGCTGGATTCACAGACGTCGGAAGTCACTAACGTGATTCATGTGATTGCCAACGTCGAACACCGGCAGGCGGCGATGACCGTGCTGGAAGACGTGCTCGAAGCCGAGCAACTGCCGCTGTCGGAATTGAAGATCGATCAGTTCGGCGAGAACGAAGTAGAGATTGAAGCCGCGCTCAGCGAGGCCTCGGTTGACGAGCTGGATCTGGACCGCGTCACCGCCAGCATTGCCGCATCGCCCGCGGTGCGCACGGCGTTCTGGGCCGCGCGCACGGTCTAGCGCAAGGGGCGACGCGCCTGCCGAAACGCTCTAGAATGGGCGCCGATCATGCGCAGCCCTTTTCCTTTCCTGCATCGCGGCAACGCCGGCCTGTGGCTGGTGTTGATGCTGTTCGCGTTAAAGGCGATTGTGCCGCAGGGCTTCATGCCCGCCACCCATCAAGGCGGCACGCTGATCCAGCTATGTTCGGCAGCCGGCCCGATCTGGGTGCAAGGCCCGTCCAAACAAGACAACGCGCCTGACGAGCGTCATGCCGCCCAAGCCGCGACCTGCCCCATGGGCATGGCGCTCACCGCCATAGCCCTGCCGTCTTCACCCGTTTTGCGGGTAGCGGCGGCCGCCATCATGGCGCATCCCTTGGCGGCACGTGCGCCGCCCGCGCCTGTACAGGTGTCGCTCATTGGGGTGCCGCTGGGCGCGCGCGCCCCGCCCCTGCCCTCGGTATTGCGCTAATTCCGTTGCCGCCTGCGCGCGGCTTGTCATCGCTTACCGAGAGCACTCATGTCTTTTCATCCCGCCGGGGCGCATTGCGTCCTGAAGCGGCGCGTGGCCGTCTGGACGGCACTCGCCTCTGTTTTTTCCACGTCATCTGCCCTGCATGCCCAAACGGCGCCCGTCGCCACCCTGCCCGCCATTTCTGTGTCGGGCGACACGCCATCGCCGACCTTGCTCGCGCCATCGGCCACCGGCACCTTGTTGGGCCTGACGCCATTCGAGACGCCCGCCAGCATCGAGATCATCAGCAACGAACAGCTGCGTGCGCGCGGCGCCACCACCGTCACCGACGCCATCACCCAGGCCGCCGGCATCACCGCCATGCGCCACCCGGGTAACGGCGGCTCGTCATTGTCATCGCGCGGGTTTACGGATTCCAATTCGGTCGCCCAGTTGTATGACGGCGTGCGCCAGTACGGCGGCGTCGGCCAAACGTTCATGTATGACCCCTGGGCCGTGGACAGCATCGAAGTGCTGCGCGGCCCCGCCTCTGTGCTGTATGGCGAAGGCGCCATCGGCGGCGTCGTGAACGTGATTCCAAAGAAGCCCACGCGCGGCCCCATCGAAAACGAATTCATGACGGCCGTGGGCACGCACGATACCCAGCGCTTCGGCTTTGGCAGCGGCGGCGCGCTGGACGACAAGTGGTCATACCGGCTGGACGTCAGCGGCAACCACACCGATTCCGGCATCAGCCTGGGCGATTCACGCGACGCGGCCATCACCGCCGCGGTGCGCCTGGACGTGTCGCCCGAGCTGAATTTTACGCTGACGCAGGCCTATGCGTGGCAGGAGCCCACCCGCTACTTCGGCACCCCGCTGGCCGATGGCACCCTGGATTACGGGCTAGCCAAACACAATTACAACGTCGCCGACAGCAAGATCATCTATCGCGACAGCCGCACCGAGCTGAAGGCGGAATGGTCGCCCAACCCCGCAACCCTTGTCAGAAGCCGCATCTACGCCATCGGCAGCAAGCGCGACTACCGCGACGCCGAAAACTACGCATGGGTGCCGGGCGGCATGATCGAGCGCAGTGGCTACACCGAAATCCGCCACGACCAGGAACAGGTGGGCACCGTCACCGACGCCGCCTTTGACGGGCATCTGTTCGGCCTGGCCAACAAGGTGGCGGTGGGGTTCGAACTGAACCGCGCCTCGCTCAAGCACACCAACAACTCGCCCTATTCCGGCACGTCGCTGGTGGACCCGTATGACGTCGACCATGGCCGCTTCATCAACATCGCCGGCACCACGCCGCGGTACCGCAACACGGCCAGCCAGTACGCGTTCTTTGCCGAAGACCGCTTGATGCTGAACTCGCGCTGGTCGGTGCTGGCCGGGTTGCGCTATGACCATATCGACCTGAAGCGCCGCGATCTTGTTGCCGACGAAACCGCCTTTCGCACCACCTACAGCAACGTAGGCTGGCGCGTAGGGACGGTGTACGACGTGCTGCCCACGGTGTCGGTCTATACCCAATACGCCCAGGCCGCCGACCCCATCGGCAGCCTGCTGCTGCTGTCGCCCGCCAATAAGAACTACGAGCTCTCGCAAGGCAAGCAGTTGGAGATCGGCGTGAAGCAGACCTTCTGGGACAACAAGGGCCAATGGACCTTGGCCGCCTATCACATCAAGAAGAACAACCTGGTCACGCGCGACCCCAACGACCCGGCGCTGCGCATCCAGGTCGGTGAGCAATCGTCGCGCGGGGTGGAGGCCACGCTGGGTGTGGAACTGACTCCGGCCTGGCGCTTGGACTTGAACGCCGTGGCGCTGCGCGCCCGCTATGACGACTTCAACGAATCGGTGGGCGGCGTGTCGGTCTCGCGCAATGGCAATGTGCCGACCGATGTGCCTGAGCGCGTGGCCAATGCCTGGCTCAGCTGGAAGTTCGCGCCGCAATGGACGGCCAGCGCGGGCGTGCGTTACGTGGGCAAGCGCTATGCGGACGCGGCCAACCGCTTGGAAATGGCGGGCTACACCACCACCAACCTGGCGCTGCAATGGGAACCACGCCGCGACCTGAGCCTGGCGCTGCGCGCCTTCAATGTGTTTGACCGCCAGTACGCGGAAACCGCTTACTACAACCAGACGCAATGGCTGGTGGGTGAAGGCCGGCGCGTGGAGCTCAGCGCGAATTACCGCTTCTAAGACCCGCCAGCACCCCGCCTAAGGCCCTCTCCCGCCCGTACGACGGGGTGTACAATTCCGCCCGCCGCCTCTGCAACGGAGGTGGCGGACCGACATCGCGGTCCTCGTGGACCCGGCATGCCGGGTGGCTCGGCCGGGCGCCTATCCCTCGGACAACTCCAAGCGATCTCGGACGCATTCCGAGCCCACACATGTCTTTTTTCTTGCAGCTTCGCAGCCGCTGGATGTCCAATCCGCGTGGCGACATCCTGGCGGGCATTCTTGTCGCGCTTGCCCTCATTCCTGAAGCCATCGGCTTTTCGATCATCGCTGGCGTCGACCCCAGCGTCGGGCTGTACGCCTCGTTTTCCATTGCGTTGATCATCGCCTTCACGGGCGGCCGCCCGGGCATGATCTCGGCGGCGACGGCCGCAGTCGCCGTGCTGGTTGCGCCGCTGGTGCGCGAGCACGGCATCGGCTACCTGTTCGCCGCCACCGTCCTGATGGGCGTCGTGCAGATCGCGGCCGGTTTCTTGCGGCTGGACTTGCTGATGCAATACGTGTCGCGCTCCGTCGTGACGGGCTTCGTCAACGCGCTGGCCATTTTGATCTTCATGGCGCAATTGCCGCAACTGACTGGCGTGACGTGGGTCGCCTACGCCATGGTCGCGGGCGCGCTGGCCATCATCTACCTGCTGCCGCGCGTCACCACGGCGGTGCCGTCGCCGCTGGTGGCCATAATCGCCATGACCGCGGTGTCGATCTACGGCGGGCTGGACGTCAACACGGTGGGCGACATGGGCACACTGCCGTCGGCCCTGCCCTCGTTCATGATTCCCGACGTGCCGTTCACGCTGGACACGCTGCGCATCATCTTGCCGTACTCGGTGACGATGGCCGCCGTGGGCCTGCTGGAATCCATGATGACGGCGCAAATCGTCGATGACATGACCGATACCCACAGCGACAAACGCCGTGAATGCAAGGGCCAGGGCATCGCCAATATCGTCACGGGCTTTCTGGGCGGCATGGGCGGTTGCGCCATGATCGGCCAGTCGGTCATCAACGTGCGTTCGGGCGGACGCACCCGCTTGTCCACCTTCGTGGCGGGCACGTTCCTTCTGTTCCTGATTGTGGTGCTGGGGCCGCTTGTGGCCCGCATTCCGATGCCGGCGCTGGTGGCGGTGATGATCATGGTGTCGATTGGCACGTTCAACTGGCGCTCGTTCCGCAACCTGCGCTCGCATCCGTGGCAGTCGTCGGTGGTGATGCTGGCGACCGTGCTGGTGGTGCTCTGGACGCACGACCTTGCCCGGGGCGTGTTCACAGGCGTGGTCCTGAGCGGTTTGTTCTTTGCCGGCAAGGTGAAGCGCATGCTGAACGTCACGTCGCACCTGTCGGCAGACGGCGCCACGCGCACGTACCGCTACGCGGGGCAGATCTTTTTTGCATCGGCCAGCCGCTTTGCGGCCGCCATCGATTTCCACGAGCCGGTCAAGACGGTGGTGATTGATCTGTCGGCCGCCCACTTCTGGGACATTTCGGCCGTGGACGCGTTGGAGAAGACTGTGGCCAAACTGCGCCGCGCCGGCCGGGCCGTGGACGTCATCGGGCTGAATGAAGCCAGCGCGACGCTCGTGGGCAAGCATGGCGCGCCGGCAGCACCGGGCGCGCATTGATGTGGCTTTGAGTCTGTGGCTTTGAGTCTTCGGCTTTGAGTCTTCGGCCTTGAGTCTTCGGCTTTGAGTCTTTGGCTGTGAGTCTGCGGCTTTGAGTCTGCGGCTTGCAGTTGGCAGCTCCGCCTCAGGCCGCCAGGCGCAGCGTGACTTCGGCCGGGTTCCACTTCTTGCCCGGCACCGCCGTCAGCAACGCTTGCGTGTAGGGGTGGGCGGGCTGGCGGAACACGTCGGCGCACACGCCAGATTCCACCACGCGGCCGCTCTTCATGACCGCGATGTGGTCGCACACCTGGGCGGCCACGCGCAAGTCATGCGTGATGAAGACGATGGACAAGCCCAACTGGTCGCGCAGCCGCGCCAGCAAGGCCAGCACCTGCGCTTGCACCGACACGTCCAGCGCCGAAACGGGCTCGTCCGCAATCAGCACGCGCGGCTGCATCGCCAGCGCGCGCGCCAGGCCCACGCGCTGCCGTTGCCCCCCGGAGAATTCGTGCGGGTAACGACGGATGGCGTCCGCCGACAATCCCACCAGTTCAAATAATTCGGCGGCGCGCGCCATGGCTTCGCGCCGTGGCGTGCCGTGCACCATCGGGCCTTGCGCCACGATTTCGCCCACGCGCTGACGCGGGTTCAATGACCCATACGGGTCCTGGAACACCATCTGCACGCGCCGTGCATGGTCTCGATGGGCGCTTCCACCCTTGAACACCAACGGTTTGCCCGCCAGCGTGATGGCGCCCGCATCGGGCGGCACCAGACCGAGCAAGGTCCGCGCCAGCGTGGATTTTCCAGACCCGCTTTCCCCCACGATGCCTAACGTGCCGCCTTCGCGCAGCGTGATGGACACGCCGTCGACCGCATGCGTTACTCGGCCCGCACGGCCCAGCCAGCCGCGCTTGCGGTAGGTCTTGGACAGCGCGTCGGTACTGAGAATGACCGGCGCATCGTCGAAGCTGCCTGCTCTTGCCGCAGCCGGTTCCAAGGGCGGCACGGCAGCGATCAGCGCACAGGTGTACGGGTGGCGCGGGTGCTCCAGCACTTGTTCGGCCGTGCCGCTTTCCACCAGCACACCGCGCTGCATCACGGCCACCCGGTCAGCGATCTCGGCCACGACACCAAAGTCATGCGTGATGAACAGCACCGCCGTGCCTTTGCGGCGTTGCAGGTCGTGGATCAAATGCAGAATCTGCGCCTGCGTGGTCACATCGAGTGCGGTGGTGGGCTCGTCCGCAATCAGCAATGCGGGTTCCAGCGCCAGCGCCATCGCGATCATGGCGCGTTGGCGTTGTCCGCCCGACAATTCATGCGGGTACGCCTCCAGCGCCTGCGCGGGTTCGGGCAGCCGCACCGACTCCAGCAGGGCCAGCGTCCGCTCGCGGATGTCGGCGCGGCCCAGGCGGGTATGCGTACGAAACACCTCGGCAATCTGGTCGCCAATGGTGCGCAGCGGGTTCAACGCCGTCATCGGTTCTTGGAAGATCATGCCAATGCCCTGGCCGCGCAAACGCCGCATGGCTTCAGCAGGCAGACGCAGCAGATCTTGTTCGCCCTGCCACAAAATCTGGCCGGCGCTCGCGCGCACGTCCTGCGGCAGCAGGCCAAGAATGGCGCCCGCGGTCAGCGATTTCCCCGATCCGCTTTCCCCCACCACGCAAAGGATTTCGCCGGAATTGATCGTCAGGGATACGTCTTTCAACGCATGCTGGCGGTCGGCACCCGGCGGCAGGTCTACCGTCAGGTTCTTGATCTGCAGCAAGGGGCGCGATGACGACGGGGGCAGCTGGGACGGGGTGCGCATGAGACGGCTCGGCAGTTCGGATAAGACAAGCTGCCGATGATAGGTCTGCGCCCCAGCGCCGGGAAATGCCGATTCCTCATTTGCTCATGCGGCCCGCGCGGCATCGCTTGCACCTGCCGCTTGCACCTGCCGCTTGCGCCTGCTGCTTGCGCCTGCTGCTTGCGCCTGCTGCTCACGCCGCACTTCAGGGGCTGAGCATGTCTGATATGGCGTCGCCCAATTCCTTGACCGCGCCGCTCACCCCTTCCGCCGCGCCTTCCGCGCCGATACCGATCGCACGCCCGAAGCCCCGCGCCACTTGCGCCGCGAAGCCGCGCGTCACCGAGAACTTGGGGTTGTCCAGGCTGCCACGCAATGCGAACTCGAAGCGCAGCACGCCAGACTTGTCTTTCATGGCGGCCAACACCGCTTTGCGCGGCAACGAAAACAGCGAGCCATCACCACTGAACTGCAAACCGCGCAAGGCCACCGTGCCTGCGGCGCGCAGCTCTTGTTTGGCGATCTTGGTGGTCATGTCCAGATCCATGGTGCCGCCCGTCAGCGTGCCGGCGCCGTTTGCCGACAAGTACGGCGCGGCATGGCGGATATCCATATTGCGCACGGCCACCTTCATATCGGCGTCCGTGCTGCCCACGGCCAGCCAGCCCTGCGCATGGACCGTGGATTCGCCGTTGCGGTTGTCTTCGACGACTCCATTGAATTCAAAGTCGCTCTGCGTGCCATCGCCCGGGATCGCGACGGGGTTCAATCGGGCCTGTACATTTTTAAAGGGGATGCGATGCGGGGGCTTGGCGACCGCGGCGTCCAGATAATCCAGGCGGCCGTCGCGCAGGATGAGCTCGCCCATGTGGATCGGCATGGGCCGCCGCGATTTACCATCGCCGCCGTCGCCCGAGTGCAGCGCGGTTTGCAAGGCGGGGGCAATCTGCATGTCGCCGTCCGCGTCACGTATCACCGAAAAATCGAACCCTTCCACCACCACCGACTTGAACACGGCTTCATGCCGCAAGAAGGCGGACCACTCCGGCTCCAGCACGACGCGCTTTGCGCGCACCGCAGTCTGATTGGCCGAGCCGGGCACGTTGACGTCCGTCAGCACGACTTGGCGAAATCCCACCTGGATGTCAGCGACCTGCCCGCGCGGCCCGAGCATGCCCGCAATACGCTGCTCGACGATGCGGGTTGCCGCGAACGCCAGCACGGCAGCCAGCGCAATCAGCACAAGCAGCACCCCCATCGTGGTGCCCAAGGCGGATCGCTGGCGTGGCGCAACGGCGTTCGTGCTCATAGAGTTCCTGGATGGATTGGGGAGGACAGGTGCAAGGTCAACAGCGCATCGTCAGAGATCGCGCGGCAAGTTTCAATGGCCAAAAAGGATGATGGCAGCTAAGCCGTCCCCAATGCAAACGGCCCCGTCCGCGCTTGCTGGCACGGACGGGGCCGCCGGGATACGCGCTGCCGGTATGCGGACTCAAGGCGCGATCAAGATGCTAGCGTTGGGTCTTGTTTTGCTGGCCCGGATTTTGGCCCGCTTGCCCTTGACCCTTGTCGGCGGTCTGGCCGGCTTGACCGGGCTGCTGACCCGGCTGGTTGCGGTCCTTGGGATTTTCCTGGGCCTGTTGCTTTTGGGGCTGCTTTTGCTGGTCCGGCTGATTCTGGTTGGACATTACAAGTCTCCTAGTAGGCGGAAAGGACTCCCGCGCTATCAGGGGTAGCAACTGACGTGCCCAAGCGCCGTTTAGGGGTGGAAAAGGATGCAGGTTCTGAGCGGCCCCGTTTCTTCGGGGTGAGCGGCGTGCCGGCGCCGGTAAGAATTACCGCCCCGCCCGCCAGCGCTGCCCATTACGGGGTGGCAGCGCGCATATGGGATGAAGATGCCCTATTGAGTGACGACGCCTTTGAGGGGTGAAGATGCCCTTATTGAGTGACGACGCCCTTCGGAATTACCGGTTCGGCTTCGCTGCCGTCAAAGGCCTCGAGCCAGGACGAGGCGTAACTGGCCGGCGCTGACAAGGGCTCGACGCCGTCGCGTTGGCTGCGCAGGCGCAGCATCAACGCGTCCAGCGGCATCGGGCGGCCTAGTGCATAGCCTTGGCCGTAACGGCAGCCCGCAGCGCGCAAGGCAGGCACGTCGGCCACATTTTCCACGCCTTCGGCGACGACGCGCCAGCCCATGCGGGTAGCCAGTTCGGCCGCCGAGCGCAAGACTTCGAACGCCACGGCGCTGCGCCGCATGCGGGTGACGAAATATTGGTCGATCTTCACTTCAGACAACGGAATGGCCGACAGCAGCTTGAGCGATGCGTGGCCCGTGCCAAAGTCGTCCAGGCTGACCTCGCAGCCCGCCTCTTCCAGCTTCAACAGCGAGGCGCGCAGCACATCCAGTTCTTTGATGGGTTCGTCTTCGGTCAGTTCGATACGCACCAAAGACGCGGGCAGCTCGGCCGCGCGAATGCGGTCAAGCAAAAAATTCACGGCGTTTTCATCTGACAAGGTGGTGGCGGGCGCATTGACGGCAATCGGCACCGCCACGCCGGCGCGGCGCATCGTCAACAGCATGTCGATGACTCGCAGGCAAACCCGTTCGAACAAATGCCGGTCCAGGCCCATGCGATTGATGGCGGGGATGAATTCAGCAGGCATGACCAGCCCCAAGCGGGGATGCTGCCATCGCGCCAGTGCTTCCGCCGACACGATCTTGCCGGTCAGCAAATCCATCTGCGGCTGCAACAGCACCCGCAATCCCTCTTTACCTGCCACCATGGCCGCGATTTCGTCATCGCTGACCACCGAGCTCGTGGAAGCCTCGTGATTCGGCGTCATGTCTACGCTCCTCGCGCGCCTCTGATAAATGGCCTGCGCTGTCCGGGCGCAGATAGAGGCACATTGGGACATGAGTATTCACTTCGGGCTTACCGCAAGCGCGCCGACGAATAATTCGGCGCGCTGAACCGCTAGTGTTTTTTATGCCATTTTGCGCAATTGTTCCAGCCAATTTTGCACAAATGATGTCGTAAGGTCACATGGATGTAACCATACGTTATGCCGACGTCCACGCGCACGCCTTGTCGACATGGTAGGGTTTGCGTCTTTCGGCCTTCGGGCCTAATTGCTGCTTCAAGATCAGCGTGACGAATCTGCTTTCCCGTTGGCGCGCATCGCTGCGCAATATCCTGTGGCTGGACGCCCTGCAAGCCGCCGCCATCAGCGCGGCCCCTGTCATTCTTGCCGTGCTGGCGCACGAGCCGCGCCTGGGCTGGACCGCCATCGCGGCGTTCTGGGCCTGCTTCGGCGACCCCGGCGGCCCGCTGCGGCAACGTGCCGGCTCCATGCTGGCGTTGGGGCTGATTGGCGCCCTCTTCTGTTTTCTGGCCAGCGCCAGCGCCGGGCATTTATGGCTGCTGTTGCCGCTGACGTTCATCTGCTGCACGTTTGGCGGACTGCTGCGCGTGCTGGGGCCGGCGGCCGCCATTGTCGGCACGCTGCTGTCAGCCGGCTTCGTCGTCGCCGCCGAGTTACCCGCGCCGACACTCACTGAAAGCCTGTCCTACACGCTGTTCTTCCTGGCCGGCGCCGTCTGGGCCATTTTGATGACGGCGCTGGTCTGGCGCCGCCGCCCCTGGAAGGACGCCACCCATGCCGTTGCGCATTGCTATCGTGGCCTGGCCGATTTTGCCGACGCGCTGGCGCGCATGTATTCAGGCTTGACGCCCGCCGCCGGGCCGCAAGCCTGGACGGCCGTCACCAAGCCCCAACGCAGCGCCCAGCGCGCGGCCTTGGAAGCCGCCCGCGTTCGCATCCGCGAAGTGCAAGACACCCGCCCGTCGCGGCGCGCCCGCGCCCACCAGCTGATGTATTTACTGGACAGCGCCGAAGACAGCTTCATCGCCCTGGTTGCGGCGGCGGACCTGCTGGAATCCAATGCGCCGCGCTGGCTGGGCCGCAGCGCCGGCGCGCACCTGTCCCATGCGCTGCACCGCTACGCCAGCGTCTGCAACGCCATCGCCAGCACGTCGGACGTCAGCGACGCCAAGCAGGCCGAGTGCCTGCGCGAACGGCTGGCCCATTACAGCGCGGGCCTGCACGACTTGCGCGGCGGCGCCATGGCGTATGCGCCCGATCTGGCCACCGTGGTGCCGGTGCTGGACCGCCTGCTGCACACCGCGCAATCCGTGATGCAGGCCCTGTTCGACCAGGGCGACGCCCCTGCCGCGCCCGCGCAAGGCCCCGCCGTGAGCAGCCGCGCGCGCCAGGCCTGGCGCACGTTGCGCCAAAACCTGGGCGTCGAGTCCGACGCGTTCCGCCACGCGTTGCGGGTAGGCATCGGCGCGACCATCGCCGTGGCCTTGTCCAAGACGTTCGCCGTCAACCACGGCTATTGGATGTCGTTGACGCTGGTGTTCATCCTGCAACCGTACTTCGCCACCACTTGGCAGCGCACCGTCGAACGCGTGATCGGCAGCGTGGCCGGCGCTATTGGCGCGTCGCTGCTGGGCCTGTTGCTAAGCACACCGTTGTCGGTTGCGCTGGCTGTACTGCCCATTGCCTTGGGCACATTCGCGGCCCGCACGATTCACTACGCGCTGTTCACATTCTTTCTGACGTCGCAGTTCGTGCTGGTCAGCCATATTCAGCAGCCGGATATCTATGAACCCATGCTGGCTGCGCTGCGCGCGTTCAACAGCGTACTGGGCGGCATCCTGGCCTTGCTGGTGGGCTTTCTGGTGTGGCCGGAAAAAGAACCCCGCCAATTGGCAGGCGCCCTGACCCGCGCACTGGAACGCCACGCCGCCTACGCCTTGGCGCTGATCCGGCAGAAAAGCGGCGAGCCGGATGCGCCAGGCGAGCCGGACATCGTCGGACTGCGCCGCCTGGCCTGCCTGTCTGCCGACAACGCCGAGGCCTCGTTGCAGCGCTTGCAGCAAAACCCAGTGCACCGCGACCGCAACGTGGACACGGCCGTGAATTTGCTGAACGCCATGCGGCGGATCACCGCGGCAGGCACCGTACTGGAAATCCAGCCAGCGCTTCCCGCGCAAGCACCGGCTGCGGACGCGCTACGCGAATACGGTCTGGTCCTGGCGCATGCGCTGCATCCGCAGGACGGCGCCCAGGATGTGCCACCGCGCCAACTGGCGGTGCCGCCCGCGCTTGCAGCGGCCGACCCGGCGCTGGCCGGGCCGCTGGACCGCATCGCGCAGCAGGCGCGCCAGGTTCGACAACTGCGGGACCGCATCGAAAAAGAACCGGCCCGATAGCCAGACCTTCAGCCGGCCCCAGCGATATATTGACCCGGCCCTAGCCATGTCTTGACCCGGCCCTAGCCATATATTGACCCTGCCCCGGCCATATCTTGACCCGGCCCCGGCAATATCAAGACGGCTTGATACGCATCAATAGCGGCCTTCACGGAAAGCGCAACCATGCAGATATGGAACGCTTATTAAGGAGGCCGCCATGTATCGCCGCATTTCCGTCCATCTGGACCACGGATTCGATTGCACCCGCCGCACGGCATTGGCGCTGTCACTCGCCAAGCGCCACAAGGCCGAGCTCGTTGGCATCTACGCCAGCGCCGCACCGCCACAGTATTACTACGGCGAATCCGTGCTGATGTCGCGCACGCTGAGCGTGATGAAGGAAATCCAGGCGCAAAATCGGGGCGCGGTTCAGAACGCGTTCCTGGAAGCGGCCGCCGCCGCCGATGTGCCGGCTGTGGTGCGCGCCGGAGAGGCCTCGCCCAGCGCCAGCGTGGCTCTCTACGCCCGCACGAGCGACCTGGTCATCGTCAGCCAGTTCAACCCAGACGACGTGGAAGCCGCGCACGAAACCGAATTTGTTGAACAGATGTTGTTGACCGCGGGCCGCCCCGTGCTGGTGCTGCCTTCCAGCGGGAATTTTTCCGCCGTGGGCGAGCGCGTGCTGGTGTGCTGGGACGGCAGCCGTGAAGCCGCCCGCGCACTGGCCGACGCCGCACCCGCGTTGCGTCTGGCGTCGCGTCTGGTGGTGCTGACCATGGACGAAGGCGGCGCCTCGTCAAAAGGCGAAGCCGTGCCGTTTGAAGACCTGGCCACCTACTGCGTCGCCCAGGGCATGCCGGCACCCGACCACGTGCGCCGCGATATCAAGGGCGTTGGCGTGGGCAGCACCATCCTGAACGCCGCTGCCGACCATAGCGCCGACCTGATCGTCATGGGCGCCTATGGTCACAGCAAGTTCCGCGAATGGGCGATGGGCGGGGCCACCGCCTCTATCCTGAAGAGCATGACCGTACCGATCATGTTCTCGCACTAAGCCCGCGATCAGGCGGCTTCGGCGTGCGCGTCCAACACGGGCGTCAGCACGGCTTGGCCGCTGAAATGCGCCGTGGCGTTTTGCAGGAACAACGTCACGGTGGCTTCGACCGCTTCGGGCGAACGGCCGGCGCTGTGCGGCGTCAGCACCAGGTTCGTCAACGCCTTGAGCGCATCGGGAATGGTGGGTTCGCCGTCCACCACGTCCAGCCCCGCGCCCGCAATGCGGCCGTTGGCCAACGCGGCGATCAATGCGTCGGTATCCACGACGCTGCCGCGCGCAATGTTCACCAGGTAGCCCTGGGGGCCCAACGCATCCAGCACATCAGCGTTCACCAGATGACGCGTACCCGCGCCGCCGGGCGTCGCCACCACCAGGAAGTCTGACGCCGCCGCAAGATCGCGCGCGTTATCGAAATAGGTGTAGCCGGATTCCGGGCGTGCGCGCCGGTTGTAATAGCCAACGCTCATGCCAAAGCCATTGGCGCCGCGCTTGGCAATTTCCAGGCCGATGGTGCCCAGGCCCAAAATGCCCAGCCGTTTGCCGGTGACTTGCGGCCCCATGAACCCGCTCCAGTGGCCTTGACGCACCCAGGCGTCGGCTTGGGGCAGATGGCGCGCAGCGCCCAGCAGCAGCGCCATGGCGTGGTCGGCCACCGACACCGCATTGGCACCGGGGCCGTTAGTGACAATGATGCCGCGCGCGGCGGCGGCGGCCAGATCAATATTTTCGTAGCCCACCCCAAGCGAACAGATCAGCTCAAGCTTGGGCAGCGCCGCCATCTCGTCGGCGCGAAAACCTGTGGCGCCGCGGGTCAACACCACGCGGATATCGTCCGCATGTTGCGCGATTGCGTCCGCGCGAGCCTGGGCGGTGGGAGCGTACACGGCGTGAAAGCCGCGGGCTTCAATGGCGGGCAGATGGTCATGCACGCTGTCGATCAAAATCAATAAGGGAATGGTCATGTTGGCGTAACGGGGTGAGCGAAGGTCGGTATCAAGGCGGGGAAATCTTACGCCTCGTCCCGCCCCTTCGCTACCCGGTACCGCCACCCGCCGTCCAGCGAGCGACCATTCCCGGTAAACCAAGTTGTCTGACCCGGCTTGCCGCGTGGCAAGCCGCCGTCAGTCAACCGTCAGGCGCTTATATTCGCCCCATCAGCAGCATCACGATCAGCACGATCACGACGATGCCGAGCAAGCCGCTGGGGTAATAGCCCCAGCCCTTGCTGTGCGGCCAAGCGGGCACGGCGCCGATAAGCAGCAGGATCAGAATGATCAGCAGGATGGTCGACATGATGACTCCTCGTCTTGTTTGATTTGATCTTGGTGATTCGATCTTGGTGATACGAATTTACGGACTTCGATCTTGTTGATTCGTTTTATTCAAGGGCGAGATCCAGCATCACTGGCATCAACGCTTGGGCGGATCAATTTCCCTGATTGGGGGAGACAGCGGCGGCAGGTCCACCTCCGGCTCATCCGTATCCGGTTCCACCGGCAAATCACCCGGCGGCGATCCGGGCGGAATCGGGTCGGGTTTGGGCGGCACATGTAGTTGCATTGAGTCTTGCATGGCACTCTCCTTAAAGGGCTTCGGGTCTTTGTCTTGCTGCCCGACCCTTCAGCAAGCGCCGTGCCCAAGCCCCGCCGCCCTGCGGGAAAGCGTCGGATGGCACGCCGCTTGCTAGAACTTGCTAAGCGCCAGAGCCTGGTCAGCCGTCCAAGCAGCCGCTATTACAGCCACCCCGTGCAGCCGCCCAACGCAGCCGGAGAACGAATGGATACCCGCATATCGCCCGCCGAACCGGCCCTTTGCGCCGCCGTCGAACCTCCGCTGGTTTATGTAGACGACTCGCAGCCCGGCTACCGGCGCGTTCGCGTCAACGGCAGCACGTTCCACTACGTGGATGCGCACGGCAAGCGGGTAAAGGATGCCGCCGAAATCGCCCGCATCCATGCCCTGGTCATTCCGCCCGCCTACGAAGATGTGTGGATCTGCGCCCTTCCCCATGGCCATCTGCAAGCGACTGGGCGCGATGCCCGCGGACGCAAGCAATACCGGTATCACCCCGCCTGGGCCACGATGCGCGATGCGGGCAAATATCAGAATCTGCTGGCCTTCGGTTTGGCGCTGCCGCGCATTCGCCGCCAGGTCGCCCGGGATATGCAGGCGCCGGGGTTGGCGCAAGAGAAAGTGATTGCCACCTTGGTGCGCTTGCTGGAAACCACGCTAATCCGCATCGGCGCGCGGGAATACGCGCGCGAGAACAAATCGTATGGCCTGACAACGTTGACGCGGCGGCACACCACCGTAGCCGGCAGCCAGTTCCGGTTTCGCTTTCAAGGCAAGAGCGGCGTGCCGCATGACGTGACAGTCAGAGACCGCCGCGTGGCGCGCATCATCAAGCGCTGCCTGGAAATTCCGGGGCAGCAGCTATTCCAATACCTCGATGAAGATGGCTGCAAACACCCGGTGGATTCAGGGGCCGTCAATGCGTACCTGCGTGCGGCGGGCGACGGCGATTTCACCGCCAAGCACTATCGCACCTGGGCCGGTTCCGTGTTGGCCTACGCCGCGCTGCAAGCCCGGCCGTTTGAGAACGACGCGCAGGCCAAGCAGACGGTCGTCGACGTGATCAAGGACGTGTCCAAGCGTTTGGCCAACACGCCTGCGGTATGCCGGGCATGTTATGTCCACCCCGCCGTGCTGGACGCCTATCTGGCCGGCGCCTTGCCCGCCAAGGCGCGCGCGCCAGCCGGGCCACGCGGACTGGATGCCAGCGAGCGGCGGCTGTTGGCGTTTCTTCAGAAGCTGCCGCCCGCCGCCCCGGCCTGATCAGAACAAGGATGAGCGCGCGTTCTTCGCACGCGGCTGCGGCGCGGCCCCGTCGGCCCAGTTCGACTCGGTCTGGTTATCCACCACCGCACGCTTGTCGCGCGCCGCTTCGTCGGGTGTCGAGGCGTCTGGTTTAACCGGTTGATTTGGCACGTCGACGGGACCCTGCGGGGGCAGTATCTTAGCGTTGTCCTGCACAGGCGCCGCCTGCTTGGCGGAAGCAGCGGGTTTCGAATCGGATCGGGATGTCATGGGGGTCTCCTGCCTGGTTTCGAGTTTTCATCCTACGGCCAACTGCCGCGTCAGAGCACTGGCACCCACTTCAAATTGCAAGCGGATGTGGCCGGGCAAGCTCGCACACGCCTTGGCCGGCCACCCTGGGCACTCACAAGGAGATGCAATGCGAGACCCAAACTTCGAGCAATGTGTGCAAGCCTGCTACGAATGCGCGGTGGCATGTGACCAGTGTGCCGCGACCAGCCTGGAGATCAACGCGGCTCGCATGAAGCGCTGCATCAGCCTGGCGATTGATTGCGCCAGCGTGTGCCGCTTGTGCGCCGCCATGCTGGCGCGTGACGGAGAATTTTCTACCGCGCTATGTACTTTGTGCGCCTTGGTCTGCGATGCCTGCGCCCGCGCATGCGCCCCGCACCAGGACATGGAGCATTGCCAGATTTGCGCCGGGGCATGCCTGGCGTGCACGCTGGCTTGCCAAGACATGCTCGAGGCTTGACGCCTCGGCACGCCACGCGGCCGCACGGGCCGGATCGCGCTGGCGGATATTGCGCCCGACTGCCAGGAGCTTTCAGATGGCCTCTACGAACACCCCTCTGCCTTCCGATTTCCCCGAGAATGGCCCGGATAATCGTGGGTTGCGCAGGCGCGCACGCCATCCGGAAAGTTGGATCGATGAAATTGAAGCGACCTTGCGTGATGCCGATCCCGGCGATCTTGATGCGCTGAAGGCGCGCCTGGCCGATCAGTTAGCGGCCACGCGAAGTAGCCTGCGCGAGGCCTCTGAAAATGCCGGCGATCTGATGCGCGAAACCATCGACTGCACCGAGGAATACATCCACGCTCGCCCCTGGCAAGCCGTTGGGCTGGTCGCGGGCGCAGCATTCCTGTTCGGCGTGATTGTCGGACGGCAGTAAGCCCGCCGCCGCGCACGCGCCAAAAAAAAGCCGGGGCATTCCCCGGCTTTTTTTGTACTGGCCAAGTGCGTCTTACGACTTTTCGACCTTGTCCTTGGCATCGCCGTAAGCGGCCTGCGTCTTGCCGGCCACCTTTTGCGCCGTCCCCTTCAATTCGGTGGACGTGCTGCCGGTCGCTTTGCCAGCGACTTCTTTCGCCTTGCCAACGGCCTCATTGACTCTGCCCTTCACCTGGTCCTTGTTCATGGCTTTCTCACTTTTCATCGCGTTGATAGGTTAGTGGCGCTGTCGCCAGCACCTGCCCCTCTACAGCAAGCGGCGTGCCCAAACCCGCCGCAACGAGAATTGGAATTGCGTGCACCCTTCGACCTTCGAAACGCGCGGGGCGCCCCGCGATCAAGGCAGCGTGGACGCTTCCTCAACCGGGTGCGGCGGCTTGAGCGGATCAAAGTCTTCCCACTTGCCGCCCTGCCAGCGGCCTTGTGCGCGCTCGATGTCGCGGCCGCCAGATTCACGAAGCACGCGCCGCGCCAACGCATCCTGGCCCGGGGCCACGTGCAGGGCCAGCATCACGCCAGCCGGCCTTACCGCCGGGTGCACCTCTTGCGCGCGCGGTGTGTTGGCCGCCTTGCGCTTGTTCCGTCCGATGATCCAAAGCGCGCCCGCCAACGCACCCAGGTAGGCCCCGACGCCTGCCGCCGCGATCACGACAAAGATCGACGCGGCCACACGCGCCGCGATCAAGCCGCCTGCCAAGGCGAACACCAGCCCCAGCACCGACGCGCCCGCGACGGCGCCCAGGTGCCCGCCCTTTGAATCCGGGTCTGCCAGCCGGTCACCGCCCAAGGGGTAGCGGCCATGCTCACCCGCCGAATTGATATAGAAGGTGTGCACATCGTCTTCGGTGAAGCCTTCCGCGAAGAGCTTCTGTGCGGCCACCGTGGCCTGGTCGAAGGTTTGAAATCGTGCAGCGACGATTAGTGACATGGCGATCTCCCGTTTTGTCCTGCGGTTTGCTTATCCGAGGCCAGCAATTGCCATACCCGCCTTGAAGCGGCACGACGATTGCTGGGTAGGTGCAAGCACGGGCGTCCTGCCCAGGCTTCTGCCTTCACCTTCCCGGAGACCGCCATGTCACGCACCCCACCCCCCGATTTCCCTGAGCTGGACCCGAGCGGGCGCCCGGATCTAGGCCCCAGCGATTCGTCTGATTCCGCCAGCGACCTGCCTCCCGGGATGGCCCACACGGACAGCGATTCCCAGGCCACGGGCGATCGCGAAAGCGTAGACCCCAACCTGCGCGACGACGATGGCCGCGATATCGCACCCGACCGCGTCACAGGCGAAGACGAAGCTGGCGTTTCCCATTCACCGCCCAACCCGGTGCGCAATGGCGGAACGGCTGATTGAAAAAAGCCGGGCAAGGCGCCCGGCTTTTTTTACTTCCCCTCGGGCCGCTTGCCCGGGTACTGCCCGCCTTCCTCGTACTCCGGTCCCTGCTGGTTGGGTTGTTTGTCCGCGTGGCGCTTGCTCGCCGGCGGCGCTTTGCCAAACTCCGGCTTGTCCGCACCGAACTGGCCGCTGCGATGCGCGGTGTCGGTGTCATCGGTAGGCGTGTTGGCCTGGGGTTTTGCCGGGTCGTTGGCCGGGTTTTTGGCAGGGTTTCTGGCCTGGCCGTTGGCCGAGTCATTCACTTGATCACTGCGCGAGTGCGGTTCCATCTCTTTCTCCATATGGCGTCATGCGCAGGCTGTGGCGCAAGTGCCGTGCCTGGGCCGTGCCTGGCCCCGCGCGGGAACGGCGCTTGCTAAGGGGTGGTTGAGGTCCAGCCTAACCCGGACCCATATCCAAAGGAGTCAGTCATGAATCTGTCCAGAACCGTTTGCCCCGCCATCGCTCTCTGCCTGTCCGCCGTGGCGTTCCAAGCGTCCGCGCAAACCACGCAAGGCGGTTCTCCGCCCGTTCGCACGAACGATCAGATCGACAATCAATACAAGATGGACAAAAAGGCGTGCGACGGTATGAAGGGCAATCAAAAGGACGTTTGCCAGCAGCAGGCCGAAGCCAATCGCGACAAGGCGAAGGCCGATGCCAAGGCGGGCAAGGAAAAGGCCGAAGCCAACCATGACGCCGCCAAAGTCAAGAACGACGCCGATTACAAGGTGGGCAAGGAAAAATGCGACGCCATGTCGGGTAACGCCAAAGACGCGTGTATGGCTGACCTGAAGACGCGCCACGGCAAGTAAGGCGGGTCGAGGCGGCGGCGCGATGCTTGCCGCCTCAGTTCAGCAAGGCCCTATGTGGATTTCGGGAGCCTCAGCCGAGAAAGGCCTTATATGGAATTCCGGGGCCTCTTCCGAAAGACCTTATGCGGAATTCCGGGTATTGCGCGCGCCGCCGGCGTCTTCACCTGGCAGCGCATACCCGGCCGCCGCATATTCTTCCAGGCGGTTATAGAGCGTCTTCGGACTGATGCCCAGCATCAACGCCGCCTGCTTCTTCACGCCATTGCAGCGTTCAAGCGTGGCCAGGATCAAGCGCCGGTCTGCTTCAGCCAGCGTTTCGCCCACGGGCACACTGACCTGCGCAGCGTCCGCGTCGCCGCCCGGCGACACATGCGGCGCCAGCATATCCACGTCCAGCACATCACCGTCGGCCAGAATGAAGGCGCGGCGCACGAAGTTCTTCAACTCGCGCACGTTACCCGGCCATTCGTATTGCTTGAGCACCTCGTCGGCCTGCGGTGAAAACGCTTTGTTCTTGCCCGATTCCTGGTTCTGGGCCTGCAAAAAGCGCCGCGCCAGGAACAGGATGTCGTCACCGCGCTCGCGCAGCGCGGGCAATTGAATGGGGAACACGCTAAGCCGGTAGTACAAATCTTCGCGCAGCTTGCCTTCCTGCACCGCCTGCTCGGGGTTGCGATTGGTGGCGGCGATGATCCGGATGTCGCAGCTGATTTCGCGGTTGGTTCCCACCCGCATGAACCGCCCGGTCTCCAGCACGCGCAGCAGCTTCACCTGCAAGTCCAACGGCATTTCGGTGACTTCGTCCAGGAACAAGGTGCCGCCATCGGCGCGTTCGAAATAGCCCTTGTGCTGACGATCGGCGCCGGTAAAGCTGCCCCGTTCGTGCCCAAACATCTCGCTTTCGATCAGGTTCGGAGAGATCGCGCCGCAATTCACCGCAATGAACGGGCGTTGGCGCCGCGTGCTCAGTTCATGAATCGCGTGGGCGGCCAGTTCCTTGCCCGTACCGCTTTCGCCGATCAGCAAGGTCGTGACATTGGTGGGGGCCACGCGCCCCAGTTGCCGGTACAGCTCCAGCATGCGCTCAGACTGGCCGAACAGCTTGCCAAAGCGTCCCGGCTCTTCAAACGGCATACCGGGCAAATCCCCGCCGGCATTGGTGACGACGCGGGTCAGGATTTCATTGAGCCGTTCCATGCAGATGGGCTTGACCAGGAAATCGCTGGCGCCCAGGCGCAACGCCTGCACCGCGTAGTCGACCGAGCCGTGCCCCGTCATCACAACGACTTCGGCACTGGCGATCGCCACGTTGTTGAAAATGTCCATGCCATTGCCGCCCGGCAGACGGACATCGGTCAGGACCAGATCCGGCGCTTGGCGCTCGAGCTGAATCAGCGCGTCTTTGACGCTGCCCGCGACCGCAACCGAAAAGCCGCTGTCGCGGCCCATCTCGGCCAGTGTTTCCCGAATCGCATCATCGTCGTCGACGATTAGCAGGTGTGGCATAGCTTCTCCGTATTGCCCTGCGCGGCGCGACATGTGCGCGCGCGTTTGCATGAGATTGAGAATAGTCACTCTGACGGCGAGAAGCGTAAATTTTCGATACCGTCCACTAAAGTTTTCGAATACTTGCAACTGGTCGCAATCGGCGCAGCACCGCCCTACTACCATGGAAATATCGCGAGCAGGCCCGGCGGGCCGAGGTATCAGCATGGTAAATCGCACCACCACCGGGCGCGAGGATGCGGTTGCGTCCCCCCCGACCCTTATGGACGTGACGGGGCTGTCGCCCGTCATGCAAAAACTAGGGGCCCAGTTGCAACTGGCCGCCTCGACCGACGCCAGCGTGTTCATCGTTGGCGAAAGTGGCGCGGGCAAGGAAATTGTTGCGCGCGCGATTCACGACGCCAGCGAACGGCGCGACCAGCCCTTCGTGGCGGTCAACTGCGGCGCTATCAGCGGCACGCTTGCCCATGCCGAACTTTTCGGCCATGAGAAAGGCAGCTTTACCGGCGCGGTGTCGCAGAATGCAGGCTACTTCGAATACGCCAGCGGCGGCACCCTCTTCCTGGATGAAGTCACCGAAATGCCGCCCGACATGCAGGTGCATTTCCTGCGCGTGCTGGAAGCCGGCACCTATCAACGCGTTGGCGGCTCGGACTTGCTGCGCGCGAACGTGCGCATCATCTGCGCCAGCAATCGCGATCCGGGCGTCTCGGTGGCTGAAGGCCGGCTACGGCAAGATTTCCTGCATCGGCTGCTGGTCGTGCCGCTGCGCGTGCCACCGTTGCGCGAGCGCGGCGACGATGCATTGATTCTGGCGCACCGGTTCCTGGATACCTTGAATGCGCAGCACCGCACGGAAAAGACGTTTTCCAAAGCCATGCTGGACGCCATTGCGCAGCACGACTGGCCGGGTAACGTCCGCGAATTGCGCAACGTCGTGCAGCGCGCCTACATCTTGTCCGACGCGCAACTGGATACCCCACTACTCACCCGCGCAACCGCGCACTCGCAAGCCGAAGTCCGCGATGGCGCGTTGAACTTCCCGGTAGGCATGCCGCTGGGCCGCGCGCAACGCGCATTCATCCTGGCGACATTGGCGCATCACGATGGCGACAAGCGCTTGGCGGCCGACACCTTGGGCGTCAGCCTGAAGACCTTGTACAACCGCCTGGACGTGTACGAAAAAGAAGGCGCAGCCGGGCACTGAGCAGTTCTTACCGCCCGCTTGTAATACGGTCGCGCAAGCAGGCGGTTCGCACCTCGCTTTCCGCCCGGCAACGCAGTTGGCACAGTTCTTGCATGAGTACCAGGATGCGCCGCCCTTTGGCGGCTTCCATTCAGGAGACTCGTTTGGGCCACCCTACGCAAGAATTGCGCCTGCGCCAGCAAATGACGCTGGCGCCCCGCTTGCAGCAGTCCGTCAAGCTGCTGCAGATGTCAGCGCTGGAGTTCACGACTGCGGTGGAACACGCGCTTGCCACCAACCCGTTTCTTGAGGATATCGACGAGCTCGATAACGACCAGCCGTCCATCGGCGCGGTTCCCTTGAGTAGCGTCCACGGTGGCGGCGAAACGGAACACGTTGCGGAACCGGCCAGCCCGGCCACGGCCGAGGCCGATGACACGCCACCCGACGCGCCCGCCTATTCCGGCGACTATCCCACGCAATCTGCCAGCGGCGGCGACACCAAGGACATGGGCCAATGGGTCAGCGCGTCCGTGTCGATGCGCGAACGTCTGTCGGCGGATTTGGGTAACTATCATCTGCAGCCGCGCGACCGCTTGCTTGCCGAATTCATCATTGATGCGTTAGACGACGACGGCTATCTGCGCGCGCCGCTCACCAGCCTGTGCAGCACAGAGCATCCCGAGTTCAGCCCCCCGCCCGACGAAGGCGAATGGCTGGCGGCGCTGCGTCTGGTGCAACAGCTGGATGCCCCGGGCCTGGCCGCGCGCGATCTGGCGGAATGCCTGTCGCTGCAATTGGCGACCGTTCGCGCCGTTGACGCGTCGATCCGCGATCTGGCCTTGCGTATCGTGAATGAGCATCTGGACCGCCTGGGCAAGAATGACTGCGTCGGCCTGCGCCGCGTGCTCGGGTGTTCCGACGACGAGGTGCGCGACGCCTGCGCATTGATCCGCAGCCTGAACCCCAAACCGGGTTCGCGCTACAGCGTGGACGAGCCCGTCTATGTGGTACCTGATGTGTTCGTGGATAAATGGCAAGGCCGTTGGCGCGTGCTGCCCAACCGCAACGCCATGCCGCATGCGCGGCTGCACCGCACCTATGCCGACCTGTTCCGCCGCGCGCGGCTGGATGACCGCAGCCCCATGGCGCAGGAATTGCAGGAAGCGCGTTGGCTGGTGCGCAATGTCGAACAGCGCTACACCACGATCCAACGCGTGGCCGAGGCCATCGTCAAACGTCAGCAGACCTTTTTTGAATACGGCGAGGTGGCGCTGCGCCCGCTGATGTTGCGCGAAGTGGCCGACGATTTAAACATGCACGAATCCACGGTCTCGCGCGCCACGGTCGGCAAGTACATGGTGACGCCCCGTGGCGTCTTCGAGTTTCGCCACTTCTTCTCGCGCGAGCTGGCGACTGAATCCGGCGGCTCTTGTTCCGCTGCCGCCGTGCGCGCGCTGATCAAGGAAATGGTGGAAGCGGAAGACCCGTCCATGCCCTTGTCAGACGTGGCGCTGACGCAGCAATTGGCGGCAAGCGGCATTCTGTTGGCACGCCGGACGGTATCGAAGTATCGCGGCCAGTTGCGCGTGCCGCCTGCGGAGTTGCGCCGGCAGCACTAGCAATGCGTCACGGTGGGCCGTGAACGATGAACGGTCAATGGTCTGGCTGCAAATCATCAGGCTGGTCTGGCCGCAAATCATCAGGCTGGTCAGGCTGCAAATCATCAGGCCAAAAAAAGGCTTCCCGAAGGAAGCCTTTTTCGTGGCGGGCTACTTACTTCGAGCCGCCCGAGTTCGGGTATCCCGGAGGGGGAGCCGCACCGGCCGCAGGCGTGCGCGGCACGTTATCGTTCGCTTCGCGCGGGCGCTTCGGCGTTTCTTCCGAATGCTTCTTACCCGACGACATCGTGCCACTGTGCTGCGTGCTGGGCGGCGTGGTGCCGGTCGACGGCGTCGCGTTGGGTGCGGGCGCCATCTGCCCCGGCGGCAGCGCACGATTCGGCTGCGCGGCGGACGCATCGTTCGGCGTGGAAGACGGCGTGGTCGGCGCGGCGGATTGGGCCAACGCCGTGCCGGCGGACGTCAGGCCGGCCATCAGTACAAAAGCGCAAGTCAGGGCACGAGATTTCATGGTCAGGCTCCTAGGTTGGAATGCACTTTCCATTAAGCAAGCCCCGTTCCCGGCCCTGCCGCCGGGCGTTCCGCCCCAGGAAACTGGCAGAGCAGCGTGAACAGGTATTTTTTACCTGCCTTTGCAACGCCGTCACCCCGCAGCGCCATCACCCTCGTTGGAATCCAGCATCCGCTGCACCCTTTCACCCAGCACGTCCAGCGAAAATGGCTTCACGATCAGTTCAAGTCCGCGTTCCAGGAAGCCGCCATCGCGGGCCGCGCTTTCTGCGTAGCCTGTCATCAACAGAACCTTCAGGCCTGGGTGCGCCGCCCGCGCGGCATCGGCCAATTGCCGGCCGTTCAGCGCAGGCAACCCGACATCGGTGACAAGCAAATCAATGTCGGCCGTGCCCAGCACCAGTTCAAGTCCTGCTTCGCCGTCTGAGGCCGTCAGCACTTGCATGCCCAGCTCGGCCAGGCACTCGTGCACCATCTCGCGCACGTTGTCGTCATCTTCCACCACCACCACCAGCGACTGCCGCCCCACGCCTGCGGTCTGCGGCGTGGACGGTTCAGACAACTGTGCGGCATCCGGCGCGCCGTCGAACCTGGGCAAAAGCAGCCTGACGGTGGTGCCTTGGCCCACCGCGCTTTCCAGCGTGGCCATGCCGCCGGCCTGCTTGGCAAAGCCGTAGATCATCGACAAGCCCAGGCCCGTGCCCTCGCCCAGCGGCTTGGTGGTGAAAAAGGGGTCGAAGGCGTGGGCCAGCACGTCTGGCGGCATCCCGCAGCCAACGTCGGTGACCGACACCTCGACGAAGTCGCCCGGTTTCACGCCGGGATAAGGGCGCAACGCCACCCCATCCAAGGGTTTGTTCAATGCCGATACCGTCAGCGCGCCACCGTTGGGCATGGCGTCGCAGGCGTTGATGACCAGATTCAGCACCGCATTTTCAAATTGGTTCCTGTCGCACCGCACCGTCCAAAGCGTGGGTTCCAAATTGAATAGCAGGCGCACCCTTTCTCCGGTGTAGCGATGGAAAAGATCCGCCATGGATTGCAGCGTCGAGGCTACGCTGAACGGCTTCGGGTCGATGGGTTGGCGGCGCGAAAACGTCAATAGCCGCTGCGTCAGATGCGCGGCGCGGTTCGCCGAATCCATGGCCACATTGATGAAGCGTTGCGCCTGCTCCGGCGTGCCAGCGGCCAGCTTGCGCTGGATCAGGTACAGGGCGCCCGTGATGCCCTGAAGCATGTTGTTGAAGTCATGCGCGATACCGCCCGTCAAGCGGCCCACCGCTTCCATCTTTTGCGATTGACGCAGCGCCTGTTCGGTTTCGCGCAGGGTCTCGGCCTGCACTTTCAAGTCGGTATCGTCCCGGCCGGTCATGTACAAGCTGTCTTGCGACCACGACATGCTCCACGTAATCCAGCGGTAGCTGCCATCGCGTTTCAGCAACCGGTTTTCCATATGCCTGACGGCTTGGGCCGGGTTACCCCGCGAGGCTTGCGCAATGGCGTTGCGCGTGGCGGCCTGATCATCGGGGTGGATCACTTCGGCCAAGCCCATGGACAGGAACTGTTCCGGCGTCCAGCCAAGAATCGGGCGCACAGCCGGGTTGACGCTGACAAAGCGCTCGGTGCCATCGACGACGGCAAGCAGCTCAGGAGACAAGCGCCAGATCCGATCTCGTTCGGCGATGGCATTTTCCACGCGCTGCTCAAGCATGCGCGCATACTGCGAACGCTCGACGGCGTCGCACAGCCGCTCGGACACCTCTTCAATGAACGCAATGTCACCGGCCTTGAGCCGGCTGTTGACCAGCGGGCGAACCAGCAGCGCGCCACCCTGCCGGCCCCATCGGCGCATCGGCACCACGATCGCAGACGGGCGGACTTCCCCGCCCGGCTCCGCCACCAGCGGTTGCAGATACGCCGTGCGCCCCTTGCGGAGCGCCTCGGTAAAATCGCTGCCCAATTTTTCGGGCGCCAGGGCTTGCTGCCCCGCCAAGTCCGCTTCAGAACGCCAAGAGGTCGACACGGTGGCCGGCTCGGCGTCACCCGACCAGTCCAGCACGGCGACCATGCCCAGCGCCAGATGCTGGCCCAGGCCCTCGCAGGCGGCCTGTTCAATCTCTTCCTGAAAATGCAGTTCGCGCATGCGGTCGCCCAGCGCCAGCAGGAAATTCTTGCGATGCTGCCCTTCCCACAGCTCGGTCTCGGCCGCCTTGCGCGCGGTAACGTCCAGGAACAGAGCCATCATGCGATCGGGCCCATCCTTGCGCGCACGCGCTTCGTACCACGACTCTTTCGGCGCGGGCACGGCAAATTCAAACTGCGTCGGCTCGCCCGTTTCAACGACCTGCGCGAAGGCGTCCATGATCTGTCCGGGCACACCGGGAATCATCTCGCGCAAGGTGTGGCCCAGCGTGTCGCCCTCTTTCATGCCGGTCTGCCGTTCGAAGGCGGGGTTCACCTCCAGAAAACGAAAGTCCACAATGCGGCCGTCTTCATCGCGCAGGGCCTCGCTAAGAAAAAACGCTTCCTGCATGCCATCGAACATAGCCCGCCAGCGTTCCCCGCTGCTGCGTAACGCCTCTTCCGTCAGATGGCGCTCGATGGCCAGCGCCGCGCTGCGGGTCACCAGCGCAATCGCGTCGATGTCGTAGGCCGAGGGTGAGCGCACCGCGCTGTAGTAGTTCGAGAACACGCCCAACAAGCGGCCGTCCGGCGCTTTGATCGGGGTGGACCAGCAGGCCCGCAATCCATGCGCCAAGGCCAAGTCACGCCAGCGCGCCCAATCGGGGTGCGATGCGATGTCGTCCACATACACGGGGCTGCCGGTGTAAGCGGCCGTGCCCCAGGATGCGATATTTGGCCCGATGGGCGTGCGTTGCACCGCTTCACTGAACTCCGCCGGCAGGCTGGGCGCGGCGCCATGAAGCAGGAACGTTCCGGTTTCATCGATCAGGGCGATGGCGGCGCGCAGTTCAACGCTGGACTGGGCCTCAATGGCATTCAACACATGTTCAAGCACGTGCGCCAGCGGCATGCCGGCGGCAATGCGCTGCAACATGATGCGCTCATCTTCCAGACGCGCAAGCGTGTCCGTCCAGGGAAGCGCCACGCGGTCCCGCTTTTTCAACATGTCTGCCCCTTTGCCAACGCCTACTGTATTGCGGGGGGACGCCATGATGCGGAAACGCAAGGTAACGCGACGCTACCGTTCCTGCTCGGCTTCCAGACGCAGGGCGTTCAGCGCTTCCGGCTTGTCCACCAGCACGCATTGCTTGCCGGTGCGCGTGCAATGGTCTTTTACGCGCCAGTAAGCGCCATGGCTGACGCATCCCGTCTGGCAGATGACCAGATCGGCCTGGACAAGGCTGGCTTCCAGGGTGGCGCCGTCCAGATCATCGCCACCACTATGGCCAAGGTAGCGGCCCCCCGCCATTTCAACGACCTTGCGCGTCAGCATCAACGCCATCGCATCTTCGCCTACGCAGAGTACGGATTTTTCGCGTAGCGCCACCGCCGCCACCGTGGCCCCCGACGCGCGGGCGGCCGGGGTGTCCGCAAGGGTCGTCGTGGGCTTGGCGCGCGCCTGGCTGATCCAGTCCTGCCATGCGAGCCGTTCGCGCATCAGCGTCTGAACACGTTCCACCAGTTGGGCCACGCGGCGCGACAACGCGACGCGTTTGGGCAAGCCGGGAATAGACGCTTCCAACGCGGCACGGTCAGCGCGCGACCACGCCAACGCGGTGTCCCTGACGATAAGCGCCGCGCGCAAGCGCATTGTTTCCGCTTCCAGGTGCACGATTCGAGCCGCCTGCGCGCTCAGCAGCTGGCTGCAATGCGCCTGCGCGTGGCCATATGCGGCAAGCAGCGCGGCATGCTCGCGTTGCAACGTCTGGCTGTCTTGGAAAGAGGATGTCATCGCGCGCCTTGGGTTGAAACGAGAAACCGCGCGCCGTCATTCTTCGGCGCGCGCCACTTGGCATGCGCCGAATTATAAATGAGAATGCGTCGTCTTTAGAATATGTAGATATGCCGGCGCGCCGTACAGGGAAATCCATTACTGACGCGTCAGAGTCGCTTAAATATGATCGACAAACCATATCGGCACGCAAGCCCGTCTCGGGTTTGAAATAGACGTTCTCCTGAGGACGCCACGCGCCATTCCGCCTTGGCCGCGGCCATGTTGTGGAATCAACGAAGTCTGGGGTGCCCGATGCCGAGATCCACCGAACTTCTGCGCGATATCCACGAAACCAATCTGATGTACCTGCTGCTATTGCAGCGCTTGGCGCGCTCGGGTGAGGCCGGCGCTATGGCGGGGGTGCCACTGTCGCCTGAGGCCTGTCTGTGGCTGGMGGCGTTGCAGCCCGAGGCGCTGGTGAAGCTGGCGCAGAACAGCGTGTTGCTGGCGCAACTGAATCTGGCGCCGCATCTGCTTCTGACGGCGCTTAGCCAGGGCATTGACACCACATTGACCGCACGCGCTCGTACCGAATTGCCCGACGGGCTATCTACCCCGGCGGCTTCCCTGGGCCAGATTTGACTCGGTCGGGCCAGTTTTGGCCCGCTCCAAGCTATTGATTCATAAGTACTTATTTTTATTCGGGTCAAATGTGGCCTGATTTTCGGTCCAAAACCCGCTATTCGCGGGTTTTTTTGCGATTTCGTTTTTTCGTAATCGTCTTAAATTCGTTTCAACCCATTGATTTAATTGATATTTTTTTGACTCCGCAGCACCTGGCACGGATGTTGCATATGTCCTCGTAGCGCCTCCTTCGGGAAGCATCCCGGCCTTGAACGGCCATTCATTACTACGACGACAACGGAGTCTGTCATGCCTACCCCCGCCTACATCAGCATTTCCGGCAAAACCCAAGGCAACCTCACCGAAGGCGCCTTCACCGCTGATTCGGTCGGCAACGTCTATGTAGAAGGTCACGAGGACCAAATCCTGGTCCAGGAAATCGAGCACCGCGTCAACACCCCGACCGACCCGCAAAGCGGTCAGCCGTCGGGTCAGCGCGTGCACAAGCCCTTCACGTTTACCAGCGCGTTGAACAAGGCCACGCCGCTGCTGTATCAAGCCCTGGCCTCCGGCGAAATGCTGCCCGAAGTGGAAGTGAAGTGGTACCGCACTTCTATCGACGGCAAGCAGGAACACTTCTTCACCACCGCCCTGGAAGACGCCACGATCGTGGACATCACCAGCGTGCTCCCGCACGCGCAAGACCCCAGCAAGGCGGAATTCACGCAACTGATCAAGGTAGCCATGGCCTACCGCAAGATCACGTGGACGCATGAGATCGCCGGCACGGAAGCCTCGGACGACTGGCGCAAACCGCTGGAAAGCTAAGGCATGCCGCCGCGGCTGCGAATGGGCGCAGCCGCGGTTTTTCATGCGGCGCTCCTGCCTGTTGATCTGCACAGTTCTTCCGCACACTTCGTTCGTCCTGAGAGGCCTTGATGCCCCGCCAATCCGATTTGCGCTTCACCTTCACGCCCTCTGGCCGCGGTCTGGACTTCGACGTCATCGAATTCACGCTGGACGAGGCGCTGTCCGAGACCTATCGGCTGGAATTRGACCTATCCAGCTTCAACCCCGCCATCGACTT
>NZ_JBFTHD010000014.1:0-144238 GCF_056394065.1 Achromobacter sp. 10T422
TCGTTGCCACCGGCAAGATTCGTTGCCACCGGCAAGATTGATGTCGCTGATGTTGATACGACTGACACGCACACCTGGACCGTAAACAACGACGGCAAGGGTGCTTATGGTTCGTTCTCGGTCGATGGGTCGGGCAACTGGACGTACAACCTCGACAACGCCAACAAGGCTGTTCAAGGCCTGAAGTCCGGCGAGACCTTTACCGAAACGTTTACCGTGACCGTCAACGATGGCAACGGCGGAATCGTCGACAAACAAGTCACGGTCACCATCAATGGCACCGATGACGGCGCCATCATCAACCCGGCTCAACCCGGCGATGACAAGGGTTCGGTCACCGAAGACGGGACGCTCACGACCGGCGGCAAGCTGGAAGTCACCGATCCGGATGCGGGCCAAGCGGTCTTCCAAACGCAGACCAATGCCGCCGGTCAGCACGGCACCTTCTCCATCGATGCCGATGGCAAGTGGACCTACACCCTGACCAATAACGACCCGGCCGTTCAAGGCCTGGGCGCTGGCAAGACCTTGACCGAGACCTTCACCGTCACGACGGCTGATGGCACGACGGGCCAGGTCGTGGTCACGATCGTCGGYACSAAYGACATCCCSGTTCTGACKGGYAAGGCTGACGGYGCGGTTRCCGAAGACGGCACGCTCGTTGCCACCGGCAAGATTGATGTTGCTGATGTTGATACCACCGACACGCACACTTGGACCGTCAACAACGACGGCAAGGGTACGTATGGTTCGTTCTCGGTAGATGGTTCGGGCAACTGGACGTACAACCTCGACAACGCCAACAAGACCGTTCAAGGTCTGAAGTCCGGCGAATCGATCACCGAAACTTTCACCGTGACCGTCAACGACGGCAACGGCGGAATCGTCGACAAGGCGATCACGGTCACCATCAATGGCACCGATGACGGCGCCATCATCAACCCGGTTCAACCGGGTGATGACAAAGGTTCGGTCACCGAAGACGGCACGCTCACGACAGGCGGCAAGCTCGAAGTGACCGACCCGGATGCCGGTCAAGCCGTCTTCCAAACGCAGACCAACGCAGCCGGTCAGCACGGCACSTTCTCCATCGACGCCGATGGCAAGTGGAACTACACCCTGACCAACAACGACCCGGCCGTTCAAGGCCTGGGCGCTGGCAAGACCTTGACCGAGACCTTCACCGTCACGACGGCTGATGGCACGACAGGTCAAGTGGTCGTCACGATCGTCGGCACCAACGACATCCCCGTTCTGACTGGCAAGGCTGACGGTGCGGTTGCCGAAGACGGCACGCTSGTTGCCACCGGCAAGATCGACGTCACTGATGTCGACACGACCGATACCCATACCTGGACCGTCAACAATGATGGCAAGGGTACGTATGGCTCGTTCTCGGTCGATGGTTCGGGTAACTGGACCTACAACCTGGACAACGCCAACAAGACTGTTCAAGGCCTGAAGTCCGGCGAGACCTTTACCGAAACGTTTACCGTGACCGTCAACGACGGCAACGGCGGAATCGTCGACAAGCAAGTCACGGTCACCATCAACGGCACGGACGACGGCGCGACCATCAATCCGGCTCAACCGGGCGATGACAAGGGTTCGGTTACCGAAGACGGTACGCTCACGACCGGCGGCAAGCTGGAAGTGACCGACCCGGATGCGGGCCAGGCGGTCTTCCAAACGCAGACCAATGCTGCCGGCCAGCACGGCACGTTCTCCATCGACGCCGATGGCAAGTGGAACTACACCCTGACCAACAATGACCCGGCTGTTCAAGGCTTGGGCGCGGGCAAGACGCTGACCGAGACGTTCACCGTTACGACGGCGGATGGCACCACCGGTCAGGTGGTTGTCACCATCGTTGGTACGAATGATGTTCCGGTTCTGACCGGCAAGGCTGACGGCGCGGTCACGGAAGACGGCACGCTCGTCGCCACCGGCAAGATCGATGTCGCTGACATTGACACGACCGATACGCACACCTGGACCGTCAACAATGACGGCAAGGGTACGTATGGTTCGTTCTCCGTCGATGGTTCGGGCAACTGGACGTACAACCTGGACAACGCCAACAAGGCTGTTCAGGGCCTGAAGTCCGGCGACACCTTTACCGAAACCTTCACTGTGACGGTGAACGACGGCAACGGCGGAATCGTCGACAAGCAAGTCACGGTCACCATCAATGGCACCGATGACGGCGCCATCATCAACCCGGCTCAACCCGGCGATGACAAGGGTTCGGTCACCGAAGACGTGACGCTTACGACCGGCGGCAAGCTCGAAGTCACCGATCCCGACGCTGGCCAAGCGGTCTTCCAAACGCAAACCAATGCAGCCGGTCAGCACGGCACCTTCTCCATCGACGCCAATGGCAAGTGGGCCTACACACTGACCAACAACGATCCGGCCGTCCAAGGCCTGGGCGCGGGCAAGACCCTGACCGAGACCTTCACCGTCACGACGGCTGATGGCACCACCGGCCAAGTCGTCGTCACGATCGTCGGCACTAACGACATTCCGACCATTTCCGGCGCGGCGACGGGTGCGGTGACTGAAGACGTCGCAACGACCATCAATGGCCAACTGAAGGCCATCGACGTCGACATGACCGACACGCACACCTGGTCCGTCAACAACGACGGCAAGGGTACGTACGGCAACTTCTCGGTCGACGCGATCGGCAAGTGGACGTACAACCTGGACAACACCAGCACCAAGGTGCAAGCCCTGGCCGCCGGCCAGCAAGTGACCGACACCATCACCGTGACCGTCAACGACGGCCATGGCGGCACGGCTACGCAGGTCATTACGATCACCGTCACCGGCTCCAACGACCTGCCGTCCGTCACGGGCGCGGCAACGGGCAATGTCACCGAAGACCTGGCCAAGACGACTTCGGGCCAACTGACTGCCGTGGATGTTGACGCCACCGACAGCCACACCTGGTCGGTTCCGGGCGACGGCAAGGCCGCGTACGGTTCGTTCTCGGTCGATGCGACCGGCAAGTGGACGTACAACCTGGACAACGCCAGCACCAAGGTCCAAGCCCTGGCTGCCGGTCAGCAAGTAACCGACACCATCACCGTGACCGTCAACGACGGCCATGGCGGGACGGCGCAGCAGGTCATCACCGTGACCATCACGGGTGCCAACGACGCCCCCACCATCACGGGCGCATCGACCGGCGCAGTCGTTGAAGACGGCGTCAAGACGATCAATGGCCAACTGACTGCCGTTGACGTCGATACCACCGACACCCACACGTGGTCGGTTCCGGGCGACGGCAAGGGCACGTACGGTTCCTTCGTGGTCGATGCCACCGGCAAGTGGACGTACAACCTGGACAACGCCAGCGCCAAGGTCCAAGCCCTGGCTGCCGGTCAGCAAGTAACCGACACCATCACCGTGACCGTCGACGACGGCCATGGCGGGACGGCTCAGCAGGTCATCACCATCACCGTCACTGGCTCCAACGACGCCCCGACCATCTCGGGCGCGTCGACTGGCGCGGTTACGGAAGATGCCGCGCAGAGCAGCATCTCGGGCCAGCTGTCCAAGACCGACGTTGATGCCACGGACACGCATACTTGGTCCGTCAACAACGCGGGTAAGGGTACGTACGGCACCTTCGCCGTCGATGCCACCGGCAAGTGGACTTACAACCTGGACAACACCAGCACCAAGGTGCAAGCCCTGGCTGCCGGCCAGCAAGTGACCGACTCCATCACCGTGACCGTCGACGACGGCCACGGCGGGACGGCGCAGCAGGTGATTACCATCACCGTTACCGGCACGAACGATGCCCCGACCATCTCAGGTGCATCGACTGGAGCGGTTACGGAAGATGCGGCACAAAGCAGCATCTCGGGTCAGTTGTCCAAGACCGATGTTGACGCCACTGACACGCACACCTGGTCCGTCAACAACGCGGGCAAGGGTACGTACGGCACCTTCTCGGTCGACGCGACCGGCAAGTGGACTTACAACCTGGACAACACCAGCACCAAGGTGCAAGCCCTGGCTGCCGGCCAACAAGTGACCGACACCATCACCGTGACCGTCAACGACGGCCATGGCGGGACGGCGCAGCAGGTCATCACCATCACCGTCACCGGCTCCAACGACGCCCCGACCATTTCGGGCGCGTCGACTGGCGCGGTTACAGAAGATGCCACGCAGAGCAGCATCTCGGGCCAGCTGTCCAAGACCGACGTTGATGCCACCGACACGCACACCTGGTCCGTCAACAACGCTGGCAAGGGTACGTACGGCAACTTCTCGGTCGACGCGACCGGCAAGTGGACGTACAACCTGGACAACACCAGCACCAAGGTGCAAGCCCTGGCTGCCGGTCAGCAAGTGACCGACACCATCACCGTGACCGTCGACGACGGCCACGGCGGGACGGCGCAGCAAGTCATCACCATCACCGTCACTGGCTCCAACGATGCCCCGACCATTTCGGGCGCGGCGACTGGCGCGGTTACGGAAGATGCCGCACAAAGCAGCATCTCGGGCCAGCTGTCCAAAACCGACGTTGATGCCACGGACACGCATACTTGGTCGGTCAACAACGCCGGCAAGGGCCAATATGGTTCCTTCGCCGTCGATGCCACCGGCAAGTGGACGTACAACCTGGACAACACCAGCACCAAGGTCCAAGCCCTGGCTGCCGGCCAGCAAGTGACCGACACCATCACCGTGACCGTCGACGACGGCCATGGCGGGACGGCGCAGCAGGTGATTACCATCACCGTTACCGGCACGAACGATGCCCCGACTATTGGCGGCGTGACGACCGGTGCAGTGAAGGAAGATGGCACGCAAGTCATTACCGGCCAGTTGACCAAGACCGATGTCGACGCAACCGACACGCACACCTGGTCCGTCAACAATGCTGGCAAGGGCACGTACGGCACGCTGGCGGTGGATAGCACTGGCAAGTGGACGTACACGCTGGACAACGCCAACGCCAAGGTGCAAGCCCTGGCCGATGGCCAGCAAGTGACCGACACCATCACCGTCACTGTCGACGACGGCCACGGCGGGACGGCGCAGCAAGTCGTCACCATCACCGTCACTGGCACCAACGATGCCCCGACGATCGGCGGCGTTGTCAGTGGTGGCGTGACCGAAGACGGCACGCAAGTGGTCAGCGGCCAGTTGACCAAGGCGGATGTCGACACCACCGACACCCACACGTGGACGCTGAACAACGCCGGCAAGGGCACGTACGGTTCCTTCGTGGTGGATGCGGCCGGCAAGTGGACGTACACGCTGGACAACGCCAACGCCAAGGTTCAGGCGCTGGCCGATGGCCAGAAGGTGACCGACACCATCACCGTGACCATCAATGACGGCCACGGCGGCACGGCCACGCAGGTCATCACCGTGACCGTCACCGGGTCCAACGATGCGCCTACCATGGCCGGCGTGACGACGGGCGCGGTGAAGGAAGATGGCACGTTGACTACCACCGGCCAACTGACCAAGACCGACATCGATACGACCGATACGCACACGTGGTCGGTCAGCAACGGCGGGGCCGGCACGTACGGGACGTTTACGGTCGACAGCTCGGGCAAGTGGACCTACACGCTGAACAACAACAGCGCCAATGTCCAAGGCCTGAAGGAAGGCCAGCAGGTGACGGACACCATCACTGTGACCGTCAACGACGGCCATGGCGGCACGGCACAGTTGCCGGTCACGGTCACCATCACGGGCACGAACGACGCGCCGGTGATCACCGGCCAGACGTCCGGCACGGTGACCGAGGACTACACCCTGTCCACCAGCGGCAAGCTGAACGTAGTGGATGCGGACGTGGGCCAGAGCGGCGTGGTGGCGCAGACCAATGTGGTTGGCAAGTACGGCACGTTCTCGATCGACGCCAACGGGAACTGGACGTACACGCTGAACAACAGCCTGCCGGCGGTGCAGAACCTGCCTGCTGGCGCCACGCTTTCCGAGTCGTTCAACGTGGTCGCGGGCGACGGCACGACGGTTCAACCGATCTCGGTGTCGATTGTGGGCACGAACGACGCGCCGGTTGCTGCGGATAACTCTGCCAATGTGGAAATTGGCACCAGCCATGTCTTCACGGTGGCCGAGTTCAATTTCAGCGACGGCGCCGAAAGCAACGCCCTGCAAAGCGTGATCATCTCGCGCCTGCCCACCGATGGCACGTTGACGCTGAACGGCAGCCCCGTCGCGCTGAACACGGCGGTGTCGGCGGCGGATATCGCGGCTGGCAAGCTGGTCTTCACGCCGTCGGCCAATGGCCTGGATACCTCGATCGGGTTCCAGGTGCGCGATGGCGGTGGCACCGACCATGGCGGCCAGAACACCTCGGGCACGTACAACTTCGTCTTGAACACCAACAATGTGGTGACGGGCGAAAACGTCGGCAGCGGCACGGGCACCACGCCGGTGCTGAACGGCGGTTCGGGCGACGACATCATCCTGGGCGACAAGGGCGGCACGGTCGTGACCGTAGAGCCGGGCAAGAACTACAACATTGCCCTGGTCGTGGATACGTCGGGCAGTATGGCGTACAAGCTGGACGGTTCGACCTCGGGTTCGGGCCAGTCGCGCATTGCGCTCGTCAAAGACGCACTGACGAACCTGGCCAACCAATTGGTGGGCCATGACGGCATCGTCAACGTCACGCTGATTGGTTTTGCGACGTCGGCGGGTACGCCGGTTACGTTGCAGAATCTGACGTCGTCGAACGTCCAGACCTTGCTGAACGCCATCAATAATCTGTCGGCAACCGGCGGCACGAACTACGAAGCGGCCTTCAACAGCGCCGTGTCGTGGTTCAACGGCCAGACGGCGGCAGGAAAATCGGTGGCGAACGGGTATGAAAACGTCACGTTCTTCCTGACTGACGGCGACCCAACCTACTACATCAAGAGCAACGGCACGACGGGTGGCGATGGCAGCACGACCGACCAGACCACGGTGCAGGAATCCGTGAATGCGTTCACGCCGCTGTCCAACATGAGCACCGTGCACGGTATTGGCATCGGCAACGGCGTCAATGAAGACTACCTGCGCCTGTTCGACAACACGGGCAGCACGGGCGGCGCGGTGACGACCTATGCCAGTTTCGGCAGCGGTTCCAGCACCAGCACCATTGCCAACTTCAACTCGAGCTCGGGCTGGGGCAACGTTGGCACCTGGACGGTTTCCGGTACGGGCAATGGCGGGTCAGTGAGCCGCGTCAGCAGCGACTACATCCGCATCATTGATACGGCTGGCGGCACCAGCACCAACGCCATCACGCCGACGTTCAACTACTCCGGCTACGGCAAGATGAGCTTCTCGGCAGCCACGGGCAGCTTCAACACGGGCGACGTGTTCACGTGGTCGTTGCAGTTGCAGAAGGCGGACGGCAGCTGGATCACCATCGACAAGGGCAGCATCACCAGCGCCATGTCAAACTGGACCACCATCACCACCAATACGTACGCGGGCGGCACCTATCGCTTTGTGTTCGATGTGGCCGACAACACCTCGGGCAGCGGCAACGCTACGGTGTATATCGACGACATCATGCGTACGAATTACACGGCCAGCAACGTCATCGCAGCCCCTGGCGGCGATGTGGACATCGTGCTTAAGGGTGAAGACCTGGCCGCCGCGCTGCAAAGCGGCAGCTCCAGCCTGGACCCGGCTGTGGTGGGTAACGACGTCATCAACGGCGGCGCGGGCAACGACATCATCTTTGGCGACACGATCAATACCGATCACCTTGCCTGGGGCACCGTCGCCGCCGGTTCGCACGATGGCCAAGGCCTGAAGGCGTTGCAGGACTTCCTGGCTTACCAGAACGGCCATGCCGCGACCAGCACGGAGATCTACGACTACCTGAAGGCCAACCACGCGCAGTTCAACCTGACGGATGATCTGCGCGGCGGGGACGACACCGTCCACGGCGGCACGGGCGACGACATCATCTACGGCCAGGGCGGCAACGACACCCTGTACGGCGATGACGGCAACGACATTCTCTACGGCGGCTCGGGCAACGACTACCTGCATGGTGGCGCGGGCAACGACGTGCTGGATGGCGGGTCGGGCACTGACACGCTGATTGGCGGCAAGGGCGACGACACGTTGTACGGCGGCGCCGGCAGCGACACGTTCAAGTGGGAGTTGAACGATCAGGGCGCCGTGGGCGCGCCGTCGGTCGACACGATCAAGGACTTCTCCGCCGACACCATCGCCAATGGCGGCGACGTTCTGGATCTGAAGGATCTGCTGATTGGCGAGAAGGACGGCACGCTGACGCAGTACCTGAACATTCACAAGGAAGGCAACAACACGGTCATCGACATCAACACCAAGGGCCAGATTGCCCAAGGCGCTGACCAGAAGATCGTGCTGGAGAACGTGGACCTGACGAACAACGGTGCGCTCAGCAACCAGGCCATCATCAATGACCTGCTGCAAAAGGGGAAGCTGAACGTCGACCACAGCTAAGCACCACGGCGATACCTTAGTGTGGCAAGGGGCGGGCCGGCCGCGGCCCGCCCCTTGTTCGCCAGCATTTTTTCCTCTGGCATGTCTGCGACAGTCGGAAAAATGTGAAAATCCGTTTCATGTCCTCGACTCACCGTTTCCGCGGCTTGGTGACCCTGTGCCGATTGGTGCTGCTATGCCTGGCTTGCGTCTGGGGCGGCAGCTTTGCGCTCGAGGTAAATTCCGATCGTCTGCAAAGCCTGGCCGCCAGCCGCTATGGCGCCAAGGGTGCAAAGTCGGTCGGGAACTGGCTACAGTTGTTGCGCGCCCCGCCGCCAGCGCTGGAACGCGACCGTCTCACGACGGCGAATGATTTTTGGAATCGCGCGCTGCTGTCTGGCGAAGACGCGACCATCTGGGGGCAGGCCGATTATTGGGCCACGCCGCTGGAATCGCTGGGCAAAGGCGCGGGCGACTGCGAAGACTATGTCATCGGCAAGTACTTCACGCTGCTGGCCATGGGCGTACCCGCCAACAAGCTGCGCTTCATCTATGTTCGCGCGCGCGTCGGCGGACCGGCCAGCAGCAGCCAGGTCGCCCACATGGTGCTGGGCTATTACGAAACGCCGAATGCAGTCCCGCTGGTGCTGGACAGCCTGATTTCAACCATCCTGCCCGCCACGCAGCGCCGCGATCTGACGCCGGTGTTCAGCTTTAATGCCGACGGGGTCTACGTGGATGGCAAACCCGCCGCGCCGGTTGATCGGCTCAGCCGCTGGCGTGATCTACTTCAACGCATGGATCGGGAAGGCATCCGCCCCTGATCGCCGGAAACAAGACTATGTCCATACTTCGACAGCTACTGCTCAGCGTGACCTTGGCGATTGGCGTCATCTTGCTGGGTACCTTGGCGCTCAGCGTGAACTCGGCGCGTGAATACCTGTCGGGCCAATTGCAGGTGCAAAGCACCGACGCGGCGGTATCGCTGGCGCTGTCCTTGTCGCAGCCCGCCAATAACGACCCGGTGCTTCAGGAACTGCTGCTGTCCGCGTTGTATGACGGCGGCCATTTTTCGCTGGTGCGATTGACGGACCCCGATGGCAAGGTGCTGATCGAACGCAAGTCCACCGCCACGCCCAACGCGGTGCCCGCCTGGTTCCAGAAGCTGGCGCCGCTGGACACGCAATCGGCCAGCCACGCGGTCAGCGACGGCTGGCGCCAGATTGGTGAAGTGACGCTCACCGCCAACGACGCCTACGCCTGGGAAGCCCTGTGGCGCAGCAGCTTGAAGATGATTGCGCTGGTGGTGGGCGCGGGCGTGCTGTGGGCCGTGTTCGCGTTCGTGCTGGTGGGCTGGATCAAGAACCGCCTGCTGCGGGAAATCAGCGACCACGTGCGCAGCATTGGCCAGGACTCGCCGCCCGAACAAGTTGAAGCGCGCGTGCCCGAGCTGTCGGGCGTGGTGCAGGCCCTGAATCAAACGCGCGAACGCGTGTACGCCAGCGTCGAGGAACAAAACGCCAAGATCGAATCGCTGGAGCTGGAGCTTAACCAGGACCCGGTGACGGGCCTGCCCAACCGCAAGTACTTCGTCAACGAGTTCCGGCGCGCGCTGGAAGATCCGGCCGCCAAGCGCGGCGGGCATGTGCTGGTGTTCCGCCAACGTGATCTGGCCGACCTGAACCGACACATGCCGCGCGAATTCATCGACCAGTGGCTGCGCGCCGCGTGCGAACGCATTCAAGGCACGCTGAAGTCCTTGAACGTGGCCGCCCCCATGCTGGCTCGTCTGAATGGATCTGACTTTGCGTTGCTGCTGCCGAATTGCGCAGCGCCCCAGGCGATGATGGTTGCCGAACGGCTGCGCGCGGACCTGCACGCCTCGCGCATCCCGGTGGGCGAAGGCCATCTCTGCCGCTGGGCGTCGGCCATGACGGATTACAGCCAGGGCAATCAGGCCGGCCCCGTGCTGGCGCGCCTGGACTTCGGGCTGATGCGCGCCGAAAGCGCCAACAACGATCACGTCGTGATTGCGGGCGCGACCGACATGCAGTCGCCGTCGGAATCGGGCGAGCGGGCGTGGAAGGACGCGATTCTGACCGCGCTGGAAGACAAGCATTTCGAGCTGGCGACGGAGCCTTTGCTGGCTGCTGACGGCGGCACGGTGCGCACCGAAGCCATGCTGATGCTGCGCACGGCCCCCGACCAGGAGGCCATTCCCGCCACGCTTTTCATTCCGCCCGCGGTGCGGCTCGACCTGGTGGCCGATTGCGATCTGGAATCCGTGCGTTTGGGATTGGATTGGCTGGCAAGCCACGACGGCGAATTGGCAGTGCGCGTTGCCCTGCCCTCATTGCGTGGCCAGAAGTTCTTCCGCCAGTTGGCGCTGCTGCTGACGGAACGCCGCCCGCTGGCGCATCGCCTGTTCCTGGAAATCGATGCGCACGGTTTGGTGGAATGCCACGAACAGATCGCGACGCTCGCCCGCGTGGCGTCGGAATTCGGCGCGCATATCGGCGTGCGCCGGCTGGCGCAGCAGTTTGGCGCAGTGGCCCAACTGCATACGCTGCCGCTGTCCTACGTGAAGCTGGGGGGTGGTTTTGTGGGCGGCATGTCGCAAAGCCCGGGCAGCCAGCAGTTGACGGCCTCGGTGCTTGAGACCGCCCGCACGCTGAACATTGCGGTGTATGCCGAAGACGTGCCGGATGCCGAAACGCGGCGCATCCTGGCCAGCCTGGGTATCACCATCATGCGCGGGCCGGGTGTCAAGCCAGCGCCAAGCGCTACTTCTTGACCTGCTGATACAGCGGCATCACCTGCTGCGCGGCGGCCTGCAAGTCGGTAATACGCGAGGCCGCCGACGGGTGCGTAGACAGGATTTCGGGCGGCGCATTGCCGCTGTCCGCCGCGCCCATCTTCTGCCACAGCGTGACGGCGGCGCGCGGGTCAAAGCCCGCGCGGGCCGCCAGTTCCACGCCCATGCGATCCGCTTCGGTCTCGTGCGTGCGGCTGTTCGGCAAGGTGAACATCACATTGGTGAGTTCCCCGCCCAGATCACCTGCCGCACTGGAACCGGTGGCAATCGACAAGACCTGCAAGCCCAGGTTCGTGGCCATCTGCTGCGATACGCGTTCGCGCGCGTGCTCGCGCAAGGCATGGGCAATTTCGTGGCCCAGCACGGCGGCCAGCTCGTCATCGGTGGGTTTGATCTTCGAAATCAGGCCGGTATAGACCGCGATTTTGCCGCCCGGCATGCACCAGGCGTTGACCTCGTCGCTGGACAGCACATGCACTTCCCACTTCCAGGCGCTGGCGTCGGGGCGGAACACCCCCGCTTGCGCGATCAGCCGCTGGGAAATGGCGCGCACGCGTGCCACCTGCTGCGCATCGCGATCCAGCAGCCCCTTGGCTTGGGCCTGCTTGAGGATGTCGGTGTATTGCTGGCTGGCTTCTTGCTCCAGCGCCTGCGAGGGCACCAGGCTGGACATGTACTGCGTGCGGTTCACGCCGATGGCGCCGGACTGCGTGGTGTTCATGCCGGTGCAACCGGCTAGCGCAGTCAGCGCCAGCGCGACGGCCGTGCCGCGCAACAGATGACGTTTACGGTTCAAATCGGCCTCCTGGAGACGATGGGCAAGACTGCCGGGGATAGATCAGATGGGGTCGCCGCACTGCCCGCGATGACGCAGGGCGTGGTCGATCAGCACCAGAGCAAGCATCGCTTCGGCAATCGGGGTTGCGCGGATGCCCACGCACGGATCATGGCGGCCCAGCGTCTGCACGACGGTGGGTTCATTGGCGCGATTGACCGAACGGCGCTCGACACGAATGCTGGACGTGGGTTTGATGGCCAGCGACACGGTGATCGGCTGGCCGGTCGAGATACCGCCCAGCACGCCGCCCGCGTGGTTGGTCAGGAAACCGTCTGGCGTGATTTCGTCGCCGTGCTCGGAGCCGCGCTGCGCAATGCTGGCAAAGCCCGCGCCAATCGACACGCCCTTGACGGCGTTCAAGCCCATCATCACGTGAGCGATGTCGGCGTCCAGGCGGTCGTAAATGGGTTCGCCCCAGCCCGCTGGCAGGTTTTCGGCGACGACTTCAATGCGCGCGCCGATGGAATCGCCGTCGCGGCGCAACTGGTCCATGTAGGCTTCCAGCTCAGGTACGACGTCGGCATTGGGTGCGTAAAACGCGTTGTTCGGAACTTCGTCCCACGTCACGAAAGGAATCTCGATGGGACCCAGCTGGCTCATGTAGCCACGCACTTTCACGCCGTATTGTTCGGCCAGCCATTTCTTGGCGATGGCGCCGGCGGCAACCGTGGGCGCCGTCAGGCGGGCCGACGACCGGCCGCCGCCGCGCGGATCGCGCACGCCGAACTTGCGCCAGTAGGCGTAATCGGCATGGCCGGGGCGGAACGTGTCGGCGATGTTGGAATAGTCTTTGCTACGCGCATCCGTGTTGCGGATCAGCAGACCAATGGGGGTGCCCGTGGTCACGCCTTCGTACACACCCGACAGGATTTCGACTTGGTCGGCTTCCTGGCGCTGCGTCACGTGACGCGAGGTGCCAGGGCGGCGGCGATCCAATTCAAGCTGGATATCGGCGGCGTCCAGGCTCAGCCCCGGAGGACAGCCATCCACGACGCAACCGATGGCCGGCCCGTGGGATTCGCCGAAATTCGTGACGGTAAAAAGGGTACCTAGGGTATTGCCGGGCATAGGAGGTCAACAGGTCGGGTTTGCGAGCAACCCAGATTATGACACCGCCGCGGCCAAAGCCTGGATTTCGGCGGCAGGCGCCGGCCGTCCCAGCAGGAATCCCTGCATGACGCGGCAACCCAAGGACTTCAGGATTTCGCGCTGACCTTCGGTTTCAACGCCTTCGGCCACGACGGGCAGGCGCATCGCCTGGCACAGGCCGAACAGCGCAGAGACGACTTCGCGGCTGCCGGCATCGGATTCCAGCGCCGAGATGAAACTGCGATCGATCTTCACCCAATCAATGGGCAGGTGGCGAAGGTGGTTCAGGCTGGAATAGCCGCAGCCAAAATCGTCAAGCGCAACGCCGATGCCTTGCGCGCGCAGGATGTTCAGAATCTTGACGTGCCGCTCGTAATGCAGGATGAAGATCGATTCCGTGATCTCAAGCACCAGCTTGCGGGGTGACAGTTCCGTAGCGGCCAGCACATCAGACACGAGTTGCACCAGGCCGTCCTCGTTCATCTGCTTGACCGACAAATTCACATGCACGCGCCAGGCCGCGGGCCACTGCGCGGCTTGGGAGCAGGCGCGTTCCAGAATCCATGCGCCCAGCGGCACGATCAGGCCGCTGCGTTCCGCCAGCTCGATGGTGACGGCGGGCGACACACTGCCCAGCGTGGGGTGATGCCAACGCAGCAGCGCCTCGCACCCTTGCACCACTCCGGTGCCGCTGTCGCAGACCGGCTGGTAGAACAATTCGAACTGTTCCATGGCGGGCGTGGTCAGCGCCAGACGCAGGTCGTTTTCCAGGCCTTGCTCGTCCCGATGGCGGGCTAACAGCCTGAAATCAAACAGATTCCATCCCGGGCCGCCACGCTCTTTCAAGGGAACCATGGCTACCTGGACGCAGCGTTGCAGCTCTTCCACAGTGCGGCCGTGCTCGGGGTACAACGCCGCTCCGATGCGGAAGACCGCAATCAGCGGGCGGCCACCCAGTTCATAAGGCACGCTCAGATCTTCCAGCAGTTTGGCCGACACCTGCGCCGCTCCGGGCTCATCCACCTCGGGCACACAGAGCGTGAAGGCGTCGGTACCGGTACGCGCCACCAAGCCCCCCAGCGTGCGGGCCAGCAAACCCAACCGATTGGCCACTTGCACCAGCAGGGCCTGCTCTTCGCCGGCGCGCAGCATCGCGCTGATCTCGGCGTATTGCTCAAAGCTGACCAGGAAAAAGGCGCCCCGGCGCGCCGGCCCTTCTTTCTGGGCCAGCAACAAACGCGCGCGACGATGCAGCTCCTGCTGGCTAAGGACGCCGGTCAATTCATCGCGCGTCAGCCGGTGACGCAATGCGCGTTCCCTGCGAACAAAGAACACGCTTATCGCCGCAAGTGCGCCCGCGAGCGTCAGGCACAGTGCGAGCAGGTAACTCTCACGCACGGAGCCCCCTATCTAGAAACCCCTGGCGTTGCGGTCCAAGAAAGAACCCAAGGGCTGTAACATTTTTTAAATTATGCATTATTTTCGCAAAAAAACGCCACACTTCAGAGGCAACGCGCCTCTTTTCCTTGAAATCCTAAGGCTCTCAGGTTGCTCGTGGATGGTCATGTGGTCCTTGGGTAGCATGTGCTGGCCGGTCCAAAGATCCATGCCCTACCCTTACTACGACAGCCAACGCCCAAAAATTAATACGCCCTGTCTCAATAGTTCTCAATCGGGCAATTATCACGATCGAAATAATTGCACAGGTTGTCAGATATGGTGGCGATTTTCGTAATATTCTGTACGTTCTGTGACATACCGAATTACAGTGTCCGAGGCGCCACTGCGGTATTAGTAACGTGTGTCACGTTTCTTATCCAGGTTTTTTTCCGTCGGGCACACTCGTAGCCCGACGCCCCCTTTAACCGGCGGCCCGCCAGTGTTGCGATGAACTGGCTCACTGCCCGCGAAGGGAATCCCACACCCATGTCGACATTACGCCGGATCCTTCTTTGCACTGCCCTCTTGATCGGCTTCATCCTGCTCGGCGCTCAGGCGCTGGGGATGTTGGCTGCTCACCGCTATCTGAACACGCAGCTGACGCAACAAAGTGAAGGCGGCGCCAGCGCCCTGACCTGGGCGCTGTCCCACTCTCCGTCCAGCGCTGGGGACCGGGCCGTCTTGGCGGATGAGCTGTTTGGGCAGGGCTTGTATGCGCTGGTGCGTATCACAAACGAAGGGGGCACCCCGGTCGTCGAACGGCAAAAGCAGCCGGGCGCTTCGACGCGAGACGGGGACTGGCGCAACGCGTGGCTGAACGTGCAGGCACCCGCGATATCACGCCCGTATGTGTCGGCGGACGGCCGTGTCCGAGGCACCGTCACGGTACAGGCCGACACGCGATTGGCGCGCGATACGCTGTGGCAAGGCGGCGTGCGCGTGCTGGGCTTGGTGTTGGCCGCGGGCGTCTTCTGGTCATTGTTCGCCGTGAACCTGGTGCGATGGATTGAGACGCGAACGTCGCGCGACATCTGCGAACGCGTTCGCGCATTGGCCCCCGGCAACAGTACGGCGCCTGCCGGATCGTGCGAGCTGGCGGGGGTGGACCAAGCGCTGGTCGACGCCCAGCGCCGCGTGGCCGCGACGGTCGAAGAACAGAACGCAAAGATCGAGTCCCTGCAAAGCGAGATCTATCGGGACCCCATCACCCGCCTGCACAACCGCAAGTATTTCGTTGACCAGTTCAGGTCGGCGCTGGCTGACAAGTCGTCTGAATCGGCAGGCCATATCCTGATGTTCCGGCAGCGTGACCTGGCGCAGATCAATCGCCATTTGTCGCGGGCGTTTACGGACCAGTGGCTGCKTTCATCCTCGGACCGGCTACGCAAGCTGATTGCCGAGTTCGGCGGGCCGGACGCGCAAATCGCACGCATCAGCGGTTCGGACTTCGCTCTCCTCATGCCCCGCACGTCCGCACCGCAAGCCAGCCTGCTGGCCGAACGCGTGCGCCGTGAGCTGCGGTCGCTGCGGGTGCCGATGGATAAGTACGGGTGGTGCCGCTGGGCGCTGGCCATGACGGCGTTCGCGCCGGGCGACAACATGAGCGATACGCTGGCGCGGCTGGACCATGCGCTGATGTGCGCGGAAAGTGCCGACGATGACCAGATTGCGCCCGCCAGCCAAGCGGCCGACAGCACGCGTATTGGTGAATACAGCTGGCACGACGCCTTGGCGACGGCGCTGGAGCAGCACCGCTTTTCGCTATCGGTATTGCCGCTCTATGACGTGTCGGGCGCCCTGCTGCATTACGAAGCCAGCTTGACCCTGCACGACACCTCTGGCGGCGATCCCGTTCCAGCTTCGATTTTCATGCCGCCTGCCGTCCGGCTGGGCCTGTCAGCCGAATGCGATATTCAGGCTATCCGCCTGGGCATGGATTGGCTGTTCACGCATTCCGAATCGCTGACGGTGCCCGTGTCACTGGCCTCGCTCGCGCAGACGTCCTTTCTTTCCCGATTGGAGCGCATGCTGGCAGACCGGCCGGCGCTGACGGCGCGCCTGATCATTGAAGTGGACGCCGCCGGCCTCGTCGAGCAAGGCAGCGACCTGCGCCAGCTGTGCGACATCGTCACCGCCGCCGGCGCACGTGTCGGGGTGTCGMGGCTGTCACAGCAATTCGGCGCGATGGAACGGCTGCATGAGTACCCGGTGTCGTATCTGAAACTGTGCGGCGGCTTTATTACCGGCTTGCTTCACAGCCCTGGCAGCCAACATCTGGCCGCAACGGTCGTGGCCACGGCCACGACATTGGACATGGCGGTTTACGCCGAAGATGTGCCCGATTCCGCCACCCAAGAGATTTTGGAAGACCTTGGCGTCCGCGCAATCCGCGGGGCTGTCGTAAACTTCGCCCATACGCGCGGCCTCGCGCCGGATCACCAATGGGTTCCTAGTTGACGGAAGGATTGTTTCTTCGCACCCGCTGGCGTTTTCGCCAACAACGTGTGCATCGTGCCCTCGCCGGATCGCAAGCCTCGCTGTCGCGATTCGGCATGCTGCTGTGCGTGTTGCTCTGGCCGGGTGTGGTGTGGGCGTATGGCTTGAATGGCTCCTACGACGACATGCAACTTGGCCTGACGGCCGGGGTCGCGATGGCTTGCGGCCTGGCGTGCGTGGTGGCGTGGGGCTACACCCGTGACGCCCTCTTCGGCGCGGGACTGGCCTTCATGCTGCTGGAAGGCCTGTTCCGGTCGCTGCCCGCCTTCTTGCCTCCCGGCGCATTGCAAGCCGGTTCCTTTGCTGCCTTGCTGGCGCTGACCGCGCCACTGCTTGCCACGCGGTTTGCCGATACCCCGCAAGCTTCCTTGCTGGCGAGCGCTTGCCGCGGACTTGCCATCGTGCTGGCGGGCGTGGCTGCGCTGGCGCTGATCTTCGTCTATGAAACCGAGAACGGCCTGATCCCCGCCTTGATCGCCGGCGTCTGTGCGGGCATCAGCGTGCCGCTTTGCCTGTGGTTCGGCGCACGCACATTGCTGCGCAAGACGGATCGCCTGCTGTCGCTCGTCTTGACCGGTGTGTATATAGCGTCAGCGTGGATGCTGGGGCATGACGCATGGTTGTCCGATGGCGCCGACAACGCCGGCACCGTGGCCGAACTGGTCCGGTTGCTATTGGTTTTTGGCGCCTTGCTCAGTGTGGCTCTGGCGCGGCAGAGCCGCCCGCCCCGCAGCGCAGAACAGCCAGCACACGATTACGCCGATGCCGAACATGTCGCCCAAGGCGAGCTGCGCCTGGCCGAGTTGGCGGGCGCGCTGGACACCCAGCGGCAGATGAATGCGTTGATCTCCCACGAATTGCGCGCGCCGCTGGCGACGATCAGCGCGGCGGCGCAATCGCTGGACATGATTCTGTCTGACAGTGGCGAAGCCGTTGACAATCGCTTGGGCCGCATTCATCGCTCGGTTGCCCGCATGACAGAGCTGATGGACCAACTGCTGAATCAGGACCGACTTGAAGAGCAGGCCTGGACGCCGCGTGGTGAATACACCGATCTGGCCGAACTGGCCCGCGACGTCGTAACCGCCATGCAGCCCGACACCGCGCACGCGCTCGTGGTACAGGCCGATGATCAATTGCCTGTTTATTGCGACCGCCCGCTGACCAGCGTGGTCGTGCGTAACCTGATCCACAACGCCATCAAATATTCGCCCGCCAACGAACCGGTCAAGATCGAAGCCGGCCAGGTTCGCGTTAATGACGTGCCGATGGCGTGGATTGCCGTGGTTGACCGCGGCCCGGGCATTGGCGAGGAAGAACAAACTCGAATTTTCGAGCCGCATTTCCGGCGCTCCGCGCACCGGGAAACGCAGGGCATGGGGATCGGGCTATATCTGGCGCGCCGCATTTGCCAGAACCAAGGTGGGTCTCTGACCATGCAGAGCACGGTCGGCGTGGGGACCCGGTTTGTGATTACGCTGCCAGTGAAGGCAAATTCGGCAAACTCGCCAGACCAGGTAAACGCAGCGAGCTCGGAAAATCCGGCAAATCCCGCCAGCGCAGCCGATTCGTCAGATTCGCCAGACGCTCAGGCCGCGAACACGTAACCCTGGCCGCGCACAGACAGCACCGGCAATTTGAGCCCCGCGCTTTGCGCCTTGGCGCGCAGACGGCTCACCAGCACGTCGATGCGGCGCAGTTCAAAACCACCGGGGCTGTCCGGCAGGAATAGTTCCGCCAAGACCTGGCGGCTGACCGCGCTGCCGGCGGCATCCATCAAGGCCATCAGGAAGGTTCGCTCCTGCGCGCTCAGATGCAGCGACGCACCGTCGGGGGCCACCAGAATCCAGCCTCCGTCTTGCAATGACCACGTGCTGTCTGCCGAGGCCCGCGTTTCGGTATCCGCGGGGCGCGGGGCTTTGGCCAGACGCATGCGTCGGGCCAGGCTGCGAATGACCGAGCTCAGCTCCAGCAAATCCACGGGCTTCGTCATATAGACGTCCGCCCCGCCTTCCAGCCCCCGCACGCGATCCTCAAGCGCACTGCGCCCCGTCAGCATGACGATGCCAACCGGACTCAACGCGCGCAGGCGGGTGGCGACGGAGAATCCGTCTTCGCCGGGCAGGTGAGCATCCAAAATGACGATATCGCACGGCTGCTCCTGCAATCGGCGATAAAACGCCGCAGCATTGTCGCAAGCAAATGCCACCCGAAAACCATATCCGCCCAAGCCTAACGCCAACTCCTCCCGGAAGTCGGCATCATCCTCGAGCAGACCGATACATAGCAAACCATCTGCGCCAGGCATATTCAGAGTGCTTTATATTGAAAATTGTCGACAAATGCCCCAAGGATGCGGCATACCATCCTGAGTGTCCCGCAGGCGACAATCTTACGAGATTTACAATGGAAACGAATGATTGCAGTGAAAAAAAACGCCATATTTCACTGCCTATCACCGCTTTTTCTCGTAAAAGCACAAGAATTGGTTAGTTTATTTTCGGAAACGAACGCATTTTGCGTCAAGACGAGCAACTGACTTCCAAACTGCCCGCCCAATCCGGCGGCAGCCCGGCATACCTTTCATAGCCCGCTTGAGCCACATACGGATTGCGCAACAGCGTCATCAGCGTATCGATCTCGCTGACATCGCCCGTCTTCGCCGCGCGAATGGCCTCTTCGGCCAAATGATTACGCAAGACATAGAGCGGGTTGACGCGGTTCATGGCGTCTGCCACGTCTTGCGCCGACCGCCCATCTTCCTGATGGCGCGCCAGCAGCCGGTCCAGCCAGGCTACGGCCGAGGCTCGGTCAATGAATAAATCCTCAAACGCGCTGCGCTGCCCCAGCACGGCATCCGCCAGCCTGCGCCAAGACAAGGTGAAATCCGCCTGGTTGGCGTCCATCAGCTTGAGCAGGTCGTCCAACAAGGGTTCGTCAGCCGGCCGCCATGCCGCCAAGCCCAGCTTGGCGCCCATCCGGTCATGAAAGGCACGGGTGAACACCGCTTCGTACTCGTCCAACACCGCGCGCAGCCCTTCCACGTCTTGAACGAGCGTATGCAGGCTGCCGCCCAGGCGATACAGATTCCACAGCGCCACTGACGGCTGCCGGTTCCAGGAATAGCGCCCTTCCGTGTCGGAATGGTTGCAGACATGGCCCAGACGGAATCCATCCATGAAGCCATACGGACCGTAGTCCAGCGTCAGGCCCAGGATCGACATATTGTCGGTATTCATCACCCCGTGGCAAAACCCCACCGCCTGCCAATCGGCCATCAGCAAGGCGGTACGCCGCGTGACGGCGCGCAGCAGATTCATATAGACGGCCGCATCAGTCCGCGGCTCGCCCGCTGACGCCTCGCGGCATTCCGGATAGAAGCGGTCAACGACATAATCGGCCAGCGTTTTGAGCATGTCTGGCTGGCGGCGAGACGACCAATGCTCGAACGAGCCGAAACGCACAAAACTAGGCGACATACGCGTCACGATGGCGGCGGTTTCGACGGTTTCACGCATGACCGGATCATCGGACACCACCAGCGCCAGCGCTCGCGTGGTGGGAATGCCCAGCCCATGCATGGCTTCGCTGGCCAGATATTCGCGCACCGACGACCGCAAGACGGCGCGGCCGTCACCCATGCGCGAATACGGCGTCATGCCCGCGCCCTTCAATTGCAATTCCCAGCCGCCCGCCGGGCCCTTGATTTCACCCAGCAGATGGGCGCGCCCATCCCCCAGTTGCCCCGCCCACACCCCAAACTGATGGCCGCTATAAACGGCCGCTAGCGTGTCCCCGCCAGGCAAGGGCTGCGCACCGGAAAATACTTGCAGGAATTCAGGCGTGGAAAACGCCGACGGGTCCAGGCCGATCAGCGCCGCGGCGTCCGCGTTGGCATGCAGCAGGCGTGGATTATTCAGCCCTTGGGGCGTCAAACGGGTATAGAACGCCGCGGGCAGCGCCGCGAATGAATTGTCTGCCTGGAGATCTGACAGGGAATGGACGCTCGAAGGGACGCTCATGCGCGTTGGCTCCTGGCAGCCCGTTTGGCGGGCCGCACATAGAAAATGGCGCTAAGAAAGAAGGTCGCCGAAAGGATGATCTCGCCCCATGCCATCAGCACGGAAAGCGGAGCGGGATCGGACATCGCGCGCACGGCCCCTTCCATCAAATACAGCAACGACAACATCGACGCCCACTGATAGGTATAGAGATTTCCGCGCAGGATGCCGCGCAAGGGAAACGCCAGCGGCAGCGCCTTCAGCAGCATCCAGGAACCGCCCGGCCGCACCGGCGCCACCACGGTTTCCCAGGTGACGCACAAGACGATCAGGGCGAACAGTGAAACCGAGGCCACGAGGCGCAAGCGGGKGTTGAGTTCAGGGTTCATGCTGCTATTATCGCCTGATGAATCGCCCCGCCGAGCCCGACGCCGCAACCCCGGCGGCTACCGACCCCTCGACTTCGCGCTCTTCATGGGTCGCGAGGGCCGGACGCGTCTTCCGATTCACCGCGCAACGCGCGAACGAAGAAAAGCTGCTTCAAGTCGCCTCCAGCCTCACGTTCACCACGGTGCTGGCCATCGTGCCCATGCTGGCCGTGGTGCTGTCGTTATTCACTGCCTTCCCGGTGTTCCAGGAATTCCGCGTTGCCCTGGAAGACTTCCTGACCAACAGCCTGATGCCGCCGTCCGTCTCGGACAACATCATGGAATACCTGAACCAGTTCGCCCGGCAGGCCTCGCGCCTGACCGCGATCGGCGGCGCGTTCCTGCTGGTGACCTCCCTGTTGCTGATCATGACGATCGACCAGGCTTTCAACGACATCTGGCACGTGACGCGCCAGCGCCCCCTGCCGCAACGGGCGCTGGTCTATTGGGCCATCATCACGCTCGGGCCAGTGCTGGCGGGGGCCAGTTTGTGGGCCACGTCGTTCGTGGCGCGCGAATCGCTGGGGCTGGTGGCGGATGTGCCCGAAGTCATCAGCATCGCCATTTCCTTCATCCCTCTAATACTGACTGCGCTGGGTTTCGCCGCCCTGTTCGTCGTCGTGCCCAACCGCGAAGTGCTGTGGCGCGACGCGCTGGTGGGCGGCTGCGTGACGGCCATCGTGCTTGAGGTCATGAAGTCGGGGTTCGCGTATTACCTGACCCGGTTTCCCACGTACACCATCATTTATGGCGCGTTCGCAACGCTGCCGATCTTCCTGCTGTGGATCTATTTGTCCTGGTTGGCAGTGCTGCTGGGCGCCACCCTGGCCTCGAGCGCCCCGCTGATCCGCCTGGGCCGCTGKGAAATAAACCGTTATCCGGGCGCGCAGTTTGTTGATGCGCTGGATGCGTTGCGCGCGCTGCGCCGCGTCCAGTCCGCCAACCCGCCCGGCATGCCGGCCAATGTGCTGGCGTCTGAGCTGCACCTGCACCAGGACGAACTGAACGAGGTGCTTGAAACGCTGAATGCCATGGGGCTGGCCACGCGCACCCCCGACGACAACTGGGTGCTGACGTGCGACGCACGCGAAACGTCGATGGCGCCCGTGGTGGACAATTTCCTGCTTGACCGCAATCAGCCCAGGGTCCGCGACGACCCGGAGATATTGCGAGTCGCTTCAGCCGTAATTTCCCAGCAAAATACGCCCACGCTGGAAGAACTGTGCGGAGAAGCGCAGAATACCGAAAATGGAATCGCTCCCTTGCTGCAATTGGAAGCGAATAAGAAATAGCAATGCATTCGGGCGTAGTCCGCCCAGGAGGAACCGATGTTGAAGGTCAGCGAGATTTTGCGCGTCAAGGGCGATACGCTCTATACGGCGTCGCCCGACATGCCTGTATCCCAGGCCGTGCAAACCATGAGCGAGCAGGACATAGGCTCGCTGGTGATCATGGAATTCGGCACGCTGACCGGCATGCTGACGTTCCGCGAAATCATCCGTCACATGCATGCCCATGGCGGCGCCGGTGAAACCACCATCCGCTCGATCATGGATGACGCCCCGGTAAGCGTGTCGCCCAACACCAGCGCCGACGAAGTACAGCGCCTGATGCTGGAAAAGCACGCGCGCTACATCCCGGTCATGGACGGCCCGACCCTGATGGGCGTGATTTCGTTCTATGACATGGCGCAGGCCATCGTTGCCGCCCAGCAGTTCGAAAACAACATGCTAAAGGCGTATATCCGCGATTGGCCCGCGGAAACCGCCGAACCGGCCAAGTCATAACTGCCAGGGGGTCAGACTGCGGTCCCCCGCAGTCTTCTGGCGGCAACGGCTGGCAATTACCCACCCACTGCTCGCTACCACCCCCTGCTTGCTACACCCCCGCCGGCGCCGCTTGAAATGCGGCGCCGCGCATTTCCGGCGCCTGCCGCTGGCTGCGCCAGGCGTCGTAGATCAGGTCAGGGTTGTTGGCGGCCAGCAGCGCCGGGTCCGACAACATGCGGCGCCAGCGGCGCGCGCCTGACTGACCATTCACCAACCCCAGCATCGGCCGCGTCATCACACGCAGCGGCACGCCCTTGGCGACTTGCCGGGCGGCGTATTCGGTCATGGCGTCCACGACCTGCGCATCGCTGGGCAGGCGCACCGACGGCCACAGCCGCAACGACACTTCCGACAGCACGCGCGGGGTATGCCAGGCCGCGCGACCCAGCATCACGCCATCAAACTCGTCCGCAGCCTGGACGGATTGCTCCGCATCAGCCAGCCCGCCATTCAGCACGAACGTGCAGTCGGGGAAGTCTTGCTTCAGCTGCTTGACCACGTCATAGCGCAACGGCGGAATTTCGCGGTTGTCCTTGGGTGACAGGCCCTTGAGCACCGCGTTCCGGGCGTGGGCAATGAAAATCCGGCATCCCGTGTCGTAGATTTTGCCAACGAAGTCTCGGACGAATGCGTAGGATTCTTCGTAATCCAAGCCCAGGCGATGCTTGACGGTGACGGGGATATCGACGGCGTCCTGCATGGCTTTCATGCAATCCGCCACCAACGCCGGCTCCGCCATCAGGCAGGCGCCGAATGCGCCCTTTTGCACACGTTCCGACGGGCAGCCGCAATTCAGGTTGATTTCGTCATAGCCCCATTGGCGGCCCAGCTTGGCCGCTTGCGCCAAGGCGTCAGGCTCGCTGCCGCCCAGCTGCAACGCCACAGGATGCTCGGCTTCGTCGAAATCCAGATGACGCGGGACATTGCCGTGCAGCAGCGCGCCCGTCGTGATCATTTCCGTATACAAGCGTGCGCGGGGGGCCAGCAGCCGGTGGAAATAGCGGCAATGGCGGTCGGTCACGTCAATCATCGGGGCGACACACAGCCGCCAGTCGGGGGAGTCCAAGAATCACTCTACAAAACAAGGGGATGCGGTATTTTACGGGCTTAGCGGCATTATGTCCGGCGTGCGTGCGCGGCCGGGCCTTCGGGCTCTGCGCAACCCCACCCGCTATGTGGTCTAAAATTGCGCCGCCGCCGCCGCACAGGCATGTCCGAGCGTCCGTTAACCCATCACCTTTGCATATCAATGGCCGTATTCACTCCCGTATCCGACGACGACGCGCGCGCCCTTCTGGCGCAATTCGACCTGGGCGAGTTTGTCTCGCTTCGAGGGATTACGGCGGGTATCGAGAACACCAACTACTTCCTCTACACCACGCGGGGCGAATACGTCCTGACGCTGTTCGAAGTGTTGACGCACGCCCAACTGCCCTTCTACATCGAACTGATGTATCACCTGGCAGAGCGCGGCATCCCGGTGCCGCAGCCCCAGACCCTGCGCGACGGCACGCGGCTGACCACGCTGCATGGCAAGCCCACCGCCATTGTTTCGCGCCTGCCCGGCGGCTATGAACCTGCCCCCGGGGCCGCGCACTGCGCCCTGGCTGGCGCCACCCTGGCCCGCGCCCATCTGGCCGCCCAGAACTTCCCGATTCACCAGCCCAATCTGCGTGGCCTGTCCTGGTGGGTGGAAACGGCGCCCAAGGTCATGCCGTTCCTGGAACCCGCGCAAGCCCTGTTGCTGAGCGCCGAGCTGGCTGCTCAGCAGGCCGCCGTCGCAACGCCCGCCTGGCAAGCGCTGCAGACCGGCCCGGCGCACTGCGATCTTTTCCGCGACAACGTGCTGTTCGCCGGCACCTTCGAAGACCCGCTCATGGGCGGCATCATCGACTTCTATTTCGCGGGCTGCGACACCTGGCTGTTCGACGTGGCAGTCAGCGTCAACGACTGGTGCATTGACCGCGATACGGGGGAGTTCATTCCGGAACTGGTGCAATCCTGGCTCGCCGCCTACGCCAGCGTCCGCCCGTTTACCGATGCGGAACGCGAAGTCTGGCCGTTGATGTTGCGCGCTGCCGCCCTGCGCTTCTGGGTGTCGCGCCTGTACGACTTTTTCCTGCCCCGGCCGGCGCAAACCCTGAAGCCACACGACCCGCGTCACTTCGAAAGAGTGTTGCAAGCACGCCACCGCCCCGGCTTGCCAATATTGCCGTAACCGTTACGCCCCCCATAATGGGGCTAGCGCGTCCAATTTTTGAGAGATCACACCCTTTAGAGAGCCATGCAAGCAGCATTCCTACCCGCGACATCCGGCTGGCAATGGGTTCGAGACGGCTTCCGTCTGTTCCGCAAACAACCTCTGGCCATGTTCACCTGGGCCATGTTCATCAGCCTTTTGGTGGTCTTCGCCAGCGCGACGCCGCCGGTGGGACCGATTCTGGTCGTGGCGCTCATGCCCATCATCACCCTCATGACGCTATCGGCGTGCAAGCACGTGGACGCCGACCGCGTCATGCTTCCATCGATGTGGGGCAAGCCCCTCAAGCAGCCCGGCGTATTCCGCAAACTCTTTCTGATGGGGTTGTTGTACGCGGGGCTGAGCATGGTGACTGGCCTGCTGACGTTCCTGCCGTTCATGGACTCAATGGCCGAAGCGTTCCGCATCGCCTCGGTTGAGCGCACGTTGGAACCCGTCCTGCTGGCCATGCGAGTGCCGCTGACCATCTTCGCGATCCTCTATGTGATCATTGCGGCGCTGTTCTGGCATGCCCCGGTCTTGGTTGCCTGGCATGGCCTGCGCTTGGTACAGGCGCTGTTCTTTTCTGGCATCGCCTGCTGGCGCAACAAGTGGCCGTTCCTGGTCTATGGCGCCACCTGGGCCTTGATATTCCTGTTCATCGATTTGTGCGCGGGTTTGCTGGTGTCGATGGGGCTGTCGCCCCAATTCGCCGGCACGTTGCAGATCCCGTTCAACATCGCGGCGGGTGGCGTGTTGTATTGCAGCTTCTATCCGGCCTATACCTCGGTGTTCGGCATCAATAACGCCAGCTCGCAGCTCGACAACAGCAATAGCGCCCAGGCATAAGGCGATGCGGCAGGGCGGCAGCGCCCTGCATACCCGCATCACGCTTAACTCGCGCGATACAAACGCCACGTCGATGGGGTAACGCATACCAAAGGTATGCACTGCCGCGCAGGGCATCAACAAGATGCCGGACCGCCCACCGGGCGGCCTTCTTCCCAGCAGCCCCCGCATCCGCCCCACCCAGCTGTTAACGCGCAGCAACCGCAGCCGATCCCTGGTCAGTGGAGGATGACGGCTCATTGCACGCTTTGAAGCAGTTGGATGGCAATCGGAAACGCCAGCACGATGAAAGTGCATGGAAAGATGCATCCGATCAGCGGCAACAGCATTTTCACAGGCGCCTGCATGGCCAGTTGCTCGGCGCGCAGGTGCCGGTCACTGCGGCATTGCGCGGCCTGGGCACGCAGCACCGGCCCCAGGCTGATGCCCAATGCTTCCGCCTGTGCCAGCGCCGCAGCCCATGTCCGGGCAAGCGGGCTGTTGCTGCGTTCCGCCAACGCCTTGATCGCGGCGGTGCGCGCCACCCCTGCGCGCATCTCGGCCAGGGCATCGGCCAGGGCGTCTCGCAAGGCGCCGGGCGGTCCGCTCTGCGCGGCGGTTTGTAATGCGCCTTGCACACTTAAACCGGCCTCCACGCACAGGGTCATCATGTCGAACACGAAAGGCAGATCGCGTTCGATACTGCGGCGGCGCTTTTCCGCCAGGCTGCGCAACCATAACCCTGGTGCGATGCCCGCGGCCAAAACCGGAATCGTCGCCCATGGCAACGCCAATCCCACCGGGTAATCGTTGAGCAACAAGAGCCCGGCCGCGGCCATGCCCGCGACAAGCGCAACACTGGCGGACAACGCGGCGATATGCGCATAGCCTACGCTGGCGGGTAACGCCGCCTGCTCAATCAGCCGGGTCAGGCGAACGCGCAATCGCCAGGAACACAGCGGCCCCACCAACGGCGCCACCGCCGACACCCAAGGCCAGGCAGCCCGCCACCACCACGGCACGTCGGCAGATACCCCCTGCTTACTCCACAGCAATGGCCGCAACGCCAACCACGTCAGCCCCCCGGCGCCTGCCGCTGCCGTCAACATTCCCAGAGTCAACCACATCATCGCCCCCGTCAGATATCAATCCGGATGATTCGCCGGATCAGCAGTACGCCAGCGGTTTCAAGCACCACTATGATCGCCAGCACGCCCCACCCCATCGGGGTGTGCCACAACAAACCCATGACTTCGGGCTCAAGTTGATCAAGCACCGCCAATAACACCAAGGGCAACGCCCCCACGATCCAGGCCTGTAATCGCCCTTGAGACGTCAGCGCCTGCAATTTCGCCTGCAACTGCAGCCGGGCGCGCAAGGTCTGCGCGATGCTCTCCAGCGCCTCGGCAAGATTGCCGCCCGTTTGCGCGGCGATACGCATGGCGGCAACCACCAAGGCGGTTGAATCCGCCGGCATACGCTGCTGCAGATTTTCCAGCGCGGCATCCCAGGTCACCCCCAGCCGTTGCTCGCGCAGCATCAGCCCGAATTCCTGCGCCAGCGGCGCGCCGCTCTGTTCCACCACATGACGCAAACCCGTAGGCAACGCGACGCCCGCCCGCAATGCCGACGCCAACATCAGCAACGCCATTGGCAACTGCTGTTCGAAACGGCATGCCCGCCTGCGGCGCAGCACATCGACCATCATGCGTGGCGCCCTTGACGCGACCCCGGCCGACAGGGCCGCCGCCACTGCGCTTGCCGTCACTGAAAACACCAGCGTGGCCGTCACGCCCGCGCAGGCAACGGCCGCCATCCATAGCTGGGCCGGATCAATAAAGAGAAACACTTCACTTAAGCGGACGCCAGCGTCTTGCGTGTAGAGCTCGCGATACTTGCGCAGCGCAGGCGCGAACCACACCTGGGCATGCCAAGCCAATAGTGCGACACAGCACATCGCGGCCGACGCCGCCAGCCAGATCACGGCGAACCTTGTGAAAACGTGGCGGCAATGGGACTGACCGCCCCCACCACTTCCGTAAACCAGCTGGGCTCTAACGTGGCCCCCTCGTCCGCCCACGTCTGCGCAAAGCCGGGCAACGCACCACAACCTATAAAGCCAGACTGGCGGTCAAACCGAAACAGATCCTGCAGTTGAATGCGGCCGCTTTCCATGCCCGCGACTTCCGCGATAGACGTCACAACGCGCCGCCCGTCCGCCAGCCGGGCCTGCTGCACGACCAGATCCACGCTGGCGGCAATGTGTTCACGCACTGCGCCCAGCGGTAAATCCAGGCCCGCCATCAGGATCATCGACTCCAGGCGGCCGAGCGCGTCACGCGGCGAATTCGCATGCAAGGTCGTCAATGACCCTTCGTGGCCAGTGTTCATCGCCGTCAACATATCGAACGCTTCCGCTCCCCGGCATTCGCCGACGACAATCCGATCCGGCCGCATGCGCAAGGCGTTGCGCACCAGTTCGCGGATATCGATATGCCCCCTGCCCTCTTGGTTGGCCGGCCGCGCCTCCAGCGCCACCAGATGATCGTGATTCAACCGCAACTCGGCGGCATCTTCGATGGTGACAATGCGCTCGCCATCTGGGATTTCATTGGATAAGATGTTCAGCAAGGTCGTCTTGCCCGAGCCTGTCCCGCCCGACACGACGAGGTTCTTGCGCATCTTCACGCACAACGAGAGAAACTGCGCCATCGCGTTGCTCAGCGATGCCGCCGCAATCAGATCGGGCATTTTGGGACGCCGCTGCGGGAACTTCCGTATCGTCAGGCTGGCGCCTTTCATCGCCACAGGCGGAATGATGGCGTGCACCCGCGACCCATCTGGCAGGCGCGCATCCACCATTGGCGAGCTTTCGTCGATACGGCGGCCCAACGGCGTGACAATGCGTTCGATCACCCAGCGCACCGACTGTTCGCTGGTGAATGCCGCCGGATGCCGCCACAGCCGTCCGCCGCGCTCGACATAGATCTCGTCATAGCGGTTGACCATGATTTCGGTAATTTCTGGCGCGGCCAGCAAAGGTTCGAGGGGACCCAAACCCACGGCCTCGTCCAGCACCTCTTGGCACAACGCCGCTCGGTCCGCCTCCGCGGGCACGTCAATATCGGTAGCCACGATATGCGTGAGCAGCCGCTCGGCTTCAGCACGCAACGTGTCATCGCTCATGCCAGCCACATCGCGCCTGCGCAAATCCAGCGCTTCCAGCAACGCCGCATGCAAACGCCGCCGTTCGTGCAACCGCTGCGGCGCCATTAGCGTAATGGCTGCCACCGTGCCCGTTGGCAGCGCCGCCTCGGGAAGGGGGTCGGCGGCTTCGGACGGCCCGTGCGGCGGCGCGCTCAATTGATTGGCGTCGCCGTTCGCAGCCCATCGCACCCTCAGGCGGCATGGGCCGATCAGGATGTCATCGTCAGGCAGCACCGGCGCATGCCGCGCCACCCTGACGCCGTTCACCAGGGTGCCGGCAAGCGTGCCCAGATCCTCCAGCACAATATCGGTATCTTCGCGCGACAACCTGGCGTGCTGACGCCCCACCCGCCAGTTCACGATACGCAAGTCGCATTGCGCGCCCCTGCCAATCAACACCGGCACGTGGGCAGTCTGGCGGCGAACGCCCGAGTCTTCAAACGTCATCTCGATATCCAGCATGTAAATTCCCCCGTTATCGCTTTTGCGTTGCGCTGTCCTGCGCAGTCCTGTCTTGTGCAGTCCTGTCTTGTGCAGTCCTGTCTTGTGCAATCCTGTCCTGCGCAGTCCTGTCTTGCCCAATCCATTGGGAACCATCGCCCGAATACGGATTCCATCCGTCGATGACGGCGGGCGTCGCCGTGCCTAGCCGAGGCGGCTCGGGAAACGAGGCGTCCAGCAGGTCGCGCCCGCGCCGCACCCGATCCAACATCGCAGGCTCGCTTTGCGTCACGATCTTCGGCGTGACGAAAATCGCCAGTTCCGTTTCCCGCTGCTGATATCGGCGCGACGAAAATAGCGCGCCCAAAATGGGGATGTTCTGCAACCATGGCAGACCGTTGACCTCTTGCCCCTGCTCCCGCGACAAAAAGCCACCGATGACCAGCGTGTTGCCCGAACGCACGTTGAATTCGGTCGATGCCCGCCGTGTTCGCAGGGCTGGGCCTCCTGCGACGCTGAGCGTCGTGTCCACCGAGCTGGCCTCGACTTCAATCAAAGAACGAATGACGCCGTTGCGGTCAATGCGCGGCGTGATGTTCAGCGACACGCCATAGGGCTTGAACAAGGTGGTGGGATTGCCTCGCGAATCTGTCGACGTATAAGGCACTTCCCCGCCCGCCAGGAACGTCGCGCTTGACCCGCTACGCGCCAGCAATTGCGGCTGAGCCAGCATGACGGCTTCGCCGCTTTGCGCCAGGGCCGCGATCCGCGCGGACAACAGCGCATTGATGCCGAAGTAGCCCGCTGCGGCGGAGGCCGGCCCAGCGGTTTCGATCACCGATTCCCCTGGCCGGGTCATGCGCCCCCGCGATCCCGCATCCCACGCCAAACCGGCATTCATCCCGCCTTGGGTCATGCCGTCCCAACGCACGCCGAACTCACGCAATCGGGAAGTCGGGATCTCGACAACCTGCACATCCAGCAAGACCATGCGGTCCCAGCCGACCTGTCCCGTGAAGTCCAGAATGGCGGGATAGCGCTCAGCCAACGCGGCGATACGTGCGCGATCGTCATCTGACAAATCGTCGCCTTCAATCAGGATGCGTCCGCCCACGTTTGCGCTGCGTGCGCCAGGGATGCGGGCAAGCAGCGCTTCTACCTCGGCCCGCAACCGAGGCGCGCCGGCAGGCACCACTCGAAACTCATACGCATTGCTGCGCCCCGCCGCCGTCCAGACATGCACGGAGGACACGCCCTCGGCACGTGCGAAGACCACGACATCGCGCCCCTCAGCGGTAACGGCGCTAAGCACCTGTCCGTTGCCGATCGCCACTCGTTTCACACCGGGGTGCGGTAGAACGCGCGTCTCGCCCACTTGCAACTCGAGTTCTACCGACGCAGACGCAGCCGCCCGCAGAGGCAAACTCAAGACGATGACGCCAACAACGCATGCGAGTCGCTTCATGGTTGCTCCGATTCCAGGCGAAATCGCGACGCCGCATTCGATGACGGCATGGCGGAATGCGCGTCCACGCGGTCCCCGTACAGAATGGAGACGCCCGGGGCGGGCAACGGGTCGGGGTCCAGCCCGATCAGCGAGGCCAGATCCGTTTGCTTGGATGCCGCCACCGCCGCCACGTCGTCGCGATGCCGCACCATTGCCGTCAACGTGCCGGCCTGCCGGGCCGCAACGAATTTCATGGCTTGTGCTGGGTCGGCGGCCAGGGTGATGGTTCCCACGCCCATCCCACCTTTGTCGCCGTCGGCCTCGTCGTCGACGGTCAAAACCCGCATGCTCTGCAATAACGGCACGGTGAGCTCCCGCTGACGATGAGGGAACGTCACGTAGATGTCGATCAAATCGCCAGCCCGCAACTGGCTGGCCAGACCGCCCAAGTCTGCCGCCGATACCGTCAACGCCCGCTGCCCCGTCTGCAACCGTGATGCCAGGGCGGGCTTGGGGGCATTGAAGCTCAGTTGCGTTTTCAGCAATGGTTCGCCGGGCCCCACATCGGCAACCAGAATGCCCCCCAGCAAGCTGCTCATGGCTAACGGGTCCACGCTGGCGCTGGGCGCCCACTGCTCTGGAATTTCGCGCACGGCCAAATGAACGTCTTCCAGCATCGTCCCGGCTGCAAGGGGATAAGCGGCGACCAGGCGCTCGACCACGGGAGTGCGCGCCTCGGCCTCTAGCGCCTCGACCCGCTTCTGGACGTGTTCGCGCACCGCCCACGCCGATACCAAGCCGGCAAGCAAGGCCAGTCCATATATGCTGACTCGACGCAATCGCTTTGCACTTTGGATTAGCAAGTTCTTCATGATGCCCATCCCATCACGCGAATGCCGCTGCCGGTCTCAAGCGGCATCACCGATATCTGCATACGATCATTTCGCCTTGCCCACGACTGAACGGCGCCTTCTTCGGATTGCCGGCGCCAACCGTCGCGCAGCAAGCCCGCCTGGACAAGCGGCGCCAATCGCGCAGGCGGCAACGCATGCCGCCAAATACGTTCAGACACCCTGACACCTGCGTCCATGACCACGACATCAAGGTGCAGCCGCGCCCCAGCCGGCAGCCATGATGGCGTAGGCAAGGACGCAGGCAGATTGGAGGCAGGCGCCAGACGCATTGATGAGATGCTGCCGACAGTGCGCCCGTCGCGCGTGCGCTGCATCTGCGCCACCCACTGCTCGTCACCGATACGCCCGGACAAAATCAACTGCCCCGGCAGCACATTCAAATCAGCCAGCGCCGGCTGTTGCGCAGAGAGCATGCGGATCAAATCAGGAGCAGTGGCTGGCGTATCAAACACCACCACCTGCGCGGGATAGCCGTGGAGCCAGAGTTGATCGGCCAGCAGAACGTGGCTGGAGCCTGGAGGGAAACGCAGTCGGCTCAACATCGCTTTTCCCGGGTCCCCATTCGGCAGCGCATGTGCAGCAAGATCGGCGGGCCCTGCGAAAGCGGGCATGGCGATTCCGGCCAGCCCGCTCATCAGCATCGGCAAACAGACATGGCGAACGACGGCTCGTTGGTCTCGACGAGACTTAGCCTGCGAATACGTGCTCATTTAGCTTGCCCTCTTTTCTGGTTCAGCCGATCCCCCGGCACCACATCCGCCCATGCAGAAAGCCAATCCGTCTGCATCGATGGCCTGCCCCAAGGGCCGTCCATGCGCGCGACAAGCGACTCAAATCGCCGCGCTTGCGCCACCGAGAGGCGTTCTGCCTGCCGCCATGCCGTCGGCGCGTTGGCGATGCGATACCTAGCGTCCTTATCCCCGTGCGCATAGCCCGCCCCCACCGCGACCCGGGTGTAGCGAGTGATCGGCGCCGCAAACGCAGAGACAAGATGGGGTGCGCGTGGGTTTGGGTTTGGGTTTGCGTGGGCGTGCACGGACAACAGCTGTAGCTCCCCGCCAAACCATTCGTCCTGCAACAAAGCTACGTGCTGCGCGGCCACATCCGTCAAGGCCTCGACGCGCCGGTTCAGGCCTATCGCCTTCATCGCATCACGCGGGCTGAGCGGTTGCCCCATTGCCCCTGCCATGGCAGCCTTGCGGCTGGCCTGAGACATCTGCTGCGCGGAAAACTGCAGGCCACCCACCCACGACACCGCCCAGATCAACACACCCATCAAAGGCATCATCAGCATTGCCTCGACAACAGCCTGCCCCCTTTGTTGACCGAGCGGCTCGGGTCTCTTTGCGATCTTCATCATGGTGTTCCCCTGGCATGCTGCCGTTCCTGAGAAGCAACGGCAGAGAGACGGGCCTGCCAGTAAGGGCGAAACAGCGTGGCCAGTTCGCCACGGCCGTCAGCACGCGACTCCGGGCGCAGGAAGTACGTTTCTGCGGCGCTGGTCACGCTTATTCCCCCTGACCGCCCCAAAGCGGCATAGCGGAAAATGCCCATCGGTGAGGCCACTGCGCTACCCGCATCCGTCGTCTTCAACAAGGCGCCTGCCATGCGCACGCTGACTGCGAAGCGCAAGGGCAAGTGGATGCGCGACGACGCGACTTCCCGGTAGGTCGGCAGGCCTCGGCCTGGCCACCGTTGCGCGGACGCCATCGCGTAGGAGTTGGCCATGGGATTCGTCACACCGTTGAATATGTCCCACGATGTCGACTGCTCTACCCAGCGCCAAAAATCCTCTTGAGAGAAATCAGCAGGCGGTTCATCCACATAATCAAGGCCGTCGGGTCCTTTGCTTTTCTGACCTTGCGTGGTCCCCCAACCCATGGCGTATTCACGAAAATAGCAACCGACCCAGCGGTTGGATCGCAGAGCATGGAACGACTGCGTATCCAATGCGCCCCACCGTCCATCCGGCCCAAGCCATGTCGAACCGCGGCGGCGCAGCTCATGACGCTTCAACGGGCAGCGATGGCTGACCGGCCAAGGATTGCGCCGCGTGGCATTCCGCGGTTTCAGAAAACCGTAGCGGCCTGCCGCTAGATCTATTGCTGGCCACAAGCCCGTTTTTCGGTTGGCGCGATGGCGTTCCACAAAGCCCGGCCATGCGTCCGACATCAGACGCACGCTAATAGTCCCCGCACGCTGATCCCCTGCTGAAGGCAGGTCATCCAGATTGGCGGCAAGCACTTTTTGCATGATGCGATCACGCGTTTTGGTCAACTCCGTCATTGCCGAATTGGCGGCAGTTTCCAACACTTGATGCACGACACGGTCATGCTGCGCGAATGCGCTTGCCAACTGCGCGTCAACAATCGGCGACGCTTGCCCGGCGCGGTACGCCAGCCCCATCTCTGGCCCGAACAACATGGCAATCAGGCTGGACGGAGGATTCCCCCGAGTGCGCTGCGCGTGCAATGCGCGGCCATACTGCGCCGACGCGGCAAGCGTGACCAAATGCGCCATCGCTACCTGATGCGCGATCTGTGTTCGATTGATATACGCGATGGCGTTAAGCACGCGTGCCTGCTCAAGCGCGCCGCTGTAGGCGGCCGCATCCGCCGCGTGCGTCAGGCGAATGCGGCCTGCCACCGTCTGGCCCAGGTTGTAGAGCACGACCAGAGAAGCCGCAGCCACGGACACGATCAACATGCCCAGCACCAAGGCTTGGCCGTGCTGTCGATGCGGTGGCAGTTGGCAATGGATGATCACTTCGCATCCGTGGCGTTGCCGGTAAAGGACTTGAGCGAACGCGCCTTGGTTTGCGCCGCCGCCTTCTGCGCCGCCTGCTGCGCGGCGCGCGTTTGCGTGCCGCCGTCTTCCCCTGCAAGTTCGCGCGCCATGGCCGCCGTCTGCGAGCGCACCACTTGCCCGAAGTACTGATACACGGCGATCGCCGCAACGGCCACCAAGGCCACGACCACGATGTACTCGGTCATGCCTTGGCCCAACTGACGTAAACGTATTGCCTGCATCTCTGCTCTCCGGTTCCTTGAAAGTAGGCTGCAGTGTCGGCTTGACGCGCAGGGGCCACAATTCGCAGATACCGAGGTGGGCAAATTGATCACGCCCCTTTTTTCAACGAAAAATCCATTGCGATGCACAAAGAAAAACCCCTCGCGCCAACGGCGGCGAGGGGTGATTCAGGCTCGATATTCGTGTCGCTACGAAATCATGTAAGCCGCTAATTTTCCAGGGTTTTCCCTATTGTCGACGCGATTGCCGAGCAGTAGATTTGAGTTGCCGGGCTGTCTGACACCCATCGCGTGCGAAGCCGGGCAGGAGCGCCTCAGACTCATCTAGAGCTGGGGCGCTCTTCCATTTCCGGCTCTCAGAAATAGTTAGCCAGCGGCTGGCCGGTTACCCGCCGGACGCCCCAATTGCGTCATATCCAGCCGCCGGAACACCCAGGCAGATAACAAGGTGATGACGCCCACGCACACGAAGCTCAATGTAAATGCGCGGCCCAAAGCGGCATTCGCCTCGCCCGAGAACATGCCGACCAACCCGCCCCCGATGGTCACGCCCAGGCCGATGGCGAGCATCTGGATCATTGAAAACAGACTGTTCCCGCTGGCGGCGTCCTGTTTGCTCAGTCCTTTCAACGTCACACTGTTCATCGCCGCAAATTGCATGGAGTTGGTCGCACCGAACAGGGCAAGCTGAAGCACCTGCAACGCGAGTGGCCACCCGGGTGAAATGGCGGCAAACGACACGATCGACGCACCGACCAACAGCGTATTGACCAACAGGAACGTGTCGTAGCCGAAACGCCGGACGAGCGGGGCGATCCACGGTTTGGATATCGTCCCCGCGATTGCAGCCGGCAGCATCATCAGCCCCGATTGCAGCGGGCTATAGCCCAACTGCAATTGCAGCAACAGCGGCAACAGGAACGGCACCGCGCTACTGCCGATCCGGCAAACCAGATTGCCCACCAAGCCGACGCTGAAATTAGGCTCGTTAAACAACCGCAATTGGAAAAGCGGATTCTGACGCCGGCGCGCATGCACCACATATAACAACACCGTCAGGGCGCTAAGCGCGAACAAGCCCGCCGACCACGCCATACGGCCGGCACCCGGCGGCAAGTCCAGGCCAAGCGAAAACGACACCATGCACAACGACAACAAGGCGCAACCCAGCACATCGAACGGCGCCACGTCCGGCAATGCGTCTTCAGGCAAGTAGCGGCGCACGGCAAACAGGCCTGCGATTCCGATCGGGACATTGATCATGAAAATCCAGTGCCAGCTTGCCACCTGCACCAGCAACCCGCCCAGGGTCGGACCAAAAATAGGACCGATCTGACCCGCGATCGACACGAAGGCCAACGCCGATATGTATTGGTCACCCGGCACCGTGCGCAGGACCGCCAAGCGCCCGATCGGCAACAGCATGGAGCCGCCCACGCCCTGCACCACCCGCGCAATCGTCAACTGCGTCAGCGTCTGAGCCACGGCGCAAAACACCGAGCCCACGGCAAATATCAAAATGGCCGCCAAGTACACGCGACGCGTGCCGTAGCGATCCGCCAGCCAGCCGGATGCCGGCGTGAACATTGCCATGGTCAGCGTGTACGCGACCACCACAGGCTTTAACGCCAGCACGTCCTCGCCCAAGCTGCGTGCAATCGACGGCAAGGCGGTGTTGACGATCGTGGTGTCCAGCGTCTGCATGAAAAAGCAGGCCGCGACTACCCAGAGTAGGGCCTGCTGTGATGAAGGTTTTTCCATGGAATAAATCGTACTCTCAGGATGCCAACGGAAGGCTGACAGACACCCGTATACTGATTTCGCCGCTTCCCAATGACGAGGCATGCATGTGTTCGCACTATCAGACGTTGAAGGATGCCGAATTGCTGCTACAGAAGTTCGGCGTGCGCACGAAACCCGCTGCCGGCCCCTATGACATGTGGCCTCGATATCAGGGAGTATTCGTGCGCAGGCCGGTGGAACACGACGCCGGAGACGACGCCGTTCCCGAGCGCGAAGCCGTCACCGGCCGCTGGGGTTTGATCTCTGCGTTAACTCGTGCCGACGGGCAGGACAAGGCGGGCAAACTCTCTACGTTCAATGCACGCAGCGAGACCGCCGCCAAGTCGTTCACGTTCAGCAATGCCTGGCGCCGGGCGCAACGTTGCATCATTCCTGCGGATGCGATATTCGAACCGGATTGGCGATCGGGTTCGGCCATTTCCACGCGCTTTGCGCGAGCCGATGGGGCTCCGCTGGGGATCGCCGGCCTATGGGACCGATGGCGCGATGCCAGCGGCCAGCTCAATGAGAGCTACACCATGCTGACCATCAACGCCGACCACGACCCGCTGTTCCAGCGCTACCATCGGCCCGGCGAAGAAAAGCGCATGGTCGTCATCCTGCCGGAGGGCGCCTACGGTGACTGGCTGACGTCGTCCAGCGACCGGACCCGCGACTTCCTCGTTCCCTACCCCGCCGAAAAATTGATTGCCACGCCGATGAAATGACCCCGTTTATCGCGGACTATACTGGATATATAAACAGTATTTTCCGCTATGCCGTTCAAATCCCCCCTCACCCACGCCGACCTGCGCACCATCCGCGAGCGTCAGCCCTGGAACCCCGACGTGATCTCCCTGCTCTGGGAGGTCAAACGGCTAAGGTCCGTCCTGCTGCGCGCCTATCAGCTGTCGGGTGACTTCAAGCGTCCCGCCGGTCTGACCGGCGAGCTCTACGACGACTTCATGAAAGCCTTGCGCGACGAACCCTGTGTGCAGGAACGCGACGACATGACGACGTCGCTGATGGAAGCGCCGAACCGGCTACGAAAGGGAATGGCGCCGCGGTGACAACGGTGTCACTAGCGTCAACCGCGCGCTGGGCTGGCGGTCTAGCACCGGCTCCAGCCAGCGTTCGCGTCTTTCTTGTCGTGCAAGTGATCCCACTCGGTATTGCAGACCGAGCAAATGAATGCTTCGTGCCTGGCGCCCCGCGTGACCGACGCCAAACTTCTGACGACTTCCAGGCATATCAACCGATCGTGACCGGGCGCGCCACGTTTATTCTGAACAATGCCCTCGCAATCATTACAAGCCGGCATTTCTCCACCTTTCTAATTGCTTTCAGTGGAGATACTACAAAATGAAACCGGAGATAATGTTCAACAATTCTCACGAGACGGGGATCGGTTCATACACGTCCCGGGAATCATTGCAAGTAAGGCAGCGTCTTCTTGCAGGTCCGAATGGTGGTCAATGTGATCATCAATCGCCCTTTCCAACCGTGCCATTTCGCCATCATAGAAACACAGCGAATTGCTGATCGAGCTTTCCACCAACGCCAGCGCTGCGCTCGCGTCCGCTTTTTTTAGCCGATTCAGCGATCGCGTCCGGTCTTCGGACAACGCCTCCCATTGCGCCACCAAGTCACGAAGTGCACGGACGTGGGCAGGAGACGGCTGCCAAGTCGGCGGTTGCGCCGCGACACCGTAGCGAGCCAGCGTCAGACTATCGAGCCCATCGGTCCGAGATCGCATGTCCCGCGTTTGGCCAAAGTCATGAACATTTTCCGGGTTGACGAGCGAAACCGTCGCGCCTGTGTCGTGCAGCGTCGTGGCCGACTGCTCGTGGTAAAGCCCTGTGCCGTCCATCACGCCATGCACCTGATCCGACGACAGCCCGTGTTTGGCACACCATCGAATCAGCTCGTACACGCCTTGCCGATTATTGGCCACCACCTTGCGCTTGCACTTGTCGTTCTTCGGTCCGAGCAGCAGGGTGCAGCGCAGTTTCAGTTCGGACACGTCGATACCCAGATAAGACATCGTTCATACCTCCCCATGCGAAGAAAGTATGCCAACTGCGCCCACTTGCCTGACTCATGCAGGGTCAATCCAGCACCAGGCGTCCAGTGTCCGCAATGGCCTCAGAAGTGAATGAGAGTCCGCACCATACCATCCAGAGGGTGTTGAAGTCGACCACAATAGTGATATTTTTAAACCACAAAAAATCACTTCTTAAAAAAATGCGGCGATGGTGTGAAACATCACGCAAGCTGCGCGAATACTGGGCAGCAATAGTAGGAGTCAACGTGGGCGTACGAATTGAGTCGATCAATATGCGTCAATTGCGCCGGGTTGCGCCGGGTTGCGCCCTCTTTTGCGCTTGGCGTTCTATTAACCTGGCATCACGGATACGCCGAAAGTGGCGAAGCAAGGAGACGCCACCGCGCTAAACCGATCAGTGCTTGGCCGGAAAATCGGCGGGCCAGCGCATGCGTCGTGGCGCATCGCTCTTCTCTTTCGGCGTGTCGACAGGATCGGTAGGCGGGTCCGTTTTCTGTGAGGGATCAGGCTTCTTGCTGGGATTTTCCTGCTGCGTATCGTTCATTGAAAACCTCGCATTCGGCCGCACGAACTTAGCGCGGTGATGGGCCATCGTCGCACGGGCTGCTTCCAAGCCCTAGACCCTTTCAGACTAGTGAACATGGACGATGTTACGCGTGGTGGCGAGGTCGCGGACGGGACCCAAGGTGTCATTCTGAAACTTTGAGCCTCAACCAATTAGCATCGTGAATGTCGTCGTGACGAAGTATGTTTTCCGAGTCTGAACAATTCGAGCTTTGACTAGCGAAGACGGGTAATTCACGTGCCAGGCGTACCCAACCTTTACATCTTTTTCAGACGAAGTCCCGATACGCCGAATCGGCAGTTTTAGAATCACGACAACGCATTCGCGCCACTTCTGGAGGTCTTCTCATGTATCGCCCAACTCGCAAGCTCCTTGTGATCGCCGCCACATGCTGTATGGCTTGGGCCAGCGCGACTTCCGCAGCCCCGCCTGAAGGCAAAGGAAAGCCCGACAACGCGGGACAAGGCCAAGGCAACAACGGCAATGGCAATGGCAATGGCAATGGCAATGGCAACAATAAGGGCAAGAGCGACAAGGGCCAATCGTCCAAGAGTAAAGGCGGAGATAACCATGGCGACAGCGGGAGCGTCACGCTACGGCACGCCGGCATAACCATCTCAATCGCCCAAGGCTACGCTCGCGAGTACGGGTTATCTGGCTATAGCTCGCTTCCGCCCGGCATCCGGAAAAACCTCGCCCGAGGAAAGCCACTACCCCCTGGGATAGCCAAGAAGATGGTCCCCGCCCCCATGCTGGCGAGGCTGCCTGTCTACCCCGGCTACGAGTGGCAAGTGGCAGGCACCGACCTTATTCTTGTCGCCGTAGCGACCGCAGTGGTGGCAGACGTGCTTTTGAATGTGTTCGACTGACGCATCGGATCGGACAACCTCTAGACGGTCGGCACCGTGCTTGGCCACAAGTCGGCCGCCAGTACCCGACGCTATGCGCACTTGGCAACCGAGTCGATCAAATTGGCATTGTGAGAGATTGGCAAAAAATCCCCCACGCAAAAGAAAACGGGCCTCGGATTGCTCCGAGACCCGCGTCTTTCTTTGGTAGGCCCCCCGAGAGTCGAACTCGGCACCAACGGATTATGAGTCCGCTGCTCTAACCAGGCATGAGCTAGAGGCCCAGGAAAAAATTACTGCCCTTCCAGGAAGCTCTTCAGCTTATCGGCCCGGCTGGGGTGACGCAGCTTGCGCAGCGCTTTAGCCTCTATTTGGCGGATGCGCTCGCGAGTCACGTCGAATTGCTTGCCCACTTCTTCCAGGGTCTGGTCGGTGCTCATTTCGATACCGAAACGCATACGCAGAACCTTGGCTTCACGCGGGGTGAGAGAGTCTAGCACTTCCTTGACCACATCACGCATGGAACCGTGCAAAGCCGCATCCGAAGGCGCCAGGGTCGACGTGTCTTCGATGAAATCGCCCAAGTGCGAATCATCGTCGTCACCGATCGGCGTTTCCATGGAGATCGGCTCTTTCGCGATCTTCAGGATCTTGCGGATCTTGTCCTCGGGCATGTCCATCTTCTGCGCCAGGGTCGCGGGATCGGGCTCAGCGCCGGTTTCCTGCAGAATCTGACGGCTGATCCGGTTCATCTTGTTGATCGTTTCGATCATGTGAACGGGGATACGGATGGTGCGTGCCTGGTCGGCGATCGAACGCGTGATGGCCTGACGAATCCACCACGTGGCGTACGTCGAGAACTTGTAGCCGCGACGGTATTCGAACTTGTCCACGGCCTTCATCAAGCCGATGTTGCCTTCCTGAATCAGATCCAGGAATTGCAGGCCACGGTTCGTGTACTTCTTGGCGATCGAGATCACCAGACGCAGGTTGGCCTCGGTCATTTCGCGCTTGGCCTTGCGAGCCTTGGCTTCGCCGGTGGCCATGCGCTTGTTGACGTCCTTCAAGTCTTTCAGCGGCAGCACGACGCGCGTTTGCAGGTCGATCAGCTTTTGCTGGAGTTCTTGCACGGCGGGAATCTGGCGCTCAAGCGTCTCGGCGTACGGATGACCAGCCGCGACTTCGTCCACCACCCACTGCAGGTTGGTTTCGTTGCCCGGGAAGACCTTGATGAAGTGCGTGCGCGACATGCCGGCACGGTCCACACACGTGTGCAGAACGGCGCGCTCGAGCTGGCGCACTTCTTCAACCTGGTTGCGCAACGTGTCAGCCAGCTTCTCGACCATCTTGGCGGTGAAGCGGATGCCCATCAGCTCGTTCTGGATGGATTCCTGGGCGCGCACGTAGATGTCCGACTTGTAGCCGTCCTTCTCGTACGACAGGCGCATCTTGTCGAACTGCTTGTTGACTTCGTCGAACTTGGCCAGCGCCTTCACGCGCAGGTCTTCCAGCTGCTTGCTGGACATGCCGCCCGCGGGGCCGTCATCGCTTTCGTCTTCGTCGGCAGTGACACCGGCGCCGGCGTATTCTTCGCCGTCTTCCGGATCAACCAGGCCGTCGACCACTTCGTCGATCTGCGCCTGGCCTTCCCGCACGCGCAGGATGTGGGCCAGGATTTCGTTGATCGTGGTCGGGCAGGCCGAGATGGCCATGACCATGTGCTTCAAGCCGTCTTCGATGCGCTTGGCGATTTCGATTTCGCCTTCGCGCGTCAGCAGCTCAACCGAGCCCATTTCGCGCATGTACATACGCACGGGGTCGGTGGTGCGGCCGAAGTCGGAATCCACCGTGGTCAATGCAGCTTCGGCTTCGTCTTCAACGTCGTCGTCGTTGGACGCAACCGGGGCGTTTTCGCTCATCAGCAGCGTTTCAGCGTCGGGGGCTTGGTCGTAGACCGCGATCCCCATGTCGCTAAACGTGCTGATGATGCCGTCGATGGCTTCGGCGTCGACCAGATCGTCAGGCAGATGGTCGTTGATTTCGCCGTAGGTCAGGTAGCCGCGGTCCTTGCCCAGCTTGATCAGCTGCTTCAGGCGGTTGCGGCGAGCTTCGTATTCTTCCGGCGTCACGGGGCCGCGGGCGATCAGATCCTTGGGATCAGCCTTGCCACGCTTGCCGCCGCGCTTGGGCGGCTTCAGATCGGGCAGGACTTCGCCTTCGCCGTCCATCGTGTCGTCGAAACCGTCGGAATCGTTATTGGCGTTCTTGGCGGGTCGGCCCGGGCGGCGGCCGCTCGGAACCGGGCCCGAACGCGGTGCGCTGCCACCCACCAAGTCGGCGAGCTTGTCCTCAGCCTTCTTGGCGCGTGCCTTCGTCACTTTTTCGGGCTTGTCAGCCGCAGCCGTCTTGGTTGCCTTCTTGGCAGCCGTCTTGGCAGCGGGCTTGGCGACCTTCACCGCCGTCTTGGCGGGCGCTTTTTCCGCCGCCATGCTTACGGCGCGCTTGGCCGCAGGGGCCTTGAGTTCAGCCGCATCAATTGCAGAGGAGGATTTGCCGGTGGATTTGGTCATAGTCGCTTCCGTGGTCGTCGCAACCCGTTTGGGCATGTTGCACCGCATAAAGCCGCCCTGGACGGTGGCCCAGCGCGGCGCAAATACGGGTAAAACTGGTGAATCGGCCAAGGCCACGCGGCTGCGTTGTTCGCAGCGCCAACTCTTTCGAGCTCGCTTGGCGCCATTCAGGTGCAGTACCTGTTGGGCGCTTGACGTGCATGACCTCATTCCGCGGCGGATTCCGGGCGTCGGGGGGGCTGTCTGCCTATAAATAGGCTTTGCTTGCTTATGGGGTCGTTGCCCCTAGCAGCTTATGTAGACACAGCACCCAGACCACTAACGCTACGCAAAAATGCTCGCCGCTGAACTGCCTGATTCACCGCTCAGCCTTCAGCCATACGCTGTCAGCATAATAATTAACGAAGTAACGTTTAAGCGTTGGTGTTTAACTTAAACATCAACTTAAATCCCAACGCTTAAACCTAAAATTTTGTCTTCACTGATCGTTCGAAAGGCTTGCTTCAAAAGTCTTACTTCAAAAGTCTTACTTCAAAAGGCCGACTTCGACGGGTTCCTATGGGGTTCCCTTCTATAGGTTTCCCCCGCCGCCCTTCGAATGGCGTTCTTCAATCCGCGTTCTTCAATCCGCTTTCTTCAATCCGTCTTTCTTAGATTCCAACAGCCAGAATTGATTCCAGCTTTCCGCACACTTTTACTGAAACAGCCGCAAGTTCCGGCCCCGTCCATCCAGATCAGGGCTGCCATCATTCAGGATCACCAGCAAATTCAGGAAAAATTAAGCTAAATTCAACTGCAAATGAATCGAATGGCGGTCAAAAAATCAAATGGAGGCCAAGAACCTAAAGCTTCCGGCAAGCGGACAACCTTTGATTTTAGCGCATTTAACGTATCCCGGCACCCTTCAGCACGGCCAATCGGCTGGAAAGTTCCAGGTAGCGCTTGCGGGCCTCGTCAGTCGCCAATCCCTCTGCCGCCAGCTTCGCCACTTCGAGCTTGGCTGAGTCGAACTCAATCCGCCGCAAGGCGTCATCCCACTCGGTCTGGGGATCGGGCAAGTCTTCCTGCGACAGGATATCGGCCCGCAAGCCCTTCAGCACCGTGGCCAAGTCCGAATCAGGTTCCGCGGCCTCGAGCAACGCGCCCACATGGCGCGCACCGCTGGACTGCGCCAGCATGATCAAGTCTCTTACTAATCCTAGATGAGGGCCATGGTCGATAACTTCAAGCTGTTGATCCCCCATGGAATCCACTAATTCCGGGTGCGCCAGCAACAATCCCAGCAAGCGTTTTGCCAACGACGGCATCGTACGGCGCCCTTCGAAACCGCCAACGTCGTTATCGCGGCGTCCTTTCCAGTTGCCCTTGCTGCCCTTCCAGTCGCTTTTGCCCTTCCAATCGCTCTTGCCTTTCCATTCCGGCTTGCCACCCGCGCGCTGACCGCCGCCTGCGCCTGCAGATGGCCCGCCTTGAGACGGGAAGTGGCCATAGTCGGCGTAATCTGGCTCGTCGGCAGGGATGTCGCTGAAGTCATGCCCGGCAAAGTCGTAGCCCATGTCTGCGTAACCGCCGTCATGATCCGACCCTGTCGAACCCGTGGCGGGCGCCGCATCACCCTGCGCAGGCTTGGCCGCAGGCGCCGGCGCAAAGGGCTTGGCCGGTTGTTGGGCCAAAATCTGCGACATTTCTTCGGGCGTCAGTTGGACCAGCTTAGCCATCTCCCGCTCGATCTGCACGCGCAACGCGCACTCGGGAATGGCAGCCAACAGGGGTTTGGCTTCGTGCAGACAGCTTGCCCGCCCTTCGGCCTCGTTCATGTTGTGCCGCGACGCCAATTCATCCAGCAAGAAGCGCGACAGCGCGACCGCATCGCCCAGACAGGCCCGGAACGCTTCGGCGCCCAACTCGCGCACATAAGAATCCGGGTCATGTTCCGAGGGCAAAAACAGGAAGCGGATCGCGATGTCATCGCGCAACACGGGAAGGCAAGCCTGCAAGGCACGCCAGGCCGCTCGCCGCCCGGCTCCGTCCCCATCGAAACTGAAGATCACCTTGTCGCTTGTGCGAAGCAGCTTCTTCACGTGGTCAGGGGTGGTGGCGGTGCCCAGCGTGGCGACAGCATTGGCAATGCCTTGCTGCGCCAGCCCAACGACGTCCATATAGCCTTCGACCACGATCACCTGCCCTTCCTGCCGGATGGACTGGCGGGCCTCCCACAAACCATAGAGTTCGTGGCCCTTGGAGAACAGAGGCGTTTCGGGGGAATTCAGGTACTTGGGCTCGCCCTTGCCGATGATACGTCCGCCGAACCCGATCAGGCTTCCTCGCGCATTGCGGATCGGAAACATGACACGTTCACGGAAACGGTCGTAACGACGCCCGTCTTCGGACTCAATGACAAGGCCGGACTCCACCAAAGTGGGGTCTTCGTAATTTGGGAAAACTTGCGATAAGCCGTGGCGGTCGGTGCCCGACCAACCCAGGCCGAAATGCGCCGCAATTTCGCCAGTCAGGCCACGCTGTTTCAGATAGCGGATCGCCGCGGGCGACGCACGCAACTGCTTCAGGTAATGCGCCTGAGCGGCATCCAATACCTGCGTATGACGAGACTCCTCGGCCTTGCGGCGCGCGGATTCCTGTTGCTGGCGTGGACTACGATTTTCTTCGGGAACCGTCATTCCCGCCGAAGCCGCGAGCGTACGCACGGCTTCGGGGAAACTGGTACCCGTATGTTCCATCAGAAAAGTGATGGCACTGCCGTGTGCTCCACAGCCGAAGCAGTGATAGAACTGCTTGGTGGGGCTGACAGTAAATGACGGACTTTTTTCGTTATGAAAGGGGCATAGGCCAAGCAAGTTGGCCCCACCCTTTCGCAACTGCACATATCGCCCGACTACGTCGACGACGTCGACTCGGGCGAGTAGATCCTGGATGAATGATTCTGGAATCAATAGATTCGGGAATCAAAAATCAATACAGGCGCGGGGGCAGTTGTTGGCTACGGATGCGCTTGTAGTGGCGCTTCACAGCGGCAGCATGCTTGCGCTTGCGCTCAGCCGTGGGCTTCTCATAGAACTCGCGCGAACGCAGCTCGGTGAGCAAACCGGTCTTTTCGATGGTGCGCTTGAAGCGACGCAGAGCGGCTTCAAACGGTTCGTTTTCCTTCAGTCGAACGATAGGCATAAAGTGATTGGCCTGCTTGTAGGGTAACAAAAGTTGATGACAAACCTGGCTTGCTTACCAGCAACGCCGCGCTAGGTTAGACCCAGGTCCGCGATGATCGCGGAACGGGGACCTTGGGCGGCGCAACGAATTGCGCTGGCTGTTTCCGTTACCCAAAGACTACCCAAAGAGTAACAAGCCAAGTTCGGTTTAGCGATAACCAGCGATTCTAGCATGGTCATGCATAGTTTGACTACTGGGAGGGACACTTGGCGCCTAGGCGGCCAAACTCCCCTCCCTTAACCCGCCGGACTCAGCTCTGCGAGCCCTTGCGAATCCAGGCTTCCAGCTGATGCGGACGCAGGCTGTCGTAGTCTTCAAACGGCTGGTGAATCCAAGGATTCGTGGGCAGCTTCTCGACGTAGTAGTCGGGCGTTGCCTGGGAATGCCCCTTCCACCACAACACGGCGCTGCGCAGCTCCGTGATGTCGGCAAACTGGCGCTTCAGGTGGTCATAGACCTTGCTGAAGGTTTTACCGGTATCGACCATGTCGTCCACCAGCAACACCCGCCCGGACAACGTGCCGCGCGTGATAGTGATGAACTGGGCGATATCCATGTCGCCCTGCTTGGTGCCGGCTGCTTCGCGATAGCTGCTCGTGGCCAAGATACCCAGCGGCACATCAAAAATACGGGACATCACATCGCCGACGCGCATACCGCCGCGCGCCAGACACAGAATCTTGTCGAACTTCCATCCCGACTGATGCACCTGCAACGTCAGGCGTTCGATCAAGCGGTTGTAATCGTCCCACGTCACCCACAGATGGCTGTCATCATTGGTCGGCGTGCTCATACGCAAGCATCTCCTGCTTAAAGATACGAAAAGGCCGCCGCCGGTATGAGACCGGCGGCGGCCTTTGGAATAATAACCCGATCAGCCCTTCAGGGGATGACGCAGGACAATGGTTTCGTTACGGTCAGGGCCAGTCGACACCAGGTCGATCGGCACGCCGCAAACTTCGGCCACGCGCTCCAGGTAACGGCGAGCCGCTTCGGGCAGCTTGTCGTACTCGGTGATGCCAACGGTCGATTCCGACCAGCCCGGCAGCTCTTCCAGCACCGGCTGAGCCTGAGCCACAGCGTGGGCGCCGTAAGGCAGCACGTCGCGGAACTCACCGTTCACACGGTAGCCAACGCCCAACTGGATGGTTTCCAGACCGTCCAGCACGTCCAGCTTGGTGATGCACAGACCGGAAATGCCGTTCAGGCGAACCGAACGCTTCAGGGCAGCGCCATCAAACCAGCCGCAACGACGCGGACGGCCCGTGACCGAACCGAATTCCTTGCCGATGGTGGCCAGACGGGTGCCGATTTCGTCGACCAGTTCCGTCGGGAACGGGCCCGAACCGACGCGAGTCGTGTAGGCCTTGGTGATACCCAGGACGTAGTCCAGTTGCTGCGGACCCACGCCAGCACCGGCCGACGCCGCGCCAGCCACGCAATTGCTGCTGGTGACGAAGGGGTACGTGCCGTGATCGACATCCAGCAAAGCGCCCTGCGCACCTTCGAACAGGATGCGTTTGCCTTCCTGCTGCATGGCGTACAGATTGCTCGACACGTCCTTGACCATCGGCGCAATGGCCGGAGCCAAGGCCATGGCCTGGTCGCGCACTTCGTTGGCCGAAACCGCTTCGGCGCCCAGATACTGGGTCAGCACGAAGTTGTGGTAATCCAGCACTTCGGCGAGCTTCTCGTCGAACAGCTCGGGATTGAACAGATCTTGCACGCGCAGCGCGCGGCGGGCGACCTTGTCCTCGTATGCCGGGCCGATGCCACGACCGGTCGTGCCGATCTTGCCGTCGCCCTTGCGAGCTTCGCGCGCCTTGTCGATGGCGACGTGGTAAGGCAGGATCAGCGGGCAGATTTCAGAAATCTGCAGGCGCGAGCGCACGTCCAGACCGGCAGCTTCCAGCTCTTCGATTTCCTTGAGCAGGGCTTCCGGGGACAGCACAACGCCGTTGCCGATAAAGCAGGTGACACCGGGATGCATGATGCCCGACGGGATCAGGCGAAGAATCGTCTTCTTGCCATTGATCCACAGCGTATGGCCGGCATTGTGACCGCCTTGGAAGCGCACCACGCCCTGGACGGATTCCGCCAGCCAGTCGACGATCTTGCCTTTGCCCTCGTCACCCCATTGGGTGCCGATTACGACTACGTTCTTGCTCATGTTACGAATCAATATCGAGTTTCTCGGGAAATCCGGAAATCTCCCCGCGGCCCTCTCGTTTCCAAGAGGGAGTTAGTCACAGCGTTCTGACCGTCCAGGCGCCATCTTGCAGCGCCAGCTCGCGATCGCAAACGAATTCGTCCTGATCCTGCTCGTGACCGGGCAATACCTGAACGACAATTTCCCCTGACCGGCGCAGACGGCGAACCGCCTCGGTCAAGGCGGGGGCCTGCCCCCAGGGCGCACGAACTGCACGCGCCCGTTCCGCTGGCGGCAAACCTGCCGCCAGTTTGCGTAAATCCAGACTGAAGCCGGTGGCGGGACGCGCCCGGCCGAATGCACGGCTGACGTCGTCATAGCGGCCACCACTGACCAGGGCGTCGTGCCAGCCTTCCGCGTACAGCGCGAACTTCACGCCAGAATGGTAGCCATAGCCACCCACGTCGGCCAGATCGACACCGAACGCGACATTCGGCATCGCATCCACCACCACCTGCAAGGCGTCCAGCGCCGCCGCCACACCCGGCAGCAACGGCAGGTCGCGCCGAGCATTCTTCAGCACTTCAGGGCCGCCATACAAATTCGGCAGCAACTGCAGCGCCTTCAGCGTTTCTGCGCGCATGCCAGGTGCACGCGCGGCCAATTCACCCAGCCCCGGCACGTCTTTCTCGCGCAACAGGCGGATGACGTCTTCAGCCAGGGCCACAGCCGCCGGGTCGGATTCGACGATGGCGCGAACCACACCCGGATGGCACAAGTCCAGACGGGGGTTACGAACACCAGCAATCGCCACCGTTTCCAGCACGAGCTGGATGATTTCCAGATCGGCTTCAAAACCGGCATGACCGTAAATCTCGGCACCGATCTGCAACAGCTCACGGCTGGACAGCAAGTCCGCCGGGCGGGCGTGCAGCACGTTGCCGCAATAGCACAGGCGGGTCACGCCAGCGCGGTTCAACAAGTGCGCATCAATGCGCGTGACCTGAGGAGTCATGTCCGCCCGCACGCCAAGCGTGCGGCCGGTCAGCTGGTCGACCAGCTTGCACGTGCGCAGATCCAGATCGCTACCGGTGCCGGACAGCAATGAATCGATGTATTCGACCAGGGGCGGCGCGACCAGCTCGAAGCCGTAAGTACGGTACAAATCGAGAAGTTCGCGGCGCAATTCCTCGATGCGCCGGGCCTCTGCCGGAAGTACGTCGGCAAGGCTCTCGGGCAGCAACCAGTTACCCATGAATGTTTACCTGAATAACGCCAAGTGATGCGTGGGCGTCGCCCAAACGAAAAAGCGGCTGAGGGGGCGTAAGCCCGCTCAGCCGCTGCGGAATGTTTTCTAGCTTACGCGGTATTGTACATGAGTCAGCGGCCAGCGCCAGCCGGGATTATGGTGGCGGAGAACTGTCCCTGGTTGCCCTGACAGGGGCACCGCATCCGTCGCCGCACCAGTAAAAAGCCCCTTGGATATCCAAGGGGCTTTTTGTCCTGCTACACGCGCGGCAATTACTTGGCCGGCACGGTAACGGGTGCCAGCGCATCGCCAGCCGGGTCCTTCATGAACTGGAAGAAGCTGGAGCTGGGGTCGACCACCAGCACGTCGCCCGGCTTCGAGAACGAAGCACGGTAGGCTTCCAGGCTCTTGTAGTACGTGTAGAACTGCGGGTTCTTGCCGTAGGCCTGAGCGTAGATTGCTGCCGCAGCGGCATCGCCCTCACCCATGATGCCCTGGGCCTTGGCATAGGCCTGGGCCACGATCACTTCGCGTTGGCGGTCGGCTTCAGCGCGGATCTTTTCGCCTTCGGCGGCACCGATGGAACGCAGTTCGTTAGCGACGCGCGTACGCTCCGCTTCCATACGGCGATACACCGACTCCGAAATCTCGGGCGCGAACTCGATACGGCGCAGACGCACATCAACGATCTGCACGCCCAGAGGCTCGGCGCGCTTGGCTACGTTGGTGAGAATCTCGGCCATGATCTTGTCGCGTTCGGTCGAGACCACGTCACGCACGGTACGCACGTTGACCGAGGCGTTCAGCGCGTCGCGGATCAGCGCTTGCAGGCGCTCTTGCGCCACGCGCTCGTTGCCGCCCGTCGAAACGTAGTATTGGCGGGGGTCCGCAATACGCCATTTCACGTAGGAATCGATCAGCAGGTTCTTCTTTTCAGAAGTCTGGATGCGTTCGGCTTCGTTGGTTTCGATGGTCAGAATGCGCTTGTCGAGCGTCACGACATTCTGGAACGGCGGCGGGGCCTTGAAATACAGGCCGGGTTCACTAATGGTCTTGCGCACTTCACCCAGCGAGAACACCAGGGCGTAGTCGCGCTCGCGCACGACGAAGACGCAGGAAGACAGGGCAGCCAGCACAATGAGCAGGCCGACCAGGATGGGCATAAAACGTTGCATGATCAGGACTCCTCCGGGTTAGCGCGACGTACGGTCGCGAGGCAGCGTGTTGCTATTGCTGCTGCCGGAAGACTGAGGCGCCGGAACGGCATTGCCACGCAACGGCGGCTGAACCGGCGGACTGATCAACGCAGGCGAACCCGGGTTGCCGACATTGGACTTGCTGGCGTCTTGAGCGGCCAGATGCATGATCTTGTCCAAGGGCAGGTACAACATGTTGTTGTTGCTCTTGGTGTCAACCATGACCTTGCTGGCGCGCGTGAAGATGTCCTGCATGCTTTCCAGGTACATACGCTGGCGCATGACTTGCGGCGCCTTTTCGTATTCGCCCAGGATGCTGGTGAAGCGCGACGTATTACCTTGCGCGTCACCCACGACCTTGGCCTTGTAACCTTCAGCTTGTTCGGTCATGCGGGAAGCCTGACCACTGGCCAGCGGCACAACCTGGTTGGCGTAAGCCTGGCCTTCGTTGATCTGGCGCTCGCGGTCTTGACCGGCCTTGACGGCGTCATCGAACGCGGCTTGCACCTGTTCGGGCGGCTGCACGTTCTGGATGGCGACGGTGCTGACCTGCACGCCACTTTGGTAGCGGTCCAGAATCTGCTGCATCAGCGCCTGCACTTGGGTGGCCACCGTCGTACGGCCTTCGTACAGCACGAAGTCCATCGACTGCTTGCCCACGACTTCGCGCATTGCCGTTTCAGAGGCCTGGCGGACGGATTCGTCCGGGTCGCGCGTCATGAACAGGTAGTCCGGCGCGCCATCGGCACGCAGACGATACTGAACGACGAACTGCATATCGACGATGTTCTCGTCCGTCGTGAGCATCAGCGACTCGGGCAGCACCTTGTTGCGCGAACCGCCACGGAAACCGACTTCAAACGTGCGCAGTTGCGACACGTTGACGATTTCCTGGCTTTGAATGGGGTACGGCAAGCGCCACTGGAAACCGGCTTGCGACGTGCTCTTGTATTTGCCGAATTGGGTCACAACCGCGACCTGGCCTTCTTGCACGATATAGAAGCCGCTTGCCAGCCAGACACCCGCCGCGACCAGAGCGATGACGCCCAGACCGATGCGCGCGCCACGCGGCGAAGGCGGCGTCATGCCGCCACGGTTGTTGGGGCGGTTATTGCCACCGCCACCGCCCTTGCGACCGAACAGCGATCCGATGCGATTATTGAAATCGCGCCAGACTTCGTCCAGGTCAGGTGGGCCGTCTCCATTGCCTTGAGGCCGCTTCGGCGGCGGCTCGGAGCCATTGTTATTCCCACGACCCCAGCCGGGGTCATTCAGATTGAAGAGTTTGATAATTCGCGGCATTGTTTCCCACAATCTGTCCGGTCTCCGCAATTGCCCCGCGCAACGCGTCCAAACCGGCGCGCTCGGTGGCGCTTACAAATACTCGCGCAATCGTACCATGTGCATCGCGCTCCACTCGGGGTTCCAATCCAGCCCGGTCAATCTTGTTGTAGACCAGGATGGTTGGAATCGCGGAGGCGCCGATTTCAGCGAGGACCTTGTTGACTTCGAAAATCTGCTCGTCGCGTTGGGGGCTGGCCGCGTCGACCACATGCAGCAGCAAATCCGCATGCACGGTTTCTTCCAGCGTCGCCCGGAATGCGGCGATCAGGCCGTGAGGCAGATCGCGGATGAATCCTACCGTATCCGACACCACGACGGACCCGGCTCCTTCGATCCAGATGCGGCGAGTGGTCGTGTCCAGCGTCGCGAAAAGCTGGTCGGCGGCGTAGCTGTCCGCGCGGGTCAGCGCATTGAACAGCGTTGACTTGCCGGCGTTGGTGTAACCCACCAGCGATACCGACAGCGCACCACCACGCGCTCGCGCGCGGCGCTGGGTCGTGCGCTGGCGCTCGACGCGATCCAGCCGCTCGCGCAGCGTCTTGACCTTGGCGCCGATCATGCGGCGGTCCATTTCAAGCTGAGATTCACCCGGGCCGCGCATGCCGATACCGCCGCGCTGACGCTCCAAGTGACTCCACATGCGCGTCAGACGCGTGGCCAGATGCTGCAATTGCGCCAGCTCGACCTGCAACTTGCCTTCATGGCTTTTTGCACGCAGCGCGAAGATATCCAGAATGAGCGCGACACGATCCACCACACGCAGATTGAAGACGCGTTCAAGGTTGCGTTGCTGGGCCGGCGACAAGGGTTGATCGAACAGAACGATGTCGGCCAGCAAGGCTTGCGCCATTGCCACGCCCTCGTCTGCCTTGCCGGAGCCGATGAAGAACTTGGCGTCGGGACGGTCTCGACGGGCAGTCAGGGTGCCGACGACTTCCGCGCCAGCGCCCTTGGCCAGCATGGCGAATTCTTCGGCATGGGCCGCGAAGTCTGGATCACCCAGATCAACGCTGATAATCAGAGCGCGCATACATGCACCATATTGGAGCCAAAGCGAAAATGCCCGCCGACGTTTACCGTCTGGCGGGCAATAAAAGGTACATCTGGAGCGAGATTACTCAGCAGGGACTTCCACCTGAAAGTTAACGGCGCGGGCGGGAACGACGGTGGAAATGGCGTGCTTGTAAACCATTTGCGTGACCGTGTTGCGCAACAGCACGACGTACTGATCAAAAGATTCGATTTGCCCTTGAAGCTTGATACCGTTCACCAAGTAAATCGACACGGGCACATGATCCTTGCGCAGCGTGTTCAGGAACGGATCTTGCAGAGTTTGCCCTTTATTGCTCATTGGCCAGGCTCCATTTGTTTGTTATTGAGTGGTGGTGTGCTTTTTTGTACTGGTGGAGCACACCGAAACACGTACTCTACAGGGTTTTCCCGGGCCGTGCTACTTGACCCGGAAGCAAAAGTGACACCAGAGATTTCAAGCTGAAAAGCCCCTGAAGCTTACCCTTGCAGGACCTCCGCGAGCCCCTTCAACAGCAGGTCAACCTGCTCATCCGTGCCCACGGTAATGCGGAGAAACTGATCGATGCGCGCATGACGGAAATGGCGCACGATGATGCTGCGCTCGCGCAAGGCGGCGGCCAAACCTGCAGCGTCTTCGGAGGGGTGCCGCGCGAACACGAAATTCGCAGCCGACGGCAACACCTCAAACCCCAACGACTCCAAGCCTGCCGTCATCCGCGATCGGGTTTCGATCACGGCTTGGCGAGTCTTCTCAAAGTACTCTGTATCTTCCAGCGCCGCCACTGCGCCGGCCGATGCCAGGCGATCAATGGGGTAGGAGTTGAAACTGTTCTTTACCCGCTCGAGCCCATCAATGAGCTCAGCGCTGCCTACCGCGAAACCCACGCGCAGCCCGGCCAGCGAGCGCGACTTCGACAAGGTCTGCACAACCAGCAGATTGTCGTAACGGGCGACCAGGCCCACCGCCGATTCGCCGCCGAAGTCCACATAGGCCTCGTCCACGACGACAACGGCGTCGGGGTTGCCGGCGACGATGCGCTCGACTTCCGCCAAGCTCAGCGCGCGGCCGGTGGGCGCATTGGGATTCGGGAAGATGATGGCGCCCGCCGCGCCGTTTGCGCCCGGCAGGTAGTCATCAACGTTGATGCGGAAATCTGCGGCCAGCGGCAGCGTTTCGTACTGCACGCCGTACAGGCCGCAGTAGACCGGATAGAAGCTGTATGTGATGTCCGGGAATCGCAGCGGACGATCGTGCTTCAACAACGCCAGGAAGACGTGCGCCAGCACCTCGTCCGAACCGTTGCCCACAAACACCTGGCCCGGCTCAACGCCAACCGTCGACGCAATCGCTTGGCGCAGACGGTCTGACGACGGATCGGGATACAGCTTGAGCGTATCGTCGCAAGCTGCACGGATCGCATCGAGCACCTTGGGCGACGGCCCGTAAGGATGCTCGTTGGTGTTCAGCTTGACCAGGTTCTGAAGCTTGGGCTGCTCGCCCGGCACATACGGACTGAGCGTCCCGACCACGGGACTCCAGAAACGGCTCATGGATCAGCTTTCCTGCGCGTAGGGGTTGTGCGAAGACTTGAATTCGATGCGCAACGGCGTGCCGGCCAGATCGAACGCATTGCGGAAACGCGTTTCCAGATAACGGCGATACGAATCGGGGATGGCGTCCAGCGCGTTGCCGTGAATGACGACCAGCGGCGGATTTTGCCCGCCTTGGTGCGCATAGCGCATCTTCGGACGGAAAATGCCCTTGCGCGGCGGCTGCTGCTGCTCGATGGCGGCTTGCAGTTCGCGCGTCAGCTTCGGCGTGGACAGCTTGGCGAATGCCGCGGCGTGCGCCGAATTGATCGACTTCAACAGCGGCTTGATGCCCTGCCCGCGCAGCGCCGAAATGGTGTGCATGCGTGCGAACGACAGGAAGCGCAGCTTGCGCTGGAATTCGCGTTCGATGCGTTCCTTTGCTTCGCCGTCCAGGCCGTCCCATTTGTTGATGGCGACCACCACGGCACGGCCCGTTTCCAGCACGAAGCCCGCGATGTGGGCGTCTTGTTCGGAAATTTCGGTGTGCGCGTCCAGCATCAGCAGCACAACGTTACTGGCCTCGATGGCCTGCAAGGTCTTGATGACGGAGAATTTCTCGACGGCTTCAAACACCTTGCCGCGCTTGCGCAGGCCGGCGGTGTCGATCAGCGTGTAGCGGCGGCCATCGCGGTCGAAATCGATTTCGATGGCGTCGCGCGTCGTGCCGGGCAAGTCGAACGCAATCACGCGCTCTTCGCCCATCAACGTGTTGATGAGCGTCGACTTGCCGACGTTCGGGCGGCCCACAATCGCCAGCTTGATGCGGTGATCGTGTTCGCCTTCAGCGTGATCTTCGTCAAACGGCTCTTCTTCGGCGGGCGGCTCGGCCAGATCTTTCAGGGCCAGTTCGATCAGGTCGACAATACCGTCGCCGTGCGCGGCCGAAATCGGATAGGGCTGACCCAAACCAAGTTCGTGGAACTCGGAGATGGCGGGGCCAAGACCCATGCCTTCCGCCTTGTTCACCGCCAGCAGCACGCGTTGCTGGCCAGACTTGCGCAGCAACTGGGCGATCTCGTGGTCATGCGCGTTCAGGCCGGCGCGGGCGTCCACCAGGAACACCACGACATCGGCTTCGGCAATGGCCTGCCGCGTTTGGCGGGCCATTTCGAGCAGGATGCCGTCTTTCGCGACCGGCTCGAAACCGCCGGTATCGATTGCGATGAACGGGATATCGCCTACCCTGCCCTCACCGTAATGGCGATCGCGGGTCAGGCCGGAAAAATCGGCCACCAACGCGGCGCGCGATCGCGTCAGGCGGTTGAAAAGGGTCGACTTCCCCACATTGGGGCGACCGACCAGGGCAACGACAGGCTTGAAAGACACGGTGTAAGGCTTTGTTCTATAGGTTTTAGTTGGCGCCGATCATGACGAGATTGCCATTGCCCGTCTGGACCAGCACACCTTGGGGGGTGGTTTGCGGCGGCGAAACGACGGCGCCTCCACCCACGGACAGCCGCGCCATCAGGCTGCCATCACTACGCGACAGGAAGTGCAAATAGCCTTCCAGGTCGCCGACTGCAAGCGCACCACCGAGCATAGCCGGTGCGGTGACCTGGCGGTTCTTCAGCGCCGCCTGCTTCCAGACATTGCCGCCATTATCCAGTGCAAACGCGTTGACGACGCTGTTCTGGTCGGCCGAGTAGGCGAAACGATCGTCCAGCGTCAAACCGCTGACGCTGGAGAAGTCTTTCGCCCACAGGGGACGGCCGCCAGCGGTGACGTCAAAGCAGACGATACGCCCTTGGTAGGCCACCCCGCAAAGGAGGTTACCCGCAATGCGCGGCACGCCGACAACGTCCGTCAGACGCTCAAGATCGCTGGCGCCGCGCGGGGTCGCCACGGTGCCTTCCCATTGCACGTTGCCGCTGTCGGACGCAATCGCCATCAGCTTGCCGCCCGGCAGGCCGGTGATGACCAGCCCTTCGGCCAGCACCATCTGCGACACGCTGCGCAGGGCGAGCGAGGGGCCGGGACGCTGCACGTTCCAGACACGCTCGCCGCTGTTGGCGTCAAACGCCTGGATGCGGTAGTCGCCGCTGCGGACCACGACGATGCCGTAGCCCACCACCGGCGGGATCGTGACGTCGCTGGTAGCGCGAACCTTCCACTTCACCTTGCCGTTGTCGTCAAAGGCGATCACGTCGCCGTCGGGCGATGCGACGGCGGTCGTGGTGCCGTCGCTGCCGGCGCCGGCGGACAGCTTGCCGTCGGTCTTGGCCTTCCACAGGGGACGGCCGCTTTGCAGATCAAACTTGCCGACCGAGCCATCCGGCGTCGCGGCATAGACGGCACTGCCCAGCACGGTGGGTGCAAAACCCAGGCCGGAACCGCTGCCAACCGATGCGGACCAGACCTGGCGCACGGACATGCCAGCCTTGTACTCGGTCAGGGGAGCGGGATCGTAACGGCCGTCATCATGGGAAAACAGGCCGCATCCGCCCAAGGCAAGCAAGCTTGCCAGGCAAACGGCGCCACGCCACGTACGACCAGGTGCAAATTTACGCATTACAGTCACGCTCCGCTCAGGGCATCCAATTTCAATTGCACAACCTGGGTCAGCGGGTTTGCCGTACCCAGGCCATCAATGGCGCTTTGCCATGCCGCACGCGCTTCGTCGCGCTTGCCTTGCGCAGCGAGAATATCGCCGCGGCGGTCAGCGAACAAGGCGGCGAAAGCGGCCGGCGGGTTGTTCAGTTGTGCAAGCGCCGGATCATATTGCTTCTGATCCAGCAGCATGCCGGCCAGACGCAGGCGCGCCACGGCTTGCATGGCGGGGTTCTTGCCTTGGCCGGCCAGCCATTCCAGCTGTTCGCGGGCGCCGGCTTCGTCCTTCTGGGCAGCCAGAGCTTGCGCTGCCACCAGCGCGCCACGGGCGGCGTAGCCGGTTGCCGGATATTGATCACGCAGCGTGGCGGCGGCGGTCTTGATGCGCACCGACGAATCGGCGCCGCCCAGACGGGCCGCATCTTCCAGCGCTTCAAAATAGCCCATGGCCTGATTGGCACGGTGCGATTCGTAGGCCTTCCAGCCCCACCAGCCGCCCCAGGCCAGCGCCACCACGGCAAACAGCGTCACAACAAGCGTGCCGTAACGGGCCCACCACGCCTTGATAGCGTCGAGTTTTTCCTGTTCTTCGAGATCGTATGCCATGCCTTAACCCTTGTTGTTCAGTACCGCAGCCAGGCCCGACAACGGAACCTGCTGCTGCGCGGCGTCGCCCTGGGCGTCCGCACGCAAATATTTGACGCTGGCGGTTTGTGACGCGACTTCATCGGCGCCAAGAATAACCGCAACCCGAGCGCCGCTGGCGTCGGCACGCTTGAATTGGGACTTGAAGCCCGCCGAACCGGCATGCACGATGACCGACAAGCCGGCATCGCGCAGGTCTTCGCCAACGCGGGCGGCCAGGCGCTGTGCGTCTTCACCCTGGTGCACGACGTAAACGTCGCACTCGGCGGGCGCCGCAAGCTCAACGCTTTGTTCCCAAAGGTCCAGCAGGCGTTCCATGCCGATTGCGAACCCGACGGCCGGCGCGGGCTTGCCGCCCAGCAGTTCGATCAGGCCGTCATAGCGGCCGCCGCCGCACACGGTGCCTTGGGAACCGAGGCGATCGGTCACCCACTCGAATACGGTCAGGTTGTAATAGTCCAGACCGCGCACCAGGCGCGGGTTCAAGCTGTATTCGATGCCGGCTTCGGTCAGGCGCTGGCACACGCCATCAAAGTGAGCACGAGATTCCTCGCCCAGGAAATCGAACAGGCGCGGCGCGCTGTTGGCCATTTCCTGCATGGCGGGATTCTTCGTGTCCAGCACGCGCAGCGGGTTGGTGTACAGGCGGCGCTGGCCGTCTTCGTCGAGGATGTCGCGATGCTTTTCCAGGTGCTCGATCAACGCGGCGCGGTGCGCGGCGCGTTCGGCGGGCTGACCCAGCGAATTCAATTCCAGACGCACGTCCTTCAGGCCCAGCAGCTTCCACAGGCGGGCCAGCATGACGATCAGCTCAGCGTCGACATCGGGGCCGGTGAAGCCCAGGGCTTCCACGTCGATCTGATGGAACTGGCGATAGCGGCCGCGCTGCGGGCGCTCGTGGCGGAACACGGGGCCGATCGAATACACGCGCTGCGGGCGGTCATAGAGCATGTTGTGCTCGATAGACGCACGCACGATGCCGGCCGTCATTTCAGGACGCATCGTCAGCGACTCGCCATTCAGCGCATCGGTGAACGTGTACATCTCTTTTTCGACGATGTCGGTGACTTCACCGATGCCGCGCGTGAACAGGCGCGTATGCTCAAGCACAGGCGTACGCACATTGCGATAGCCGTAGCCGCGCAGCCAGCCGCGCACGATTTCCTCGAATTGTTCCCAGCGGGCGCTCGGCCCGGGCAACACGTCATTCATGCCGCGTATGGCGGCGACTTTCTGGAAAGCTTGAGTCATCTTGATCATGCCGCATCACGCGCCTGCCGGCGCGCTTCACGGCTACACCCTTTCTTTTAATGAGAGGCGAGCACGCCGTAACGGCGCGCCACGTAGTCTTCGACGATGGCCTGGAACTCTTCGGCGATATGGTCGCCTTTGAGCGTCACCGTGCGTTCGCCATCCACGAATACCGGCGCCGCGGGCACTTCGCCCGTTCCCGGCAGACTGATTCCGATATCGGCATGGCGGCTTTCGCCCGGCCCATTGACCACACAGCCCATGACCGCGACGTTCATGCTTTCGACGCCCGGATACTGCGACTTCCAGACCGGCATCTGACGACGCAGGAAGGACTGGATGCTATCCGCCAGTTCCTGGAAGAACGTGCTGCTGGTGCGGCCACAGCCGGGGCACGCAACCACCATGGGGGTGAATGCGCGCAGGCCCATGGTCTGCAGGATTTCTTGCGCCACGACCGCTTCGCGGCTGCGGTCGCCACCGGGTTCCGGCGTCAACGAAATACGAATGGTGTCGCCGATGCCCTGCTGCAACAACACGGCCAGCGCAGCGGTGGACGCCACGATGCCTTTGCTGCCCATGCCGGCTTCGGTCAGGCCCAGATGCAGCGGGTAGTCGCAACGGGCGGACAAGTCGAGGTAGACGGCGATCAGGTCCTGCACGTGGCTGACTTTGCACGACAGGATGATGGCGTCGCGCCGCAAGCCGAGTTCTTCGGCCCGCTGCGCATTGGTGATGGCCGATACCACCAGCGCATCGCGCATCACGGCCTGGGCTTCCCAAGGCTGCGCGCGGCGGCTGTTTTCGTCCATCTTGCGCGCCATCAACTCGTGGTCCAGGCTGCCCCAGTTCACGCCGATGCGCACGGGCTTGTCGTAGCGGCAAGCCACTTCGATCATCTGCGCGAAATTGTCATCGCGACGCTTGCCGCCGCCCATGTTGCCGGGGTTGATCCGGTACTTGGACAGCGCCTGCGCGCATTCGGGAAACTGCGTCAGCAGCTTGTGGCCGTTGTAGTGGAAGTCGCCCACCAGCGGCACGTTCACACCCATGCGGTCGAGCTGTTCGCGGATGGCGACCACTTCACGAGCCGCCTCGGGCGTATTCACCGTGATCCGCACCAGCTCGGAACCGGCCAGCGCCAGTTCTTTGACCTGGATCGCGGTAGCGATGGCGTCCGCGGTGTCGGTGTTGGTCATGGACTGCACGACGACGGGGGCATCGCCCCCGATCATCACGACACGTTCGCCCCACTTGACCGCCACCGAGCGCGTGGCGCGGCGCGTAGCGGCCCCCACGGCGGGAGGCGGCGCGTCCTGGCAAGGCAGAGAGGAATCTTGCATCGGTGGAATCGGTTTACTTGGTCGGCTTCGGCAGCCAGTCGAACGGCAGCCATTGCTGCGGCAACCAGCCTTGCCAGAAGGCATACGCCACGCCGGCGGCCAGCACCAGCACGATGGCGATCAGCCACCCCCAGGAGGTCGAGGACGAACGGTCGTCATCGGCGCTGGACTGAGGAATGGAATTGGCCGAATGCAGCGCGCCCGGGCTCAGCTTCACCGGACCGGTGACGCGTGCTTTCGGGTCGAGCGAATCGACGATGGCTTGCGAATCCGCGCCCAGCAGGCGCGCGTAGTTGCGCACCAGGCCGCGAAGGGAAACGCCGGTGGGCAAGTCTGCCCACGCTTCGTTTTCCAGGGCTTCGATCTGCTTGGTAGAGAACTTGATGCGGCTGGATACTTCGTCTAGCGACCAGCCCTTGGACTGCCGCAGCGCGCGTAGCGCCGAGCCGACGTTGCCCGCTGCGCTTGCGGGCGTTTCAGAAACTGCAGAAGCGAAATCCTGCGTCATGCATGCACCTGTTTAATTGGTATGGTCTGGCGCTGTGCGGCATTGCGCTCGGTAATCCGAGTGCGGTCGCGCACTTCTCCGGCCAGTTGACCACAAGCTGCATCGATATCGTCGCCCCGGGTCTTGCGCACGGTCGTGATGATGCCGGCATCCATCAGGCGCTGCGCAAACACCTTTACGCGCGCGGAGTTGGAACGCTTCAGGCCCGACTCAGGGAAGGGGTTGAACGGAATCAGATTGAGCTTGCAGCGCAGCTGGCGTGCAATTTGGATCAGTTCCTTGGCGTGCTGGTCGGTATCGTTGATGCCATCCAGCATGCAATATTCAAACGTGATGAAGTCGCGCGGGGCAAACGCCAGATAACGTTCGCAGGCCGCCAGCAACTCCTTCAGCGGGTACTTCTTGTTCAGCGGCACCAGCTCATCGCGCAGCGCATCGTTGGGCGCATGCAGCGACACGGCCAGCGCCACCGGACAGTCTTGCGAGAGGCGGTCCATCATGGGAACCACGCCAGACGTGGACACCGTAACGCGGCGGCGCGACAGGCCGTAAGCGTTGTCGTCCAGCATCAGGCGCAGCGCCGGCAACACCTGGTCGTAGTTGAGCAAGGGCTCGCCCATGCCCATCATGACCACGTTGCTGATGACGCGCGTATCTTCGGTGGCTTTGGCGCTTTCCAGGCGGGCGGTGCCGATGTCGGCCTCCAGCACGCGCTTGGCCCACCACAGCTGGCCGATGATTTCGCTGGTTTTCAGATTGCGGTTAAAGCCCTGATGCCCGGTCGAGCAAAAGCGGCAATTCACCACACAGCCGGCCTGGCTGGAAATACAAAGGGTGCCGCGATCGTCTTCAGGAATGAAGACGGTTTCGATGGCATTGCCCTGCCCCACATCGAACAGCCACTTGCGCGTGCCGTCGGTCGAGCGCTGCTCGATGTTGACGGGCAAGGCTTCGATGCGGCAATTCGACGCGAGCTGGCTGCGAAATTCGCGAGCCAGGTCGGTCATGGCGTCGAACGAATCGGCGCCGCGCTGGTGCATCCAGCGCTGCAGCTGGCGAGCGCGAAACGGCTTGCCGCCCCACTGCCCGACAAGTTCGGACAGGGCGGAGCCATCCAGCCCCAGCAGATTGATTCGTTCGACGGATTCCATGACCTGGGTAACGCTAAAAAACTAGAACAGTGCTTACGCGAAAATCAACGGCTGTGGATGTTGATTTCGGGGAAGAAGAAAGCGATTTCGACAGCAGCCGTTTCCGGAGCGTCCGAGCCGTGCACGGCGTTGGCGTCGATGCTGTCGGCGAAGTCGGCGCGGATGGTGCCGGGAGCAGCCTTCTTCGGGTCCGTGGCGCCCATCAGGTCACGGTTCTTCAGGATGGCTTCTTCACCTTCCAGCACTTGCACGAAGACCGGGCCCGAGATCATGAAATCGACCAGGTCCTTGAAGAAGGGGCGTTCCGAATGCACGGCGTAGAAACGCTCGGCGTCGGCGCGCGACAGTTGCGCCAGGCGGGCGGCGATGACCTTCAGGCCGGCTTGCTCGAAACGGCCGACGATCTGGCCGATGACGTTCTTGGCGACGGCGTCGGGCTTGATGATCGAGAGGGTGCGTTGGATGGACATAAGGAACTCCGAAAGCTGATTTCTGACTGGTTTCTAATGAATTGCCTGGCGTGGCTCTGCACTTGTCGGTGTCAACCTAGAAGTGTCATCGCGCTGTTGGCGCACAGGCGGTCCGGGTTGCTTGAACGATGCCGTTCGCATTCCGGGCCGTCCTGAACCACATGGCCAAGGCAGGGATTCGACACTGCCTACCGATCGGATGCGCCCTCAATTCTTGTTGAGAATACAGAAAGGTGAGCTTTTCGGCGCATATTTCTGAAGGAATCCTCAATGAATTCAGGGACTTCTAAAAGGTTTTCAGTAACCCGGTATTCTAACACGCTGAGAAGACCGCATTACATCTTAAAATGAGCGGTTTGCTGCCCGTATCCCTACGCCGGGCGCCCTGTTTGCCGGAACCCTGTAATGACTCAAGCTGCCCCCCCGAACGCCGCGAACCCCGCGAGCGACACCCCGGAACTCTCCAAGAGCTTCGAACCCTCCGAATTGGAATCCCGCTGGTACGCCGAGTGGGACAAGCGCGGGTACTTCACGGCGGGCCAGCACGTAAAAACGGGGACGGAAAGCCAGCCCTACGTCATCCAGTTCCCGCCGCCCAACGTGACAGGCACGCTCCACATGGGCCACGCCTTCAACCAGACCATCATGGACGGGCTGGTGCGCTACCGCCGCATGTCGGGCGACGACACCGTATTCATTCCCGGCACCGACCACGCCGGCATCGCCACGCAGATCGTTGTTGAAAGACAGCTCGACGCCCAGAAGGTTTCCCGCCACGACCTCGGCCGCGAAAAATTCGTGGAAAAGGTCTGGGAATGGAAAGAAAAGTCGGGCAACGCCATCACCGAGCAGGTGCGCCGCCTGGGCGCGTCGGCCGACTGGCCCCGCGAATACTTCACGATGGACGACCGCATGTCGCGCGGCGTCGTCGAAACCTTCGTGCGCCTGCATAAACAGGGACTGATCTACCGCGGCAAGCGCCTGGTCAACTGGGACCCGAAGCTGCTGACCGCCGTATCCGACCTGGAAGTGCAGTCCGAAGAAACCGATGGCCACATGTGGCACATCCTCTACCCCTTCGTCGACGGCCCGCAAACCATCGTCGACAAAGACGGCCAGACCGTCACCTTGCGCGGCATGACCATCGCCACGACCCGCCCGGAAACGATGCTGGCCGACGGCGCGCTGTGCGTGCACCCCGAAGATCCGCGCTACCAGCACCTGATCGGCAAGGAAGTCGAGCTGCCGCTGTGCGACCGCAACATCCCCATCATCGCGGATGATTTCGTCGACCCCGCCTTCGGCACGGGCTGCGTGAAGATCACTGGCGCGCACGACTTCAACGACTACGCCTGCGCGATGCGCCACGATCTGCCCCTGATCGTGATCTTCACGCTGGACGCGCACATCAACGAAAACGGCCCCAAGCAGTTCCAGGGCCTGGAGCGCTACGAAGCCCGCAAGGCCGTTGTCGCCCAGCTGGATGCCGAAGGCTATCTGGTCAAGATCGAACCGCACAAGATGATGCAACCCAAGGGCGACCGCACCGGCGTCGTCCTGGAACCCATGCTGACGGACCAATGGTTCGTGGCCATGAGCAAGCCCGCGCCGGAAGGCACGTTGAATCCGGGCAAGAGCATCACCGAAGTGGCGCTCGAAGTCGTGGCCGACGGCCGCATCCAGTTCTACCCGGAGAACTGGACCACCATCTACAACCAGTGGCTGAACAACATCCAGGACTGGTGCATTTCGCGCCAACTGTGGTGGGGCCATCAGATTCCGGCTTGGTATTCGGACGACGGCCAGATCTTTGTGGCGCACGACGAAGCGGGCGCCATCGAGCAGGCCCGCGCCGCTGGCGTGACGGGCGATCTGAAGCGCGACCCCGACGTCCTGGACACCTGGTTCTCGTCGGGCCTTGTGCCCTTCACGACGCTGGGCTGGCCGGACAACACGCCGGACCTGCAACGCTACCTGCCTTCCAGCGTGCTGGTCACGGGCTTTGACATCATCTTCTTCTGGGTCGCCCGCATGGTCATGCTGACCACGCACATGACCGGCCAGATCCCGTTCAAACACGTCTACGTGCACGGCCTGATCCGCGACGCCGACGGCCAAAAGATGAGCAAGTCCAAGGGCAACACCCTGGACCCGGTTGACCTCATCGACGGTATCGACCTGGACGGCCTGGTCACCAAGCGCACCTACGGCCTGATGAACCCCAAGCAAGCAGGCGCCATCGAAAAGGCCACGCGCCGCCAGTACCCGGACGGCATTCCCGCCTTCGGCACCGACGCGCTGCGCTTCACGATGGCCGCTTACGCCACGCTGGGCCGCAACATCAACTTCGACCTGAAGCGCTGCGAGGGCTATCGCAACTTCTGCAACAAGCTGTGGAACGCCACCCGCTTCGTGCTGATGAACACCGAAGGCCATGACCTGACGGGTTCGGACACGGGCGAGACCTCGTTCGTGGACCGCTGGATCGTCAGCCAGATGCAGACGCTGGAAGCCGATGTGGCGCGCGGCTTTGCCGACTACCGCTTCGACAACATCGCCAACGCGCTGTACCGCTTTGTCTGGGACGAATACTGCGACTGGTATCTGGAACTGGCCAAGGTGCAGATCCAGACCGGTACGCCGGCCCAGCAACTGGGCACGCGCCGCACGCTGATCCGCGTGCTGGAATGCGTGTTGCGCCTGGCGCACCCCATCATTCCGTTCATCACGGAAGAGCTGTGGCAGAAGGTGTCGGTGGTGGCGGGCAAGCGCAAGGAAGGCGTTGCCGACAGCGTCAGCGTGCAGCCGTATCCGCAAGCCAACCCGGCCGCCGTGGACGCTGCGGCAGAAGCCGATGTGGCTGAGCTCAAGGCGCAGGTTGAAGCCGTGCGCGCACTGCGTGGCGAGATGAATCTGTCGCCCGCCCAGAAGGTGCCGCTGTGCGCCCAGGGCGACGCGCCCACGCTCAAGCGCAACGCGCCGTATCTGGCCGCGCTGGCCAAGCTGAGCCAGGTCGATGTGCTGGACGTGCTGCCCGACGCCGGTGCGCCGGTCCAGGTCGTGGGCGCCAGCCGCCTGATGCTGCACGTGGAAATTGACGTGGCCGCCGAACGCATCCGCCTGGACAAGGAAATCGCGCGCCTGGACGGCGAGATCGCCAAGGCCAACGGCAAGCTGTCCAACGCCAGCTTCGTCGAACGCGCCCCGGCAGCGGTTGTCGAACAGGAAAAGGCGCGCATGGCGCAGTTTGGCGAAACGTTGCAGAAGGTGCGCGAACAGCGCGCCAAGCTGGGCGACTGAGCAAACGGCCTGGCCGCTTGAACGAATAACCCCGGACGATGTCCGGGGTTTTTTTATGGCCTCTGTCCTGACAGGCACGTCCTGACAGGCATGTCCTGACACGCACGTCCTGACAAGCACCGCCTGACAGACAACTCCGCACCGACCTCCCGCCTACACACCGCCATCGTTCAGGCGATACCAGGTCACCACTGCATTCACGTAGAGCCGCCGCAGCCCGTACAGCGGGAACGGCACAATCGGCGAAAGCGGCACCGGCAATGCATTCGCGTCGCCCGTGGCCACGTATTGCGCCATCGCTCGCCCCATGCTGGTCTGCAAGCCCACGCCCCGCCCTTGGCAGCCGATATCCACCAGCAGGCCCGGTTGCGGCTCGTGCAGATGCGGCAGGTAGTCGCGCGTAACGGCAACGCGTCCGCACCAGCGATATTCGAACGGGGTGCCGGCCACCTGCGGGAACAGCTTCAGCATCACGCGTTCCAGATGCGCCCAGTCCTGCGGGCCCTTGGGTTCACGAAAGGGCCCGCGACCGCCCATCAGCAATCGGCCCTGGTGATCCAACCGGAAGTACAGCAACAGGTTGCGGGTATCCGACGTGACATGCCCCTCGGGGAAGATGCCTGCGCGCACGGCCTCCCGCAGCGGCGCCGTGGCCACCTGGAAGGTGTTGGCGTCGATGATGGACGTCTTCAAACCGGGCAACAGATCACCGCCATAGGCGTTCGTGCACATCACCACGCGGTCGGCGGTAACCGTCGCGCCGCGCGCGGTGGTGGCGGTCCATTTGCCGGCCTCGCGCTTCAAGCCCGTGACCGGCGTATCGGTGTGGATGACCGCGCCCGCATTCAATGCAGCACGCGCCAGACCGCGCACATAGCTCAAGGGCTGCACGGCGCCCGCGCGGTTATCGACCCATCCGCCCAGATAGCGGTCGGTTCCCAGCAAGCGCGCAACCTGCCCGCGATCCAGCGGCTGCGCATCCACGCCATGGCGCGCCCATTGGGCGGCGCGGTCGTGCGCGGTGCGCAACGCGTCGGCGGTGTGCGCGCCTTGAATCCAGCCTTTACGGACGTGCGGCACATCCATGGCATGGCGGTCGATCAAGTTGAACACCGAGTCGGCCGTGGCGCCGGCGAACCGCAACAGCCGCTCGCCGCGGTCGTGGCCGAACATCGAGATCAAGGCGTCCGGGTCGTACTTCAAGCCGGGAATCACCTGCCCGCCATTGCGGCCCGATCCGCCGAAGCCGATCTCGCGCGCCTCCAGCACCACGGTTTTGACGCCCCGCTCGGCCAGATGCAAGGCCGTGCTCAGGCCCGCGTATCCGCCGCCGATGACGACCACGTCCGCCTGTGTGGAGGCCATCAGCGGCTCGGTCGGCGGAGGCGCCGCGGCGGTGGCTGCCCACAATGACGGAGATAAGGGAAACGGCGCTTGCTGCATGATGATTCCTTACATGGGATGCAGCACGCGGCGCAGGAAGTCCTGCGTACGGGGATGCTGCGGATGATTCAGCACTTCGCGGGCCGCGCCCTGCTCCACCATGACGCCGCCATCGAAGAACATGACGCGGTCGGCAACCTCGCGGGCAAAACTCATTTCGTGCGTCACGACCACCATCGTCATACCGGCTTCCGCCAGCTTGCGCATGACGCCCAGCACATCGCCCACCAGCTCCGGGTCCAGCGCGGAGGTGGGCTCGTCGAACAAAATCGCTTTGGGCTGCATCGCCAACGCGCGCGCAATCGCCACGCGCTGCTGTTGGCCGCCCGACAACTGATTCGGATGCGCGTCCGCCTTGTCCGCCAAGCCCACGCTAGCGAGCAGCTCGCGGCCGCGTTCCAGCACTTGCGCACGCGGTTCCTTCTTCACGAAGATCGGCCCTTCGATCACGTTTTCCAACGCGGTGCGGTGCGGAAACAGGTTGAAGCGCTGGAACACCATCGCCACCTGCGTGCGGATGGACACGATGGACGGCGCATCGGCGTCAACCAATTCCCCATCAACCGTGATACGGCCAGCGTTGTAGCGTTCCAGCCCGTTGATGCAGCGCAGGATGGTGGATTTGCCCGAACCCGACGGGCCGATCACGCAAACGACTTCGCCCTTGCTGACTTCGGCATCGATCCCTTTCAGCACCTCTAGCGGGCCGAAGCTCTTGCGGACTCCCTGGAGTTCGATCATTTCGTGGCGCTCCTTTTTTCCAGATGCCGGACCAGCAGAATCAGCGGCACACACATCACGAGGTACATCAACGCCACCAGCGAAAACACCGTCGCGTTCTTGAAGGTCGACACAGCGATCAGCTTGCCCTGCAAGGCCAGCTCCGCCACGGTGATCGTGGAGGCCTGCGACGAATCCTTGAGCATCATGATCATGATGTTGCCGTAGGGCGGCAGCACAATCTTCACAGCCTGCGGCAGCACCACGCGGCGCATCGTCATGCTCCAGCTCATGCCCATCGCCATCGCGGCTTCGATCTGGCCACGGTCAATCGCCTGAATCCCCGCGCGAAAATTCTCGGCCTGATAGGCTGAATACGCCACGCCCAAGCCGATGATGGCGGCCTGCACGGCTGTCAACGACACACCCATGTCGGGCATCACGAAATAGATATAGAACAGCAGCACGATGATCGGAATGCCGCGCAGCAGATTGATGATGCCGCCGCTGAGCTTGGACAGGAACGTGTTGCCCGACACCCGCATCAGCGCCCACACCAGGCCCAGCACGGTCGACAGCGCCAACGACCCCAGCGTCACCAGGATTGTCAGCTTTGCCCCTTGCAGCAATATCGGCAGATACTCCGCCGAATCCTTGAAGAATTCCATCATGACTTCACCCACCCCGACGAGACAGCCCACGGGAACGCGGGATGCGCCCCGCCCGCCGGCGCGCGGGCGCGCACCGGCCAGGCTGATGCAAAAACTGCGAGTTGCTTGAGATCAGGCCGGCATCACGCGCCGGACAGGCCCCACTTTTTCAGGATGGCGTCGATGGCGCCGTCCGCCTTCAGCTTGACCAGCGCCTTGTTGATGCGATCAAGCAGCGCGGTGTCTTCCTTGCGCGTGGCCAGCCCCAGGCTGCCCATGATGGTGGGCTGGTAAGACTGCGCCATCTTCAGGTTCGGGTAGTTGCCTTGCGTCAGGATGTAGGCCGCAATCGGGTAGTCCATGAAGCCGCCCTGGATACGGCCGGCATTGGCGTCGCGCATCATGTCGGGCGGGTTGTCGTAGAGCTTCACTTCCTTGAACACGCCGCTCTTTTGGATGGGTTCGACAAACGCGGTGCCCACCTGCACGCCTACCGTCATGTCTTTCATGTCGGCAAAGGACTTGTAATCCTTGTTGTCGGTCTTCAGCACCATCAGCCCTTCGCCGTAGCGATAGACCGGTTCCGAAAAACTCACCACCTGCTGGCGCTGCGGCGTGATGAACATGGCCGCCGACACGATGTCGATACGCTTGGAAGTCAGCGAACCGATCAGCGCCGAAAACGCCATGGGTTCGATCTGCACCTCGAATCCCGCTTCTTTGCCAACCGCTTTCACGATGTCGACCATCACGCCTTCAATGCTGTTGGTCTTGGTGTCGAGAAACGTGAACGGACTGCCGGTGGGTGTGGACCCCACTTTCAACACCGTCTGGGCGTGCGCGCCCGCGGCCATGGACAATGCAGCAAATACCGAGACAACCAGAGTCTTGAATTTCATGACATTTCCTCATCGTGGCAAAGAAGTCCGGGCAACGCCTGGCGTGTCCGGTGGCGCGGCGATCCCCAGTGTCGCCACGCCGCTGTGGATGCTGCGCGCCTAGGGCGCTTGTTGCGTGTCGTCCCCCGCGGCTTGAGTGATGTTGGAAATGGCCCAGATGACTTCCGTCGCCTGCGAGCCGGGATTGCGCCAGCGGCGCGGCGTGCTGCTGGCATAGCAAAAACTATCGCCTTCGTTGAGCAGCACGACGCGGTCGCCTACCCAGAGTTCTAACGACCCTTTGAGCACCACGCCGATCTGCTCGCCCTGCCCCGTTACGAACAGCTCATTGCCGGTGGAGCCGCCCGGTTCGATGGTCGCGCGGCAGAGATCCATGCTGCGGCAGGCGGGCGGCGTATACATCTCTTTGCTGATGCCTTTTTCGCTCAGGTCGATAAACCGATGCGTACCGGCGCGCGCCACGCGGCCGCCATCTTCGCCCTGCGTGTGCTCGGCATTGCGCAGCAGCGAATTGACCGACACCTGAAATTCACGGGCAAGCAGGTCCAGCGTCTTGACCGAGGCGGAACTCAAGCCCCGCTCGATCTGGCTCAACAGTCCGACCGACATGCCGCAAGCACTGGCCACATCGGTCAGCGAGCGGCCCTGTTGCTTGCGCAACTGGCGCAATTGCTGGCCCAGCCACATATCAACGGCGGATTCCGGCCGGCCGGACGACAGGCGCGATGACGCCGGGGTTGGGCGTTCAGAGGAAGACAGGCCAGATTCGTCGCGGCGGGGCTGATTCATATGAAAATTTCATTTGCATGTAATTTTCAATACTAAGGAGCACACAAACCGCCCACAACCTAGGAACATCCCTAGCGGGGTTGGACAGCGCCAGTCTGATGAAAAGCGTTAAGAAGAGGCGTCAGGCGTTGCGGGCGTACTGGCCGCAGGCTTGCTTGAAGATTTGCGCCGCCGCTTGGGGGCATCAGATGCCGGGTCGTACGTGCCGGCCAATTCAGCCAAAAAGCGCTCATCGGCTTTGCTCAACCAGCCCTTGGCACGGGCGGATTCGAGCAGCTCAGGGCGCCGGGCGGCGGTCAACGCCAGCGAGCGTTCGCGTCGCCAACGGGCGATGTTGGCGTGATGGCCACTAAGCAGCGCCGGGGGCACGGACTCGCCCTCGTAGACTTCGGGGCGCGTGTAGTGGGGGCTGTCCAGCAAGCCGGACAAGGTGTCATTGAACGAGTCCTGCAATGCGGAATCGCCATCGTTGAGCACGCCGGGCAAGAGACGCACGGCGGCATCGATCACCGCAAGCGCGGCGATTTCTCCGCCAGACAACACAAAGTCGCCCAGGGATATTTCGTGGGTCACGCAGCGTTCAATGAAGCGCTGGTCGACACCTTCGTATCGGCCGCAAATCAGGATGATTCCGTCGCTTGCAGCCAGTGTTTCGGCGCCCGCCTGATCGTAGCGCTGCCCAACCGGGGCCAGCAGCGCAACGGGGGCACGGCCCAGGCCAAGCGCGGCGCGCGCGTCCTGAGCGGCGTTGACAGCGGCTTCCAAAGGCCCCGCCATCATCACCATTCCGGGGCCGCCGCCGTAGGGGCGGTCGTCCACCGTGCGATGAACGTCGTGCGTGAAATCTCGAGGATTCCACGCATGCAGAGACCACCGGCCCTGGGCATGCGCCCGGCCGGTGACACCCAGATCGCGCACTACCCCGAACATTTCGGGAAAGAGCGTAACGACGTCAAATCGCATCAAAGATCCGCCGGCCAGTCGCTGTCAATGCGGCGAGCAGCCAGATCGACGGCGTGTATGTGCGCACGTACGAACGGAACAAGCATTTCGGCGGGTCGGCCTTTGGCGGTCAGGATGGGCTCGGGCCCTTCGGCCCCTGCCTTCTGGCACAAAACCTTCAAGACGGCGTGAGCGCCGTTATCAAGGACTTCGTCCACCACGCCAATCAAGGCGGGTTCACCGTTGGCGCTGGTGTACAGCGCGCAGCCGATGAGGTCGACCCAGTAGTATTCGTCTTCTTCCGGCGCGGGGAAAGATCCGCGTGGCGCCTGCACGGAATATCCGCGCATGGCTTCGGCCTGATCGCGATCGGCAATACCCGCCAGCTGGGCCACGACCGTGGCGCCTTGCGAGCGGGCTTGCAGAACTTTGATTACGACAGGCGCAGACGCGACAGCGCCCCGCGCCAATTCAGGCACAGGGCGAGTCAACCACCATTGAGATGCTGAGAGCAGCACTTCGGCATTGGCCGAATGAGGCTGCACTTTGACCCAGCCTTTCACACCGTAGGCTGCAGTGATGCGGCCCAGCTCGATCAAATCCGTAGGCGCCGCGTTAGAGGTTGCGGCATCAGACATGTATCGCGCTCTTGGTAAGGATGAAACAGCTAAGAATGGTAGCTTTTACAGCTGAACTAACGACTTGGTTGGTCGACGCGGCAATTAAGCAGCGGCGGAAACCTTAGCCGAGTAGTCCTTGACCAGACGCTCAACAGCAGGCGACAGTTGGGCGCCAGTGCCGGTCCAGTACTGCACGCGATCCAGCGCAATGCGCAGGTTTTCCGTGCCTTCGCTAGCTACGGGGTTGTAGAAACCCACGCGCTCGATGAAGCGGCCGTCGCGACGGTTACGCGAATCGGTGGCCACCAGGTTGTAAAACGGACGCTTCTTGGACCCACCGCGGGCCAGGCGAATCACCACCATAGGTAATCCCTTGAATTAGTTGTGAAAAACGGGAAATTCTAGCACTTAAACAAGCCAGCTGGCAAATGCAGGTGCTGAATCAGTCGTGGCGGCGCGTTTTGTATCCTAAAACACCACATCCGGGTATTCTACAAAAACGGGCCGGAGCCCGCCGCAGACCAAAGTGTAGCCTTCTCGCCGCGCCCACGTCTGCATTTCCTGCGGTTGATCGTTAGTGCGTTTGAAGAATAACCCGATTGGAGAGATCGGATTTATGTCGTCGTACGCCTTACTCCACGCTTTGCTCCACCCGGCCACGCCCCTGCGGCGTCGGCCCATCGCAGTATTCAAGCCCTCGTCCTGAAGGCGGATATCTTCCGCTGAGCTCGCATTTTCCCCAGTTCCCTCGTGTTTTTTCCCAACACTTCCTCTACTGGAGGGTGCCACATCATGAAGAACCAGAAATCTGTCTTCACTCCCGTTGCGCGCCTGGCGTTGACGGGCATTTTGCTGGGCACATTGGCGATGCCGTTTGCGGCGTCTGCCCGCGTGGTCGGCGCGGCGCTCACCACCGCGTCCGGCAAGGTGACGGCGGTTGACCCCGCCACGCGCACCATCACCCTGCAAGGCGCCAACGGCAATTCCGTCGATGTCGTTGCAGGCCCGGACGTGCGTAATTTCCAACAGATCAAAACGGGCGATACCCTGACGCTGGATTATTACGAATCCGTCGCGGTCGATGTGCGCCGCGCGGGCTCAGGCGCGCCCGAGGTCGTCACAGAAACGTCGGCGACCCGCAGCGCCCCCGGCGCCAAGCCCGGTGGCGCGATGGGCCGCCAAACGACCATCACCGCCGAAATCTGGCACATCAACAAAAGTGCAAACTTGGTCACTCTGAAGGGCCCGCAAGGCGGGATGCGCACCATCCAGGTCAAGGACCCCGCGCTCCAGGCACGCTTGCAGCAGCTGAAGGAAGGCGATCTGGTGGATTTCACCATTACGCAGGCGGTCGCTGTGGCCATCCACAAGTAAACCCGTCAGCGTCATGCAAAAAGGCCCGCTGGAAGGCGGGCCTTTTTATTGCATCGGGCGATGATTATTGGCCGAGGGCCGGAAGGTCAGCGCCGTTGCAGGTAGTGCACGCAATGGCCATCAGCCTCGTGCTGCGCAACCAGCGCATTGCCGGTTTGCCGAGAAAACGCCTGAAAGTCGCGGATTGCATTGCGGTCGGTGGTGACAACGCGCAAGACTTCGCCGCTGACCATCTGCGCCAACGCTTTCTTGGCGCGCAGGATGGGCAGCGGACACGTCAGGCCGCTGGCATCCACTTCCTGCTGAAACACGGGCGTTTGCGCGCCCGCGTTCAGGCCGGTATCCCCGCTGCTCATCACAGACGCTCGTCCACCCACTTCTGCACGCCGGCAATCGCTGCGGGCAAGGCTGCGAGATCGGTGCCGCCGCCCATGGCCATGTCCGGGCGGCCGCCGCCCTTGCCGCCAACCTGGCTGGCGACAAAGCCCACCAAATCGCCAGCCTTGATGCGGTCGGTCAGGTCGGCGGTAACGCCGCCCACCACGCTGATCTTGCCATCGGCAGCGCCGGTGGCCAGCAGCACCACCGCCGGCTTCAGGCGGTCTTTCAGGTTGTCGACCATGCCGCGCAATGCCTTGGGATCGACATCGGCGATGCTGGCGGCCAGGACTTTGATGCCCTTGACGTCAACGGCGGCACTGGTAGCCAGGTCGTTACCCGCGCTGGCGGCCAGCTTGTTGCGCGATTGCTCAAGGTCCTTTTCCAGCGCCTTGACCTGATCCTGCACCTGCGCAATACGCGCCGGGACATCGGCCGGCGTGCTACGCAGCATGCCGGCGATCTGGGTCAGCAAGGCGTTCTGGTTCTGCACCCAAGCCAACGCGTTGTCGCCCGTGATGGCTTCGATACGGCGCACACCCGCCGCCACGCCGCCTTCGGAAATGATCTTGAACAGGCCGATGTCGCCCGTGCGGCTGACGTGCGTGCCGCCGCAGAGTTCACGCGAGAAACCAATGTCCAGCACGCGCACGGTGTCGCCGTATTTTTCGCCGAACAGCGCCATGGCGCCGCCCTTGACCGCGTCGTCGTAGGCCATGACCTGGGCCACGGTGGGCTGGTTGGCCAGGACTTCGGCGTTGACAATGGCTTCAACGCGCGCGATCTGCTCGGCGGTCATCGGCGCATCTTGCGCGAAGTCGAAACGGGTCTTGTCGGGGTCCACCAGCGAGCCGCGCTGCTGCACGTGCGCGCCCAGCACCTGGCGCAAGGCCTTGTGCATCAGGTGAGTGGCCGAGTGGTTGCGCACCGTGCGGGCGCGGCGAACTGCGTCAACGCGCGCCAGCAGCGTGTCGCCGATCGACAGCGTGCCCGATTCCAGCACGCCATGATGGCCAAACACGCCGGCCTGGATCTTGAGCGTATCGGCCACGGCAAAGCGCACGCCGTCCGCTTCCAGCAAACCGGTGTCGCCGACCTGGCCGCCCGACTCCGCGTAGAACGGCGTGACGTCCAAGACCACCACAGCGCTTTGGCCGGCCTTCACTTGCTGCACTTGCGAGCCATCGACATACAAGGCCGTGACCTTGACGTTGTCGAGCTCCAGCTTTTCGTAGCCTTCGAAGCGCGTGTCGGCGCCTTCGTAGCTGAGGCCTTCGGCCATCTTGAACTTGCCGGCGGCGCGCGCCTGGTCACGCTGGCGCTCCATCGAGACCTCGAAACCGGCCATATCGACTTCCACTTCGCGTTCGCGGCAGATGTCGGCGGTAAGGTCCACGGGGAAGCCGTAGGTGTCATAGAGGGTGAACAGCGTCGTGCCGTCCAGCACGCCGCCCTTGGGCACGTTGGCCAGGGCGGTGTCCAGAATGCGCATGCCATGCTCGAGCGTTTCGCCAAAGCGCTCTTCTTCCTGCTTGAGCACCTGGCCCACGCGGTCAGCCATGGCGGCCAGTTCCGGATAGGCTTCACCCATTTCCGCGACCAGATCCGGCACCAGACGGTGGAAGAACGGCTTGGTCTGACCCAGCTTGTAGCCATGGCGCAGCGCGCGGCGGACGATGCGGCGCAGCACATAGCCGCGGCCTTCATTGCTGGGAATCACGCCGTCCACGATCAGGAACGAGCACGCGCGGATGTGGTCAGCGATGACCTTCAGCGAGTTGTTGTCCAGATCCTTCACACCGGTTTCGCGAGCGGCGGCGTGGATGAGCGTCTGGAAGAGATCGATTTCGTAGTTGGAATGCACGCCCTGCAAGACGGCGGCGATACGTTCCAGACCCATGCCGGTATCGACACAGGGGCGCGGCAGACGCGGCATATTGCCTTGCGCGTCGCGCTCGAACTGCATGAACACCAGGTTCCAGACTTCGATGTAGCGGTCGCCATCTTCCTCGGGCGATCCCGGGGGGCCGCCCCAGATTTCGGGGCCGTGGTCAAAGAAGATTTCCGAGCACGGACCGCAAGGGCCGGTGTCGGCCATCTGCCAGAAGTTGTCGGAAGCGTAGCGTGCGCCCTTGTTGTCGCCGATGCGGATGATGCGCTCGGCCGGCACGCCGACTTCCTTGGCCCAGATGTCGTAGGCTTCGTCGTCTTCCTGGTACACGGTGACCCAGAGCTTCTCGGCCGGCAGCTTGTAGACCTGCGTCAGCAGTTCCCAGGCGTACTGGATGGCGTCGCGCTTGAAGTAGTCGCCGAAGCTGAAGTTACCCAGCATTTCGAAGAACGTATGGTGGCGGGCGGTGTAGCCCACGTTCTCCAGGTCGTTGTGCTTGCCGCCGGCGCGCACACTGCGCTGCGACGAGGTGGCTCGCGTGTACGACCGCGATTCCTTGCCCGTAAACACGTCCTTGAACTGGACCATGCCCGAATTGGTGAAGAGCAAGGTCGGGTCGTTGCCGGGGACGAGCGACGACGAAGGAACAATGGTGTGTCCCTTCGACTTGAAGAATTGCAGGAACTGGCGGCGAATCTCGGAGGATTTCATCGTGGATGACGCAGGATTTAGGCGAATCTTTGATTATAGAGGTTTGGCGGAAAAGCGCGGGAATGGGTGCCAGACCGCCTATCTGACGCAGACATAACCGGTGGTCCACCCTTCGGTTTCGGTCCATTTCCCGCCTGCCGACACGATGACCTCCGTGAAACCAGGTGGGCAAGAGCACTGCCCGGTGACGGGATTTGCGGTGGAGGCTCCGGAAAAGTGCGTGCAGCCCCTCGGATAGTTGACGCTATACGCGCCGCCGAAGCCGCTGCTGGCGCGCCGCCAGACGCTGGATTGGCAGGTCAGCAATTCGCCATCGTCCGACGTGGCGATCGTGCCAACCGCCACCCCGCAGTGCTGCCCCGCCTGAGCCCGCGCCCCCACCGACAGATACCCGCCCGCGATCACGGAAGACGCGGCCGTCAGCGTGCCTTGCAGCATGGGGTCACGCGCGTCGCCAATCCTGACGAAAGGGTCCAGGTCGGGCATGACGGGCGAGCGATCGGCTCCAGGCCCCGCCCCGGCCCACAGCGCCACCGTGCCTGCGGCATAGGCAGGGGCGCCGGGCGCCAGAGGGTTCGGGAAACTGAACGACGAGCCGCGAACCCGGTCAGGCGACTCCGCCCACACCGCGCCGCCATAACCTTGCGCGGCGTCCATCACCGCAGCAATGCCAATCAGATCAGGAAAGCGAGACCCAGATTTCAGAATCGGTGCGGCGCTATAGACCAGGGCATCGAGCCGGCAGCGCTCGCCTGGGCAACCTTCGCCCCTGACTACCCTGATCTGCGCGCCGAACCCCATCGCCGAACGCTCTGGGAACGCCGCCGGCAGCAGCGCCAGGGCGCGAAGCTCGGGCACCGTCGGCGCAAGAGCATCCACGAATAGCGGCTGCCCGCCCTCACTCAACGGGGCCTCTGCCTTGGCCAGCACGTCGAAATGCCGAGTCAGCATCCCCGCCGCAGCCTCGCGGACCTGCGTGAGCCACAGCCCCGAGGCACGCGCCGCCGCGTCTTCGATTCGCTGTACGACCTGGTTCGACGCCCAAATGGCGATGACAGACGTCAATGCCAACGCAAGCGCCAGGCCCACCAGCGAAAAGCCCCCCTGCTGATGCGGACTCAAGATGGCGCGCCACCGCGCGCCGTCCGACAAGGCAGGCCGCATCATTTTGCCGTGAATACAAAAGTGTTGACGTCCCCTTGGCCGCATTGCGCCTGGGCCTGCGCTGCGCGGTAGGGCAGGATGGGGATGGATTGCGTATCTTTGACGACTTTGACGCCTTCGCCGCCGCCGATGGAAATTGTGTCCGACACGCGTTGCAGCACAGACGCCAGCGCCGGACAGGCTGCGTGGCTCACATTCGTCAGCGTCACGGTGAAGGCAGAACCCAGGCCTGCGCCCCCCAATGTCCCGGCCACCACCTCCACCACCCCATTGCGGCCCGCCCCGCTGCCGCCCAGGCCATGCACGATACGGGCCGACGCGCCGCTGCCCTGAACGGCCAGCACGCTGGAATCGCGCAGCGCATTCGCCATTGCGCCAGTGTCCAAACCCAAGTACGGATTGACGCCGCCGCCTTGGGCATTGATTTTCATGCTGGCGATGAACCGCTGGAGTTCTTCGCCCACCTTGGGCACCTTGTTCTCGATCACGTACGCACCAATCGCGGGAATGCCGACGATGGCGATCAACAAGACGATGGCGGTAACGATGGACACCTCCATTAACGAGAACCCTCGCTGACGCGTGCTGAGCCGATATTGCTGAACCCTTAGACCAGGCATGGTTGCCTCCTTTCGTTGATGAAATCAGTGGTTTGAGTGATGCATCGCCGCGCTACTGGCTTGCGTAGAAATTGGTCAACGCCTGGCGCAGCTCATCAATGACGCCGTAATGCCAGAACGTGACGCCCAACACGGTCGCCAGCGACAGGATCAGCAACGACCATCGCAGCGTGGCGGCTTGCCGGCGCACCCGCACCAGCAGGCGCAACTCGACGCGCTGGCGAACCTGCGCCAGACCGGCCTCCAGCCCCAACGCGTCCATCATGTCGGCCATGTACCACCAGGTTTCCTGATCCAGCAGGCCCGTGCCGAATACCTCGGGGCCGCTTGCCCCGGCATTGATGCGGTCCAACATGGTTTGCAGGTGCGCGTGCATCCACGGTTGCGCGCTGCGCGCCTGGACAGACAGCGCACGGCGAAGCCGGGTGTCAGCCGCCCCGTGCTGGCGAACCAGCACCGATAGCAGGCAAAGAAAGCGAATCGCCTGGAAATCCCGGTACAAGCGCCACAGCAGCCAGCCATCAAGCACGCGCCTGAATGGACCCGTGAGATTCGGCAGCGACCACAGACTCAACCCCGCCAGGCCCAAACTGAGCACGAGCCAGAGCAGCAGCCACTGCTTCAACGCGCGCGCCAGGGCGAACAAACCGCGCGTCAGCCCCCGATAGTCTTCGGGCGGCACCAGCTGAAAGACCTGCTGCAAGCGCGGMACGCTGAAGTAGGGAATCGCGCACAGCAGGGCGAACGCGACGGCAGCCGCCACGACGCCCGCCGCCGCCGCCGTCGCCACAGCCAGCCAGGCATCCCCGGCCAACTGGACGGCACGCGACAAGTCGCGCAGCGCCGCCGCAAGATCGCCGCCCTCTTCCTGCACGCAGCTAAGCAGCAAGCATTCGCCGGAAGGGAATGAGTCCCGCCACGCCAACCCCAGGTCGCCGCCCGCCTCAAGGTACGCCGCAGCCCAATCGCGAGACAGCCGGCCCCGTACCGTGCGCGGGCCGTATCGGCGCGCATCGTCATCAAAAATGTCGCGCAGGTTCTTGCGCCCCTGCGTGCCATCGATCAGATCGGCAAGATAGGCGTAGTAATCGGCGCGCTGGAAACGAAAGCGCATCGCATCCATCCATCGCGGCGCGGCTACGAAACGCAAACCGAACCGAACCGGGGCCGGGCGAGTCAGCCAAGTCATGTCAGCCACCTCATGTAAGCCACCTCATGTCAGCCACCTCATATCAGCCACCGATCCCGTCCGGCGCCCGGTTCGGCGCTGGCGGCTTGCGGTGAAACCAGAAGGTCGAAGCGGCGCAGCAGCGCTCGCGGGTCCACCTCGCCGGAGCTGACTCGATGCAAGGCGCCGTCCAACGCCCTTGCGCCTCGTGTTGAAGCATCGCTCCATGCCCATGGGTCTGCCTCTTGCGTGGCCGACATCAACGCCGCGTTATCGCGCAAACGCACGCGTTCCAGAAAACCCTCTACCCGTTCGGGCTCGATCATTTCCGCCGCAACACAGCGCCCCGCCGTGCCATTGAGTTCAGGCAATTGCGGACGACGGCAAGCGCCGCACCCGGCCGGATTTCTGACCCTCAGTGCATGCGGCTCCAAGCGGTACACGCGTTTCATTTCGTGCGTCCAAGCCTGCCAATCCCATTGGGCAGCGAACGCCGAATCCGATGTGCGCGAAAAGGTTTGCTCTCGCCAGAGGGATTCCAGCGGCAACGCGCAGGCCGAACACAAGCGCGGCAACAGCGTTTGATAAACCAGCAGCTTGAGCATGCCGGGCGTCGCGAGGAAATCTCGAGACACACCAATCGCCTCTGACGCCAGCCGTTCAGGAACCATGGCCGCCGACCCCGCATGCGTGGTGGCGTAAAGGCTGACGCCCGAACCGGCCAGGTCCATGAACGCTCGCCCCGTATCCACATCTCGGATTTCTCCGATCAGCAAATCGTTCATCGCCGACCGCTTGATGGTCTTCAACTTGGCGTCCAGCGTCGGCCACGCGGATTCCGCCAGCGCGCCGTTCAGCGTGTTCTGTAATGCGTTGGGGATAACGTATTCAACCGGGTCTTCCAATGTGATGACCTTGCGCGTCGATTCGATGCCCCGCATCAACGTCGCGATGGTCGTGGATTTGCCGGAGCCGACCACGCCGGCAAGCACGATGGCGCCGCCTTCGCGGTCGCGGGCGCGCAGCAGCGTCTCGATTTGCGTGGGCAGATAACCCAGTGCGTGAAGATCGCCGCCAGCCGTGGCGTCCAAGCGCAGAATCCGCAGGCAGACCGACGGCCCCACATCGGTTGCCAGCGATGCCCAGCGCAACACAATCGGGATGCCGTCGACCTCAAGCGCGATACGCCCTTGCTGCTCAAGCGCCGGGTCGAACACCGCGCCGTTGCCCCCGCGCACCTCCATCCAGGCCACCGCCAGCACCTCCAGCAATGTCGTGTTCGAAAGCCCGGCAAAACGTTCCGTGCCGACATACTCGCCATTGATGGTGTAGCGGATGTCGCAGAAAGCCTGCCGCTGATTGACGTTGATATGGACATCGCTGGCGCCCTGCGTCACGCCCCAACGGACGACGTCTTGAAACAAGGCAGCCAGGGCGGACGTTCGTTCAGCCGGTGATCCTTTGCCCCGACGCCCCAAGCCCGCCGCCGTCAATTGCCCGCGCGCAATCATCAGCAGCAACGGCGCAGGCAGGATGTAGCGTGACGGCTTGGCCAAGCGGTATCCGGCCGCGCGCACCATGCGTTCAAGTTCGTCGACGGTATCGCCCAGCGCGTATTCGTCGACCGCGAACAGAGCTGCCTGGCCGCTGTCCAGCAGCACCGGACACAACCGGCCCGCCAATGAGGCAAGATCGAATTCGTCGCCCAATGCGCGGACGAAAGCGGGCGCTAGCCGAGCGATGTCGTCGGCGGTATGCAGCGATTGGGGGTCGCTCGGTTTGCGTCGTGTTGAAGACGGTGATGGCGTTAAAGGCAGCATTGCGTACGGCGTTAAAGGCAGCGTCATGGCAGTGCCCTCCCGACCGGCACGCAGGCCATGTGATCGTGTTCGTTGCGGCGCAAGTGCACGCAAGCCCCAACGACTGCCAGCAGTTGATAGCCATTCGCCGAGACCGCCCCGGCGATAGGCGCACCATGGCCCGCCCGATAGCGCAGCAACGCACCATTGACGACGACATCGACAGTGAGCCGCCGGGTGGACCCGAAGATCGCGGCCACGCGGATGTCGTCCTGTTTGGGTCCGGCAGAAGCCGCCTGGTCCGCAGGTGCGGCCCCCGGCTGGCAGATCCCCGGCGTCCGGCAATCGGCCAAAGCCGCCGCCGCATCGGCGCGCAACAGGGTCTGCACCGTCTCAACATCCGGCCACCCGTGAGCCTCATCAACGTGCGGCGACAACGCCTGAGCCTGCGCACCGATGGCCAGCGAGAACGCCACAATTAAAGATTGCGCAACGCGCTGGGCGGCAAGCCTAATCCTGTTCATAGAGATCTCCGTGCAATTCGGCGACCAGCGTGCTGGCAGCCAGAGTGGGCCGCTGAAGGGGCTGCACGTTCACGGCCAAACGAGACCAGCGCACCGTTTCAAACGGGCCGGGCAATAGCGCGAATGAACGCAACGGGCCGTGCATGCGCAATGCGCGACGCCGGATCAAGGGTTGGAGAGTTTGCGCAGCCTCCGCTGACCCGTCCGCTGACGAGGGGGAGGACGGCGACGGCAACGGTGACGACAAGGCAACGGCTGGCGCCAACGCCACAGCGGTGAATGCAGGCTGCAACTGTTGCAGCGCCCCGGCCAGTTCGGTATCGACGCGCAGCGCGCTGGGTAGCGTCATGGACGCCAACGGCACCAACGCCGACGTGATGTGCCAGCGCAACGTCGCTTCTTCAAGCGGATTGAAAGACACCCGCCAGCCAACGGGCAACCGGTCGTGCAGCTGGAGATTGGTAGCCTGCGGCGAGGCGCGCGCGTAAACCGCGCCGCAATCCCAGCCTGTTGCACCCGCATCACACTGTGCGCGGCGCAACGCCCAACCTTGCACGTGAACGGGAAGCCTGCCCACACTGCGCAACAGGTTCGACATTTCAGTGCGGGCATGCGCCGCCATGCCTTCAAGCAACGGCCGAGATGGCGTCAGCGCAGCCGCCGAATCGGCAGATGGCGAAGCCACCGTGGGCTCGCGAACAGTGAAGCGTGCCGACAACAGGTTCCATACCGGCGGCGCCACTGCGGACAGCCCCACGCACGCCAGGAAAACGCGCGGCACAAGCGGCAATGCGGCCCAGCGGGTAAGCAATGGCGTCAACTGCGCGCCTGGCTCCACCGCTTGCAACAGCGCCGCCCATACCGTGGCAGTGTCGTGGGCCTGCAATCCGGGCCGGTCGTCGGCCAAGCGCCTGTGCGCGTGCAACGCCTCATCGTGCGAGTCAAACAAGCGATCCGCCTGCGACAGCGCCATGCCGTCTTGCGCTGCCGCCAGCCAATAGCGGCCGTCAGGCAACGGGATCAGGCAATGGCCGCCGCTGGGATACAACAGCGCGTATAGCTGAGCGGCCGCCTGGATGTGCGGCACACCACCGCGGCGGGACCGCCCCGCGCGCCAGCCCCGGCGCCACGCCGAGTGCGTTCTGCCATAGCCCGCCATGGTGGCGGGCGAGCCACCAACCACGAAGTGCGTGGCCCGCAACCGCCGGCCACGCGCCCGCGCCAAGCCCGGCACATCGGAACCAATCAGCGCGAGCCAGCGCAGGCCAAACGCCAGGTAGCGTGCGCTGCCCGGACATTCATGCATCAGAAAATAGGGAGCTCGGTTCATATCGTGTCCTTAGTACCCTTCTTCGACCTGCGCCGTAACCAGCATCAGCGTGGTCTCGCGCTCCTGCGCCGCACTGTCTTGCCCGCCCGTGATCAGGGGCATGCCAGGTGCAAGCCGTTGGCGATCGTGCTGGTCTTGCCGGCGGTCGAAGCCCGATAAGATGACGGGCTGACCGGGCCGCAGCTCGATCTGTTGCACCGTGCCGTTGCCGTCAATCGTGATCTGCTGGACTTGCACCTGATTGCCGCGTTCTCCGAACGTGATCGTCTTCAGCGGATGCGCCACCGCGTTGTCATAGGCGACGGATAGCAGGATCTGACCGTCTTCCTGGATATCGGGCAGCAACGTCAAAAACGAGCCGACGGTTTCTTCCTTCTGGCTGATGGAGACCGCGGGCAGCGACCCATTGGCGCCCGCCGTCGTTGCGCCTGGCACCGACGTGCTTTGAACACGGTCGATATAGGAAAAGGTGGTGCGGATGGCATGCGTGACAGGCCGGCGGTTCAAGGTCAGCACGGGGACTTTGCTGTGCCGGACGATGGCGCCCATGTTGCTTAGCGCCGACACCACCGCCTGCGATCCTTGGAACGGCCCGCTGCCGACGCCGCCCGCCAACTCAGCCGCGCCCACACCCGATACGGCTGCCATCGCGAAGCGCGCCGACGCGCCTGCTGCGGCGTAGAGCGCGTTCCAGTCCAAGCCTCCTGACGCCGATTGCTTGGCGATGACAGTGATCTCTTCAAACACCAGCCGCACGCGGCGCGTCAACGCCTTGTTCTCGCGGTCGAGATAGTGCGCCACGCGGTCCAGCGCTTCAGGCGTGTCGGTGACCACCAACGCCGTCGCGCCATCCACTGTGTCGGCGACGAAACCTGAGCGCGTCAGGAACGGCGTGATGTTGGCGCGTAATACCGCCAACGCGTTGTGCTCCCGGGATGACAAGGTGGTGTTGGACGTGCTTTCGAACCCTTCGCCGTCGTCGCTGCCCGAACGGCCCAGCCGGATGTCGACCGTACTGGCGAGCGATAGCGCGCGCATGTCGAACACCCGGGTTTCCGTGCGGTAGAACTCAATGGCTTGATGCTGATAGCGCCAATGCACCGAGAACCGGGCAGCCAATGCATCCAGCAAGTCTGCAAGCGGCAATGGACCATCGCGGACTTCCAGACGGACGGGCGCCGGTACGGATAAGCCGGCATTCGACGCCAGGCGCGGCAGGAAATGTTCAAGCGCAAGCAAGGCGTCGGGCTTGACCCGCACCGGAATGCCGGTAGCGGCAACCAGCCGCTGCGCCAAGGCGGAAAGATCGGTTTCTTCAGCAAGCATCAACGTGGTCGGCACGTTTTCACGCAATGCCGGCGGCAAGGTGACGTCGCGCGCCAACGGCTGCGGTTTGCCGGCCAGCCAAGGCGCGGCCACTTCTTGCGCGGCGATCCGTGCCTGGCGGTCAGTCAGCCCATTGGCAAATGCCTGATGCTGGTCCGCAAGCGTGGCGTGGCGCTGGCTCGCGTTACGGCCAAGTTCAGTCGCCTGCTGCGACGCCACGCAAGCGCCCAGCATGCCGCTCACCACCCCGCACGCGACGATACGCATTCCTCGACGGATCATCATGCTCCCCCTCCCGCGGCCGTGGCGGCCCGTGTGCAGGACTGCGCCAAGGGCACCACTCGCAACACCTGATTGCCGTAAAAACACGGCTGCAATGGCCGGTCGGCCAGCTCGGTGGCGCCCAGCAATTCACGGACGGCGGATTTGAAGTCGCCCGCAAAGTCCGCCGATGCGGACAAGGGAATATCAACGTCGACCGCCCAGTGTTGCGGCGCGAACGTCCAACCTGAACTGTCCGCCCAGCGCGCCAGCACGCCGCGCAACGTGGTGTCTGGCGGTGCGGCGCGATATCGCGGAGCGGCCGCAACGGCCGGCGTCGCTTGCGGAGCGGCCGCAACGGCCAGCGTCGCTTGCGGGGCGGCCGCAACCGGCAACGTCGCTTGCGGGGCGGGGAGAAGGGTTGATTCGGTAGCGCTGAGCGGCGCCTGCGCTATCGGCGCGTCGGAACGAGAACCCGCCTGAACACTTCGGCGCAACGGCCCGTTGGACGCCAGCTCATTGACGCCTTGGTTATTCACGCCTTGGTCCTTCACGCCTTGGTCATTCACGCCTTGGCGCGGCGTCGCGGATTCAAGCACCACGGGCTCCGCATCCACCGGCGCTTGCGCAACGATGTCGTTGTCGGCATCGCGCTCGGCGCGCGCCGCCAGTCGCCCCCCGCGAAATCGCAGCGCATGCCAGTCGCCCGACACAACAACATAGGGTTCGCGCCGCACATACGGCAACGCGTGCTCGCCATTTCCACGTACACCGAAAATCGCTGGCAAAGCCTGGCCGGGCGTGAATTGCAGCCAGACATCCTTGCCGTCGTCGAACACCTGCAACGGCGCGACCGCAGGGTCGCCGGACAGGCGCCAGTCAAAACGGAAGGCCCGCGCAACCGGCGCGGAGGTTGACCAGGAAGGAATGACGCCGCCATTGAACGGCCCGTTTGTGCAGGCCCCCAGGCAGGACAGCGCCGCCGTCAGGAAGAAGATTCGAACCATGCCTCACCACGAGCAAAGGGCGCACCGGAAGTAGTACGCATGCCGCAGATGGTGGACGAGGGCCGGACGCGCCGCCAGACTGGCATGTACGCATGGATGCTTTGATCCACCCTGCCCTGACGAACCTTATGGACGAAAAAAAACCCGGCCCTGGGGCCGGGTTCTTGCAGGCCAAACGGACAGCGCGAACGCCGTCCGATCAGCCGTGTGCGATCAGCGTTGCGTCGCGAGGGAACGCGCTTGGGACGCGGCGTTGTTCAGGGCCGCGACGGGCGGCACCTTGCCTTCAAACGCATCGTTCAACTGCTGGTTCAGCACCGGTTCGATACGGTTGTAGTTCGCCATGCGGAAACCACGGCTGTTGCTGGCCGGGCGGTTGCTCATCGACGCAATCACGGCTTGCGCGCCCGGGATGCTCTTGTAGAACGACACATCCGAGGCACGGAACGCGGCTTCGGTCAGCGGCAGGAAGCCCGTGCGCTGATGCCATTCGGCGGCCACGACCGGCTTGGACAGCCAGGCCAGGAACTGCGCGGTGGCCTTTTCTTCGGCTTGCGGGCGGCCTTCAAGCGCCCACAGGGCCGAACCGCTCACAAAAGGCTGGCCGGCGGACTTCGTGGCCTGATCGTAGTAAGGCACCGGCGCCACGCCGAACGCAAGCGACTTGGTGTTCAGGAACGTGCCGAACGCGCCCGAGTTCGCCGTCAGCACCGCGCATTCGCCCTTGGCGAACAGCTTGTCTGCGGCAGCGTCACCCGTGTGCGCCATGAACAGCAGCGAACGCTTCCAGCTGACCATCAGCGAGATGTGACGCATGTAGAGCGTGTCGAACTGCATGGCAGGCGCAGCGCTCTTCTTGGTCACGGCATCCAGGCCGTTGTTGTTGGTGGTGAACTGCTGGCCGTTGATCGGGGCCAGGTTCTCCAGGTGGACGGTGACCTGGTCGCTGGAGGCGTAGGGGCAGTCGATATCGGCCACGTCGCGCAGCTTCAGGAGTTCGGCTTGCAGGCCGGTCCAGGTGCGAGCGGGATTGTTGGGATCAAGACCGGCCTTCTTGTAGGCGGCGGTGTTGTAGAACATCACCGGCACTTCGGCCATCCAGGGGAACGCCAGCAGGCGGCCCTTGCTGTCGCGCGTGAAGCTGCTGGTGGCCGGCACAAACCAGTTCAGGTCCTTGATCGGGTACTTGGCCAGCAGTTCGTGCATGGGCAGGATGGCCTTGTGCTGGGCCACGACTTCCGGGGAGTGGTTGTCGGTCAGTTGGACCAGGTTGGGCGCCTTCTTCGCCTTGACGGCGCTGATGGCTTCTTGCTCCAGCGCGTCCTGCGAGCTGAATCCACGCAGCTTGACGCTGACTTGGTCCTGTTCTTTGTTGTATTGCTTGGCCAGTTTTTCGAACTCGGCCTTATTCGCGTCAGACAGCGTGTGCCAGACTTGAATTTCCACTGGGGCGGCATTCGCCACACCCGCGATTGCCATCGCGGCGCCAAATACCCATGCACGCCGGCTGGCGAACATCGCGCGGGCAACGCCCGCCAATTGCAGATTCTTCATAGGTTCACAGACCAAGAAAAGGGAATTCCGGTTCTGGCCGCCGTCCACTGAGCAGATCGGCCAAAGCCCGGCCCGAGCCAACACCCATCGTCCAACCGAGCGTACCGTGTCCCGTATTGATATACAAATTGGGGATACGGCTGCGGCCGATGATGGGCACGTTCGAGGGAGTGGACGGGCGTAAGCCCGACCAATAGCTGACGCTCTCGAAATCGAGCGCGTCGGGGAAAAGTTCTTGCGCCAGGTGCGTCAACGCTTCGCAACGGCCGGTGTTCAGGCCGCGGGAATAGCCCGACAGCTCTGCGGTGCCTGCCATGCGCAGGCGGTCGCCCAGGCGCGAAAACACGATTTTGTGGCTGCTGTCCGTCAGGCTGACCGTGGGCGCGGCCTCCGGCTTGATGACCGGAAACGTCGCCGAATAGCCCTTGGCCGGATAGACGTTGCAGGGGATGCCCAGCGGGCGCAGCAGGTTCGGGCTGAAACTGCCCATCGCCACCACATAGGCATCGGCCGAAACGGTGCCGTAGCGGCCGTCCGGTTCAATGATTTCAATACCTTGCACTGTGCCGCCTTGCGTCAACAGGCGGGTCGCGCGTGTGCTGTAGCGGAATTCGACGCCTGCGCGGGCGCAGCGTTCGGCCAGTGCGACGGTGAACAGATGCACGTCGCCGCTTTCGTCTTCGGGGGTGTAGTCGCCCCCGACGATGGTTTGTCGATGCGGCGCCAGGGCGGGCTCAATTGCAATGACTTCGTCGGCCGTAACCACACGGCGCTCGACGCCGAAATCGCGCATCAGGCCGGCGGCGCGCTGCGAGTTTTCGAATTCGTGGGGATCGCGATAGAAATTCAGGATGCCGCGTTCAAGGTGGTCGTATTCGATACCCAGTTCGGCGCGCATGCTGCGCAACGTAGTGCGGCTGTATTCGGCCATGCGGACCATGGCGCGGATGTTCGGCGCCAGGCGGCTGGGCAGGCATTCGCGCAGGAAGGCCAGGCCCCACATCCATTGGCGCCAGTCCAGCTGCGGACGGAACAGCAGCGGCGCATTATCCTGGAACATCCATTTGAGCAGCTTCAACGGCGCCTGAGGATTGGCCCAGGGCTCGGCATAGGACACGGAAATCTGCGCGCCATTGGCCAGACTCGTTTCCTGTGCGGGACCGGTGCAGCGATCAATGACCACGACGTCGTGGCCGGCCTGGCTTAGCCACCAGGCGCTGGAGATTCCGATAATGCCGCTACCCAATACCGCTACTTTCATGCCCGCATTGCTCCTTGCGTGCCAAATCGGTTCGCGGACCCGATGTCCGCCGCCCTTGGCAAGCCGCTGCCAGGGCAGTTTACCTTGCCGATTTGCCTTCGCCTACGTATTAAAAAGGGGCGGAAGTCACTAAGCTTTTCAGCTTGTGAATTCGCCCCCGTATCCGTGCGCTTTCCGGTTACGACGCGGCTTTCGCCAGGTCGGCTTCGGACGTGAACGCGTCCGCGTAGAACTCTTCCGGCGGCAGGCCATTCTGCGTGCTGAATTCGCGGCGCGCGGCATCCACCATCAACGGCGTGCCGCAGGCGTAAACCTGGTGGCCCGACAGATCGGCGATGTCTTGCATGACGGCCTCGTGGACGAAGCCCGTGCGGCCCGTCCAGTTATCTTCCTGCAAGGCGTTCGACACGACCGGCACATAGTTGAAGCTGGGCAACAGGCCCGACCACGATTGCGCCAGCGCATCCATGTACAAGTCCTGCGGGCGGCGGCCACCCCAGTACAGCGTGACCGGACGCGTGATGCCCTTGTGGATCATGTGTTCCACGATGGCCTTCACCGGCGCAAAGCCCGTGCCGCTGGCCAGCAACACGATCGGCTTGTCGCTGTCTTCGCGCAGGAAGAACGAACCGAACGGCCCTTCCAGACGCAGGATTTCGCGCTCTTTCATCTGCGTATCGCCCGCGCCGAAGACGTGGTCGGTAAACAGGCCGCCCGGCATGTGGCGAATGTGCAGTTCCAGCGGGCTGCCGGTGTGCGGCGCACCTGCCATCGAGTAGCTGCGGCGGCGGCCATCCTTGAGGATGACTTCGATGTACTGGCCGGCGTAATAGCGGAACTGCTCGGACGCGGGCAGTTGCAGCTTGATCACGGTGACGTCGGGCGCCACGCGTTCCAGCGTCTGCACGCGCGAGGGCAGCTTGCGGATCTGGATGTCGCTGGCCAGGCGGACTTCGGTGGATTCCACCACCATGTCCGACTCGGGCCGCGCCTGGCAGAACAGCGTGTAGCCGTCGGCCAGTTCTTCGGGCGACAGGATCTGGGCGGGATATTGCCCGGCGTCGAACTCCCCGGACACCACTTTGCCCTTGCAGGTGGAGCACGCGCCGTTGCGACAGCTATAGGGCAGCACGATGCCGGCGGCCAAGGCGCCGTCGAGCACTGTCTGGCCGGGCTCGACCGGGAATTGATGCTTGCTGGGTTGAATGATGACCTGGAAGCTCATGATGAAACGGTTCAGGGTTGAGGAGAGCGCCATCCGGCTAGGCCAGGATGGCGCTGTGCCCGGGCCGGCCTCAGGCCGGGAACTTGCGGATTTCCTTGACGCGGTTCGCGTCGTCCACCAGCACCACTTGCGGCTTGTGCGTGGCGGAATCTTCTTCAGACATCGGGCCGTAGGTGCAGATGATCAGCAGATCACCAACCTGAGCCCGGCGCGCGGCGGCGCCGTTCAAGGAAATGGCGCCGCTGCCGCGGGCCGCCTTGATGATGTAGGTGTCGAAACGTTCGCCATTGGTGACGTTGTAGAGTTCGATGCGTTCGAACTCGCGCATGCCGGCAGCGTCCAGCAGGTCTTCGTCGATGCCACAAGATCCTTCGTAGTGAAGGTCGGCTTCGGTGACCGTGACGCGGTGCAGCTTTGCCCGCAGCATGATGCGTTGCATGATAGAAATATCCTGGTTCGCGGTCCGGTCCGCGACGTGTTGCTAAGGTGATGCCCGGCATCCGGTTTTGCCGTTGGAAGCCGGTATTCTATAATTTTTGCCGCAGCGGGACGGCCCGCTGCTGCGCGCGGTCAAAGACCCGCCTGTTTTTTATCCGGGGACGACCCCTCAATGCCGGCGCCCCGCCGGCAGCGCAACAGTAGGAGTCGTCTATGACCTGGATCATCCTGGTACTTGCAGGCCTGTTTGAAATCGTTTGGGCCGTCGGCCTGAAGTACACCCATGGCTTTACCCGCTTGTGGCCGTCCCTGATTACCGCAGGCGGCATGGCCATCAGCGTCTGGCTGCTGGCCGTCGCCATGAAATCCCTGCCGTTGGGCACCGCTTATGCGGTGTGGGTGGGCATTGGCACCATCGGCGCCTTCGTGGCCGGCATTGTGCTGTTTGGTGAATCCACAAGCTGGATGCGCATCGCCAGCGTAGCGCTGATCGTGCTGGGGCTGATCGGCCTGAAGATGTCTTCGGTGTAAGCGCTGGTTTAAGCCCCGCTGCCCCGGCCAGGGCGCCGCTGCTACGGCGCTCCTGGCTCACGCCCCCAAAGCTACGCAGTCAGAAATCCAATTCGATCTCGACCTCGTCGCCGACCTTCAGGCGCGCCCCGGCCGGCGCGTCCAGAATGGCGTTCTGGCCGAACACCACCCCTATTTCCAAATTGCGATAGCCCGCCAACGTGCGGCCGGGCTCGTCGTTCTGCTGCGCGGTGCGCTGATCAATATCGGGAATCGAGCAGCGCGTGCAGGGCTTGACGAAAGCCATACGTACCCCAGCCGCAGTGATCATCGCGGTGTGGTCTTCTTCGAAAGGCTCCCATTCGCCTTGCACCACGATATTGGCGCGGAAGCGGTCCATGGGAACCGGCGCCACGCCTTTGGCTTGCAGCCGGGCGTTCAGGTCATCTAGCGATGCCTGGTTGGCGACCAGCAGCGGGAAGCCGTCGGCAAAGCCAAAGTCATGCTCGCCCGCAAACGCGTCCGCCAGATCGGGATGCGCATCCAGCCAGCGCGTCACCCAGTCCGGCTTGGCGTTGCGATGCGCGGCCGGGTCCACCTTGACCAGGCGGCACGGCGTCTTGAGGAAATCGGAAAACCACTGCCCCGCTGCGGCGCTTTCGCGCTGGGCTGAGATCGTGTCGCTCCAGACGGCCACGGGCGCTGCCCCCGGCTCAACGCCCGACCCATCCAACGCGATATCCAGGTCCGCCATGCCCGGCGCGGACAGCCGCAACGCATCGGCGGTGATCGCCGTGCGGATCAGCGCCATCGCGGGCCACTGGCGCTGGGTCATGAACTGGCCGTCTTCGCTGATCAGCATCCAGCGGCGGTCGTAGGCCAGACCGGCCCGGTCGATGGGGGACTCGGCCAGGTCGATGCCGGCGCAGGATTTGATCGGGTAAATATGCAAGCTGAGAATACGAGCGGACATGGCGGCGGAAGATCAGCAGGAGGAAGGATGGGCGGGAATAGTCCGCGAGAGAATAGCAGAGAGCCCCGTGCGCCCTCCCCCCTTTTTCGATGGCTGCGCGCATGAAAAACCCGGGCCAGGCCCGGGTTTCGTTTACAGCGCGGCCCACGGGCCGTATTGCCTTCAGTGCCATCAGGCAGCAAACCTTAACTGCCCACCAGCTTTAACGTGTCCAGCGGCGTCACCGCCTTGAACCCCTTGCGCGTGGCGATATGCTCGGGACGCGGGTTCAGCCCGTACTTGGGCGGGTTCAGCGTGTTTTCCATGCTGTTGTAGACCATGAACACATTGGCGCGCGGCCACGGCGAGATGTTGCTGTTCGAGCCGTGCATCGTGTTGCAGTCGAAGAACACCACCGAGCCGGCCTTGGCCGTCATCGAGCGGATACCGCCTTGCTCGACCAGCAGTTGCAGGCTGACCGGGTCCGGCACGCCGTACTCCTGCTTCTTCAGCGACTGCTTGTAGTGCTCGTTCGGGGTCTCGCCCACGCACGAAATGAACTGCCGGTGCGAGCCCGGCACGAGCATCAAGGGGCCATTGCACTCGTTGTTATCGGTCAACAGCACCGAGCAACTAAGCGCACGCATCGACGGCATGCCGTCTTCGACGTGCCACGTTTCAAAGTCGGAGTGCCAGTAGAACTCCTTGCCCTTGAAGCCGGGTTTCATGTTGGCGCGCGATTGGTGGATGTACACCTCGGACCCCAGGATCTGGCGCGCCACATTGACCAGCCGCGGGTCGCGCACCAGGCGCGACAGCACGGGGTTCAGCACGTGGACCATGAAGATCGAGCGCACGGCATTGCTGCCGGGTTCGGTGATGGATTCCTCACGCCGGATGATCGACGGGTCGCGCGTCATGCGTTCGACCTCGGACGACAGGGCGCGGATTTCCTCTTCCGAGAACAGGTTTTCCAGCAAGAGGAAACCGTCGCGCTCGTACTGTCCGACTTGCTCGCCGGACAAGGCGCTGGCGTATTTTCCGTCTTCGTAAACCACCGGGTCCTGGCGGGAGATGATGGCGGAGCTTCGATCCGTACGTGAGGCGTACGGGTCCTGAGCAGGTGAGATCATGCGAACCTCCTTGTATCAAGCCGCTTTGGCTTCGGCTTCAGGCAAGGCGTAGACGCCTTCTTTGTCGTGCACTTCCTGGCCGGTCAGCGGCGGGTTGAAGACGCAGATGACGCGCAGCGGCTCTTTGCCGCCGCACAGCCAGTGCTCGTCGTTCTCGTTCAGGGCGTAGACCACGCCGGGGCCCAGGTCGTACTTCTTGCCGTCGGCGATGGTCTCGATGGAGCCGTCGCCTTCAATGCACCACACCGCTTCAAGATGGTTCTTGTAGTGGATGTGCGTGCGGCCGCCCGGGAAGATGGTGGTCTCGTGGAAGGAGAAGCCCATGCCGTCCTTCTTCAGCAGCACGCGGCGGCTGACCCAGGTGTCGGTGCGAACTTCGTCGGCGGTGCCGATCACATCTTTGACATTGCGTACGATCATTGACGTTTTCCTCCAAATTTCAGAATGCGGGCAGACTGCCCTTCTTCAGCCAGCGCTTCCGCCACGCTGGCCTCGATCAGGTCCAGGCCCTTGCTGAGCAGGTCTTCCTCGATCGTCAGCGCGGGCAAGAGCTTCAGCACTTCATCGTGCGCGCCCGACGTTTCGATAACGACGCCCTTCTTGAAGGCCTGCTGCGCGATGCGGTTGGCAAGCGCAGGCGTGCTGTTGCACACCAGGCCCTGGATCAGGCCGCGGCCGCGCACCGACAGGCCAGCGTTGGGATAGCTGTGGACCAGGTTTTCCAGCCAGTCGCGCACCGTGCGTTCCTTGCGCTGGATGTCGGCGGTGAAGGCGGTATTGGCCCAATACGTTTCCAGCGCCTGCGTGGCCGTGACGAAAGCCAGGTTGTTGCCGCGGAACGTGCCGCTGTGGGCGCCCGGCTTCCAGATGTCCAGCTCGGGCTTCATCAGCACCAGCGACATCGGCAGGCCAAAACCCGACAGCGACTTCGACAGGGTGATGATGTCGGGGCGGATGCCAGCGGCCTCGAAGCTGAAGAACGTGCCCGTACGGCCGCAGCCGACCTGGATGTCGTCCACGATCAGCAGCATGTCGTGGCGCTTGCACAGCTTTTCCAGCTCCTTCAACCAGCGTAGCGTTGCAACGTTGACGCCGCCCTCGCCTTGCACCGTTTCCACGATGACGGCGGCGGGCTTGTCCATGCCGCTGCTGGGATCTTCCAGCATGCGCTCCAGGTACGCCATGGTGTCCACGTCGGGCCCGAAGTACCCGTCATAGGGCATGAACGTCGTGTTGCCCAGCGCGTAGCCGGAGGCCTCGCGGAACTTCATGTTGGCCGTCACCGCCAGCGAACCGCCGCTGACGCCGTGAAAACCGTGCGTGAACGAAATCACATTGGGGCGGCCCTTCACCTGGCGCGCAATCTTCAGCGCGGCTTCCACGGCATTGGTGCCGGTGGGGCCGGTGAATTGCAGCGTGTATTGCCAGTTGCGCGGCTTGAGCAGCACGCGATCCACCGTCTCCAGGAAACGCTTCTTCGCACTGGTGGCCATGTCCAGACCATGGACGACGCCGTCCGATTGGACATATTCCAGCAGCTTTTCCTTGAGAACAGGATTGTTGTGGCCGTAGTTCAGCGTGCCTGCGCCGCTGAAGAAATCGATGTACTCGGTGCCGTCTTCATCAATCAGCGTTGAGCCTCTGGCCTGGCTGAATATCACGGGAAACGACCGAATGTAGCCCCGCACCTCAGATTCCATCCGGTCAAAGATTTTCAAGTCCATATGATTAATCCTCCCTTTTCATCTCATAAGTTGACAGACGGCCAGCTCCCTCCGGATGCGTAAACGCATTCGGATAGGTAAAACCGTCTCGGTATTTCGATAAGTCCGCTGGGGTTGCGCCGCCCTACGGGGCGGGCAATGCGAACGGGCCTATCCTCAACAGCATCTCGTCGTCATGGTCCGCGCCCCCAAACAATTGCCGGTCGAAGAACGGCTGCTCGGAAACGTGGGCGCCCAGCTCGCCGGCCAGGCCGGTAAAGCTGCGGCGCGATGCCTGGTTGTCAGGCCCCACCGTGGTTTCAAGATGACGAACATGCTCGAGCCCCTTGCGCTGCAAGAGTTCACGAAGCATGGCGCGGCCCAACCGATGGCCGCGTGCGCGGGCGTGCACCGCAACCTGCCAGACGAACAACACGTCGGGCCGGGTCGGGATCACATAAGCGGAGATAAAACCGTCGATACGTCCGCCGGAGCTTTCGGCGATGACGCAGGTGTCGCTGAAATGCTCACACAGGAGCAAGTAGGCGTAGAGGGAATTCAGGTCGAGTGGCGGGCACTCGGAAATGAGGCGGTGAATGGCGGCGCCGTCTTTTCGGTTGGGCAGACGCATCGTATGGGTCTGCGCGCGAACCGCCGGCGCCACGGCACTTGAGAGAGTAGTTGTATCCAGTTCGTTTTTCTTCATGCAACGATTCCCGATTCTGGGGGTGCCCCGCCCGTGGGCACTTCAAGGATGGGCGACGAAACGTCGCTATGCGCTTCCGCGGCAACTGCCTGACCCTCTTGCTCCATCAAAGCCACGATGCGTTCCAACGACAGCGTGATGGTGGCTTGCTCAAGTTCGGGCAGCGCGTTCAAGGCTTCGGCCAAGTGTTTCTGCAGCGGCGACGGCGCGCCATGCGCCAATTCACGGCCCGCGTCCGTAGCCGTGACGAAAACGATGCGGCGGTCTTCGCGGCCGCGTTCACGACGGATCAAGCCCTTGTCTTCCAGGCGGTCCAGGATGCCGACAACCGTGCTCGGGCTGACGTGCATTTCGCGGCTGATGGCCGTGGCCGTCATCGGGCCGTTGGCCATCACCGTGCGCAGACACATCAGCTGCGGAGCAGTGATGTGGCTGACCGCGGACAACTGACGCGAGTGCAGGGCGATCGAACGCGTGATGCGGCGCAGGGCTCGCAAGATGCGCAAGTCGTACTGCTGTGAGGGATCAGATTTCGCGGCGTTGGTCATGGAAGAGAAGGGTTCGGTCAAATTCATTTCTACACGAATGATATGCGCACGATTTATTCGAGTCAAACAAAAATCCCCCGCACGATGTAAATAAATAAACACGAAATTGCAGAAGATAACTACCGGATTACTGGACTTGCCGTTGTCATCTCTCCCCCCAGGAACTGCCGCTGGGCGCTAGGGGGAATCCCCGATAAAAAACATATGTTTTATTTAAACAATCAGATCTATCATTTGTTTTTTATCTGACGGCGCAAGCCATGCCCCTGCCTTCCGACCTGATTCCCACCTTGCAGGAAAAGCTGGAACACCTGCCCCCCGAGCTGCAACGCGCGGCGCATTGGGTGGTGGCGCATCCTGCTGAAGTCGGCCTGTGGTCCATGCGCCGGCAGGCGCAGGCGTTGGGCGTGGCGCCGGCCACCATGCTGCGGCTGGCGCGCGCCATTGGTTATTCCAGTTACGAAGCCTTTCGCCAGCCGTTCCAACAAGCGCTGGCCGGTCAAAGCGCCCCCGGCTTGCGCGACCGCGCGGCCGCCCTGCAAGCCGCTGCGGGTGACCCTGCCACGCCGGGTCACGACGTGTTGACTGACTACCAGATCCAGGCCATGAGCTCGGTGTGCGCGTTGAACCCGGCCACCGCGTTCGACGCCGCCGTGCAGACCTTGCTGGACGCGCGCCAAGTGGGCTTTCTGGGTACGCGCTCGGCGTTCGGCATCGCCTTCCAGATGCGTTACGCGTATCAGCTGGTGCGCCGCAACAGCGTGCTGATCGACGGCCTGGGCGGCGCGCCCGCCGAGCAGGCCGACAACCTGGATGCCGGCGACGCGCTGATCGTGATTTCGCAAGCGCCCTATCCCACCGCCACCGTGCAGCTGGCCCGCCAGGCCGCGCAGCGCGGCGTTGCCTTGATCGCATTGACCGACGACCCCTTGTCGCCGCTGGCCATGGACGCCCGTCACACGCTGCGGTTCGCGCCGCCCGACCGCGACGGCGTTCAAGCACGCCCCGCGCGCCAAGGCCCCGGCTCGTTCTTTCACACCACCGCCGGCCTGCTGGGGCTGGCCGAGCATTTGATCGCGCGCCTGACCGCCCGCGGCGGCGCAGACGTGCTGAACCGCCTGACCGAAGTCGAACAGCGCCTGCGTACCGACAACGTGTATTGGACCGGCCCGGCTTCCGGGCGACGCGGCTGATCCGCGTCAGCGCTGACCGCACCCGCTTTATTACTGCCAACCCTTGCATCACGGAACTCCCATGAGCCAGACCCACGTCCTGCATCGTTCCCTACGCCAGACGCCGCCTGTCGCCGTACGCGGCCAGGGCGTATGGATTCACGACAGCGCCGGCCGCGCCTATCTAGACGGATCGGGCGGCGCGGCGGTGTCGTGCCTGGGGCATAACCACCCCGACATCCAGGCGGCCATGCACGCGCAGATCGACGCGCTGGCCTACGCTCACACCAGCTTCTTCACGACAGAAGTCGCTGAACAGCTGGCCGACCGTCTGGTGGCCGACGCGCCTGAAGGCATCTCGCATGCGTACTTCGTATCGGGCGGGTCGGAAGCCGTGGAAGCCGCGCTGAAAATGGCGCGACAGTACTTCGTGGAAATCGGCCAGCCGGAACGCCGCCATATCGTGGCGCGCCGTCAGAGCTACCACGGCAATACGCTGGGCGCACTGGCCGTGGGCGGCAACGCGTGGCGCCGCGCGCAATTCGCGCCCTTGCTGATCGAAGTCGAACACGTCTCGCCCTGCTATGCGTATCGTGATCAGCGCGACGGTGAGAGCCCCGAACAGTACGGCGAGCGCTTGGCGCAAGAGCTGGATCAGACCTTTGAAAAGCTGGGGTCTGGCACGGTGATGGCATTTGTGGCCGAACCCGTGGTGGGCGCAACATCCGGCGCCGTCACGGCAGTGCCGGGTTACTTCCGCCGCATCCGCGAGGTCTGCGACCGCCATGGCGTGCTGTTGATCGCCGACGAAGTGATGTGCGGCATGGGCCGCACCGGCACGCTGTACGCGGTGGAGCAGGAAGGCATCGTGCCTGATCTCATCACCATCGCCAAAGGCCTGGGCGGCGGCTATCAGCCCATCGGCGCCGTGATGGCGCAGCAGCGCATCGTGGACGCCATGCAGCAAGGCAGCGGTTTCTTCCAGCACGGCCACACGTATCTGGGCCATGCCATTGCCTGCGCCGCCTCGCTGGCCGTGCAAGACGTCATCCGCCGCGACAACCTGCTGGCGCGCGTGCGCGAACAAGGCGCGGGCTTGCGTCAGCGGCTGGAGCACGCGCTGGGCGCGCATCCGCATGTGGGCGACATCCGCGGCCGCGGCCTCTTCATGGGCATTGAACTGGTGCAAGACCGCGCCACCAAAGCGACGTTTGATCCGGCGTTGACGCTGCACGCGCGCATCAAGCGCGAAGCCATGGCGCGCGGCCTGATGGTGTACCCGATGGGCGGCACCATTGACGGCCGCCACGGCGACCATGTGCTGCTGGCCCCGCCCTTCATTATTTCCGACGACGAACTGGACCAACTGACCGAACGCCTGGCTGGCGCCATCGACGCCGCTATTACGCAGACGCGCGCCTGACGGCCTGATCAGACTGCGCGTGCTCGCCGCCAGGGTGGCAACGCCCCGACGGTGAGCGCGCGCAGAAACCATTCCACCGGGCCATAGGCATGGTGCCGCAACCACCAGGCGGACCACGGCAACTGCGCGGCGAAGATCGCCACCGCGATGCCGAAGGTCGCCAACGGCGACAAGGACGCGAACAGGCGCAAGCCCCATCCGGTGAACAACAAGGCGCAAATGACCGACTGCATCAGGTAGTTGCTCAGCGCCATCCGCCCGGCCGGCGCCAGCCAGCGGCCCAACCATCCAAGCGCGCGAGTGCGGATCGCCAGCAGGAAGGCCGCCGCGTACGACATGCTTAACAGCGGCGCGGTCAGCAAGTCGGCCGCCAGCCCGGGCAGTTCCCACGCCGCGCCTGCCGACGGCAGCGACGTGGTGGCGTACAGCGCTGACCCGGCAAGCCCAGGAAGCAGCCCCAACGCGCACAACAGCCACAACACGCGCGGTCGCCGCCAGGGATCAGCCAGCGCGTTGCGCCGGCCCAGCGCCAAACCGGCCAGGAACATCGCGAAGACGAATGGCCCCTGCACGAACAAGACCATGAACCACACGGACGTGGTCAGTTCATAGATGTGCTGCGTGATCGTCGTGCCGATGGTGCCGCGGTACGCCAGGATGGACGCCAGCGCGTCCGCCTTGTACTGCGCCGTGTAATCCGCTTGCACAGGGTCCAGAAAGCTCACGAGGCCAAGAATGCCCCAGACCGTTGCGGCCAGCACGATCAGCCACAGCGCCGTGAGCAGCGCGCGCTTGGGCGCCATGCCTCGGCACGCCAGCAGCCCCAGGCCCAGCAAGGCGTAGGTCAACAGGATGTCGCCCTGATAGAACAGCACGGCATGCGCCGCACCCAGTACTGCCAACCCCGCCAGCCGCCGCAAAAAGCGCGGGCTGAACGCGGCCTGGCTACGTTCCGCGGCCGACATTTGCAAGGTGAAGCTATACCCGAAGAGAAACGAGAACAGCAGATAGAACTTGGTTTCGAACAGCAAGGCGATCAGCCAGCGCACCACCAGGTCCACGGGACGCGAGTAGTTCGGGTCCGCCATGCCCGCGCCATAGAACGGCGACGAGAAGACGCCAATATTCACGATCAGGATGCCGAAGAGCGCAAAGCCGCGCAGGGCATCCACGTGGGCCAGACGGCCGGGCGGCTCGTTGGCGATCATGCGCGCCCCTTTCGCATTGACGTATCCATGGCAAAACAGGCAATTGATAACAGCAGATTCATCAGCGCAGACCGCCACGGGCGCGGGTCATCCCGCGCCCGTGGCTTGTTGCATTACCCCAGCACGGGCGACAGCACCGGCTGCTTCGGACGCACATCCAGCTGGCGGCCCTTGCGTGCGCGCTTGCCCACATAAGGCGCCAGTGCATCGCCCACCAGAATGTCTTCGGTCAGCTTGTTGCGGTAGATGCCCGTGGCGCGCAGGCCGCGGGGGCCAATCGGCACGGTTTGTTCCAGCTTGTCGGACGCGTCCAGGCCCATCAGGATGGTGCCGCGCCCACCGCCGGACAACGACTTGCATTCGTCCAGGCCGAAGACCAGGAACTTGCCCTTGGCCGACAGCAGCGCCAGTTGCGTGGCCCCGTCGAACAACGGCACCGGGCGCAGCATTTCGTCGCCCGTTTCCACCGTGATGAACTGCTTGCCTGCGCGCTGGCGGCTGACCATGTCGGACAGCTTGGCCGAAAAACCGTAGCCGCTGCGCGTGGCCAGCAGCCAGCGGGATTCCGGCGCGGCCGCGATGGTGTGCACGATGCGCGTACCCGATTCCAGGTCGATCATCGTGGTGACTGGCTGGCCGTCACCGCGCGCCGAAGGCAGCCCGGCGACCGGCACGGAATACACGCGGCCGTTGTCGCCCATGGCGATCAGGGTGTCCGTCGTGCGGCATTCGAAGGCGCCGTACAGGTCGTCGCCCTGCTTGAAGGCGAATTGCGCGGCGTCGTGGCCATGGCCCTGGCGGGCGCGCAGCCAGCCCTTTTGCGACACCACCACCGTAACCGGCTCGTCCAGCACCTTGGTTTCCAGCACGGCGCGTTCAGCGGTTTCGATCAGCGTGCGGCGCTCGTCGCCGTACTGCTTGGCGTCGGTCTCGATTTCCTTGATCAGCAGGCGCTTGAGCGTGGCCGGATTGTCCAGCAGCTCTTGCAGCGAAATCTGATCCTTGCGCTTGTCGGCCAGTTCCTGCTCGATCTTGAAGCCTTCAAGACGGGCCAACTGGCGCAAACGCATTTCCAGGATGTCTTCGGCTTGCCGCTCAGACAACTTGAAGCGTTCCATCAGCGCTGCGCGCGGCTCGTCGGACTCGCGGATTGTCTGGATGACTTCATCCACGTTCAGATAGACCAGCATGCGGCCTTCCAGCACGTGGATGCGGTCCGTGACCTTATCCAGGCGGAAGCGCGTGCGGCGCACCACCGTGTTGGTGCGGAACGCCACCCATTCGACCAGGATGTCGCGCAGGCCCTTCTGGCGCGGCCGGCCATCGGTGCCGATGCACACCAGGTTGATCGACGAGCTGCTTTCCATGCTGGTCTGCGCCAGCAGCGTGTTGACGAATTCGTCACGGTCCACGCGCGAGGTCTTCGGCTCGAACACCAGACGCACGGCTGCGTCCTTGCCCGATTCGTCGCGCACGGCGTCCAGCAGGTTCAGCATCACCGCCTTGGCCTGCGTCTGCTCGGGCGTCAGGCTCTTCTTGCCGGACTTGACCTTCGGATTGGTGATTTCCTCGATCTCTTCCAGCACCTTCTGGCCCGACGTGCCGGGCGGCAGTTCGGTGATCACCAACTGCCACTGGCCGCGCGCCATTTCTTCAAACGTCCAGCGCGCACGCACCTTCAGCGAACCACGGCCCACGCCGTAGATCTGCGCGATATCGGCCGCGGGCGTGATGATCTGGCCACCGCCGGCGAAGTCGGGGCCGGGAATCATGGCGTGCAGTTCGGCGTCCGGCAGTTGCGGCTGCTTGATCAGCGCCACGCAGGCCTGCGCCACTTCGCGCAGGTTGTGCGGCGGAATCTCGGTGGCCATGCCGACCGCGATGCCCGATGCGCCGTTCAGCAGCATCACGGGCAGGCGTGCGGGCAGCATTTGCGGTTCTTCCTGGCTGCCGTCGTAGTTGGGCACGAAATCCACCGTGCCCTCGTCCAGCTCGTCCAGCAGCAGCTTGGCAATCGGCGTCAGGCGCGCTTCGGTGTATCGCATGGCGGCGGCGTTGTCGCCGTCGCGCGAACCGAAGTTGCCCTGGCCGTCGATCAGCGGATAGCGCAGCGAAAAGTCCTGCGCCATGCGGACCATGGCGTCGTAGGCGGCCTGGTCGCCGTGCGGGTGGTACTTACCCAGCACGTCGCCCACGACCCGCGCGGACTTCACCGGCTTGGCGCCAGCGGCCAGCCCCATTGCCTGCATGGCGAACAGGATGCGGCGCTGCACGGGCTTTTGCCCGTCGCCCACATCGGGCAAGGCGCGGCCGCGCACAACGGAAACCGCGTAGTCCAGATAAGCCTGTTCGGCATAGCGCGCCAGCGTGATGGCGGCGTTGGCATCGCCATCGCCATCAGGCGGGGTGGGGTCGAACAAGCCGGGTTGATTGCTGTCGGTCATGTTTATTCAGGTAGACAAATTCATTGAAACGGCGTCAAAGCGCCTCAAGCGGACGGCGCCAGCTGCGTATCGGCAACATGCGCGCGCAATTGGGCGCGCACCGCCGCCAACGTAGCGGCGTCCTGGCCGCGCTTGGGAATGATCACGCCCTGCAAGGTGCCCAGAATGACGTACAGGTGCTGCGGCGTCTCTTCGACCCGGCGAATATCAGACCATTCCATGCGCCCGGAGGCCGTGGCGGTGGAGTCCGAAATGCCCTCGGGGCCGAAGTCCAGCTGATGCCGGCCCAGGAACAGGTCGTCGGGCTGCTTTTTCAGCATGCGCCGCGTGTTCATGCGAACCAGCGGCGGCAGCACGAACTCGTAAGCCAGCGCGAGCAGCGCCAGAATGCCCAGCCCCACCGCCAGCCCCTGGAAATACACGGGCAGCAACTGCCCCCAGTTCGGCCCCTTGCCATCCCAGGTCTGCCAGATCAGGTAGGCCAGCAAGGCCACGATCATCAAGACCCCGAATCGCAAGTGTGACCGGTAGCGGCGGCGGCGCAGCTCGGGACGCCGATACACATAGGCGGCGAACTCCGCGTAATCGTCGGCCGTCATGTCTACGGTCATACGAGCGGGGGTGGGTGTATCGGCTGCGGGCATACCGGCTGCGGGCATACCGGCTTCGGGCGTACCGGCTGCGGGCGTACCGTCGGCAGGCGTGCCGGCGCCGGGGGTGACGCGCTCGGGCGTGGCGGACGTCATCAGATATCCAGCTCCGCCAGGTTGCCCTTTTCTTCGATCCAGGCGCGGCGCTGCGACGATTCGCCCTTGCCCATCAGCATGTCGAACATGCGGGTGGTGTCTTCAGGCGTCTGATCCCCGTAGCCCACGGGTAACAGGCGGCGCGTGTCCGGATTCATCGTGGTTTCCCACAGCTGCTCGGGGTTCATTTCACCCAGGCCCTTGAATCGGCTGACCGACCAGGCGCCCTCGCGCACGCCTTCCTTGCGCAGCTTGTCCTGCGCGGCCTCAAGCTCGCCCTCGTCCAGGCAATAGATCTTGCGGGCCGGGCGCTTGCCTTGGGCCGGCACGTCCAGGCGGAACAGCGGCGGCTTGGCCACGTACACGTTCCCCGCTTCAACCAGCTTCGGGAAGTGCTTGTAGAACAGCGTCAGCAGCAGCACCTGAATGTGCGAGCCGTCGACGTCTGCATCGGACAGGATGCAGATGCGGCCATAGCGCAGGCCCGACAGGTCCGGGGAATCGCCAGGGCCGTGCGGGTCCACACCGATCGCCACGGAAATGTCATGGATTTCGTTGTTGGCGAAGAGACGGTCGCGGTCAACTTCCCAGGAATTCAGCACCTTGCCGCGCAGCGGCAGGATGGCCTGAAATTCCTTGTCGCGCCCCATCTTGGCGGAACCGCCTGCCGAGTCGCCCTCGACCAGGAAGACCTCGGTGCGCGTCGCATCGCTGGATTCACAGTCGGTCAGCTTGCCGGGCAACACCGCCACGCCGGAGCTCTTGCGCTTTTCGACCTTCTGGGCGGAACGCTGGCGCGCCTGCGCCTGACGGATGGCCAGCTCAGCCAGCTTCTTGCCGAACTCCACATTGCTGTGCAGCCACAAATCCAGCGCGCTCTTCGCGAAGCCGCCCACCAGACGCACCGCATCGCGGCTGTTCAGCCGTTCCTTGATCTGGCCCTGGAATTGCGGGTCCAGCACCTTGGCCGACAGCACGAAGCTGGCGCGGGCGAACACGTCTTCCGGCAGCAGCTTCACGCCCTTGGGCAGCAGGCTGTGCAGTTCGGCAAAGCCCTTCACGGCGCCGAACAGGCCTTCACGCAAGCCCGATTCATGCGTGCCGCCCGCCGGCGTGGGGATCAGGTTGACGTAGGACTCGCGCACGGCGTTGCCGTCTTCGGTCCAGGCCACCACCCACTGCGCGCCCTCGCCTTCGGCGAAGTTCTCGTGGTCGGAACCGGCGTATTGCTGGCCTTCGAAAAACGGCACCATGAGCTCGGCGCCAGACAGCGCTTCGGCCAGATAGCCGCGCAAGCCGTCCTGGTACTGCCACGTCTTTGTGTCGCCGGTTTTTTCATTGACCAGCGTCACTTTGACGCCGGGCAAGAGCACGGCCTTGCTGCGCAACAGGTGCGTAAGTTCACCCAACGGGATGTTGGGGCTGTCGAAATATTTGGCATCCGGCCAGACGCGCACGCGGGTGCCGGATTTCTTGCGGCCGCCCTGGTCGTAAGGCGCCAGGGGTTCGGCAACGTCGCCGCCCTTGAACACCAGGCGGTTGACGGCGCCATCGCGCCAGACCACGACTTCCAGCCGGGTCGCCAACGCGTTGGTGACGGAAACGCCCACGCCGTGCAGGCCGCCAGAGAACGCGTACGCGCCCCCGCCCGCCTTGTCGAACTTGCCGCCCGCGTGCAGGCGGGTGAAGACCAGCTCCACAACGGGCGCGCCTTCTTCAGGATGCAGACCGACGGGAATGCCCCGCCCGTCATCCTCGACGGACACGCTGCCATCAAGATGCAGCGTGACTTGAATCTGTTTGCCGTAGCCGGCCAAGGCCTCGTCTGCGGCGTTATCAATAACCTCCTGCACAACGTGCAGGGGGTTTTCGGTACGGGTGTACATGCCCGGGCGCTGGCGCACGGGCTCCAGCCCCTTCAGGACGCGAATGGACGCCTCGGTGTAACGTGGAGTGGCCAAGTTATCCCCAACATCTGTGGAAAAAAACCGACATTTTACGGATAAGCCTAGGTTCTGCGCGGCTCCCAGTGGGATGCGCACGACCTGACCAACACCGAATTCGGTAGGATGATGACAAGTCACAGCCAGCGTGCCCGGGTTTAACGGCCCGAATCACATCAACTGCGCCGCAACATCCTACACAAAACCAGCAAACCCTGTTGTTATTAACAGTGGTATGCCTGTTGTTATTGACAGTGGTATGCTTTAGCCCATTCCACAAACAAGAACAACGGCAAGGCGCGTCCCTTTTTACGCGCCTTTTGCTGCCGAACCGAGAATCACCATCATGAGCGACCAAATCAAGAACGTCAGTGACGCGAGCTTCGATGCCGATGTGTTGAAATCCGGCCAGCCGGTGCTGGTGGACTACTGGGCTGCCTGGTGTGGCCCCTGCAAGATGATTGCCCCGATCCTGGAAGAAGTTGCCACCGAGTACGCAGGTCGCCTGACGATCGCGAAGCTGAACGTGGACGAAAACCAGGGCACCGCCACCAAGTACGGCATCCGCGGCATTCCCACCCTTATGCTCTTTAAAGACGGCCAAGCCGCCGCCACCAAAGTTGGCGCGCTGTCGAAGTCGCAACTCACCGCATTCCTGGACGGCGCGTTGTAAACTGCGTGCTGTGAACGAAGGCGCCGCCCCGAGGGCGGCGCTCATTCAATACCGCGCGAGCCCGTCCGTGGCGCGCCGCCAGAGCCCTCCTTTACTTTTCCCCACCAATCACCGCGATGCACCTCAACGAACTGAAGGCGCTGCATGTCTCGCAGCTGCTGGAAATGGCCGCTGGCCTGGAAATCGAGAACGCCAACCGCCTGCGCAAGCAGGAGCTGATGTTCGCCATCATGAAACGGCGCGCCAAGCAGGGCGAGCAGATTTTTGGCGACGGCGTACTTGAAGTCCTGCCTGACGGTTTCGGTTTCCTGCGCTCGCCCGAGACCTCGTATCTGGCCAGCACGGACGATATCTATATCTCGCCGTCGCAGATCCGCCGCTTCAACCTGCACACCGGCGACTCGATCGAAGGTGAAGTGCGTACGCCGAAAGACGGCGAGCGCTACTTCGCGCTGGTCAAGGTGGACAAGGTCAACGGCGTGGCGCCTGAAGCGATCAAGCATCGCATCATGTTCGAAAACCTGACGCCGCTGCATCCGAACCGGACGATGCGTCTGGAACGCGACATCAAGAGCGAAGAAAACCTGACGGGCCGTATCCTCGACGTTTTCGCGCCGATCGGCATGGGCCAGCGCGGTTTGATCGTCGCCAGCCCCAAGTCCGGCAAGACGGTGATGATGCAGCACATTGCGCACGCCATCACCACCAACTACCCCGACGCGGTCATGATCGTTCTGCTGGTCGACGAACGCCCGGAAGAAGTGACCGAAATGCAGCGCACGGTGCGCGGCGAAGTGGTGGCGTCGACGTTTGACGAACCCGCTACCCGTCACGTGCAAGTGGCCGAAATGGTCATCGAAAAGGCCAAGCGCCTGGTCGAAATGAAGAAAGACGTCGTGATCCTGCTGGACTCGATCACCCGTCTGGCCCGCGCCTACAACACCGTGGTGCCGGCCTCCGGCAAGGTGCTGACGGGCGGTGTGGACGCCAACGCCCTGCAACGCCCCAAGCGCTTCTTCGGCGCGGCCCGTAACCTGGAAGAAGGCGGTTCGCTGACCATCCTGGGCACGGCGCTGATCGAAACCGGCAGCCGCATGGACGAAGTCATCTACGAAGAGTTCAAGGGCACGGGTAACTCCGAAGTCCACCTTGAGCGTCGTCTGGCTGAAAAGCGCGTCTACCCGTCCATCAACCTGAACAAGTCAGGCACCCGCCGCGAAGAACTGCTGATCGCGCCGGACCTGCTGCAAAAGGTCTGGGTGCTGCGCAAGTTCATCCACGACATGGACGAAGTGCAATCCATGGAATTCATCCTGGACAAGATGCGCGCCACGAAGACCAACGCCGAATTCTTCGACATGATGAAGAAGAAGTAAGCAGCGCGTCTCGTGCAATAAAAAACCGCCTTGAAGGCGGTTTTTTATTGGCTGGACGATGTTCGATGTGCGCGCCGCAATCAGTGTTCGATGTGGTCGGGCATGCGGCGCGGCGAGGAATTCGCCGGCCTCGGCGTCTGCTTGTCCGGCGCCTTGCCCGAGGCATCGATGGGTTCCACCTGCGGATCGTCCCAGTTGCCCGTCACGGAATACTCCATGGTCATCGCGCGCGCCAGTGGTTGCTTAAGCAGCCACTGCGTGACAAAAGCGCCCAGGCCAATCAGCGGATTCACGGCCAGCGCCGTCACCATGGCCGCCCCGCTGGCGTCCAGATTGGGAATCACCACCGCCTTCAGGTCCCAGCGTTCGCGGATGATATTGACGCCGCCCGCCAGCACGATGGCGGCTACCGGGCCGTTGATCTTGTAGCCTTCGGTGGTCATCTGGCCATCCGCCATCTTCACGCGTCCGCGGATGGTGTCAAACGGGAACCCGTCCCGCAACAGATTGGTCGGGTTCACATCCAGGCGCGCCAGCCGTTGCAACGATTGCAAAGACAGCAGCTCCAGCAAACGCGCCGTGCGCGAATTCACGTGCATGAAGCGGCCCTTGTCCAGGCTGATGTCGACCTCGCCCGAAATATCCGCCACGTTGTGCGTCCACGGCAGGTTGCGCCAGGTTGCTTTGCCCTGGGCCGTACCTTCGCCGGCGGATATGATTTTCTCGAAACCGATCCGGTTCATGAATTTGCCCAGGTCCACGAACTTGGCGCTTGCATCCACGGTCAGGCCCCGATCAGGCCCTTCCAGCCGCCAATTGCCGGTGGCGTTCAGGCTCGCGTCGCTGTTGATAATCGACAGCTTGTCCAGACGCCATTGCCGGCCGCGCTCCAGGTTCGTGCCGTTCACCTGCAATTCGCCCACGTTCTTGCCGTACAGGAAGAACTCTTTGGCTTGCAGGTCGATGGCCGGAATGTCTGACAGGTCATTGCCCGACGCCAAGGCCTTGTCGGCCTCGTTCGTGTCGCCTTCGCCGCCCAAGGACAAGTGCTTCAAGCGTGCCGTGATCTGGCCCGCAATGGCGCCAGAGGCTTCGCGCCATTCCAGCGAACCCGCCGCCTGACGCGACTGGATATCCACGCGCCACTGCGCGGGTTCGGGCCGCGTTGCGTACAGCGTCAAATCGTTCAGGGTGTAGCCACTGGTGCGCAAGATGCTTGCTGCCACGCTGATGCGTTCGGGCTGCGGGAAGATCGGTTTCGACACCGGCTTCTTGGCGCCGCCCTTGCCCGCCGGGGTGTCGAAGCCCGTCATCACCGTTTCCCAGCTGTCCATGTCCAGCTCGGGCAGGCTGGCGTTCAGGCTCATGCCATGCTCGGGCAGGCTGGCGGGCCGGCCGATTCCCAACGCCCCCCGGGCGAAATACGAGGGGCCATCACCGGGGTCGCGCTCAAACAGCGCATTCACGTTGTCGCCCAGGCTGGCGGTCAGCCAACGGCGGTCTTTGATGCCACGGTCTTGCGCCGCGCCCCATTGCAGCTTCAGCAGCTGTGACGCGGGCGCCGCCTTGCCCACGGGCGCCGGCATGTCGATCGCCATGCCCACCAGGTCGGATTCCATCGAGATATCGACTGAGCCGCCCTTCTGATAACCCAACCGGCCCTTGTAGGCGGCCTTGCCCGTAAACCGCGACATGGACGGCGTGTTGCTCAGTTGCGTCAGGCCGGAACCGGCCAGCGTGCCATCAAAGCGCAGGACGTCGGTACTTTGCGCAAGCGTGCCGTAGATCTTGACCGGCCCGCCCAGGAACTGCGCACGAAGCTCTTTGGTATGGACGCCCTTTTCCGAGAATTCCAGATCGCCATGCATCTGGGTAAGAAGCGGCATCTCGGGCATGAAGGTGAAGGTGTTGTCGGCGAACAGGATGTGGCCGGTGACCTGCGTGTCGTCGGTGTTCATCAACGGCACTTTCAGCTTCAACGGCATGCGCCAGTCGCCCGTGCCGCGAGCCTCGTCCAGCGCGCCATCGAGCAAAACACCCAGCGGAGAATTCGCCGCCATCGCCAGATAGGCGGGCACAGGGCCCGATGTTTCGCCATCAACGAACAGCTCGGCGCCGTGTTCCATGTCGGGAATGGTGGCTGTCACGGCGCCCAGGCTGACGGTCTGCCCCGGCCCCGTGTGCGCCACCGCGCCGCCCGAACTATCCAGCGTCAGGCCGACCTTATCGATGCGGAAATTACCCGACAGGTTTTCCAGCATCGGCCAGCCCTTGCGGTGCTGGCGCGCGGGGGCATAGTCCACTTTGGCGCCCACGTACGCGCCGGCAATAATAAATTCGCCCGTTGCGCCCGACGCGCCAAAGGGGAAGTCGTCCAGATCGCCCTTGAGCGTGATGGCGGCAGACTGCATTTCGCCCGCGGGCAGGCCGGTGGCCAGCCATTCGCGCGCATCGGCATTCACGTCCAGTGGCAAGTAGCGGTGAATCGCCGGCATGGCGCCGCGCACCATCGTGCCACGCATGTCGGCGCTGCCCGCGGCCGTCTTGCCTTCGCGGCGCCACTGGCCTTGCAGGCGCACGTCCAGGTCATCATTCACCACATGCAATTGGGCGACGTCCACAAACCAGTTCTTGGCGTCCGGCCCTTTGATTTCCGCATCCACCGCCAGCTCGCGGGCATTCAGCGTGGGGTCCGCGAACACGCCCGGCAGCGTGACGCGCAGCTGCTGCACGGCCCCTTTGACCGATACATCGGGCGCGCCAGTGCTACGGGAAAGCGGCATCCCGTCAACCTGCACGAAATCACCCGGCAGCCCTTGAACGCGCAATTGCGCCGACGCGCCACGTACCGCCGGGCCATCCTTTTCCGGCGCCCAATTCACGCCGCGCACGGCGATGTCCGACGTCAGCTCGGTGAATTTTCCGCGATCCAGTTGCAGCCAGGCGCGGCCTGCGATGCGTCCCGAAATCTCGGGCACCTTGAACCATGGCGACCAGGCCAAAGGCTCCACATCGTCCAAGGCCGCATAAAGCTGGCCATTCCAGTTTGCAGGATTCGAGGCATTGGCGGCGAACAGGCTGCGATTGAATTCGCCGCGCAGCTCCACGTTGCGGGCCAGCGCCGCGCCAGCGCTGGCACGCAGCACAAAGCGATGCGACAGGCTGCCATTGCGCATCAGAAAATCGACGCCCGTCAGCGGCAGCGCGGGCGCCTGGCGTAAATCGTCTTGCCAGACGATGGTGGCGTCACGGACCAGCAATTCGCGTTGGGCGACCAGCCACCGCAGCGCGGGGTGATTCAGATCAGATTGATGGTCGCTGGCGTTCAGGTCGATGTCCTGACCCGCCACCCACAAATGGTTGGCGGCATCGCGGCGCAAGGTCAGTTCGGGCTTTTCGACGCGCAAGCGCACCAGCCTGGGTGACAAGGTCAGCACGCTGCGCCACGCCAGCACGGCGGAAACGGAAGGCAGGTTGAGCACCGGCGTGGCGTCATCATCGAACACCTGGACCGACGCAAGATCAAGCTTGGGATTCAGCCCCTGCCAGTTCGCCTTGATACTGCCGATGGTGACGCGAGCGCCCAATTCCTTACTGGCGTAGGCTTCAATCTGTGGACGCCATTGGTCCACGCGAGGAAGCACCCAATACCGCACGCCCAGAAACCCGACGGCCACGACGCCATAAACGATCAGCGCGACCCAGAACAGGCAGCGAAGCACGCTTCGCGTGCGCGCAGTGGGGGCTTTTTTTGAAACAGACACGGATCGGTGGGCAGGAGAATATGTCTTGCGGTATCGTCCCCACTTATACCTGAAACGCGTCCATTCGTCTGCCGCCCTTACGCCATGTCATCGACTCCTATGCTTGCCCCCGCCCTTGCCTGGTCTGGTCACTTGCGCCGCCGCCTGGATGCCCATCCCGACTTGGCCGCCTGGCTCGAAACGGCGGTGCAGCAACCCGTCACCGCMGAACGTCTGGCGCAATGGCAGGCTGAACTCGCCGGCCCCGATGCGCCTGCGACCCTGCCGGTGGAGACGTGCCGGATGGTGCTGCGCAAGCTGCGCGAGCGCGTCTTCAGCGTGTTGATCGTGCGTGACCTGGGCGGCCAGGCGGATCTGGAAGAAGTGGTGGGCGCAATGACCACGCTGGCGGACATCGCCGTGGCGCAGGCTTACCGCAGCGTGGCGGCGGAACTGGCGGCCGTGCACGGCGTGCCGCGCGACCCCGCCACGGGCAAGCCGCAGGAAATGCTGATCGTCGGCATGGGCAAGCTGGGCGGCTGCGAATTGAATGTGTCGTCCGACATTGACCTGATCATGCTGTACGGCGAGGAAGGCGACACCGATGGCCCGCGCCGCATCAGCCATCACGAATTCTATGGCCGCCTGACCCGGCGCATGATGCCGGTAATTTCCGAAGTGGACGCCAATGGGCAGGTGTTCCGCACCGACCTGCGCCTGCGTCCCGATGGCGATTCGGGCCCGCTCGCCTGGAGCCTGGACGCGCTGGAACACTACCTGATCGGCCAGGGCCGCGAGTGGGAACGGTATGCCTGGCTCAAGGCCCGCCTGATGCCGGCCAAGGCCTTTGAAGACAGCGACAGCAGCACGCAGGCCCGTCAGCTGGAAAGCCTGCGCGTGCCGTTCGTGTATCGCAAGTATTTTGACTTCGACGCGCTGGCTGCCCTGCGCGCCTTGCGCGAGCGCATTCGCCAGGACTGGCAGCGGCGCGCCAGCGCGCGCAACGGGATCGACAGCGCCAACAATATCAAGCTGGGCGATGGCGGCATCCGCGAAATCGAATTCGTGGTGCAGCTGGCGCAGCTGATTCGCGGCGGGCGCATGCCTGCCCTGCAAAAGCGGGGCTTGCTGGAAGCGCTGCACGCCGAGCGCCTGGCGGGTCTGGTGCCCGAAGAAGACGCGCGCCGGCTGGAAGAGGCGTACCGCTATCTGCGCCGCACCGAACACGCCTTGCAGTACCGGGAAGACGAACAGACGCACCTGCTGCCCGGCGACCCGCCTCAGCGCGCAGCGTTGGCGGCCGCATTGGGCATGAGCCCGGACGACTTCGAAAGCACGCTGGCCGCCCACCGCAAGTTTGTATCGCAAACGTTCCGCAACGTATTCCGCATGGTCGGCATGGGCGACGCTGAAGACACGTCCACGCCCGCCGACCGCGACGATAGCGCCGACGAGCCCGACCAGGAATGCGAACTGGCCGAACAGATCCGGCAGGCATTCGGCGACGAAGCCCAAGACCTGTTGCGGCGCACCGAGACGTTGCTCGGCAGCCATCGGGTACGCAGCCTGCCCGAAAGCAGCCGCCGCCGCATGGAAGCCTTGCTGCCTGCGGCCTTGCGCGCCGCCCGCCAGACTTCCGCGCCCATGAACGCGGCGGTTCGCTTGTTTGACCTGATCGAAAAAATCGCCCAACGCAGCGCCTATCTGGCGCTGCTGGCCGAGTACCCCGACACCCTTGCGCGCGTGGCCCGCATGGTCGCCGCCAGCCCCTGGGCCGCGCAATACCTCACGCAACACCCCCTGCTGCTGGACAGCCTGATCGACTGGCGCACGCTATTTCAGCCCTTGGACTTTACGCAGATCGCCCGTCAACTCACCGCGGATCTGGACGCGTGCCGCTTGCCCGATGGCGACCCTGACATCGAACGTCAGATGAATCTGATGCGCGACGTGCAGCGCCAGGCCAGTTTCCAATTGCTGGCGCAGGATCTGGAAGGCGAGCTCACGGTTGAAAAGCTGGCGGACCAACTGTCGGCGCTTGCCGATTTGCTGCTGACGGAAACCATCCGCCGCGCCTGGCCGCTGGTGAACAAGGTAGAAGGCGCCCCGCCCCGATTTGCCGTCATCGCCTACGGCAAGCTGGGCGGCAAGGAACTGGGCTATGCGTCTGACCTGGACCTGGTCTTCCTGTTCGATGATCCGCGTGAAGACGCCGCCGAGGTCTACGCCAAGCTTGGCCGGCGAATGACGTCGTGGCTGTCCACCATGACCTCATCGGGCCGCCTCTATGAAGTGGACCTGCGCTTGCGGCCTGACGGCGATGCCGGGCTGCTGGCCGTCTCCGTTGAAGCCTTCGAGCAATACCAGCACAAGCATGCCTGGGCCTGGGAACATCAAGCATTGACGCGCGCGCGCTTTGCCGCCGGAGACGCCGACGTAGGCGCCCGCTTTGAACAGATCCGTGAGGCCATCCTGGTGCAGCCGCGCGACCCCGCCGCGCTGCGCGAAGAAGTGCTGGCCATGCGCGAAAAGATTAACGCCGGCCATCCCAATACCAGCAAGCAATTCGACCTGAAGCACGACCGGGGCGGCATGGTCGATGTGGAATTCGTGACGCAGTACCTAGTGCTTTGCTATGCCGGGACGCATTCCGTGCTGGTGCGCAACCTGGGCAACATCACGCTGCTGCGGCTGGCCAGCGAGGCCGGGCTGATCGCCCCCGAACTGGCGACACGCGCCGCCGACGCGTATCGCGTCTTGCGCCGCGTCCAGCATCAGCTGCGCATGCAGGGCGTCGAGAAGGCGCGAGTCGGGCCGGATGAATTGGTGGCGGAACGCCAGGCCGTCAGCGAACTCTGGGACACCGTGATGGGCCGCGCGCCCGGCTGACGGCAACTCGCGGTAAAATAAGGAGTTTTCCGCCTTTTTGCTTGCAAGCCATGTCTGAACTCGTCCGCCCCAAGCTTGACCTTCCCGCTGGCCGCAGCAAGGTGCTGATGCACTCGTGCTGCGCGCCCTGTTCCGGCGAAGTCATGGAAGCCATGACGGCCTCCGGCATCGACTACGCAATCTACTTCTACAACCCGAACATTCATCCGGTTAAAGAGTACGAAATCCGCAAGCAGGAAAACATCCGCTTCGCCGAACAGCACGGCATTGAATTCATTGATGCCGATTACGACATGGACAACTGGTTCGACCGCGTCAAAGGCATGGAAGACGCCCCCGAACGTGGCGAACGCTGCACGGCCTGCTTCGACATGCGCTTTGAGCGCACCGCGCTGTACGCCCACGAACACGGCTTTGACACCATCACCAGCTCGCTCGGCATTTCGCGCTGGAAAGACATGAACCAGATCAACGGCTGCGGCGAACGCGCTGCCGCCCGCTATGACGACCTGGTCTATTGGACGTACAACTGGCGCAAAGGCGGCGGCTCCGCCCGCATGATCGAAATCAGCAAGCGCGAAAACTTCTACCAGCAGGAATATTGCGGCTGCGTCTATTCCCTGCGCGACACCAACCGCCACCGCCGCTCGCAAGGCCGCGACCGCATCCACATCGGTGTGAAGTTCTACGGCAAGGAAGATCTGATCAACGAAGAACTGCTCTGATTCCAGCGCGCTTCAACGCCCCGAGCCTCCCCGGCCGGGGCTATACCTGGGGCTATACCAGGGACTACACCCGGGACTTCACTTAGCGCCCCTGGCGCCGATACTCAGACGGCGACGCCCCGAAACGCTTGCGGAACGCATGGCTGAATCGCGCGGCGTCTGAAAAGCCAAAGCGGTAGGCGATATCGCCAATCTGCCGCGCCCCTTGCGCCGCATCACACAAGACATCTTTGCTGCGTTCCAACCGCGCGCTAAGAATGAAATCAGCGGGCGTCGTGGACGCCAGCGCAAACAGGTTGTACAGGTAGCGCCGCGACATCCTGAACGCCGCCGCCGCAGACGCAGGCGACAACGCCGGGTCATGCAGGTTTTCAAGGATGTGCTGCTGAACGCGGCGCAGCTGCGCCTGCTTCACGCCAGCCTGATCCTGCTCGGCCTGCTCGCCCGCCCGTTCGCGGATATCCAGCCCCATCATCTGCAACACCGCGTTGGCCGCATCGCGCGCCGCGCTCTCGGACAAATGGGCGTGTTCGCTCAGCGCCACACGCAGCAGATCCATCGCCATGCGGCCGCAGCCCTGTTGCGCGCTGAAGCGCCGCGCGACCGCATTCTGCATGTGCGGCTGCCAGGTCTCGGTATGCTTGCCCGGCACCTGCATCACCAGAAAATGCGCGCCATCGTCCACATCCACTTCGTAGGGGCGCGTGGTGTCGTAGATGCCCCATTCACCCGGCATCAGCAGCGCCGAGCGATTGGACTGGCGAATCTCGCTACGGCCCGCCAATTGCAGCGTGACTTTGTAGCCGGCTTCCTCGGCGCGGTCAGCCAGCAGCTTGCTGCGGCGTACGCGTTGCGCGCTGCTGCGCAATTCGCTGACGTGCAGCCACCCCAGCGAATCCACCGCCACGCTATTGCGAAAGCGCGTGGGGAACACGGCGGACACCTCCAGGGGCACGAAGGTGTTGCTGATGCTTTCCTGCCAGCTGGCGCAGTCCAGGAAGTGCCTGGGCGCGCTGTGCAAAACGGATGATGACATGGCGACTCCGGCGTCTCGAAACGGCGTGCCTTTGTGCCATGGACAGGCAGTCCTGCGGCACAGCTACAGCGTTGAATGGGATGCTGCCTCTTGGATGCTGCCTCTTTCTAGCACCGCACTTCCCGAGCGAGTATCGGTGACAACCCCTAAGTAGTGGCCGTAAGCGCCCGTCGCCCTCTGTCAGCCCTACGGCTTTCTGTCACTACCGTAATAATAATCAGACAACGTGAACCCCATCGACGTGAGCCGCCGGGCTAAGGCGTGGCGCACGGGCACGACATCGTCGTAGCGGTTGGGCCGTGCCGCCGCGACCTCGGCCTCTGAATACGGCACGAAATCAGCGGGCAACTGCGCGGCGCTGAATTCAGTCAGCACCCAGTTCAGTACCGAAGCCAATTCTGCATTGCTTAATTGGGAATGCGCCGCGCCCGGCACGCGGATCAGGTATTCGCGGCCTTCGGGCAGATGGACAAATGCGCCGACAGACTGGCGGAAATCTGGAATGCCATGCGGGTTGCTGCCTCGGCCATCCAAGCGATGACAGCCGGCGCATTGCAGCACGTAGTCGGGCCGCGCTGTCTGCCGCAAATGGGCAGCGTCGGGCGCGACTGCGGGTGCAGTCTGCTGCAAGCGAGCAGCGTCGGCCGCGACTGCGGGTGCCGTCTGCGGCAAGCGAGCAGCGTCGGCCGCGACTGCGGGTGCCGTCTGCGGCAAGCGCGCAGCGTCAGCCGCGACCGCGGACGCCCCCTCCGCCGCTATCGCCTGCGTGACACCAAGCAGGATAGCGGCGGCGCACAGCCACCGCCATCCCGTTGCTTGCCGTCTTGCCCCAGACCTCATGGTTTCGGCGCTGCCTTCGGTTGCGATTGCGGCTTGGCCAGCCCCACGATGACAGACGTCGTGCAGTGGAAGATCGACGACTCGTTCGACATGCACCAGTTGATGTCGTTATGCAGGAACATCTGATAGCCCGGACGTTCGCGCTCGGCCGATGCGCACATGCATTTGCCGCACGCCGCTTTGCCGCAGCAATCGTTATAGCTGATGAGGTAGTCCTTGCCGTCCAGCGGGTTGTGGCAAGTGCCCACCCACGACACGGCGGACGGCGATGTGCCGGGCGGGCACGACGTCATGCTGCCGCCGCAGCAGGAACACAGGAAGCCATCCACCGCGCAATAGCGCCAGTAATCGCACGCCGTGTCGTCCATCTGCGGCTTCTTGCCCGCTGCGGGCGCCGAACGCGCAACCGGCAGCACCGGCATCAGAAAAGCTGTGCCGACCAGCAACTTGCCGATGCGGTTCAGCACGCTGCGCCGGGACGTTGCATGCGCGACGGAACGCGTAGCGCGCTCGCCAAGTTTATCCAGCCAATGCATTGCCGCTCTCCTTGCGGGACACTCGGGTCTCGTCCATGCTGCCGGCCAGAAAATCCTGCACCGACGCCACGCCCAGCTCCTTGGCCGTGAACAGGCTTTCCAGCTGCTCGCGGGAATTGATCAGCCCCTTGGCGCGCAAGGTGCCGGTTTCGTCCATCAGCACGGCGTAGGGCAGCTTGCTGATCTGGAACTTCATGCCCAGTTCCGCCGACAGCAGATACGGAAAGCGCTCCAGCCCCGCCTGCTTGTAGAACGCCAGGTGTTCGGGCATTTCGCCGTCGCTGGCCAACACGATGCGCAACCACGCGCTTTCCGTGCTGGCCACCGACTTGAGGATGGGCAGCAGCTTCTTGCATACGGGGCACGTGGGCGACAGGAAGAACAGCAGTTGGCTGTGCTGGCCGCGTTCGCCAATCGTGATGCGGCGGCCCAGCAGATCAGGCAGTTCGAAATGCGGCGCGGCGTCCCCCACCGCCGGGCCCTTGTCCATCGTCAGCGCCCCCATCGGCGCCACGCGTTCGTACAGCACGCCAATCTGGCGGGACAGCGCAAGGATGACCAGCACCAGGCACAGCACTACGCCCCACAGCAGAACGTTGGAAATGATCAAGGCATCCATATGAAACTCCTTCAAAGGTTGCGCAGCTTGAGATGCGAGGCCAACAGGTGATTGGCGGTGAAGTACAAGGCCACCGCGGTGGTCGTCAGGCCGAAGACGGCGGCGGCGTCCGCCCATTGCAGAGCGCGCGCCTGCCCGGCGAACACACTTAGCGCCGGCAATGTCCACAACGCCAGCGCGCCGTTGCGCAGCACCAGCCACCACGACAGGCCGGTGCGCGTGGCGCCCGCCGCTGGGCTGGCGGGGCCCCCGCAGCCGCAGTCGATATCACGATGCCCGCGCGCCAGGTTGTAGACCACGCCAGCCGTCGCCACGGCCAGCACCCCCAATGCCAGCGCCGCGCCGGCTGCCTGCCAGCCGGGCATCAGCAACAACACGCCTGCGGCAATTTCGGCCAGCACGTAAACACGCGCGAACGCGCTGCTTACGCCAGAAGGCAAAATGCCGTACGCCAACAAGGCAGCAGAAAACGCCGCCATGTCCTTCACTTTTTCCAGCGCGCCCAACAACAGCACGCAGGACAGCGCGGCACTAGCGCCATAGAACAGCACGGGATCGTTCATCGCGGGCCTCCCAGTGGTTGAGGCTCAACCTGCAACGCCGTTTCGCCTGCCGCCTGGATCGTGCGCTGAAACACCGGCGCGGCGGGCGTGGCGTCAAAGATGCTGACGTTGCCGCCATCAATCGTGAACAGGCGGGGCTTATCGTCCTGCGATACCGACATCGACAACGCGCCCTTGCCCGGCACGCGCGCCACCCGCTTGTGCGTGGCTAGGTCATAGACCCAGATTTCGGCGGCGGGCGTCTTGTGCGAGCCTTCCGCGCCATTCGGATGCATGGCCACATACATCCGCTTGGACGCCTGGTTGATGGCCAGCAGGCTGTAGCCGCCAGGCCGCCAGCCGCGGTCTTTGCCCGAGGCGTCCAGCAGTGACCACGGCGTGCCGAAGCTGACTTCCTTGCCGCTGAAATCCGCGCTGTAGACGTTGCCGTTGTAGGACACAAAGTAGAAGGTGTCGCCCACGTTCTCGGTGTGTATGAAGACCGGGTCCTTTTCCAGCTCGAACATCGGCTTGCTGCGTTGCTGGCCGGAAGGCTTGCCAGCCGCATCCAGATCAATGGTGAGCAGCGCGCCATCGCCGCAGATCGTGGCGAAGCTGCGCGGTCGCGAGGGCAGCGGGATGATGCTCCAGCAGCCCGCGGCCGCCGTCACTTCATCGGCGAACTGGCGCGCCTTCAAGTCCACCACGGTTACCGAAGTGGCGGGCGTGGCGTTTTGCACAAAGAGCAAACCGCCATCCGTGCTTTGGCGCAGGTAGTTGCGGTAGTTCAAGGCTTGCGCACGCTTTTTCGGAATGGGCACCTCGTATTTGGGCGTCAGCGTCTCGGCGTCCCAGGCTTCGATAAGGTCGGTGCGCTTGCCGCGGTTCAAGCGTTCGTAATAGGTCGTCATGACGTAGATGTCGCGGCCATCGGCGGACACCGTCATGTGGCCGTTGAACGATGTCGGAATCATCCCCAGGTATTTGCCGGAGTCGCCGTCATAGAGGTTGACGCGGCTGTCGACCATATGGTTGAACGACGTGTCCATCACGTACAGCCGATGCGGTGTTGCGGGCGGCAAGCGGGTGCCCCCCTTGAGTTCTTCTATGGGCAAGTCCGCCCAGGCAAGGCCCGTGGCGCTTGCCAAGGCGGCGCACAATGCCCAGCGTCCCGCCCGCAATGCGCGTGATGTGGCTCGAAGCGCAATCATCGATATTCTCCTGATCTCATGATCCGACTCCCTAGAACGCGTAGACGTAGCGCAATTGCACGCCACGCATCCGAGGCCCGTTTTCGACCTTCAGGTCGTGGATGTACTGCATCTGAATCTGGTTGGCGTCGTTGATCTGATGCGTCAGCTCAAGCGCCAGTTGATGATTGCGCGCCCGCGTCGCCACCGTTTCCCCCGATGACGTTTCGCGCCCGCCTGTTTCGTACCGATAGCGGATGCCCGTGTAGGTGTCCGGTGTCAGGTTGGTGGAGGCCAACGCGAAGAGGCGGAAGGATGGGTCTTTCTTCAAGGTCTGGCCGTACCAGTCCGTGTTGCGCCCGTAGATTTCAACTTCGGCAATCGCTTCCAGGAACGTGGATTCGCCCACGCCCTGGACGAACGAAAAATCCTGGATGGTGGACCAGCGGTTCTTGCCCGGCGACACGTCGGGACGCGAACCGTCATAGCGCCCAACAGGCGCCACGATGAAAGGCTCCCAGGCGAACCAGGTTTTGGTTTGTTCGTTGTTGTAGAGCCAGATCGCCGAGCCCAGCGTCACGTCGCCAATACCGGTTTGGTGGTCGCCAGGCACGCCGGGTACGTCCAACGAGGTCCGGTACATCGGCACGATGAATTCCAGCTGCACCGTCTTGCCGTAGAAGTCGCGATAGTGCATCTGGCGGTAGACCAGCGCATTCACATCTACGGACGCGCCGTCAACGCGCTTGCCTTCCGAGTACAGCCCCGACGAGCGCAGCCCGGCCAGATAGCCCGCCACGATGTTGGTGCCCACCGGCGCCGGAATCCAGTCGCGCGCGCTGGGGTCGCCCGCCCACGCCGGCTGCGACGTACCCGCCCAAGCCAGCACCAGCGCTGCGCTTGCGCCTATACGTACAAGGCCACGAGTGTTGCCTGCCATCCCATTCCCCTTGGTCTTGCGAGGGCGCCGCCGCCGGTATGCCCCGGCTTGGTCGGCGCTTATCGCCGTGCTAGTACGCGATGCAAACGGACTTCTTCTCGAGGTACATCTCCAGCAGGGCGCGGCCATGCTCACGGCCGATGCCGGATTGCTTGAAGCCGCCGAACGGCATGTTGGGGTCGAGCATGTTGTGGGTGTTGACCCAGACGGTGCCTGCGTCAATGCGCGGAATCAGGCGTTGCACGCGGGTCAGGTCATTGCTCCAGAGGCTGGCGCCCAGGCCGAAAGCGCTGTCGTTGGCCAGCCGCACGGCGTCGTCAAGGGTGTCGAACGGTTGCGCCACGACGACGGGACCGAAGATTTCTTCTTGGGTGATGCGCGCCCCTTGCGGCACATCGGCAAACACGGTGGGCCGCACGAAATACCCGCTGCCGTCGCCCGCCGCGCCCCCCGCCAGCACCCGGCCGCCTTCCGCGCGGCCAATGCTGATGTAGTCCATGACGCGCTGCTGATGCCGCGCCGAAATCAGCGGGCCGATCTGCGTGGCCGCGTCAAAGCCGGAACCCAGCGTCATGCTGGCGGCCATGTCGGCCAGCCCCTGCACGACCTTGGCGTACAGGCCCTGCTGCACATACAGGCGCGAGCCCGCCGTACACACTTGCCCCTGGTTGAAGAAGATGGCGGCGGCGGCGCCCTGCACGGCACGATCCACATCGCAATCGTCCAGCACAATCACTGGAGACTTGCCGCCTAGTTCCAGCGACACCCGTTTCATGTCATCCATGGCGGCCCGGCCGATCAGCTTGCCGACTTCGGTGGACCCGGTGAAGGCGATTTTGTCGATGCCCGGGTGCGCCACCAGAGCCGCGCCGGCAGTTTCACCCCGCCCGGTAATCACGTTGACGACGCCGGGTGGAAAGCCGGCTTCCAGCACGAGCTCGGCCAGCCGCAAGGCGGTCAGCGGGGTTTCTTCTGCGGGCTTGAGCACGACGGTGCATCCAGCCGCCAACGCGGGGGCAATCTTCCATACCGCCATCAACAGCGGGAAATTCCAGGGGATGATGGCGGCGACCACGCCCACGGGCTGCGCCAGCGTGTAGGCGCTGTACTGAACGCCCGGCGGAAACGGAATCGATAGCGACAGCGTGTCGCCCGTGATCTTGGTGGCCCAACCGGCCATGTAGCGCAGCCATTGCGCGCCCGCCCCCACTTCCAGTCCCTGCGCAATGCCCAGCAGCTTGCCGTTGTTCAGCGTTTCCAGCCGCGCCAATTCGGTGCCGTGCTGTTCGAGCAGATCCGCCAGTTTCAGCAACAGACGCTCGCGCCCCGCGGGCAACATCTCGCGCCACGGCCCCGATGCGAAAGCGCGGCGCGCGGCCTGCACCGCCAGATCCACTTGCGCGGGCCCGGCATCGGGCTGATGCGCAATGACCTGGCCCGTGGCCGGGTCATAAACGGGAATGGGCTTGCCCTGCCCGTCATGCACCGGCTTGCCGTCGATCAACATGAATTCACGGATCGCGCCCAGTTCGGGACGGTCTGGCGTGACGGCGGCCGGAGCAAACTCGCTTGCGGAAGACATCTGACGCTCCAACGAAAAGGGTGGAGCCAGAATAGCAACGGCGTTTTGCGCTGGCTTGTCGGGCCGTGCATGGGGATTTGTCATTCTGCGCACGGCGGCGCAAAAACAAAAAGGCCAGGCGAGCCGCGTGTGACGCGTCTTGCCTGGCCCTGGACTTGTCCGCTTACGGCCCTGATACAGGGTTCAAGCGAACAAGGGCCGATGCCGATCAGTCCAGCATCAGCACCGTGGCGCCCGTGGTCTTGCGCGAGGCCAGCGCGGTCTGCGCTTCGCCTGCTTGTTCCAGCGTGTAGCGCTGGTCGATACGGACCTTGATCTTCTTCTTCAGGACCAGGTCAAACACTTCTTCGGAAGCCGCTTGCAGCTTTTCCAGCGTGTTCACGTGCACGCCCAGCGACGGACGCGTGACGTACAGGCTGCCCTTCTGGTTCAGCACGGCCAGGTTGACGCCGGCCACCGGGCCCGACGCATTGCCGAAGCTGACCATCAGGCCGCGCGGCTCGATGCAGTCCAGCGAGGTTTCCCACGTGTCCTTGCCCACGCCGTCATACACCACCGGCACCTTCTTGCCGCCGGTCAGTTCCAGCACGCGCTCGGCCACGTTTTCACGCGAGTAGTCGATGGTTTCCCATGCGCCGTTGGCGCGGGCCAGTTCGGCCTTTTCGGGGCTGGAGACGGTGCCGATCAGCTTCACGCCCAGGGCCTTGGCCCACTGGCAAGCGATCAGGCCCACGCCGCCTGCGGCCGCATGGAACAGAATCGTTTCGCCGCCTTGCAGGCGATAGGTCTGACGGAACAGGTATTGCACCGTCAGGCCCTTCAACATCAGCGCGGCGGCTTCGTCGAAACCAATGCCCTTGGGCACCTTGACGACCTGCTGGGCCGGCACGTTGCGGGCCTTGGCGTAGGCGCCGATCGGGCTTTGGCCATAGGCGACGCGGTCGCCCTTCTTCAGGTGTTTGACGTCAGCGCCCACGGCCGTCACCACGCCGGCGGCTTCGAAGCCCAGGCCATGCGGCAGCGGATGGGGATACAAGCCCGTGCGGAAATAGATATCGATGAAGTTCAGGCCGGCGGCGTGCTGCTCGATCGTGACTTCATTGGCGGCGGGCGGCGGAACTTCCACCTCGACCAGCTTCAGGACTTCGGGACCACCGTGCTGCTCGATACGAATTGCCTTGACGAGATTGCTGGCCATGCTGGCCTCCTTTCATTGAAATTAATGCGAACCATCGGGAAAATCGGGCGTCACCGCGGCGGCGTTCCGGCCTCGCGCGTGGGCGCGGGTGCGGGTTTGGGGCCGCCGCCCATCAATGCGAATACGCCGGTCAACACCAGCGCGGTTCCCGCCATCTGCCACACCGTGATGGGCTCGTTCAGGAACCACGACGCCAGGAATAGCACCGACACCGGCCCCATCATGCCCAGCAGCGACGCCGTGGGCGCGCCGATCAACGACACCGCCCACATCAGCATGAAGACCGGCACGACCGTATTCAGCGTGGCGTGGATCACGGAATATCCGTAAACCCCCATCGGCTGGATCAGCATCGACGGAGGGTGAATCACGAAAAACTGGATGATGCAGGCCACGCACGACACGAGCATGGCGTAAGCCACCAACCGCGTCGGCCCCACCCGCTTGATCAGTTCGCCGGAACAAATCAGGTACACAGAATAGCTTGCCGCCGAACCAAAAACGAACAAAGACCCTAACAGCACCTCGCCGCCCCCGCCAAAGGACAGGTCGTGGGCAAACACCAGCACCACGCCCGCGTAAGACAGCACCATGGCCATCCATTGGCGGCGTTCAACCGGGCGCTTGAACCAGAACGCGGACAGCAGCACGACAAGCGACGGCGACAGGAACAGGATCAGCCGTTCCAGGCTGGCCGTGATGTAGCGCAGCCCCAGAAAGTCCAGGAAGCTCGACAGGTAATAACCCAGCAGGCCCAGCACGATGACCTGGGCGCGTTCCTTATTGGTCATCACCACGATTTCGCCGCGCGCGGCCCGGCGCGACTGATGCCAGGCCACCGCGGCGAAGAACGGCATGGCGAACAGCATGCGAAAGGCGATGAGCGTCACCGCGTCGATGCCGTAGCGATAGGTGAATTTGACGACGATCGCTTTCGCTGAAAACAGCACCGCGCCAAGCGTCGCCATGAGGATTCCGGCCGCGCGGCCGGACGGGAGCGAGAGCGGCAAAAGCTTGGCGATACGATTCATGCGATGATTTTAAATTCAGTGCAATCCGATTTGCACGCTCAAACTACGCTTTTTGGCATCCACCGCCCCCCTCGCATGACCCGACAACGCGCTCTGACCTCTATACATATTGCCGCCGTGCTGTTCGGCCTGACCGGCGTTTTCGGGGAGTTGATACAAGCCAGCGCCGCCGTCATCACGCTGGGCCGGGCCGTCTTCGCGGTGATTTCGCTGGGGATATTCGCCCGCCTGCGCCGCCAGCCCCTGATGGGCGTGCTGACGCCCGCACAACTGTTCGTGCTGGTGATCGCCGGCGCGCTGCTCGCGGCACACTGGGTCACCTTCTTCATTTCGGTCAAAGTGGGCGGCATCGCGATCGCTACCTTGGGCTTTGCCAGCTTCCCGGCCTTCATCACGCTATTCGAGGGCCTGCTGTTCCGCGAGCGCATCCGCGCGGCGGAATGGATGTTGTTGGGTCTGGTCACCGCCGGTCTGGTGCTGGTTACGCCATCATTCGACTTCGCGGACCAGGGCACTATCGGCCTGGCCTGGGGCCTGCTTTCCGGGCTGACCTTCGCGTTATTGGCGCTGAGCAACCGCCGCTCGGCCTCGGGCATGGACCCGATGCAGGTCGCCTGCTGGCAGAACGTGGTGGTGGCGCTGGTCATGGTGCCGTTCGCCGTGGGCCAGTTGCCCGCCCTGCCGGCGGTGGATTGGTTCTGGCTGGCGTTGCTGGGCGTGTTCTGCACAGGCCTGTCGCACTACCTGTTTGTCTCCAGCCTGACGCAGTTGAACGCGCGCAGCGCCGGGCTGGTGATTGCGCTGGAACCGGTCTACGCCATCGCCTTTGCCTGGATGCTGTTCAGCCAGCAGCCCACGCCGCGCATGATTGCGGGCGCCGTGCTGATCGTGGCCGCCATCGTTTTGTCGGGGTTGCGCAAGAGCCCAACGGCCGAGGCCGACGCGGAAGCCATCGCAAAATCACAGCCTTGACAATAACTGACTAGGCAGTAAAATTCGGCGCATGAATGCCGAAACTTCCCCGCCGTCGTCAGAAACTCCCGTCCATTACCGCAGTGATAACCGCTGCATGGCGGAAGACAACGCTGGTTATTTGATCAAGCTGGCCTATCACTCCCTGACCCGGATGCTGGACCAGGAAATGGCCCCGCTTGGCCTGACCGCCATGCAGTGGCGCCCCCTGGCCATGGTCTATCTGGGCCGCGCCGATACGCCCGCCGAACTGGCGCGGTTGAACGACATGGACACCGGCGCCATGACCCGCGCGCTGGATCGGTTAGAGGCCAAAGGCCTGCTGCGCCGTAACCGCAGCCAGCAAGACCGCCGCGTCGTGAAGATCGAACTGACCGAACTCGGCGAAGCCATGGCGCGTGAAATCCCCCCCAATATCGCCCGTTCGCTCAACCACCATCTGCGTGGTTTCACGGCGGACGAAGTCACCCAGCTGATGCATTTCATGCGTCGCATGATCGCCAACGGTTCCGCTTCCGGCTCGGCTCCCGAACGCTGACGACGATCTTCCCGCCTGCCCTCCCCCCGTGCCTGGGGGTTTTATTTGGCATAATATTTGCCTAGGCAAATACAGATTAATCAATTACTTTCAGCAAACAGTCAGGATGAAACGCCTTCTTTCTACCGTATTGGTGCTGGCCCTGAGCGGTTGCGCACTGATGGAGCCCGGCTCCGAGCCCGTTGCCGCGCTGGATGCGGCCAAGCTGGGGCTGACGGGCCACGACACGGCCTGGCCCGAGACGCAATGGTGGCAGCGCTACGGCGATAGCCAACTCAATGCGCTGATGGACGAAGCGCTGGCCAACAGCCCGTCCATGAGCGCTGCACAGGCCCGCCTGGCCAAGGCCAACGCCGCCGTCAGCACCGCACGCGCCCCGCTGATGCCGCGCGTGGATGCCGATTACACGTTGACCCGCGAACACCTTTCCTCGGACTACATCTACCCCGCGCCGCTAGGCGGCTCCGTCGTCAGCGACAACCGGCTGGCGCTGGATTTCAGCTACGAGCTTGATTTCTGGGGCAAGAACCGGTCGCGCCTGCAATCGGCGGTGTCCGAACGCGAAGCCGCTACCGCCGATGCGCAAGCCGCCCGCAACATGCTGGCCAGCGCCACCGTCCGCGCCTACCTGAACCTGCAAAATGCCTTCGCCCAGCGCGACGTGCTCAAGCGCGTGATCGCGCAGCGCGCCGACGTGCTGTCGTTGACGCAAGGGCGTTACAGCGCCGGCCTGGATACGCAGGTGGAAGTGAAGCAGGCGGAATCGTCGCTGGCTGCCGGCCGCGTGGAACTGACCCAGACCGAGACGACGCTGGCGCAATTGCGCAACCAGGTCGCCGCGCTGACAGGCGCAGGCCCGCAACGGGGCCAATCGCTGGTTGCGGTGGACCTGACCGCCCCCGCTGGCGTGGTGCCCACCGACATTCCGCTGGACCTGCTGGGCCACCGCCCCGACGTCGTCGCCTCGCGCTGGCGCGCCGAAGCGGCCCGTAGCGCCATCGACACCGCCAAGGCCGAGTTCTATCCCAACGTGAACCTGACCGCGTTCGCCGGCTTCCAGGCCTTGGGCACGGGCAATCTGCTGGGCACCGCCGCGCGCACCGCAGGTTTCGGCCCGGCCATCACGTTGCCGATCTTCCATGGCGGCGAGCTCAACGCCAATCTGGCCGGCCGCCGCGCCGACGCCGACCTGGCCGTGTCTGACTACAACCAGGCAGTGCTGGACGCCGTGCATCAAGTGGCCGACGCGCTGGACGGCCTGCGTTTGCTGGACCAGGAACGCGCCCAACAGCGCCAGGCGCGTGAGGCCATCGAGGCCGCCTACGACCTGGCGGTCAACCGCTACAAGGCCGGCCTGGGCAACTACATCACCGTGCTCATCGCGCAAACCGGCGTGCTGACCCAAGCCCGCCTGGATACCGACCTGCGCATCCGCGCTTATCAGCTCGACGCCAACCTGGCCAACGCGCTGGGCGGCGGCTACGCCCCCGCCACGACCTCCATTCATTGAACGACCCCCGGATTCAGACGTCATGAACGCTGCCACCCCCACCACCAACCCCGCCCGCAAACGCCTGATGCTGCTGGCGACCGGCGTCTTCATTCTGGTCGCCATCGCCTACGGCATCTGGTGGCTCTTGTTTGGCGCCCACTTTGAAAGCACCGACGACGCCTACGTGCACGGCAACCTTGTGCAGATCACACCGCAAGTGCCGGGCACCGTTGTCGCCATCGAAGCCGACGACACCGAAACCGTCACCGCCGGCCAGCCGCTGATACGGCTGGACTCTGCCGACACCGACATCGCGCTGCAGCAGGCCCAGGCCAAACTGGCGCAGATGGTGCGCCAGGTTCGTACGTATTACGTCCAGAACGACGCGCTGGCCGCCGATGTCGACCTGCGCAACGCCGACATCCTGCGCGCCCAGGCCGAACTGACCCGAGCGCAAAGCGACGTCAGCCGCCGCCAGCAATTGGCGAAATCCGGTGGCGTCAGCGGTGAAGAAATCCTCCACGCCGAAGCCGCTTTGAAGTCCGCGCAATCTGGTCTGGCACAAGCCAAGGCCGCCCTGGCCGCCTCGCGCGCCAAGCTGGCGACCAACCAGGCGCTGACGCAAGGCACGACAGTGGCCAATCACCCAGATGTGCTGCAAGCCGCAGCCGGCCTGCGCAACGCGTGGCTGGCGCAGTCGCGCACGGTACTGCCCGCGCCGGTAAGCGGTGTCATCGCCCGCCGCAGCGCGCAGGTGGGTCAGCGCGTCGCCCCCGGCAATGCGCTGATGACGGTGGTGCCGCTGGATCAGGTGTGGGTGGAAGCCAACTTCAAGGAAGGCCAGCTGCGCAAGATGCGCATTGGCCAGCCGGTGAAGATGGTGGCCGACCTGTACGGCAGCTCGGTGACTTATCACGGCAAGATCTCCGGCCTGGACGCCGGCACCGGCAGCGCCTTCGCCCTGCTGCCCGCGCAGAACGCCACCGGCAACTGGATCAAGGTGGTGCAGCGCGTACCCGTGCGCATCACGCTGGACCCCGAAGACCTGAAGTCGCACCCGCTGCGCGTGGGCTTGTCGATGGACGTGGAAGTCGACGTCGGCCAACAAGAAGGCGAGCCGCTGACGCAAGCCGTGCGCAATGAGCCGGCATGGTCGACGCGCGCCTTCGACCCAGCGCACGGCGAGGTCGACACCATGATCAACAAGATCATCGAAGACAACCTGGCATCATGAGCACGACCGCCCAGCCCGCGGGCGCAGGCGCGCCCCCCGCCGAACCCGCCCGCCCGCCGGGCACTTATCCGCCGCTGGAAGGCGCGACCCGCATCATCGGGTCCATCGCCCTGTCCACGGCGGTGTTCATGAACGTGCTGGACACCTCGATCGCGAACGTGTCCATTCCCACCATCTCGGGCGATCTTGGCGTCAGTTCCAGCCAAGGCACCTGGGTGATCACGTCGTTCGCCGTCGCCAACGCCATCACGGTGCCGTTGACCGGCTGGCTGACGCAGCGCTTCGGGCAGGTCCGGCTATTCCTGATCTCGACCCTGCTGTTCGTGCTGGCCTCGTGGCTGTGCGGTTTTTCGCCATCACTGGAAGCGTTGATCGCCTTCCGCGTGCTGCAAGGCGCGGTGGCCGGCCCGATGATTCCGCTGTCACAGACGCTGATGCTGGCCAGCTTCCCGAAGTCCAAGGCGGGCATGGCGCTGGCGGTCTGGTCCATGACCACACTGGTCGCGCCCGTGGCCGGGCCATTGCTGGGCGGCTGGATTTCCGACAACTACACCTGGCCGTGGATCTTCTACATCAACGTGCCGGTCGGCCTGCTGGCGGCCTGGATCAGCTGGCGCATCTACGGCAACCGCGAATCGATGACCCGCAAGCTGCCCATCGACAAGCTGGGCCTGGTGTTGCTGGTGGTGTGGGTGGGCGCGCTGCAGATCATGCTGGACAAGGGCAAAGAGCTGGACTGGTTTGCCAGCCCGACCATCATTGCGCTGGCCGCCACGGCTTTTGTGGCCTTCGTCTTCTTCCTGATCTGGGAACTGACCGATGCCCACCCCGTTGTGGACTTGCGTCTGTTCAAGATCCGTAACTTCACGGTGGGCGCGCTGACATTGGCGGTGGCCTACGGCGTGTTCTTCGGAAACGTGGTGCTGTTGCCCCTGTGGCTGCAAAGCAATATGGGCTACACCGCCACCTATGCCGGCCTGGTGACGGCGCCCGTGGGCTTGTTGGCGATATTGCTAACGCCGCTGGTGGGCAAGATGCTGGCCACGCGCGACCCGCGCCAGATTGTGACGGTGGCGTTCCTGATCTTCGCGCTGGTCTGCTTCATGCGGTCGGGTTTCAACACCCAGACGGATGTGCGCACGCTGATGCTGCCGACCATCATCCAGGGCGCGGCCATGGCGGCGTTCTTCGTGCCGCTGACATCGATCACGCTGTCCAGCATTGAGCCATGGCGCATCCCGGCGGCCTCGGGCCTGTCGAACTTCCTGCGGCTGACCGCAGGCGCATTCGGCACGTCCATCGCGACCACGCTGTGGGAAAACCGCGCCACCATGCACCACGCCCAACTGACCGAGATCGCCAAGCCCGGCCAGCAAGCGTTCGACCAGACCATGAACACGCTGCAAAACGGCATGGGCATGACGCACCAGCAAGCGCTGACGATGGTGGACGGGCTGGTCAACGCGCAGGCGTTCACGATGTCCGCCGTGGACGTGTTCTACGCTTCGGCGATCATCTTCCTGATGTTGACGGGGTTGGTGTGGTTTGCGCGCCCCCGGTCAACGAAGGCAGGTGCGGGTGGCGGTGCGGCCGAAGCGGCGGCGGGCGCGCATTAAGGCGCGGCACGATGCTTCAAAAAAAAGAGCGCCTTGTCAGGCGCTCTTTTCATTGGCCACGCTGTCTTTAAGCAGCGCATGCCAATCCATGCGTTCGATGATGTCAGCCGACAAGGCGCTGACGGGCGACAAATTGAATACCGACAAGCCGCGCGCGCGCCATTGTGCTGACGCAAACCGGAATGACGGTTCAATCAGGTGGGCGAACTTGCGCGCCAGACGGCTCGTCTGAGGGTTCGCGCCTTCGTCGTAGAAGCGCAGGCCATGCTGCACGGTCAGGTCAAGCCCATGCACGTACACCTGGCGCGCGCCGCTGGACATCAGCACCTGCAACGCGGCATAGGCCACCGTGTCGGCGTCGAACACGCCCAGCGAGGCGTCAAAGCTGTAACCCAGGCCTTGCTTGGCGTCCAGCAATTGCACGTCAGGCGTCGCGGCGGCAATCCGCTTGAGCATGGCGGGCGCGGCAGTACGCTGATAGGCGCGCTCGGAGATCAGTTCGATGACGCAGATGCGGCAGCGGATCTGATCCTGGGGAATGCCTTGCATGATGTAGCGCAGCACTTCGGGGAACACGTACAGCGTCAGGTCGCGGCTGACGATTTCGCGTACGAGCTCGATGCGATCCCGCACGAAATTTTGGTCGATGATGCAGTAATACTTGAATTTCAGGTCGAACTTGCGAGCCAGCGCAATGGCGCCATTGACGCCCATTGCCGCACCAATTTCCAGCTGATCGTAGGGAATCTCGGCGACCGAAGGGCCGCTCAGGATCAGATGCACGGTTTCATCGGCGGGGTCGTACCCTTGCGCCAGCGGGGTGATGGGCAGCGAGCGGCCAAAGGCCCGGAAACCGCAAATCGCCCCGGACCGGTCCCGCCAGATGCGCACGAAAGGCCACAGATGCTGGTTGTGACGTTGCGTGCGCGATCGCAGCAGGCGGAACAGCTTGCGTACGAATCGGTCGGCCCGGCCGCCGCCCACATGGGCGGCGGCGGAAGAAGGAACGATTGAGTTTTCCATCTACTAGCCAGATTGGCCGTACTCGCTAAATGCGCTTAACCCGCAGAAATCAGCGACGCAATCGCGTTGCCAACGTCGACAGTCGACGCGTTGCCTTTCATGTCCCGGGTGCGCGGGCCATCGGCCAACACGGTTTCGATCGCCTTGACCACAGCGGCCGACGCTTCCGGGTACCCCAGAAAATCAAGCATCAGTGCGCCGCTCCAGATCTGCCCGATCGGGTTGGCGATGCCCTTGCCATAAATGTCCGGCGCCGAACCGTGCACCGGTTCGAACAGCGACGGGAACTTGCGCTCGGGGTTCAGGTTTGCCGACGGCGCAATGCCAATCGTTCCCGTGCAGGCCGGGCCCAGATCGGAAAGGATGTCGCCGAACAAGTTGGAAGCCACGACCACGTCGAACCAGTCAGGATGTTGCACGAAATGCGCGCACAAGATATCGATGTGGTATTTGTCCCAGCGAACGTCCGGATAGTTCCCGGCCATATCGGCCACGCGCTCATCCCACCACGGCATCGAAATGGAAATGCCGTTGGATTTGGTGGCGGCGGTCAGGTGCTTGCCGCGCTTCTGGGCCAGTTCAAACGCGAACTTCAGCACACGATCCGCGCCAATGCGCGTAAATACGCTTTCCTGAATGACGACTTCGCGCTCCGTCCCTTCGAACAGACGGCCGCCGCTATTGGAGTATTCGCCTTCCGTGTTTTCGCGGACGATGAAGAAATCAATGTCGCCCGGCTTGCGGTCTGCGAGCGGCGACGGTACGCCGGGCATCAGGCGCACTGGCCGCAAATTGATGTATTGGTCAAATTCGCGACGGAATTTGAACAGCGAACCCCACAGCGCTTCGTGATCCGGCACCGTGGCGGGCCAGCCGATCGAACCGAAGAAAATCGCCTCATGCTKACCGATCTGCGCCTTCCAGTCGTCCGGCATCATCTTGCCGTGCTGGGCGTAATAGTCGCAGCTCCAATCGAAATGATCCCACTGGAATTCGATGCCGAAGCGCGTCGCCACGGCATCCAGCACCTTCAACCCTTCCGGCACGACCTCTTTGCCAATACCGTCTCCTGGAATCACCGCTATCTTGTGTTTCTTAGCCACCACGTTTCCTTAATTTTCCTTTGATAGAACGCCCAGAATCATAGGCATAAACCGCCGCAGCGCAACACCCCCGTTACAAATCGACGGGGCTTATTCTGCTGACGATTACGCGGGACGTTCAGCGGCGGCCCTTCGACCCCAGCAATGAACCCAGCAAGCCGCGCGTGAGCTCCCGCGCAATCGAGCGGACGGTGCTCTTGGCCATGGTCTGCACCACGCCGTCGCGCTTGCCGCCTCGTGGCCCGGTCGAGCCGAACAGGACGTCGTTCAGGCTGTCCATCAGGCCGCCGCCGGACTCCTCTGCGGGCGCCGGGGCGCCACCGGGCTGCACCGGCGCCTTGGCGCCCGGCTGCCCAGACTGCCCCACCGGCACCGCAGCGCGCCCGGCCAGGACTTCATAGGCCGAATCGCGGTCAATGGCTTTTTCGTACTTCGCGGCCATCGGGCTGCCCTGGCGCAAGACCTGGCGTTCCGCATCGGTGGCCGGGCCGATCCGGCTGGCGGGCGGCACGATGTACGCGCGTTCGGTCGGCATCGGGCGGCCCTTGGCGTCCAGCAGGGATACCAGCGCCTCGCCCACACCCAGTTCGGTGATGGCGGCTTCGATATCCAGCCCCGGATTGGGGCGCATCGTCTGGGCGGCCGTTTTCACGGCCTTCTGGTCGCGCGGCGTAAAGGCCCGCAAGGCGTGCTGGACGCGGTTGCCCAACTGGCCCAGCACGGTATCGGGAATATCAAGCGGATTCTGCGTAACGAAGTAAACGCCCACGCCCTTGGAACGCACCAGGCGCACGACCTGCTCGATCTTTGTCAGCAGCGCCGCCGGGGCGTCGTTGAACAGCAGATGGGCTTCGTCGAAGAAAAAGACCAGCTTGGGCTGATCCATGTCGCCCACTTCCGGCAGCTTTTCATACAGATCAGCCAGCAGCCAGAGCAGAAAGATGGCGTACAGGCGCGGGGCCTGCATCAGCTTGTCGGCAGCCAGTACGTTGACCATGCCCCTGCCCTGGGCGTCCGTGCGCATCAGGTCGGCCACGTCCAGCATCGGTTCGCCGAAGAATTTTTCCGCGCCTTGGGACTCCAGCGCCAACAAGCCGCGCTGGATGGCGCCGACGCTGGCGGACGACACGTTGCCATAGCGGGTTTTGAGTTCGGCCGAGCGGTCCGCCACGTTCTGAAGCATGGCGCGCAGGTCTTTCAAATCCAGCAGCAATTGGCCTTCATCGTCGGCCACCTTGAATACCAGCGTCAGTACGCCTTCCTGTGTGTCATTCAATTCCAGGATGCGGGACAGCAACAGCGGCCCCATATCCGTAATGGTGGCGCGCACGGGCAAGCCCTGCTCGCCGAACACGTCCCACAGGGTGACGGGGCTGGCGCCCCAGACCGGTTCCGGCAGGCCCAGGCTCTTTAACCGCTCGCTCAGCTTGGGGCTGGCCGCCCCAGCCTGGCAAATGCCGGTCAGGTCGCCTTTGACGTCGGCCATGAATACCGGCGTGCCGATCCGGGAAAAAGACTCCGCCAGCACTTGCAGCGTGACGGTTTTGCCGGTGCCCGTGGCGCCGGTGATGCATCCGTGGCGATTAGCCAGCGCAGGCAGCAGCGCCAACTCGGTCTGCGCGTTCTTGGCGATGACGATGGGGTTGGGCATGTGCAGCACTCCGGACCAGGGATCAAAAAGATGCCCAAGTGTAGAGCTTGCCGCGCGCCTTGTGCGCGTGGCAATAAGGACACAGGCAAGACAGCGCCGGGCGCGCAGGCCGCCGTCACGGTAAAATGCCTTTTTTGCAGACAATTTATCCTGGGAAGCCATGGCCGGACACAGCAAATGGGCCAATATTCAGCACCGCAAAGGGCGTCAAGACGCCAAGCGCGGAAAGCTCTGGACCAAGATCATTCGTGAAATTACCGTGGCGGCGCGCGCCGGCGGCCCCGACCCGGACAGCAATCCGCGCTTGCGCATGGCCTGGGACAAGGCCACTGACGCCAACATGCCCAAGGACAACATCCAGCGCGCCATCCAGCGTGGCGCGGGCGGCGCAGACGGCGACGCCTACGAGGAAGTCCGCTACGAAGGCTACGGCATCGGCGGTGCGGCAGTCATCGTCGACTGCATGACCGACAATCGCACCCGCACCGTGGCGGAAGTGCGCCACGCCTTCGCCAAGAACGGCGGCAACCTGGGCCAGGAAGGCTCGGTGGCCTTCATGTTCAAGCACTGCGGCCAATTCGTGTTCGCCCCCGGCACGCCCGAAGACAAGGTCATGGAAGCCGCACTCGACGCGGGCGCCGAAGACGTCACGACTGACGACGAAGGCGTGATCGAAGTCGTTTGCGCGCCGGCCGATTACGCCGCGGTTCGCAAGGCGTTCGACGACGCTGGCTTGAAGGCCGAAGTGGATGGCATCGTCATGAAGGCCCTGAACGAAACCGAGCTGGCCGGCGAAGACGCCATCAAGATGCAGAAACTGCTCGACGCCCTGGAAGGCCTGGACGACGTGCAGGAAGTCTATACCACTGTCATTTTCGACGAAGCGCAGTAAATCCCACCGTCCTGGCCGGGCGGCATCCGCCGTCTTGCCAGGGTGATATTCGGACCCGGAATGTCTCGGGTCCGTTGCCTTCTCCACGGGCTAGAGTGGCAACCTTCAGAATCACGCAACATGAAACTCCTGGTAATTGGCTCGGGCGGCCGCGAACATGCCCTCGCCTGGCGGCTCGCCCGCTCCCCGCGCGTACACAAGGTGTACGTCGCCCCGGGTAATGGCGGCACGCAACGGGCCGAGCAGATGGAAAACATCCCGCTCACCAATGCCGAGGAATTGGCCGATTTCGTCCAGCGCGAAGGCATCGCACTGACGGTCGTTGGCCCGGAAGCCCCGCTGGCCTCGGGCGTCGTGGACGTGTTCCGCGCCCGCGGCCTGAAGATCTTCGGCCCCACCAAGGCCGCCGCGCAGCTGGAAAGCTCGAAGGACTACGCCAAGGCCTTCATGGTCCGGCACAACATCCCGACGGCGCGCTACGCCACCTTCACCGACCCGGTCCAGGCCCACGCCTATATTGACCAGGAAGGCGCCCCCATCGTCATCAAGGCCGACGGCCTGGCTGCCGGCAAGGGCGTCGTCGTGGCCGCTACGCTCGAAGAGGCGCACGCCGCCGTCGACGCGATGCTGGGCGACGGCTCGATGGGCGCCGCCGGTGCGCGCGTCGTCATCGAAGAATGCCTGGTGGGCGAAGAAGCCAGCTTCATCGTCATGTGCGACGGCCGCAACGTGCTGGCCCTGGCCACCAGCCAAGACCACAAGCGTCTGCAAGACGGCGACCAGGGTCCCAACACGGGCGGCATGGGCGCGTATTCGCCCGCGCCGATCGTCACGCCGGAACTGCACCACCGCATCATGCGCGAAATCATCCTGCCGACGGTGCAGGGCATGACGCGCGACGGCATCCCCTACACCGGCTTCCTGTACGCTGGCCTGATGATCGCCCCGGGCGATGATCCCGACCGCGAAATCAAGACGCTGGAATTCAATTGCCGCATGGGCGATCCGGAAACGCAGCCGATCATGATGCGCGTCAAGAGCGACCTGCTGGACGCGCTTGAACACGCCGTGGACGGCACGCTGAACCAGGCCGACATCGTCTGGGACCGCCGCACCGCGCTGGGCGTCGTGCTGGCCTCGCACAACTACCCGAACACGCCGCGCACCGGCGACGTCATCCGCGGCCTGCCCGCCGACGCCGAAGACTGCATGGTCTTCCACGCCGCCACGGAATTGGTCGGCGAAGACACGAAGACCACCGGCGGCCGCGTGCTGTGCGTGACGGCATTGGGCGACTCGGTCAAGATGGCCCGCGACCGCGTGTACGAAGCCATCGACGGCATCCACTTCGATGGCCGCCAGTACCGCAGCGACATCGGTTGGCGCGCGCTGAAGCCGTCGCAGCAAAAACCCAAGTCCAACGCGTAACCGGAAAGCGCTGATGAACGCCTTGCCCGTCACGACTGTCCGCGACTATCTCACCGGCTTGCAAGCCCGCATCGTCGGGGCTTTGGAAGACGCGGAAGGCGGCGCCTTCCGCGCCGATGAATGGGTGCGGCCCGAAGGCGGCGGCGGTTTGTCGCGCCTGCTGGAAGGCGGCAAGCTGTTCGAACGGGCGGGTGTGCTGTTCAGCCACGTCAAGGGCACGAAACTGCCCCCGTCGGCCAGCGCCCACCGGCCCGAGCTTGCTGGACGCAGTTGGGAAGCCATGGGTGTATCCATGGTGCTGCATCCGCGCAACCCCTATGTGCCGACCACGCACATGAACGTGCGCATGTTCGTCGCCGCAGCCCGCCCGGGCCACGACGAATCCGACGTCTTCTGGTTCGGCGGCGGCATCGACCTGACGCCCTACTATCCTTTCGAAGAAGACGCCCGGCACTTCCATACGGTATGCCGCGACGCGTTGGCCAGCCACGGCCCCGACTACTACCCGCGCTACAAACGCTGGTGCGATGAATACTTCTTTCTGAAACACCGCAATGAAACGCGGGGCATCGGCGGCATTTTCTTTGACGACCTGAACGCTCCGGGCTTCGATGCCTCGTTCGCCTTGACCCGTTCAGTTGGCGATGCGTTTCTGGACAGCTACCTGCCCATCGTCGAACGCCGCCGCACGTTGCCGTATTCGGAACGCGAGCGCGATTTCCAGGCTTACCGCCGGGGCCGCTACGTTGAGTTCAATCTGGTCTTCGACCGCGGCACGCTGTTCGGCCTGCAATCTGGCGGCCGGACGGAATCGATCCTGCTGTCGATGCCGCCGCTGGCGCAATGGCGTTACGACTGGCAGCCAGAGGCGGGCACGCCCGAGGCCGAGCTCGCCGCCTATCTGACGCCACGGGATTGGGTTTGAAGCGCATCGGTCTCTTGGGCGGCAGTTTCGACCCCGTCCACATCGCCCACATCGCGCTGGCGCAGAACGCTTTGGACACGCTGCGGCTCACCGGCGTGGAACTGATCCCCGCCGCCAACCCGTGGCAGCGCGCGGCCTTGCACGCCACGGGCGATGAACGCTGCGACATGCTGGAACTGGCCATCGCCGGCCACGACGGTTTAAGCGTCAACCCCATCGAAATCGAACGCGGTGGCGCAACCTACACCATCGACACGCTGCGCGCCCTGCCCCAGGACGCGCGCTATGTCTGGCTGCTGGGCGCTGACCAATTAGCCAATTTCTGCACGTGGCGCCACTGGCGCGACATCGCCAGCTTGGTGGATCTGGCCGTGGCCACCCGCCCTGGCACCCCGTTGACGCCGCCGGCCGAATTGGCCGCCTGCCTGCAAGAACAGGGCCGCCAGCTGGAAGAGCTGCCGTTTTCACCCATGGCGGTTTCCGCTTCCGACATCCGCCGGCGTCTGGCCGCGGGCGAATCCACTGAAGGCCTGCTGGCCCCGTCGGTCGCCGCCTATATTGCGGCGCACCAACTTTACCGATAAACCTCACCCGCCGGGCGCTGAAAGCGTCACGGAGCCGGCATCCGCCGTCCGTCCGCGGGTTATATTTGCAGCTATGGATATAACGAAACTCCAACGCGCCGTCATCGATGCCCTCGAAGACGTCAAGGCGCAAGACATCAAGGTCTACAACACCACGCATCTGACGAGTCTGTTTGATCGCGTCGTGATTGCCAGCGCCACCTCCAACCGCCAAACCCGCGCGCTCGCTTCCAGCGTGGCTGATCGCGGCCGCTCGCTCGATCTCTCGGGCATCACGATCGAAGGCGAAGACACCGGTGAATGGGTCGTCGTCGACTTGGGCGACATGGTCGTGCACATCATGCAACCGGCCATCCGCCAGTACTACAACCTGGAAGAAATCTGGGGCGGCAAGCCGGTGCGCGTGAAGCTGCTGCCGGAATCGACGCGCGTTGCGCCGATCCCGACCGACAGCAACTACGACGACGTCGACCACTGAGTCTTTGCCGTGAAATTGATCGTTGCGGCCGTAGGCACTCGGATGCCGGACTGGGTAGAGACTGCCTGGGCCGATTACGCCAAGCGCCTGCCCGCCGATTGCGCGCTGGAACTGCGCGAGATCAAGCCTGAACCCCGCACCACCGGCAAGACGCCCGCGCAGATGATGGCGGCGGAAGCCAAGCGCATCGAAGCCGCTTTGCCGGCCGGTGCGCTGCGCCTGGCGCTGGACGAGCGCGGGCGCGACCTCACCACCATGGCTCTGTCGCAAAAGCTGGAACAGTGGCGGGCTGGCGGGCAAGACGTGGCTTTTCTCGTCGGCGGGCCAGACGGCCTGGATGCCGACCTGAAAGCCTCGTGCAGCGGACAGCTTCGGCTGTCGTCGCTGACGCTGCCGCATCCCATGGTGCGCGTGGTGCTGGCCGAACAGCTCTATCGCGCCTGGGCCATCATGACCAATCACCCCTATCACCGCGCCTGACCGCTAGCCGGGCCGGCGCCCACTTCGCTGACGCATGCCCCACTCCGCCGACACCCCCACCCCAGCCCGTCTTTACCTTGCCTCGGCCAGCCCGCGGCGGCGTGAATTGCTGACTCAGATAGGCTTGGCGCACGAGGTCTTGCGCGTTCCCGCCCCGCCCGGCGAAGACGAACCCCAGCATCCGGGCGAAAGCGCCGCCGATTATGTGCAGCGCACTGCCCGCGACAAAGCCCTGCGCGGCCGCGATTGGATGCACGCCCAAGGCTTGCCGCCCCTGCCCTTGCTGGCCGCGGACACCACGGTGATTCTTAACGGCAAGGTGCTGGGCAAACCGGCCGACCGCGATGACGCCATCCGCATCCTGCGGGCCTTGTCCGGCGCGGCACACGAAGTCCATACCGCCGTCGCCGTGTGGACGGGCGAGCAGCTGCTGGAAGCCGTCTCCATTACCGAAGTCCGTATGCGCGATCTTCACGACGGCGAGATTGCCCGTTACTGCGACAGCGGCGAACCCTTCGGCAAGGCCGGCGCCTATGGCATTCAGGGCTTGGCCGGTACCTTCATCTCGCATATCTCCGGCAGCTACACCGGTGTGATGGGTTTGCCACTATTCGAAACGGCTAACCTGCTTCGCGCAGCGGGTATCCAGACGCCCTGAACGCGTTGCCTTTGAAATGAAAAAACCCCCGAGGTCTTCCGGACCTCGGGGGATTTTTCATTGCAAGAACGGATACGGCGCGTTAGGCAGTATGGCTAAGCGTTGGCTGCGCTTCGTTGACCGCCGCAGCGGGCGGCACCTGGCCGTCCAGCGCGGCGTGCAACTGCTCTTGGTCCAATTCGCCTTCCCAGCGCGCGACCACGACAGCGGCGGTGGCGTTGCCGACCAGGTTCGTCAGCGCGCGGCATTCCGACATGAACCGGTCCACGCCCAGAATCAGCGTCATCCCTGCGATCGGCACGGACGGCACAACCGACAAGGTCGCCGCCAGGGTGATGAAGCCCGCGCCCGTGACGCCAGCCGCGCCCTTGGAGCTGAGCATCGCAACCGCCAGCAGCAGGATCTGGTCGCCCAAGGACAAGGGAATGTCACACGCCTGCGCGATGAACAACGCGGCCATCGTCATGTAGATGTTGGTGCCGTCCAGGTTGAACGAGTACCCGGTGGGCACCACCAAACCAACCACCGACTTCGAACACCCGGCGCGTTCCATCTTCTGCATCAGGGTGGGCAACGCCGCTTCGGACGAGCTTGTGCCCAGCACCAGCAACAATTCTTCGCGGATGTAGCGCACCAGCTTCAAAATCGAAAACCCGTTGTAGCGCGCTACCAGGCCCAGAATCACCACGACGAACAGCACCGACGTCGCGTAAAACGTGCCCACCAGCATCGCCAGGTTCACGACCGACTTGATGCCGTATTTGCCAATGGTGAAAGCCATCGCGCCGAACGCGCCAATTGGCGCCGCCTTCATCAGGATGGCGACCAGTTTGAAGATCGGCTGGGCCAGCGCCGTCATGAAGTTCAGGATCGGCTTGCCGCGCTCGCCCACCATCGCCAGCGAAATACCGAACAGCACGGCCACAAACAGCACCTGAAGAATATCCCCACCCACGAACGGGCTGAAGATCGTCGTCGGGATGATGTTCATCAGGAAGCCGGTGATGGTCGAGTCGTGGGCCTTCGAGACAAAGGTCGCGACAGCCTTCTCGTCCAGCGTCTTCGGATCAATGTGCATCCCTGCGCCCGGCTGGACCAGGTGGCTGACCAGCATGCCTACGATCAAAGCCAGCGTCGAGAAGATCAGGAAGTACAGCATGGCCTTGCCTGCCACGCGGCCCACCTTTTTCAGGTCGCTCATGGCGGCAATACCCGAGGCCACGGTCAGGAAAATCACCGGTGCGATGATCATCTTCACCAGCTTGATGAAGGCGTCGCCCAGCGGCTGCATCTGCTGGCCGAGTTCTGGCTTGAATGCTCCCAGCAGCACGCCGACGATGATGGCGAAAATCACCTGGACATACAGGATTTGATAGAACTTGAGCTTGCGCGCAGGCGCGCCTTGATCCACGTCGATCATTGGGTTTTGTCCCCACCAATGCTCCTTGCCCCGAGCGGCTAGCGCAGCGGGCGACGGAGCGTTATCTGTTTTATGGCATTGCGTTATCGCCGCAAGCCCATTTCACCGTGCGTGCGGATGCCGCTCGGCTTGCATACCTATATGCAAGACGCGTGCCAGCATTGAAAGGTCTGATCCTGTTGGCACAAGCCCTTGATAAGTCTGGCTATTTATATTTGGCGATGGGGAATCGGTGTCTTGTTCGAGCGGAATCCCGCACGGAAACAAGATAGAATGTGCGGAAATCCACACAAACCATGACTGACCCCTCGCCTATTCCTCAAAACAGCCGCCAAGGCTCGACGCATCCGGCCACACGGCCGACTGCGCGGGTGTCATCGGGTGGCTCTTGGGCGTGGCGCGCAGTGATGATTCTGCTCGCCATCGCCATCGTGTTCGGCGTGCTGCATTTCGCCACGCAATGGGCCCGCGATGGCGCGATCAAAACCGCCACCGTTCAGGCGCGCGCGGCGGGGCAGATCAATGCCGCGCTACTACGCAACAACCTGGACAAGTTCAGGGCGCTGCCTTTCGTGCTGACTCGCGATGTCGACGTGCGCGCGGCCTTGCAAGGAGCAAGCACCGCGCAGATCGAATCGTTGGATGACAAGCTCGATGCCTTGAGCCACGGGGTCGGCGCCTCCGCCATCTATCTGTTGGACCCCAAGGGGCTGGCCATCGCCGCCAGCAATTGGCGCGAACCCGCCACTTTCGTAGGCGTGGACTACCAGTTCCGGCCGTACTTCCAGCGCGCCGTCGCCAACGGCTCTGCGGAACACTTCGCGCTAGGTACGGTCAGCCACGAGGCCGGGCTGTACTTGTCGCGACGCATCGATGACATCAATGGCGCGCTGCTGGGCGTCATCGTATTGAAGGTTGATTTCCGTGACCTTGAATCCGACTGGCGCCAGTCCAGTGCACCCATTTTTGTCACGGATGAGCACGGCGTGGTGCTGTTGGGCAGCATCCCGGACTGGCGCTTCGATGTGCTGGCGCCGCTTGCGCCGGACTTGGCCGAGCGCCTGCGTACGAGCCTGCAATTCGGCGACGCACGCTTCCAGTCCTTGCCCGTCACGCCGCCGCTGGCTCCAGCCAGCACCGGGCAATTGGTGCGTATCGACGACGCCTTGCCGACGCTGCCTAAAGGCGCGCCGCTCTTGCACACGACGCTGCCCATCGCCGAGTCACCGGGTTGGACTTTGCACCTGCTGTCGCCCGTTCAGACGGCCATGAGCCAAGCCACCGCCAACGCCCAGCTGGGCGCGTTGCTGGCGCTGAGTCTGCTGGCCGCTGCAATTGGCATCGTGCTGTATCGGCGCCATCGCAATCGCGAACGCGCAGAACAACAGGCCGCCATCCAGGCCCAACTCGCCGCGCTGGTCGATGAACGCACCGCACAGCTGCGCGAAGTCAACGACCATCTGATGGATGAAATGGACGAACGCCAACGCGCCGAAGCGCGCTTGCACACCATGCAAGATGAACTTGTACAGGCCAGCAAGCTTGCGCTGCTTGGCCAGGTCGCAGCGGGCGTCGCCCATGAAATCAATCAGCCCGTTGCCGCCATCCGAGCGTACGCAGACAACGCATTTGAGTTTTTGCGGCGCCAGGATTCCGGCTCCGCGCAGGAAAATTTGGGCACCATTGCTTCGCTGACAGAACGCATCGGGCACATCACGGGCGAATTGCGCGCATTCTCACGCAAGGCAGGCGCATCCGTCGGGCCCACCAGCCTGAAGGAAGCCTTGGACGGCGCGTTGCTGCTGGTCGGGCCACGCGCGCGACGCCAAGGCGTCACGCTGCAACGGCCGCCGGAAGATCAGGACGTTCTGGTCCGGGCCAACCGCATCCGGCTGGAACAAGTGCTGGTGAACTTGCTGCAAAACGCGCTGGAAGCATTGGAAGGTAAAGCGGACGGCCGCGTCGTGGTCGCGCTGCAAGACTTGGGCGCGACGGTTCAAATCCATGTCGCCGACAACGGCCCGGGGCTGTCCGACGCCGATCGCGCACGCCTGTTCATCCCCTTCCATACGACTAAACCGGAAGGCCTGGGGTTGGGCCTCGTCATCTGCCGCGACATCGTCACTGAATTTGGCGGAGAACTGCAAGCCGCCCACCCCAGCGATCCCGGTTTTCCTGCCCCTCACGGCCCGCAAACGGGCGCCATGTTCACCCTGACGCTGCGTAAGGCAGCTGCCGGACACCCCGTTTCGGCCACTCCGTCATGACTCGCTCACCTGCATCTTCAACCCCAATCCCCGCTTCAGCTTCCATTGATGACGGTCTTCGCGCGCCCACTCCTCCTCACGTCGTGTTCATCGATGACGACGAGGAACTACGGCGCGCCAATGTCCAGACGTTGAAGTTGCACGGCATGACGGTCGACGCCCATGGGACGGCGCGTTCCGCGCTTCCCGTCTTGCACCGCGATTTTGACGGGGTAGTCGTGACCGATATCCGCATGCCCGATATCGATGGCCTGCAACTATTTCATCGTCTGCGTGATATTGACCCCGAGCTTCCCGTCATTCTCATTACCGGCCATGGCGATATTGCCACCGCCGTCCAGTGCATGCGTGACGGTGCCTACGACTTTCTGGCCAAACCCTACGCACCCGACAGGCTGACCACAGCGATCACACACGCCGCGGAAAAGCGTCGTCTGGTGCTGGAAAACCGGCGCCTGCGTGAAGCTGCGTTTGCGGTGGAAGCCGACGAAGTCCCCTTCATCGGCACCACGCCCGCCATGCAACGTATCAAACAAACGCTGCGCCATATTGCCGATGCGGATGTCGACGTGCTGGTTGAAGGGGAAACCGGCACCGGGAAGGAAGTGGTAGCGATGGCGTTGCATCGCCTGAGCCGCCGCCGGCACCGTGCGCTCGTCGCCATCAACTGTGGCGCTCTGCCCGAAAGCGTTATCGAAAGCGAATTGTTCGGGCACGAGGCCGGCGCCTTTACGGGCGCTCAAAAGAAGCGCATAGGCCGTATCGAACATGCCAGCGGCGGCACCTTGTTCCTGGACGAAATCGAAAGCATGCCGCTGGCCGTGCAAGTGAAGCTGCTGCGCGTGCTGGAGTCTCGGCAGATCACTCCGCTTGGCAGCAACGAGGTGCGCAATCTCGATCTGCGCGTCGTCGCCGCCACGAAGGAAGATCTGGGCAGCCCAGCTATCCGCAGCAAGTTCCGCGAAGACCTTTTCTACCGGCTCAATGTCGTCACGATCCGTATTCCGCCCCTGCGCGAACGCCGCGACGACATCCCTCTGTTGTTCGCGCATTACCTCGGCCACGCATCACGCCGCTTTCATCGCGATATTCCTGAGATGCCTGCCTCGATCAAACAGTATGTGATGACACATGACTGGCCTGGCAATGTGCGCGAACTCGCCCACTTTGCCGAGCGCGTCGTGCTGGGCGTTCTTAATACCCCAGCGGTCGATACCGTTCCCACAGCAAACGCAACACAAAGCCTGCCAGAAAGAATGGAGCAATTCGAAGCCCAACTCATCCGTGATGCGTTGCAAACGCATCAGGGGGATATCAAAGCCACGCTGGAAGCCTTGGGTATTCCCCGCAAGACCTTCTACGACAAGTTGCAAAGGCATGGCATTGACCGGCAACAGTATCTGCGCGGCCCGTATCAAGCACCGCAGCATCCGTAGCCATAGCGATAGCCGTAGCCGTAGCGATGGCCGTAGCCGTAGCGTAAAGGCAGGATCAATACCCGCGCCCATGCAAAAACCCCTCGCAGCGCCAGCTGCGAGGGGTTTTCTTTTAATCAATGCTCGAATATCAATGGTCGAATCGTAAAAACCGAATCACCAAAGACAAAACCCCACAGGGTTACCT
>NZ_JBFTHD010000015.1:0-89921 GCF_056394065.1 Achromobacter sp. 10T422
GGTCAACGATTGCGGTCMGGAGCCTTCGCTCCGGACTGCCCCTGCGTCATCCTCGTACGCCTTCGGCTCCCTACGGATTCCCTCGGGCGCATCGACTCCCCGCGCACCCCAGGCCCCCAACGCACAGTGCTCCGCCAGCGGCAATTTCACGGTCGCGGGGCAGAGTCGTGTGCTTAGGGTTCTTGCCGCCAGTGGGGTGTGGGGGATGATCTTGCGGGGCTTGCCCCAGGCCGGCCGCGCGGGCGGCCTTGTGGGGCGTCGGCAGTGTCTTGCGTCGGGATGTTGTTGTGCGGGGGCGCTGCGTTGATCTCGTTGCTTTCGTAGGATGGGTGACGCGCGCGCGGTACGTCATCGGTGCGCTGATGGTGATCGCGCGCAACCCATCATCGGCATTGCCTTACGCGCGTTGTGCCGTGATGGTTTTTAGATATTCCACCAGCCTTTGGCAGGCGGGCGTCATCGGCCTGTCGGCTCGTATGGAATAGCCTACGTCGCCGAAATCTCCGAATACCTCGGTGGGCAGGCGAGCTAATAGTCCCATCGACAGAAACTGCGCCGCTGCGTCATACGGAATGAGTGCCAGCGCGTTGCTGTGCATCAGGATGCCGATGTTGGTCAGCAGGGATAGCGACTCGACGTGGCGGGTGGGCAGGCGCAGGCCGGCGTCGAAGAAGGTGCGTTCCACCGATGCGCGTAGCGGGGAGGTGGGGGCGGGCAAGATCCAGATGTGGTCGATCAGGTCGGCCAGTGAGATGTTTGGCGCGGTGGCCAAGGGGTGTTGGGCGCCGACGACCAGGCAGAGCGATTCGCGGTAGAGCTTGTGATGGTCGACGGCGACGCCGGAAATGGATGCCATGTCGGCGCCGGGCAGGCGGCCGACGACGATGTCGACGTCGCCTGTGGCGAGCGCGGGCAGGAGTTGGGCCGAGGGGCCTTCGCGGACCGTGACCTGAATGCCGGGGTGGTCGGTCATCAGGCGGGCGATGGCTTCGGGCAGCAGTTTGGCGGACGCGGCGATCAGGGTGCCGACGACGACGTGGCCGCTGGCGCCGCCCAGGACGGCGTCGATGTCGTCGGCCATGTAGCGCACTTCGGCCAGCATGGCGTGTACGCGGCGGCCCAGCACCAGCGCGAGTTCGGTGGGGGTGACGCCGCGGTTCGAGCGTTCGAAGAGCGTTGATCCGAAGAACGCTTCCAGGTCGTGGATGGCTTTGGTGACGGTGGGTTGGGTCAGGTGCAGTTCACTGGCCGCGCGCGATAACGAGCGGCGCGCCAGCACGCGTTCGAAGATCTGCAACTGGTGCAGTTTCAGCTTGTGGCTGAGCGCGTTGGGCGTGATGCGGAAGTTCGACATGCCTGCGGTCGCCCGGGCGGCGTGCCGCGAGCCATCGTCCTGTGCTTGGTGTGAACACGAAATGCCGTCGCCCATCATGCATGCGCCGCGTCGTCTTGTGGCTAACGCGCCAGCGGTTTGTAGGCGACCGCCTTGATCTCAATCAGCAATTGCGGGTGCGGCAACTGATGCACCGCGACGGTGGTGCGCGCCGGGCCATCGGCGTCGAAGAACTCGCCGTAGACGTGATTGTATCCACCGAAGTCGTTCATGTTGACCAGGAAAGTACTGATCTCGACGACGTCGGCCAGCGTGGCGCCGGCGGTGGCGAGGATGTCTTGGATGTTCTCGATGACGGCGCGGGTTTGCACGCGGATGTCGAGCGTGGTGGTGCCCATGGCGTCGACTTCAGCGCCCGCGATGCGGTTGTCGGGCAGGCGTGAGCTGGTGCCTGATACGAAGAGAAAATCACCGGCGCGTTTGATGTGCGGGTATTTGCCGCGGGGCGTGGCTTTGCCGGCGACGACGGTGGCGCTGGTGCTGGTGTTGGGGGTGGCGGTGGCGGTGGTATTGGCGACGACGTCGGTATTGGCGTTGTTGCCGTCGGCGGTGGTATTGGGCTGGGTCATCGTGCGTTCCTTTGCGTGCGGGGTCAGAGCTTGATGCAGACGTTGGTGGGCTCGGTATAGAAATGCAGCGAGTGGCGGCCGCCTTCGCGTCCGATGCCTGATAGTCCGCTGCCGCCAAATGGGGTGCGCAGATCGCGCAGGAACCAGCAGTTCACCCAGGCGAGTCCGACTTTCATGGCTTGGGCCACGCGGTGTCCGCGCGTGAGGTTCTGCGTCCAGACGGCGGCGGCCAGGCCGTAGCGTGTGTCGTTGGCCAGGCGGATGGCTTCGTCTTCGGTGTCGAACGGGGCGATGTGGCAGACCGGGCCGAACACTTCTTCCTTGATGCAGCGCGCGTCTTCTTTCAGGCCGGTCCAGATGGTGGGCTGGACGTAGGCGCCCGCGTCGCGCGCGTCGCCAAACACCGGTACGCCGCCGCCCGCGACAACGGTTGCGCCTTCTTCGCGCGCCAAGGCGAAGTACGACAGCACTTTCTCGCGATGCTCGCGCGACACCAGCGGGCCCATTTCCGTATCCGGGTCCATGGGCCAGCCGATGCGCATGTCACGGGCGCGCGCGGCCAGCGCGGCGACGAAGCGGTCGTAGATAGGGCGTTCAACGTAAACGCGCTCGGTGCACAGACACACTTGCCCGCAGTTGGCGAAGACCGAGCGCGTGACGCCGTCCACCGCCGCATCGAAGTCCGCGTCGGCGAAGACCAGCGCGGCGTTTTTGCCGCCCAGCTCAAACGACACCGGCTTCACACCGGACGCGACGGCCCTCATGATGGTGGCGCCCGTGGCGGATTCGCCAGTGAACGTGATGCCGTCGATGTCTGGGTGCGAGGTGATGAATTCCCCCGCCGAGTCCGGCCCAAACCCGTGCGCCAGGTTCAGCACGCCAGCCGGCAGCCCGGTGTCGTTCGCCACTTCCGCCAGCAGCGTGGCCGTGCTGGGCGTGACTTCCGACGGCTTCATGATCACGGTGTTGCCGAACGCCAGCGCGGGCGCGACTTTCCACGTCAAGAGCAGCAGGGGCAGGTTCCAGGGCGAGATCACGCCGACCACGCCCAGCGGCTTGCGATAGGCGTAGTTCAGCGCCTGCCGGCCGTCGGGCGTGTCGGTCATGTAGCTTTCCATGTCCAGCGTGCGGGCCAGTTCCGCGAAGGCGCGGAAGTTGGCGGCGCCGCGTGGAATGTCGATCTTGCTGGCCCAGCTGACGGGCTTGCCGGTGTCGCCGATCTCGGCTTGCAGAAAGTCGTCGAAGCGGCGTGTGATGCCGTCGGCCAGCGCCAGCAGGTGATCGGTGCGGGCCGCCACTGACAGGCCCGCCCAGGCCGGCAGCGCGCGATGTGCGGCGGCGACGGCGCGGTTGACTTGATCGCGGCTGGCTTCGTGCACCTGGGCGATGCGTTGGCCGTCAACAGGGCTGTGTTTGTCGAAGGTGGACGCGCCGTCTTCAAAGCGGCCGTCGATGTAATTGCGCAGTTGGCGGATCGTCACGATCGGGCCCCTTGAATGGTGTTCGGGTCTGACGGGAATCAAGTAAAAATAAATACGTATACGTACTAATTGTTCGGATAATAGGCAGCGCGACCGCTCAAGTCAATGCGCATTTGCGAGCGGGGCAGCGCCTACAATCGCCAAGCGTCTTACTCTGGAAGCCCCATGAGCTCTACTGTCCGACCCGCCTCGCCCCGTGCGTTGAAGTCCTTCGATCTGACCCATGTGGCCTCGCACCTGCTGCGCCGTGCGCACTTCCGTGCCGAAGCGCTGTTCGTGCAGGCGTTTCCGGACGAAGACCTGACGCCGCGCCAGAAAGCCCTGCTGATCACCGTGTATCAGAACCCCGGCGCCACGCAGAACCGCATCGCCGAGTTGATCGCGCTGGACCGCAATTCGTTTGCCGAGATGATGGCGCGGATGACGGCCAAGGGCTATGTGCGCCGCACGCGATCCGCCGAAGACGGGCGGGCGTATGCGCTGGAAATCACAGATGAGGGCGTGGCGTTGCTGGCGCGCATTCTGCCGCAGGATGCCGAAGTCGAGGCGCAGGTGCTGGCGCCGATTCCTGAAGAACTGCGGCCGGTGTTTTTGAAATGTCTGCGGCTGATGGCCGGCCTGGAATCGCAGGACGCGGGCTGAGCGGGGGTTACGCGCCGGGAGGACGATTCGAGGGGAGGGAAGAAGGGGCTGACGCGGGGGCTGACGCTGGCGCCGACGTAGGAGCCGACGTAGGAGCCGACGCAGGCGCCGACGCAGGTGACTGCGTTGGGGCTGAAGTAGGCGACGGCGGTTCCGGGTTCGTCTGGGCTGCGGGCGGTTTACCCGCCTTGCCGAATCGCACCGCGAATTGCCGTGTAAACACCGCGCCAAAGAAGAAGATCTGCGCGGAATAGTAGATCCACAGCAGCAGCGCAATCAGCGATCCCGCCGCGCCATAGGCCGACACGGCGGCACCCCGGCTGAGATAAAGGCCGATCCCCCACTTGCCCACCAGGAACAGCGCGGCCGTCACGATGGCGCCCGGAATCACGTCGGGCCAAGAGATCCTGGCGCTGGGCAATAGCTTGAAGATCACGGCGAAAAGCGCGACCACAATGGAAAAGGAAAACAAGGTCGACAGCCAGTCCGCCACCGTCGCGAAGGTGGAGGCCATCCACAAGTCGCCATAGTATTTGCTGGCCGCGCCCAGTGCAGCGTTGACGGTCAGCGACACCAGCAGGAACAGCGCCAGCACCAGCACCAATCCAAACGACAGCATGCGGCTGCGCACCATGCCCTGAATGCCGCCTTTCTGGTTGGCGGGCACATCCCACAAATCATCCAGGCTGGCCTTGAGTTCGGCAAAGGCCGTGGTGGCGCTGAAGATCAGCACAAAAATGGAAATCAGCGCGGCAATCCAGCCGCCGCCAGATTCATGCGCGCTAGCCAACACCGTCTGGATGACTTCCGCGCCGCGTTCGCCCGTCAGGTCGCGCAATTGCGTGAACAGTTCCGACCGCACGGCCTCTTCGCCAAAGAACGCGCCGGCCACGGCGATCACCAGGATCAGCATGGGCGCCAGCGAAAACACCATATACAACGCCAGCGCCGCGCCTTTGCTGGACGCGCGGTGGCTGGACCACTGGTTGGCGGAGTCCATCAACAGTCCGCCGATCTGAGACGGACGCAAGGCGCGCAGGCTGTGGGGAAGTCGCATAAGGCAGGGCGGCTTGGGGCTGGGAAGCCTTCATTGTAGGGACGCATGCGCGCGGGCGAAACCGCCAGTTTGTGCGCAAACGTGTTCGCAAGTCACTGAAGCAACAAGGTCAGCCTCATCAATACGGCCTGCCCAATCAATAAGGCCTTGCCCAATCAACAAGGCCTGCCCAATCAACAAGGCCTGCCTAATCAACAAGGCCTGCCCAATCAACAAGGCCTGCTTAATCAATAAGCCCTGCCTAATCAACAAGGCCTGCCTCATCAACAAGGCCTGCCTAATCAACAAGCGCCGCCACAAAAAGAAAAACCCCCGGGGCGAAGGTCCGGGGGTCTTTCGGGATACTGCATTCCCCGGCGTAGCGCCGGGGAGGCCTTGCAAGGGAAGCGGGACTTAGAAGTCCATGCCGCCCATGCCGCCCATACCACCCGGCATGGCCGGGGCAGCGGGCTTGTCTTCGGCCAGTTCGACCACGGCGGCTTCAGCCGTCAGCAGCAGGCTGGCGACGGAGGCAGCGTTTTGCAGGGCGGTGCGGGTCACCTTGGTGGGGTCCAGAACGCCTTGCTCAACCAGGTCGGTGTACTCGCCGGTTGCAGCGTTGTAGCCGTAGTTGCCCTTGCCTTGCAGCACGTTGCTGACCACGACGCTGGCTTCTTCGCCGGCGTTCGTGACGATGGTGCGCAGCGGCTCTTCCACAGCACGCAGGATCAGCTTGATACCGGCGTTCTGGTCAGGCGTGTCGCCCTTCAGGTCAGCGATGGCTTGCTTGGCGCGCAGCAGTGCAACACCGCCACCAGCCACAACGCCTTCTTCCACTGCAGCGCGGGTAGCGTGCAGGGCGTCTTCGACGCGAGCCTTCTTTTCCTTCATTTCGACTTCGGTGGCAGCGCCAACGCGAATCACGGCAACGCCGCCGGCCAGCTTGGCCACGCGTTCTTGCAGCTTTTCACGGTCGTAGTCGGACGTGGCTTCTTCGATCTGGATGCGAACTTGCTTGACGCGAGCTTCGATCGACTTGCTGTCGCCAGCGCCGTCGATGATCGTCGTGTTTTCCTTGCCCACTTCGATGCGCTTGGCTTGGCCCAGTTCAGCCAGGCCGGCCTTTTCCAGCGACATGCCGGTTTCTTCGGAGATCACGGTGCCGCCCGTCAGGATGGCGATGTCTTCCAGCATGGCCTTGCGGCGGTCGCCGAAGCCCGGAGCCTTGACTGCGGTGGTCTTCAGGATGCCACGGATGTTGTTCACAACCAGGGTGGCCAGCGCTTCGCCTTCGACGTCTTCTGCGATGATCAGCAGCGGACGGCTCGACTTGGCAACTTGCTCCAGCACGGGCAGCAGGTCACGGATGTTGCTGATCTTCTTGTCGAAAATCAGGACAAACGGATCTTCCAGCACGGCAACTTGCTTTTCCGGGCTGTTGATGAAGTAGGGCGACAGGTAGCCGCGGTCGAATTGCATACCTTCGACGACGTCCAGCTCGTTTTCCAGCGACTTGCCGTCTTCGACGGTGATGACGCCTTCCTTGCCAACCTTGTCCATCGCGTCAGCGATGATCTGGCCGATGGAGGCATCGCTGTTGGCCGAGATCGAGCCGACTTGAGCGATTTCCTTGCTGGTCGTGACCGGCTTGGATTGCTTCTTCAGTTCGGCGACGGCGGCGGCGACAGCCTTGTCGATACCGCGCTTCAGGTCGATCGGGTTGAAACCGGCGGCAACGTACTTCAGGCCTTCCATGACGATGGCTTGAGCCAGCACGGTGGCGGTCGTGGTGCCGTCACCGGCGTTGTCGGAGGTCTTGGAAGCAACGTCCTTGACCAGTTGTGCGCCGATGTTCTCGAACTTGTCCTTCAGTTCGATTTCCTTGGCGACGGACACGCCGTCCTTGGTCACGGTCGGGGCGCCGAACGAGCGCTCCAGCACGACGTTGCGACCCTTGGGGCCCAGGGTGGTCTTAACAGCGTTGGCGAGAACATTCACGCCGCGGACGATGCGCACGCGGGCGTCGTCACCGAACAATACTTGCTTGGCAGCCATTTCTTAGCTTCCTTCGAAAATTCGTTTGAGGCGGGGTTTACAGAACCACGGCGAGGATTTCGTCCTCGCGGATGACGAGCAGTTCTTCGCCATCAACCTTCACGGACTGGCCGGCGTACTTGCCGAACAGAACCTTGTCGCCAGCCTTCAGGTCGACCGGCAGAATCTTGCCTTCTTCGGTCTTCTTGCCGGGGCCGACGGCCACGACTTCGCCTTGATCAGGCTTTTCTGCGGCGCTGTCGGGGATGACGATACCCGAGGCAGTCTTGCGCTCGTTTTCGAGGCGTTTGACGATCACGCGATCGCCCAGGGGACGCAAGGCCATGAGGAACTCCTGTTTGCTTAAAAAGTGAATGATCAGTTAGCCCCGGGAGGGCTGTTAGCACTCACCGGTGTCGAGTGCTAATTATAGGGATGATGTTCCGGGGTTCAAGGGGGGGAGGCTGCGCTGTTACATTTTTAGGTGGGTCGGGCGATAACGGCGTATCGGGGACGCACCACCCCAAAGTCAGCTCGGCTGATGCCGCAGTTCATTCCAAGCTTGTTTTTTTTTCAGTACTGGTACCGCATCGTCAGCATGACGCTGCGCGGCTGGCCATAGTAATTCTGGCGCGAGCCGCCGCCGAGCTTTTCGTAATAGACGCGGTCGAAGACGTTGTCGACGGTGAGGGTGCCGTCGAAGTGCTTGTTGTAGCGGTAGCCGACCTGGGCTGAGAGCGTGGTGTAGCTGCCCTGGTCCCAGCGGACGTTGCCGGTTTGCTGGTAGAAGCCGCTGTTGTAGCGCACGCCCGCGCCGACCGAGAAGCCTTGCAACTCGGGTTGGCTGAAGTGGTAGCGGGTCCAGAGGTTGATGGCATGGCGCGGGGTGATCTGACTGTATGCCATGCCCTTGGTGGCTGCGGGGGCCTCAAGGTACTTGGTATTGGTGTAGGCGTAGCCGGCGATGATTTCCCAGCCGGGCAGCGGGGACCCGCTGACTTCGGTTTCGAAGCCCTGGCTGCGCACTTTGCCCGCGGCGATGGAGAAGAGCGGGTTGTCCGGGTCGGTCATGGCGCGGTTGCGGTCGACGATCTGGAACAGGGCGGCGTGCGTGTTCAGGCGGCCGTCGAGCAATTCGCCTTTAAGACCAGTTTCGACTTGGCGGCCGGTGCGCGGCTGGAGGGTGGAGCCTTGGGCGTTGGTGGCCGTCTGGGGCTGGAAGATGTCGGTATAGCTGACGTAGGCCGACCATTGGGGGGTCAGATCGAGGATGAGGCCGGCGTAGGGCGAGGTGCGGGCGTCGATGCGGTCGACATTCTGGCTGAAGTCGCCGAAGTACACGTTGTCGCTGCGTGCGTCGTTTTTCCACCAGGCCAGGCGCGCGCCGACGACGAGCTTGAGCGGGTCGGCCAGTTGCAGATTGGCGCGCGTGTAAAGGCCGAATTCGCTGACGCGCCCGTCGCTGCCGTTGACCTGCTCCATGTCCGGCTTGGGCATGTTGGTGATGGGCTGATAGATGTTGGTCGGGAAGATCGCGCCACCCCCATAGGTGAACTCCTTGTGGGTGTAGCTGTAGTCGGCGCCGACGAGCAGCGAGTGTTCGCGCCCGAAGGCCTGGAAGGGCTGGTTCAGGTTGAGGTCGGCGCCGGTCGTTTTCCAGTGGTTGCGGTAGGACCAGGCGATCAGGTTGGTGTTGCCCGTGGCGGGGTCGACGGCGCGGTTGGGCCAGGTGAAGTCGCGCACGGGGGTGTCGGTGTCGCGATGAAAGACGCCGGCCTTCACGCGGCCGCCGCCATCCAGGCGATGCTCGAGGTCGGCGAAGAGTTCGGTGGTTTCTTCTTCGATGCGGTTCCAGTCGGCGCTCAGATTGGTGGAACGCCGCACGTCAAGCAGGCCGCCGTCGGCGTAGGCCGGCAGGCCGAAGGCGGGGGTGGCGCGCAAGCGCTGGTGGGTGATGCCTGCCGCCACCGTGGTGCGGGACGTCAGGTCGGCTTCGACGATGCCGTAGAGGGTCGGGCGCTGCGACTCGACGCGGTCGACGAAGGAACCGCGGTCTTCATAGGCGGCGATGAAGCGGCCGCGCACCTTGCCTTCGCTGTCTAAGGGGGTGCTCAGGTCGGCGACGGCGCGGTAGTAGTCCCAGGACCCGACGCTGGCTTGGGCGCTGAAGGCGAAATCTTGCAAGGGCCGCTTGCGCACCAGGTTGATCGAGCCGCCGGGTTCGCCGGTGCCCTGGTAGATGCCAGCGGGGCCGCGCAGGACTTCGATGCGGTCGTAGATGGCCAGGTCGAAGCCCGGCGAGAGGTTGCCAGCGCCGGCCGGGGTGGACAGGCCGTCGACCTGGAGCTTGTCCAACGAGTAGCCGCGCGAGATGAAGCCGGACATGCCGCCGCCGGAGCTGAGCGTCTCGACAGTCACGCCGGTGACATTGCGCATGGCGTCGCCCAGGCTGTTGAGGTTCTGGTCGTCAAGCTGCTGCCGCGTGATTACGGACACCGATTGCGGGATGTCTTTCAGACGCTGCAGACCCTTGCCGATCGTGACGGCTTCGGAGGTGTAGGAGCCGGTTCCTTCGCTGGTGGCGCGTTCCGCCATGCCGGTGACGGTCACGGGAGCGAGTTCGCTAATGTGGGACTCGCGGTGCAGGGCATAGCCCCCGGCGCCATCGGGCACCACCCGAAAACCACTGCCGGCCAGAAGACGATCGAAGCCTTCCTGCACACCGTAGTTGCCGGTCAGGCCGGGGCTTTGGCGGCCGGCAAGCTGGGCCTGGTCGAAGACCAGTTGCACACCGGCGGCGGCCGAGTAACTGGCGAGCACCGCGCTCAAGGGGCCGGCGGCGATTGCTACCGGGCGGGCCTGCGCAGTGACCGGCAGGGCCACGGCGCCGGCCACCAGGGCGCCGCACAGCGCCGACAACATCCAAAGCTTGCGCGGGCCCAACCCGGCGTGATTGCGTGCAGTCACTCTTTCGTCCTTTCTGTCATCTGGGGAAATTCGCCCGCCGAAGCGGTGTCATTTCCCTAGCCGCACGAGAAGGAAAAAGTGCTCATGTCCGACAAACTTTTTTTCACCGGGAGGCGACCGTCACCCAATAGGCGCTGCGGCGCAGCACCTTGACTGGCAGGCGGGCGGCCAGCACGCGCAGGGCCGCGTCTGTGTCGCTGACCGACAATGCGCCCGACAAGCGCAGGCCGGCGACTTCGGCGTCGCAACGCAGCACCCCGGGACGGTAGCGGCCGAGCTCGGCCACCACGTCGGCCAGACGCTCGTCGCGCACCACCAGCATGCCTTGCTCCCATGCAGTGTCGTCGGCGTTGGCGGGCAGGGGCATGTCGATGCCCGCCTCGGTAAAGCGGGCGGATTGGCCGGCGTTCAGCCGCAGCGGCTGGCCGTGACGCGGGCGGATTTCGACGGCATGCTCGAACACGGCTGCCTTGCAGGTGCGCTCGTTCAGGCGCACGCTGAACCGCGTGCCCAGGGCCTGGACTTCGCCGTGCGGCGTCTGAACGAGAAGTGGCCGGGCCGCGTCCTTGCCGGTGGTCAGCAGCAGTTCACCGGCCAAGAGGACGAGCCGGCGCTCTGTGGCGGTGAAGCGCACGTCCACGGCGCTGCCGGTATTGAGCACAACGCGCGTGCCGTCGTCCAAGATCCAATCGCGCTGTTCGCCCGTGGCCGTGCGCAGGTCGGCCATCCAGACCGGTGCTTGGCGCCAGGTTATCCAGCCGGCCGGTAAGAGCAGCCCGCCCGTGATCAGGGCGCGCACGACCGAACGGCGTCCGCGCGAACGCAGGACGTCGCGCCCGATGCTGGCGGGAACGCGATCGAAATGGCCCAGCACCCGTTCGGCGCGCGCCCAGGCCTGGGCATGGGCGTCGCTCTGGGCCAGCCAGCGCGCGAAAGCTTCGCGAGTATCCGCATCGGGGGTGTCGTAGCGCAGGCGGATGACCCAGTCGGCCGCCGCGTCCAGCAGGGCGCGGTCCATCGCGCCATCGGCGGCGCTCATGCCGCGACCGCCATGCAGGCCGTCAGCGCCTTGTGCAGATGGCGGCGCACGGTGATAAGCGGCTTGCCGGTGCGCGCGACGATCTCGGCTAGCGTCAGGCCCTCGAGCTGAGCCAGCAGGAAGATATCGCGCGTGACGGTAGGGAGCCGGCTCAGCATGGCGTCGATCTCGATCAGGGTCTGGATGATGATGAGGCTGGTCTCGGGCGACGGCGCCTGCGGCTCCGGCAGGTGGGCTACTGCTTCCAGGTAGGCCTCCCGCACGGCGCGGCGCCGCCAGTGGTCCACCAGCAGCCCCTTGGCGATATGGGTGATGAGGGCGCGCGGCTCCTCGCGCAGCACCGTGCCCTGGCGGCCGGTCATCAGGCGCACGAAGGTGTCCTGTGCCAGGTCGGCCGCATCGCTGGCGTCGCCGACTTTGCAGCACAGCCACCCCCGCAGCCAGCCGTGATGGCGGCGGTACAGGGTTTCGATCGCGGGGAGGGTGAGCGGGTCGGGCGTGGACAAGATGCCCGCAAGTCTACCCAATAAGAATGAGAAAGACTATCAATGCGATTTTGGTGCGGCGTCTGTGCAACATAGGCAGGCTGCACAATCCCAACCCGGGAAAATGGGGACGCCCGTTATCATGTCACCCAATGAATACGCAGCGAAAAGTCTCATCGACACAGACGCCCGGCAGCAGGCGTTCGCCTCAGCCAGATCGCGCTCGGCGGCCCCTTACCGCGATGGCACAGGGTCAGCGCGGCGTCCCGCCTATAGCTAGAAGATACGCAGCATGACGGAGCTGGCCTATGCCTATCTTGCCCCCTCCGAATTCGCCCAGCGGCAGGGCCAGGCCGACCTGAGGCTGGCTACCAGCGGCGGTCTTACGCCGTCGGGCGCGGTGGCGCATCCCTTCTTCTTTTCCGGTTTTGTGGCGCAGCCCGCCGTGGTGGCGCAAGCGCTGCTGATGCTGGCGCGGGTGGCGCGCACGCGTTTCTATGTGCCGCCGAATACGCTGGCCGCGGTGCTGCGGGCGGCGGACCCGGTCGTGACGTCCACGCCCGAGGGCTTGCGCTTCGAGTCCTTTAGCGTGTGCTGCGGCGTGTATGCGCGCCTGGATGTGGACGCGGCGGCGCTGGACGTCACGCACTCGGCGGCGGGCGTCACGAACGTGGACGTGAATCCACCGCTGCGCCAGGCGCTGGCGGGGTTGCGCGCGTCGGAACCCTTGCACCTGAAAGTGGGCGGTGATGCGTTGCGGGTTGCGACGGCAGAGGGCGAGATCGTCGAAGAGAAAGTCCCTCTGCCCACGCGCTGGCTCAAGGGGTTTGCCGAGACGCAGATGCTGTCTGCGGGCATGATGCCGCGTCACGAATTGACGGGCGTGGCGTTGCGCCAGTTCGTGCAGGCACTGCCGCGTTCGTCGGCGACCAAGACGGTGATGTGGGCGACCCAGGCCGCCCGTTCACTGCGGCTGGCGACGCAGGCGACGACCGGCGCGGTTTGCGTTGCAGGACCGGAGCGGCTGCGCGCGCTGGAGCCGCTGCTGCGCTACGCCACGGCGTTGCGCGCCTACGGGGCGGATGTGACGGCGGGCGGGCAGCCGCAGGCCAGCGCCTGGGTGCTGGAGCTGCCCGGGGCACGGGTCACGCTGGGGCTGAGCCCGGAGAAGGCGCGCGGCTTCTCGGGGGAGGGCTCGGTGCTGCATCTGATCGCGGGCGGGGATGCCAACGAGGACGCGGCATTCGTCTCAACGCTCCTGGCCTTCGAACCCCGCATCGATATTGCCCATCTGGCCGCGCGGGCCATGTTGCCGGAAGCGCAGATCGCGTCCGCGCTGGGCGTGCTGGCGTCGTCCGGCCAGGTGGGTTTCGATCTGGCGGCGGGCGCGTACTTCCATCGTCCGCTGCCGGTGAAGGCGGGGCTGCTCGATACGTTGCATCCGCGGCTGGCCGATGCGCGCAAGCTGTTGGCGGGCGGCGGAGTGCGGCCCGAGGGCGAGGGGCAGTACACGGTGCAGTCGGGGCAGCAGCACTACCGGGTGGCGCTGGGTGCCGAGCCGGCGCAAGACCGCTGTACCTGCCCCTGGAGCGCCAAATATCAAGGCACGCGCGGGCCTTGCAAGCACACGCTGGCCGTGCGCATGTTTCTCGATCCTCTCAACGCGCCTGGAGCCGACGCATGACCCTGATGAGCCTGACCGAACGCMGCGCGGCGCTACGCGAGGCCGCTAGCGGCAGCGCGACAGACATCGCCGCCTTTGCCCGCGCGCTGGCAGGCGCGAGCGAGGAAGACCGCGCCGCGCTGGCCAAGGCCTTGCCGCCATCGCGCCTGTTCAGCGCGGAGGGGCCGACGCCCAGGGCGTGCTTCGTGTTGGCCGCGCTGGGCAAGCCCAAGCTCGTGGCGGACACACTGGCGCCGGCGGATATGCAGCGCAAGCGTGAATATGGCGCACTCCATGGCGCGATGGCGCCAGCCGTCATCGCCGCGGGCAGCGGTCGGGACGCACCGTGGCGCGCCGCATTCATCGAGCTGTTGGCAGAGCAGTACTGGTGGGGCGAGCATCTGGTATGGCCGGTATGCCACGCGCTGGTGCAGCTGGACGGCGACGCGCCCCTGTCCGTGGCCTATCTCCGGAGTTTCGTGCAACAGGTCACCGCCATCGGCGGGGACGGGCAACTGGACGAGGACCATGGCAAGCTCATGGCCGCACATCTGCAGGCGCACCCTGATTGGATCGAGCGCGAGTTCTGGGCCTTGTTCCGCGTCGAGGGCATGGGTGCCGATTACCTCCTCATCGAGCGTACCGGACCCGCATGGGACGCCGCTGTTCTGGCGCTTTGCCAGGACAGCCCGGCGTTCCGGCAACGCCTGCTCACGGAGTCGCTTGCGGCCCTGCTGCGAGATTTTTCGGCGAAGACCATCGCCTGGTACCTGCGCATGCACCGTTTGGCCGATCCGTCCGCGCAAGAAGTCGCGGCCAGTCCGCACACGTATTTCTCGGTGCTCGGCACGGCGCCCAGCACGGCGGTCGGCCTGGCCCAGGACATGCTCAAGCGTGCTGTGGGGCAGTTGGACGCAGACGCCATGATCGAGGCCGGGTCCGCCGTGCTGACCCGTTCGGAGAAAAAACTGGTCAAGGCCCAGCTCGGGCTGCTTGCCGCGCTGAAGACCGATGCCGAGCAGCGGGATCGCATCTCGGAGATTGTCGGCGGGGCGCTGGAAGGCATGCCGTTGGACCTCGCTGCGCTGGCGCGCAAGCTGGTGGTTCCGTCCCGCGAGACGCAGCCGGCCGATGCGAATGGCGACGCGCGCACGAAGGATGACGCCGGAACCCGGGTGATCACGATGCCGGCGCCGCGCCGCGAGCCGCTGCCAGATCTTCCCGATCAAGCGCCCGCCATTGGCGACGACGAGGAATTGCACGCGTTGATCGGGGCGCAGTTAGAGGGCGCCGGGCACGGCGCTGTGTTGCCGCGCATCTTCGACTATTTGGCTGGCCGTCCGCAAATGCCAATGCCCGAGGCGCTGCAACGCCGCGGCGCCGAGATCATCGAGTCGGTGTGGGATGAACGCCATGCCTCGCCGCGGCGCCTTCTGGCCGCCGCGCTGCGGGGCAGGGATGACGTCAGCTTCAAGGGCTATGCCCGCTTCGTGGCAGTCAGCGCGGGCAAGCCGGACCCCGTTGGCGTGGCACTGCAGGACCACGCGTTCACCACTAGCGAATACGACGTGGAGACTGGCAACTGGGAAATCACGGAGACGGGGACTTCCCGCTGGGGCTACCAATACGTGCCGACCCATTCGCCGCTGGCCTTGCTGGCCGGCGCCTTTCACGACCTGCGGTCGAGCCGGGCGCAGGGCAAGCCGTTCAGTCCGCCGGCGGCAGTCTCGGGGCAGCGTTTCGTGTGGGAGCGAGTGCTTGCCGCGCCGGGCGAGGGCACGTTCTCGCGCGACCTTGACGTGTTGGGAGAGGGACCCAAGCCGTTCTGGATCGCGACGGGCGCCGCCAGAGAGGCCGACGCCTCTGCCTCGCCGGCCCTGGATGTCACCGCTGTGCCCGCCGAATTCACTTTCCGCGCCCAAGAGGCGCGGGAGCAAGATGGCTACGATCAGGTCGTGCAATGGGCGGCCTGGCTGCTGCGGTCCAACCCCGACACGCTGGCCGCGCATTTTCATCCGATGTTGTGCGCGGCGGTGCAGGTGATCAACGTGCGTGGCCTGGGGCCATTGCTGACGGCGTTGGGCGCGTCCCGGTTGGTACCGGGTGGGCCTGTGTACTCGGCCTTGGCGCTGGCCGCTTCGGCGAAGATGTCCGAGCATCGCGCCCAGGCGGCAGAGGCGATTGCGCGGCTGGCCGATTCCGGCTTGCTCGATCCCGCGCCGTTCGCCGCACAGATCGCGGCGCATCTGGCGCAGGGCTTCGCGTTGGCCGGACGTCTGGCGCAAACACTGGCCGACGCCGCGTCCATCAGCGCGCTCGCCGGCTGCCGAGTGCTTCAGACGTTGGCGGCGCTGCTGCCGCAGATGTTCGATGTCGAGGGCAAGCCACTGGCCCAGGCCGGCAAGCTCATCGAACTTGCCGTGCGCCTGTCCAATGACTACGGTATGCCAGTGGCTTTGCCCGCCACGCTGGCGGCGCGCCGCAAGGGCGCGTCTGTGCTTGCGGTGAACTTGCGCAGCCTGGAAGCCGTCGTGCCGCGTGTGACGCCTTTGGCCGAAACCGCCGCTGCCGCCGCGCAGCAGACGCACGAGGCATAGCCACTCGCGACTGAAAACTACGCTTTGGTATGACCTTTCCGGTCGGTTCCGCATACCAAGAGATAACTGGTTGAAGGCTTGAATCAGGCCGATAGTGAGGCCTCATTCAACGACGTCAGCAGCAGGTGCGAGCGTGTTGATGAGTTCATCAGCCGCCACTTGAGCAGCGGCCTAATCGCCTACCAGGAAATCTGATCATGTCCGACATCATCATCACTGAAAAGCAGCTGTCTTCTTCCGCTTACAGCGCGGTCATCAATGCTCCGATCGAAAAGGTCGACATCGCCGACTGGCTGTTCAACCTGCCCGAGGCCGAGTATCAGCGCTGCTGCGCGCCTGACCATATCTCGGCAGGCGCCACGACTACCGATGATGGCAAGCGTATGTCGATCAATGTCGAGATGATTGGCAAGACCCTGATGGTTCAACATTACGTCGCCGAAGTGGCAACGCCTACGCTGTGCAAGATGGTCTCTACCTCGGACGCGTTCACCCCCAATGGCCGCACGCGGGTGCAAGTGATCTGGACGCTGAGCGTGAAGAAGATTGACGACAACACCTGCGAATACACCAATAGCGTGGTGGCGCACCCGACGCAGGAATTTCTGAACTTCATCGAACTGCATGGCACGCCGTTCCAGGACGCCGCCGACGCGCGTCAGCGAGACGGCGGCGACCATAACAGCCGCGAGACGCCGCTGTTTGCCGCCAGCATCGAACGTCGCGCGTTGGCGGCGAGCGCAGCTTGAGCAACCTGATGGGGCAGGACGCGTGGCGGGCGTAGCGCCGCCGCGCCCGCCCGATGCTGTCTGCATGAACAGGAGACTGCTGTGCCCGGACAGGAACAGCTGAATGTGGCGCCAGGCGGCAGCGCGGCCGCCATGGCCGGCGTGCGTGGCCGGGATCTTGTGGGGCGCGGTGTGGCCACGCTCAAGCGATCACGCAGGTTTCTTGGCCCGGCGCTGCTGGTGAGCGTGGGCTATATGGACCCGGGCAACTGGGGGACCGACCTGCAGGCGGGCGCGCAGTACCGGTACGCGCTGCTGTGGGTGGTGGCGTTGGCCGGCGCGATGGCAATTGTGCTGCAGTTGCTGGCAGCGCGTCTGGGTATCGTCACCGGCAAGAACCTGGCCCAGGCGTGTCGCGACTGGTATCCCAAATGGTGCTGCATGCCGCTGTGGATATTCTGCGAGATCGCGATTGGCGCGTGTGACCTGGCCGAGGTGCTCGGCTCCGCCGTCGCGATCAATCTCTTGTTCGGCACGCCGATCCTGATGGCGGTGATGTTCACCGCCGCCGACGTGCTCCTCTTGCTCATTCTGCAGAAAAGCGGAATGCGCGCCATTGAACGCGTGGTGGTCGTGTTGGTGCTCACCATCGCAGGTGCGTTTTTTATCGAACTTTTCGTGCTTCCCGGCACCAGCCTGAATTTGCATGAGATGGGCGCGGCGCTCGTGCACCCTTCGCTGGCCGGCGCGGGCATGGCGAGCATCGCGGTCGCGATCATCGGCGCCACGGTGATGCCCCACAACCTGTATTTACACTCGGCGTTGGTGCAGCGTTCTGAAGCGGACCCGGCCGGCGGCAAGGCGTCCACGAAAGTGGCGTTGCGGTTGAACGCCGTGTCGACGGTGGCATCGCTGACGATGGCGTGCCTGGTCAACGCCGCGATCCTGCTCTTGGCGGCCAAGGTCTTTCATGGCCGCAGCGACATTCTCGTGAACGGCCAACGCTTCGTTCTGGGGGATGACACCGACTGGCTCCAGCTTGCTTACCTGACGTTCACGCCCGCGCTGGGCACAGCGGTGGCGAGCCTGATCTTTGCGGTGGCGCTGCTGGCGTCGGGGCAGTCGAGCACGATCACGGGCACCCTGGCCGGCCAGGTCGTGATGGAAGGTTTCACGCACTGGCGGCTAACCCCGTGGAAGCGCCGGCTCATTACACGTTCGCTGGCCATCGTGCCTGCGGTCATCATTATCGGTTTGCGCGGAGACAGCAGTGTCAACGACCTGCTGATTCTGAGCCAAGTCGTATTGGCGCTGCAATTGCCGTTCGCGATGTTTCCCTTGCTGCATTTCGTGACCACGCGCCGCCTGATGGGCAACTGGCCCACGCCGTGGAGCTTGCTGGTGCTGGGCTGGTGCTCGGCGTTGGCGATCACTGTGTTCGATATTGTGGGTTTGCCTGGCAGCGTCGCGGATGCGGCGCGTATTGTGTTCGGACACTAGCCGCTATTCATACCGCCTTGGCGATGGTCGCCGGGGCGCTCTACAACCTGATGGAGATGGCCATGAAAGCCATTGATTTTGATAGTTTCGGTTCCGCTGATGTGCTGCATTGCGTGGATGCGCCCGATCCCGTGCTGCGGCCGCATGATCTGTTGGTGAAGGTTCACGCGGCTGGCGTGAACCGTGCGGATCTGCTGCTGCGCACGGGCCATTACGGCCGCCCGGACTTTGGTGATTCCCATCTGATGGGGCTGGAAGCCGCAGGCGAAGTGGTCGCGGCAGGCGCCGAGGTGCGGGGCTATCAGGCCGGCGACCGCGTGATGGCCATCACCGGCGGCGGCGCGTACGCCGACTATGCCCGCGTTGACTATCGCATGGCGATGCCGATTCCCGCGGGGTTGGACTACGTGCACGCCGCCGCCGTGCCAGAAGTCTTTGTGACCGCGCACGAGGCGCTGATGCATCTTGGGCGGCTTCAGCCCGGCGAAGCCGTTCTGATTCACGCTGCGGCGGGCGGTGTGGGGTCAGCCGCCGTGCAACTGGCGCACGCGGTGGGCGCCAAGGTATTGGCATCGACGACCGCAGAGAAGGCTGCCCGGCTACGCGCATTGGGCGCGGACGTGGTGATCGACTACCGGTCAGAGGACTTTCATGATGTGGTCACGCGTGAGACGGCGGGCACCGGTGTGGATGTGATTGTGGATTTCGTTGGCGGGCCGAATTTCGCCCGCAATATCCGATCGATGAATTTTGGCGGACGCTTGGTCCAGGTCGGGCTGCTGGCAGGCGGAGCAGGCGCGGAGATTGATCTGCAGACCGTTCTATACCGTCATCTGCAGATCATGGGGACGGTGATGAAGTCACGTCCGCAATCGGTGAAGCACGCCATGGTGGCTCGCTTTCGCGACCGCTGGCTGGATGACTTGGGCGCTGGGCGTCTTACGCCGGTCATCGACAGCACGTTCCCGATGGCGCAAGCCGCAGACGCGCATCGCCGCATGGAAACCAACCAGAGCTTCGGCAAACTCATTCTGACGAATTGAACCCGCCTGCCGCGTGGCCGTCGCAAGGGGAGGCGGGGCGGGTTGAGCATCCGCTTCAGAACGACGAGTGGATGCCGACCGCGCGCAGCGCCGCCTGTGCGCCGTGTATCGGCCGGCATTCCTCTCCCACCAATGCACTGGCGCCTGCCATCCAGGGGTGCGCATAGGCCACGACATCAAAGCCCTGAGCATGCGCGTGACGTGCGGCTTGAGCGCATGCCGCCATGCACTCAGCATAATTGCCTTCCTGATAGAGCGCCCACGCGCCAGGAATCAGTTTGACGGTCACGCGAGCACCGGTCGTGGCCGCGTAGCGCCCGAAGAGCGCCTGATTCGGCGCCACGGTGGATTCGACCGCACAGAGTACGGCGATGTTGTTTCCTGCGCGCGAAGCCGCTTCGGCCAGGGCCGCGTCGGCCCGGATGATGGGAACCGTGGATGATTCCAGGGTGTCGATCGCGGGGCCCAGCGTCGCACACGTCACGATGATTGCATCGGCCTCGGCCGCCAAGCCCTGCAGCGTCTGGTGGATCAGGGTGTGTGCATCGCCGCCTGCGCCTGGCGGGTGCGCCATGGCCTGCCGAAGATCTTCGCGCACGGTATGGCGCATACGTTCTGGGGGGCAGCCGGCTTGCTCAGCTTCGTGTCCGAAGACCGCTACGCTGCTTGCCATCGTGTGCAAGAACGAGATTCGCATTTGAACAATCCTCTCAAATAAATAGTCGAGAGGGATTGTTCTATTGGCCCCGTTCGGCAGCAAGACCATTGGTGATGCTGGTATCCGTACTACCCCTTGCGACGTGTCAGCGCCGTCCGGGCAGCATGCGAACCAGCGTGTTGTCGCGAAGCATATAGTGGTGCAGCAGCGCTGCGGCGGCATGCAAGCCGACCAGGAAATAGCCGACCGTCGCCAACGTTTCGTGCAGTTCCTTCACCTGGTCCGCCAGGGCTTTGTCGGCGCCAACCAAGGCGGGCACGTTCAGGCCAAACAGCGGAATCGGCTTGCCGGCTGCGCTGAGCGTCAGCCAGCCCAGAATCGGGGTGGCGATCATGAATGCATACAGTGCGTAGTGCATCAGCCGCGCAAGAATGTCTTGCCATCGTGGCATCGGCGGGCGGACAGCGGGCGCATTGCCTGCGGCCATTCGGATTGCGAGCCGCAGGACGACAAGCCCGATCACGCATAGCCCAAGCGAGAAATGCAGCGCCTTCATGTTGTTGTACAAATCGCTGCCCTTCGTGGCCAGCCCGCGCAATTCCATACAGGCGTAGACCAACGCCAGCACCACGAGCATGAGCCAGTGCATGGCAATGACCAGGCCTGCATACTGCTTGTCGGAATTCTTGATGGACATGGCTTTTCCTTTCTTTATCGCCCGCGGCCGATGGTTGGCATCGATGCCGGGCCGGTTCTCAGAATACTGCGCGAATGCGCCCTGTGAGCCACCTGATCTCTGTGCATGCACCGCGATCAGGTGGCTCACGGGGGTGAAGCATATGCCCCCAACTCTGAACCCATGATGAACGAGCCGCGGCGGGGCAAACGTCAATCCCTGCCAAGCAAGGCGCACGGCGAGATGCAGGACAAGGCGCATGGCAAGACGCGCGGCAAGACGCACGGCAAGAAGCAGGACAAGACGTATGACAAGACGCAGGACAAGACGCGCGGCAAGTCAGCCAGCCAAGACCTCATCGGGGATGTGCGGGTGTCGCGAATTTCCGACACCCTGTTGTTCGTCGATGGATTTTTTAATTCCCATCGATACCGCTCACAAGAACCGATGATAAAGTGCTCGCACTCGGCAATATGCGCCATGCGCAGCAAAAAATCATTGCCCTGGATCAAACCCATTCGCAGCCGCAGCCGATCATTGCGTCCCACGCAAACCCCAACGGTATCCGCTTCGGCCCGCCCAAATAACAACCGTACTGCACAGGAGGAAATCATCATGCAAAAACAAACTTCCCGCCTTGCAGGCCGCGCCTAGTCAGACCGAATTCTTCCTTCTGTAAACCCTACAGAACGCATTCGCAGTATCTCGGCCCGGACCTGTCACACAGGGTCTTTCCGCAAGCATCGCCCGCGCGCACGCATCCTGCATGGATGCACGTTGCGTGCGCGTCTGCCCGCCGCGCCACGCCTGTACACCGGGCACGGCGGCGCGTGGACGCCTGCGATGCAAGCAAGCCCTTTCATGACCTGATCTGGAATTTCCATGGGCAATTGCATTCAACAATTGTCCGAGAGCGTGACACTCATCGCCTCGGACGACACGTGGATCGAAGGCAACGCGATCCAACAACTACACACCACTTCCAAGCTTGCCGGCATGCGCCGCGTGGCGGGCTTGCCTGATTTGCATCCCGGCCGGGGGTATCCGGTAGGCGCCTCGTTTTTCTCTGTGGGGCGCCTGTATCCCGCGTTGATTGGCGGGGATATCGGCTGCGGCATGGCGCTGTGGTCCACCAACCTTGCCGCTGGCAAGGTGGCGGTCGACAAGCTTGAGAAGCGGCTGGGCAATATCGATGGTCCGCTGGACGCATCGTGGCAGACGCTGGTGTCGCAGCTGGCACCGGCGGGCGTGGGCTTTGGCCAGGCCTTGGGCACGATCGGCGGCGGCAATCATTTTGCCGAGCTGCAACGCATCGACGAAATTTATGACCCGCACGCGCTTGCCGCGACGCCGTTTAACGCCAAGCAGCTGGTGCTGCTGGTGCACAGCGGTTCACGCGGACTGGGCCGGGCCATTCTTGAGGAACACGTTCAGCGTCATGGCCATCACGGTCTGGCGGACGATAGCGGCGACTGCCAGGACTATCTGGCGCAGCACGACGGCGCGTTGCAGTTTGCGCGCGCCAACCGGCAATTGATTGCGCGCCGCATCCTGAGCCGCTTGGGCGCAACCGGCGAAGCGCTGCTGGATGTGGATCACAATCTGGTTACGCCCGCGCGGGTCCAGGGTGAGCAGGGCTGGCTGCACCGCAAGGGCGCCACGCCGGCGGATGCGGGCATGGTCGTCATCCCGGGTTCGCGTGGGGATTTCAGTTATCTGGTTCAGCCTTACCCCAGCGAGGCCAGCTTGTTTTCGTTGGCGCATGGGGCAGGGCGCAAGTGGATGCGCAGCGAGTGCAAAGACCGGTTGGTCAAGCGCTACACGCCGGCGCAACTCACCAGGACCAAGCTGGGCAATCATGTTGTTTGCCAAGACAAGGCGCTGATCTATGAAGAAGCGCCCGAGGCGTACAAGCCAGTGGACAGCATCGTCGCCAGTCTTGCCGAGGCGGGCTTGGTGAAGGTGCTGGCAAAGCTGCGTCCGGTGTTGACCTACAAGACGCGCGGAGGCTGCTGCTGATGGTGCTATTACAGTTATCCGCCGCGCACGGTCCTGACGAGTGCTGCCTGGCGGTGGCCAAGGCCCTGGGCTTTTTATTGCGCGAAGCGCGGACGCGCAGCGTGTGCGCCGATGTGCTGGAAAGCGAAGCCGGAAGCCGGCCAGGCACGCTGCGTTCCGTGTTGTTAAGCCTGGACGGCGACGGCGACGGCGCTGACGCGCTCGCGGCCGCGTGGGAAGGGTCGATCCAGTGGATCTGCCCAAGCCCCTACCGGCCTGGGCATTTGCGCAAAAACTGGTTCATCGGCGCTTCGCGTTGCGAGGCGCCCGCCACGAACGTGTCAGGTGACATCCGGTTTGAAGCGACGCGGGCGTCAGGCCCGGGCGGCCAGCACGTCAACAAAACCGAATCGGCGGTGCGCGCGACCCATGTCGCGACCGGCATTTCGGTGAAGGTCCAGACAGAGCGCAGCCAGCATGCCAACAAGCGCATTGCCGTGCTGCTGATTGCGCATCGGCTGGCCAACCGTGAGCAGGATATGCGGGCGGCCCAGCGCGCGCAACGCCGGCAATTCCATCACGAGGTCGAACGCGGCAGCCCGGGGCGCGTGTTCAAGGGGGAAGGGTTCGAGCTCGTAAAGGGAAGGTGAAAAAGAACGTGTGAAGCGGGTATGTGAAGCGGATATGTGAGGCGGGTATGTGAGGCGGGCATGTGAGGCGGGCATGTGAAGCGGGCATGTGAAGCGGCATGTGAAGCGGGCTGTGGCGTAGCGGCATTGGAGTGGCCGAAGCGGCCCGCACCGTCCGCGACGCCCGTGAACGCGTCACGCCCTGGCATCTTTTTTCGTCTCGTCCGGTGTACCTGATAAGGCCCCTGCACATTCGCAGGCGGCCAGTCATCGGGTGCAAGAATGAAAGCCGCTTCAGCCTCCACTAGCCCACGCTCCGCCGTTGCATCGGCCAGCGCCTCCAAGCGGAAATGGTGGTTTTCCGTGCATAGTTGGGCGGGGTTGAAGCTCAGCCTGTTGATGGCCTTCATCTGCATGACGGGCACCTTGGCGGTCATCGCCACCGAGCTCGACTGGCTGGTGCAGCCGGCGATGCGGGTCGAGCCTGCATCGCGCCACGCCAGTTGGGGCGACATGGCCGAGGCCGCTCAGGCGGCGTACCCGGGCTGGACGCTGTTATCAATCACCGCGCCCCATGCCTCCCGCTTTGCTGCGCAGGCCCTGATGCGCACGCCGCAGGGCAAGCAGCGCTTCGTCTGGATCGATCCCTATCGGGCTGTTGTCACCGGCGACACGTCGTGGTTCAGCATCCAGCGTTGGCTGCGCAATACGCACCGGCACCTGTTTTTGCCCACGCGTTATGGCGTGCCGTTGGTGTCGGCGCTGTCGATTCCATTGACCGTGCTGGTCGTGACCGGCCTGGTCATCTACAAACGCTGGTGGCGCGGCTTTCTGGCGTGGCCACGGCGCGGAAAACGCCGGCTGATGTGGGGCGATGTGCATCGGCTGCTGGCCGTATGGAGCCTGTGGTTCGCCGGGGTCATTGCCGTGTCGGGGTTGTGGTATTTGATCGAATCGTTGGGCGGCCATGCCCCACCGCTGCCGGCGATCACCACCAAAGACGCGCCGCGCGCCGCGTCGCCATTCAACGCGCAATCGCTGGATTCGGCTATTGCCCGAATTCGCCAGCAATGGCCGGAACTTGAAATCAGAGTCTTGCGGCTGGAGGCTGGCGGGCGGGCAGGGCAGGTGGAAGGGCAGACACCAGCCTGGCTGGTCCGGGATCGCGCCAATGCCATCCGCCTGCCGCTGGAACAGGGCGAGTCCGCGCGCCGCAGCGCAGCCGACCTGAGCGTGCACCAGCGCATTTCGGAACTGGCCGATCCCATTCATTTCGGTTCGTTTGGCCCTTGGCCGGTGCGCGTCATCTGGTTCCTGTTCGGCGCGGCGTTGACGGCGCTGTGCCTGACAGGCGCTTATCTATATGGACTGCGCATTGCGGGCGGCAGCGCAACGGCCAGGGCAAAGGCCGGGCATGGCGGTGAACCCGCCACGCCTGCGCGCGAGGCGTGGTCCGGGATGCGGCCGTGGCGATGGCTGTGGTTGGCGCTGTTGCTCTTGTCGCAGGGGTTATTTGTGTGCGAGGCGATGGGCTGGGTCAGTCTGTTCTGATGATTCGGGCGGACGCCAGGCTGAAGATGATGCAAGAGACGGGCGGGATTCCAGCAGTGGATTCCAGTATTATTAACAGAACTCATTATCACTAAGATCTTCTGCTGGCAGTTCCTGGTCCCATGTCCCAAACCTGCGCGCCTCGTCCCCTGGCCCTGAGCGGTCTCTACGCTGATCATCACAAATGGCTATACGGCTGGCTCCGTAAACGTCTGGGCAACGCATGGGATGCTGCGGACCTGGCCCATGACACGTTTCTGCGCGTGTATTCCAGCAATCGCTCCCTGGAAATGCCGGAGCCCCGCGCTTTTCTCACCCACGTCGCCAAAGGCCTGGTCGTCGATTTATGGCGGCACCGCAATGTCGAGCAGGCCTATGCCGATTCGGTTGCGACGCTGCCCCCCGAAACCGCGCCGTCGCCAGAGACGCGCGCGCTGATCCTCGAGGCGCTGTATTGCATCGACCGGATGTTGGACGCCATGCCGGGGCGGGTGCGCAATGTCTTCCTGCTGGCGCAGCTTGATGGGCTGACGTATGCCGAGATCGCCGCTGAAACTGGTTTGTCGGTGCGCACCGTCAACCGCCACATGCAACAAGCGTATCTGGCTTGCCTGACGGCGATAGACGCATGACGTCCGCGCACGTCCCCGACGCGCTGCTGGCTGAAGCGGCCGGTTGGATGGCCCGATTGCACGATGCGCCCAATGATGAAGCCTGCTTGCGGGCGTTGTCCCGTTGGATCGCTTGCAGCCCCGCGCACGCGCAGGCGTGGGCGCGTGCCGAGCGCGTGATGGGAACCTTCGGCCAAGTGCCGCCGGCCATGCGTGCTCAGGCGCTGCAAGGGCTGGCCAAGCCAGATCGCCGGCGCCTGGCTGCGCGGCTGCTGTGCCTGACGGCCGTGGCGCCCATCGCCTATCTGGCGTGGCGCACACAACAAGCGGACCTGGAAAGTGGCACCGGCCAGATCCGCCAGACCACGCTGGCGGACGGGACGGCGCTGACGCTCGATACCGCCACGCGAGTGGATGTGCGTTATTCGGATACCGAGCGATTGCTGTGGCTGCGGGCCGGCCGCATCTTCGTGTCAACGGCCCCGGACGCCGCGCCGCGCGCGCGCCCCTTTCTGGTTCAGACGCCCGTGGGCATGGTGCAGGCCATTGGCACGCAGTTCACGGTCAGCCTTCAAGCAGACAGCGCTCAGGTCAAGGTCTATGACGGCGCGGTGATGGTGCGGCCCAGGGATGGCGCGGGCAGCCAGGTCGTGCGCGCCGGCCGGCAGGTGCGCTTTGACGCCGCCACAGTGGCGCCCGACGCGGCATTGCCCGAGGCCGAACCCGCGTGGAAGCGGGGGGTACTGACCGCGGACGACTTGCGGCTGGCCGACTGGACGCAGGCCATGGCGCGGTACCGGCCAGGCATCATGCGGTGCGCCAGCGACATCGCAGACCTGCGCGTCGTCGGTTCGTTTTCGCTGCAAGACACCGACGCCAGTCTGGCGCTGCTGGCGCGGACCTTGCCGGTGCGCATCGCATTTCGCACACGGTATTGGGTGGAAATTCAGGGGCGCAACGCCTAGCGGACCGGCGCGGGTGGCTTGCCACGCAGGGTGGCATGTTTTCCGGCGTCGAACGGTGTACAGGATATAGGCCTTGAAACCGCATCGGGATCAGGCTGAGTTCCGATCCGAAACCGTTTCTTTGAACATCTACTCTCGCGGCGCCGTCCTCATGTCCCAGTCCAGTCATTCCGTCGTCCGTGCGACCGCGGTGCTTTGTCTTTCCGTTCTGTTGCCCGTTGCCGGTGCAGCGCAGGCGCAGGGGCAGCAGCAACCCGCCGCCACCTCATCTGCAACGCGCGACTATCGCCTGCCGGCCGGCTCGCTGGGGTCGGTGCTTGCCCAGTTCGCCACCCAGTCCGGCGTGCGTTTGTCGTTTGCGGGCGCCTTGGTGGAAGGCATGCAATCGCCGGGCTTGAGCGGCAGCTACACGGTGGACGCAGGCTTTGCCGCGTTGCTGTCCGGAACCGGGCTGACCGCGGTTCGCGCGGGCGCCAATGCCTACACCTTGTCCGCTGCATCCGCGCCCGTCGCGCAAATGGAAGCCGTGACCGTCACCGCCGCGTACTCGGGCGCGCTGATGCCGGCGTTCGCGGGCGGCCAAGTCGCAAGCGGCGCAAGCCTAGGCATGCTGGGCGAAAAAGGCATCATGGATACGCCCTTTTCGGTCAGCGCCTACACCAGCGCGCTGATGCAGCAGCAGCAGGCGCAAAGCGTGGCCGATGTCGTGTCCAACGACGCGTCGGTGCAGAACACCAACCCCAGGACCAGCCGCTTCGACCAGTTCTCCATTCGGGGCTTTCCGGTCTTGAATAGCGACATTGCGTTGAACGGCTTGTACAGCGTGTTGCCAACCTATGCGCTGGCGGTGGAAAGCCTGGAGCGCGTCGAAGTGCTGAAAGGCCCCAACGCCCTGCTTAACGGCATGGCGCCGTCGGGCGGCGTGGGCGGCGCCATCAACGTGGTGCCCAAGCGGGCGGAAGACACCCCGACGCGGCAGGTCACGGCCAGCTATGGCACGCATGACGTGGCGGGCGGCCATGTCGACCTGGGTCAACGTTTTGGAGACAAGGGCGAACTCGGCATCCGCATCAACGGCGCCTACAAGGGCGGCGACACGGGCGTTGGGTCGCAGCATATGACGCGTGGCCTGATGACATTGGGCATGGACTATCGCGGCGAGCGCACGCGCTGGTCTGCCGATATCGGCCATCAAGACCGCAAGGTCGACGCGCCGCAGGAACGCGTGGGCGTGGCGGCGGGCGTACCGGTGCCGGACGCGGGGCGGGTCGATCGTGGATACGCACCCGACTGGACGTATGCCAATTCACGCGACAGCTACATCGCCTTGCGCGCCGAGCATGATGTCACGGACCAGACCATGGTTTATGGCGCATTCGGCGCACGCCAGGGCGATTACAAGTTTCTGCGCCTGAATGTCACGGCGCGCGATGCCGCCGGAAACTTCTCGGGCAGCCCCAGCTATTTCCTGCGCGATGAAGAGGTCCGCACCGGCGAAATCGGCGCACGAACGCGCTTTGCCACCGGGGCCGTGTCGCACGCGGTGTCGCTGAGCGCCACGCAATTCGACAAGACGTTCGGCAATCTCAGCTATGACTTCGCCACGGTTCGATCCAACATCTATGCCCCGCTTGCAACGACCGCGCCGTCCGTGGCGGGATTGAGCACCGACATTCCGAAGTCCGGCGAATCGCGCCTGACCAGCTTTGCGCTGGCCGACACGCTGTCGGTGTGGGACGAGCGGCTGCAACTGACGGTGGGCGCGCGCTCGCAGCGCGTGGTCACCGATCAATACGATGAGGACGGCAATCGAACCAGCCGGTACGACAAACGCAAAGTCACGCCCGCGATCGCCTTGCTGGGCAAGCCGTCGCAGCATGTATCGGTCTACGCCAACTACATCGAAGGCCTGAGCGAAGGGCCGACCGCGCCCCTTACCGCGGTGAACGCCAATGAGGTGTTTGCGCCGATCAAGTCCGAACAGATCGAGGCCGGCGTGAAGGTCGAATACGGCGACGTGGGCGCAACGTTCAGCGCCTTCCAGATCCGCCGCCCCAGCGGGCTCACGGACCCGGCCACAGGTATCTATTCGGTCAACGGCATGCAGCGCAATCGCGGGCTGGAGTTCAACGTGTTCGGAGAACCCGTCAACAACGTGCGCGTGCTGGCGGGCGTGATGTTTCTGAATGGCCGGTTGACGAAAACCGGCATTGCGCTCACCGAGGGCAACGTCGCGCCCGGCTCGCCGCGCTACAGCATGAACCTTGGCGTGGAATGGGACACGCCATTTCTAGCCGGCCTGACCATGTCGGCGCGCGCCCTGCGCACGACGTCGCAATACCTGGACGCCGCGAACCGTCAGGAGATCCCCAGCTGGACTCGCGTTGACGTGGGCGCACGCTATGCGTTTCGCGCGGGCAACACCCCGGTCACCTTGCGCGCCACCGTCGAGAACGTCTTCAACAAAGCCTACTGGGCCTCCGCGTCCTCCAACGGCCTGACGATCGGTGCGCCACGCACGGTCCTGCTGTCGGCCACGGTGGATTTTTAACGGCGGCTCGTATCACGCGTCACGCGTTCGGCAATAAAAAAAGGCGCCGATTGCGTCGGCGCCTAAAGGCCTCGAAAAAAACGTTCCGAGTGGGCGGGGGCAAGCCGGTGCGGTGACCGGCCTTGCCGTGCTGCCAGGAAATCACGCCTCGGCGGATTCCTCAGCCACTGCCACCGGCTGCACCTGGTTGATCAGGGCAGGCCACGTGTTGATCGACAGCAGGTGGCAATAGACCAGCGGCAGCCAGCCGTTGGCGCGCCAGCGCAGGAACTCTTCATCCGACAGCTTGTTGAACTTGGCTTCGTCGATCACCTTGAAGCCGGACATGGCCAGGCGCTGGCCGTCGGGCAGGGTGATGTCGGCACGGTTCTCGATCAGCAGGTCGGCAGCGGCCAGGGCTTGCGCGAACTCCATCGTGTAGGCGTGCTGGTTCTGGTAGTCGCGGCAGAATTCCAGGGCGCTGCGGGCCAGGTCGGTGGGCTCGCCGGCGTCGTCGAAGAACGGGTTGTCGCGGCCTTCCACCACGGACGCGGCCTTCTCGTCCACGCACAGCGTGAACTGGCTGCGGTCTTCGTTCTCCATGAAGATGAACGGGTAGCGGCGCACGTAGGCCGGGATGTAGGTGCCGGCGCGCCATTGGCCGTCGGCGTCGACGAACAGGTTTTCCTGGCCGCGCACGCCCAGCACCGCGACGGGCGTGGGTTGCTCACCGTCGGTGAAGACGATGGGGAAGTGACGGCAAGCCGTGGGCAGCTCGGTGGCCACCAGCGGCACGGCGTTGGTGTTGGCGGCATAGGCAAAGCCCGTGTTGCCGGCCAGCGACAGGTTGGCGTGCACGCCGGCAGCCAGAGGACGGGGTTGTTCGTAGAACAGGGGAAGCGAAGTCTGCGTAGTCATGGTGTCGAATCAAAGAGTGCGGGATTGCGCGTCGTTGTCGCGACGCTCGTCGTCGGAAGACGGATTGCCTTCGGCGACAGGTTGTTGCGGGTTGCTGCCCGGGGCTTGCAGTACCGACGTGTTGCCGGCCGGTACGTTCAGCATGGCGTTGTCGCCGGAAGGCAGCAGCCAGTTAAAGCTCGCAGCGGCCACCTTCAGCACCTGCGGATCGGCGTATGCATTCAGCGCATCAGGGCCGAAACCATCAGGCGGGACCGTACCACGGAACAAAGAATCGGCGGTAGGCGTGGTCGGGATGATCGGCTGCGGCGCGGTGATGGCGGCCAGGCGGTCGATGGTGCCCGTCGGCCCCCACGTGACGCCGTTCAGGTAATACGGCGAACCCACCAGCGAGCTCTTGATGGAAGCAGCCGCCAGGGCGCCCGTCTTGCCACCGACCGTGCCCCACACGTCGGCCGAACCGGCGGTGGGAACGATCAGCCCGGCCACGTCCAGCTTGTGGCTCAGGTTGCCGTCGTTCAAGCCGATGCGCAGCGCGCCCAGCGGGCCGGCGGCCAGCGTCAACGTCGTTTGCGGACCAGACAGGCCGACGGCGGTGATGTTGCCGTTGGTGCTGATGGTGGCATTCGCGCCTTGCAGCGTGGCCGGGGCGCCCAGGTTGATGGGGCCTTGGGTCACCAGCAGTTGCGCGGGCAGCGTCAGGCCGGCGCCGCCGGTCTGGGTGAAGCCCGTGGCGGCCTTGACCGTGGAGCCGGCGGCAAACGTCGTCGTGCCGGCCGGGTCGGTATTGGTGACACGGATCGCGCCGGTGTCGGCGGTGACGTCCTTGCCGAACGACACGGTGCCGCCCGAGATGTCGATGCCGTCCGGTCCCGTGGCACGCACCGCGCCGTTGTAGCTGGCGGACTTGGCCTCCAGCTGCTGCACGCGGTAGGCGCTGACGTCACCGTTGAACACAATGGTGTCGACGGCGCGCAAGGTCAGCGAACCCAGGCCGGTGGCGTCGCCCGCCACCTGCACGTTCTTGCCGGCGTTGATGGCCAGGTTATTGCCATTGCCGCCGTCCAACTTGCTGCCCAGCACGACGGAGCCCGTGCTGCTGGTCAGTTCGCGGTCGCCCGTCAGCGTGACCGCGCCGGTGTAGACCTGGTCACCCGTGGTGACGACCTTGCCCGGACCCATTGTGGTCGTGCCTTGGACGGCCAGGCCGCGCAGCGGCGTGGTGCCGCCGACGTCGCCCTGAATGTCGGCGTTGCCGGCAATGATCAGGCCTTGTTGGCCCGGCTCGGTGCCGTCCACGCCGGCCTTCAGTTGCACGTTGGTGCCGGTCAGCGTGGTGTCCGCGCCAGACAGGATCACGTGCTGGCCGTATTGCTGCGAGCCCGTGGTGTTGACCGAACCGCCGTTGATCAGCAGGTCGCCGTTGCCGCTGGTTTGCAGCGAGGCGGTGCGGACCGGGCCGTCCAGCACGGTATCGCCCGCGGCGTTGATCGTCACATCGCCCAGACGTGAATCCTGGCCCACCGGGCCGGCGAAGGTGACGTCACCCTTGCCTGCCGAGACCGCCAGATCGTGCGTGCCGTCAACTGAGTCGTTGAAGCCGATATCGCCGTCGCGGCTGGCCACCAAGACGTTGCCGCCCAGCGTGACCGCGCCCTTGTACGACTGGTCGCCCGTGGTGGCGATGCTGCCTTCACCCAGCGTGGACTTGCCGTTGACCGTCAGGCTGGCCAGCGCGTCTTGCGCGCCGAACGGGCCCTTCAGCACGGCGTCGCCGTCGATCGTCAGGTCGTGTGCGCCGTCACCGCCGCCCAACAGGCTGACGGTGCTGCCCTTCAATACCGTGTCGCCGCCCAACACGGCCAGTTCGCCGTAGGACTGCGTGCCGGTCGTGTCGACCAAGCCGCCGTTGATGGCGAGCGTGCCGCCGGCATCCGACGTGATCGATGCCGCGTACACCGCGCCGTCCAGCGTCGTCGCGCCGTTGCTGGCGATGGTGATGTCGCCCAGACGGCCGCCCGTGGCGTCGCCGACGGTGCCCGTGAAGGTGACGTCGCCTGCGCCCGTGGACAGCGACAGGCCATGGCCATCGCCTTGGCTGCTGGCGACCGTGTCGTTGAACGCGATGTTGCCGCCTTGCGTGGTCAGCGTGACATCGCCGTCCAGCGTGACGGGGCCGTTGTACGACTGCTCGCCCGTGGTGCCGATGCTGCCATCCAGGCTGGACGTGCCGTTCACCGTCAGGCTGGCCAGTGCGTCTTGCGCACCGAACGCGCCCTTCAACACGGCGTCGCCGTCAATCGTCAAGCCGTGTGCGCCGTCGCCGCCGCCCAACAGGCTGACGGTGCTGCCCTTCAACACGGTATCCGCGCCCAGCACGGCCAGTTCGCCGTAGGACTGCGTGCCGGTCGTGTCGACCAAGCCGCCGTTGATGGCGAGCGTGCCGCCGGCATCGGTGGTGATGGAGGCCGCGTACACCGCGCCGTCCAACGTCGTCGCGCCGTTGCTGGCGACGGTGATGTCACCCAGGCGGCCGTCGGCGTCGTCGCCCACTGCGCCCGAGAAGGTGACGTTGCCCGCGCCAGTCGCCAGCGACAGGCCGTGGCCGTCCTGCGCCGAGCTCACCAGCGTGCCGCCGAAGGTGACGTCGCCATTGGCGCTGCGGCTGTCCAGATCGTCGGTCAGCGTGACGTTGCCTTGATACGACTGCGCGCCAACCGTGTTGATCGTGCCGCCGCCCAGTTCTGCGTCGCCGGTGATGGTCAGCGAGGCCAGGCGGGCGTCGGTGCCGTTACCCAGTGCGCCATTGACCACGGCGTTGCCGTCGATGGTCAGGCCTTGGGTTTCGTCAACCGAATCCGCGCCTTGCGCCAGCGTCACGTTGCTGCCCTTGAGCACCGTATCCGCGCCCAGCACGGCCAGTTCGCCGTAGAACTGCGTGCCGGTCGTGTCGACCAAACCGCCGTTGATGGCAAGCGTGCCGCCTGCGTCGGTGTTGACCGAAGCGGCATAGACCTCGCCGTCCAGCTGGGTGGCGCCGCTGCTGTTGATGGCCAGTGCACCCAGGCGGGCGCCAGCGTCGTCGCCGGCCTTGCCCGACAGGGTGACGTTGCCCAGACCTGCGTTGATCGTCAGGCCGTTGGCGTCGCCGTCCGTGCTGGCGATGGCGCCGCCGAAGCTGACGTTGCTGCCGGCCGCGCCGTTGGTGTTGACCACCAGCTCGTCGGACAGGGTGACGTTGCCTTGGTAGGACTGCGCGCCCACGGTGTTGATCGTGCCGCCGCCCAGTTCCGACGCGCCGGTGATGGTCAGCGCGGCCAGGCGGGCGTTGTCGCCCACCGCGCCGTTGATCACGGCGTTGCCGTCGATGGTCAGGCCTTGGGTTTCATCAACCGAATCCGCGCCTTGCGCCAGCGTAACGTTGCTGCCCTTGAGCACCGTGTTCGCGCCCAGCACGGCCAGTTCGCCGTAGGACTGCGTGCCGGTGGTGTCGACCAAACCGCCGTTGATGGCGAGCGTGCCGCCCGCATCGGTGGTGACGGATGCGGCGTACATCGCGCCGCCCAGCGTGGTTGCGCCGTTGCTGTTGATGGCCACATCGCCCAGGCGGGCAGTGGTGGCGTTGCCCACCGCGCCCACAACGTTGACGTTGCCGTTGCCTGCGCCGATCGTCAGGTGGTTGGCTTCGCCCGCTGCGCTGGCGATGGTGCCGTGGAACGTGACGTTGCTGTTGGCGGTGTGAATGTCCAGATCATCGGACAGCGTGACGTTGCCTTGGTAGGACTGTGCGCCAACGGTGTCGATGCTGCCGCCGTTCAGGTCAGCCGTGCCGGAGATGGTCAAGGACGCCAGGCGCGCGTTGTCGCCCAACGCGCCGTTGATCACGGCGTTGCCGGTGATGGTCAGGGCTTGGGTTTCGTCAACCGAATCCGCGCCTTGCGCCAGCGTGACGGTGCTGCCCTTGAGCACCGTGTTCGCGCCCAGCACAGCCCGTTCGCCGTAGGACTGCGTGCCGGTCGTGTCGACCAGACCGCCGTTCAGCGCCAGCGTGCCGCCGGCGTTGGTCGTGACCGAGCCTGCATACACCGCGCCGTCCAACGTGGTGGCGCCATTGCTGTTGATGGTCAGCGCGCCCAGACGGGCGCCGGCGTTGTCGCCGACCTGGTCCGCCAGGGTCACGTTGCCCAGGCCCGCGTTGATCGTCAGGCCGTTGGCGTCGCCAGGGGTGCTGGCGACCTTGCCGCCGAAGCTGACGTTGCTGCCCGCCGCGCCCTGGGTATTGACCACCAGATCGTTGGACAGCGTGACGTCGCCTTGGAAGGACTGCGCGCCCACGGTGTTGATGACGCCGCCGTTCAGGTCCGCCGTGCCGGTGATGGTCAGCGAAGCCAGACGGGCGTTGGCGCCCGCGCCGACCGCGCCGTTGATCACGGCGTCGCCGTCGATGGCCAGGCCTTGCGTTTCGTCGGTCGACTTCACGCCTTGAGCCAGCGTGATCGCGCCGCCCTTCAGAACGGTGTACGCACCCAGCGTGACCAGCTCGCCAAAGGACTGCACGCCCGTCGTGTCGACGCGGCCGCCGTTGATGGCGACGGTGCCTGGCGCATCGGTTTGCACCGAGGCGGCATATACGGCGCCGTGGAAGGCGGTGTCGCCCGCGGTGTTGACCGTCACGTTGCCCAGGCGTTGACCTGCGCCGCCCACGGCGTCAAAGCTGACGTCGCCGCCCGCCGTCGAGGCGATGAGGAGGTTGCGCGGGCCGTTCAACGTGTCGTCGAACGTGACGTTGCCGGTGGTGGTGGACAGCGACTGGTCGCTGCCCAGTGTCACGGCGCCCTGGTAGTGCTGGTTGCCCGTGGTGGCGATGCTGCTTGCGTTCAGCGTGGCCGGGCCGTTCACGGTCAGGCTGGCCAGCTTGGTGTTGGCGCCGATGGCGCCCGCCAGCGACGCGTCGCCGCTGATCTCCAGCGCATGCGCGCCGTCTGCGCCCTGGCGCAAGGTGACCAGGCTGCCGGTAAGCGCGGTGTCGTCGCCCAACACCACGCGGCCTTCGTAGTACTGCGAACCGGTGGTGGTGACGTCGCCGCCGTTGAGGGCGACGGCGCCCGTGCCCGCCTGCCCCAGCGTGGCGATGTTGATCGCGCCATCGTAGGTGGAGGCGCCGGTGGTGTTGACGGTCAGCGTGTTGGCGCCCGACACGTCACCCGTGAACGTCACCGCGCCGCTGCCCGTCACCACGCTGACGCCGCTGGCCAGAATGGCCGCGCCATCCACGCCGAAGGCGCCGTTGGTCGTGATGTAGTTGCCGCGCAGCGTCGTGTCGCCGTTGTACTGCTGCGCGCCCGTGCTGTAGACGTTGCGCAGGGCGATGTGGTCGCCGGTGATGGTCAGGCTGGCCAGGTTCTGGGCGTCGCCGCCCAGCGTGACGTCGCCGTCGCTGGCGGTGATCACCGCCTGTTGATTGCCGCCGTTTAGCGAGCCCGTGATGCTGATGTCGCCATTGGCGCCGTTGGCGGTCAGGGTGCGCTTGGCGCCGTTCAGCGTGGCGTTGCCGTTGATGTCGATGGCCGTGCCGGTCAGGTCGCCGGACAGCGTGACGTTGCCGTGATAGGTCTGCGCGCCAGCGGTGTCGGCAGCAGCCATGCCGATCTGCGCACCGGTCACCGTGAGGTTGTTGACGTCAGTGTTGGCGATGGCGTGGTTGAAGCCGACGTTGCCGGTGGACGAACCCAGCGTGACGTCGCCGCCGTTGCCGGCCGACACCTGCACCGAGCTGATCAGGTCGCCGACCGCGCCGATCTGGATATCGCCGTCTGCCGTCGCGATGCGGCCCAGCGTCAACGCGCCGGTGGCGTCCACCACGATATCGCCCGCGCCCAGCACGTTGGCCTTGAGGTAGCGCGCCGACGTGGTGAACGAGGTGTTTTCATCGCCGATGCCGTTCTTGCTGGTCAGGTCCAGGCTGTTGGTGGTGATGTCGCCGCCCGAACCCACCAGGGAACCTTCGGCGGCGGCCAGAATGACCGCGCCGTTCGCCGCGCCGGCATTGATGACGCCAAACGTCACATCGCCATGTTGCGAGCTCAGGTCGATGATGCGGTTGTTGCCGTTGGCCGTGGCCGACGCGTTCAGCGTGCCGGTGGCGGTGGCCGTGATGTTGCCGTTGGCCGTGTTCAGATCCGCGTTCAACGCGCCGGTGTTGTTCAGGATCAGGCTGGCCGGAGCGGAGATGCCCGTGAGGCTGATGGTGGCGTTGGCGACTTCCGTCTTCAACAAGGTGTTGCCACCTGCGGCGCCGCTCGTGAAGTTCAGCGTATGACCCTTGATGGTGATGTCGCGCGGCGTGACGCTTGCGGCGACCACGTCACGCGTACCCACCAGGGTGACGGTGTCATTGGCTTGCACGCCCGCGCCGGCAACCGTCAGCGTGCCAGCCGAAGACAGCAGCACGTTGTCGGCGGTGTTGGACAGGCCGGAACTGGCGTTCAGGTCGCCCGACGAGCGGATGTAGACCGAGCTGTTGTCGCCCGTCTGGGTGACGTCGCCGTTGAGCGTCAGGGCGCGCGTGCCCACGTTGTTCAGGACGATGACCGCGCCATCGGCGCCCGTCGTCAGATCGCCCAGCGACGCAACGTTGGTGCGCAACGCAAGGCCGCCCGTGCCGTTGGCCAGGTTGGCGGCCGTGCCGATGCTGCCGCCGGCCGCCGCCGTCAGGCTGTTGCCGAAGACCAGGTTGCCCTGCAGTGCGCCCAGGATCGAGCCAGCCGCTTTCAGCGTGACGTCGCCCGAGTTCATGGCGTCGATCGTGTTGATCCACAAGTCGCCATTGGACGTGGCGATCGAGATGTCGTTCGCCGTCGAGTTGGTCTTGGTGATGGCGCTGGTGACCAGCGTGGGGCCAGCCGTGGTGATGCCGATGGCGCCGTTCTGCGTAATGATGGAATTCAGCGTCGTGCCGGCCGCGCGGTTGTCGTCCAGGAAGATCGAGCCGTTGCCGGTGACTTCCGCCGTGATGATGGCGGCGGTCGTCTGCAGCTTGTCAGGCGAGCCTTCGGCGCCGCCGATGCCCGCGCCAGCCTTCAGCGTGACCGAATTGCCGATGATGCGCGTGGATTGCTCGCGGTCATCAACGATGGTGCTGCCGGTCTTGCTGTAGTCGATGTTGACCGAACCCACGCCCGCGTCGATATTGCCCGCAACCAGCTGGCTGTTCGTGCCGTTGCCGACGATCTTGATCGTGCCGTTGCCGTTGGCGGCGATGGCGTTGGCGATTTGCAGGTTGCCAGCCGCGGCGATGTCGATGGTGTTGCCCGACAGGTACGAGTAGACGGAGTTGTTGTCCGCCGCCAGGTACATCGCGCCGTTGGTGGTGGCTTCCACGCGCTGGCCGGTTGCGTTGATGCGGCCCAGTGTGCTGTTGGCGCCGATGCCGTTGCGGGCGTTCAGCGTTACGCCGTACGCCTTGATGGTCGCGCCGGCCGCATCCGCCAGGATGGAGCCGTTTTCAGCGTTCAGCGTGATCTGGCCTTGCGTGCTGCCAGCCTGCACGTTCTTGACGGTGATGTTGCCCGAGGTGGTGTTCACCGAGATGCCGTTGCCAGCTGCATCGGTGCCTGACGTCATGCTGGTCAGCACCAGGTTGCCCGCCGACGTGACACGCGTTGCGCCGTTCGCGACAGACGTTGTCAAGCCGCCCAGCAGGTTGGTGGTGCTGTTCAGGAACAAGGAACCCGCGCCGGTGACGGTGGCGGACACGGGGTTGTACGGCGCCGCGATCTTGATCGCGGCATCGTTCGTGCCGATGCCATTCTTCGCGGTCAGCGTGATGGCGCCCGTGCCAGAACCCGAGATGGCGCCGCCGCCGTCCAGGATGCTGCCGTTCTGGGCGTTCAGGGTCAGCGTTTTGTCGGTGCCGTAGCTGACCGCGCCCACCAGGATGTCGCCCGTGGTAGTCGTCACCGACAGGTCTTCACCCGCGCGCAGGTTGCCCAGGTTGATCGAGCCGGTCTGCTTCAGCCAGATGCCACCCGAGGCCGTGGCCGAGATGTTGTTGACCTGGGTGTTCAGGGCGTTGCCCGCGGAGCCGATAGAGTTGGTGGTGTTGCCCGACGCGGTGGACAGCGTCAGGTCGCCCGCCGTGATCTTCGACGAGCCGTTCATGCCCTGGATGGAGCCGCCGGTGTAGTAGTACGGATTGGTCGACAGGTTGACCGAACCGTTGGACGTTACGTCGATATCGTGCAGGGTGATCGAACCGATCGCCTTGTACGTGAAGTTCAGGCCAGTGGTGTCACGAACGACGGTCAGCGCGGTGTTGGTGCCGTTGTCGTCGCCGCTGAACGTCAGGTTCTGAGCGTTGATGGCCAGGACCCCATTGCTGCCATTCTGATTGCCCGTGGCGTTGTTCCGGTTGATCGTCAGGTCGGTCAGGTCGGCCAGGTTATCAACGTAGATGGCGCCCGGGGTGTTCAGCGTCAGCGACGGCGTGTCCAGGTGGAGACGGGTCGTGATCGTGCCGATGCTGCGTGCCGAGCCATAGTCGGCCGTCAGTGTGACGCTCTTGCCGGTGATGCGGTTGTTGTTGTCCACACCGATGATGTTGCCTTGGCCGGTCTTCAACGCCACCGCGCCATCGGTGGTGCTGATGGTGCCCACCAGCAGATCGCGGCCGCTGCCGGCGGTGTCTGCCGTCAGGGTGATGTTGCCGTCGGCCGTGGCCGATGCCACGCGCAAGCCGTAGGTTTCGGTCAGCGCAATGCTGCCGTCCGCCGTGGCCGTCTTGCGCGCGCTCAACGTCACAGTCGTCGTAGCGCCACTGATGTTGGTGGTGCGGATGGCGCTCTTGTTGCCAATCGAGCCGTTGGCCGTCAGGTCGACGGTGGTGGCGTTGCTGATCGTGCCGCTCAGGATGGAGCCGCCGGTGTTGTTGACCGAGAACGCGTTGCCGTTGGTGTTGACGGTGCCAAGCTCGATGTCGCCAACGGTGTTGCTGACCGAGCTTGCGCCGGTTGACGTCAGGCTGGGCAGGCTGGTGTTGCCTTCCACCGTGATGTACGCGCCGCCATTGCCGGCGCGGCCCGTCAGCGTGCTGACACGGGTGTCGATGGCGTTGCCAGCGCCCGCGGCGCCGATCGCGTTGTTGGCGTTCAGCGTCAGCGATGCGGCGTCGATCTTGGTGTTGGCATCGCCATCGCCCAGCAACGAGCCGTTGCGCGAGGTCAACGATACGTTGTCGTAGCCGACGTTGATGGTGCCGACGGTGATGGTGCGGTCGCTGGTGACGGACAGATTCAAGCCGCCCGCGTCCGTGATGTTGCCCAGCACCAGGCCAGCCGCGCTGCCGCTGCCGCCGTCGGTGGCGGTAAAGCCGATGTTGCCGTTGCCGTCGCGCATCGGCGAGTTGATGCTGTAGGTGCGCGCGGCGTTGCCCATCGCGTACAGCGACAGCGAATCGATGTGCGTGTCGGAATCGATGTAGACGTCGCCGGTATTCTGGATGCTGACAATCGGCGCGGACAGATTGATTTCGCGGCCCACGGCGCCAATGCCGCCCGTGCCTTGGGCGACGATCGATACCTGGCCCGCGGTGATGCGCTGGCTGTCGTCGGCGTTGCCCAGAATGCTGCTGTTGCTGGACAGGCGGACGGTGCCGGTGGTTTGCGTGTCGATGATGCCGATGTCCTGGCCCACGCTGCTGGCCAGCGACAGGTTCAGGCCGGTGTCGTCACGGACTTCGTTGACTTGCAGGCGGCCGTTGTGTTCAACATTGAACACCAGTTGGTCCGACGTGATGTCGTAAGTCGACGGCGCTACGCCGGTCGCGTAGAGCGACAGGCTGGCCAGGTCGCGGTCGTTGTTCACATAGACGTGGCTGCCGCTCGTCAGGTAGAGCTCGCTGGTCGTCGTTTGGATCTTGTCGGCCGGGCTGGCGCCGATCTGGCCGGTGGCGAACAGCGACACCGAATCGCCCGTGACGTGGGACGTCGGCGACAGGTTCACGATGTTGCTGCCGGCGCCGTTGGCGGCCAGGCTGACGGTGTGGGCCGGGCCCGTGTCGATGTTGCCGATGTTCAGCGTGCGGTCACCAGAGAACGAGAAGTTCAGGCCGGTGGTGTCGCGCACGTCGAACAGGTTGTAGCCGCCGGTATCGGTGACGTTGAACGTCAGGCCCTGGGCAGCGACCTGGACCACGTTGTCCACAGCCTGGTTCGCGTGGTTGGCGGTGACGTTCAGGCTGAACAGGTTCGACGCGTTGTTCAGGTACAGATCGCGGCCGGTCTGTGTGATCAGCTGGCGCGTATCGGTTTGCACCGCGTTGCCGGCGGCGCCGATGGATTGCGTGGCGGTCAGCGTCAGCGCGGGGGCGACGAAGCGGCCGCCGGCGCCTTGCATGATTGACCCGTTGGTGACGTTCACCTGCGCGGAGCTGGCGGCGCTGTTGTTCAGCAACGTCAGGTTCTTGTTGTTCGACACCCACAGGCTGCCGCGCACATTCGAAGACAGCGTGTCGACGCTGACATACAGCGGTTGGACCGTGTTGTACGTGCCCGAGACCGAGCCCGCATTCAACGTCAGATCGCCCGTGGTGATGTTGGGGCTGCTGGCGCTGGAGCTGTTGCCGTAGATGTTGCCGTTGCTGGCCAGCGTAACCGAGCCGCCCGCGCCGGTGTTGACGGTGTTGACGGTCAGCGTGCGGTCCGACGACAAGGACAGCGCCAGGCCGTTGGACGTGATGTTGTTGAGCGTCATGCCATTGACGCCGTTCGAATCGCCGAGCGAGAAGTTCAGGCCTGTGGCCGAGATCGCGTACGAGTTGGTCTGCGCGCCGGTGGTGTTGCTGTGGTTCGCCGTCAGCGACAGCGACGACAACTGCTTGGTGTTGGAGACGCTGACGTTGCCCGCCGAGGCGATGGACAGGTTGTTGGTGTTGGTGGACCCCGACACGCTGCCGTTGGTGCCCAGTGCATTCAGGCTGACGCTGTTGCCGGTGATCTGGCCGGAATTGCGCGAGATCGTGGGGTTGAGCAAACTGTTCGCGTAGCGCGAGGTCAGCGACACCGAACCCGTGGCGCCCGTATTGATCGTATTGGTCGCGATGGTGGAATCGGCGCTGATGGCCAACGCGACGCCGTTCATGTCTGCCGTGATAAACAGGACGGTGCCGCCGCTGAGCGACAGCGATTGGCCGCCCAGCCCGGCAAAGGAATAGGCGTTGGTATCGGCAATCGTGTCGTTGTAGGCGTCGCGGCGCGTCAGGTTCAGGTCGATGCTGCTAAGCGCCTGCCCGCCGTTGTTCAGGGTGATGTCGCCATTGTTGGCGATCACCAGATTGTTGGCCGTGGTGCGCAGGGCGCGGCCGGTGCTGCCGATGGCGCCCGTATTGGCGTCGCGCGCGGTGTAGCTGTCGCTGCCGGTTGCCGACAGTTTGACCGTGCCGGCCGTGATGCGGCCAGCGCCAGCATCGCTGGTGATGCTGGAATAGACGCCGCCGCCCGCCGTGGTCAGGTTGACCGCGTTGGTGGCGGTGATGGCGCCCACCTGGATGTTCTTGCGGCCGGTGAAGCTGAAGTCCGTCAGCCCGCCGGTGATCTGTTCCAGGTACTGCGTGGTGCCGTCATCGCTGATCTTGATGGTCTGGCCGGCACCGCCGCCAATGGCGATGGTGCTGGTGGCGCCCGCCGAGCGCAGGCTGTTGATGGCCAGGCTGCGCAGCACGGTGTCGCTGGCGACATAGAAGCTGTTGCCCGCGGTCAAGCTCAACGCCGACGTGCCGTTCAACCCCAGCGTGCCGCCGGTGGCCGACGAGCCGATCGAGCCGCCAGCCCCCGCCGTCAGCGCGACCGTCCCGGCGCGGATGGCGCCGGGGTTGGCCAGATCGTCGTTGGCGATGTTGTTGGACGAAACCAGGCTGACCTTGCCGCCCGCGCCAGCATCGATGTTGCCGACCAGGATGTTCTTGCTGTTGGCGGAAAAGCCGAAGTCCAGATTGGTCGAGCTGGCGATGTCCTTCAGGTGGATGCCGCTGGCGTCATCCGTCAGCGTGAAGGCCGTCAGGTTGGGCGCGGTGATCGCATAGGAGCCGTAGGCCGAACCATTGCGCGTAACGGCCAGGCGCGTCAGACCCGTCAGGTTGTCAACGGTGATGTTGCCGCCGCTGGTCAGGCTGACGTCCGGGGCCTGCAAGGTCAGTGCAGCGCCTGCTGCGCCCAGTTGGCCGCCCGCCGACAACGCAATGCTGCTGGCCTGGATCTTCGTGGCGGCGTCGCCGTCGTCAAGGAGGGAACCCGAGGTGTTGGCCAGCGTCGCGGGGCCAGTGGCTTGCACGCTGCCCACCGTCGTGGTGCCGAATGACTGGGTGTAGCCGAGCTGGCCGCCCGCCGTCAGCGTGACCAGCTTGACGTCGCTGGTAGTGCCGTTCAGGTAGATGTCGCCGCCCGCATTGGCCTGGACGTTGACCAGACCCACGCCGCCTACGCCCACATAGCGCAAGGCGCCCGCGTACGTGCCGCCGATGGAGCCGGCTGCCGTCAGCGCGATGTCGCCGCCGCCGGCGTACGCGTTGCCCGAGCCATTGGCCAGGATGGAGCCGTTGGCCGCGTTCAGCGTAACGTCGTCGTTCCAGCTGCGAACCGTGCCGGAGACCACCAGGTCGCCCTGGCGCGCATCGATCTGCACCGCGTCGGTCGCCGTGATGTTGTTCAGCGTGATGATGCCGGTGGTGTTGCCGGAGCCGGTGGGCTTGAGCAATTGGGCATAGAAGCCGCCATTGCCGGCCGAGCCAGACAGGTTGCTGGTCAGGATGTCCAGATAGCCCGTGCCGGTGGCGCCGATGGCGCCGCCAGCGATCAGGTTCACCGAGTTGGCCAGCAACTGGGTGTTCTTGTTGCCGTCGTCGCTGATCGCACCCGTCGTGTTCAGCGTGATGGAACCGCTGTAACCCGTATCGATGCTGCCGACGGTGACGTCGCGGTCGCTGATGAAGCTGAAGTTCACCGAGTTGCTGTCGCGCACCTCGTGAATGGTGTGGCCGGTGACGTCGTCCGTGATGTTGAACAGCAGCGACGGCGCGCGCACGTCCAGCACATAGTGGTCGTCTTCGCCCTTGTGGCGAGCGGTCACCGTCAACGAAGACAGGTCGGCGATGCTGGTCGCGTAGAGATTGCCGCGCGTGTCCAGCGACAGGTACGGGGCGTTGACCGAGACAAAGTTGCCGCTCGTGCCGATGTCTTGATTGGCGGACAGGGTGACTGCGCTGGCCGTGACCCGCGTATCGGCGTTGCCATCGTCCAGAATGCTGCCTTGCGTGGACGTCAGAGAGATCCCGCTGCTGGCGCGGATGTTGCCCAGCTTCAGGGTCTGATCGCCGTTGAAGATGAACTGGTTCAGCAGCGAGCTGTAGACCTGTTTCAGTTCGTACGCGTTGCCCACGTCGTCATTGACGTCGAAGGCGAGGTAAGGGGCGGACACCAGCAGCGTGTTGCGCCGGGCCGGGTCCATGTGCGTGTTGCTGATCGACAGAGACGTCAGCGTCTTGCCGGGGTTGTCGACGTAGATGTCGCCGCCACTGCCCAGCGTCAGGCTGGTCGTCGCGGTCTTGATTCGGTCGCTGCTCGTGCCAATATGGCGCCGGGCTTGCAGGTTGATGCTGTTGCCCGCCAGTTCGCTGTTGGCATTGGCGCGCAGGATGTCGCCGCCCTGAGCAGTGAGCCAGAGGGTGCCGGTGCCGGCATCCAGCTTGTTGGCGGTCAGGTCCGCGATGCCGATAACGGAAATGCCGTTGAAGGCTTTCAGGTCATCCAGCAGCACCGAGCCTTGCGCTTGGTTGATGTAGATGCCGCCGCCCGTGGCGTGCAGTTCACCCGCCGCCGTGCGCAGGAAGGTGCCGGTGGTGCCCACCGTGTAGGCGCTGCTGGCCGCCGGGGCCAGCAGGGTGACGACGTTGCCGGTGATCAGCGATGCCGACGACCCCGTGATGCTGCCCGCACGCGCGGTAAGCGTGACGTTGCCCGAGCCCGCATTGACCTGGCCGGCGAAGATGCTGTTGCCGGTCAGGTTGACGGCGCCGCCAGACGAGCTGACGTTGTTGGCCGACACACTGCCCGCGCCAGTGATCACGATGGCGGCGTTGTTCGCCTGTGCCTGCGTGATGGTCAGATTGCTGCTGGTGCTGTCCAGATACACGCCCGTGCCGCTGGTGGCGGACACGCTGCTGGCGTTGGTCTTCAGGCTGCGGTTCGCAGCGCCGATGATGCTGTTCTGCGCCGACAGAGTCAGCGTGTTGGTGTTGATCGAGGTGGCGTCGTCGCCATCGTCAAAGATGCTGCCTACATTCGACGTCAGCGTGGTGCTGCCGGCCTTGATGGCGCCCACCTTCAAATGACCGCCGGCCCAGACGGACAGCGCGCCCGTGGTGTCGATGGAGCGCAGCGTCATGCTGCCCGAGTTGTTCACATACACGCCGCCCGACCCACTGGCGGCCGTGAGCGAGGTCGTGTGCGTGTTCAGCGCCAGCGCAGAGGAGCCGATGGCGCCATTGCCGCCGGTGCTGCCTGCGGCCTTCAGCGCGATGGTGCTGGCGCCGATGCTGTTGAGGCTGTTGCGGGCCAGGATGTCACCGGCCGTTGACGTCAGCGACAGGGCGCTCGCGCCCAGCGCGATGGTGCCCACGTTGATCGTGCGGTCGCCGGTGAACGAGAAGTTCAGACCGGCCTGGCTGACGGTGTTCAGCTGATAGCTGCCGTTGTCCGTCAGCGAGAACGTCAATCCGGCGGACGACAGTTCGTACGAATTGTTGACGCCCGGTTGCGCGTGGCGGCTGGTGATGTCCAGCGTGTTCAGTGCCGAGCGGTTGGCCACAGCCAGGTTGCCGCCGGTGGCCAGCGCCAGCTTTGCGGTCTGGGTGTTGATGGCGTTGCCGATCTCGCCGATGCTGCCGCCGCTGGCGTCCAGCGTGACGGTGTTGCCCGCCACCACCTGGTTGGCGCCGCCCGTGTTGCGGATGGTGCCCGCGCTGGTGCGCACCAGCGCTGCGCCGCTGCCGGCGTCAATGACGTTGGCCAGGTTGATGTCGCCGGTGGCGTTCAACGTGATCGCGCCGCCACGGCTCGTCAGCTTGCCGATGTTGTCCAGCGTGCTTCCCACACCCAGGGCTTCCAGCGTGATCGCGCCGCCCTGGGTGCTGATTTCAGTATTCGAATTCTCGAAGCGGATGCCGCCCGTCTGCGTCGAGCGCAGCGTGAAGCTGTTGCCCGAGGTGGTTTGCAGGTTGATCGCGGCCATGTCCGCAATCGTGATCTGGCCGGTGGCTTCCAGCTTGATGTTCGTGGTGCCGGCCAGGCTTTCCAACAGGCCGCGCGACACGGTGTTGTTGGCCGCGTTGGCGTCGCCGCCGTTGACGGTGCCGTCGCCGGCATTGCCGTCCAGCGCGCCCGAGCCGGCGTTGGAATCAACGATGCGCAGGTCGGTCGGGTCGATCAGCAGCAGGCCCGTCTTGCCCTTGGGCGCGCGCATGTCCACCGAACCGGTCAGGCCGATGTTCTTCTTGCTGGAGACTTCGGCAAAGCCGCCGTCACCGCCTTGTTCACCGCCACGCGCCGACAGGCTGCCTGCGAACGCCGTGGCCTCGTTGGACCACATCGTGACGTTGCCGCCGTTGCCCTTGACGATGGCGTCGGCCTTGAGGGTGGCGCCCGCGGCCACCTTGACGGTGGACGACTTGCCGCTGAATGCGGCCGAGCCATCATCCGGCGCAACACCCAGGCTGCCCAGTGCAATCTCGCCGCCGCCTGCGGCGCCGGAGACGTCGATGGCGGCGCTGCGCGTCACATCGACGTGTTCGCCGGTGACAACGACCTTGCCGCCTTGCTGGCCTGCGCCAGCGCCCGTGGCGTCCACCGTGCCAGCGATCTTGACCGTGCCGGCGTCACCGCCAGACAGCACGATCTTGCCGTTTTGCGTACCGACCGATTTGGCGCTGATGATGCCGTCAGTGTTGACGACGTTGTCGATCACGCCCTTGACGGCGCGCGCCGTCATCAGCACCGTGCCGCCGTCTGCGCGGATGACGCCAGTGTTGGTGACCAGGGCCGACACCGGCTTGCCGCTGGCGTCCTTGGGCAGTTCGCCAACCGTCGAGGTGGCATCAAAGCTGAGTAGCCCGTCGCCTTGGAAGTCGACCGTAACGGTCTTCGCGCCCGCCAGGGCCACGCGGCCCAGCTTGGCTTCGATCACGCCCGAGTTGCGCACCGACGGCGCAACCAGTGCGGCCAGGCCGCTGTCCTTGATGCTGATCGTGCCTTCGTTCACGATCATGGCATTCGCTTTGGACGACGCCTGGTTGAACTTGTAATTGCCCGCCAGGAAATCCTTGTCGCTGATGTTCGCCGTGGTGGCGACCAGGCCGCCCACGTCGATGCGCGCACCCTTGCCGAACACCACCCCGTTCGGGTTGACCAGCATCACCGTGCCGTTGGCGTTCAACTTGCCGAAGATCGCCGAGGGGTCATTGCCCACCACGCGGTTCAGCGTGACGCTCTTGCCGCCGGGCTGGCGGAAGTTGACCGTCTCGTTGGCGCCGATGCTGAAGTCTTTCCAGTTGATGATGGCCTTGCCGGTCGACTGGTTGATGTCCAGTGTGCCGTTGCCGCGGTCGATGATGCTGGCGGCGCCACCCACCACGTTGCCGCCGGTGGGATTGGCGTGCGCGCCGCCTGTGGCGAGCGAACCGATCACCATGGCCAGCGTGCTGAGCGCGGGCAGGGCGGTTTCTTTCTTCAGGCGCGAACGGCGAGCGGATTGGGCGAGGCTGCGGGAATTGCGATTCATGGTCGGTCTCTTGTCGTTCGCTGCTTAGTACTGCGCCGAGATGCTGAAGAACACGCGGGGATCTTTGTTGCCCTGGGTCAGGACATCCGAGCTGGTGGGCTTGGCCACTTCAAGCGTGGCGTACAGGTTCTTGCTCAGGTTGGCGCGCATGCCCGCGCCAAACGAGGACACGTTGGCGTGCGTCAGGGGCGCGCTTTCGCTGCGCGACCAGATGCGGCCGCCGTCGATGAACGAATACACGTGCGCGCCGTGCGGCAGGAATTGGTCGGTGGACACCGCGTAGCGCAGTTCCAGCGAACCGGCCACGCCGGAGTCGGCAGACATTTCGCCGTCGTCGTAACCGCGGCCGAAGTTGGGGCCGCCCAGCGCGAATTCTTCGCTGGCCAGCAGCGGGCTGGCGCTGTATTGCCCTGCGAAGGTGGCGACCAGCGACAGGCGTTCGGTGAGCTGTTGCAGACGCGTCAGTTCGGCGGTGAACTTCAGGAAATCCGAGCGGCCCTTGGCGCGCGAGGCCAGCTCAGCGCCTTCTTGCGTGGCGCCCATCGCGTTCAAGCCCTGGTGCACCGTGCCGCGGATGGCGGTGATGCCGTTCCAGCTGTCGGTGCGGTCATAGCTCAAGCCGCCGCGCAGCACGCGCAGGCGGTCGCGCGTGAAGGGCGTGTCGGTGATGTCGGTGGAGACATTGCGCACGTCGAACATGCCGAAGGCGCGCAGGTTTTCCAGGCGCGAACGGATCAGCGGGTAGGTGAGGGTGGCGGTGTAGGCCTGCACGTCGCTGGCGACGTTCAGCGGGGCCAGGTCGCGGCCCGGCTCGCTCTTGGCGTAGCTGGCGGCCAGACCAAAGGTCATGCCGCTGTCAGAGACCAGCATGTCGTAGTTGCCGGCGACGGCCTGGCTGCGATACGCCGGAAAGCCCAGGCGGCCGCTCAGCGTGAACGTGTCGGCGCGTTCGCCGAACGAATTCAGCGTGATCTGGCCGGTCATTTCGCTCCAGCCCAGGTAGGGCGAGCCGCGGTTGTCAAAGCCCAGGCGCGCGTCGACCGGCTTGCGTTCGCTTTGCACCACCAGCACCGAGCCGCCCACTTCCTTGGGCGAGGCCTCAAGCGATGCGCGCACGACCAGGCCGTTCAGGTCATTGGCCAGCAGCAGTTGGCGTTCAACCTCGGCCACATTGATGGGGCGCACGCCGCGCAGGCGCTGCACCAGCTTTTCCACCGCCGCTTGCGCGGGGCCGATATCGCCTTCGTACTTCACATCCGAGACGTAGCCTTCAACCACCACGATGCGGAAGACGCCGCCATCGACGGTCTGCTCCGGCACGATGACGCGCGTGGTCACATAGCCGTCGTTGCGATAGAGCAGTTCGATGTCATTGGCCATCTTGAAGGCGTCAGCGACGGTGATCGTCTTGCCCAGCAGCCCTTGATACAGCGCGCGCACTTTCTCGGGGGAATAGTGGGTAACGCCGTCCACGCGCATGTCAGTCAGCGTGAAGCTCAGCTTGTCGGCGCCCGCGGGGGCCTCGGACGCGCTGCCCTGCTGCACGGTCACCTGCGGCGCGGTGGTCATGCTTTCCGGCATGGCCGGTTGCGGCAGCGTGCGGCCCGGCTCGGCGGCCGACGGCAATTGCGGGCGCACGTTTTGCGCCGCGACCGGTCCGGCGGCAAACGCCAGGGCTGCGGCGGCAAGGCCAACTTGCAGGGAAATGGGGGACAGGCAGAGGGCGGCAGGACGGCAGAATCGGGATAGGCGGCGCATGGGTGCTCGGACGGCGGCTTGTTACATTTGGAATAGATAGATGCTATTTGACATATAAGTCACGCTTGGGTACACAACATTTTTGCAACCGCCAAGCGCGGATATAGGCCTTCGCTCATGACGCCGTCACTGGGCAGGTAGAGGGAAATTCAAGGAATTGCAGGTTCCGGCAGGCTGTGGCGGCAACGCGACAGCCGGGCGGAAAAAGTGGTTACCTAACCAGTTTCGCGCTGTAACAAACATTATCGTAAGTACGCAAATATTCCATTACTGAGGTTTGCTGGAATGCCAGGTAGGTTTGCCGCAAGGAAAATTATTCGAACCGCGGCCTCGGTTTTGTCTCCTATTGCCCACGCGAGCGTCGGCCGGCATGAAAGAATGCGCGGCATGAACGACGCCTTCTTTCCGATGGCTCCGGGCCAGCTCGCCGGTTTACGCGTGCTGGTCGTCGAGGACCGCCCCGAAGACCGCATGCTGCTGGTGGATTTCCTGACCAGTCAGGACTGCCGGGTCTATGTGGCCGAGGATGGCAACGACGGCTATCGCAAGGCGCAGCTGGTGCAGCCGGACATCATCCTGATGGACGTGACCATGCCGGTCTGCGACGGCTTGGCCGCCTGCCGTCTGCTGAAGGCCGACCAGGCCACGCGCGCCATTCCCATCATCTTCCTGACCGCGGCAGCCTTGCCCAGCGAACGGGTGGCCGGGCTGTCGGCGGGCGCGGTCGATTACGTGGCCAAGCCGTTCGATTTCGAGGAAGTGCGCCTGCGCCTGCTGATTCATCTGCGGGTGGCGTCGACGCCTGCGTCTTCGCCGGCTCAGGCCGCGCCCGAGACAAGCGCCGAAGACGGCACCTCCGCCGCCGCGGCAGGGGCCACGCTGGACGGCGTTCTGTTTCGCGCCGCGCGCAAGCTGCTGCGCGAACGCTTGGACCACACGCCCGAACTGATGGCGCTGGCCCAGGCGCTGAACACCAACGCGCGGCGGCTGAACCAGGCGTTCCGGCGCTGCGCGGGCACCACCGTCTTCGAGTTCCTGCGGGAAGAGCGCATGCGCGAGGCGCGCCGGCTGCTGTGCGAGACGGGCCTGGATATTCAGGCCATTTCACAAGCGGTGGGCTATGGCAACCGCGGCAATTTTTCCACCGCTTTCCGCGAGCGCTTCGGCATGCCGCCGACCGCCTTGCGCCAGGAATTTGATCCTCATGCCTGATCGTCGCCTGGGCTTGCCGGGCTGGCTGCCGCTTTCGTTGCTGTTGCCGTTGCGGTTGCCGTTGCGGTTGCTGTGGTCGTTGCCGTTATTGCTGTTGGCCCTGTCATGCCTGCTGCTGCCCGCGCGCGCGCAGGCGGCCGAAGCCGTGCAACCCACGCAATCCGCGCAATCCGCGCAATCCGCGCAACCTGTGCAACCCGCCCAACCCGCCGTGGACCTGAGCGCCGTGACCGGCAGGCTGCACCTCAACCATGAATTGCTGGGTATCGAGGACAAGACCGGTAAGCAGGACGCCAGCCAGATGCTTGACGGCCCCTGGCAACCCGTGACCCCCGCCTGGCTGAACCAAGGCTTTTCCGCATCGGTGTTCTGGCTGAAGCTGGACGTGCAGAATCCCACCGAAGGCTTCCTGGAGCGCTGGCTGTCGTTCGGCGTGCCCCGGCTGGAAGATGTGCGGTTCTATCTGTATCCCGACGGTCAGCGGCAACCGTACAAAGTCTTGCTGGCCGGCAACCGCGAGCCGCTCGCCTTGCGTGAAGTGCCGTCCTCCGTGTCCGTGGCGTCGTTGCTGCTGACCCCGGGTGAGCGGATGACGGTGCTGGTGCGGGTGCAAAGCCGCTCGGCCATCAGCATGGAGCCCACCTTGTGGACGCCGGGGGCGTTCGTGGGGGCGGCGCAGCGCGGCACGCTGATCCTGGCGCTGTTGATCGGCGCGCTGCTGATGGTGGCCATCTACACCGGGGTGCTGGGCATGGCTCAGCGTGATCTGGTGTTCCTGTTGCTGGCCGCCGCCATCATCACCGAAATTCTCTACAGCATTTCTTTCCAAGGCTTGCTGTACCGCTACGTGCTCACGGGCGGAGGCGAGGCGGTGCTGCGCGCGCCCAGCGTGCTGGGCACGCTCGCCGCTACCGTGTTCGGCTTCTCGGTGATGCTGTTTGCCGACTTGCATCGGGTGCGGCTCTGGCGCTGGGTGTATGGCACGCTGATCGTCATGGGCCTTGCAGGCACCGTGTGGGCGGCCGTGGGCAATTACCGCGTCAGTGCGCAGGCGTTGGTCGGGCTGGTTTTTCTGTGGGGCTTGGTCTGGCCTGTTTCCATGGCCGACGGCTGGCGGCGCGGGCATGCCAATGCGCGGATCTTCCTGCTGTCCTTCGCGGTGTATTGCGCCTGCCTGTTCCTGCGGCTGGCCTTCATCCATGGACTGCTGCCCGGGCGCTGGGAAGGCGGGCCTGAGGTGGCTTGGGATCTGTTGTCGGTCTCGCTGATGCTGGCCGTGCTGGTGCATGGGCGCACGCGCCAGCATCGCCAGGAAAAGTTGGCGGTGCAGCGCGAACTGACCGAGGCGCGCGAACGCGAACACCAGCGGCTGGACCAGGCCGTTACCGAGCGCACGAAGGCGTTGCAGGCGGCGCTTATCCAGGCCGATGAAGCCGGCCGCGTGCGCCAGGACTTCCTGGCGCGCATCAGCCATGACCTGCGCACGCCGCTGACGTCGATCATCGGTTTCGCAGACCTGATCCAGGCAGGCGGCCGCGATGACGCGCCGCGCGGCGCGATCATTCGCCGCAGCGCCGACCACATGCTGGGCATGGTCAATGATCTGATCGACTACGCGGCCGGCGCGGGCGGCCAGGCGCTGCGCTTGTCGCCCGAATATGTGCACGCGTTGCTGGATGCCGTGGCCAAGGAATCCGCCCCGATCGCCGCCCGGCAAAACAACCAGTTCGTGCTGCGGGTGTCGGAGTCGGTGCCGGCCGTGTTGGAAATGGATGGCAAGCGCGTGCGGCAGGTGCTGTCCAACCTGATCGACAACGCCGCCAAGTTCACGCGCGGCGGCGTCCTGACCTTGACGGCCGACTACACCGCGCCCGCCGCGGGCGAGGCCTCGGGGCGGCTTGCGCTGTCGGTGCGTGACACCGGCTGCGGCGTAGCGCCGCAAGACCAGCAGCGCATTTTCGAACCCTTCCAGCGGCTGGCGTCTGCGGATAACCAGCCGGGTGTCGGGCTGGGGCTGCCCATCGTTCAGCAATGGGTGCTGCGCATGCAGGGCCATATCCGCGTCGAGAGCCACGTGGGGCTGGGTACGTTTGTCTGCGTGACGATACCGGTCAGGAAGATGGATGAGTCCGGCATCTCGCACCACTACATTGCCGCCGCGCCGCATGTCTTGCCGACGCTGGATGGAGCGGGCATGCATCTTTGGCTGGCTGAAGATACGCCAGAGATCCGTGAGTTCCTGGTCGAAGAACTGGCCAGCATGGGTTTTCAGGTGCATAGCGAGGCCGATGGCCAGGGTATGGTCGCGCGCATCCAGGCTGACGACGCCCGCCGGCCCGACTTGATTCTGACGGACCACCGCATGGAAGGCGTCGACGGTTCGGCGGTGCTTGCCGCCGCGCGCGCGCGCTGGCCGGACCTGCCGGTTGTCGCGGTGTCGGCAACGCCGCACAACACGCTGGGCCTGGGCGGGGAAGACTACGACGCCAGCTTGCTCAAGCCCATCAGCCTGGTCGAGCTGCGCCATGTGTTGGCCAAGCTGTTGCATCTGGCGATCAAACCATCAGGCAACGACGCCGAGCCGGTTTCGCTGCAAGCGCCGCATTTGTCAGGCGCGGAGCTGGCGCAGGTGCAATTGCTTCTGGACAGCGGCGCTATTTCGGACCTGATCGACTGGGCGCGCGCGCTCCAGACGCGCGACCCGGCGTTTACGGACTTCAGCGAACAACTGCGGCGCATGGCGAAACAGGGCGACATCGGCGCGATTCGCAAGCTGTGCGAGACGATGGGCGAGGCATCGGGTCAGGAATAGTCCAGGGTGACGTCATTCAGACTGCAATTTACCCGCGTAGTCAGACTGCACAGATAAATTGCGGTCTGTCTGCACAAAAGTCCACGACGCTGGGCAAGCAGGGCTCGGAAGACCTGGTCTGGGGCTTGCCGGTGCAGGTGCCCGAGGGCAGGTAAAAGGCGACAGAACGGGTTTCGGGGACGGAGTTCAGGGTGCGCCGCAGCAAAGCGCCCGCCAGAGGGCGTATTATTTGCATCCATCCGGCGACCAAGCACCTGATTGATCAATGCGCCCGACCTGGATACGCGCGCATTCCACGGAACTCCGTTCATGAAGACCATTAGCAAATCGAGCAAGCTGGCTCACGTCCTGTACGACATTCGCGGCCCCATCATGGATCGGGCCAAGCAAATGGAGGACGAAGGCCAAAAGCTCATCAAGCTGAACATCGGCAATCTGGCTGTGTTTGGTTTCGATGCCCCCGAGGAAGTCCAGCAGGACATGATCCGCAACTTGCCGAACTCGGCGGGTTATTCGGACAGCAAGGGCATCTTCGCCGCGCGCAAGGCGGTCATGCACTACACGCAGGCGCAAGGCGTGGAAGGCGTGACGCTGGAAGATATCTATTTGGGCAACGGCGCGTCCGACCTGATCGCGATGGCCACCAACGCGCTGCTGGACGATGGCGATGAGCTGCTGCTGCCCGCGCCCGACTACCCGCTGTGGACGGCGGTGACGAGCCTGTCGGGCGGCACGCCCGTGCACTATCTGTGCGACGAGGCCAACGGCTGGATTCCGGATCTGAACGACATCCGCGCCAAGATCACGCCGCGCACCAAGGGCATCGTGGTCATCAACCCGAACAACCCGACCGGCGTGATCTACCCCGATCACGTGCTGCAAGAAATCATCGCCATCGCGCGCGAGCACGGGCTGGTGATTCTGGCGGACGAGGTCTACGACAAGGTCCTGTACGACGACGCCACGCACACCGCGATGGCTAGCCTGTCCACCGACGTGCTGACGCTGACCTTCAACTCGCTGTCCAAGAGCTATCGCGCTTGCGGCTACCGCGCCGGCTGGCTGGTGGTTTCGGGCGACAAGCGCGCCGCCCGCGACTACATCGAAGGCCTGGACATGCTGGCCAACATGCGTCTGTGCGCCAACGTGCCGGGGCAGTGGGCCATCCAGACCGCGCTGGGCGGCTACCAAAGCATCAATGACCTGGTGTGCGAAGGCGGCCGTCTGCGCCGTCAGCGCGACCTGGCTTACGAGCTGATCACCGCCATTCCAGGGGTGACCTGCGTCAAGCCGCAAGCCGCGCTGTACATGTTCCCGCGGCTGGACCCCGAGATCTATCCCATTGAGGACGACCGCCAATTCTTCCTGCAACTGCTGGAAGTGACGCGGGTGATGCTGGTGCAAGGCACGGGCTTTAACTGGTCGCGCCCGGATCACTTCCGCATTGTGTTCCTGCCGCACGAGACGGACTTGCGCGAGGCGGTTGCCCGCATCGCCAAGTTCCTGGCCGATTACCGCGCCAAGCACGCCAACAAGTCGCTGGCGTCCGTGGAGGCCGAGGCGGCCGAGAGCGCGGATGATTTGCAGCTTGAGCGGGCGAAGAAAACGGCGTAGTGGAAACTGCGTCAACGCAAGGGCGTCGCGGGGTAGCAGTTACCCTTCGACGCCCTTCTTGTTTACCTCACATCCACTGCGTGACGCCGCTTAGCCAACAGCCCTGCGCGTCGCCGCGCGCACGCAGCTGGATGGCAGAGGGCGACCCCATCGCCACGCCCTGGCGCACTGTGTAGACCTCACTCGCTGGCACGCTGCCGGTCTTGTTCAAGTAGCCCCACAAAGCTGCTGCCGCGATGCCGGTGGCGGCGTCTTCGGGGTAGCCGGATGCCTTGGGAAATTGCCGCGCGCTGGCGCCGTCGTCGCTCAGCGCGTAGGGATACAGGCCGGTCGATTCGATGGTTTCGCATACCTCACGCACCGCGCTGAAGTCAGGCGCCAAGGCGTTCAGCGCCGCCACGCTGGGCAACCGGATCAGCGTCTTCACGCGGCTGGTGCTGGCGTTGATCATGTGCAGGCCCGGCAGATCGGGATCAATACGCAGCACCGCCGCAATCGCGCGGTATTGCTCTGCCGTCAGTTCGGACGTGGTGACGGCGGGCTGCGAGACCCAGGCGCGGTCGCGGGCGCTATCCCATTCAATGTCCACGCTGCCGCTCAGCGTCTGCACGCGCGCAGACGGCGTCGTCCAATAGCCCCATTGGCGCAGCGCCCACAGCGTGCCCACGGTGGCGTGGCCGCACATTTCCATTTCATGGCCCGGCACGAAAAAGCGCAGCCGGCACAAATGGCCTTCGCGCTCGGCCGGCACCACAAACGATGACTCATGGCCGTGATGCGCCGCCAGCGCCTGCATGTCGCTGGCCGCCATGCCTTCCGCGTCAAGCACCAGCGGCACGGGGTTGCCGCCTTGCGCCGCCTGGGCGGGGTCAACGAACACGCGTAGCAAGGCCGCCTCGCCGGCAGGCGGTGGGGCAGGGGGGCGAGGGGGGTGAAGGTCAGTCAAACTGGACTCCGGTAGTGGTGATGAGCTCGCCCCAGAAGGCGAGGTCGTGAGAGACGGTGCGGCTCAAGGCCTCGGCCGTGTCGGGGCGCACATCCACGCCCTTAGCCGCCAGGTCTGCGGCGATGGCCGGATCGCGCAGCACGGTGTTCAGCGCAAGATTCATTTTTTCCACGATGGCGGGCGGCGTGCCTTTGGGAAAGGCCAGGCCATACCAGAGCGACTGCGTATACGTCGGCATGCCCTGGGCGGCGAAGGTCGGCACGTTCGGCAGGATGGGGGTGGCCTGGGTGGTGGCCACGGCAATCAGCTTGCCGCTCTGCACGAAGGGCGCCAGGCCCACGGGGTTGTCGAACATGATGTCGACCTGGCCGCCGATCAAATCCGTATAGGCGGGCGCCGCGCCGCGATACGGCACATGCGTCAGGTCCAGCTGCTTGTCTTTCTTGAACATCTCGCCCAGCAGATGCGACACGGTGCCCGCGCCCACCGATGCATACGTGCCGCTGCGGCGTGCCTTCAGCGCATCGATCAGCGCGGGCAGCGTGCTGGCCTTCAGCGCCGGCTGCGCCGCCAGCACATAGGGCGACGTGCCGATGAAGCCGATGTAGTCGAAGTCCTTCTCCGGGCGGTACGGCAGGTTCTTGTACAGGTTGGCGCTTAGCGCCGTGGTGCTGGTTGTGACGGCCAGCGCGGTGTAGCCGTCGGGCTTGGCGCGGGCGGCCTGGCCCGAACCCACCGTGCCTCCCGCGCCGCCCGCGTTCTGGATGATCACGGTCTGCTGCAGTTGACGCGTCAGCGCCGGTTGCAACGTCCGCACCACCAGATCCGTTCCGCCGCCCGCGGGGAAGGGCACGATAAGGGTGATCGGTTTGTCAGGCCACGCGGATTCGGCCCCCGCGTGGGCGGCAGGCAAGAGCAGCAGGGCGGCGGATAGCAATGCGGACGGCAGTGCGCGATTCATGAAATTCCCCTTGTATGTAATGGATTGAATGACCCGATCGTAGGGAGCCGCCGGCCCGGCGGCGAACCACCACGCGACAGCGGCTGATCCCGCATGCGACAGCCCGAACGCGGCGCGGGCGGCGGGCTTGCGTCAAAGCCGCCGTGCGCGGATACTGGCCAAACGCCTATTTCTTGCCGCCGCCGGGAATCCCGCTGGCGAACATCACGCCCCGCACGCCCCTCATGACGCGTTCCGTCCCGCTTTCTTCCAAACAGGATCTGATCGCCCAGACTGGCTTCGCCCTGGCGGCCAGCCGCCAGCCGCGCTACGCCTTTCACTGGCACGAGCACGACTGCGCCATGCTGCTGTGGCCGCGCGCAGGCGCGCTGGATAGCGCTTGGCAAGATGAAGAAGGGGCGCGCCGCCGGTGCCGTCTGGTTCGTGGCCAGGCGCTGCTGCTGCCGTCTCACGTCGAACACAGCACGCGCGCCGAGAGCGTCGCGCAGCAGCACGGCGAACTTTATCTGGCTCCGGAACTGTTGCGCGCTTGTCAGGCGGGGGGCGTCCTGCAGCTGGACGGCGCGGCGCAGGCCATGCTGGATGCGCTGTGGAAACCCGCGTTGTCGGCGTCGGCGCTGCCCATGCTGGTCGAAGCCTTGATCGCCCAGCTTGACGCCAGCCACCGCCAACAAGCCCAAACCCGCGCGTTGCAGGCGCCGTTGCCCTTGGCGCGGCAATGGATGGAGCTGCTGCGCGCCCGGCTGGAAGAGGGCCAACCCTTGCCGGCCATCGCCGAATCCGCCAACGCGCTTGGCGCCACCACTCGCACCTTGCAGCGGGCCTGCCTGGACGCCTATGGCCAATCCCCCATCGCCTTGCGCCGCAAGGTGCTGGCGCAGGCCGCGCGGCAACGGATCGCAATGGGCGAACCGGTTGCGAGAGTCAGCGCCGAATTGGGATTTTCCAGTAGCGGACACTTGGGCAGGCTGCTGCGCGCGGTGGAAACCTAAACCGCCGTGGCGGGCTGGGGTGACGCGTGGCCCGGAATGGATGCGACGAGCTCGCGCGTGTAGTCGCACGACGGCCGCAGGAACACATCACGCGCAGCCCCAATCTCTACCACCTTGCCCCGCTGCATCACCGCAATGCGATGGCATAGCCGCGCCGCCACACGCAGGTCGTGCGTGATGAACAGGATGCTCACGCCCAGCCGTTCGCGAATCGATTCAAGCAAGTCCAGAATCTGCGCCTGCACCGACACATCCAGGGCCGAGACCGCTTCGTCGGCAATCAGAATTTCCGGTTCCATCATGAGCGCCCGCGCGATCGACAAGCGCTGCCGTTGCCCGCCCGAGAACTCGTGGGGAAAGCGATCCAGCGCACTCGCATCCATGCTGACCAGCGCCAGCATGTCGAGCATGCGGGCATGGACCTGCCTGGGGTCCGCGCCAAAATTCAGCGGGCCTTCGGCCAGCGTGCGGCCCACCTTGCGGCGCGGGTTGAAAGAACGGAACGGGTCCTGGAACACCATCTGCACGCGCTTGCGATAGCTGCGCGCCTCGCGCGCGCCCAGTTTTCCCACGGCGTTGCCGTCAATGAAAATCTCACCCGAGGTCGGCGTGGCGAAGCGGGCCAGGCACCGGCCCAGCGTGGTCTTGCCGGAACCCGATTCGCCCACAATGCCCAACGTTTCGCCGCGCGCCAGTTGCAGCGACACGCCGCCCAGCGCATCGACGCGGCGGCGCTTCGACTTGAACATCGATTTGGTTTCGAAGCGCAGCGTCAGGTCGCGCACTTCCAGCACGGGCGGGTCGGAGGCGGGCAATGCCTGGGCGCGGAAATCTCCCCGGGGGCGCGCGGCCAGCAAGCGCTGCGTGTAGGGGTGCTGGGGGCGTTCCAGCACATCGGCAGCCGCGCCTTGTTCAACGATGCGGCCTGCCTGCATCACGATGACCCGGTCTGCAATTTCGGACACCACGTCGAAATCGTGCGTGATGAACAGCACGCCGTTGTCGTGGCGGCCACGCAGGTCGTTCAGCAATCGCAGCACCTGCGCCTGCGAAGTCACGTCCAGCGCGGTGGTGGGTTCGTCGGCGATGATCAGGCCCGGCTCCATCACGAGCGCCATCGCGATCATCACGCGTTGGCGCTGGCCGCCCGACAACTGATGCGGATACGCATACTGAAGCTTTTCGGGGTGCGGTAGCCGCACGTCGGAGAGCAGGTCCAGCACGCGGCGGGCGACGGCGTCGCGGCTGAGCCCCTTGGCATGGAACTCGAACACCTCTGCAATTTGGTCGCCGACGCGCATCAGCGGGTTCAGCGCCGTCATCGGCTCCTGGAAGATCATGGCCATGCGGTTGCCGCGCAGCTTTTGCAATTCGTCGCGTCCGGCGTGCGTGATGTCGCGGCCGGCCAGCAGGATTTGGCCGCTTTCCAGCGTCAGCACGCCCTTGGGCAACAAGCCCATGACGGCGCTGGAGGTCACGGATTTGCCCGAGCCGGATTCGCCCACGATGCAGACGATTTCACGCGCATGGACGGTGAACGACACGTCGTCCACGGCATAGCGGCGGTCACCGCCACCGGGCAGACGCACCTTCAGGCTGCGAATGTCCAGGATGGGCGAGGCGGACGGCATGGCTTGCGGCCGGGTTGCTGGGTTCATGGCGTCAGCTCTTGGTTTTGCGTGAAAGACGGGGGTCAAGGCGGTCGCGCAGCGCGTCGCCGAACATGTTGACGGCCAGGATCAGCAGGGCCAGGAACACGCCCGGCACCAGCACAATCCATGGCGCGCGCTGAAAGAACGGGCGGCCTTCGGCAATGATGCTGCCCAGGCTGGGAATCTCGGGCGGAAAGCCCAGCCCAAGAAATCCCAGCACGGCTTCGGTCAGGATGGCCGCGGCGCAGACGAAGGTGGCTTGCACCACCAGCGGGTTGATGGTGCTGGGCAGAATGTGCCGCCACAACACCTTGAGCGCCGGCGTGCCGGAACCGATCGAGGCTTCGACGTAAGGTTCTTCACGCACCGACAACACGACGCTGCGCACCAGCCGCGCCACGCGCGGAATCTCGGGGATAGAAATGGCGATAACCATCGTGACGATGTTGGCGCCGCCCAGCGCCACCATGGCCACCGCCAGCAGCAGGCCGGGAATGGCCATGATGCCGTCCATCAACCGCATGACGGGCGCGTCCAGCCGCCGCACATAGCCCGCGGCCAAGCCGATGACGAGCCCCGCGACAATCGCAATGAGGCTGACCAGCGCCGCCAGCGTGATCGACAGGCGGCCGCCATACAGCACGCGCGACAGCAGGTCGCGGCCCAGCGAGTCCGTGCCCAGCCAATACACATCGGACGAGCCCTGAAGCCGTGCGCGCGGCGTCAGTGCGCCGGGGTCATGGGACGCCAGCAGCGGCGCGCCGACGGTGAGCGCTACCAGCAGCAACAGCAGCAGCAACGAGCCGAGCATGACGGGGTCGTGGATGACGGCGCTTGCAGCTTGACGCCAGCGCGAAGGCGGCGGCGCGGCGGGCAGGGCAGAGGCGGGAGAGGTTGACATCAGATAACTCCGGATCGTCCGCGGGTCAGTAGCGGATACGGGGATCAAGCACGACGTAGGCCATGTCGATCAGCAGATTGACGAACACGTAGATGAACGAGAAGAACAGAATGGTTCCCTGCACCACGGGGTAGTCACGGGCCAGCACCGAGTCAACGATCAGCCGGCCCACGCCCGCGATGTTGAAGATGGTTTCGGTGACCACCACGCCGCTGATCAGCGTGGTCAGCGCCACGCCCACGATGGTGACGATGGGAATCGCGGCATTGCGCAACGCATGGCGAAACAGCACAAAGCGTTCGGTGACGCCCTTGGCCCGCGCCGTGCGCACAAAGTCTTCGCCCAGCACATCCAGCAGGCTGGCCCGCGTGATGCGCGTGATCAGCGCCACAAACACCATCGCCAGCGTTACGGTGGGCAGCAGCAGGTGCTGCGCATACCGGCCCACGCCATCGGCAAGCGGCGAATAGCCCTGCACCGGCAGCCAGTTGAGCTTCACCGAGAACACCAGAATCAACAGGTACGCCACGACGAACGCCGGCACAGAAAACGCCAGCACCGCGCCAGCCATGATGCCGCGATCCGCCAGGCCCCGATGCCGCCATGCCGCCAGCACCCCCAACGGTATCGCCGTGGCGATGGTCAGCAGGATGGCCCACGCGGCCAGCGAGAACGTCGGGCCCAGCCGCGCCTTGATGAGCGTGGTGACGGGCTGCTTGGATTGGATCGAATGGCCCAGATCCCCTTGCACCAGCGCGCCCATCCAGCGCAGGTATTGCGTGCCGATGGACTGGTCCAGGCCCATCTCTGTGCGGATTTGCGCGATGGACGCTTCGCTTGCCATGTCGCCCGCAATGACGCGGGCGGGGTCGCCCGGCGCCATGCGCAGCATCAGAAACACCACCGTGGCCACGATGAGCATCACCGGAATCGCCGCCAACAGGCGCTTAAGGATGAGTTCAATCATGGCGTGCTACCAGAACAGCGGGATCTGCGCGTCCGTCATGCGTCCCAGCTTGGCGGCGTTCTAGCCCTTCATCTTGGAATACGTGCCCAGCGGAATGAAGAACACCTGGTCGTAGTTGAGCTTCTGAATTTGCAGGGCGATGTCCTTTCTGCGGGCCGGGTCGTCCGTTTCCGCAAATTGGTCACGCAGCTTTTCCATCTGTTCGCTCTTGGACCAGCCGACATAACCCGCCGTGCCGCGCCCATCCAGGTTGGGATTGGTCAGCGGGTTCATCAGGTCCAGGCTGGTGAAACCCGTCTGGAAGATGCTCCAGCCACCTTCTGCCACCGGGTCTTTCTTCGAATAGCGCGACAACAAGGTCGCCCAGTCCATGGACTGGATTTCGACGTTCATGCCGATGGTCTTCAACGCCTGCGCGGTGACGGACGCCAGGCTGGCCAGCACGGGCAGGTCGGTCGGATGCAGAATCACGACCTTGCTGCCGTCGTAACCGCTGTCTTTCAACAGCGCCTTGGCGTGCGCCAGGTCAGGCTCTTTGGTTTGCGTGGCGCCGTCCTCTGACGCGTAGGGCGAATTGCAGCTCAGCACCGCGCCGCACAGCTTGACCATCTTCTCGTCGCCAATCTGCGCGGCAAGATAGTCGCCTTGATACACGGCGGCGAGCACAGCGCGGCGCACCTTCACGTTGTCAAAGGGCGGTTGCAGCCAGTTCATGCGCATCGTGAAAATGTTCGTGCTGTCGCCATAGGACTTCAGCGCCACGCCCTTCGCGTCCGCCAGCTGCGGCAGAAGATCGGGCGGCACGTCTTCAACAAAGTCGATCTCGCCGCGGCGCAGCGCGTTCACGGCGGTCTGCGAGTCAGAGATGTTGACCAGTTCCAGCCGGTCAACGACGGCGGCCTTGGCGCCGGCGAACCCGCTGGCCGGTTCCTTGCGCGGCACATAGTCCGTGAACTTCACGTAGGTCGCTTTCACGCCGGGCTGGAAGTCCGCCGCCACGAACTTGTACGGACCCGAGCCGATCACTTCGGTGATCGTCTGCGAGACCGGCACGGACGCGATGCGCTTGGGCATGATGAACGGCACGGGCGACGCGGGCTTGGCCAAGGCGTCGATCAGCATGCCGAACGGCTGCTTGAGGTGGAACACGATGGTCGTGGCATCGGGGCTTTCCAGGCTGCGGGTGGCGGCCATCAGGCGCAGGCCCAGCACATCGCGTTCGGCCCAGCGCTTGAGCGAGGCCACGACGTCTTCACCCGTGACCGGTGAGCCATCATGGAACTTCAGGTTTGGGCGCAACGTCAGCGTAACGGTCAGCCGGTCGGGGCTTTCCTGCCAGCTTTCCACCATTTCCGGCTGCGGCTTGCCATTGGCGTCCAGCGCGAACAGCGTGTCGAACACCATGTAGCCGTGGTTGCGGGTGATGTAGGCGTTGGTCAGGATGGGGTCGATCACGCGCAAGGGCGCCTGCATGACGATCTTGGCGGTCGTTTCGGCGTGCAGCGTGCTGATGGGCGCAAGCGTTGCCGTCAGTGCGGCGGCGCAAAACAAGGCGGGGGCAAACGCGGCGGGCGCGCGGACGCGTCCCAGGCCGGGATTCAATTTTTTCATACCGATACCTTCAAGGTGAGGGTGAATCAGGCGAAACGGGGCAAGGCTCGGCGGCGAGCCTTGCCGATCAGCCGAACTGCGGTCTGCGTGCGGCCCACGGGGCCAGGCGCTCAAGCTGCGCCGAGAGTTCAAGCACGATGTCTTCACGCCCGAAATGGCCGATCAACTGCGTGGCGACGGGCAAGCCGTTGGCCGTCCACGACAGCGGCAGGCTGGCGGCGGGCAATCCCGCGCCATTGATGACGGGAAGAAAGGTGGAATACGTTGCGGCACGCGCCCGGTAATCGCGAAAACCCAGACCGTCGGACGTGTTCAATGCCAGGTAGTCGAGCTTGCAGGGAAGCTGCGCCAGCGTCGGCGTCAGCAGCACATCCACGTCAGCCATCGCCGCGGCAAACGCGCGCCCCACGGCATGCAGGCGTGATACCGCGTCGATGTACGCCACGGCGTCGAGCCCCTTGCCGACGTGATAGCCGTCGAGAATGACGGATTCAAGGTCGCCATCGCGCAACGCGCGGCCAAGCAGCTTCAGGCGCGCGTCCACGGCCACGACGATGTTGCTGGCCAGGATGCTGCCGTGCGCATGGACGAAGCCGTCGTAGTCGATGACGGGCAAGGGCGCTTCGAACACCTTGTGCCCCAGGCGCTCAAGCAGCGTTGCGGTATGCGTGACGGCGGCGTCGCACTCCGGCGCAATCGTGATGCCATTCCAGCCGTTGCGCAGGATGCCCACGCGCAGCGGCCGAACGGCTTGTTCGCGTACCGCATCGATGAACGAACGCGGCTTGGGCGGCGAGCCATACGGCGCGCCGGGCTCGTAGGCGTCGATGCTATCCAGCGCTGCGGCCGTGTCGCGCACGGAAATGCTTAGCACGCCATCTGTCGACATGCCGGCCCATCCTTCGCCGCGCATTGGCCCCATCGGCACGCGGCCCCGCGATGCCTTCAATCCGAACACGCCGCAGCAGGCGGCCGGAATGCGGATGGAGCCGCCGCCGTCGCTGCCGTGCGCCACCGGTACGATGCGCGCCGCCACGGCCGCTGCCGCGCCACCGCTGGAGCCACCCGCCGAGCGTGTGCGGTCCCAAGGGTTCAACGTGGCGCTGCCGTTGCGCACGGCCTCGGTAGTGCCGGCCATGCACAGTTCCGGCACGGTCGTGCGCGCAAACGGGATGAAGCCCGCCGCTTCGAATCGGTTGGCGACGGTGGCGGCGTACGAGTAGGTGGTGTCGTTGAACAACGCCGAGCCGATGCTGGACGGAAACCGCTGGTGGGCGAAGCCGGAGTCCTTCAGCAGAAAGGGAATGCCGCGAAACGGGCCGCGTGGAGTCCAGTCTGCCGCGATGCGGCGCGATTCGTCGTAGCGCGGGTAGGTGATGGCGTTAAGCGTGGGATTGCGCGCTTCGGCCAATGCGATGGCGCAATCCATGAGCTCGGCGGACGTGGCCTCGCCGCGCTCGAGCAAGTCGGCCAGCGCAAGGCCGTCCAGGCGCTCGTAGTCGGTGGTTTGCATGTTTCCCCTTGTATTTGCTGCCTGTGTCGTTCACGGCAGATGCAAAGTCTAGGGATGCATGTGGCAGGGGCCAAACCCGGATGCGACAGTGCGCCCGTCCCAAATGCGACATGCCCAAGGACGTTGGGGAAAACTCGGGGGGCCTTTGAAACCTACAGCGCGGGCTTGAACACCATCAGGAAATACACGGCCACCATCGCCAGGAACGCCGGGTAGCCCAGGCCTTCCCACCACCGCGCAAAGCGCCAGTAGCGTGCGGGCAGCGCCGTATCGCCGGCCGTGTGCGCAGCGCCCGCCATCTTGGCCATTTCGTATTGCAGCCACACCACCGGCAGCCAGCACACGCCCGCCAGCAGATACAGCGCAATCGACACCAAGATCCAGGGCGTGTTCCATTGCCAGCCGGCCGCATGCGCCAGCCACAACCCCGACAAGGGCTGGATGACGACGGCGGGCGTGGTGAACCACAGGTCGGCGCGAACCACCAGTTTCGACACCGCGCTGATTGCCGGGATGTTGCCGGTGCGGTTGGCGAAGAACAGATAGAACGCCGTGCCAAAGCCCGTGCCCACGAGCAGCACCGACGAGAGAATGTGCAGGGTCTTGATGGTCAGGTACGGGTTCATGGCTTGGGTTCCTCGGTAAGCAGAATGAAGAGCAGCGCGACGACGGCGGCGTTTTTCAGGACCGGGCCGAACGGGTGCAACAGGAATTCGGGCAAGGCGACGGCGATCACGGCCGTGTACCCCAGCACCAGCGCCAGCTGCGCGGCCCACAGGCGCCGGCCGGGCCACCAGAGCGTGGCCACGCCGAAGGCGAAGTCCAACCCGGCCGCCAGATACAACGCCGCTACCGCCGCGCCGCCATGCAGGCCGACCGGTTCCAGCAGCTTCACGCTGCCCGCAACGGGATAGAGCCAGGCGCTGCATATCGCCGTCCAAAACCAGATCAGCGCCAGCGCGCCGCGCAGCAGGCCGGGGCGCCAGGCCGCCAGCGCCTGGTGGCGCAGCGCCAGCGCATCGGCAGGCGCGATGAAGGATTCAATGCCGGCGGGCGGGCGGCCCAATGCGTGAGTGGTGGTGGCGGCGTCGGCGGTGTTGCCGGCGCGCAGCATTCGCCAGGTGTCGCGCGTCAGCAAAGAGCCGGGAAGCCGGTTCAGCAACACCGCGCCGGTTGACACCAGCCAGGCTGGCACGGGCACCTGCGATGCGGGCGCGAACCCCATGGATGCCCGGTACGCCGCCAGCATCTGGCGAAACGCCACCTCGGTGCCGCCGACCAAGTCGAGCACGGCCGGGCCGTCAGCATCGCCACGCAGCAAGCGGACGACGATCTCGGCCAGTTCATTCACATGGATCGGACGCAGCGTCTGGTGACCGCCGCCGGGCAGCAGATGCACAGGCATGGTTGACAGCGCCCGGAAGAATCGCGCCGATGCGCCGTCTACGCCATACACCAGCGCCGGCCGCAGGATGTGGTGCGCGATGGGCAGCGACTGCAAATAATCGTCGGCGGCGCGCTTGCTTTGGAAGTAGGGCGTATCGCCATGCTCGGCGCCCAGCGCCGACAGTTGCACGATGTGCCGGACGCCCGCGCGCTGGGCGGCATCGAACAAGGCAATGGGCGCGCGCTGGTGGACGTTGTCAAACGTGGCATGGGCGCTTTCAATCAGGATGCCAACGGCGTTGATGACCACATGAATGCCGCGCAGCCGATCCGTCCAGGCGGCCGGGGCGGTGTCCGCCATGTAGTCGATGGCGATTTCGTCCGGCCCGGTTGGCACGCGCACGCCTTTCAGCACGCGGTGGCCGTCGCGCGCCAACGCCTCGCATAGGGCACGTCCTACAAAACCGCGGGCGCCGCAAACCAGGATGTTCATGCCGTTGCCTTGTTGGAGTAAGCCGTTCATGGCGGTTATGAATGCAGGTGAAGAATGCAGGTGAAGAATGCGGATTTAAAGATTCTTCGGTTTCTGCAATTTCTGTACAGACAGAAATAGCAGATCAAAAAAAGGGCGCGGCTTTTCACGCGCCCTGGGTGGCTACGCCTTGCCGCGCCGCATGGTCTTGCTGATTTTCGCGCCCATGCCCAGCGTCTTCATCAAGGTTTCGGGTTTCATACGCAGCATCTCGTCCGACCACGTCGTCAGGATTTCCAGGAATTCCAGCGTCTCGCGCACGCGTTGCTCGGTGGCGCGGCTTTCGTTTTCGATTTCGGGGCTGGCCAGGCTATCGCGCAGCATGGTCAGCGTGGGGTCGATCTCGCGTTGCCGGCGGCCTTCGACGATGAGCTTGAACAGCTCCCAGATATCGGTCGACGTTTCAAAGTGGTCGCGCCGGTCTTCCATTACATGCACCACGCGCGCCAGCCGCCACGCCTGCAACTCCTTCAGGCTGTTGCTGACGTTCGAGCGCGCAACGCCCAGCGTGTCGGCAATTTCTTCAGCGGGAACGGGGCGGCCCAGCAGATAGAGCAGGGCGTGGATCTGGGCGACCGTGCGGTTCACGCCCCAGCGCGAACCCATTTCGCCCCAGTGCAGGATGAATCGTTCGGCGATGGGTGTGAGTGTCATGGAAGCCACTGTAGGAGGTTTCTGTTATTTCTGTCAAGACAGAAATAACAGAAACCAACTATGCTGCCCGGCATCGCAATTTGCCCAGATGCCGGACCATGAAGACAACGATCATTCTGTTGCGCGGCGTAATGCCAACGGGAAAGAACAAGGTGCTGATGGCGCCGCTGCGTGCGGCGCTGGAAGCGGCGGGCTTGCACAATGTGCGCACATACATCCAAAGCGGCAACGTCATTGCGTCCACCAAGCTGGGTCAGGCGTCCGTTGAAGACCTGGTGCATCGCGTCATCCACGAGCAGTTTGGCGGCGATATCAAGGTCTTGGCCCGGCCGCCGTCCCATTTGATCGATGCGCTGGAAAACAACCCGTTCAAGCGGGAAGACCCCGCCAAGCTGTACTTCACGCTGCTTGCCTCCCAACCGGAAGGCGCCATGCTGTCGTCGTTTCACGGGCTGAGCCACGCGCCGGATCAGGTGCAAGTGGTGGGGGACATGGCCTATGTGTTGTGCGCCACGAAATACAGCGATCTGAAGGCCAACAACAATTTCATCGAACGAAAGCTGAAGGTGGCCGCCACCACGCGCAACTTCAACACGATGTCGAAGCTGATAGCGCTAAGCGCGGCTGGCGAATAAGCCCGAGGGATAAGTGCGGATGCACAAAAAAAACCCCAAGGCCGCAAAGCCTTGGGGGTTTTCACGTCTGCCAAGCCGCGTGTGCGATCAGTTCGCTGCGGCGCGCAGCGCCTTGGCCGCCTGCACCATGTTCGTCAGCGCCGGCAGCACTTCGCTCCATTGGCGGGTCTTCAGGCCGCAGTCCGGGTTCACCCACAGGCGTTCCGCCGGCACGCGTTCGGCCGCCAGCTTCATCAGCTTCACCATGTATTCCTCGTTCGGAATGTTCGGCGAATGGATGTCATACACGCCCGGGCCGATTTCGTTGGGGTACTCGAAGCTCTTGAACGCGTCCAGCAGTTCCATGTCCGAACGGCTGGTCTCGATGGTAATCACGTCCGCATCCATGTCGGCAATCGACTTGATGATGTCGTTGAACTCCGAATAGCACATGTGGGTGTGGATCTGCGTGTCGTCCGTCACGCCGTTGGCGGTGATGCGGAACGATTCCACGGCCCAGTCCAGGTATTCCTGCCATTGCGCCTTGCGCAGCGGCAAGCCTTCGCGCAGGGCGGCTTCGTCGATCTGGATCACGTTGATGCCGGCCTTTTCCAAGTCCAGCACTTCTTCGCGGATGGCCAGCGCCAGCTGGTAGCACGACACCGAACGCGGCTGATCGTCACGCACGAACGACCAGTTCAGGATGGTGACGGGGCCGGTCAGCATGCCCTTCATGGGCTTCGTGGTCAGCGATTGCGCGTACTTGATCCACTCAACCGTCATGGCCTTCGGACGGCTGATGTCGCCAAACAGAATCGGCGGCTTCACGCAGCGCGACCCATACGATTGCACCCAGCCGAACTGGCTGAAGGCATAGCCTTCGAGCTGCTCGCCGAAGTATTCGACCATGTCGTTGCGCTCGGCTTCGCCGTGCACGAACACGTCCAAGTCCAGCGCTTCCTGTTCCTTCACGCAGCGGGCAATTTCAGCCTGCATGGCGGTCTTGTAGGCGGCGGCGTCCAGGCGGCCTGCCTTGAATTCGCTGCGAGCGTGGCGAATTTCAGCGGTCTGCGGGAACGAGCCGATGGTGGTGGTGGGGAACGCCGGCAGCTTCAGCAGTTCGGCTTGCTTGGCGGCGCGTACTTCGTAGGGGTTCTTGCGCTGGCCCAGCTTGGCGTCCAGTTTGGCAATGGCGGCCTTGACCGCAGGATTGTTCACGCGCGGCGAGTGGCGGCGCGCGTCAACGGCGGCGGCATTGGCGGCCAGTTCGGCTCGCACGGCGTCGCGGCCTTGCTTCAATGCGGTGGCCAGCACCGACAGTTCGGCGAGCTTTTGCTTGGCGTAYGACAGCCACGACTTGATCTCGCCATCCAGCTTTTGTTCGCTGTCCAGATCCACCGGCACATGCAGCAGCGAGCACGACGGCGCGACCCACAGGCGATCGCCCAGTTGCTTGGCAACCGGTTCCAGCCAGTTCAGCACGGCGGTCAGGTCGGTCTTCCAGATGTTGCGGCCGTTGATCACGCCCAGCGACACCACGCTTTGCGCGGGCAGGGCGCGGATCAGCGCATCGACTTCGTCGCGGGCATTGATGGCGTCCAGGTGCACGCCTTGCACCGGCAGGCTGGCAACTAGCGGCAAGTTGCTTTGCAGCTGGCCGAAGTAGGTGGCCAGCAGCAGCTTGACCTTGCCCGTGTTCAGCGCCTGATAGGCCTTCTTGAACGCGGCGTCCCAGCCGGCTTCCAGTTCCGTCACCAGGATGGGCTCGTCGATTTGCACCCACTCGACGCCTTCCGCGGCCAGCTTGGCCAGCAGTTCCACGTACACCGGCAGCAGGCGATCCAGCAGCGCCAGCTTGTCGGAATCATCCTTGGCCTTGCCCAAAGCAAGATAGGTCACCGGGCCGATGATGACGGGCTTGGCTTTCACGCCTTGCGCGCGGGCTTCGGCCAGTTGCTCCAGCAGGCGCGAGGCGTCCAGATTGAACGCGGTATCCGCCTTGAATTCCGGGACGATGTAGTGGTAGTTGGTGTCGAACCACTTGGTCATTTCGCCTGCGGCAACGCCGCCGCAGCAGCCGGCGTGCGCTTCGGCGCCTTGCGCCGAACGGCCACGGGCCACGCGGAAATAGTTGTCCAGCACGTCCCCATGGAAGCCTTGGACGCGGCTGGGCAGGTTGCCCAGCGTGAAGCTCATGTCCAGCACCTGGTCATAAAAGGCGAAGTCGCCCACCGGCGCCAGATCCAGCGCCGATTGCAGCGCCCAGTTGATCTTGCGCTGCTCGGCGCCCGCGGCCTTGAGGTCGTCGCGGCTTGAAAGCCCCTTCCAATACGATTCAAGGGCGAACTTCAATTCGCGCTTTGCGCCGATACGGGGGAAACCCAGATTATGAAAACGTGCCACGACGACCATCCTGTCGATTGATAGAGTGCTGCCATCGTAGGATGCTTGATCTATGAATAAAAATGGTATTAATTCATAAATCAATGAATTATGCGCATGTGTGAGTGGGCGCAAGCGGCGTCGCCTGACCGCTTTTCCTGAGCGTGCGTGAAGCCGATGTGCGAATCGACTGGCGGCGCGCGTTGTGCAGATGGCGCTCGCCCATCGGAATGAGCGGTAGCGCCATCTGGGCGGCTTAGGTCCGCGCCGGGTCTGCCTCCGCCTCTTCGCGCGCCTCGAGCTCGTTGCCCAGCACCTCGGAAGAATCGTCGTTGCTGGCTTCCGGCTTCAGGCGGCGGCGCGTGTGGCCCGCAGCGCGGGCGTACTCGCCTTCGTCGGGGCTGTCGGGCTGCAAGGTCACGTTGGCGGGCGGCGCGTAACCCCGCTTGTCTTGCCCGAAATACACCACCGTGTGCGGGTAGGGCAGCTCGATGCCGGCGGCGTCGAAGTGCTTCTTCAACAGCCGGTTGTAGCCGCGCTGCACGGCCCATTGCATGCCGGGCGTGGTCTTGATCAGGATGCGGATGGTCACGCCCTTGTCGTTGACAGCCGTGACGCCGGCCACCGTCATCTCTTCCAGGATTTCAGGCCCCAGCACCGAGTCGGTCATCAGCTCGGCAAACGCCGCGCGCAGATGCTCGATGGCGTCGTCCACGCTTTCGCGATGTGCGATGGTGTATTCACCCAAGTGATACGAGAAATCGCGCATGTGGTTGGCCACCACATCCACCGACGAGAACGGCACCAGGTGATACCCGCCGTCCAGCGTGCGGATGCCTACCGAGCGGATGGTCATCTTCTCCACCGTGCCGAACACGCCCGCAACTTGCACCACGTCGTTTTCGTTCATGCCGTTTTCAAGCTGGATGAAGACACCGGTGATGATGTCCTGCACCAGCTTCTGCGCGCCGAAACCAATGGCAAGACCCACGACGCCCGCGCCTGCAATCAGTGGCCCGACGTCGATGCCGATCTGCGACAGCAGCACCATCAACGTCATCGTCACAATGACGATCAGCGCGGCGTTGCGGAACAGCGCCAGCAGCGTGCGCTCGCGCGCGGTGGGCATGCCGCGCCCCTCGCTCTGGCTCAGGCGGTGCTCGATGACGCTGGCGATGACCGTCCAGGCCAACGCCGCGATCAACAGCACGATGGCGATGTTCACCACCATCCTGATGGCTGCGCCGCCCGCATCCGAGGCTAGCCAGCGCGACAAGTCGAACGCATGCCACGCATCCAGAATCAGCAGCACAACCACAATGCGGATGATCCAGCCGACCACTTTCAGAATGGCCGGCACGTAGGCGTTGACGCGCGCTTCCAGCAGCGGCAGGCGCCGCCGCAGGTCATCCGACAAACGGATAGGCTTGGACAGCACGGTGTTCAGCAGCAGAATCAACAAGCTGCCCACGCCGATGACCAGCAGCGTCTGCGCCGTCGCACGCGCCATGAAGGGCAGCGCGTTCAGCGGGTCGATCTGGCTGACGATGAGCAGGATGGTGAAGTAGCCAATGCCCAGCACGTGCCAGATGCGCGACAGAAAGTGCAGCCGCGACCCCAGGAACGTGGCCGCCGTGGCGGCGTGGCGGTTCATACGATCGCGCACCGCATGGCGGTTCTGCCAGATGACGCGCACGGCGTACACGTACACCGCCAGCATGATGACCATGCTGGCCAGCCGCCCCAGCGCGGGCGACAGCGCGGCGGACATGACGGGGTCGATCAGCAGCGTGCCGTAACCGGCCGCCGCAACCACGCGAACCAGCCACGCATTCCAGTACTTGGCCAGTTCATCGGACATGGGCAACAGGCGCAGATGCGGATGGCGCACGGCGAACACCGTGCGGATCAGCACTTTTACGATTTCCACCGCCACGAAGGCTTGCAGGAACACGGAGGCCAGCGAGTCGAGCGTGCCGCGTCCGGGCGTGCTCCACAACGCGGCCGCGCCGCCCGCCATGGCAGCCAGCAGCACGACGCCCGCATCGATAGCCACCGCGCCGATGATGGCGCCCGCGCGCCGCGCCAGCACGCGCATGGAGGCGGGTGAGCGGCGCTTGGACGGTGGGCGTGGCGCAGCCGTCGTCATGATCGGGGGCACGGACGCGGGCGCAAGCACGGGCGTGGCCGCAGGGTCTGGCATCGCTCCAGGCGCGCGAGCATCCGACGCCGCTTCAGTCTCGCAGCCATGCTCKGCCACCCAGCGGTCAATGCGCGTGTAGATGCGCATCGCGATCATGCGCAGCAGAATGAAGGCGATGATTGTGGCGACGGCGGCCAGCAACAAGGGCATCAGCGCGCGGCTTGCGGTGCCGCTGTCCATGCGCAAGCTGCGTCCCGATGCCAGCGCGCTCATGTCGTCCACGCCCTGGCCCATGTCCGCGGCCACACCGGTTAGAAAGCGCTGCACGCCATCCGCCATGCGTTCCTGTAGCCCCGGCGCTTCTGCTTTCTTGGGCGGCTCGGCCGCAGCGGCAGCGCGGGAAGGCGCGGGCTTGGCCCCAGATGCCTGCGCCCGCAATTCATCGACCAGCGCCTTGCGCGCCTCGGGGTTCTCCAGCAGATCCGCCAACGCGGCGGGCGTCAGCGCGGTCGCTGCCGCGGCAGGCTGCTGCGGCTGCAACGGATTCGCCGCCACGGCTTGCGCCTGCCACACGACCGACAAGCAACTCAGCATCACCGCCAGCAACAACGCCGCCAGCCAGGGCCTTTCCCGTCGTCGCCGCCAAAAATGGGCGGCATGGTGCAGGGGCGGGAAAGAATGGGATGCTGTCGTTGCGGATCGAACCACTAATAAATCTCCTCTACGATCAAGGCAAAAACGCGGCGCTGGAGCGCGGCCGCAGAGTCGCTACGGGGTTGATGATAAAGCCTTGTGATGTTGGCAGCCGGTTGAGGCGGGGCGTTGCTCGAGTCTTCAAGGACGATGCCGGGCTGCATTTTGAAGTGAGAATTTGCAGTCTGAAATATTGATGGCCATCTGTGAAATTGGTTTGAAGCGGCGTCAACGTGCGGGTTTGCGCCGCTGGGTTTGGTAATCGTCTGATTCTTGGTGGTGGTGGGGTCTGCGATCTGACAGTTTGCGTAGACTCGGGCCGGCCATTAATCGCCCGGCGACGCGGGCTACCCGTCAACGCGAAAAACCAGGAAATAGACGCAACATGCTCAAGCGCTACGTAAAGTGGATCGTCATTGCAATTTGCATGGCACCGTTCGTGTGGGTAGTCTTTTGGTTCAATTGCAGGCCCACCGTGGCGCTACATTATTCGGCTGAAGCAACGGACTCGCTCGGTTATTTTCTCAACGACAATCATTCCATCACCAAGCGGGGATTGAATCCGGGAGAATCCGTTAAGTACCCTACGGCAATGTTCCCTGAACCCGATATGTGGATATTGTTAACCTTCCCCTCCCAAAGCAATGACGCCCTAGAGATCACAAAACCCTTCAGCCGCATCGATGTGTTTATCGGGCCAGGGGCAAAGATAGAACGAACGGAAGTCCACGACGGATTCTTTGCTCGTTTTTGATCCGCACTATTGCGCACCTGCGCCACACCGCCATTTCACCCAGCCATCACCCAATCGACGATGAACAAGCCTGAAGCAGACCCCCGCAAACGCTGGCGCGAGCAGCAACGTTCCCAGCGGTTGGAACAGGCGGACGAGCAGCAGGCGGCGCTGCTTGTGCAAGCCAACGCCCAGCAGGCATGGAACGCGCGTGCGCGGCAAGCGCCGGTTGTGGATCACGTGACCTGGCACGGCCAGACATATCGCGTATTGAATCTCGCGGATGCGCAGTCGCTGCTAGGCCGGGTTCGCGATACCGACAAGGCGCCGTACTACCACTTGCTGGACGAGGCCGCGATGGCGTTGCGGCCAGTCAGTGATGACAAACAGTGGGTGGTGCTGGTGGCTGATGCGTCCGTCACGGCGCTGGCGTTGGAGTTGCCTGCGCAATTGCCCGATCATCCGTCGTTGCAGATTGCAGGATGGGTGTGCACGGCGGGGTTGAATGCGGAAGTCGTGCGCGTGGAAGAAGGCGTGATGTTGGCCGTGCTGGGGCCGGCGCGCGCCGGCTTGATGGTGTTGTCTGCGGGGCAGCACGCCTTCACGGAAGGCTTGAACGTGTCGGCGCTGTTGTGCAGACACTATCGCTGTCAGGTGCTGGTGCGCGGCGCTTTGCATGCGGACTGTTTGATCGGTGCGGGGAATGACGTGGCTTGCACCGACCCACCGCTGATCAATCTGCTGGCGACTGATGACGCCGACCGTCATCGCAGCCGCATCATGACGCGGCAGGGGCGCAGTTATCGCTTTTATCCGCCCACGCACGCGCTGGAATCCATTGTGGCCCCGCGCTGGCTGCGCCGTGACGCACGCGGATCTGCACGGCTCGTCGAGCGCCTGGACGAGCTATCCGATGCACAGACGTTGCTGCGGCCGCGCGATGCAATCGATGCGGTCTACGACGGTTTTGCGGCCGAACTTGAACAGGCCATGGAGACACTGTCGGCCGTGCTGCGCCACGCCGGGCCGGCGCAACTTTCCGCGCGATTCGGCCCCAGCCCTTCCAACCATGCGCAGTATTCCGAAACGGCTGAAGGCGGGCGCGAGCTTGTGCGGCAGATTGATCATTCGGAAACGGTTCGCGTCAGCGCGACGCAGCCGCGCGCGGGTGGGCCGGCCGCGTTGCAGGTGATGCACCTGAGCGCACCCGTGCGTGACCGCCACGTGCGCAATGCCCAGCCCGATGATGACGACCCCGAGGCGTGCATGATCAAGCTCGCGTTGCGCGATGCCGTTGCAAGGTTATTGGCACATTACGATCCGGCTTGACGGGCCACGGGCGGGATCACCTCGCGGATCGCCTCGCGCATCGCTTGCAGGTCCAACGCCCGGGCGGCGGCGGACAGCGGCATCTGCTCCAGTCCTTGAGCGACGCAGGCCGCGATGGCCTCCGGCGTAGCGGCGTCGCCCATCGCGGCGACCTCCGCGCGCGGCACGCTGATGACCACGTCCAGCGTTTCTTTCTTGGCGTAGTACTTCGCCGACGCCTCAACGCCCGGCCCGGCGCACGCCGAAATGCTGCCGCCCAGCCATAGTGTGATGTCCAGCGTTGCCAATCCCGGCACGGCAAGGGGCGCCAGCGCGGCCTTCAGCTTCGGGCGAAGCATGACGATGGCGGCCAGGCACCGAACGCCGGTTTCCGGGCCGCCCATTCTTCCGTTCAATGTCACGTTCACCGTGGCTCCTGTCGATTTGCCGCTGCACTTATAGCATCCCCCATCGCTGCCAGCAGGTTGCCGCTACCAAGGCACCAGCGACAGCGCAAGCGATACGGCGACGACAAGTACGACGAGGGTCAGGATGTGTTTGGTTCGCATGCAGACTCCTTGGAAAGGGATGACGCATTACCCGCGCTCCGCATGGCCGGCAGGTTGCACCAGCATCGCGAAGACGCGTTCGAGCTGCTGCGGACTGTAGGGCTTGAGCAATTGATGCACACCGTTCAAACCCTCGCGGGTACTGGCGTCGGCCAGCACGTCGCGCCCCGACGAGAACACGACGGCCAGCGTTGGCTGGCGGGTGCGCGCCCAGACGGCAAGGTCGATGCCGGAGCCATCTGGCAACCCGACGTCCGTCAGCAGGATGTCGATATGGTGCTGCAATAACTGTTCGCTTGCCTGTGCAGCGGTTGCGGCATGTATCACCTCATGTCCGAGGCTGCCCAGGATTTCTTCGGTGGTCAGGCGCACGGCCTCCATGTCTTCCACCAGCAGCACGCGCTTTGCCAATGCGGTGGTGGGCAGGGCGGTGTCTGAACGCAAACCCGAAGCCTGCGGCCGTGCGCGCAGCACCTGGCGCAGTTTGCGCGCCAGCGTGGCGGCGGTGTAGGGCTTGGACAGCAGCTCGATGCCTTCATCCAGCCGTCCGCCGTGGACGATGGCGTTGTCGGCGTAGCCGGACGTGAACAGCACGGCCAGCCGGGGCAGGCGCGCGCGGGCGCGCAGCGCAACGTCGCGGCTGCGCAAGGGGCCGGGCATGACGACGTCGGTGAACAGCAGGTCGACGTTGACGCCGCTTTCGATGATGGACATGGCGCTTTGCGCGTCGGCGGCCTTCAGCACGCGATAGCCCAGGTCTGTCAGCATCTCGACGACCGTGGTGCGCACGTCTTCATCGTCTTCTACCACCAGCACCGTTTCATCGCCGCCTTCGGCGTCGCTGGCATCCAATTCCGTGATCTGGTCTTCCGCCTGATTGGCACGCGGCAGGTAGAGGCGCACCGTCGTGCCCATGCCGGGTTCGCTATAGATCTTGACGTGGCCGCCCGTCTGCCTGACAAAGCCATACACCATGCTTAAGCCCAGCCCGGTGCCTTGGCCTTCGGGTTTGGTGGTGAAGAAGGGTTCGAACGCGCGCAGCACCAGTTCCTTGTCCATGCCGCAGCCGGTGTCGCTGACGGCCAGCATCACGTACTGGCCGGCGCGCACTTCGGCGTGGCGCGCGGCGTAGTCGTCATCCAGCTGTGCGTTGCCGGCCTCGATGGTGAGCTTGCCGTGCCCCTCCATGGCGTCGCGCGCGTTGATCGCCAGGTTGAGCAGCGCGTTCTCGACTTGGTAGGGGTCGACGAGCGTGTTCCACAGCCCTCCCGAAATTACAGTTTCCACTTCGACGCCGTCGCCCACCACGCGGCGCAGCATGTCGTCAAAGCCGCGCAGGAAGCGGCCCAGGTTGACGACCTTGGGCGCCAGCGGCTGCCGCCTGCCAAACGCCAGCAGTTGAGACGCCAGCTTCGCGCCCCGCTCAACGCCGGCCATGGCGTTGCGCGTGCGTTGCTGGGCGCGTTCATCACCGGCCAGACTGCGGTTAAGCAACTGGAGGTTGCCGCCAATCACCTGCAATAGGTTGTTGAAATCATGCGCGACACCGCCGGTAAGTTTGCCCAGCGCTTCCATCTTCTGCGCCATGCGCAGCGCCTCTTCGGTTTCGTGCAGTGTTTGTGCGGATACCTTGTCAGCGGTGATGTCGCGGCCCACGCCGTGAATGCTGTCCGACTCGGCGTCGAACGACCACATCCACGCCATCCATCGCCATTCGTCATCTGCCGTGCGCAGCCGGTGCTCGGCCCGCAGGCTGCGCGTGCCCCCGCGCAGCGCATGAAACTGCGCCTGCGCTTGGGCAAGGTCGTCAGGATGGAGCAGGGCGTCGTATCGCTGGAACACCAGTGCCGTGTCGGGATGGCCCAGGCGCCGCGTCCAGGACGGGTTCAGCCGCAGCATCCGCCCTTGGCTATCGGCAATGACGAAGAGATCGTCGCTGTGTTCCCACAAGCGGTCGCGCTCGGCGATGGCCTGATTCACGCGCAGCTCAAGCGTGCGGGCTTCTTCAGCCAGACGCCTTTCCGTTTCCTGGCGCAGCGCGTTCAGGCGCAGGCTGCTGCTGACGCGCGCCAGCAATTCGCGCGCCGAAAAGGGCTTGATCAGATAATCGTCAGCGCCCGCGCGCAAGCCTTCGACCGAGGCTTCTTCGCCCGCGCGTGCGGACAGCAGCAGCACGGGTATGGTGCGCAGCGCGGCGTCTTGGCGCAGTGCGGCAAGCAGGCCGAAGCCGTTCAGCCGCGGCATCATGACGTCGGACAACACCAGGTCGGGCCGGTGTTGGCGCACGTGGGCAAGCGCGGCTTCACCATCCTTGGCGGTGTGGATACGGTAGTGCGCGGTACGCAGCACGCGGCAGATGTAGGCGCGCATGTCGTCGTTGTCGTCCACAACCAGAATCGTGCCCAGGTGATCGGTCTGGGTCTGGGTTTGTGTTGGGGAGAGCGCCGTGTCGTCCAGCGCCGGCGCGTCCCAATCGGCCGCATCGATGTAGGTGCGTGACAGCGCGTGCGTCACGCCAGGGGCGATGGCGCTTGATGCCGCTGCGATGTCCAGCGCCGGCCCCAGCGGCAGGCGCAGCGTGAAGGTCGTGCCGACGCCCGGTGTGCTGGCGACAGCGACCGATCCGTTTTGCAAGCGCATGAATTCCTGGACCAGCGCCAGCCCGATGCCGCTGCCCTCGATGCTGCGGCCATGCACGCCTTCCACCTGATGAAAGCGGTCGAACACACGCGGCAATTCGCTTTCGGGAATGCCCATGCCCGTATCGGAAATTTCCACGACGGCGGTTTCGCCATCCGGCGACACGCTGGACGCAATCCGCACGCCGCCCCGATACGTGAATTTGTACGCGTTGGACAGCAGGTTTAGGATCACCTTTTCCCACATATCGCGGTCCAGCATGACGGCGCGCGGCAGGGGCGGGCAGTCTACGTCCAGCGTCAGCCCGGCCTTTTCAAGCGATGACTGAAACAGCGAGGCCAAGTCCGCGGTGAACGCAGAGATCTCGGTGGCGCGCAGGTCCAGCTTCACGCGGCCCGCCTCGATGCGCGAGAAGTCCAGCAGCGTGTTGACGAGCTTGAGCAGGCGCTGGCCGTTGCGGTTCGCCATCTCCATCGCGCCTTGCAGGCGGGGCGGCATGTCGGGGTCGGTCAGCATGTCTTCCAGCGGCGCCAGCATCAAGGTAAGCGGCGTGCGGAATTCGTGGCTGATGTTTGAGAAGAATGCAGTCTTGGCGTGATCCACTTCGGCCAGCGCCTGCGCCCGCGCGCGTTCGTGTTCGTAGGCGCGGGCGTAGCGAATTGACGCGCCGATCTGGGCCGCGGCGAGCGTCAGGAATTCGCGGTAATCGTCCGTGAACAAACGCAGCGGATTCAGCGCGCTGATCAGCAGGCAGGCGGGTTCGCCTTCGCTGGAGGGCAGGATGGGGATCAGCACCGCTTGGGCGGCGGGCCGGTCCCATACCGTATTGGGAAGCTGCCCGCCGACCTGAGCGGCCAGGTCGTCGACCAGCAGCAGCGCGCCCGCGCGTAGCGCCTCGCCGCAGGGCCACGCGCCGCCGTCCAGCGGCAGCGTCTGTGGCGCGCCGGGGCCGTCGGGCTCGATGCCGTAGGCGCCCACCAGCTCGGCCGTGCCGGTGCCCGAGTCCACGGCGTAGAGCATGGCGAAAGGGATGTCGTATGCGTTGGCGGCAAAGGCCTGGGCGCTGAGCGCGCAGGCCTGGCGCCACGTGGCTGACTGCGGCATGGCAATCGCCAATTCGCGCAGCAGGTTCTGCTGGCGGTCAGCGATGACGCGGCGGGTTTCGTCGCTGTTGACGCAGATGATGCCGCGGGTGACGCCGTCGTCGCCCGGCACGGGGCTGAACGAAAACGTGTAGTAGGTTTCCTCGGGATACCCGTTGCGTTCCATGATGAGCAGCTTGCGCTCTTCGTAAGTGCCTTCCGCGTCCGCCATGGCGGTTTGCAAGAGCGGTTCCATGTACGGCCAGATTTCATGCCACACAAGGCGCGTGGGTTGCGCCATGGCGGCCGGATGCCTGCCGCCGATGATGGACAGATAAGGATCGTTATAGAAGAACAGCAGGTCCGGCCCCCACCCGATCCAAATAGGCTGGCGCGCGGTCAGCATGATCCGAAGCGCCGTCTTCAAACTTAGCGGCCAGCCATCCGGTGAACCCAGCTCCGACCCCGCCCAATCGTGGGCGCGGATGAGCGCGCCGGTCTGGCCGCCGCCGGCAAGAAAAGCCAGGGGGTCCGCTGAGGCGGAGGCGGGCGGATGGTCGGGCACGTTCAGATCCTTTTGTCGGTGGCCTGGCCGAATGGCGCGCGGCCGCTCGGCATGAAAGTTGCGATTTCGACGCTACTTGTTATCCCGTTTGGCGTCTGAAACCGAACTTTAATTTCCACGTCGGAAGGTTTCGGCGGCTTCGCGGTATAACGTTTTTTCCACTGGCTGCGGCGTTTGCTGCGGTGCATCGGGAGCAAGCCATGCGTGACATCGTGCAATTGCGTCCGGAAGGGCTGTATTGCCCCGTCGGGCGGTTCTATATCGACCCCTGGCGCCCCGTTGACGTGGCGGTGCTGACCCACGGCCACGGCGACCACGCCCGCGTGGGCATGGGCTGCTATCACACCAGCGCCGAAGGGCTGCCCATTTTGCAATGGCGCCTGGGCGACCAGGACTATCGCGTGCATGGGTATGGCGAAGCCTTTGTGCTGGGCGACGCGCGGGTGTCGCTGCATCCGGCCGGCCATGTGTTGGGATCGGCGCAGGTGCGCATCGAGGCAGACGGCCAGGTCTGGGTCGTGTCTGGCGATTACAAGCGGCAGCCCGACCCCACGTGCAGCCCCTTCGAAGTGGTCCCCTGCGACACCTTCATCACCGAGGCGACCTTCGGCCTGCCGATCTACCGCTGGCCCAGCGCCGCCGATGTGGCGCGTGACATCGTCCAATGGCGCGACCACTGCGCCGCGCGCGGCGAGGCCGCCATCTTGTATTGCTACGCGCTGGGCAAGGCGCAGCGCGTGTTGGCCGAGCTGAAGCCCGTTATCGACCGGCCTGTGTTTTTGCACGGCGCCATTGCGGCCGGGGTGGACGTGTACCGCCGTGCAGGCATCGGCATGGCCGACACCCGGCTCGTCATGGAAGACGGCGGCAAGTCGGCGGCGGCAGGCACGGGGTTTGCTGGGGAGCTGATCCTGGCGCCGCCATCGGCGGCCGGCAGCGCGTGGCTGCGGCGCTTTCGCAAGGCGCAGCACGGCTTTGCGTCGGGCTGGATGCGGCTGCGCGGCAACCGCCGCCGTCGCAATATGGACCGTGGCTTTGTGGTGTCTGACCACGCGGATTGGCCGGATCTGCTGCGCACCATCCACGAGACCGGCGCGCGCCGCGTGATTGCCACGCACGGCGATACCGACGCGCTGGTACGCACGTTGAACGAAGGCGGCGTGGCGGCCGAGACGCTGGCCACGCAGTATGGCGAGGATGACTGACGGCGCTGACCATCACCCCGGGAGACGGACCCCAGCATGAAGCGATTCGCGGCGTTGTATCAGGAACTGGACCGCAGCACGGCCACCTTGGATAAGCGGGCGGCGCTGGTGGCGTACTTCCGCGATGCGCCGCCGCGCGACGCCGTGTGGGCGCTATATCTGCTGGCGGGGGGCAAGGTCACCAGCGCGCGCCGCAAGATTGCGGCGGTCGGTGAAATGCGCGCATGGGCAGCCACCGCGTCCGATACCGCGCCGTGGCTGGTCGATGCCAGCTACGACCAGGTGGGCGACTTGGCGGAAACTTTGGCGTTGCTGATTCCCGACCCCACCCAAGCCGCGCCCGAACGCGGGCTAGCCGACTGGATTGAAGAGGTGCTGGTACCCATCGCCAATCGCGACGAGGCCGCGCGCCGCGATGTCATCGTCAATGCCTGGCTGGGCTTGCCTTTCGACGAACGTCTGGTCTTCAACAAGCTCTTGACGGGTGCGCTACGCGTGGGCGTGTCGCAACGCATGGTGCAACAGGCGCTGGCGGAAATGTCGGGCGTGCCGATTGCGCGCATCGCGCAGCGCATGCTGGGCGCCTGGGCGCCCAGCCCCGCGTTCCTGCGCGATCTGCTTAGCGCCGACGAACTGCCGGGCGACCGTCAACAGCCGTACCCTTTCTTTCTGGCCTCGCCGCTGGAAAGTGCGCCCGCCGCGCTCGGGGCCATCGACGACTGGCTGGTGGAATGGAAATGGGACGGCATCCGCGCGCAGTTGATCCGGCGTCACGGTGAAGTGGCGTTGTGGTCGCGGGGTGAGGAACGGCTGGATGGCCGCTTTCCTGAAGTGGAGTCCGCCGCCGCTGCGCTGGATGTGGATTGCGTGCTGGATGGCGAGCTGCTGGCCTGGCAGGACGACACCGCCGAGCCCATGCCGTTCTCGGCCTTGCAGACCCGCATTCAGCGCTTGAAGCCTGGGCCAAAATGGCTGGCCGAGGCGCCGGTGCGCATGCTGGCGTACGACTTGCTGGAGCTGAACGGCACTGATCTGCGCGACCTGCCGCAGGCCGAACGCCGCCGCCAATTAGAAGCCCTGTTGCTGCGGCATCCTGACCCGCGCCTGCGCCTGTCGCCGCTTGTGAACCTGGCGAACTGGGACGAGGCCGGGGCGCTGCGCGACGAATCCCGCGAGCGCGGCGTTGAAGGCTTCATGCTGAAGCGCCGCAACGCGGTGTACCAAAGCGGCCGGCGGCGCGGGGATTGGTGGAAATGGAAGATCGACCCGCTCACCATCGACGCCGTGCTGCTGTATGCGCAGTCGGGCCATGGCCGGCGCAGCACGCTGTACACCGATTACACCTTCGGACTGTGGCAGGGCGATGCGCTGGTGCCCATCGCCAAGGCGTATTCCGGTTTGGATGACAAGGAAATTCTGGAGCTGGACCGCTGGCTGCGTGCGCACACGCGTGAGCGTTTCGGCCCGGTGCGGTCGGTGGAACCTGTGCAGGTTTTTGAGCTGGGCTTTGAAGGCGTCAACCTGTCCAAGCGCCACAAGTCCGGCGTGGCCGTGCGCTTTCCGCGCATTCTGCGTTGGCGCCATGACAAGCCGGCCGATCAAGCGGATCAGCTGGACACGCTGAAGGCGTTGGCGCGATGAGTGCCGGGCCGCGCGGCCACGATGCGCCGCTGATCGCATGGTTTGCCGCACGCGGCTGGAAGCCTGCGGCGTTTCAGCGTGAGACCTGGCGGCGCTATCTGGCCGGCGAATCGGGCCTGCTGCACACGCCCACCGGCAGCGGTAAAACGCTTGCGGCGTTTGGCGGACCCTTGCTGGAAGCGTTGGCGCAAGGTAGCACCGCACCGCTTGCGGCGGGCAGCGGGCCGCAGGTGCTGTGGATAACCCCGTTGCGCGCACTGGCGACGGATACCACACGCGCGTTGGCGCAAACGTCAGCGGAACTGGGCCTGGATTGGACCGTCGCCATGCGCACCGGCGACGCCAGCGCGCGCGACAAACGGCTGGCGCGGCAGGGCAAGGCGCAGGTGCTGGTGATCACGCCCGAGTCGCTGGCGCTGCTGCTGTCCTACGCGGACGCGTCCAGCCGTTTTCGGGCGTTGCGCTGCATCGTCGTCGATGAATGGCACGAGCTGCTGGGCAATAAGCGCGGCGTGCTGTTGCAGCTGTGCCTGGCGCGGCTGGCGCGTTTGTCTCCGGCCGCGCGCACGTGGGGCTTGTCGGCCACCTTGGGAAACCTGGAAGAAGCGCGTGCGGTGTTGCTGCCCCGCGCGCCGGACAGCCCGCTGGTGGCGGGCGCACGGCCCCGCAAGATTACCGTCACGACCTTGCTGCCCGAGCGCAACGCCACCTTGCCGTGGGCGGGGCATCTGGGCTTGTCGCAGTTGCCGCGCGTGTTCAAGCGCTTGTTCGATGTGCGCGCGTCGTTGCTGTTTACGAACACGCGCGCGCAGGCGGAGTTATGGCATCGGGCGCTGGAATCCATCTGGCCGGAAGACTTGTCCACGCTGGCGCTGCACCACGGCTCGCTGGACCCCCGCCTGCGTGCGGCGGCTGAGCAAGGCTTGCGCGATGGCGCCATCCGCTGCGTGGTGGCGACGTCCAGCCTGGATCTGGGCGTGGACTTTCCCGCCGTGGATCAGGTGTTGCAGATTGGCAGCCCCAAAGGTGTCGCGCGCCTGCTGCAACGCGCCGGGCGCGCCAAACATCGGCCGGGGGAATCGGGCCACGTCATCTGCGTGCCGGCGCAGGCGTTGGAGCTGATTGAATATGCCGCCGCACGTCAGGCCATCGCGCGGGGGGAAATCGAATCGCGCACGCCGCCGCAGGGCAGCCTGGACGTGCTGGCGCAACATGCGGTGACGCTGGCGCTGGGCGGGGGATTCGACCGGGACGAGCTGTACCAGGAAGCGCGCGGCACGCACGCGTACGCCGGGCTGGACGCGGCCACGTGGCAAGCCGTGCTGGACTTCATTGTGCAAGGCGGCCGGGCGCTGGCCAAGTACCCCGACTTTCATCGCGTGGTGCGCGATGACGACGGCTGCTACCGCGTGCATGACCGTCGCATTGCGTTGCGCCATCGCTTGTCCATTGGCACCATCACCGCCGATGGGGCGGTGTCGGTGAAGTACTTGCGCGGCGGCAGCCTGGGGTCGGTGGAAGAGGGGTTTCTGGCGCGTCTGCGTCCGGGCGACCGCTTTCAGTTCGCGGGCCGCACGCTGGAACTCGTCAGGCTGGAAGGCATGACGGCTTACGTTCGGCGGGCCAAGGGCGGCGATGGGCCGGTTGCCACCTGGCAGGGCGGGCGCATGCCCTTGTCCACGCAATTGGCGCGCGAAGTGCAAAGCCTGTATACCGAGCCCGGCGCGCACCCTGAAATGCGCGCCGTCGAGCCGCTGCTGCGCATTCAGGAGCAGGCCAGCGCGTTGCCGCAACCCGGGCGTCTGGTGGCCGAACGCATCGGCACGCGGCGCGGCATGCATCTTTTCCTGTTCCCATTCGCGGGCCGGGCGGTGCACGAGGGCATGGCGGCAATGCTGGCGTTGCGTTGGGGCAGGCGGCAGGCGAACACGTTTTCCTACACCGTCAATGACTACGGCCTGATGCTGACGCTGGCCGAACCCGCTGCGCTGGATGGCGCCTTGCTGCGGCAATTGCTCAGCCCGGATGACATGGCGGATGACTTGCGTGATGGCGTCAACCTGGGTGAACTGGCGCGCCGCCAGTTCCGCGAAATTGCACGGGTCGCCGGCCTGTTGACGCCGTCCTTGCCGGGCCGCGCCGCGCGTTCGTTGCGGCAGGTGCAAGCGTCCAGTGGTCTGCTCTACGACGTATTACGCCGCTATGATCCCGACCACTTATTGCTGGCGCAGGCAGAGCGCGAGGTTTTCGAATTGCAGCTGGAAGCGCCGCGTCTGATGGCGGCGTTGCGCGATTGCCAGGCGCGAACGCTGGCGCTGACGGAACCGCGCGCGTTGACGCCGTTGTCGTTTCCGCTGTGGACGGAAAGCCTGCGCGGCCAGCTCAGCACCGAGACCTGGCAGGCCCGCGTGCGCCGCGCCGCCGAACAACTGGAAAAGCGCTATGCCCGAATCGCGTGAGGGTGCGTTGAACATCGTGCTGGCGGGTGAGGCCGTCGTGTTGCTGGGCGAGCGCGCCCTGTTCTGGCCCGCGCGTTCGCGGTTGATCATCGCGGACTTGCACCTGGGGAAAAGCCATGTGTTCCGCCGCGCGGGCATCGCCGTGCCACGCGGCGCGACGCAGGAAGACTTGCAGCGTCTGGCGGCATTGGTCTTGGTGACGGCGGCGCGCGAATTGTGGATTGTGGGTGACGTGCTGCATGGCCCGGCGTCGCAAGCCGCCTGGCGTGACGCATGGTTGCAGTGGCGGCAGGCGCACGCGGCGCTGGACGCGGCGGTGCTGGCGGGCAATCACGACCGCGCGTTGGATGGCGCGGCGTTGGGCATGCGCGAATTGGGCGAGGCGCAAGCCGATGGCCCGTTCCTGTTTCGCCATCTGCCGCAGCCTGATTCGCAAGGCCGACATGTGATTGCGGGTCACGTGCATCCCAAGACGCGCATTCCCGGTGTGCCGCGCAGTTGGCCGGCGTTTTGGATGCGGCCGGGCATCACGGTGCTGCCGGCCTTCTCGGATTTCACGGGCGGGCATGCGGTGGGCTGGGAGCCAGGCGCGGGGCTGGTGGCGTGCGTGGAGGGCGCCGCGGTGCCGTTGGGGCGCATCCCGCCCGATTCGCCCGGCTCGCCCTGATTCCTTCCGCGTGCAGCAGCGGTTCCGCCTCGGGCACGAGGCTTGCTGTATCGGGGCACACCTCACCCCGCTACCCGCCCGCCATGACTGACCGCCCCGGCTTTGTCTCCCTGTTGGAATCCCCGTTGCATTCCATCAGCCAGTTGCTGGCCGATGCGCACGCGCCGGTCGACCCCGGCGTTTGGTTACGCGCGCTGGTGGACCACGGGCATGATCAGCTTCCGCTGCCGGGCGGGGGCGACACGCTGGGCCGCTGGCGGGTGCTGGCGTGTGTCGCGGCGGCGGACCTCAGCCTGGCCAAACTCTTCGAAGGGCATACCGACGCGCTCGCCATCCTGGCCGAACTGTCGGCGCCTGCGGGCGAGCCCGGCTCCCGCCTGTGGGGCGTGTGGTGCGCGGAACCGCCCGGCCATCGGCTGGCCATCGTGCCCGGGCCGGCCGGTTCCGCGATGTTGCGCGGTACCAAGGCGTGGTGCTCTGGTGCGGGCGCGTTGACGCATGCCTTGGTCAGTGGCTGGAATCCGGCGGGCGAGCCTTGCCTGGCTGCGGTGGCGCTGGACCAGCCGGGCGTCACCATCACGGACCAAGGCTGGCACGCGGTGGGCATGCGGGCGTCAGGCAGCGTCGATGTGGTGTTCGACAACGCGTCGGCAACACTGATTGGCCCGCCCGGCGCTTACGTGCATCGCCCGGGTTTTCTGCATGGCGGCGCGGGGGTGGCGGCGTGTTGGTACGGCGGCATGACCCGGGTGGCAAATACCCTGCTTACCGCACTACCCGGCGGTTCTGCGGATACGCATCGGCTGGCGCATCTGGGCGCAATCGATGTCGCCATGGTTCAGGCGCGCGCGGTGCTGCGCGAGGCCGCCGCCGATATCGACGCGCATCCTCGCGACGCTTGCGCGCTGTCGTGCGCCCGCGCTCGTCTGGCCGTGGAGTCGGCCGCGGCGCAGGTGGTGGAACGCGCGGGCCGCGCGCTGGGCGCGGGGCCGCTCTGCCGCAACGCCGCCTTTGCGCAGGTGATGGCCGACCTGCCAGTGTTCATCCGGCAAAGCCATGCCGAACGTGATCAGGCGGCGCATGGCGCCGCCGTCCTCAAGCAGGAGACCCCATGGGCGCTATAGACACGCATCATTTCGAACATCTGTACCGCGCGCATGCCGACCCCTGGCATGTGGCCAGCGCTTGGTATGAACGCCGCAAGCGCGAACTGTTGCTGGCCACGCTGGGCCGCGAAAACTATCTGCATGCGTTCGAGCCGGGCTGCGGCAACGGCGAGATGACACGCCGTTTGGCGCCGCGTTGTGCGCGCCTGTGCGCGGTGGATGTCGCCAGCGCGGCCATTGGCCGTTGCCGCGCGCGTCTGGCCGCCGACGGCATCCGCCATGTCGACGTCATGGCCTTGGACTTGCCCTGGGAATGGCCACCGATACCGCCGGGCGGTTTCGATCTGATCGTGGTGTCTGAGCTGGCGTACTACCTGGATGATGCGGCGTTGACCCAATTCCTGAATGCGGTGGATTCGTCGCTGGCCAGCGGCGGCGAGCTGATCGCCTGCCACTGGCGCCCGGACTTCAATGACCGCGTGCAATCCACCGAAGTCATCCATGACACGATGGCGGCGCTGCCCGGACTCACCGCTCAAGCGCAGCATCGCGAAGACGCATTCCGCCTGGATCTTTGGCGCAGGCAATCCTAGGAAGCGAGCCATGATCGGAATCTGCATCCCCGCGCACAACGAAGAGAAGGCCATCGCCACCTGTTTGCGCGCCGTCACCCGGGCGGCGCAGCATCCCGGCCTGCGCGCGGAGCCGGTGAAAATAGTGGTGGTGCTGGACCATTGCCGCGACCGCACCGCCACCGTATCTGCCGCCTGGCCCGTCCATTGCCTGAGCATTCAGGCCCGCAACGTGGGCGTGGCGCGCGCATTGGGTGCGCAGCATCTGCTGGACGCCGGCGCGCGGTGGCTGGCCTTTACCGACGCAGACACCCGCGTGTCGGCCGGCTGGCTGGTGGACCAGCTTTCCCTGGAGGCGGAAGTCGTGTGCGGCACGGTGGCCGTGTCGGGCTGGGCCGCGCATGGTGTTCACGCGGCATCCGCGCGCAAACGCTTTGCCCAGCACTACCAGGACCGCGATGGACACCGCCACGTACACGGCGCCAACCTGGGCATCGAGGCAAACGCGTACCGGCGCATCGGCGGCTTCGCCGCGCTGTCGTGCAGCGAAGACCAGGCGCTGGTCGACAAGCTGGAAGAAGGCGGCGCGCGTATCGCCTGGACGAGCCTGCCACGGGTCACGACCAGCGCACGTCCCTATTCGCGCGTGGAGGGCGGCTTCGCCAGCGCGCTGCGGGAAGGGTGGAATCAGCCCCGGAAAACCCGCTGAAGCCGCAGCCCATCGCGGTACTTCTTACCCGGCTTGTAAGAACTGCCGGACGCACGGTGCGTGAAAGCCGAAGCGCCGGGTTCGTGCGTTGTCTTCGCCGGCCGTCCGGCACACCACTTGCTGCGCGAATGGCTGAGCGCGCCCGCGCGGAACCTCTGCGCAGGCGCGGCAGCACACCCACTTTGAGGAGGCTGAACATGAACCGTGACCAACGATATCCGTGGCGTGACGACGAGGATGATTTCAACCGCAATGTCGGCCACGACGCGAGCGCCCCGCAGGCCCGCGACCCCTACCGCCAGGCGCAGCAACGGGGACGGCAGGGCGGGCAAGCGCCGCGTGACCCCGCCTGGGATGCGCGCAGGCAGCAACACGCCGGCAACCAGGAACCCTGGCGTGACCCTGCGCCCTCATTCGGCTACCAGGGCGAAGGCACAAGCCGCGCACCGGGTACGCGCGAAACGCGTGACCGCGTGCGCAGCCGCAGCGCCGACCCCGGCCAAAGCAGCTACGGCGGTTTCAGCGGTCAAGACCCGTCCTACCAGCGCGAGCAGGTGTACGGATCGCGCCAGCCGACGTACAGCGGCCCCACTTCTTATGGCGACGACGAAGGCGGTTACTACGGCGACCGTCCGCAATGGGCGGATGAACCCGAGGCCTCTTTTGAAACCGCCGAGCGTGGTGGCTACAACCGCGGGCCGACGGCATGGCGGGATCGCGGCTCGCGGCGCACCGACCCCAAAGGCTATACGCGCACCGACGAACGCGTGCGCGAAAACGTCTGCGAACACCTGGCGCACAGCGGTCTGGATGTGAGCGATGTGTCGGTGGCCGTGGCGGATGGCTGCGTCACGCTGGAAGGCACCGTGCGTGACCGCCGCACCAAGCATCGCATCGAAGATTGCGCGGATGCGTGCGTGGGCGTGCAGGATGTGGATAACCGGATTCGCGTTGCCGGTGCAGCGGAAAAAGGGGCGGCGTCGGCATGACGTCACCCCTGTCGCCGCGCCGTCAGGAAACGAAACGGTAGGCCAGGGCCAGCGTCAATAATATGGCGCTGCCCAGCATCCAGAAAGCAACCGCCAGCGCAATGGCTGGCGGTACCCGCAACGGGCGGGGGGCTTTCGGATGCAGGGAAATCGGGATGGCCGGGACACTGATCGGCGGCAGCATCGCGCCGACGCGAACATCCGTCAGCACGCTGTCGTTGGCCGCTTGCGGCGTCGGGGCGGACGCAGCCGCGGTGACTTGCGGCGCAAGGCGGACGGTGATGATGTTGCCGACCGCAGTCGACGGTAGAGGGAGAAGTTCGGGCGAGTTCATGGCAGTCTCGGCGGTTGAGCAATACCACAACGATTAAAGAGTGGAGGGGGAAAGGGAAGGGTCCGTGGTGACGGGCTCGGGTACTACAGCAAGCCGCGTGCCTGAGCGTGCGGTGTCTGCCGGCCGTGGCATGGCGATTGCTGAAAGCCCTGCGCACAGGTCTCAACCAACACAGGGAACAACCATGGGAACACTTAACGATCTCAACGTCGCGATGCTGGCCGTCGACGGATTTGAACAAGTCGAATTAACGGGGCCGCGCCACAGCCTTCAGGCGGAAGGCGCGCGCACCGTGCTGGTGTCGGCGCGCACCGACCCGATTCTGGGGATGCATCACGACAAGCCGGGCGACCGCTTTCCGGTTGACCTGACGTTTTTGCAGGCCGCCACCGAACCCGAGGTGTTCGACGCGCTGCTGCTGCCCGGCGGCGTGGTCAACGCCGATGAAATCCGCATGCACCCCAAGGCGCAGGAGTTGGTGCGCGCGATGTTCGACGCCGGCAAGCCGGTGGCGGTGATCTGCCACGGCGCATGGCTGCTGATTTCGTCAGGCGTGGTCAAGGGCCGCAAGATGACCAGTTGGCCGTCCTTGCAGGACGACCTGAAGAATGCCGGCGCCGAGTGGGTGGATCAGGAAGTGGTGGTGGATGGCGTTCTGGTTTCCAGCCGCAAGCCGGACGACATCCCGGCGTTCAACCGCGCCTTCATCGAGGTATTGCAGGCGGCCAAGCGGTAGGGGCAGCACAACAAAAAAAGGGACGCCATTGGCGTCCCTTTCTTCACATCGCAGCGGGCCTCAATAGCGCCAGCGCACGTTCAACGACCCCGCATGTTCGCGGTTGCCGCCGCCGTACTGGCCGCTGTAGTTCAAGCCCAGCGACGCATTGCGCGACACGGCTACTTCCGCGCCCAGCTCCGCCACCGCCGCGTTGCGCGCGATGGGCGCGCCCGCCACGGTGAACGCCTGGCCGCCGTCAAACGCCATGGTGGACTGCGGCAACACGTCGCCAAACGCATGGCGCCAGCCCAGCGTGCCGCGCAGRCGGCCTTCGGCGCCTGCCAGCGTGAAGTCCGTTTGCGCGCGTACGCCCAGCGTGCTGCTGGTTTGCTTGTCGCTGCTGCTCTGGCCGGTCAAGGCTGCCGAACCGCCCGTCTCCTGGAAGCTGCGGCTGCGCAGATCGCTCCACGCCACGCCCGCGAAGGGTTCCAGGGTGGTGCGATCGGACAAGGGCATCGCATAGCCCAGTTCGGTGAAGAGCTGGGTGGTGCTGGCGCCGTAGTCGGCGGTGAGCTTTTGCGATGCGCCAGCAACCGTCGCGTAGCGTTCCGTGTTGACGTCGTGCCAGGTGTAGGACGTGCCRACCAGCAGGTTCAGCTTGCCCGCGCCYGCGTCAAACGACTTGCCGCCGTAGATGGCCGCGCTGTAGCCGGACACGTCCGCCTTCGAGGCCAGGTCGTCAAC
>NZ_JBFTHD010000016.1:0-56447 GCF_056394065.1 Achromobacter sp. 10T422
CCCAGCCGGTCCCACGGAAACTGCACCTTGACCCGGCCCCACTCGTCGCAAAAGATCTCTTCGTTTGGCGGGCCGACGACGGTGGCCATTTGCGGGCCGTCAATGCGGGGTTTAGGGCAGGGCTCGGGCTTCCAGTCGACTTTGTCCGGGACGAGTTCGGCGGTGTAGCCATACTGCGTGCCTTGCTCCGCACCAAAACCATCTTCTTCCTGGCTCGCGTGATGCACGCCGTGGTGCCGCATGCGTACGGGGCGCCAGCCTTGGTTCCAGTCTTCGCGCGGGTGGCCGGTCAGGTCGAAAGCCACGCCGGGGATCAGCCGCGCGTCGTCGCCTTCGACGATGGCGATGCGTGCATCGCGGCGGCGGCCAAGCAAACGGGTTTGCGTGAAGGGTTTGCCCGCTTCATCCCGTTTATAGCGGCCAGGATAGTCATAGCGTTCGTAGCGGCGGTCTTGATTTGCCAAGTCCGTGGCGACCGGAGAATGTTCCTGGCTGTAGCGTGGATGCGTGTAGGTGTAGTCGCGCTGCGTTTGGACCGCGGTGCGCACGCGTTCGGCGTAGGTGAAGCGATGCAGCGCGGGCTCGGGTTGATCGCCGCCCGGCATGGGGTTGTACAGAACCGGGCCGCCCGCAATCTCGCCATGAATGTAGATGCGGTCGCCGTGAATCAAGCGATGGCTTTTCTCGGTATGTTCGTAGCGGTAGAAATAGCCTTCTTCGGCGGCAAGCCGGTTCAGAAACTCCAGATCGGTATCACCCGCCTGCACGCAGTATTCGCGTGGCAGATGCTCGTTCGTGGTGACCTGTTCGTAGTCCGTAATGCGCTGGCGTTTGAGGACATCCGCCATGATCTCCGGCACGGACAGCTGCTGGTAGATGCGCCAGTCGGAACAAAGCGCTGCCCTGGAAAGTGAGGGTTCAAGCACTGCCCGATAGCGCGTGCGGCGAAAGCCGGTTCCCGCTTGTTCGAACTCGGTGACGATGCCATGCACATGGCGCACSGCCWSRTCRCCGCGCCAGATYGTGAACAGGGCGGCTTGATCCAACAGCAAACCAAAGTCCACCGCCGAATCGAAGCTGGAAAGGTCGACGCTTAGCCGATAGGTCTCAGACAGCGCCTCGTCCAGCGTGAACTCGATGACATCAAATGCCGCACCGTTGACGGGCGTGAACGTGAAACGATAGCGCTTCGCTTGCGGATACACCGGCGGCCCCCCGACTATGTCCATTTGAGCGACGATCTTCGGCAATCGTCGACAGCGCCGTCTATAGAAGGAGTCTGATATTGCGGCCGCCCTGGCAGAATCCGCCGCTCTGCACCCCAAATCCGCCATTGCGCGCATATCCATAGACGCATTTCTACGTTGTCCGCCGCCCAGCGCGCACGTAGCCTGAAGGTCTCTTCAATCCGGACGTTCAGGTCATCTCATGAGCACTTCTTCCCCCGCGGCCGCGCCGGCCCACAGCACGCATACCGCACGCGCAGAAGCGGTTCGCGCGTTCATCGCGCAGGTGCGCGAACTTGTTCCAAAATCTGCGCACGCTACGCCGGAACAGCTGGCGCGGGTGGCGGCGCTGTTGGAGGCCTTGGGCCAGCGGCGCGACCTCTTTCCCGCAGACGCGTTTGCCGCGGTGCCGGGTCGCCCCACATCCATTTATCGGTTGGCCGAAGATGTCGACGGCGGCTACGCGCTCTACCTGTCGCTCGGTGAACCGGGCAAGGCGCAGCCGCCGCATGATCACACGACCTGGGCCATCATTGCGGGCGTGCGTGGCAACGAGCGCAACGAGGTGTATGCGCGTGCGGGCACCGCAGACCCATTGCGCGATGCGCTGACTCCCGTGCGCCGCGTGGACGTGGGGCCGGGCAACTCCATCGTGTTGGGGTCGGACGACGTGCACACCATTGAATTGGTGGGCGACGAACCCGGCGCGCATCTGCATTTCTACGGCTTGGCGCTGGACCGGCTGCATGGCCGCGTGGTGTTCGAAAGCACCGAGGGCGGCACGTATCGCACGTTCTCGCCGCCTGCCGCCATCTACCATGCGCGCGTGTCTGCCCAGGCCTTGCAAGAGGAACTGCGGGGCGACGCCGAAATCGCCGTGCTGGACGTGCGCGAGGCGGGCCGCTACGCGCGCCGCCATTTGCTGGTGGCGGTGCCTGCGCCGCTGTGGCGTCTGGAAGTACTGGCCGACCGGTTGGTGCCAAGACGCGACACGCGCATCGTGCTGGTGGACGACGACGAATCGCAGGCCCATCAGGCTGCGGCCAAGCTGACGCGGCTGGGGTGGACGGACGTGTCCGTGCTGGAAGGCGGCACGGATGGCTGGGAGCGTGCGGGGCTGGAACTGTTCTCGGGCACCAACGTGCCAAGCAAGGCGTTTGGGGAAGTGATCGAGCACGAGAAGCACACGCCGTGGATTGATGTGGAGGAACTGCACGAACGCGTGGCGCGCGGCGACGACATCGTGGTGGTGGACAGCCGCACGCCGGAGGAATTCCACAATTTCACGTTGCCGTTCTCGCATAGCCTGCCGGGCGCGGAGCTGGTTTATCGCATCCGCGAACTGGCGCCTGACCCGAAGACGTTTGTGGTGGTGAACTGCGCCGGCCGCACGCGCAGCATTGTGGGCGCGCAGACGCTGATTGATGCGGGCATTCCGAACCGCGTGGCGTCCTTGCGCAACGGCACGATGGAATGGTTGCTGTCGGGCCGGGAGCTTGCCTATGGCCGGCACGCCGCGCTGCCGGAACCGGGCGCGCCGGCATTGGCGGCCGCGCGGGAACAAGCGCGCGATGTGGCGCAGCGGGCAGGCATTGGGTATATCGACACCGCGACGCTGCACGCCTTTGAAGCCGAGCACGCGACGCGCACCTTGTTCAAGTTCGACGTGCGTACGCGTGAAGAGTACGAGACCGGTCACCTGGAAGGATGGCGTTGGGCGCCGGGCGGGCAGTTGGTGCAAGCCACTGACGAGTATCTGGCCACGCGCCGCGCGCGCGTGGTGCTGGCGGATTGGGATGGCGTGCGCGCGTTGACGACGGGCGCATGGCTCGCGCAGTTGGGCGCGGTCGAGGTCTATCTGTATCAGCCCCCCGCGTTGGCGCCGTTGCAAAGCGGTGTTGAGCCGCGCCGCGTATTGCGTCATCGTCCGGATGCGGCAGGCGTGCGTGCGCAGGCGCTGCATGCGGCGTTGAACGCGGACGAGGCCATTGTGTTTGATGTGGAATCGCGCGTGGCGTATGAACGCGGGCATGTGCCCGGCACGCGTTTTGCGGCGCCGGATCGGCTGGCGGAATTCCTGTCGCCGGATGATCCGCGCGTGATTGTGCTGACGTCGTCCGATGGCGTATTGGCCAGCGTGGTGGCGGCCGAACTGGCTTGGCGCAGCAAGCGGCCGGTGCAATATCTGCTGGGCGGCACGCGCGCCTGGAAGGCAGAGGGCCTGCCGCTGGCCACGGGCGCAGCGGGGGTCTTGACGGGTGACGACGATCAGAGCATCAGCCCGTATCTGTTTGATGATCTGGCGGCGCGGGATGACGGCTTTCGGGAATACCTGGACTGGGAGCTGGGGCTGGTGGCGCAATTGGAACGCGATGGCAGCCAGGACATCAGCTTGATTCCAGTGAAGTAGGGCGGCTGGGTATGCGCGCCCCGGGCATCGGCATCAGCCGTAGGAAGGCTGGGCGCCGCTGCCCCGGGGCAACGAAATCTGCCTGATTATCCAAGGCGACGAAAAGGTTTACGCTTTCCGTTTCCTTCAGGAGATCCGACATGCAGCCCACATCGAACGAAGCCACCTATGCCCTGGGTACCAAGCGGGTCAAACGCCTGGGTTACGGCGCGATGCAGTTGGCCGGCCCCGGCGTGTTCGGCCCGCCGCGCAACCGCGATGCGGCGCTGACGGTACTGCGTGAGGCCGTGGCCAGTGGTGTGAACCATATCGACACCAGCGATTTCTACGGCCCGCACATCACGAACCAGCTGATCCGCGAAGCGTTGTCGCCGTATCCCGATGACCTGGTGCTGGTCACAAAGATTGGGGCGCGGCGCGGCGAGGATGCGTCATGGATTCGTGCCGACAAGGCCGACGAACTGACGCGCGCGGTGGAAGACAACTTGCGCAATCTGGGGCTGGACGTGCTGGATGTCGTGAACCTGCGCATCATGTTCGGCGTGCACGGGCCGGAAGAAGGCTCGATTGCCGAACCGCTGTCGGCGTTGCGGGCGTTGCAGCAGCGCGGCTTGGTGCGCCACATCGGGTTGAGCAATGTGACGGCCGCCCAGGTGCAGGAAGGCCGAGGCATCTGCGACATCGTTTGCGTGCAGAACCAGTACAACCTGGCGCACCGCGACGATGATGCACTGATCGACGCGCTGGCGCAGGACGGCATCGCCTATGTGCCGTACTTTCCGCTGGGTGGCTTCAGCCCGCTGCAATCGGCCACGCTGACCGTGGTTGCGCAGCGCGTGAACGCCACGCCGATGCAGGTGGCGATTGCATGGCTGCTTCAGCGGTCGCCGAACATCCTGGTCATTCCGGGAACTTCATCGGTTGCGCATCTGCGCGAAAACCTGACGGCGGGGGATCTGGTGCTGCCTGAGGATGAGGTGCGCGCGTTGGACAACATCATCAACGAAGCGGAGTGACTGCATCCTGGCACACTCAGCCGGCATCAGCCAGGTGTGGGCCGGCTGATGCCGGCTGAGTTTGCCGCCTGAGTTTGCCGCCTGAGTGTGCCCGCTCAGTGTGCCCGCTCAGTGTGCCCGCTCAGTGTGCCCGCTACGTGTGGCGGTTAAGTGTGGCGGTCAGGTGTGCCCGCTACGCGAGTTCCAGCCGGTTTCCGCCCAGGGACTTGGCGCGATACAAGGCGCGGTCGGCAGCGGCCAGCGCTTCGCTTAATGGCGGCGCGTCTTGTTCGAATTTTGCCAGACCGATACTGACCGTGGCCTGCACGTCGCCTCGGTGGATGTGTTCGGCAAGCGTGGCGGCAAAGTGTGCCGCCATCGTTTCGCCCAACGCTTGCGCGCGGCGTGCGGGGTCGCCCGTCAGCAGCGCGGCGAACTCTTCGCCGCCCAGCCGGGCCAGCATGACGCCGGGGCCTGCGACCCGTTGGGCGATGTCAGCGAAGGCCCTTAGAACTTTGTCGCCCGTCTCGTGGCCGTGGCGGTCGTTGATGGATTTGAAGTGGTCCAGGTCAAAGGCCAGCACGGCGATGGGCGCGCGGCCGGCGCTGTCGCGGATGAGGCGCGCGCCTTCCTCGAAAAACCAGCGGCGGTTGCCCAAGCGTGTCAGATAATCCGTTTGCGATTCGTGCAGCAGCTGCCCATGCGCTTCTTCACGAACAAGCTTGAGCAGCGCCATGGGCAGTAGCACCGAATACAGCACGCCTTCGTACATGGTGATGTTGCTGGCCATTACCTGTGCGTCCGGGCCGTACGTGGCAACCAGCCAAGGCAGGATGAACGCGCGAAAGGCGTAGAACAGCGCGTGGATGACGGTGACGACGATGACGAAATAGCGCGACGACAACGCCTTCATTGGCGCGCATCGCCACATTTCCCACGCGGTCATCGCCGCGATGGCGGCAATGGGCGCCGCGCTGACATAGGCCCACATCACGCCTCGCCACTGCGCGCCGGCAACCGCCCACAGGACGGCCATCACGATCAGCAATCCGATGGACGCCGCGCGGTACTGCCGCCCATTGAACGACGCCACGCCGTGCAGCACGAGCAGATAACCGCTAAGAATGATGAGGTTGCTAAGACCCGGCCCGATCGACGCGGGCAGGTAGCCGCGCAGCAGCACGACGGTGCAACCGGCGGCAAGCGTGGCGAAGCCTGCGGCGAACATCCCTAACGCCTTGCTGCGTGTGGAGTGGGTCCGGTGTTCCCAGTAGGTCATCCCAGCGCTGGCAAGCAGCGTACCGATGACAAGGAGATAAAGGGTGAAGAGATCGACGTGCATCCCGGCGGGTATAGGCAGTGCGCCGATACAGGCGTCGGCTGCGGGATTTTACGTGGAAAACTTGACAGCGGCGTGTTACAGGTGTGCGGTGTGCGCGGCGTCCAACAGGTCGTCGGTGTGCACCATTAATGCACGAACCTGGTGCAGCTGCGGGTACTGATTGAGCACGCCTGCCCATTGCGGAGAGGTCAGTAACGAATGCCAGACGGGGTGCAGCGTTTCGATGTCCGCGGGCAGCCCTTGGGCGAGCTGGCTGGCGAACGCGATGCTGGCAGGGGCAGACAACAATTGCATGCGGCTGGCGGCATTGAGCAGGCGGGGCGAGGAGTCGGCCGGCGCGTCGCAGCAGTACAGGACCGTGTCCGCCAAGCCAGGCCCGTCTGCCGGCAACGCGCGCAAGGACTCGCCGCGTAGCGGCACGATGCCTTGCTGCGTCTTGAACGGGTACGTGGTGTTGCTGTCCGCATGCGCCAGCAGTTGCAGGCCGCGCAACAATCGGGGCAAGTCCGTGCTGGCGGCGTCAACGGAGGCTTTGGCTTCGACCAGCAGGCAGAGATCCCAAGCGGGCGTGGCAGTCGCGGCATCGATCGCGTCGGACTGGCGCAACAATGCGGCGTCCCATTCGCTTTTCGCGCGATCGGCGCTGGCGGGTAGCGAAGGCGGCACGCGCATCGACGTCACCACGCGATAGGGCGCGGTGACGTTGGCGGCGCGTTCGTCGGCGGCGCGCTCATCAGTGGCATGCTCATCAGTGGCATGCTCATCAGGGGCATGCTCATCAGGGGCACGCTCATCGATGGCACCCTCGTCGATGGCACCCTCGTCGATGGCGCGTGCGTTCGTGGCGTGGGTCTCGCTTGCATTCAGGCGCTGCGCCAAGACTTCCAGCGCTTGCGCCGCCAACGCCTCGACGGCCGCGCCGCGTTGTTGGGCGTCGGTACCCTGCCGTAACGCTGTCGCGCTGCCCGGCCGCGGGCCGTTGCGATCCCACAGTGATTGGTAATGGCGCACCCGCGCGTCCGCCGCCAGCGCGTCCAGCCGTTGCAGGCGGGTCAGGGCAGCGCTATCCAGCAGGCGGGCGCAGCCCCGGGCGAGCGCATCGTCGCCCATCGTTTCGGGCATGTCGCGCAGCTGTTGCACGGCATCCGCCAACACCGTCCATGACCCGGAGGATGCGGCCGCCTGCACGTCGGCCAAGGCGTCCGCCTGCAAGCCGCGTGGCATGCGCGCGAGTTTGGCGGGGTGTGCGATGGCATTGGCGGCGGCCAGGATTTCGCGGCGGTCCGCGTCGGCGCCTGCGCTAAGCGATGCGTACTCGCGCACGGGCGCCACGCGATGGCGCAGTTCCATGGCCTGGATGGCGGGGTCGCCCTGGCCTTCACGCATGGCGCCGCGGATCAGTTGCGCCAAGGCGTCAATGAAGGCGCGTTCAATTTCAGGGTGGGGCGTGTCGCCGTGGGCCAGCGCTTGCCGCGCCTGGTCGATCGCCAACGCCAGCGCGGTGGCGCTATGCCCGTTCTGCGCATCCGGGGTGACGGCGGGTGTGGGCGGCACGCGATAGCGGCGCGCGACGATGCGCAACGTTTCATCCAGCAGAGCGGGGCGCGGGGGCAGGGGCATGTGGGTGGGGGACAGAATAGGACGTGAGCGGCGTAAGCCTAGCGTGCCGCGCGAAAACATGCAGCGTTTTCATTGCTGACAACACTCTGAACGAGTAATCAGAATATGAAAACAATGTCGTTCGTGCCAGGCAGGCAAGCCGATATTGTCCGGTTTGAACGGCGCATCAGCCGCCGCAAACAGGAGAATCCGATGTCCCTACGCAAGATGCTCGCCGGCGCGGTCGCCGTGCTGGCCACCTTTGCCGCCGTGCCGGCGGCGGCGCAACACGCCAAATTTCTGGTCACGACAGAGTGGCTGGAAAAGAACTTGAACGATCCCAAGGTGCGCGTCGTAGAGGTCAGCGTGAACCCGGGCCTGTTCGAACGCGGCCACATCCCGGGCGCGGCCAATGTGAACTGGCACACCGATCTGGTCGATACCGTGAACCGCGATATCGCACCGCCCAAGCAATTCCAGGCGCTGCTGGCGCGCTCCGGCATCAATGCCGACACCACGACCGTGCTGTACGGCGACAACAACAATTGGTTCGCAGCCTGGGGCGCGTGGATTTTTGATATCTACGGCATCGACAACGTGAAGATTCTGGATGGCGGCCGCAAGAAGTGGGAAGCCGAAGGGCGGCCGCTGGCCAATACCGCGAAGATTCAGCCGGCTGGCACGGCGCAGATCAAGACGCCTAACGCGGCGCTGCGCGCGCATCTGCAAGACGTGCTGGCCGTGGCGCGCAAGGAAAAGCAGGGCGTGCTGGTCGATATCCGGTCGGCGGATGAATACAACGGCAAGATCTTCGCGCCCAATGGTGTGCCGGAACTGGCCGTACGCGCGGGCCACGTGCCGGGCGCGGTCAACGTCACGTGGAGCAAGCTGGTGGCGGATGACGGTACCTTCAAGTCGGCAGACGAACTCAAGGCCATCTACCAGGCGGCCGGCGTGGACGGCAGCCAGCCCATCATCACGTATTGCCGCATTGGCGAACGGTCGAGCCATTCGTGGTTTGCGCTGAAGAAACTGCTGGGCTATGACGTGCGCAACTACGACGGCTCGTGGACGGAATACGGCAACAGCGTCGGCTCGCCCATCACGAACCCCGCCGGCACCGTGTGGGGCAAGACCTGACGTGACGACGTTGCGCTATGGGTCGGCCGCCGCCGTGCTGGCGGCCGTTGTTGCGGCGGCGTGGCTGCTGGCGCCCTTGCCGGATGGCGGGCGCAGCCTGGCCTTGTCTGTGCTGCTGGGGGCGGTGTTTGGCATCGTGCTGCAACGCACGCGCTTCTGTTTCTACTGCATTGCCCGCGACTTCATCGACAAGAAGGAAACCGCCGGCATGTTCGCCGTGTTGCTGGCGCTGGGCGTGGGCATGCTGGGGTATCACGCGGTGTTCGGCGCGTTTCTGCCGATTCCGTCGGCAGACCGCCTGCCGCCCGGCGCGCACATCGGGCCGGTCAGCGTGGCGCTGGTGGCGGGCGCGTTCGTCTTCGGGATTGGCATGCGGGTGTCGGGCTCGTGCATCAGCGCGCATTTCTACCGGCTGGGCGAAGGGGCGCTGGCCTCGCCCTTTGCGCTGTTGGGCGCGGGCGTGGGTTTTGTGCTGGGCTTTGCAACGTGGAACGCGCTGTACCTGGCGGTGATTCAGCAGGCGCCTGTCGTCTGGCTGCCGCAGCAATTGGGGTATGGCGGCACGGTGCTGTTGCAGGGCGCGGTGCTGCTGGCGCTGGCGTGGGCGGTGGTTCGTCGTGGCGGCGCGCAGACGGCGTTGCCACAGCGGGCGGTATCGCCCTGGTATGCGGTCTTGCACGAGCGCTGGCCGCCTGCGGTGGGGGGCATTCTGGTCGGGGCAATCGGGGTGATGGCGTACTTGCGGATTGCGCCGCTGGGCGTGACAGCGGAACTTGGCAGCGTGGCGCGCACGCTGGCTCAGCGTGCGGGCGGATTGCCCGATCGGCTCGAAGGCCTGGATACGTTTGCGGGGTGCGCCACGGCGGTCAAGCACGTGCTGCTGTCGAACAACGGTGCGTTCGTGCTGGCGTTGGTGGCGGGCGCGTGGGCGGCGGCCTTGGCGGCGGGCGCATTCCGGCCGCGGCTGCCCTCGCTGAAAGACGTGCTGCGTAACTTCGCGGGCGGCGTCTTGATGGGCTGGGGGGGCATGACGGCGCTGGGGTGCACCGTGGGCACGCTGCTGTCCGGCGTGATGGCCGGCGCGTTGTCGGGCTGGGTGTTTGGCGCCGCCTGCTTTGCGGGGATCTGGGCGGCGCTGCGGGTGGTGAGAGCCCCCGCCGCCGCCAGCCCCCAACCGCGTCTTACTTGAACAGGGCGGCGTTCTCTTCCAGCACCGTGTCGGCGCACTGGGCGTCCAGGTTGCCGCCCGGGGCGCCGGCCACGCCGATCGCGCCGATGACATTGGCGCCGGCCTTGACCGGCACGCCGCCGCCCAGCAGCAGGAAGCCCGGGATGTCGGTCAGGTTGGCCGCGCCCGGATTCTTTTGCGCGTTCTCCATCATGCCAAGCGTCGGGGTCTTGGCGGACACGGCGGTGAAGGCCTTGGCGCGGCTGGCTTCGATGGTGTGCGGGCCGGCGTTGTCGGCGCGGGCAAAGGCCTTGAGCAGACCGGCGCGGTCAACGACGGACGCGCTGACGTTGTAGCCCTTGGCCTGGCAGGCGGCGACGGTGGCGGTGGCGAGCTTTTGCGCGTCAGCCATCGACAGATTGCTTTCGTTCAGCACGGCGGCGTTGGCGGCGCCGGCAAACGCCAGCGTAGACATCAGGGTGGCGAGCGTGATCCGGTTCATGGTCTGCATCCTAGTTTTTGAAGGGGTTCGGTAGGAGCAGTCAGTGTGGCCAAAACGCGCCGCGGGCGGTATACGCCCGATTACGCCCAAACCTCCGTAGGGATACGGAGGCGACCTAATACGGAGGCGACCTAATACGAAGGCGACCTAATACGAAGGCGACCTAATACAGAGGCGACCTAATCCAGCAACGTCGCGTACTGGCGGATCAATTGCGCCAGGGAATCCGCTTCCAGCTTCGCAAAGACATTCGCCCGATACGTTTCCACTGTGCGCGGCGATAAATCAAATTCGCGCGCGATTTCCTTGTTGCTCATGCCTTGCACAATGCGTTCCAGCACCTCGTGTTCACGGCCGGATAAACGCGCCAGCCGCTCGGTGGCGGCCTGCGTCACGGCCAGCCGTTCGCGGCTGGCGATGTGGGTGCGTACGGCCGCTTGCACGGCGTCCAGGAACACATCGTCGTCCACCGGCTTTTGCAGGAATTCCATGGCGCCGCCCTTGAAGGCGCGGCGGCACAGGTCCACGTTGGCATGGCCGGTCAGCATGACGACAGGCAGGTCGGATTGATCGGCCAGACGGGTCAGCACGTCCAGCCCGCTGATGCCGGGCATGCGGATGTCGAGCACGACGCAGCCGATGGCGCTGGGCGTCAGCTGCGCCAGAAAGGCCAGCGGGTCGCCAAAGCCCGCGCTGCGCAACCCCACGCTACGCAGCAGCAGGGCAAGGCCGTCGCGCACGGCGTCGTCGTCATCCACCAGATACACCAGGGGCGAATGTTCCAGCGTTCGGGGATCTTGAGCGGTCATGCGGGGGCTCCCGAGCGCGGCAGGCTCACGGTAAAGCAGGCGCCCGATGGGCTGATGTTGCGGACGGCGATGCGGCCGTCCATGGAGCCGGCCAGCGTCTCGCACAGCGCCAGCCCCAGGCCCATGCCGTGCGGGCGCGTGGTGTAGAACGGCGCGAACAGCTTGGGCAGCGCGTCGGGCGGGATGCCGGGGCCGGTGTCGGTGACGGTGAACAGATAGTCGCCGCCTTGCGCGTGGCCTTCCAGCCGGATGTGACGCGGGCCGTCGCTGGCCGCCAGCGCGTCAGCGGCGTTCTGCACCAGGTTGTGCAAAATCTGCTCCAGCGCCACACGGTCGCCCAGCGGACGCGCGCCGGGGCTGGTGTTGTGCCAGCTCAGGCGGATGCCCTGACGGGCCAGTTCCGGTTCGCGCAGAAAGCGCAGCGATGCCACCAGCGCATCCGGGTCCAGCGCTTCCCGGCGGGCGGGCGAGCTGGGTTGGACGAGTGCGCGCATGCGGCTGATGATGTCGGCGGCGCGCTTGGCCTGTTCGGCGCTGGCCAAGAGGGCATGGCGCACGGCGGGGCGTTCTTCCTCGTCGTCCAGCAGGCGTTCGGCGGCGCGCGTATGCGCCAGGATGGCGGTCAGCGGCTGGTTCAATTCATGTGCGATGCCCGCCGCCATTTCGCCTAGCGTGCTCAGGCGCGCCATGGCGGCCAGGCGCACTTGTTCCTGTTGCCGGCGCGCGTCGGCGTGCGACCGCTGCCAGGCGGCGGCGCCCGCCACCAGCAAGGCGCTGGCCACGGCCCACAGCAGCCACGCGGTCCATGGCCAGAAGCCAGGCGTTAGCGTGCGCGTGCTGCGCATCGGGAAGGGCTGGCTGGCCGCACCCAGCGGCTTTTGCAGCGTCATCGTCAGGCCAAAAGCGTCGGCAGGCTGCTTGTCCAACAGCGTCAACGGGGTTTGATCCACGGTCAGCGTCAGGTTGGCCAGCCCCGGCGGAAAGTCGGCGGCGGGGACCAGTTGGCGGGCGTCCACCAGCAGGCTCCAGCTGGACGGCGCGATCAGCCAGTAGTGCGCGGCGTCCACGGGCAGCGTCACCGGCCGGCCCAGTTGGCGGGCGCGTTCCAGCGCGGCGGACAGGCCCAGCGGCTGGGCCAGGCTGCCTGCCCACGCGCCATCGGCCAGATAGCCCAGCCCCTGCAACTGCGGCATCGCGGGATGCAAGCTGGGGTACAGGCGTTCGGGGGTGGGCGGGTGCGACAGCGCCGCCAGCGTGGCCAGCACGGCTTCATGCTGCACGGTCTTCTGGCTCAGCATGCGTTGGGCCACGCTGGTGCTCTGGAAGAAACGGTCGTACTGGTCGACGTATTCCTGACGGGCGATCCAGGCGGCGCCCAGGCAGAACAGGGCCAGCCAGCAGAGGAGGGCGCGGGGGCGCGATAAGGGATTCACGCGTGAAATTATGCCTTGCGGCCGCCGCGGACCGGAATCCGTAGGGCTACGGAGGAATCAGGCGGCACGCCGGGTGGGGTGCGGCTGGGTGCGTGGGTTGGCATCTTTGTTGGCGTCCGTGTCGGCGCCGGACTGCGAACTTGCCGACACCGCCATCTGGTAAAGCGCCGCCACCAGATCCGACTGCGTGACCAGGCCCTGCAAGCCGCGTGCCGCGTCCAGCACTGGCACGCAGTGCAAGCTGTCCGACATGGGCCGCGCCAGCTCGATCACGGGCAGGCCCGGCGTGGCGAAGGGGACTTCGCTGCGCATGCAGTCGGCCACCAGCAGGTCGGGCGCGGGGGCGCCATCCAGCGTCTTGGCCGCCAGCCGGCCTTTGCGCGCCAGCACATCGCCCTGGGCCACCATGCCGGCGTACCGACCCGCGGCATCCAGCACGGGCAGCGCTTGCAGGCGGTGCTTGTCGAACAGGCGGATGGCGTAATCCAGCGGGTCTTGCTCGTGTACGGTGACGACATCGCGCGACATGATGTCCGCGCAGGTCACGTCACCAAAACGCCGCAGGCTGGCGCGCAGTTCGGCAGCCAGCACGATGTCTTCCAGGTCTTCCTTGCTGATGTCCAATAGTTCGCCGCGTTGGGCCAGGGCCTCGTCCAGGTCGGCGCGGCTGAAGCCCAGGCGGGCGCTGGGGGCGGCGTCGCGCGTGTGGTGGCCGGGCGCGGGGTCGGCGTGGCGGCGCGGATAGTTGCGGCGCAGCGCGCCGTTGAACGCCACGGCAATGCACAGCAGGATCAGGGAGTTCAGCCCCACGGGCCACAGCGCGAAGCCGTAACCCAGGCTGGCCACGGATGGGCCGCCTAGCACCGCCGTCAACGCCACCGCGCCGCCAGGCGGGTGCAGGCAGCGCAGGCTGAACATGGCGCCGATGGCCAGGGCCGCCGCCGCAGCAGCCGCCACACCCGGTTCGGGAATCATCTGTGCGCAGAACACGCCAACCAGCGCTGACACCAGATTGCCCGCCATGATGGACCAGGGCTGGGCCAAGGGACTGGCGGGGGCGGCGAACAGCAGCACGGCAGACGCGCCCATCGGCGCGATAAACCAGGGGTTTGCGCCGCCCAGCGCATGGCGGCCGACCCATTCCGTGCAGAACAATCCGACCAGCGCACCCAATACGCCAAAGAGCTTTTCGCGCCCATTGACGCCTACCGGCGCTGGCGCGAACGAGCTCAGCCAGCGCTTCATTGCCACACCCAAAACGGTCTCCTCGCGTGCTTGAAATATGTCGCGGGACGACAATTTATCACGCGGCAGCTGACGGCCAGCTATCGGAGGACGGGCCCAGGCGTCAGGCGGCGTCGCCGTCAATGCGGGCCAGCAAGCGGCCCAGCAGCGGGCGCATGGCGCGCAATTCTTCCAGATGCGAGGCCGACAGGCCTTCCAGCACGCGTTCGGCTTTTGGGGTCAGCACGACCTCAACGCGGCGGCCGTCTTCGGCGTCGTCCTCGCGGCTGACGAGTTCAAGGCGGGCCAGGCGGCCGACCAGCTCGGCCGCGGTGTGGGGACGGATCAGCAGGCGTTCGGCAATTTCGCCCACATACAGGCCGCGCCGGCCCGGCGGATGCTTGCGCGTGCCTTTGATCGCCAGCAGGGTCTGATGCTGTTGGGGCGTTAGATCGAACTCGGCCGCCGCGCCCTCGCTGAAAGCGGCGAAGGTGCGCAGTGCGTATCGGAAGTCGGCCAGCAGTTCGTAGTCCGCTGGCGACAAAGTGGTGGGGGACGGATCATTGTTCACCCGGCGATTCTAATAGATCATCGGCGCGGCGTGGCCTGTCCGTTTGTCCTACTTCTTGTTGGCGGGTTGCCAGGTTTTGGCCTAAGACGCCGCCGCCGCGCCGCTTGCCGCGCGCAAGTCCCACAACACATCCAGCACATGCTGCGTGGCGCGTTCGACCTTTTCGGCACGGTGCGCGATGCCCAACGGACGCCACAGCGCCGGCCGCAGGGGGCGCATGATGATGCGCGGGTCGGCCTGCGGCGCGGTGGTTTCGTGCGGCAGCAGGGTCGCGCCGTAACCCGCCGCCACCAAGCTTTTGATGGCGTCGTTGTAGTTCAGCTGGATGCGGGCACGCGGGTTCAGCCCGGCGCTGGCGAACCATTCGCCGGTTTGGCGCGACAGGCGGGTGGTGGCGTCGTTCAGGATGAGCGGGCGCGCCGCGAGCCAGGCGGGCGTGACGCGTGCGGGCGCGGGCCAGCCAGCGGGCAGAAAGGCCATGACCGGGTCACGCCGCCAGGGTTTGATCAGCAAGCCATCAATGGGCGGTTGCGGCAGGGCCACCAGCCCCACGTCCAGCGTGCCGTCGTTTAAGCGCTGCAACGTTTCCTGGGACGTCAGCACCGCCACCTGCACGTCAATACCCGCATGGCGCTGGCCCAACGTTTCCAGCGCCTGCGGCAGCAGATGGGCAATGGCGCCGGTGGATGCGCCCAAGCGCACGCGTCCGGACAAGCCCTGCACCTGCCGCTGCACGTCGTCCAACGCCTGATCGGCTTCAGCCAGGAGCCGGCGCGCGCGCTCCAGCAGCGTGTCGCCAATGGTGGTGGGCCGGACCTGGCCGCGCTTGCGCGTCAGCAGCGGTGCGCCGATGCGCGCTTCCAGGTCGGCCACATGCAGGCTGACGGTGGGCGGCGCCAGATGCAAGGCGCGCGCGGCGTCCGCAAACGAACCCAGGTCGGCAATGGCGACCAGCGTGCGCAGGCGATCAAGGCTGATTTCACGCATGGAAGTATCGTTCAGAAAAGATGAAGTTGACGGTCATGATATTCGACTTTTCTTATGTTGAGCGCAGGCCGATGATACCGGCTGGCTTCTCTGATTTCCTTTCCTTTTTCCCTTTCCTTTTTCCTTTACCCCATCCCTTACGCGACGGAGCACGTCATGACGCACCCCCTGGTTTTTATCGACGGCGACCAAGGCACGACCGGCCTGCAAATTCACGAGCGGCTGCACGGCCGGCCCGATTTGCAGCTGCTGACGCTGCCCGATGCCGAGCGCAAAGACCCGCAGCGCCGCGCCCAGGCGATCAACGCCTGCGACGTGGCTATTCTGTGTTTGCCCGACGAACCGGCACGCCAGGCGGCGGCATCGGTGGTGAACCCGGCGGTGCGCGTCATCGACGCCAGCTCGGCGCATCGCACCACGCCGGGCTGGGTGTACGGCTTTCCGGAAATGAGCGCGGGGCAGGCCGAGCGCATCGCCCACGCCAAGCGCGTCAGCAACCCCGGCTGCTACCCGACGGGCGCCATCGCCTTGCTGCGTCCCTTGATTCAGGCGGGTCTGGTGCCGGCGGATTATCCGGCGGTGGTGCACGCGGTGTCGGGCTATTCGGGCGGCGGCCGCGCCAGCGTGGACGCCTACGAAGGCGCGGGCGGCGTGCAAGGTCCGGCGTTTCAGCTGTATGGCTTGGGCCTTGCGCACAAGCACACGCCGGAAATCGAAGCGCACGCCGGGCTGACGCAACGCCCCGTGTTCGTGCCGGCCTACGGCGCGTTCCGGCAGGGCATTGTGCTGACGATTCCGCTGCACCTGCGTTTGCTGCCGTCGGGCGTCACCAGCCAGCAATTGCACGATTGCCTGCAACAGCACTATGCAGGCACGACGCATGTGCAGGTGGTGGGCCGGCAGGAAGCCGCCGAGCAGTCGCACCTGGACCCGCAGGCGCTGAACGGCACCAACGATTTGCGGCTGGCGGTGTATGGCAATGAGCAGCATGGCCAGGTGTTGCTGACGGCCGTGTTCGACAACCTGGGCAAGGGCGCGTCGGGTGCGGCCGTTCAAAATCTGGACTTGATGCTGGCCGCGATGGGGTAGATCGAGCCGCAACGCCGCGATGCGTCATGCATCGCGGCAGGCTCCGTTCAAGCACAGGCGGTTGGCACGCGCGCCGCTATAGAAACTCGGCGCGTATCCGGTCGGTATCAAACGGCGTGATGCCGTCGCGCACGCCAAACACCGTCTGCGCGGCATCGGCGTTGTCGACCTGCCGCCCTCGTGCTTCGGCATGCAGCGTAAACAGCGTGTGCAGATCCGGCTGCACGCGCGACAGTAGCGCGCGCAGCATCAGCGACACGCCCGACAGGTTGTTCGCCACATTATTCAGACGGGGTTGCGCACGCAGCGCCACGTCCATCCAGCGCATGCGCTGGTCTTGCAAATCCAGCGCCAAAGGCAGGCAGATCAGCGTGTTGGAGGCCAGGTCTACGCGGTCCATCACCGTGCGCGGCTCGAACGGTTCGCCGGAATTTGCGTCTTCACGCGCCATCCATCCGGCAAAGCATTCCGGCAGATCGCAATAGGGTTGCAGCGTGTAGCTGTTCAGAATCATCACCACAAAGCGCACGCCGCGTTCGCGTAAACGGGCCACGTCCAGGTCGATGAACTCCGCCGCGCCTTGGGGCGCATCCACGATGTCGCCGCTGTGATACGCGCCATAGCTTTGCAGCCGGTAATAGGTCAGCGCGTCGACGAAGTTGCAGTCGGCATCGAACAGCGCGGCCGACAAGTCCACGTCGGCGCGGCCGCTACCGTTCATCCACCATAGAAACAGGCGCACGACGGCGGCGTCCGGCAGCGGCAGACTGCTGCCGCGCCCCAGCGTGCGCAGGCTGCGCGATGCCGAGCGCTGGGAAAACGGCGCCGTGTGGTCGCGCAACGCGGGGTCAATATAGCAGTCGCCCAGCGGCTGCAGAGCGGCAAAGCGCGTCAGTAAGGCGGTCTTGCAAAGACGAGCCACTGCATCGGCGACGCCCGCGGGTAACGGCGCGCGCGTGTCGCCCGCCGCAAACAGCTTGGCCACATCGCCCTTGGGATAGAAGACGCGCAGTGCGGCCGGCGCATCGCGGTGTTGCGCATGCGTGTACAGCTGCAACAGCACGGGCGTTGCCACTTGGTCTACGACGCGCGCAAAGCCGGCCAACACGGGCGCGGGGTCGGCGGCAGTACGCAGAAAGTGATCCAGCCGGCGGGCGAATTCACCCGGCCGGCTTTCCAGGCGATGCGCGGCGCTGGCGCTTTGGCCGGATTCCAGCATCGCTTCGATGGCGCTGTTGAAGGTGGGGGCGGGCTTGCCGCTGCGCAGCAAGGCGAAGGCGGCGGCCGTGCGCGGATAGCGGCAGGCGAATTCGCCGGGGTGCAGATATTCGCCCAGGCGCTTCCAGCGTTCGGGCCAGCGCTGCATGTCTTCGGCCGCGTTCGGATGGCGTTCGATCAAGCCCAGCAGCTGCTTGCGGCGGGCGCGCGGCATGGACGCGAAGCGCGTGGGCAGGGCCAGTGATGCGTCACCGCCTGCTATCGCCACCGCCAGCCGCAGCACGTCGGTGGCGGTGTCCAGCCGCTGTTGCAAGAAGCCGTCGGTGGCTGCGCCCGGGACATGTACCAGCAGGTTCGCGGCCAGATGCGCCAGGTTTTCCTTGAACGGAATGGCCTCGGGGATCAGCCGGAAAATGTTCGCGCGGTATTGCTTCACATACCAGGCCAGGTCCGTGCGGTCTTCTTCCGACAACGACGTGGCTGACGCCGCCAGCTGCGTGAAGATGGCCTCGCATTCTTCGGTGCTGCCCAGTTCAATGATGCGGGGCGTGCGGCCATGGAACAGCGGCGCACGCTCGGAGCCGTCGCCCGGCATGCGGCGCAGCGTCAGGTAATGGTGAACGGCGTCCAGATACCGCGTGGCGTCGTCCAGGTCTTGCACCTGCTTCGGAAAGTCCGGGTACAGCGGGCGGTGCGGCCGGTGCGCACCGGTCATCTGGCGCAGCGTCTTCAACAGCAGGCGCCCCGTTTGCGTGACGGCTGGCAGCGGCCATGTGGCCAGGCGCTGGATCACAGCGTCTGACATCACGTAGCCCAACTCTTCGGCTTGCGCCTGAATGGCGGCCAGCTCGACAGCGGTGACTTGGCCGTCTGCGCCAGTAGCGTCTTCGGGGTCAGCGCTTGCGCGCGGGATTTTGTCCAGAAGCAGGCAGCAGCGCCGCCGCAGATAGATGGGGTTCATGATGCAGCCCGAATGGAAAACGCCTGCCAGGGGCAGGCGCGGTGCGGAAAGCGGGAACCCTAGGTTTTCAGGGGTAGAAGGAAGGACTCCCATAGCCACGCGCGCACTTTATCACTATTCAGGTTGCGCTGCGGTCCGCCAAAGTGGCTTCAACCAAGCGGCGCAGCCACATCGTGCCCGGGTCGCTCTCAAAGCGCGCATGCCAATGCACGGTGACGCACAAGGGCGGCAATGTGATGGGCAGCGGGCGGATGTCGAACGCGTTATCGCGGTTGAACCAGATGGCGGCGCGGTAGGGCAGCGTCACGGTCAGATCGGTGCGGCGCACGATTTCGGCGGCGGCCGAAAAGTGCGGCAGCGTCAGATAGGGCTGACGATGCAGGCCGGCTTCGCCCAGCACGTCGTCCAGCAGGCGGTGCGCACTGGCGCGCGAGGCCACCAGAATATGGTCCAGGCGTTTGAACTGGCTGCGCGTCAGGCCGGCCGACAGCACCGGGTGCCCGCGCCGGCCCATGCACGCATAGCGCTCGCTGAAGAGATCGGCGTGACACGTGTGGCGGCCCAGGCCGGCCAGGTTGCCGATGGCCAGATCCACTTCACCATCTTTCAACGCGTGCGGCAGATGCTCCAGCGCCACCTCCAGCACTTCAATCTGCAAACGCGGGGCCAGGGCATGCACGCGTTCCATCAGCGGGGGCAGGAACACCATTTCGCCAATGTCCGACATCGACAGCCGGAAGCGCCGCGTGCTGGTGGCCGGGTCGAATTGCTGGCGCAGGCTGACGGCTTCGGCAAAGCTGTTCATGCCGCGTTCGATAGGGTCGGCCAACGCAAACGCGACGGGCGTGGGCTGCATGCCGGTGGCCGTGCGCACAAAAAGCGGATCGTTGAATTGTTCGCGCAACCGGCCTAACGCGTAGCTGACGGCAGGCTGGGTCAGGTTCAGCCGCTGCGCCGCGCGCGTCACGCTGCGTTCATGCAGCACCGTCAGGAAAACCCGCATGAGATTCAGATCAAAGTCCACGCACGCCCTTGGTATCAGTCTGATTTATAAGATAAATAATACCCATAAATTTGACACATAAATAGTTGATTCCTAGACTAATTCCACAGAGTCGCGCGATGCCACGCAGCGGCCGAACCTCTGGGGAAGCGTTGTCATGCATGCGTTGACATTGCCGTCGTTATTGGTGGAGCAGGGCGCCCGCTTGGGCGATCGTCTGTGGGTTCAAGCGCCCGGTGGCGCGCTGCGTTTCGGCGACGCGCCGGCCCACGCCGCAAGCTGGGCCGCGCGTTTGGCGGCGGCAGGTGTAATGCGGGGCGACCGCGTGGGTCTCATGGCCGGCAACCGGCACGAATTCCTGTCCATCGTGCTGGGTTGCGGCTGGCTGGGCGCGGTGGTGGTGCCCATCAACACCGCGTCGCGCGGCATGCAGCTGCGGCACATCCTGGCCAATAGCGGCTGCGTGCTGCTGGTGGCCGACGCAGCGTCCTGTCCCGCGTTGGCGGCGCTTGCGTCCATGCCCGCCATGCAGGATGGCAATCACGACAATCACGCAACGCAACACGACGCGTTGGCGCTGCGCCAGATCTGGCTGCTGGACGAGGTGGCCGACGTGGCGGGATTGCCTGCGCCCGCGAGCGCGCCACCCGCGCCGCCCGCGCAGCATGCCGCCGCCGCCCCGTTGCCTGCTGCGGCCGACATCGGCCCCGGCGACATGCTGGCCATCTTGTACACGTCAGGCACATCGGGCTTGTCCAAAGGCGTGTGCTGTCCGCACGCGCAGTTCTATTGGTGGGGCAAGATCGCCGCGCGCAATCTTGAAATCTCCGACGCTGATGTGCTCTACACGAGCTTGCCGCTGTTCCACACCAATGCCTTGAACGCGTGCTTTCAGGCGCTGGTGACGGGGGCGTCCATCATCTGCGACGAACGCTTTTCCGCAAGCCGCTATTTCGACCGGCTGGAAGCCACAGGCGCCACCGTCACCTATCTGCTGGGCGCGATGGTGCCGATGCTGCTGGCGCATGAACCCGCCGCGTCCGAACGCCGGCATCGCACCCGCATCGCCCTGGCGCCCGGCGTGCCCGAGCGCTTTCACGCGGTCTTCACCGAGCGCACCGGTATCTCGCTGCTGGAAGGCTACGGCTCCACCGAAACCAACTTCGCGCTGGGCGGCACCTTGGCCCAGCAGCGGCCCGGCACGATGGGCCGCGTGGCGCCGGAGTTCGACGCCATCGTGGCTGACGAACACGACGCGCCCGTGCCGGATGGTGAGCCGGGTGAATTGCTGCTGCGCGCTACGCCGCCGTTTGCGGTTGCCACCGGCTACTTCGGCATGGATGACAAGACGGTCGAGGCCTGGCGCAACCTGTGGTTCCACACGGGCGACCGCGTGGTGCGCGACGCCGACGGCTACTTCCGTTTCCTGGACCGCATGAAAGACGCCATCCGCCGGCGCGGCGAGAACATTTCGTCGTACGAGGTGGAACAGGTGCTGCTGGCGCATCCGGCGGTGGCCGTGGTGGCGGTCTACGCCGTGCGCTCTGAATTGGCCGAAGACGAGGTCATGGCCGCGCTGGTCTACAAGCCCGGGCAAACCTTGACGCCCGCGGCCCTGCTTGATTTCTGCCAGCCCCGCATGCCGTATTTCGCCGTGCCGCGCTATCTGCGCGTGCTGGACGATCTGCCGCGCACCGAGAACGGCAAGGTTCGCAAGTTTCGCTTGCGCGAAGAAGGTATCACCGGCGACACCTGGGACCGGGACGCCGCCGGCTATCGCGTGGCGCGCTAACGCGCCATTGATCCATTCAAAAATCCAAGGGGCGGCAATGACGATGGCATACAAGGGGGCGGCGTTATCCGCCGCCGACGAAGCAAAAAGAAAGCGCACGCGGCGCGTGGTGACGGCCTCCGTCGCGGGCAACGCGATGGAGTGGTACGACTTCTTCATCTACGGCACGGCGGCGGCGCTGGTGTTTGGCGAGCTGTTCTTTCCCAAAGGCACCGACCCCTTGCTGGGCACGATGGGCGCCTTTGCCGGCTTTGCCGTGGGCTTTTTGGCGCGGCCCTTGGGCGGCGTGATCTTCGGTCACATCGGCGACCGCTACGGCCGCAAGCTGGCATTGGAATGGACGCTGGGGCTGATGGGCGTGGCGACCTTCCTGATCGGCCTGCTGCCCACATACGAGCAGATTGGGTTCTGGGCGCCGGTGGCGATGGTGGTGCTGCGCATTGTGCAAGGCGCGGCCGCGGGCGGGGAGTGGGGCGGCGGCGTGCTGCTGATCAGTGAAGCCGTGGGCGGCAAGCGGCGCGGCTACTTCTCGTCATTCAGCCAGTTGGGCGTGGCGGGCGGCTTCGTGCTGTCGTCCGGCGTCTTCATGCTGGCGCAGCAATTGCCGCAAGATTCCTTCATGAGCTGGGGCTGGCGCCTGCCGTTCCTGCTGAGCGTGCTGATCTTTGGCGTAGGCCTGTATATCCGCAAGCACATCCCCGAAAGCGATGAGTTCGTGCAAGCCAAGAAGACGGCCAAGCGCGGCATGCCGGCGGTGGAAGTGTTCCGGCGCTATCCGCGTCAGGTGCTGACGGCGATGGGGCTGCGCGTGGCCGAGAACGGCGGCTCGTATATTTTTCTGGCCTTTGCGCTGGCCTATGGCAAGTTCCTGGGGATTCCCAACGACGTCATGCTGGGCGGGGTGCTGGCGTCGATGTTCATCGAGCTGGGCACGTTGGTGTGGTTCGGCCATTTGTCTGACCGCATCGGGCGGCGCGCCGTGTATCTGATTGGCTCGGTGGGCTTGGTGCTGGTGGCGTTTCCGTTCTTCTGGATGGTGCAGACGAAGGAGCCGCTGTGGATTTTCCTGGCCTTCTTCCTGGGCAACACCGTGTGCCACGCCGCCATGATCGGCACGCAGCCTGCCTACTTTGCAGAGTTGTTCCCCGCCGAAGTCCGCTACACGGGGCTGGCGCTGGGGCATGAGCTGGCGTCGGTATTCGCAGGGGGCTTGTCGCCGCTGATCGCCATGGCGCTGCTGCGTGAATATGAATCGGCCACGCCGGTTGCGTGGTTCCTGGTGGGCATGGCGGCCATCACCGTCATCACCTTGCTGCTGACGCGCGAGCCGCCCCGGCAGGACACGGAATGACGGTGATGGTCAGCCCCAGCCCCGGCCCCGGCATCGTCAGCGTCGGTGACACCCCCGCGTTGCGCCACCCGGATGCGTCGTGCTCCACGGCCGGCTTGATGGCGCAGGCGGTGGGCCAGGCCCTGCGCCACGCCGGACTCAGCCCCGCGCATGTGGACGGCCTGGGTGTGGCGTCGTTCACGTTGCGGCCCGACCGCGCCATTGACCTGGCGTGGCAGCTGGGGCTGCGCTTGAACTGGTGCATGCAGGACGAGATGGGGGGCGCCAGCGCCATCAACCTGCTGCGTCAGGCGTGGCTGGCGCTTGCGGCCGGGCAGGCGGAGACCATTGTGCTGGTGTCAGGCGACCACTTCACCGGTGCGGATTTCGCCGGGCTGGTCCGCGGCTACAACCGGACCGCGCAAGACTACCTGAGCCCGCTGGGCTGCGAAGGGCCGAACCCCATGTTCGCCATGCTGACGCAGCGGCAGATGGCCGTAACGGGGCTGCGCCGCGAAGATTACGGCGCGCTGTGCGTGGCGCAACGTCAGTGGGCGGCCGGCAACCCCAACGCGGCCTATCGCCAGCCGCTGACGCTGGCGCAATACCTGGACGCGCCCATCGTCGCGCCGCCCTTGAGCCGGCTGGACTGCGTGCCGGTGGTCAGTGGCGCCAGCGCCCTGGTGCTGCGCGCCCGCCCGCAAGGCGTTCACGTGCGGCTGGTGGCAAGCGAGGCCCGCTACAACCACGATCAGCAGGAAGGCGATGGCCTGGAAACCGGCATTGCCGCCTTCGCGCCCGCGCTATGGCGGGCGGCAGGCATGGGGCCAGACGAGATGGATGTGGTTAGTGTGTACGACGATTACCCGGCGATGGCGCTGGCGCAGCTATGCGACCTGGGCTTTGCCAGCGCGGGCGACTTGCCCGGCTTCATCGCCCGGCGCATCGCCACCCGCGACCTGCCCGTGAATACCGCGGGCGGCCAGTTGTCAGCAGGCCAGGCGGGAACGGCGGGCGGCATGCACGGGCTGGTCGAGGTGACCCGGCAGTTGTTGGGGCTGGCGGGCGACCGCCAGTTGCGCGGCGTGCGCCATGGCGTCGTCACCGGTTACGGCATGGTCCAGGTGCGTTACGGCATGTGCGCGAACGCGGCGGTGCTGACGCGGGAGGGCGCATGAGCCTGCTCATTGATCAATGCCGCGCTTGCGCGCACCGGTTCTATCCCTCGCGGCTGTGGTGCCCGGCTTGCGGCCATGACCAGGTGCAGCCGGTGGCGGCCGACTATGCCGAGCTGCTGGCGTGGACCGTCATGCCGGCTAAAAAGGACGAGTCAAAAAGGGACGAGTCAGGAAGCAACGAGTCAGGAAACAACGAGTCAGGAAGCAACGAGTCAGGAAGCAACGAGTCAGGAAGCAACGAGTCAGGAAACAACGAGTCAAAAGTCGGCGACCCGGACAACACCCTCGACCTCGTCGTCATCGCCACCGTGCGCGCCTTGCCCGATGGCCCCGTGCTTGTAGCGCGGCTGGAAGACATGCCCACGCATATCGGCCAGCGTCTGCGGCTGTTCGGACGCAAGACGCAGGGGCGGGTGTTGCCGTGGGCATGGACGCTGCCTGGGTAAATGCCGTCAGGTGAGTGTCGTCAGGGTGAGTGCCGCTGCGGGTGGCGGCCGCTTGCGCGAAGACCGCTAGGGTGAAGCCCCCCTAGTCGCCGCTATCCGCCGCCCTTATCGATTCAAGCCGCTGCGCGAGCGACGCCGTGGACAATTCACCCACCCGCAAATCCACCAACCGCCCCTCAGCATCCAGGAACAAAGTGGCCGGCAAGCCCCGATTGCTGAACTTGCGCGACGCCTCGCCGGCCGGGTCGATCAGCACGTTGCGTAACGCGGGCGCGTGCTTGTCCAGAAACTGTGCCACGTCTTGCGCGGCTTCCGCCTGATTCAGAAACACGAAGTTGACGTCCGGATTGGCCGCCTGTGCTGCCGCGAAGGCCGGCATTTCCCGCCGGCACGGCGGGCACCAACTGGCCCACAGGTTGATCACGGTGGGTTTGCCGTGAAAGGCCGACATCGTGGCGGGCGCCCCATCCATGTTGTTGACCGCCAGCGCGGCCAGTTCAGGTTGCGCCTGGGGCGTCGGGGCCAGCCAGCGCCCGCCGCCCAGCCACGCGGCGCTGGCCAACGCCAACGCACCCAACAAGGCTACGCGCGGTGCATGGCGCCGCAGTACGGCGATGGCGGCATACGCCCACGCGGCCGCGAGCCCCGCCAAGCCAATCCAGCCGCCGTCGCGCAAGTCCAGCATCTTGATCGGATCGGGCAGGTAGTGGTCGCGGTAGCGCCAGACAAAACTCAGGCGGGCGACCAGCAGGCCGATGATCAGCGCCCGCCACAAGACGGTGCTCAAGTGCGCGGCGCGATCGCGGTCGCGATTCAACAGCTTGGCCGCCAGCAGGCCGACCACCCCGGCGGCGATCAACAGCGCAAGTTCAGTTGGCAATACCAGGGGGCCGAGCCGAATGGCGGGCGTCATGCGTCCGCCGGGGCGTTGGCCGTCGTGGGCGGCGGAAAGCGGAAGCAGATGCGCAAGTTCGTCCCGGAGCCAGAAATGCGCAGGTCGTGGATACGCGCGCTGCCGGGCAGGGGCAGGGGGCCTTCAGCGGTGAAGCCGTGCCCGTCGATATCGTCCTGCAACGTGCGGCTATCGTGCCTTGATGAGGCATCCTTCGCCGGGTCGTCTGCCAATTCGTCTGCCAATTCGTCCGCCGATTCGGCCTCTGGATCGTCCGCCGATTCGGCCGCTGGTTCGTTGGCCCGTCTGGCAGCTTCGTGCGCCTGAAATAGCGCCGCGTAGGTCTCAAAATGCGGGGACGGGGAAAAACTCCCTTCCATCAGCACGCTGCCAGACGTGCGCACCTGCGCCACGCCAATGCGCTTGCCCCCGCCGTCCTTGATGTTGAATTCCATGCTCGGCTCCCGAATGAAGCGGACTAGCCTAGCATGGTGTGCGCCCCGCAGCGCCCCGCCACGCCGTCGCAACCGGCATGGTCCGGCAGTAACGCTAAAATGGCGGCTCGCGGCTGCCTGTCCAGCCTTTCCGGCATTCTTATTCTTGCGCCTGGCGCACCCATAACTATGAAAAAACTGACCGCTGTTCTCCTCGTGTCCGCTACCACGCTGCTGACCGCCTGCGGCCCGAGCGACAACGCGACCACCGCCGGCGCGGCAGCTCCGAAGAAGGTCGTCGTGGGCCTGGATGACAACTTCCCGCCCATGGGTTTCCGTGACGCGAGCAACCAGATCGTCGGTTTTGACGTCGACATGGCCAAGGAAGCCAGCAAGCGCCTGGGCATGGAAGTGGAATTCAAGCCGATCGACTGGAGCGCCAAGGAAGCCGAACTCAACGGCAAGCGCGTCGACGTGCTCTGGAATGGCCTGACCATCACCGAAGAGCGCAAGAAGAACATCAGCTTCACCGCGCCGTACATGGCCAACCACCAGATCATCATCGTCGGCACGCAGTCGCCCGTGAAGGTCAAGAACGACCTGGCGGGCAAGGTGGTCGGCGCGCAGGATGGCAGCAGCGCCACCGACGCCATCGCCAAGGACCCGGTCGCCGCCCAGATCAAGGAAGTGAAGAAGTTCGGCGACAACGTCACCGCGCTGATGGATCTGGCCGCTGGCCGTCTGGACGCCATCGTCGTGGACGAAGTGGTGGGCCGTTACCTGATCAGCAAGCGCGCGGGCGAATACCGCGTGCTGGACGAGAACTTCGGCACCGAAGACTACGGCGTCGGCGTGCGCAAGGACGATGCCGAACTGCTGGGCAAGCTGGACAAGACGCTGGATTCGATGAAGCAGGACGGCACCGCCGGCCGCATCGCCACCCAGTGGTTTGGCGCGAACATCATCAAGTAAGCGGCGCGCGAACCCACTGAATGGACTACGTACTCTCTTTGCTGGGGCCCATGGCGGAAGGCGCGAAAGTGACCTTGACGCTGTTTTTCATCACCCTGGCCCTGGCGGTGCCTTTGGGGTTGGTGCTGGCCCTGGCGCGCATTTCGAAGTGGCCGCTGCTGAGCAATCTGGTGAACGGCTATATCTGGCTCATGCGCGGCACGCCGCTCATGCTCCAGATGTTGTTCATCTATTTTGCGCTGCCGTTTGTGCCGGTCATTGGCGTGCGGCTGCCGGATTTTCCGGCGGCCGTGGTGGCGTTCGCGCTGAACTACGCGGCGTATTTCGCCGAGATCTTCCGCGCGGGTATTCAGTCGGTGGATCGTGGCCAGTACGAAGGCAGCAAGGTGCTGGGCATGACCTATCTGCAAACGCTGCGCCGCATCGTGCTGCCCCAGATGGTGCAGCGCGTGCTGCCGCCGATGAGCAACGAAACCATCACGCTGGTGAAGGACACGTCGCTGATCTACGTACTGGCGCTGAACGACATCCTGCGGACGGCGCGCGGCATCGTGCAGCGTGATTTCACGACCACGCCTTTCCTGGTCGCCGCCGCCTTCTATCTCCTCATGACGCTGGTTCTGACGTGGTTCTTCCAGCACATGGAAAAGCGCTATGCCAAATATGACCAGTAACCCCCAGGCAGGCGCCGACATGCCTTCTGAGCGACCCGGTATGGACCGGCCCGCTATTGATCGGCCCGGTATGGACCGCCCTGGTATTGACCGACCCGGTACGGACCGACCTGGTATGGACCGACCCGTCATGATCCAGGCCAGCGGCATCATCAAATCGTTCGGCGCCAATCGCGTGCTGGACCAGGTGTCGCTGACCCTGGGGCAGGGCGAAGTGGTGGCGGTGATTGGCCCGTCGGGCTCGGGCAAAAGCACGTTCCTGCGCTGCCTGAATCACCTTGAGACCATCGACGAAGGCAGCATCGACGTCGAAGGCGAATCGATGGCGCGCGCGGTTCCGGGCGGGCGCAGCCAGTACGCCAGCGACGCCGAAGTGCGCCGCATCTGCCGCAAGATGGGCATGGTGTTTCAGTCGTTCAACCTGTTCCCGCACATGACGGTGTTGCAGAACATCATCGAAGCGCCGATCACGGTCAAGGGCATGACGAAGGCGCAGATCATCCCCAAGGCGGAAGAACTGCTGCGCAAGGTCGGCCTGCTGAACAAGCGCGACAACTATCCGACGCGCCTGTCTGGCGGCCAGAAGCAGCGCGTGGCGATTGCCCGCGCGCTGGCGATGGAACCCGACATCATGCTGTTCGACGAGCCCACCTCGGCGCTTGACCCCGAACTGACGGGCGAAGTGCTGCGCACCATGAAGCAGCTGGCGGACGAACGCATGACCATGCTGGTCGTCACCCACGAAATGGGCTTTGCCCGCGAAGTGGCGCACCGCGTCATCTTCATGGACGACGGCCGCATTGTGGAAGAAGCCCCATCCGCTACATTCTTCAGCGCGCCGCAACACGCGCGCAGCCGGGAATTCCTGGCGCATATGCTTTAGGCCAGGCCAAGACAAGCCAAGCCAAGCCAGGCCAAGCCAAGCCAAGTCAAGCCGGGTGCGGGCCAGCCCCTCGCACCCTCTCCGGAGGTGGGCATGCACCCTGACAAGATTCCCGTCCTGCGGCTGCGCGGCGTGTACAGTCAGCGCCTTGCCCCCGTCAGCCTGGATCTATCCGCCGGCGAGTGCGGCGCGATTGTCGGCCCGTCCGGGTCGGGCAAATCATTGCTGCTGCGCCAAGTAGCGGACCTGGACCCCGGCCATGGCGAGGTCGAGCTTGATGGCAAACCGCGTTCGGGCATGCGGGGCTACGAATGGCGGCGCCAGGTGGTGTATTGCCAGGCGGAAGCAGGGTGGTGGGACGATCACGTCGCACCCCATTTCCCTGACCGCACGCAGGCAGAAGCCCTGATGCAAACGCTTGGCGTGTCCCCTGAAAAGCTGGACACCCTGGTGCACGAGCTATCCACCGGCGAGCGCCAGCGTCTGGGACTCGCGCGCGCATTGGCGCAGCAACCGCGCGTGCTGGTGCTGGATGAACCCACGGCGGCGCTGGATCAGGCGGCCACCGCCCGCGTCGAAACCGCGTTGCAGCATTTCCTGAATGGCGGCGCGGCCATCCTGATGGTGACGCACAACCCGGAGCAGGCGAACCGGCTGGCGCGCCGGACCTGGCGCATGGCGCACGGCCAACTGGAGCCGCTATGGACGTGATCAAGCTGCAAGCGCTGGACCTTGTCATCGCCTCGCTGCTGGTGTTGCTGTGCGCGGCGATCTCGTTTGCGCTGCGGCTGAATTTGCAGCGCCAGGTGTTGTGGGCGGCGATCCGCACCGTCGTGCAATTGCTGCTGGTCGGCCATATTCTGCGCGTGGTGTTTGCGCATGCCACGCCCTGGCTGACGGCGCTGGTGGTGGCGGTGATGATGGCGCTGGCCGCGCGCGAAGTAGCGGCCCGCCCCAAGGCGCGGCTGGCCGGGCATGGCAATGGCTGGGTCGGCACGCTGGCAGTCGCGGCCACCACTTTGATCACGGCCATGTTCATTCTGAACACTGCGCTGCGCCCCGACCCCTGGTTCGACCCGCGCTACGCCATTGCGCTGGTGGGCATCGTGCTGGGCAGCGTGTTGAACGCCGCCAGTCTGGCGCTGGACGGCGTGCTGTCGGGCGTGCGCCGCGAAAAACTGGCGATTGAAGCGCAGTTGGCGTTGGGCGCCACCCCGCATCAGGCGTTTTCCACCCTGCTGCGCGAATCCGTCCGGCGCGGCATCGTGCCCAGCGTCAACCAGATGTCGGCGGCGGGCATCATCACCTTGCCCGGCATCATGACGGGCCAGATCATCGCCGGCATGGACCCCATCGACGCCGCCAAGTACCAGATTTTGCTGATGTTTCTGCTGTGCGGCGCAAGCGGCATGGCGGCCATGGCGGCGGCCTATGGCGCCATGCGCAGGCTGACGGACGAGCGTGGGCGCTTGCGTCTGGACCGCTTGTCGGCGCCGAAATAGGGAAGCCAGCACCGCTCCGGCGCCTTAATAAATCTAAGACCGTTGTAAGAAATTTCATGAGAACTCAACGCGGCCCTTTCCATAATGGGTGCCACGTTGTGTCTTTTTGAACGTTTCTTCCCTCGGACTTTCATGCCTTTTGTGTCTTGCTTGCCTCCATTGACCGGCCTCTTCCGCCCGGCCAACGCCCTGCTGTTGCAGGAGCGCCGGGCATGAGCGCCGTGCTAAGCCCCACTGCGCAGGCCTCTCGTAGCATTGCGGTTCAGAAGTCCATCCCCGGCTGGCAGGTATTGCTGGCGCTGGCTGTCTGGCTGGCGGCGTTGGCGTGGGCGCGCTGGCTGACCCTGCCCGACGAAGGCCGCTATGCCGGCGTGGCTTGGGAGATGTTGCGCAGCCAGTCGCCCATGGTGCCGCTGCTGGACGGGATGCCGTATTTTCACAAGCCGCCCTTGTATTACTGGCTGGCGCAAATCAGCTACGCCTTGTTTGGCGTGCATGAATTCAGTGCGCGCGTGCCGTCGCTGCTGGGCGCGTGGGGCGCGGGCGCGGGGCTGTATGCGTTCGTGTCGCGCTACCGCAATGTGGCGCAGGCGCGCTGGGCCGTCGTCATCCTGGGCCTTACGCCCTTGTTCTTCGGCGCGGCGCAGTTCGCGAATATGGACATGCTGGTTGCCAGCATGATCACGCTATGCGTGCTGGCCGCCGCAGACACCGCCTTGCGGCGCGGGGAAGGGCGCCCGTTTCGTGCGATGTCGTTGGCAACCGGTGTGCTGGCGGCCTTGGCCGTGCTGGCCAAGGGCCTGATCGGCCTGGCGTTGCCCGGCGCCATCGTACTGGCCTGGCTGCTGCTGCGGCGCGACTGGCGCGGCATGCGCGCCTTGCTGTGGGTGCCGGCATTGCTGGCGTTCGCCGTGGTGGCCGTGCCGTGGTTCGCGTTGATGCAGATGAAGTTTCCGGGCTTCTACCATTACTTTTTCGTCTACCAGCACTTCGAGCGCTTTGCGCAAAGTGGCTTCAACAACGCGCAGCCGTTCTGGTTCTATGTGCCGATTGTGGTGGGTCTGGCCTTGCCGTGGTCGATCTGGGGGGCGGCAATTTTCACGCGCGGCTTCTGGCGTGACGCCGATCCGCACGGCCTGCGCCGGCTGATGGCGATCTGGATCGCGGTGGTGGTGGTGTTCTTTTCAATCCCGCAATCGAAGTTGATTGGCTACGTGCTGCCGGTGTTTCCGCCGCTGGCGTTCCTGCTCAGTGAACGAATCGCGCCCGTCTGGGCGGCAGGCAAGCGGCGGGCCTTAAGCATTGCAATCGGCGTGGCGGTGGTTATCTGTCTGGGGGCGATTGTGGCGGCGTCATCCAACCCGCGCGGCAGCGCCGGGCCGACCATGAAGGAACTGCGTAGTGAAATCCGGCCGCAAGATACGCAGGTCGCCCTGCATGCGTTGCCGTTTGATCTGGGGTTCTACACGCAGGCGTCTGAACCCGCCTGGATTGTGGATGACTGGCTGGACCCCGCCATTCCCACCCGCGACAACTGGCGCAAGGAACTGTATGACGCGGCCGAGTTCGACCCCATCGTCGGCAAGCGCGTGCTGGTACAAAACGGAGATTTGACCGCGCGGCTTTGCGCGTCCGCCGACGGCGCACGGTTTTGGATCTGGGGCCGGGACGATGACGCCGGGCGTTATCCCGCCATCAACGGCGTGGCGCCGCGTTTGCCGGGCGACAAGCGTGCGGTGTGGCGGCTGGATATCGACAACGCGTTCCGCCAACGGATGTGCGGGAGCCAAGCACCGGCGCAGTAAGCGTGCAAGCCAGATTGCGGGCCGGATCGCAAGCCAGATCGCAAGCCCGATAAAAAAGCCGGCAGCCCTTTGAAAGGCTGCCGGCTTTTTTGTGCTGGCGGCAAACGCCGCCAGACGGTGACGCTTAGCCGATGGAGGCCAGCACCTGGTTCAGCGTGGCGCTGGGGCGCATGGCTTGGCTGGCCTTGTCTTCGTTCGGCTGGTAGTAGCCGCCGATGTCAACCGGCTTGCCTTGGGCCGCCTTCAGTTCTTCCACGATCTTGGTTTCGTTTTCAGCGAACGCGCCCGCAGCGCCGGCGAACTGCGCAGCCAGGGCGCGGTCGTCGGTTTGCGCGGCCACGGCCTGGGCCCAGTACATGGCCAGGTAGAAGTGGCTGCCACGGTTGTCCAGGCCACCGACCTTGCGGTCCGGCGACTTGTTTTCGTCCAGGAACTTGGCGGTTGCCTGATCCAGCGTCTTGGCCAGGATCTGAGCGGTCGGGTTCTTGTACGTGCGGCCCAGGTGATCCAGGGATTCAGCCAGCGCCATGAATTCGCCCAGCGAATCCCAGCGCAGGAAGCCTTCTTCCAGGAACTGTTGCACGTGCTTCGGCGCCGAACCACCCGCGCCCGTTTCGAACAGGCCGCCACCGGCAACCAGCGGAACGATCGACAGCATCTTGGCGCTGGTGCCCAGCTCCATGATGGGGAACAGGTCGGTCAGGTAGTCGCGCAGCACGTTGCCGGTGACCGAAATCGTGTCCAGGCCTTCGCGGATGCGCTTGACCGAGAACTTGGTGGCTTCAACCGGGTCCAGAATGCGCAGGTCCAGACCGCTGGTGTCGTGGTCGTTCAGGTACTGCTTGACCTTGGCGATGATCTGGGCGTCGTGAGCGCGCTTTTCGTCCAGCCAGAAGACGGCGGGCGTCTTGCTGGCGCGGGCGCGGTTGACGGCCAGCTTGACCCAGTCCTGGATCGCGGCGTCCTTGGTCTGGCACATGCGCCAGAGGTCGCCGGCTTCCACGGCTTGTTCCAGCAGAACCTTGCCCGAGGCGTCGGTGACGCGCACGGTGCCCGATGCCGGGACGACGAAGGTCTTGTTGTGCGAACCGTATTCTTCGGCAGCTTGCGCCATCAGGCCCACGTTGGGCACGCTGCCCATCGTGACCGGATTGAAGGCGCCATGCTTCTTGCAGTCGTCGATGACGGCCTGGTAGACGCCGGCGTAGCTGCGGTCGGGAATGACGGCCTTGGTGTCTTGCAGCTGGCCTTCGGCGTTCCACATCTTGCCGGAGTCGCGGATCATGGCGGGCATGGACGCGTCGACGATGACGTCGCTGGGCACATGCAGGTTGGTGATGCCCTTGTCGGAATTCACCATCGCCAGTTGCGGCAGGGTCTTGTAGGCGGCGTCGATGTCGGCGGTGATCGCGGCTTGCTGGTCAGCCGGCAGCGATTGGATTTTGGCGTACAGGTCGCCAATGCCGTTGTTGGGGTCGAAACCGGCTTGCTTGAGCACGGCGGCGTGGCGGGCCAGCACGTCCTTGTAGAACACGGACACGACGTGGCCGAAGATGACCGGGTCAGAGACCTTCATCATCGTGGCCTTCAGGTGCACCGAGAACAGCACGCCGGTGGTCTTGGCGTCGTCGATCTGGGCTTGCAGGAAGGACTTCAGCTTGGCGGTCGACAGCACGGCGGCGTCGATGATCTCGCCGGCCTTGACCGGGGTCTTTTCCTTCAGGACCGTCTTCGTGCCGTCAGCGGCGGTCAGTTCGATCTTGACGTCGCCGGCATCGGCGATCAGGGCCGACTTTTCGGTGCCGTAGAAATCGCCTTCGGACATATGCGCCACGTGCGACTTCGAATCCGCCGACCAGGCGCCCATCTTGTGCGGGTGCTTGCGGGCGTAATTCTTCACCGACAGCGGCGCGCGGCGGTCGGAGTTGCCTTCACGCAGAACCGGGTTCACGGCGCTGCCCTTGACCTTGTCGTAGCGCGCCTTGACGTCGCGTTCGGTGTCGTTGGCGGGGGCGTCCGGATAGTCGGGCAGCTTGTAGCCTTGTTCTTGCAGTTCCTTGATGGCCGCCTTCAGTTGGGGCATCGAGGCGCTGATGTTCGGCAGCTTGATGATGTTGGCTTCGGGCTTGACGGCCAGCGCGCCCAGCTCGGCCAGGGCGTCGGACAGCTTCTGGCTGTCTTCCAGGTAATCCGGGAACAGCGCGATGATGCGGCCGGCCAGAGAGATGTCGCGCGTCTCAACCGTAATGCCTGCGGGCTTGGCGAATGCCTGGACGATGGGCAGCAGCGAACGGGTTGCAAGCGCCGGCGCTTCATCGGTGAGGGTATAGATAATCTTCGGAGTAAGAGACATGATCCTTGAATCTGTTCGGCGCATAGCGCTTTCGGCGCAAACCCGAACATGCTAAGCGGCGTACGCCGGTAGATGTTGTCGAGAGTGGGTTCGTATGGGCAGAGGCGGGGCGGACCCCGGATTTGCTCAATCCGGCAGGCGCCTGCCCTTTATTTGTTGGCTCGATGACTCGGCCAATCTGGGAAGTACGACTGCCACGAAGGCGACATTGTAAACCCGTGACAAGGGCGCCGCGCATGGAAATAGCTGCAAAATGCCGTCTTATGAGCAGGATATCGCGGCTATATGCGTGGGATATGGCGGATGGCGTTCGCGGATTCACGCTTGGCGCCGTTTCCGCCTGGTGTGATTTGACAAAATCCCGAGCCAAGCGCATTCTTTGCGCCATGAATTTCCGCGCCGTCCGCATTTCGCTGATTATTACCATCATTCCAAGAATGGTGGGTTAGCGCGCGACCGCAATAGTCACAAGCCACCCGCCCCACGAGGCGGGTTTTTTGTGGCCGCCTCTGCCGGGCACGTTTCCTAAAGCAGAGAACCGCATGCAAGCCTCCCCGACCGACACCGCTTTCCAGTACGGCAACGCCTCGCCCATGGAATACCTGCGGCAGATTCTGACCGCACGTGTTTACGACATTGCCCGCGAAACCGAGCTGGACCCGGCACGCGGCCTGTCGGTCCGGCTGAACAACACGGTGTTTTTGAAGCGCGAAGACAATCAGCCGGTGTTTTCCTTCAAGGTGCGCGGCGCCTACAACAAGATGCGCAACACGCCGCAGGCGGCGCTGGACCGGGGCGTGATCACCGCGTCCGCTGGCAACCACGCCCAAGGCGTGGCCATTTCCGCCGCCAAGCTGGGCGTGCGCGCCATCATCGTCGTGCCGCAGACCGCGCCGCAGGTGAAGGTGGACGCGGTGCGCGCCCACGGCGGCCCGACCGTCACGGTGGTGCAGGCGGGCGATTCCTACAGCGACGCCTACGCCCACGCGCAAACGCTGGCGCAGCAGCACGAGATGACCTTCGTGCCCGCCTTTGACGACCCCTATGTCATCGCCGGCCAAGGCACCGTAGGCATGGAAATCCTGCGCCAGCACGCCGGCCCGCTGCACGCGATTTTCGTGCCCATCGGCGGCGGCAGCCTGGCCGCTGGCGTGTCGGCCTATGTGAAATCGGTGGACCCGTCGGTGAAAGTGATCGGCGTGCAAACCGAAGATTCCTGCGCAATGGCGCAATCGCTGAAGGCGGGCGAACGCGTGAACCTGGCGGAAGTGGGGCTGTTTTCAGACGGCACCGCCGTGAAGCTGGTGGGCGAGGAAACCTTCCGCCTGTGCCGCGAATACCTGGATGAGGTGATCCTGGTGGACACCGACGCCGTGTGCGCAGCAATCAAGGACGTGTTCCTGGATACGCGCAGCGTGCTGGAACCGGCGGGCGCGCTGGCGGTGGCGGGCTTGAAGAAATACGTTGAACGGGAAAACGCCCAAGGCTTGTCGATGGTGGCCATCACGTCGGGCGCCAACATGAATTTTGACCGCATGCGTTTCGTAGCGGACCGCGCCGAAGTGGGCGAGGCGCGCGAGGCCGTCTTCGCAGTCACCGTGCCCGAAGAACGCGGCAGCTTCCGCCGGTTCTGCCGCGTGATCGGCCAGCGCAGCGTGACCGAATTCAACTACCGCATTGCCGACGCGCACACCGCGCACATCTTCGTCAGCATGCAGATTGCGCGCCGGGGCGACGCGGCCGACATCATGGCGGCGTTGCAGGAACAGGGCTTTTCCGCCAGCGACCTGACGAACAACGAGGTCTCGAAGCAGCACATCCGCTACATGGTGGGCGGGCGTTCGCCACTGGCGGGCGGTGAACGGCTGTTCCGCTTTGAATTCCCCGAGCGTCCCGGCGCGCTGATGAAGTTCCTGTCAGAGATGGCGCCCAACTGGAACATCAGCCTGTTCCACTACCGCAACCAGGGCGCGGATTTCAGTTCGGCGTTGGTCGGCATCCAGGCGCCGCTGGCCGATAGCGCGGCGCTGGACGCCTTCTTGCAGCAACTGGGTTATGCGCATTTTGAAGAGACCCACAACGAGGCCTACCGCCAGTTTCTGATCTGACCCGACCCGACCAGACCTGATCTGGTCGGGTCTGGACTGAACCCGTTCCGGGTCAGCCTGGCTTGCAGTTCGCCTTGGCGGCTGACTTCGCGGTGGGCAATGCGACGCCCGGTTTGAGCTGCAACGTGGCGCGGCCCTGCGTTTGCGCCAATTGCAGCGTGGCCGCGCGCCAGGCGGGCACATCGTCAAACAAGACTTCCGGCCGGGACGACGACGGGTACAGCGGATCGGGCCGGTTGAATTCGATGGCGGGAAGCGCCAGGCACGTGTCTTTGAAGTTCAGCCGCGCCAGTTCACGCCCGTCGCTGACGCGCACCGCGCGAAACGCCAGCGGCGCGTCCACGAACTTCGTGACTTCCGGCACGATCCGCATGTCGCCCTGCGTGTCCTTGATGCGCGTGGCGGGCTGCACCACCACCACATCCCGGCCCGGCGGAATGGCCAGATACGCTACATCGCCGTCCACATCCAGCAGTTTTCCCTGGCCCAGATTCATGGCCTTGAGCGGCGCGTGGCGGATCAGCACCGTTTCTTGCCAGGCGGTTTCCACGCGCGTCCAGCCAGGCAGGCGGGCGTCTTCGAAGCGGGTGCCGCTGGGTTTGTCGCGGTCGCGCTGGTTCGATAGCGCCAGCCGGTTCACGCGCAACGCGCCGTTGGCGACCTGCAAGTGGGCCAGGACCGGATCGGTGGTGGAACTGGTGAAGTAGGCCAGCACGGCATCGGTTTCAAGCGCCTTTGCGTTGGCGGCGCAGAAAAACGCGTTTGAGGCCATGTCGCGGCCGTCGGGGTAGAGCAGCTTGCCGACGTCCCGGCCGCAGAGCTTGTTGCCCTGGAACGTAATGGTGGTGCTGCGGGTGTTTTGACGCTGGCCGGTGTTCCAGTCCTGACGCCCGCCGGTGGTGATCTCGACAACGAGGCCGTGGTTGTCGTAGATGATTGATGCGCCTGCGGGCGCGGCAAGCAGGCTGAGAAAAAACGCCATGATGCGGCTTCTCGTCATTTCCGCGGACTCCCTGGGATGGCTGGACCGGTAAATATATACCGCCGCCATGATGTGCCGCCGCCGTCCTGTGGCTTCAGATCCCGGCCAGCCCATCCACGTGCACCTGCGCCTGCCCCTGTGGGCAGCGTTCCACGCGGGCTTGCACGCGATAAACCTCGCGCAGCGAATGCGGCGTGACGACATCGGCGGGCAGGCCCTGGGCCTGGATCGCGCCGCGATGCAGCAGCAGCGCGTGGTCGGCGTGGCGCAGCGCGATGTTCAAGTCATGCAGCACCACCAAGGTGATCAGCCGGTGCTGCCGCGTCTGGCGGCGCAGCACGTCCATCACATGAAATTGATAGTTCAGGTCCAGCGCGGACAGCGGTTCGTCCAGCAACAGCAGGCGAGGGCGGCGCACCAGCGCCTGCGCCAGCGAAGCCAGTTGCTTCTGGCCGCCCGACAATTCGTCCAGATAGCGGCTGGCCAAGGTGGAGATACCCAGGTCGTTGATGACGGCCAACGCGTCCTGCATCAGCGCCTGACCGGTCATGCTATTGCGCCCTACGCTGTTGCCTCCCGCGCCGTGTTCAGGCGCACCGTTGCCAGACATGCCCTTGCCAGACATGCCCATGCAAGATGCACCCATGCCCGACGCACCCTTGCCCGACGCACCCATGCCCGACGCACCCTTGCCAAATCCGCCCTGGCGGCCGGAGCGCGCAGCGACCAGCACGGATTCGAAGACCGTCATGTGTACGCCTTTGGGCAAGGCCTGCGGCATGTACATGGCGCGCTCGGCCCGGCGCGCGGGCGTGGCGCGCGCCAGGTCTTCGTCGTCCAACAGGATCGCGCCGCGCATCACGGGGTTCAGCCCGGCCAGCGTTTTCAGCAGCGTGGATTTGCCGCTGCCGTTCGGCCCAAGCAGCGCAGTGACCGTGCCTTCGGCCAGCGGCCCGGCGCTAAGGTTCTGTAGCACCGGCTTGCCGCCGTAGCCAGCGTCCAGCCCGCGAATGTGCAGCGCTGTCATCGTCAGGGTTGCAGCACCAGCGTGCCGCGCATGTGTTGGGCATGCGCGGGGAACGAGCAGTAGTAGGTGTACGACTGCCCGGCGCGCAGGCGGCTTACCGGGAAGGTCACGGTGGCGGTTTCGCCGCCGCCCAGCATCGGGGTCTTGGCCAGGATGCGCGCGTCGCCGGGCGCCAGGAATTCATGTTGCACGCCGGCTTTGATGCCGTTGACCATCACGGCGTCAATGTCTTCCGTCTTCGTCAGCACCCAGTTGTGGCCGGCCTTTTCCTTGCTGTTCTTGCCGGTGTGAATCAGCCGCACGGTGAACTCGGTGCACGTGGACGGCACGACGATATGGTCGGGCCCAAACTGTTTTCCGGGGCGGCCTTCGACGTCGATGGCGCAAGCCGCGGGGGTCACTGCGGGGATGGCGGCGGCCGTATTGGCGGATGCATGGGTGGACGCGTTGGCGGATGCGTTGGCGTCGCTATGGGAGGCCAATCCAGCGGGGGCGGCTTGCGCGGCGCCAGCGAACAGCAAGCTGGCCAACGCCAGGGTCAGGCGGGAATGCATCAGGGGAGTCTCCTTATGGGATGCAGGCTTAGGGGGACGTCAGGCGCGCTTTAACGCACGCACGACGATGGTGAGAAAAAACGGAATGCCAACCAGCGACGTCACAATGCCCACCGGAATCAGCGCGCCGGGCAACACCGTCTTGGACGCGACCGACGCCAGCGACAGGATCAGCGCTCCCGCCAGCGCACTGCCGGGCAGGTAATAGCGGTGGTCTTCGCCCAGCAGCAGGCGCGCGATGTGCGGGGCGACCAGGCCAACAAAACCAATCGTGCCGACGAACGACACCGCCAGCGCCGCCAGCGCGCTGACGCGCAACAGGCTGACCAGGCGCAGCCGTTTGACGTCAATGCCGAAACTGGCGGCGCGCTCTTCACCCAGCCGCACGGCGGTCAGCTTCCAGGCGTCGCGCATCGAAAAGGGCAGGGCCAGCGCCACGGCCGCCGCCATGACGGACACCGTCGTCCAGTTGGCGCGCGCCAGGCTGCCCATCGTCCAGAACACAATGCCCTGCAAGGCCTCTTCGCTGGCCACGAATTGCAGCAGCATCACCAGCGCCTGAAAGGAATAGACCAGCGCAATGCCGAACAACACCACGCCCAAGGTCGAACCCCCGCGCCAGCGCGCCACGCGTTCCAGGATCAGCACCGACACCAGCGTGCAGGCAAAGGCCGAGACCGATACCACCATGCCGGGCGGCAATGCCGGCACATGCCAATCCAGCGTGATCGCCAGCGACGCGCCGAAGGCGGCCGCAGCGGACACGCCCAGTGTGTAGGGGCTGGCCAGCGGGTTGTCGAGCATCGTCTGCATCTCGGCCCCGCCCAGCCCCAGCGCCACGCCGACCAGCAACGCCATCAGCGCGTAAGGCAGCCGGAACTGCCAGACGATGACGCGCGTGCCAGCGCTGGCCGCGTCCGGATGTAGCAGCGTGTGCATCAGATCGGCCAGCGATAGCGACGCCGGGCCACTGGCGATGTCGGCGAGCAGGCTGGCGAGGATGGCCAGCGCCAACACCGCCGTCAGGAACAAACGCTTGCGCACCGTGCGGCGGTACGCGGCGATGGCATCGTCTGCGCTTGCCGCAAAGGTCGGCGCGGCCGCCGTGGTCGGGCTGATCATGGTGCGATTAGCGGATGGATGGGGCGGCAGCGGCGGAAGTGCCGGCAGCGGCGGAAGTTGCGGCAGCGGGGGAAGTGGGAGAAGCGCCGGAAGTTGCGGCAGCGCCGGAAGTGGGAGAAGCGGCGGAAGTGGAAGAAGCGCCGGAAGATCCAGCAGGCGCCGTCCAGTACGTTCCCGCGTTGTCCACGTTCAGAAACTGGCGGTACAGCGTGTCCAACGTGTCTTGCGGGTTCAGCGCGGCGGCGCGTTCGGGGTAGAACCACTTGGCCATGGCTTCGATGGCCGCCACGTTGTAGGGCGAGTTGTAGAAGGCATGCCAGATACCGTAGGCGCGGTGCTGCGTCACGGCGCTCAAGTCGCGTATGCCATCGCGCGCCAGCAGCGTGGCGAGGCTGTCGGCGGACACTTGCGCGGTGGCGCCGGGGCCAACCAGCAGGCCCGGGCGGCCGGGTTCGGAGCGGCTGCCGGTGGCAATGTAGACGTCGAGTTTGGCGTCCAGCAGAAATTCCAGACTGACGTCGCCGATTGCGCCGGGCAAGACGGGGGCCGCCACATTGACGCCGCCCGCCGTCTCCAGCAAGTCACCAAAGCTGCCATTACCGGTGGTATGGCAGCAGGCAGGCCACACGCCCGCCAACATTTCCACAAACACGCGCGGGCGCTGCGCCTGCGGCACGGGCTCCACAATCTTGCGCACGCGCGCCAGCCGTTCTTCATAGAAGGCAATGTAGGCGTCGGCTTCGGCCTGGCGGTCCAGCGCCTGCCCCAGAATCCGCATGCTGGGCACGGTGTTCTGCACGGGGTGCTGGCGGAAATCGATGAACACAATCGGAATGCCGGCATCTTGCAGCGCCGTGATCATCGGGTTGTTGCGCCCCGGCCCGTGGCCGCTCAGGCTGAACACCGCCACATCGGGCGCCAGCGACACGATCTTCTCGGGGCTGACGCTGGCTTCCGACGTCTTGCCGATCAGCGGCACGCGGGCTGCTTTCGGATAGCGCGTGACGAGCTGGTTCCAGGAGTACGGGTCTTGCTGTTTCAGCTCGCCTTGCCAGCCCACCACGCGGGCAACCGGGTCCTTCTGGTCCAGCAGCGCCATTGCGAAGACAAAGCGGCCTTCACCGAGCAGCACGCGTTTGGGGTGGTCAGGCACGGTGACGGTACGGCCGGCCAGGTCGGTGACCTGACGCGCGTGGGCAGCGGGCGCGACGCCAAACACGGCGCCAAATCCTGCGCCGAGCAGGGTGGTAGCGGCCAAGGCCGCGCGAAGCAAAGAGAGCGTACGCATCGAAACATCCAGGGTTGCGCCGTTGGCCGCGGGCTTGCGGGTAACGCGAACCATTCTTATCGACACGCAGTGTCCGCCAAGCCGTCTCAAGAAATCGTTAAGACGTGGCGGCGGTGCGGTGGGCACCGCACCGGCATGCAATAACGCTTATGGAACCCTCAGGTTTATTCATTGGGCGCTAATGCGTCGCCTGCCCATAATCCAACAGGCCTACGCGAGACACCTCACCCATAAGGAAACGCCATGCCTAAACTCACCCACGCCGTCTGGCATTACCGGCGCGACAAGATGATCGCCCTGATGGACGATCTGGCGGTTGACGCCATCATCTTTACGTCAGCCGACTTCTTCCAGTTTGCGACCAATTTCCACACCGACGTCTTGCCCTGGGAACGCCCGATCTTTGCCGTTGTGCCGCGTAACGGCACGCCGTTCCTGGTGATGAATGAGCTGTCCACGCACCATATGCAGTTTTCCCAGGAGCAGGGAAAAGTCTGGATCACGGACATCACCTACTACGCGGAACATCCGCGCGTGTCGAACCGGTTGCCCTTGATTACGCAGTTGCCTGAAGTCTTGGCGGCAAGGCTTGCGGCGGCGGGGTTGGCGCGGTCGCGCATTGCCGTTGAAGGTGGCAGCCCAGTGCTGGCGCACGTGGGCCGCATCCTGCCCGAAATGGTGCTGCGTCCCGCCACGCCGGAATGCCGGTCACTGCGCTGGCAAAAGCATGAAGAGGAACTGGCGGTGATGGCCGCCGCGGCCTCCATTTCGGATTGGATTCAGGATCGCTACCGCGAAAACATCCAGCCCGGCCGCTTGGTGCAAGAGCTGGACTTTGCGATGGCGTCGCTATTCGTCCAAGAAGCCGCCACGCGGTTTCCTGGCGAGCATTTCGAAGTGATCCGCTGCTGGACCTTGAGCGGCCCGGCGTCTGCGTCGCCTCATGGCGATGGCGCGTCTTGCGGCGCACGCATCAACAAGGGCGATGTGCTGGTCAACATCGTCATCCCGCGCCTGAACGGCCTGACGATTGAAAACGAACGCACCTGGTTCTGCGGCGCACCCTCGGCCGAACAGACCCGGCTCTGGTCCGCCGCCCGAGCCGCCAATGAAGCCGCCATTGCCGCCGCGCGCACGGGCAACCCGGTCTGCATGATGGATGCGGCGGCACAGGCCGAGATCGAAAAGGCCGGCTACGCGGACTTTATCCGCCATCGAACCGGGCATGCGGTAGGCATCATCCACCATGAATACCCGGAAGACATGGCGTTTTGCCAGCGCCCCTTGCTGGACAACGAGGTCTATTCCGCCGAACCCGGCATTTACGCCTATGGCATTGGCGGCTTCCGGCTGGATGACACCGTGGTCGTGGGCGACACGCCGCGCGTGTTGACGAACACGCCCAAGAGCCTGGAATACGCGACGGTCAAGTAGCCGCAGCAGGGCCAGCGCCGCCGACTTCGAGCAGGCGCTTGGCTTCTTCACGCAACGTCTCGCACAGGTCTGGCAGCACGATGCTGGGCGAGTTCGCTGCCCACAGCATGCCAATGGGGCCGAACTCCAGGCGCGACGGCATGCGCACGATGCTGATCAGGTTCCAGCGCTCGTACATCTGCGCAACGGAACTGGCCAGCGTGGCGATGTAGTCGCGGTCTTGCAGCATGGACAACAGCGCCACCAGCGAGCTCGTTTCCACGGCCGGGCGGGGCGGCGGCATGCCCGCATCCGACACGGCCTGGTCCAGCCGCACCCGCGACAACGTGCCGGGCGGCGGCAAAATCCACGGATAGCCGTCCGTGTCTTCCCAGCGCGGGGCCGCCAATTCCGCCAAGGGGTGGCCGCGCCGCGCCACCACGCTGAACGTATCGGTCATCAGCCATTCGGTGCACAGGCCGGAGCGGCTGGCGCGCACATCCAGCGGGCCGATGATCAGATCAATTTCACGGCGCTCCACGCGTTCCACCAAGGGCTCAAGCAATCCCTCGACCAGTTCGATCTGCACCTTGGGTGAACGCTGATGCAGCGCGGCAATGGCGCGCGGCAGCAAGACGGGGGCGGCGGACAGGATCGTACCGATATGCAGATGCCCGGCCACGCCGCCTTTGACCGCTTCGATCTCTTCGCCGGTGCGCGCGGTGTCGCCCAGAACGCGGCAGGCGTAACGCCACAGCGCGCGCCCGGCCTCGGTCAGCGCCAGCGTGCGGCCGCGCACAAATAATGGCGTGCCGACCAGGTCTTCCATATCGCTTAGCCAATGGGACAGCGCGGGCTGCGTCATGTGCATCGCCTTGGCGGCGGCCGTCACGGTGCCGGCGCTTTCCAGCGCGGCCAGCACTTGCAGGTGACGCAGCTTCAGGCGGCGAGTCCAGGAGAGTTCAGTCGGGGTGGCATCCATGCGGAAATGGTAATGGATATCTCAGCTTTATTCATTGGCCGGATATGGGTGTTGAACCCCAAAATGCTTCATCCCTTTCATGAGGCAGACCCGTGACGAGTTCAAACGATTTCACGCCGCAAGCGCTGGCGTTGGGCTGTGTGGCGCAGGCGTTGACGCAAGATTCGCAGCCAGAACGCGGCTTGCAGGCGCTGGCCGACGCGCTGTCGGATCGCATCGGATATCGGCTCTTCACCGTCCTGGTGCTGGACCGGCAGGCAGGCTTAAGCCGGCGGTATTTTTCGAGCCAGCCCGTGGCCTACCCGACGGATGGCGCCAAACCCATCCGCGAAGACAGCGACTTCTACGCCCGCGTGGTCCAAGATGGAACGCCGCGGATCTGCAACGACCGCCACGACTGCCAACAGGCGTTTCCGGATCACGATCTGATTTTCTCGCTGGGCTGCGAAAGCGCGGTCAACGTGCCGGTGCGTTGGAACGGGCAAACCATTGCGTCGTTGAACCTGCTGCATGAAGCGGGCTGGTACCGGCAAGACATGCTGCCCGAACTGGCCTGGTATTCGGCGCTGGCCATTCCGGTCATACAAAAAATCAACCACACAACCTGAACTCCAGGGGGAAAACCATGAAACGTCTTAGCGCAGGAATCGCTGCATTGTTGATGTCGTTGGGGCTGGCGCCGGCCTACGCGGCGGATGCGTATCCCACCAAACCCATCACGATTGTCTATCCGTATGCGCCGGGCTCGGCGTCGGACACCATGACGCGGCTGCTGGCCGATGCCATGTCCAAAAAGCTGGGCCAGCCCGTCATCGTGGAAAGCAAGTCGGGGGCGGGCGGGTCAATCGCTACCGAACACGTCGTTCGAGCCGCGCCCGACGGCTATACCCTGTTGCTCAGCGCAAGCGGCACCATCGCCGTCAATCCGCATATCTATAAGCTGCGCTACAACCCCGTCGAAGATCTGGCGCAGATTTCCATCGCAGTGGAAGTGCCGTTCGTGTTTGTCGTCAGCAAGGATTTCCCGGCGCAAGACTACGCGTCGTTCAAGGCGCTTAGCAAGCAGAAATCAGGCGGCCTGACGTCTGCTAACGCGGGGCTGGGCACGCAGGCCCATTTGACGCAGGCCGCCTTCGCGAGATTGGCCGGCGTCAACCTGAACATCATTGGCTACAAGGGCGCGGCGCCCGCCGTCAACGACATTCTGGGCGGGCATGTGGACTCGATGATGGACAACGCCGCGTCGCAGATTCCGTATGTCACGTCGGGCAAGACGACGGCGCTGTTCGTCACCAGCGACTACCGCTTCGACGGCTACCCCAAGGTGCCCACGGCCAAAGAGCTGGGCATCACGGGGCTGGTGCCCGCCGGCTGGTTCGGCCTGGCCGCACCCAAGGGCACGCCGCCCGCCGCCATCGACAAGGTGCAGACCGCGTTGACGGCGTCGCTGAAGGAACCCGACATCCAACGCAAGCTCAAGGAACTGGGCTGGGTGATCGTGGGCAATACCCCCGAGCAGGCCTTGGAACGCGCGCGAGCCGACTACACGCTGCTGGGGCAAGTGGTTCGCGACATTGACTTGAAGCCCAACTGAGGCGGCTGGCGGGGCGGGGCGCAGGCGCATACAGAAAGAGAAAGGCCATCGGTCAAGGCGACCGATAAAGGCCCCTACAATATGCGATTGATTTCCATTCCCCGCCTTGCTCCATGCGCGTTCTAGTCATCGAAGACGACCCCGATATTCTGGCCAACATCACCCATCACCTGACGCGGCGCGGCTATATCGTGGACTGCGCGGAAGACGGGCAGCGGGGCTACGCGATGGCGGCCGAAGGCGGGTTCGACCTGATCGTGCTGGACCTGATGCTGCCGCGCCTGGACGGCTACGAGCTTTGCCGCCGTCTGCGCACTGAGGCCGCGTGCGACACGCCGGTGATCATGGTTACCGCGCGCGACACGCTGGACAACCGCCTGACCGGCTTTGACGCCGGCGCGGACGATTACCTGGTCAAGCCCTTTGCGCTGGCCGAGCTGGCGGCGCGCGTCAAGGCGCTGCTGCATCGCGCAAGCGGGGCGAGCGCGGCGCGCGTGTTGCGCGTGGGCGATCTGACGCTGGACACCCGTACCTTGGCGCTGGCGCGCGCGGGCCAAGCTTTGCGCCTGCCGCCATCTCCGCTGCAACTGCTGACTTTGCTGATGCGCGCAAGCCCGGCAGTGGTGCATCGGGGCCGGTTGGAAGAAGCGCTGTGGCGCGACTCGCCGCCCGACAGCGACAGCCTGCGCACGCACATCCACCAGATCCGCCAGGTGGTCGACAAGCCGTATGACACGCCGCTGTTGCACACCGTGCACGGCATTGGCTACCAGCTGCGGGCCGCGGATGGGACGTAAGCACGCGGCGCGGCGCGGGCTGGCGCGGCATCTGGTGCTGACCTATGTGGCGCTGGCCTTGCTGGTGGCAGGCTTGCTTACGTGGCTGTCGGTCTGGAGCGTGGGCAAGCTGGAAGCGCACCTGCAACGCATCGACATGGGCATGGCGGTGGAGCGGGTGCGCGGTGATTTTCTGGCGGGCATAGACCCGGGGCGGCCCAACCGGTTCTTTCACGGCGCGCCGGGTAGCGACGCGTTTCCGGATTGGTTGCGACGGCTATCGCCGGGCTTTCACAAGATTGAACGTGCGGGCCGCATCTGGCATGTGATGGTGGACGACCAGAACGGCCAGCGCTACATGCTGCTGCGCGACTACACCGACTATGAACAGAGCCAGGTGGCGTCGCACTGGGCAGCGGTGAGTGGGCTGGCGGGCAGTTTGGCGCTGGCGTTTGTGCTGGGTATTCTGGCCACGCGGCGGCTGTTGCGGCCCTTGTCGCGATTGGCTGCGCAAGTCAACACGCGCGGCGCGCAGCCCCCGCAGACACGGCTGGCCGAAGACTATCCGCCGGACGAAATCGGCCAGTTGGCCGCCGCGTTCGACGCCACCTACAACCAGCTTGAGCAGGCGCTGCGGCGCGAACAGCTCTTCACCGCCGATGTCGGCCATGAATTGCGCACGCCGCTGATGGTGATCTCCAGTTCGTGCGAGCTGTTGCGTGAAGAACAGACCCTGGATGCAGACGGGCAAGCGCGGCTGGCGCGCATCGAAGCGGCCGCGTCCGACATGAGCGACCGGCTCGACACCTACCTGATGCTGGCTCGCGGGGGGGATGCCGCCGAACGCTTCGCCCGCGAAAGCGCGGTGAGCACGGCACGCAGTCAACTCGCGGCCTGGGCCGCCGTCGCGCAACGCCGGGGCATGGACCTGACGCTGGAAGAGGTCGCCGCCCACACCAAACCGCTGCAATTTCCCGCGCCGCTGTTGCGCGCGGTCTTGTCCAACCTGATCCGCAACTCCCTACAGTATGCGGGTCCCCAAGCGCAGGTCGTCATCACGGCGGGGGCAGATTTCATGCAGGTGGCCGACAACGGGCCGGGCATTCCGCTTGAACGCCAAGAGGCGATCTTCAGTCCCTTCGTGCGTGGCGAACAGGCGGATGCCGGCAACCTGGGGCTGGGCCTGTCGTTGGTGCAGCGTATCTGCACACACCAGGGTTGGCAGGTGTCGTTGCAGTCAGCGCCGGGGCGCGGCAGCGTGTTCCGGGTGGAKCTTGCCGCGCCTGCCAGCGTCTAGAACGCAGGAACCTAGAACGACAGGTCTGCCGTGAACGTGAGCGTGCGGCCCGCGCCCGGCACGCCGTACAACTGGAAGCCGTCCAGCGATGCACCCACCCGGCTGTAATAGAACTTGTTGAACAGGTTGTCCACGTTCATGCCCAGCGTCACGTTCTTGTTCAGGCGATAGCGCGCCGCCGCCGAATGCAGCCAATACGACGGTGCTTTTTCGTTGTCGCGCACCCAGATCGGATGCGTGCCAGACGGCCCCGACACCGTGGAACTGTTGTTGTTCTTGCCGCCCACGTACTTGTTGTCGGTATAGCGCCGCTTGCCCACGTAATTCACGCCGTAGCTCAGCGACAATTCGTCGGTGGCCGCATAGGTCGTCCATAGGTTGAGCGTCCAGTCGGGAACGTTCTTGGCTTCCTCGCCCTGATTCGCGCCCTTGGTGATGCGGCTTTTCATGGCGCTTACGCCCGCAAACGCGGACCAGCGCGGCGTGATGTTGCCGGACAGGCCCAGCTCAATGCCATCCACGCGCTTGGCGGGCAGGGCGCGCACGACATCGGTGGCGTCGTCGCCGTATTCCCAGGAATCGGTCAGCTCGGTGCGAAAGAGGGCGCCGGTCACGGACAAGTCGCTACCCGCAAGATCCCACTTGGTGCCCAGCTCCCACGTCTTGGATACTGCGGGCTTGTAGGTCTCGGTGCTGGTCGCGCCGTAGATGTTGTTGTTGGTCGATGCGCCCAAGGCCGACGGCTGCGCCGCCTGGCTGTATGACACATACACACTGCCGATCTCTACCGGCTTGTAGGTCAAGCCGACGCGGCCGCTCCACGCGCCGTCCGTCACGCGCTGCGTGCTGGTGCCCGTCTTCTGCGTGACGCGATAGCGGTCATAGCGCAGCGCGCCTTGCAGCATCCATTGCGGGTTGAACGTCAAGGTGTCGCCCACGTACAGGCCCGTGTTGAAGATCTCGGCCTTGTTGCCGCCATTGCCCTTGACCGTGCCGACGCCGCCCATGTCTACCCCGCCCGTATCGCGCAGGTCGATCACCGGGTTGATCGACGGCGCGCGAATGCTGCGTTCGTGGTCGCCATAGGTTTCCTTGTAGAACTCAACGCCCGTCACCACCGCGTGCTTGATGGCGCCCGTGTGGAAGTCCAGGTTCAGGTTGGTCTGGTTGGCCAGGATGGTGTAGCGCTTGGACGTGCCGAAGTCGTTGCCGCGCAGTTGCGCATACGGCGACGGATCGTTCAGCGAGGCATAGCCGCTGTAAGACGGGATGCCGTCCGCGCTGTTGACCAGCGGCCCCGTGCCCACGTAGCCGTAAGACGTGCGCGACGTGGAATTGAAGCGCGCCGGAGCCAGCACGCCGATGCGGTCGGTCTGCTGCCAGCGGCTGATGTTCGACAGCCGTGCCTGTTTCGTGAAATCGTGCTCGACCTTCAGCGTGGCCTGATCGGTGCGGGTCTGTTCGGTGTACAGGTCGGGGTCGCCGTACCAGGCGTTGCGCGACACGTTAGGCATGCGCTTGCCGCTCGTGCCGCGCTGTATCGGCACGCCGCCATCGGGGATGTTGTCGTCTTCCTGATGCAGATAATTCAGCGTCACGCGGGTGGGCGTGCCCAAGCCCATCGCCAACGACGCCGCCATGCCCGAGCGGTCGAACTCGGTCACCTCGCGTTCGGCCACGCCATTGTGGTGGCGCATCAGGTTGATGCGCAGCGCCGAGCTGTCCGTGAGTTCCTGGTTCAAATCCGCGGTGATGCGCCGGTAGTGGTCGGCGCCCAGCCCGCCCGACAGCTTGTAGAACGAGCCCAGCCGCGCTTCCTTGCTGGCGAGGTTGACGCTGCCGCCCACGGCCGACACGCCGGATTCGATGGAGCCGGTGCCCTTGAAGACTTCGGCTTCTTCCAGGTTGAAGATGTCAGTGCGGCTGGACAGGCCCGCGTCACGGATGCCGTCCACTGTGATGCTCTGCTCGGCCGAGAAGCCGCGAATGGTGAACATGTCGCCCCAGCCCAGGTTGCCTTCACCCGAGCTGAACGTGATGCCCGGCACGTTGCGCAACACGTCCTGCAAGCTTTTGGCCTGCTGTTCTTCCAACACGGCGCGCGGCACCACGGTGATGCTTTGCGGCGTGTCCAGCAAGGGTTCGGTGAACTTGCCGGATTGCACGCGATCGGCCTTGTAGGGTGGGGCGTCCGCCTGCACGGTGACCGGCGCCAGCACGGTGGTGTTGTCGGCGGGCGCGGTTTGCGCATGCGCGTGGCTGGTGGCGACGCTGCTCTTCTGCGCACGTAAATACCAAAAACCAGGGGTATGCAAGGCGAAAGGCAATCTTTCTAATTGAAACTTCGGCGTTGGCCATCGTGCGCCAGCGTGAATTTCAAATATTGCCTGCGGGATATTTCCCTGCGCGCGACCACCCTATAGAACAGCCCATGAACCGTACGTTTCGCATTGTCTTCAACCGTCGCGTGGGTGTATGGCAGGTGGCAAGTGAGCATGCAAGAGGTCAGGGCAAAGGCGGCAGTCCGTCCCGGTGCGTGAATGACACGAGGGCGTTCATACCCAGAGTCCTTGCGGCGGCCACGCTGTTTGCGGCTTGCGGAATGCCTCCGGCAGCAATGGCGCAGGTCATCTCCGGCTCGGGCGATATTTTTCCCGGCAGCCCGGCGGACTGGGGAATCGCTACCGACTTTATCGTCGGCAACACCGCGACCGGTACATTGCGGATAGAGGGTGGCGCGTGGCTGAACAACACTAATGGCGTTCTCGGCAACGGGGCGGGCGCGACCGGCACGGTCTATGTTTCGGGGTTAGGCAGCGGCTGGGTGCTGGGCGAGTCACTGTCCGTTGGCCGCGAAGGTACCGGCACGTTGAACGTAGTTAACTATGGTCGCGTGCAGGTCTTGGGCGCCGGTATTGTGTCGCTGGCTGAAGCGGCAACCGCTCGCGGCACCATCAACATCGGCGCAATTCCTGGCGCAGCGCCGGCGACGGTTGGCGAGTTCCTGGCGAAAGAGGTCCACTTCGGCGCAGGCACAGCCAAGCTGAACTTCAATACCAATGGGGGTGTTGATTTCGCTGCCAGCCTGAGTAGTGACAGCGCAGGCATCCACGAACTTAATCACTACAGCGGCACCACGACCCTGCGTGCCGACAGCAGCGGCTTTCTAGGGCAAATCAATGTAATCGGCGGCGAACTACAGATTCGGAACAAGCTGGGTTCCAGCAATACCACCATCGACAATTTGTCGGGCGCCGCCATCTCCGCGGCCATCCGGGTGGATGGCTCGAATGCCGTCTGGGCCAACGATGGCAATTTGTTTGTCGGCAGCACTAGCAAGGGTGCGTTGACGGTGAGCAATGGCGCTCAGGTCAATAACCTGTTTGGCACGGTCTCTGCGCAGCAGAACGGCGTTTCCGAAGTGACGGTATCGGGCTCAGGCTCCGTCTGGCGCAATAGTCATGCGCTTAGCGTCGGCGGGCAGGGCGGCCAGAGCGGGCAGGGCAAGGTATTCGTAGATGCGGGCGGCAGTTTGTTCAGCTCCGACGCCTATATCGGCAGCAGCGCAAACACCGTAGGCGCCGTGACGGTGTCTGGTTTTCGCTCGTCCTGGCGTAACGACGGCAATCTGCGCGTGGGCGACATCTCGGGTCAGGGCAGCCTGTCTGTTTTAGCGGGCGCCATGGTGAGCAACCAGATCGCCTTGATTGGAAGCATGGGGGGCACCGGCAAGGTGACCGTCTCCGGAGCAGGTTCCGAATGGTTCAACAGCGGTAGCGTGGCCATCGGCTATGGCGTGGGCGTAGCGAACGGCACGTTGACCATCGCGAATTTGGGCACGGCCACCGTTGGCGCGTCAGGCACACAGGCCGTGGAGTTGGTGAGCAGCGGCATCGCGTTCCTGCCCAGCACCGCCACCATCAATATCGGAGGCGAAGTCGGATCAGTTGCGGTTTTAGGTGGCACGCTCAATGCCTCGGAGATCAAATTTGGCGCAGGCTTCGCCAGCCTGAACTTCAACCATACCGACACCGGACTCAACTTCGCTACCCCCCTGCGGAGCCTGGGCTCGGGTTCTGGTTCTGGCTTAGTCCAGCATCGTCTGAATCAAGTGGCCGGCACAACGGTATTGACGGGGAACAGCGCCGCTTTCACGGGCAAAACGACCGTGTCGGGCGGCAAGTTGGTTGTGTTGGACAAGCTGGGCGGGACGGCCGATGTGTCAGGCGGCACCTTGCAGTATGGCGACGGCACCACCGGCGCGGCCAACCTCCTTTCCGGCAACCTGAACGTCGCCGGCAACCTTGGCACGCTGTCCATCCAGGGGCCTGCGACGCTGCAGGTGGCGGGCGACGTCGTGATGGCCGACAACACCACATTGGCCTTGGGGGCGGGCACAGGCGGCCCCGCTTTGCAGGCCGCCGCGGTGTCGCTAGGCAACGGCACGGTGCTTAACCTGAGCGGCATTACTGGCCCGATTCAGCAAGAGATGGTGTTGATGGATACCCAAGGTGGTATCCAGGGCGACTTTGCCGCGGTGAACATCAGCGGCTTCACGAGCGTGGTGGACTACCTGACCTTGCACACAGGCAAGTCGGCCGACAGCCTGAAGTACCTGGCCAGCTACGACCTGAGCTGGACCGCTAAGAACAGCTTTCGCCACGGCACTTTCACGCTGACTCAGCCCACGGACTCATATACGGTGGGCGTAGCACTTAACGATCAGGTGGCTAATGCGTCGACGGGCTGGAACGGCACGACGTTGACCAAGGCCGGCGAGGGCACGCTGGTACTGACCGGCAACAACACCTACACCGGCGGCACTGAGATCCGCCTGGGTACGCTGTCGGTGTCGAAAGACGCCAACCTGGGCGCGGCGGGCACCGCGGTGTCCATGATGGGCGGGACCTTGGCGACGACGGCGGACTTCAGCTCGAACCGGCAGCTCAACCTATTGCAGAACAGCACGCTTGATGTCGCCAGTGGCACGCAACTGGATTGGACCGGTGCGGTCACGGGCAGCGGCACCCTGACCAAAGACGGCGCCGGCACGGTCACCCTGTGGGGCGTAAACAACCAGACCAACACGGTGGTGCAAGCAGGCACCCTGATTGGCAACAGCGCCTCGATCCGGGGCAACCTGTTGAACCACGGCTCAGTCGTCTTCAACCAGCTCACCGACGGCACCATCACGGGTCTGCTGCTTGGCACCGGCAGTGCCACCAAGCTCGGCGCGGGCAGCCTGACCTTGGGCGCTAGGAATGTGTTGGATTGGGACATCCAAGCCGGCACCTTGATCAGCGACGCGTCGCGCTATGCCGCCGACGCCAAGCTGGGCGCCGCCGGCACGCTACGCTTCGATCAGAAGACCGACAACGCGTACGCCGGCACGCTATCCGGCAGCGGCACTTTCGAGAAGACGGGCGCGGGCGCACTGCAATTAAGTGCTGACAACAGCGCATTCTCCGGCACGACGCGGGTGCGCGACGGCGTCCTGACCGTGTCGGACAAACTCGGCGGCAACGCCGATATCACCGGCGGCCATTTGCAGGTGATGGGCACGCTGAACGGCAACGCCTTGATCCGCTCAGGCGGCGTGTTGTCCGGGTCTGGCACGATCGGCCAAGATGCCACGCTGGTGGGCGGGGTGCTGCAAGGTGCTCAGGGCCTAACCCTGACGATCGGCGGCAACCTTACCCTGAACAACGCCAGCCAGATCAACGTGGCGCTGGGTACTGCCTCGTCTACCGCGCTGTTCGACGTGGGCGGCGACCTGGCGTTGGCGGGCACGCTGAACGTGACGGACCAAGGTGCGTTCGGCCCGGGCGTCTACCGCCTGTTCGACTATGGCGGTGCGCTTACCGCCCAGACGCTGGCCCTGGGCACCACGCCCGCAGGCATCTCCAACGGCGACTTGCGCCTTCAAACGGCCGTGGCCGGTCAGGTCAACCTGATGTCCACGGCAGGCGCCACCTTGAGCTTCTGGGACGGCGACAATGCCGCGCAGCGAGATAACGGCGTGATTAACGGCGGCTCGGGACTCTGGCGTACCGATGGGCTGAACTGGACCAACCAGGACGGCACGCTGAACGGCCGCTTCCAGCCCAATCCGACGTTCGCCGTGTTCCAAGGCGCATCCGGCATCGTGTCGGTGGATGCGGGGGCGGGCGCCGTAGGCGTGACGGGCATGCAGTTCACGACCAGCGGCTACCGCGTCCAGGGTGACGCGATCGCACTGTCCGGCGTGGGCGGCGAGACCATTGTGCGCGTGGGTTCGGGCCAGCCCACCAGCGCCGGCACGACCGCCACCCTGGCGTCCCGCCTGACGGGCGCCAGCAAACTCGTGAAGTCCGACTTCGGCACGCTGGTGCTGGCGGGCGCGAATAGCTATACCGGCGGCACCGAAATCCGTGGCGGGACTTTGTCTATTTCGTCTGACGACCATCTGGGCGCAAGCGCAGGCGGGCTGACGTTGAACGGCGGCGCGCTGGCCACCACGGCCAGCTTCGATTCCACGCGTGCAATGACGTTGACCCAAACCGCCGATATCAACGTCGCGGCGGGCTCCACGCTTGGCTGGCAAGGCGCCATCGGCGGCACGGGTAATCTGCAAAAGCTGGGCGCAGGCACGCTGACGCTGACCGGCGCAAACACCTACGGCAACACCCAAGTGCTGGCCGGCACGCTGGTGGGCAATGCAGGCTCGATTCGTGGCGATCTGCTGAATAACAGTGCTGCTGTGTTCAACCAAACCACCGATGCGGTCTACGCGGGCTATGTGTCGGGCACGGGCACGACGGCCAAGCAGGGCGTGGGCATGTTGACGCTGACCGGCGTCAACGCGCAAGACTGGCGCATCGACGCGGGCACCCTGGCCGTCAGCGCCGGTGGCTACACCAGCAACACCACAATCGCCTTGGGCGCTGACCTGCGCTTCAATCAAACCTCCAGCGCCTCGTTCAGTGGCGTTCTGGCGGGGGCGGGACAAGTCACGAAGACCGGCGCGGGCACGCTGGAACTGGTGGGCGACAGCAGCGCCTTTGCCGGCCAGACGCAGGTGCAATCCGGCACGCTGCGGGTTTCGAACACGCTGGGCGGTTCGGCTTCAGTCACGGGCGGGCGCCTGCAGACCGACGGCGTGCTGGCTGGCGACGTCACGGCAAGCGGCGCAGGCATTGTCTCGGGTGAGGGCCACATCAACGGCAGCGCCACGCTGTCGGGCGGTGTACTGGAAGGCGTGCAAGGCCAGACGCTGGCGATTGGCGGCGACTTATCGTTGTCCAGCACCAGCCAAGTGAATGTGGAACTGGGCAACGCGCCCAACACCGCCTTGTTCAGGGTGGCAGACAACCTGACCTTGGCCGGCAGCTTGAACATCACGGATCAGGGCGGCTTTGGCGCAGGGGTGTATCGCCTGTTCGACTACGGCGGCACCCTGACGAACAACGGCTTGGCCATCGGCGCCACGCCCAACGGCGTGGCCGCCCGAGACCTGGCGTTGCAAACGGCAGTCAGCGGCCAGGTCAATCTGGCGTCGACATCCGGCGCAACGCTCGGCTTCTGGGACGGCAGCAACACCGCCAGCCATGACAACGGCGTCATCGACGGCGGCTCGGGCACGTGGCGCGCCGATGGCCGCAACTGGGCGAACGTGGACGGCACCTTGAACGGCGTCTTCCAACCCAACCCGACGTTTGCCGTCTTCCAAGGCACGGCCGGCACGGTCACCGTGGACAATTCGGCCGGCGCCATCGGCGTCACCGGCATGCAGATTGCCGCCGACGGCTACCGCATCGAAGGGGATGCCATCGCCCTGCAAGGCGCGGGCGGCGAAAGCATCATCCGCGTGGGCTCGGGGACGACGGCAGATGTCGGCATGACCGGCACCATCGCCGCCAGCCTGACGGGCGCCAGCAAATTGGCCAAGACCGACTTCGGCACGCTGGTGCTCACAGGCAACAACACCTACACCGGCGGCACGGATGTGCGCGCGGGAACCTTGACTGTGGCCAAAGACGTGAACCTGGGCGCGGCGGCAGGCGGCTTGACGTTGAGCGGCGGCACGCTGTCCACCACCGCCAGCTTCGACACCGCGCGCAGCGTCGTGGTGACCCAATCCAGCCGTATCTCGGTCGCATCCGAAACGAACGTCGGCCTGACCGGCTCCATCACCGGCAACGGCGATCTGGCCAAGACGGGCGCGGGCACGCTGACGGTGTCGGGTGACGGCAGCGCCTACACCGGCAGCCTGCTGGTGCAGGCGGGTGCGTTGAACATCGCATCGGCGGGCAAGCTGGGCGGTGCGCTGACGATGGCCAACGGCACGATGTTGCAAGGCACGGGCCAAGTCGGTTCGACCCTGTTGCAAAGCGGCGCCATCCTGGCGCCGGGCAATGTCGCCGGCACCTTGAATGTGGCGGGCGACCTGACATTCATGCCGGGTTCGGTCTACCAAGTGGCCGCCGACCCGGCATCGTCTGCGAGCGCCCGCGTGGCCGTCAGCGGCGCCGCCAATCTGGCGGGTTCCGTCGTGCACGTGGGACCGGAAGGCGGTTTTGAAAGCACGCGTCAGTACACCATTCTGCGCGCGGGCGTGGTCAACGGCCAGTTCGACAATGTGTCGTCGAACTACGCGTATCTGGCTCCGGCTTTGCGCTACGGCGCGCAGGACGTCACGCTGCAACTGGGCCGCAAGTTGGTACCCGTGAACCCCGTCGACCCGGGCACGCGCCCCATCGCCTTTGCGGACGCCGCGCAGACCCGCAATCAGCGCGCCGTGGCCAATGCGCTGGACAGCCTGCCGTCGGGCAATGCCTTGCACGAGTTCATCCTGACCTTGCCCAATGGCGCTCCGCCTGCGGTGTTCAACAACCTGTCGGGCGAAGCACACGCCAGCGTCGCGTCCAGCCTGATGGGCTCCAGCACCACCACGCGCACGCTGCCGCTGTCGCACCTGCGCGCCAATCTCAATGAGGGCATGCGCCCCGGCGCACCGACGGCGCAAGCCGGCGGCACGCTGTCCGCGTCCGCCTTGCCCTCGTCGAATGCGCAGCCCGCCTGGGCGGAGCTCGTGGGCAACTGGCAAACGCAGAACGCCACCGACAACACTGCACAAGTTCGTCAACACACCGGCGGCGTCTTCGCCGGCGCCGACCATGCGGTGGGCAACGGCTGGCGCGTGGGCGGCGCGGTTGGCTACACCGACAGCAAAATCCGCGTTGACGACCTGGCCTCGAAGGCGGACGTGTCCGGCTACAGCGCGGCCATCTACGGCGGCAAGTCGTTTGACGCGGGCGCGGGCAAGCTGAACCTGCTGGTCGGCACGTCCTACACCTGGCACGACGTCAACACGGAACGCTACGCGAC
>NZ_JBFTHD010000017.1:0-25507 GCF_056394065.1 Achromobacter sp. 10T422
CCCTTCGTCATCTTCGTCACCCGCCTTCGGCGGGTTCCTTCAGATTCCCTCGGGCGCATCGAGGTTGCGCGCAGTCAGGGCCACCGCGCCGACGGGCTGCCTGCGTCTTGGTTCGTCGCGCTGCTAGGGTGTGCCTTAGTCACGATTGCTGCGGGGCCCGCCGAGTGGCGGCCGCGCGGGCGGCCTTACTCGGCATACGCATTGGTGGGCGTTTGCGCGGTAGTCGCTTTCGCGAATGTGCAGAGCGGTTTTCTAATGCTCGCGCCGCAGGTTTTTTGGGGGGGTAAAGGGTGGCGCGCAGCGCGCACTGTCTTGCGCATGCCAACCCGTTGCGCGCCACGCACCGGGGTTTAAGTGGCGGTCATCATGCGACGGACGATGAGGGGTGTTGTGTAGCGTGCATCGGTGCTCGCGCAGAGCGTCACTCACGTCAGCCATCCTACGAAGCGCTGGCGATGTTCGCATTAATGCAGTCAGACTGCATTTCCTAAAAAGAACCAGCGCACTGTTGCAATTAAAAATGCAGTCTGACTGCATTTTTAAGGGCTTCAAGTCACGAAGAAGAGCTCGAACATCGCTGCCACACGCGAAGCGAACTGCGCGACGACGTACCACTACGCGTAAGCTCCAAAAGGCCGCCCGCGCGGCCGGCCTGGAGCGGGCCCCGCAAGATCTTCCACCACCAAAAATTCGTGGCGAGAACCCTACGAAAACGATTCGTCCCAGCTGACGTGAGATTGCAACTTCCAGAGCCCGTGGGGTCGGGGGCCTGGGGTGCGCGGGGCGTCGATAAGCCCGAGGGAATCTGAAGGGAAGGCCGAAGGCCTGGACGAAGATGACGACGGGGGAGTCCGGAGCGAAGGCTCCGGACCGCAATCGTTGCCCCGCGCACCCCAGGCCCCGACCCCACGGGCGTCTTAAGAACCCAACCCCCCACCGAACAACACCCCCCCCACCAATCAAAGCAACAACAAAACTAAACCCCCACCCCCTCGAACTCCTTCAACAACGCCGCAACTTCCGCCCGCAAAGCCGTCTGCAAGCTATCCGCCGGCGATACCAACGGGTCCAGCACTTCCGGCGCGTTCACGCCGATCAAATCCATCACCGACTTCATCGGCCCCGGATTCGTCTCCGCAAATGCCAGATTCATCATCGGAATCAAACGGCGATGCAATTCCATCGACTCCTTCGTGCGCCCCTCCGCCGCCAGCGTATAAACCTTGCGCCATGCAGTCGGCAGCAAACTTGCCGTCACCACGATCCCACCGCGCGCACCCGCCGCCAGATGAACCGGCAGCAGCGTGTCTTCTCCGCTGAACACCGCGAACGAATCATCCACGCCCGCCACCGTGCGCAGGAAATGGTACATGTCGGTATTGCATGCCTTCATGCCGATGATGTTCGGATGCCGTGACAGCTCGTGCAGCACTTCCGGTGCAATCGCGATGCGCGTGCGGTACGGGATTTCGTAAATCATGATCGGCAGCGGCGACTCGTCCGCGTAGCGCATGAAGTAATCCCGGATGCCGGCTTGCGTTGGCGTCGTGTAGTAGGGCGTCAACACCATCAGCGCGTCAGCGCCGGTCTTGGCGAACTCACGGCCGGCTTGGATCGCGTCGTAATAGCCGGGGTCCAGCACGCCCGGAATCACCGGCACTCGGCCTTCAACGGTTTCCACCGTCAGCCGGCACATGCGCACGCGTTCTTCGCGGGACAGGGCGCCGTATTCGCCCGTGCCGCCCAACGGCACCAAGCCGTCGATGCCTTGCTTGAGCAGATAGCCGATCAGCGCTTTGGTGGCCGGCACATTGATGGTGTCGTCGGCGTTGACCGGCGTCGGAATTGCGGGAAAAACTCCGCGCAAGTGTTGGGCATTCAGCATGTTGCGTATCCTAAAAAAACAATCAAACGCGCGGAGATCAGTTGGCCAGGCTGCGCCGGCGCAGACGGTCGGCCAGCCAGATCAGCGCGGCAATGAAAATGAACAGGCACGTCGAGACCGCTGCGATCACCGGGGAAATTTGCAGCGTCACTTCGTCCCAGAATTGCTTGGGCAGCGTGGCGTTCAACCCGCCTGAGGCGAACAGCGCAATCGTCAGTTCATCGAACGACGTTGCGAAGGCGAACAGGAATGACGACATCAGCCCTGCGCTCAGAATCGGGAACGTCACGAAGCGCAGCGTTGCCCACGGGCCTGCGCCCAGGCTTTGCGCCGCCAGATCCAGACGCGTGTCGTAGTTGCGCAGCACCGCCATCATGGTGATCACCACATACGGCACCGCCACCACCGTGTGCGCCAGAATCAGGCCGATGGTCGACCCCACCAAGCCCACACGCGCAAAGAAATAGAACATGCCCACCGCGATGATCATGCGCGGCACAACAATCGGCGACAGCACAAACGCCAGCATCGCCGACTTGCCACGCATGTTCGCGCGCACCAGCAGGAAGGCGGCGGGCGTGCCGATCAGCATTGCCAGAAATCCCGTGCCCACGCCCACGATCAACGACCGCGTGATCGCCTGCATCCACACGGGCGACGTGAACATCTGCTCGTACCATTGCAGCGAAAAGCCTTTCGGCGGCCACGTCAGGCCCGAGCCGGAATCGAATGACAGCGGAATCATCAGAAACGCCGGCGCGCTCAGGAACGCCAGCACGCCCAGCACTATCCACCACAACGTGCGCGACTGGCCGGTGCCAGACACCGACCGGCGCACGCGCTTGGGCAGCAACGCAAACATCGCATCGGATACGTTCGCCAGCACCGTCAGCACGGCATCGCCCGCCCGGCGCGACAGGCTTTCCTTGCCGGATGCTCGCACGCGGGTGGACGCGCCGCCCGTCATCGTCGACAGGCCCAGCACCTTGTCGTAGATCGCAAAGACCACCAGCACCACCACCAGCAGCAACACCGACACCGCGCCGGCGAACTCCCAGTTCATGGTCTGCTGGACCTGGTCAATGATGATCTGCGTGATCATCGTTTCCTTGCGTCCGCCCAACAGCGCGGGCGTGATGAAAAAGCCGATCGCCGTCACGAACACCATGATGGCGGCCGCCGCAACGCCCGGCATCGACAGCGGGAAATAGATCTTCCAGAACGCTGTGCCTGGCCGTGCGCCCAACGTGGATGCGGCGCGCGGCAGGTTGCGGTCGATGTTCTCCATCACGGACAGCATCGTCAGCACCGCCAGCGGCATCAGCGCATGGACCATGCCCACCAGCACGCTGCCGAAGTTGTAGAGCAGGTTGGCGGGCGCATCCAGAATGCCCAGCGCTTGCAGCAGCTGATTGACAACACCGTTGCGGCCCAGCAGCACCACCCATGCAAAGGTGCGCACCAGGAAGCTCGTCCAGAACGACAGCAGCACCCAGAACAGCAGCGACGTCTTGCGCTTGGCCGACAGGCTGGATATCAGGTAGGCCACGGGGTAGCCCGCGACCACGGCGAAGAACGTCGTCCACAACGAGATCTTCAACGTGATCAGCAGCACGTTCACATAGACCGACGATTCAAACAGCCGGTGATACTGCGACAACGTGAAGCCCTGGTCGCCGACAACGCTCAGCAGCAGCAGCTGGCCCACGGGGTAGATGAGCAGCACCAGCAGCAGCACGACCAGCGGGGCCGCCATCAGGAAATGTCGGCGGCCGGCGCTCATGCGCTTGCGAGGAGTAGCAAGGGTTGTCATGCGTTTACTCCGCAATGGCCACCGCGTCGGCGGCTTGCCAGCTGACCGAGAGCGGCTGGCCGATGGCGTATTGCTCGGCTTCGCGCTGGGTCGGGTAGGCCACGACGATGGGGGCGGCGTCTGGCACGCCCGAATCCAGGTACAGCTTCGTGAGGCTGCCCGTCACCATCACATCAAGCAGCTTGCCGGTCAGGCCGGGGCCGCTCGCGGACACGCGCAGGTTCTGCGGGCGCAACATCACCGTGACCTTCTGCCCCGCCTTGATGGGCGAGCCGTTGGACAGCGCCTGCCCCGTCACGCCCTGATGCGCCAGCTTGACCGTCAGCGTGTCGCCATCAACTGCGGTGACCTCGCCTTGCAGCAGGTTCGATTCGCCCAGGAAGTCGGCCACGAACAGCGTGCGCGGGCGGAAGTACAGGTCGGCCGGCGTGCCCAGCTGTTCGATCGCGCCGCCGTTCATCAGGCAGATGCGGTCAGACATGGTCATGGCCTCTTCCTGGTCGTGCGTCACGTACACAATGGTGGTGCTCAGCTCGCGGTGGATGCGCTTGATCTCCAACTGCATCTGGTCGCGCAGCTTCTTGTCCAGCGCGCCCAGCGGTTCGTCCATCAGGATGATGGCGGGGCGATAGACCATGCAGCGCGCAAGCGCAATGCGCTGCTGCTGGCCGCCAGACAGCTCGCGCGGCAGGCGCGACGCCACGTGCGGCAGCCGCACCATTTCCAGCGCTTCGTGCGCACGGAGGCGCGCTTCGGCCGCCGGCACCTTGCGCATCTTCAAGGGGAACGCAATGTTCTCCTCGATGCTCATGTGCGGAAACAGCGCGTAGTTCTGGAACACCATGCCGATATCCCGTTCATACGGCGCGCCATACGTGACGTCGGCGCCGTCGATCAGCACGCGGCCCTCGTCGGGCTGCGCCAGGCCGGCGATCAGGCTCAAGAGGGTGGTCTTGCCGGAGCCGGACGGACCCAGCAGCGTCAGGAATTCGCCGCGGGCGACGTCCAGGTGCGTGGGCGCCAGCGCAACGAAATCGCCATAGCGTTTGCCCAGACCCGAGATTTGCAGATTGGAAGAAGACATGGTGTTCATTCAGGAGAGAATTACTTCAGGACCCAGCCGTTGAAGCGCTCGAGCACATCGCGCTGCTTGTCCAGCCAGTAGGCCGCGTTGATGTGCAGGCCGCTCTTGATGTTGTCGGGGTGGGTCGGGCAATTGCGCGCCACGTCGGCCTTGATGTAGTCAAAGGCGGCGGGTTGCGTCACGCCCGCGGCAAAGTATTCGACCAGCGCCGCCTGACGCTTGGGGTCGGATGCAAACTTGATGAACTCGCGGCAAGCGTCAGCGTTGGGCGTGCCTTTCAAGATGGACCAGTTGTCGCAGCCCCAGATGTTTTGATCCCACACGATCTGCACCGGCGCGCCGTTGGCAATTGCCGATTGCGCGCGCGAGACCCAGGTGGCGATCATGTCGACTTCGCCCGATCCCAGCATCTGCTCAACCTGCGCGCCCGTGTTCCACCACACGTCTACCGACGGCTTCACCTTGTCCAGGCTGGCCAGTGCGCGGTCGATGTCGCAGGGGTAGACCTTGTCGGTCGGCACGCCGTCGGCCATCAGGGCTTCTTCGATGGTGTCGAACGGATGCTTGCGCAGGCCGCGGCGGCCGGGGATGTCTTTCACGTTCCAGAAGTCGGCCCACGAGGCCGGCGCGCGGCGGCCCTTGAAGGCATCGGTGCGATACGCCAGCACGGTTGTGTAGACGTTGTTGCCCACGCCGTACGGCGACATGTATTGCTTGGGAATCGTGGCCACGACCGGGTCGGATTCCAGGCCGTGCTTTTCCAGGTACACCTTGCCGCCTTCGGTCAGCATCAGGATGGCGGGCTGGCTGATCTTGGCCATGTCCCAGGTGTAGTTGCCGGTGTCGACCATGCTGCGGATCTGCGCGGTGGGTTCGGCGTTGGCCTGCACACCCACCACCTGAATGCCGGTGGCTTCCGTGAACGGCTTGTAGAACACGGCGCCATACGCCTTGCTGTAGATGCCGCCGTCATCGCGCACCACGATGCGCTTGGACGCCGCACGCGATGGCGTCCAGATCATGGGCATGGCCAGCGCGGCGGCGCCGGCGGCAACGGTTTTCAGCGCGGTGCGGCGCGAAGCGTTATGGGGGATCGATTTCATGGAAGACTCCTGCGGGTCGGGTCAGGGACGGCGGATCAAGGGCTGCGGATCAAGTGCTACGAATCTGGGATTGCGAATCAAAGCGTGCGGATCAACCCCGGCGGCTCAAGGCAGCAAGCGGCCGGGGTTGAATAGGTTGGCGGGATCGAAGGTGGATTTCAGCGCGCGCATCATGGCCAGTTCGACGGGCGATTTGTAGTGCGCCATCTCGGCCAGTGATGTGCGGCCCACGCCGTGCTCGGCGCTGAACGTGCCGCCCAGCGCATCGGCCACATCGTTGACGGCGCGGCGGATATTGGCGGCCATCGTGTCGCGGTCGGGCAGGGCGTTCCAGGCGTCGAACGTGAAGAACGGAATGAAGTGCACGTTGCCGTCGCCCAGATGGGCCACGATAAGCACGGGCAGGCCGGGTACCAGACGGCGCACGGCGGCGGTGGCGTCTTCGATGAAGCGCGGCACGCTGGAGACCGGGACGGCGCTGTCGGTCGTCAGGCCCACGCCCGCTTTCTTATTGCCCTCGGACACGCTATGGCGCACTTCCCACAGCGCGGCGCGCTGCGTGTCGTTGCTGGCGATGACGGCGTCGTGCAGCAAGCCGAGTTCGGAGGCTTGTTCCAGAATCTGTTGCAGCAGGTCTTGCAGTTCAGCACCGCTGCCGGTGTCAGACAATTCCACCAGCACATGCCAGGGATGCGCGCCGGCCAGCGGATTCTTGCGGCCCGGCACGTGCGCCATGACGATGTCCAGCTGGTTGCTGTCGATCATTTCAAACGCCGACAAGCGCGAACCGCAGGCGCGCTGGAACAGGCCCAGGATGTCGAGCGCGGCTTGCGGGCTGTCGGGGGCGATCCACGCCACGGCGTGGCTGGTGGGCAGCGGATGCAGCTTCAGCACGGCGGCGGTGACGATGCCCATCGTGCCTTCCGCGCCGATGAACAGATGCTTCAAGTCGAAGCCCGTATTGTTCTTGCGCAGCGCCGTCAGGCCGTTCCAGATGGCGCCATCGGGCAGCACCACTTCCAGGCCCAGGATGTTGTCGCGCGTATTGCCGTAGCGCAGCACGCCCGTGCCGCCCGCGTTGGTGGCGATGGTGCCGCCAATCTGGCACGAGCCTTCGGCGCCCAGGCTGATCGGGTACAGCCGGCCTTCGGCGGCGGCGGCTTCCTGCACCGTGGCCAGCACGCAACCCGCTTCGACTTCCATGGAGTTGTTGGCGGCGTCGACCCGGCGCACGCGGCGCATGCGCGCCAGGTTCACGATGACCGGCGGCGTGCCGTCGGCGGCAGGCACTGCGCCGCCGCACAAGCTGGTGTTGCCGCCCTGCGGCAAAACCGGTGTGGCATGCGCGTTGCACAGGCGCACGATGTCGGCCACCTGCTGCGTGTTGCCGGGCAGGGCGACGCACAGCGCCGGCCCCTTGTACCGGCCGCGCCAGTCTTCGGTGTAGCCAGCGGTATCGGGCTCGGAATGAAGGATGGCGTCCGCGCCCAGGGCCTGGGTCAACGCGTCTAGCAGGGTGGTGCCGTTGGTCATGTCTGTGGTCCCGAATGGGGCTCGGAGATCGACGGAACCCCGAGCGCATTGAGGCACAGCATACGATTACTTAAATCGCTTTTCGATTTGATTAATCGTATTTCAATTGAATCTAGGGTATGTCCTAGGGATCGCTGTTCCGGATTGCGATCTTAGAAATGATCGAAATACAATCATATCGTGCGATATGCAATTCTATGTGGACTCTGCAAATCAAGGAAGGGGCATGCTTCCCAGCGTGATGGAGTACCGGCGGCAGGCGCAAAGGCGCTTGCCCCGGCTGGCATTTGATTACCTGGAAGGCGGCGCCGAAGACGGCCGTACGCTGGCGCGCAACGCGGCGGCCTACGCCGATATTGAGTTCCGCCCCGATGTGCTGGTTGACGTCACCGATTGCCAGCTCGATACGACCGTGCTGGGCGCGTCGGCCGCCATGCCCGCCATCGTCGGCCCGACCGGTTTGAACGGCTTGTTCTGGCCCGACGCCGACGTGCATCTGGCGCGCGCGGCGCATCAGGCGGGGTTGCCCTTCGTGCTGTCCACCGCATCCACCTCGCTCTTGGAAGACGTGCGCGCGGCCACGGCCGGCGAGCTCTGGCTGCAACTGTATGTGCAGCGCGACCGCCGCATCGCCGAACACCTGATGGACCGCGCCTGGCAGAACGGCTACACGGTGCTGTTCCTGACCGTGGACGTGCCGGTGCACGGCAACCGCGACCACGACAAGCGCAACGGCTTCAAGCTGCCGCTGCGCCCGTCGCCACGGCTGATGCTGGATATGGCCGCACACCCCGGCTGGTGCTGGCGCATGCTGCGCCACGGCGGGCCGCAGTTGAAGAATCTGGCCGTTAGTTCAAATGCGCGTGAAAACATCACCGAGCAGGCCTCCGCGCTCAGCCGGCAGATGGACTTGGCGCTTAGCTGGAATGACGTCGCCTGGCTGCGCCGCCATTGGCGCGGCCGCATCGTGATCAAGGGCATTCAAGGGCTGGCCGATGCGCGCCGCGCGCAGGCGCACGGCGTGGATGGCATCGTGCTGTCCAACCACGGCGGCCGGCAACTGGAAGGCGCACCGTGTCCGCTCGACGTGCTGCCCGACGTGGCGTCGGAATTGGGTTCGCAGCTGGAAGTGCTGGTCGACGGCGGGATAAGACGCGGCAGCGACATCGCCAAGGCGGTGGCGCTGGGCGCACGCGCCGTGCTGCTGGGCCGCGCGCCGCTGTACGGCCTGGCGGGCCGAGGCCCGGCCGGCGCGCACGAGGTACTGGCGATATTGCGCACCGAATTGGAAAATACCCTGCGACTGCTTGGCCGCAACCGCATCGGCGCGTTGGACTCGGATGCCGTGCGCAAACGTTGACGCGTGGCGCAGCCTATCTCTTGTCAGGCCTTCTTTTGCGAACCTCACTCTTGCAAGCCCACTTTCTGCAAGACCACCTTTGGGAATCAAAGCAACATGCGTGAAAAGATTGTTTTCGTTGGGGGCGGCAACATGGCCTCCGCCATCATTGACGGCCTGCTCGAGCAGGGCCGCGAACTGGCCGACTTCCTGGTGATCGAACCCTACGCGCCCACGCGCGACGCGCTGCTGGCGCGCGGGCTCACGTGCCGGGAAAGCGTCGGTGCCGATATCGGCGATGCCGCGCTGTGCGTGCTGGCCACCAAKCCGCAAGTGCTGCAAGAAGCCTGCGGACAGATTCATCAACACCTGCCGGCCACCGCCACCGTGGTCAGCATTGCGGCGGGCGTGGAGCTGGCATCGTTGTCCGCATGGCTGGGCGGCCACGCGCGCATCGTGCGCGCCATGCCCAACACGCCGGCCAAGGTGGGCTTGGGCATGACGGGCCTGTACGCCACGCCCGCCTGCTCGGCGGCCGAACGCGAACAGGTCGACGCCTTGTTTGCCGCCGTCGGCGAACGCATCTGGACGGAGTCCGAAGCCATGATCGACGCCGTGACGGCGGTGACGGGCAGCGGCCCGGGCTACGTCTTTCACTTCATGGCCGCGTTGGAAAAAGGCGCGTTGGAATTGGGCTTTGCCAAGGATGACGCGCGCCGCTTGGCCGTGTCTGTGTTCCGTGGCGCGGCAGGGCTGGCGGCCAGCGAAGACGTGCCATTGACCGAGCTGCAGGAACGCGTCACGTCCAAGGGCGGCACCACCTATGCCGCGCTGTCGCACATGCGCGAAGCGGGCGTGGCCGATGCCATCACGCAAGCGGTGCACAAAGCGGAACAGCGCGCGCGGGAATTGTCGGCGGGTTGAACCCGGCGCACGGGGGCCGCGCCTTCAGCGCCGGCGCCCCAGCCATCCCACCCCCCCCAACAGCAGCACCGACGCCGCAATCGCCGCCACGTTGAATTGCATGGCTGCGGCGAAGGCCTGCGCGTAGCGTTCGGGGGCGCTGGCGCCGGCGTGCGCCTGCAATGCGCCGCTGAACAACATGCCCGCTGCCGACACGCCCAGCGCCGCGCCCACTTGCTGCAACGTCGACACCACGCCCGCCGCCATGCCGGCGTGGCGGTCTTCGACCAGACCCATCGCCAGATTCACCAGCGGCGTGTTGACCGCGCCTTGCGCCGCGCCCAGCCACACCAGCGCAGGTACCAGCGACCAGGGCGATAGCGCCGCGCCCGCCATGCCCACATGCAGCATCAACGCGGCGGTGGCGCCGCCATACAGCAAGGCGGCGACTGCGATGGCGGCCGTGCCGAAGCGTGCCACCAGACGAGGCGCCACCATCGACCCCGCCACAAAGCCAACGCTTGCGGGCGCGAAGATCAAGCCTGCCGTCAGCGCGTCTAGCCCGAAGCCGGTCTGCACCAGCAGCGCATAGCAAAGAAACATGGCGCTGGCGGTGGAGAACACCAGCATCACCAACAGGCAGCCTGCCGCAAAGCGCGGTTGCGCCAGCAAGCCCATGTCGACCAGCGGCACGCCGCCTTGCGCTTTCACCCGGCGCTGCATGCGCACGAACGCGGCAAGCAACACCACGGACGCCGCGCCGCACGCCAGCGTCCACGCCGGCCAGTGCCGCGCGGGGCCTTCGATCAACGCCAACAGCAGCAAGGCCAGCCCCGCGCCCACTTGTACCGCGCCGGGCCAATCCATCGCCGCGCTAGACGGCTCGCGGGATTCCGGAATGTGGCGCGCCAGACGGCAGGCCAGCAGCCCCAGCGGCACATTGATCAGAAAGATGGTGCGCCACGCCAGGCCGAACAGGTCGGCGTGCACGATCCACCCGCCCAATACCTGGCCCGCAATGGCGGCCAAGCCCAGCGTCATGCCCATCAGCCCGAACGCGCGCTGTCGCGCGTGGCCGTGGTAGCTGACGCGGATCAGCGCATAGACCTGCGGAAACAGCATCGCGGCGGCCGCGCCTTGCAGGATGCGCGCGGCGATCAGCGTGTTGGCGGTCGGCGCCAGTCCGCACAACGCGGACGCCATCGCGAAGCCCGCCATGCCCAGCATGAACAAGCGGCGGCGGCCATGGCGGTCGCCCAGGCGGCTGCCGGCAATCAGCAGCACGCCATAGGCCAGCTCGTACGCAACGATGATGAAGTTGATCTGCGCGAAGCTGGCCGACAGCGTGCTCTGCATGCTGGGAATGGCGACGTTCACCACGAACAGGTCGAAGATGGTGATGAAGCCGCCCGACAGCAGCACGGCAAGGCCGAGCGGGCTGAGCGGGCTGAGCGGGCCGATTGGCGCGGTGTCGGGCGCGGGGTCGGCGCAGCGGGCGGGCAGGGGGGTGGACGACATATCAGCGCCTTCAGAAACAGAATCGGCGCTATTCTGGGTGGCCTTGCAGCCTTATACAATTTAGCTGCTTATGCTATTACTGGCTGCAATAGTCCGGGCTTGCAGTGGTCCTGACTTGCCGTAGTCCTGGCTTGCAGTAGTCCTCGCTTGCAATAGTCTCGGCTTGCCATAGTCCAGGCTTGCAATAGTCCTCGCTTGCAATAGTCCCGGGTTGCCACTGCCCCTGCTCCCTGAACCTTGCCCATCGCCTCTGCCCGTAATACTCGCTTCCCGCCATCGCCCCTGCCTGTAATCGCCTGCCGCTCAAGGCCCTATCCATGACCGCATCCCCCACTCCCCAACGCCTGGACCGCACGCGCGCGGACTTGTCTGAATTCCTGCGTCTGCGCCGCGAACGTCTTAGCCCCACCGATTTGGGTTTGCCTGCTGGCGGCCGCCGCCGCACGCCGGGGTTGCGGCGCGAGGAAGTCGCCGCGCTGGCCGGCGTGGGCCTCGCTTGGTACACGTGGTTCGAACAGGGCCGCAACATCAGCGTGTCGGCCGGCTTTCTGGAGAACCTGGCGCGTGTGCTGAAGCTGGACGCCGCCGAACGCCGCCACCTGTATCTGCTGGCCCACCAGCGCCCGCCCGCCGAACCCGGCCGCACCTGGTGCACGGTGCCGCCGCAGGTGCGCCGCTTGATGGACGACCTGCCCGCGCGCCCGGCCTACATCCTGAACCTGCGTTGGGACGTCGTGGTGTGGAATGCCGCGGCAGACCGCGTGTTCAATTTTTCGGGTCAACCGCCAGGCCGCCGCAATCTGCTGTGGATGCTGTTTGTCGTGCCGGCGATGCGGCAGGTCTTTGTGGATTGGCCTGCGCAGGCGCCCGCCATGCTGTCGACCTTCCGGCGCGATTTCGCCAGCGCGTCGGGCGTGCCAGACATTGCAGAACTGGTCGATGAACTGGAAGCGGTATCGCCGGATTTCAAGGCGTGGTGGCGCGAACACGATGTGCATGGCGCCTGCATGGGCCAGCGCAAATTGCACGTGGCATCGCTGGGCGACATCGCTTTCGAACACGCCACGCTGACCGTGGACGAGAGCCGTCATCTGCGGCTGGTGGTCTATGCGCCGGCGCCAGATGAACCCTGCGCGGAAGATTTCGCGCGCTGGGTGCAAACGCCTGCGCAGGCGGATGCGGTGACGGCGTAGCGGGCAGAGGGCGCGAAACGCCGCGCTTGACGCCGGGAATTTGGCGGGTGTATCGTAAGATCTATATCTTAAGATACATCGTAAGAGCTATCCCATGCGCCATACCGACATCCATCACCGCGGCCATCACGCCCATCACGCCCATCACGGCCAACACGGCCAACACGGCCAACACCATCACCACCATCACCACGGCCATCACGGTCATCATCCCCACCACGCCAGCGCGGGTGGGGATTGGTTTTCCGGTCCCCCGGACGGAGGCGGGGGCGATGCCGACGGCTTCGGCGGCGACGGGCGCGGGTTCACGCGTGGCCGCCGTGTCTCTGCCGACGACCTGCAACTGATGCTGTTGGGCCTGCTGGAACAAAACCCCAGCCACGGCTATGAACTCATCAAAGCGCTGGGCACCCTTAGCAACGGCTTCTACACGCCCAGCCCCGGCATGGTCTACCCCGCGCTGACCTATCTGGAAGAGCTGGGCTACGCCACCGTCGAACCCGACGGCACGAAGAAGCGCTACCACCTGGCGGACGCCGGCCGCGCGCATCTGGACGCCAACCGCGAACGCCTGGCGCTGATGTTCAACCGCTTCAAACACATCGCCAAAAAAATGGATTGGATGCGTCAGGCCTGGAGCGGTGCGCCGCGTGACGTGGGGCCGGAAGGCGAAGACGCGCGCACTGGCTGGCTGCCGGAGTTTGTGGAAGCGCGCCAAGCCATCCGCCGCGCGCTGCTCGAGCGCACCGACGCGTCCCCCGCAGAACAACGCCGCATTGCCGCCATCCTGGCGCGTGCCACCGACGAGATCAACGCCAAGCCCTGTGCTTGATTTCGTCCCCCCAAATACTGGAGTGTTAATGACTCGTAGCGACCTGAATGTGGAGCGCGTGCGCCACAACCTGAAAATGCGCGAGCTGACCGTCGTGCGTATTGAACGCATCGCCGGCCTGCTGGCTCGCATCACGTTCACCGGCGAGGACTTGCAGGACTTTGTGTCCGCCTCGTTCGACGACCACGTGAAGCTGTTCTTCCCCGCCGATCCATCACAACCGCCGGCCTTGCCCACGGTAGGCCCCGATGGCGTCAAATTTCCCGAAGGCGCGCCCAAGCCGGCCGCGCGTGACTACACGCCGCGCCGCTTTGACGCCGCCGCACGCGAGCTGGACATTGAATTCGTGCTGCACGGCGACGGCCCGGCATGCACATGGGCCGAGCAGGCCGAGCCGGGCCAGAAGCTGGGCATCGGCGGCCCGCGCGGTTCCTTCGTGGTGCCCAAGGGGTTTGACTGGCATGTGCTGATCGGCGACGAAACCGCGCTGCCCGCCATCGCCCGCCGCCTGGAAGAATTGCCCGCCACTGCCCAGGCGCTGGTGCTGATCGAAGTGCCGTCCGCCGCGAATGAAATTGCGCTGGACTCCGCCGCCAAGACCACCGTGCGCTGGCTGCATCGTGACGGCAATGCGCCGGGCTACAGCACGCTGCTGCTGGAAGCGGCGCGCGAATTGCAGTTGCCCTCGGGTGAGGGCTACGTGTGGGTCGCGGCCGAATCCGCTGTGGCCAAGGCCGTGCGCGAAATCATGGTGTCGCAGCACGGCATCGACAAGAGCCGCATCCGCGCCGCCAGCTATTGGAAGCGCGGCGCCGTGGCGGTGCATGAAGCGCACGACGATTAAGGCGCTGCGCGTCAACGTCACGCATTGAACGCCTCACGCGTCTACCGCGACGCGCCCTTCGCCAAGCGCAGCAGATTTTCCACCCTGCCGCCCGGCGTGTTCCCCCGTACCGCCAGCCCCAGCACCGCGCGGGGCCAATCCAGCGCAAAGGGGCGATACACCACGCCGTCGGGCCGCAGGTGGCGCAGCGATGCCGGTACCACCGCCACGCCCATGCCGGCGGCAACCAGGTTCACCGCCGACGACAATTGCGGCGCGCGCTGACCGATCAGCGGGTTCAATCCATGCTGCCGGCATGCCGCCATGATGTCCGCGCTAAGGCCATAGCCTGACTTGCGTGAATAGAGGATGAAGCGCTCTTGCGTCAGGTCCTTCGGCGCCAGCCGCTTGCGGCGCGCCAGCGCGTGGCCGAGCGGCAAGGCCACCACCAGCGGCTCTTCGGCCAGCTGCGTAAAGGACAACTGCTTAGAGGACAACTGCGTAGAGGCCAACTGCGGAAAGGCCAGCCCGCCGTCCAGCGCGAACGGGGGGCGCACGAAGGCGGCATCAATCGTGCCCTCGCGCAATTGCGCGATGAGCGATTCGCTATCCCCTTGCGACAGCGTCATCTCCACATCGGGATATTGCTGGCGGTACTGGCGGATCAGCTCCGTCACCACGCCATTGAATGACGCCGATTCCGTGAAGCCCAGCGTCAACTCTCCGACCTCGCCACGCGCCGCGCGTTGTGCCGTCTGCACGGCCGCTTGCGTGCGTTGCAGGATGTCTTGCGCGCAGGCCAGAAACGCGTGCCCCGCATCGTTCAACACCACGCCGCGTCCGGTGCGGTCAAACAGCGGCGTTCCCACTTCCTGCTCCAGCTGACGTATCTGCTGGCTAAGCGGCGGCTGCGCCATGCCCAACAGTTCTGCCGCGCGCGTGAAGTGCTGCGCCTCGGCGGTCACCACGAAATAGCGCAGATGGCGCAGTTCCATATTGATACCTATTAAGTACTGATTATCAATTTTCCATATATTGGACATTCTATTTCGTCAGGACGATCATTGGCGTACCGATTTAATCCGCCAAGGAATTCCCATGACCGCAACCCTTTCTCCCGGCGCCTTGCTGCGCCAGCATCTGGCCCGTGACATCGTGGTTGCGCCGGGTGCATACGACGGCCTGTCAGCGCGGCTGGTCGCCGCCGCAGGCTTCAACGCCGTCTACGCCAGCGGCGGCGCAATTGCGCGCGCGGCCGGCTATCCCGACATCGGCCTGTTGAGCTTTACCGAAGTGATGGACCGCGTGGAGAAGATTGTCGACGCCAGCGGCTTGCCGGTCGTGGCCGATGCGGACACGGGATTCGGCGGTTCCGCCAACGTCGAGCGCACCGTGCGCATCATGGAGCGCGCGGGCGTGGCGGCCTTTCACATTGAAGACCAGTCGTTTCCCAAGCGCTGCGGCCATCTGGACGACAAGAGCCTGGTGGACGCCGACGAAATGTGCCGCAAGGTGCACATTGCGCGCCAGACGCTAAGCGACGCCGACACGCTTGTCATCGCGCGCACGGACGCGATTGCGGTGGAAGGATTCGACGCCGCCATCGCACGGGCGGAGCGCTACGTGAAGGCGGGGGCTGACATGATTTTTGTGGAAGCGCCCGAAACGCTGGAGCAGATTCGCGCCATCGCCGACCGCTTGCCCGGCCTGAAGCTGATCAACATGTTCTACGGCGGCAAGACGCCGCTCGTGCCGCTGCCGGAACTTGCCGCGATGGGCTATCGGCTGGCCATCATCCCGTCGGACTTGCAGCGCGCCGCCATCCACGCCATGCAGGCGACGCTGGCCGCCATCAAGCAGACGGGCGACAGCAGCGCGCTGGCCGACCGGCTGACGAGCTTCAAGGAACGCGAAGCCATCGTGCAGACGCAGCGCTATCTGGCGCTGGACACGCAATAGGCACCCAGCGCGGGGAGGAGGGGGGGGGCGCCGAGCCGGGGCGCCGAGCCGGGGCGCCGAGCCGGGCGCCGAACCGGGGCGCCAAACCGGGGCACCCAGCCGGGTGCGCCGAGCTCGGCGTAGCGGGCCTACTTAGGGCGATGCTCGCAGCGCGCCGGCATCGTGTTCGGCCACAGTCGTTGGCCGGCGCTGCCGTACAACGCGCGTACGCCGCACACCATTTCGACGCGGGCGAGCGCTTGGCCGGCAGGGTCGATCAGTTCCGAGGCTTCCATCGTCGACACCACCGCGCGCTGATTGGCGAACGGCGTCACCGCGCTGTATTGCTGGGGAATCACGAACGCGCCTTCGCGGTTCACGTAGCCGAAGGTGTAGTCGGAAAGCGCCGGAGCCAGGCCATCGCGCATCGTGCCCAGCGCATCGAACGCGGGTCCGGTGAGCGCACCCTTGGCATCCACGGCGCGCACGGCGCGGGTCGCCAGTATCGTCACCGCGCGGCCTTCGGAATACGCCGACGCCATGCCCTCGACCTGCAGCGTCGTCTTGCCGTTCATGTCGACATAGTCGGTCTGAATGCGCCCGCGGGTACTGACGTGCCGGAGCAACGTCGAAGACCCTTGCGGCCAGCGCCAATCGCCTTCCGGCAGCGTGGCCACCGTCTTGCCTTGCGCATCGATCAGGCGCGTGGCGTTCTCGTCCGTGACCAGCGCACGGGCGGGCGACCCATGAAACACCGAGCCCACCGCCGCGCTGGGGGCAATCTGCCATTTGCCTTGCGCGTCCAGATAGCCATAGCGTGTGGCGCGGCGAATCTCCAGCCATTCGCCCAAGCGCGTGTAGGTGGCGTCTTCCAGGTCCAACGCCGCCGCGCCATCGGCCGAGAAAACCCAACGACGCTGCTCGCTATCAACCGTGATGGAGCCATCAGGCGTCTGGCTCAATTGCAAGCGCTTCACGAACGGCGTCAGCGCGCGGCCCTGGTCGTTGAATACCGCTGCGGCACGGCCGTAATCGTCTTCCTGCCCCCCCGCCTGCATCACCTTCCACAGCTTGTCGTTGATGCGTTCGACACGTTGATGGCGGGCGGGCACCGTCCACTTGCCTTGCAGATCGATCACACCCTCGCGGCCCTCGCCCAGCGTGGCGACGGCCTGGCCATGCTGAAACTCGCCGATGCCCCGGAACGCGGGCGCGGCCAATTCCTTGCCGGCCACAACGTCGTACAGGCCCCACGGCGCATCATCGCTGGCGGTCTTCACGTAGCGGATCACGCCGGGCGCGACGACGTGTGAATCGAACACGTCGGCGGGCAATGCGTAGACCTTGCCGTCGCGGTCGATCATGCGGTTGACGCCATCCGCATAAACCAGCGCGTAGCCCTGGTGGAACCTGCCAATGTGCTGCTGCAGCGGCAGCTTCATCGGACGGCCCTGCGCATCCAGCAGCTGCATGCCGTCGGCCGTTTCGGCCGCGTAGCGCAGCTGTTCGGGCTTGAGCGTGTCGGGCGACACCGGCTCGTCGCCGTAGTTGCTGTCGGGATCGCCATCCAGCGGGACCACGTCCGTCCACTTCGGATCAGTCACGATGCTGCCATCGGCCAGCAACAGGCTGGCGCCATTGGGTCCGCATTGGCAATGGCTTTGCCCCAAGGTGCCAAGCGGCGCGCCCGGCACGTTCAGCGGCAGCGCTTTCAGTGTCATGCTCTGCACGGCTTCGACAGCCTCGGGCTTGAGCAGCACCTGGCCGTCAGCGTCCACGATGTTGAGCAAACCGCGTTCGCGCTTCATGATCCACAGCCGGCCCTGACGCACTTCGAACGAGCCCGCCTCGGCCAGCCACGCAGGCGCCGACGCGCCGTGCAGCCAGGCGCCCTTGGGGGTGAGCAACCCCGCGCCTTCGCCTGCTTCGTTTCGGAATAGCACGAATCCGTTTTCGTCGTTGGCGGGCAATATCGATTGGCCCAACGTCACGGGTTTGGCCTGGCCCGGCACCAGCGCCATGAGCGTGTTGTTGGAGGGGTAGACGATGGTGTCCGTGAAGCGCTGCGAGGCTTGCGCTTCGTCCGGCGTCATCGTGACGATGAGCGTGCCCGCCGCATCCAGAATCGCGTAGCCCTTGCCGCGGCCCAGGTTCGCGCTCCAGAACTTGCGGCCCACGGCGTTCAGATCTTCATAGTGCTGGTCTTCGCCGATCAGCTTGCCATCTGCGCCCAGCAGCATCACCCCGTCACGCCCGTAAGCCACGGCCAGCATGCCGTCGCGCGGGTTCGAGACATCTTGGAATACGGGTTCGATCAGCCAGTTCCAATCGCGGTCCAACACGCCGTACTGGTGCTCGTCATTCATGGCGATGTACAAGCCATTGCCATACGCCTGCGTGACGGTGATGCCGGGTTTTGCAAAGCGGCGTTCGCCGGTGGGCGAGCGGTATTCCTGCTTGTATTGCACCGAGGCCTGCGCGGGCACCCCGTCGTTCAGGTCCAGGTTTTGGATACCGGCATCCAAGGGATCGCCCACGGATTCGCCGTTGCGGTTGATCAATTGCTGACGTCCGTCGACGGTCACCACGGCCAGGCCGATCTCGGCAAAGTCGCCCACGCTGTCGTAGCGCGGCGGCACCGCCATGCGTCCGTTCACATTGATGAAGCCCCACTTGCCTTGCCATTGCACGGCGGCCAGGCCGTGGCGAAAGTCGCGCACGTCTTCGAAGATGGGGCGAATCGCCAGCCGGCCATTCTGGTCCAGAAAGCCCCAGGCATGGCGGCGCAAGGATTGGTTCGCGGGCACGCGGCTGATGGGTTCCAGCGCGGACGGCAACAGCACGGCGGCGCGTCCATCGGCCAGATCGCGGATGCAACCGTTGGCGTAGGGGCTATGCGCGGCGATGTCGTCGGCAGCGGCCACGTTGCGGAAGGTGGCCTCGTCCACGCAGTACACATGGCCGGTTTGGGCGTGTGCGGATAACGAGGCGCCCAAGGCGGCCAGCGCGCAGGCAAGGCGGGTAGTGCGAATCACGCGTGACGTCATGGTTATTCTGCTTTGGCGGTGTCTAGGGCGGGGGGATCAATGCGCGTCGCGTCAGAGCAGGTCAGCGCTTCGCGCGGCCAGCTTTGGTTTTCCTCTGCGTCAAAGATCACGATCTGGTCGCACAGCACGCCGAATGTGGTGGTGGTCTTGCCTTGGGTATTGATGAACTCGACCAGATAGTCGTGCATCACCATGGCGCGTCCGTCATGGAAGTCATCCGCCCACTTGAAGGCGGGCGCGATGGCGTAGCGGCCGCTCAGGTCGATGTAGCCGTAAAGCTTGCCGGTGCGGTCCACGCGGCGCGCTTTCGCCAAGCCGTTCTTCAACGGACCCAGCTCGGTAAAGTGCGCGCCCACCACGCGTTTGCCCGCCGCGTTCAGGAAGCCGTACTTGCCATAGTTTTCGCTGTACGGCACGACGCCTTCGCTGGCCTTGCGGTATTCCACCGGATACTTGCCCGACAGACGCGCCACTTCGCGGCCTTGCAGGTCGGTCATCACCGCCGTGGACGAGCTGTCATCGGTGAACAAAATGCGTTGCATGGATGCCAGCGGGAAACCATCGCCGCGTGCTTCCTGCACGGTCTTGCCGCTTTGGTCGATGACGCGGTAGCCCGATCCCAAATTCACGCGCGCCAGGCCTTCTGGCTGCGCGAAGAAGGGGTTGAACTCGCCATACAAGGCGGGCACCTTCATGTTGCCGCGCGCATCAATCGCGCCTTCGCGTTCGTCTTGCCGCACGATGAGCCAGTCGCCATGCTGCTCTTTGCTTTCCGGCTGGCCGTCTGAGATGCGCGTGGCCTTGCCTTGCGCGTCAAACAGCACGGCGCTGCCGTCGGCCAGTGCCCCGATGTAGCGCCCGTCTTGAAGCTTGTCCGGTTTGCCGTAGATGGTGTCGCTGCTTTTGCCCGTGCGCAAGTTGACCATCTTGTAGGGGCTGTCGCTATAGCGGCCCGCCTTGCCCTTGCCTTCGGGGTCCTTGACCAGCATGAAGCCGTTGCCCAGGTAGTCCATGTCGTAGGCGCTGTCATGCGTGGCGGGGATGACCCATTGACCGTCGCGGTTGACGGCGCCCCAGTGGCCCTTGTGCTGCACGCGGACCCAGTCGTCTTCGAAGTCTTCAATGCTCTCGAATTCCGGCTTCAGCGCCGGCGCGCCACGGCGGATGTTCCACAGGCCATAGCGGCGTTCACGGTTTTCATTCGGCGATTGGTAGAACAGCAGGTCGCCGTCCAGTTTGGAAGCACCGGTATCCACGTTGTCTGGCAGACGCATGGGCTTGCCGTGTGCGTCGATCAACAGGGCGTCGCGTTGCTGCATGTCGCGCGTGCGCGCCCAGGTGTAAGCGCCGTTGAAGGGGCGGATCTGGTCGTACTCGGGCTTCACGGCCCAAGCGCCTTGGGCGTCGATGGCGCCGAGCTTGCTCTTCTTGGCCTGCACCACAAGCGGCATCGTCACGTCATAGGTGTCGATGTTTTCCCATTCCGGGTTCGAGACGATCTTGCCGTCGGCCGTCAGAATGGCCAGCGGCTGGGCGGAGTCATGGGGCCGCAACAGCGCCAGCGGCAGGCCGGGGATGCGGGTGCTGTTGTCATTGCCGCGCAGCGCCCTTCGGCTGGGCGAGAACGCGCTGAGTTCGTAGGCGCGCAATTGTGCGGCCGTGCCGGCGTCGAGCAGGGCGCGGCCTTCACGGTTGTAGATCTGGACCAGCACGACTTCGCCCGTCGCGTCGGCAGAGGCGGCGGCGTAAGCGGCGGCATCAGCGGCGGCTTCAGCGGCCGGTTGCGCAACGTCGCTGATGGCGGCAACGTCGGCCACTTCGGTGTCCGCGGCGGAGCCATCGGCGTTGGGAGCCGCATCGGTGGCGGGTGTGGCCGCGTCGGTTGTGTAAGTGGCCGCTGCGTCTGCCACGGCGGCCGACGGGTGGGCTTCTTCGGCAATGTCGACGGCGCCATCCGATGCTTCGACTGCAACGGGGGCATCGGACGCGGCTTTCACTGCATCGCTCAAGCCTTCCGTGGTGGCATGGGTGCCGCCCTGCATGGCGGCATCCGCCGCATCCATGGCGTCGCCCGCGGCATCCATCGCTTGATTCAGCGCCGGCGGCACCGACGACGCAGGCACGCCGTAAACCCAGGCCTGCCCTTGCTCAATGTCGACGCGCCCTTCGCGCACCGCCAGCTTTTGCACGGTGCCGTTGGGGCTGATCAGCAGCGTCATTGACGCATCCGCCAGGTAACGCCACCCTTCGCGTTGCTGCACGCCCAGGTTAGACATCGAGAACGTGTGCACGGGCTTGAGCTTGCTGTCCAGCAACGTCGTCTTGCCATCATCGGCCACGACCAGCCACAGGCCGGGCGCGGCCCACTGCACGCGGTCGTACGTGGTTTGTGCAAGCGCTTCCCCGCGCGGGTTCACGAACAGCCATTTCTCGTCGCGGCGCACCGCCACGATATTGCCGTCGCGCATCGGCGCTTCACGCGAGCGCAGCACGTCCGGCGCAACCGCCCATTGGCCATGCGCGTCCAACAGACCCCACCAACCGGAGTAGCGCGATCCGCGCACTTGCGCGGGCAGAAAGCCCGCTGTGGGCGCGGCCAGCATCATCACGCCGTCGGGCAGGTGCGCGGCGGTGCCGGTGGCGGTGTTGATCAGGCGCGGCGGCGTCGGCACTTCCATCGACGCCAGCTTCTGCCCGGGCATGAAGCCCCAGGTACGGGTACCCAATGGGAAGGTCTTCACCACCTTGCCCTGCCGGTCGATCAGCACATCGTGTTCGTTGTCTTCGGCCAGCGCCGTGCCTTCGGCGTTAAAGCCGGTGGCGTTGGCGAACCGCGGCTTGATGACCCATTGCCCCTTGGTGTCGATATAGCCCCACAGGCCGCCTTGGCGGACGGCGGCCAAGCCGTTCTGAAACGGCGTCGCTTCCGCGTAGGCGGGCGCGATGGCCATGCGGCCTTGCTTGTCGATGTATCCCCACGCGCCCGCGTTGTCGCTGCGCGATCCCGTCAGCACCGCCGCCAGGCCTTCGCTGAAGGCCTGATGGCAAGACGTGTCGGCGCCCTGGCCGTAGTAGCTGGTGGTGCATTGATCCAACCAGGAATCCGCGTGCGCCGCACCGGGCAGGGCGGGCAGCGCCAGCATCCAGGCCAGCGTCAGGGGCTTCAAAGCGGTCCTCATTGCGTGCGGGCGCGGGCGCGAGCCGCGGGAAAAGAGGAGCCAAGCCGAACGTGCCACATGGTCGGGTGCCTGCATCAGAAAATGGGGAAGGCAGCACTGTAACTAGCAGTAGCAGACAATGAAACGGGAAATGTAACGATAGAAAACCAAGCGTTAATGGGGCCACGATTTGGGGCTCCGATTTGGGGCTCCGATTTGCAGCCCCGATTTGCAGCCCCGATTTGGGACACGATTAGGAGTTCCGATTTGAGGACACGACTCTCCGCCCGGATCACATTCTTGCCAGGCATGTAGCGGACAAAAAATAATCAGTTGAAGCGCACGCCCGGCGCCTCTGTAATACAGGCGTGTTGCTGCCTTGATTGAAGCGCTGCGCCTGTCCGGAGGGTTCACCATGTCGTCCCCGTCTTCCCCTGATGTTTCGCGGTTGTGGTTGCTGGTGTTGGCCGGTGGCCTCGTCATGGGCCTGGCGCTGGGCGTGCGCCATGTGCAGGGCTTGTTCCTGCTGCCCGTGTCGATGGACCGGGGCTGGAGCCGCGAGACATTCGCCATGGCGATGGCCGTGCAGAACCTCACCTGGGGCATCGTGCAACCCTTCACCGGCATGATTGCCGACCGCTACGGATCGGCCAAAGTCATCGCGGGCGGCCTGGTGTTCTACGCGCTGGGGCTCGCGGGCATGGCGCACGCCGCCACGCCTGCGGCATTCATGCTGACGGCGGGCGTGTGCATCGGCATCGCGCTGTCGGGCACAGCATTCGCCGCCATCTACGGCGCGTTGAGCCGGCTGGTGCCGCCTGAACGCCGGGGCTGGGCGCTGGGGGTCGCGGGCGCGGTCGGCGGATTGGGCCAATTCATCATGGTGCCTGCGGCGCAATGGTTGATTGGTCGGTGGGGCTGGGTCAGCGCTCTACTGGTGTTTGCCGTGCTGCTGGCCATCGTGCTGCCCTTGGCGCGTCCCCTGCGCGAACCCGTCACGCCCACGCTGGACCCGTCCGCACCGGACGCCAGCCTGTCGATGCGCGCCGCCATTGGCGAAGCATTCCGGCAGCCGGGCTTCTGGCTTCTGAACCTGGGCTTTCTGGCTTGCGGCTTCCAGCTGGCATTCATCGGCACGCATCTGCCCGCGTATCTGATGGACAAGGGCCTGCGCGCGTCAGACGCCGTGGCCGCGCTGGCCATCATCGCGCTAACGAACGTCATGGGCACCTATGCCTGCGGCGTACTGGGCGCGCGCCATCGCCGCAAATACCTGCTGGCCGGCATCTACCTGCTGCGCACCGCGGCCATCGCGCTGTTCCTGCTGCTGCCGCTATCCACATGGACCGTCTACGCGTTCGCCGCCATCATGGGCTTTGTCTGGCTGGGCACCGTACCGCTGACCAACGGCCTGATCGCGCAGGTGTTCGGCGTGCGTTACCTGACCACGCTGTTCGGCTTCGTCTTCTTCGGCCATCAGCTGGGATCATTCCTGGGCGTGTGGCTGGGCGGCGTGGTGTTCGAAGCCACGCATTCCTATGACTTGATCTGGCTGGGCGCGATGGCGCTCGGCATCTTGTCCGCCATGTTGCATTGGCCCATCGACGACCGCGAGATCACGCGCGTCCGCCCCGTGCGGGTGGGGGGCTGAGGCCGCTACGCCGCCCGATGCTGCGTCCCGGCGCCCATCGTGATGTGCAGCATGCGACAGGGCTCCATCACCTTCACCGTATGCCACACGCCCTTCGGAATCACATACCCGTCGCCGGCCAGGATCTTCACCACCTGATTGCCCGTTGGCCATTCCAGATGCAGCTCGGCGGCGCCCGCCATCAAGCGCACAATCTCGTCCGCTTCCGGATGCATCTCCCATTGCGGCCAATCGGACGCGAACGTGTATTCCGACACCAGCCAGCCACGGCCAAACTTGTCGAGCTCGTCAGGCGACTGCGACCAGAACGCATCGCCGCCATTCACCGTTGACGCGGCGCCGGAAGCGTCCAGCAAGACATAGTGCGAAGACAGATCAAGAGCCATGGTGCGCATCCTTAGGGAAGTGGGGCGTGCGGTCATTCGTCTAGGCAAGAGCCAGATATGACCCCTTCGGGCCAGATTTGACCCGATCGGGCCAATTTTGACCCGCTACAAGCCATTGATTCAATAGCGATATTTTTTAATCGGGTCAGAAGTGGCCCGGTTTGTAGCGAAAAGCGAGGGTTTCGCGGGGATGCGGATCAGAGCATTCCGTCGTAAGCGTCTTAGTTACGCGGCAAGCCATTGATTCCATGGGGGTTATTGATACGGCGACGCGCTTGGCATGGATGTTGCATGAGTGCGGGTAGCGCTTCCTTCAGGAAGCATCCCGGCCGCCACGGCCGGCACTACGACGACGGAGCCCGTCATGCTTACCCCCGCTACGTTCTGCATTGTCAGCAAGCGCCCTGGCGTTCGAGTTGTCACATGACACTCAGCCAACAGCTCATCGACATCGTCGAAGAAACCATGCCGCTGCCGCCCGGCAGCTGCAACGCCTGCGAACGCAATGGCGTGCCGATCCTGCTGCTGCGTCCAGCGGTGGTGCCTAAAAATTCGTTCTTGCGCGCGCGGAGTGCGCTGTCGCATCCCGGTCTGCAAGAATCGCTGCGCATCATGCGCAAGGGCTATGTGTATGTGCTGCTGGATCGCAGGGTGTGGCACGCCTATCAAGTGACTGATGCGGGCCATTTGCGGCACTTCAACCCTTATGAAATGCCGCGCGCCGAGCCTGCGCCATTGGCCGAGCGCTGCGTCCAGGCCGCGCACAATCTGCCTGCGTCATTCATCGGTATCGACATTGATAAATACAAGGTCGCCTGGATCGCGTATTCGCAAGACCCTTGGCCGACGTCAGTGTTGGATGCGTACAAGTCGGGCAAGGGTTTGAATGCCGATTACCCCCAGCGGTTTGTCATCGTAGATTTGCCGAAGCTGCGGGAAGACCCCACGGCCGGCGGCACCGCGCTGGCCTTGGAACATGCGCATCTGTTGCACGAACACGTAGCGGAATATGCCAGCGGCGTCGACGACTTCGGCAGCGTTCACGGCTGGTCATCACGTTCGGCGCAAGCCGCAGGCATGCGCAATTACCTGACGTTGATGGAACGGCAACACCGCTTGCCGCAAGGCGTGAGCGGGCTGATCCTGCCTGACCCGATCGGCATGGCAGAAGAACTTAACAACGTCCGCCTGGCCGCTTACACGCAAAAGCGATTGTGGTCCGAAGAGCCGGAGCGCCGCTACGCGTACCTGACCTCGCAATGCCTGCTGGCGATTCAGCAGCTGTACGCCGTACAGGCCGA
>NZ_JBFTHD010000018.1:0-23501 GCF_056394065.1 Achromobacter sp. 10T422
CGTCCCCAGTTCTACTTCCGCACGACGGACGTGACGGGCACGATCGAGCTGCCGGCCGACAAGGAAATGGTTCTGCCGGGCGACAACGTGGCCATGACGGTCAAGCTGTTGGCTCCGATCGCCATGGAAGAAGGTCTGCGTTTCGCCATYCGTGAAGGCGGTCGTACCGTCGGCGCCGGCGTCGTCGCCAAGATCCTGAAGTAAGCAATACCCAAGTGGGTAGAGAGGACGAAAAGTCCCTCTACCCATTTTTGCCGTAAAAGTGGTATGATGTTTGGCTCCGTAACCTTTCGCAGTGAACAGCGCTAGAAGCTGATCATGTGAAGGCCCGGAAAGCCAGTGAATGTAGTGCAAGCCAGTAGTGTTTTAGGGGCATAGCTCAATTGGCAGAGCGTCGGTCTCCAAAACCGAAGGTTGTAGGTTCGATTCCTACTGCCCCTGCCACCGCCAGGATAAACCCGCGGGAGATCATCGCGAGTTACGCATTCACGGCGGCTCGCGTCGCAATATGTCTAATACCAGCGTAGAAACCGTAACCAGTACCGCCGACCGGCTCAAGCTCGGGCTGGCGGTTCTCGTCGTTATTGCTGGCATCGTCGGGTTTTCCGTGCTTAGCGCACAGCCGATGCCTGCTCGTATCGGCGTGTTTGTCGGTGGCCTCGTCATCGCAGCCGTCATTGCCTGGTTCAGCGAACCCGGCCGCCGCACCTTGAGCTTTGCCAGCGAGTCCTACAACGAAGTCAAGCGTGTCGCATGGCCCACCCGCAAGGAAACGACCCAGATGACGGGTATCGTTTTTGCGTTCGTGGCTGTCATGGGCATTTTCATGTGGGTGCTCGACAAGGGCATCGAATGGATTCTTTACGGCCTGTTGTTGGGCTGGAAATAAGGACGGCGAATGAGTAAGCGTTGGTATGTCGTCCATGTGTACTCCGGCATGGAAAAGAGCGTTCACAAGGCCCTAGTCGAGCGCATCGAGCGCGCGGCCTTGCAAACCTCTTTTGGCCGAATCCTTGTGCCCTCCGAAGAAGTCGTCGAGGTCAAGGGTGGACAGAAGTCGATCACCGAACGCCGCATTTTCCCCGGTTATGTCCTGGTTGAAATGGACCTGACCGACGAAACGTGGCATTTGGTCAAAAATACGAACCGCGTCACCGGCTTTTTGGGTGGCTCGGGTAACCGTCCGACCCCGATTTCCGAGAAGGAAGTCGAGAAGATCCTCTCCCAGATGGAAGAGGGTGTCGAGAAACCCCGCCCCAAGATTCTGTTCGAAGTGGGCGAGATGGTTCGGGTCAAGGAAGGTCCGTTTGCAGACTTCAACGGCAACGTCGAAGAAGTCAATTACGAAAAGAGCAAGGTGCGCGTGTCGGTCACCATTTTTGGTCGCGCCACACCCGTCGAACTCGATTTCAGCCAGGTCGAAAAGACCTGATTTCAACCCCGGGGAGCCCAGGCCAGTAAGGTCCGGGCGTTATAACCCGCAAGGAGCAAAGCATGGCGAAGAAAATCGTCGGCTTTATCAAGCTGCAAGTACCGGCTGGTAAGGCTAACCCCTCCCCCCCGATTGGCCCGGCACTGGGTCAACGTGGCCTGAACATCATGGAATTCTGCAAGGCGTTCAACGCCAAGACCCAAGGCATGGAGCCTGGTCTGCCGATTCCGGTGGTGATCACCGCTTTCGCGGACAAGAGCTTCACCTTCATCATGAAGACCCCGCCCGCGACGGTCCTCATCAAGAAGGCTGCTGGCGTGCAAAAGGGTTCGCCCAAGCCGCATACCGACAAGGTCGGTACGCTGACGCGCGCTCAAGCTGAAGAAATCGCGAAGGCCAAGGGCCCCGATCTGACCGCCGCTGATCTGGACGCCGCTGTGCGCACGATCGCTGGCAGCGCCCGCAGCATGGGCATCACGGTTGAGGGGATCTAATCATGGCAAAACTGTCCAAGCGCGCCGCCGCTATTGCACAAAAGATCGACCGTACGAAGCTGTACCCGGTCGCTGACGCCCTGACCCTGGTCAAGGAAACGGCTGTCGCCAAGTTCAACGAATCGATCGACGTTGCTGTGCAGCTCGGCATCGACCCGAAGAAGTCGGACCAACTGGTTCGCGGTTCGGTCGTTCTGCCCGCCGGCACCGGCAAGTCGGTCCGCGTGGCCGTGTTCGCCCAAGGCGAAAAGGCTGAAGCTGCCAAGGCTGCTGGCGCCGACATCGTTGGCCTGGACGACCTGGCTGACCAGATCAAGGCCGGTCAAATGGACTTTGACGTGGTCATCGCTTCGCCCGACACGATGCGTGTCGTGGGTGCCCTGGGTCAAATCCTGGGTCCCCGTGGCCTGATGCCGAACCCGAAGGTCGGCACCGTGACCCCGGACGTCGCTACCGCTGTGAAGAACGCTAAGGCCGGTCAGGTTCAGTACCGTACCGACAAGGCTGGCATCATCCACGCAACGATCGGCCGCGCGTCGTTCGACGTGGCTCAGCTGCAATCCAACCTGGCTGCTCTGGTCGACGCTCTGCAAAAGGCCCGTCCCGCAGCTGCCAAGGGCATTTACCTGCGCAAGCTGGCCGTCTCGTCCACGATGGGCGGCGGTGCTCGCGTTGAAATTGCCTCGCTGTCGGCTTCCAACTAAGCCAACAGCAGTAAACGTACTTTGGGCTGCATCCGGATTCCTCCGGATGTTGCTGTCAAAGACCGCTGGAGCAAGGGTAGTGGAAGGGTTCTCCCTTCTGTACAGAAAGCAGCATCCCCGCTGCCCTGCTTAATCCCGAAGCTCATCTAGTTCGGATCCAGCGTAGACGGCGTCCCCAGGAAGATTTCTTTACAAGAAGAACTCGACCAGGCGCCGCATTCGGTTGACGCGCAAGGCTCAGGCCCCAGGCGTCTTTTGATGGAGTGTTCAAACCGTGAGTCTCAATCGTCAAGAGAAAGCGGTGGTAATCGAGGAAGTCTCGGCTGAAGTCGCCAAGGCCCAATCGATTGTTATCGCTGAGTACCGTGGTCTGGACGTCGCCTCTGTCACCGTACTGCGCAAAACTGCGCGTGAATCGGGCGTGTATCTGCGTGTTCTGAAGAACTCGCTGGCCCGTCGTGCTGTTGCCGGCACGGCTTTCGAGCCGTTGGCTGAGCAACTGACCGGTCCGCTGATCTATGGCATCAGCACTGATCCGGTTTCGGCGGCCAAGGTCATCGCAGGTTTCGCGAAAAGCAACGACAAGCTGGTCATCAAGGCGGGCGCATTGCCCAATAACCTGCTGACCGAAGAGGGTGTGAAGGCCTTGGCCACCATGCCGTCCCGCGAAGAGTTGCTGTCGAAACTGCTTGGCACCATGCAAGCCCCCATCGCGCAATTCGTGCGTACGCTCAACGAAGTTCCGACCAAGTTCGCCCGTGGCCTCGCGGCTGTGCGCGACCAAAAGGCAGCGGCCTAATCGCCCTGCTTGTCCGGAATTCGCTGAACGACGAAGCGACACCCAAACCCTGGCATTACCAAAATATTTGGAGTTCTGAAAAATGGCACTTAACAAAGCTGAAATCCTTGACGCCATCGCTGGCATGACCGTGCTCGAGCTGTCCGAGCTGATCAAGGAAATGGAAGAGAAGTTCGGCGTGTCGGCTGCTGCCGCTGCTGTCGCTGTTGCTGCTCCCGCCGCTGGTGGCGCTGCCGCCGCTGCTGAAGAGCAAACCGAGTTCAACGTCGTCCTGCTGGAAGCCGGCGCGAACAAGGTTAGCGTCATCAAGGCCGTGCGCGAGCTGACCGGTCTGGGTCTGAAGGAAGCCAAGGACCTGGTTGACGGCGCTCCGAAGCCCGTCAAGGAAGCTGTGGCCAAGGCTGACGCCGAAGCCGCCAAGAAGAAGCTGGAAGAAGCTGGCGCCAAGGTCGAAGTCAAGTAAGACCTGCGTCAACTGCCCGGGGACAGCACAGTTTGCAGTCCCCGGGCTTTTGCGTTTCCAGGAAACCCCTACTGGGGTCATGCCCTTTCAGAGGGGTTTCCTGGAGTCGTATCACCTAGGGCCGTGGTTGACGGCCCATGCAACCTCGAGTCGGAGTGCTCATGCCTTACTCGTACACCGAAAAAAAGCGCATCCGCAAAAGCTTCGCCAAACGTGAAGACGTTCAAAACGTTCCTTTCCTTTTGGCGACACAGCTTCAATCCTACCTAACTTTCCTGCAGGCGGATACCGCCCCGTCCGATCGCGTAGCCGACGGTTTGCAGGCGGCGTTCTCGTCGATTTTCCCGATCGTTAGTCACAACGGTATGGCGCGCTTGGAGTTCGTGAGCTACGTGCTCGGCGAACCGGTGTTCGATGTCAAGGAATGTCAGCAACGTGGTCTGACCTATGCCTCGCCCCTGCGAGCCAAGGTCCGCCTGGTKCTGCTTGACCGCGAAGTCAGCAAGCCGACCGTGAAGGAAGTGAAGGAACAGGAAGTCTACATGGGCGAAATTCCGCTCATGACGGGCACGGGTTCCTTTGTCATCAATGGCACCGAGCGTGTCATCGTGTCGCAGCTGCACCGTTCGCCTGGCGTGTTCTTCGAACACGACCGGGGCAAAACGCACAGCTCCGGCAAGCTCCTGTTCTCGGCCCGCGTGATTCCTTACCGCGGTTCGTGGCTGGACTTCGAATTCGACCCGAAGGACGTCCTGTTCTTCCGCGTCGACCGTCGTCGCAAGATGCCTGTCACGATCCTGTGCAAGGCCATCGGCATGACGCCGGAATCCATCCTGGCCAACTTCTTCGACTTCGATAACTTCGAACTGAAGAGCGAAGGCGCGATGATGGAATTCGTGCCCGAGCGTTGGAAGGGCGAAATGGCCCGCTTCGACATCTCGGATCGCGATGGCAAGGTCATCGTCGAAAAAGACAAGCGCATCAATGCCAAGCATTTGCGCGACCTGGCTGCCGGTGGCATCCAGCGCATCTCCGTGCCGGAAGACTTCCTGTACGGCCGCGTGCTGGCCAAGAACATCGTTGACGAAGATACCGGCGAAGTCATCGCCAACGCCAACGACGAAATCACGGAAAGCGTGCTGGGCGCTCTGCGCGCAGCCAACGTCTACGACATCCAGGCGCTCTACACGAACGATCTGGACCGTGGTCCGTACATTTCGCAAACGCTGCGCACCGATGAAACCGCCGACCAGATGGCCGCGCGTGTTGCCATCTACCGCATGATGCGTCCTGGCGAGCCGCCCACCGAAGAAGCGGTGGAAGCGCTGTTCCAGCGTCTGTTCTATAGCGAAGAGACGTACGACCTGTCGCGCGTTGGCCGCATGAAGGTCAACAGCCGTCTGGGCCGTGGTGAAGACATCACCGGCCCGATGACGCTGACCAACGAAGACATCCTTGAAACCATCAAGGTGCTGGTTGAGCTGCGTAACGGCCGTGGCCAGATCGATGACATCGATCACTTGGGTAATCGTCGCGTGCGTTGCGTGGGCGAACTGGCCGAAAACCAGTTCCGCGCCGGTCTCGTGCGTGTCGAGCGCGCCGTCAAGGAACGTCTGGGCCAAGCCGAGACCGAAAACCTGATGCCGCACGACCTGATCAACTCCAAGCCGATCTCGGCTGCCATCAAGGAGTTCTTCGGTTCGAGCCAGCTGTCGCAGTTCATGGACCAAACCAACCCGCTGTCGGAAATCACGCACAAGCGTCGTGTTTCCGCACTGGGCCCGGGCGGTCTGACCCGCGAGCGCGCCGGCTTTGAAGTCCGTGACGTGCACCCGACCCACTACGGCCGCGTCTGCCCGATCGAAACGCCGGAAGGCCCGAACATCGGTCTGATCAACTCCATGGCGCTGTACGCTCGTTTGAACGAGTACGGCTTCCTGGAAACGCCTTACCGCAAGATTATCGACGGCCGCGTCAGCGAGCAGATCGATTACCTGTCGGCCATCGAAGAAAGCCACTACGTCATCGCGCAGGCTAACGCCGCGCTGGACGAGGAAGGCGCTTTCGTTGACGACCTGGTCGCTTGCCGTGAAGCAGGCGAAACGATGTTGACCTCGCCGGCCAACGTGCACTACATGGACGTTGCCCCGTCGCAGATCGTGTCGGTTGCTGCTTCGCTGATTCCGTTCCTGGAACACGACGACGCGAACCGCGCACTGATGGGCGCCAACATGCAACGTCAGGCCGTGCCTTGCCTGCGTCCGGAAAAGCCGGTCGTGGGTACGGGTATCGAGCGCACCGTGGCCGTTGACTCGGGCACGACCGTGCAGGCACTGCGTGGCGGTCTGGTCGATCACGTTGACGCCGAGCGCGTCGTGATTCGCGTGAACGACGAAGAAAACGTCGCCGGCGAAGTCGGTGTCGATATCTACAATCTGATCAAGTACACGCGTTCCAACCAGAACACGAACATCAACCAGCGTCCTATCGTCAAGCGTGGCGACAAGGTTGCCAAGGGTGACGTGCTGGCTGACGGCGCATCGACCGACCTGGGCGAACTCGCCCTGGGTCAGAACATGCTGATCGCGTTCATGCCGTGGAACGGCTACAACTTCGAAGACTCGATCTTGATCTCCGAAAAGGTTGTGGCTGATGACCGCTACACCTCGGTGCACATCGAGGAACTGACGGTTGTTGCTCGCGACACGAAGCTGGGTCCGGAAGAAATCACGCGCGACATCAGCAACCTGGCTGAGACGCAACTGAACCGTCTGGACGATTCGGGCATCACGTACATTGGCGCCGAAGTCAGCGCCGACGACGTGCTGGTCGGCAAGGTCACGCCGAAGGGCGAAACCCAGCTGACGCCGGAAGAAAAGCTGCTGCGCGCCATCTTCGGTGAAAAGGCGTCCGACGTTAAGGACACCTCGCTGCGCGTGCCTTCGGGCATGACCGGCACCGTGATCGACGTGCAAGTATTCACGCGTGAAGGCATCGTGCGCGACAAGCGCGCCCAGTCCATCATTGACGATGAACTGCGCCGCTATCGCCAAGACCTGAACGACCAGCTGCGCATCGTTGAAAACGACCAGTTCGACCGTATCGAAAAGATGCTGGTCAACAAGACCGTCAACGGCGGCCCGCGCAAGCTGGCCAAGGGCGCCACGATCACCAAGGCTTACCTGGCTGATCTGGACCGCTGGCAGTGGTTCGACATCCGTCTGGCCGATGAGCCGCACGCTGTCGTGCTGGAGCAAGCCAAGGAATCGCTGGAGCAGAAGCGTCACCAGTTTGATCTGGCCTTCGAAGAGAAGCGCAAGAAGCTGACGCAGGGCGACGAGCTGCCCCCGGGCGTGCTGAAGATGATCAAGGTCTACCTGGCCGTGAAGCGTCGTCTGCAGCCGGGTGACAAGATGGCAGGCCGTCACGGTAACAAGGGTGTGGTCTCGCGCATCACCCCGGTGGAAGACATGCCGCACATGGCTGACGGCACGCCGGCCGACATCGTTCTGAACCCGCTGGGCGTGCCCTCGCGGATGAACGTGGGCCAGGTGCTGGAAGTGCACTTGGGCTGGGCTGCCAAGGGCGTGGGCCACCGTATTGCCGATCTGCTGCGCGACGAGCGCACGGCGCAGGTCAAGAACGTCCGTGCTTACCTGGACAAGGTCTACAACACGACCGGTTCCGGCGCCCGCATCGACGAGCTGACCGACGAAGAAGTCATGGAAATGGCCCAGAACCTCAAGAACGGCGTGCCGTTCGCGACGCCCGTCTTTGACGGCGCGACCGAAGAGGAAATCACCACGATGCTGGAGCTGGCCTATCCGGACGACGTCGCCGAGCGCATGGCACTGACGCCTTCGCGTACGCAGGCATGGCTGTTTGACGGCCGCACGGGCGAGAAATTCGAGCGCCCCGTGACCGTCGGCTACATGCACTACCTGAAGCTGCACCACTTGGTCGACGACAAGATGCACGCGCGTTCGACGGGTCCGTACTCGCTGGTCACGCAGCAGCCGCTGGGTGGTAAGGCGCAGTTCGGTGGTCAGCGTTTCGGGGAAATGGAAGTGTGGGCGCTGGAAGCATACGGCGCCGCGTACACCCTGCAAGAAATGCTGACGGTGAAGTCGGACGACATCACTGGCCGTACGAAGGTATACGAAAACATCGTCAAGGGCGACCACGTCATCGACGCCGGCATGCCGGAATCGTTCAACGTGCTGGTGAAGGAAATCCGCTCGTTGGCCCTGGACATGGATTTGGAGCGTAACTAATGAAAGCGCTACTCGACCTATTTAAGCAAGTCTCGCAAGACGAGCAATTCGATGCCATCAAGATCGGCATCGCCTCGCCCGAGAAGATCCGTTCGTGGTCTTACGGCGAAGTTCGCAAGCCCGAGACCATCAACTACCGCACGTTCAAGCCTGAGCGTGACGGTTTGTTCTGCTCCAAGATCTTTGGCCCGATCAAAGACTACGAGTGCTTGTGCGGCAAGTACAAGCGCTTGAAGCATCGTGGCGTGATCTGCGAAAAGTGCGGCGTTGAAGTTACCGTCGCCAAGGTTCGCCGTGAACGCATGGGCCACATCGAGCTGGCCAGCCCCGTCGCGCACATCTGGTTCCTGAAGAGCCTGCCGTCGCGTCTGGGCATGGTGCTCGACATGACCCTGCGCGACATCGAACGCGTTCTGTACTTCGAAGCCTGGTGCGTGATCGAACCTGGCATGACGCCGCTCAAGCGCGGCCAGATCATGTCGGATGACGATTTCCTCGCCAAGACCGAAGAGTACGGCGACGACTTCCGTGCCCTGATGGGCGCGGAAGCCGTGCGCGAACTGCTGCGCACCATCGACATCGACCGCGAAGTGGAAACGCTGCGCGGCGAACTGAAGGCCACCAGCTCGGAAGCCAAGATCAAGAAGATTTCCAAGCGCCTGAAGGTGCTGGAAGGCTTCCAGAAGTCGGGCATCAAGGCCGAGTGGATGGTCATGGAAGTGCTGCCCGTGCTGCCGCCGGACCTGCGTCCGCTGGTGCCGCTGGACGGCGGCCGCTTCGCGACCTCCGACCTGAACGACCTGTACCGCCGCGTCATCAACCGCAACAACCGCTTGAAGCGCCTGCTGGAGCTCAAGGCGCCGGAAATCATCCTGCGCAACGAAAAGCGGATGTTGCAGGAAGCCGTTGACTCGCTGCTGGACAACGGCCGCCGTGGCAAGGCCATGACGGGCGCCAACAAGCGCCAGCTGAAGTCCTTGGCCGACATGATCAAGGGCAAGAGCGGTCGTTTCCGTCAGAACTTGCTGGGCAAGCGCGTCGACTACTCGGGCCGTTCGGTCATCGTGGTGGGTCCGCAGCTGAAGCTGCACCAGTGCGGTCTGCCCAAGCTGATGGCCCTGGAACTGTTCAAGCCGTTCATCTTCAATCGTTTGGAGATGATGGGCCTGGCCACGACCATCAAGGCTGCCAAGAAGCTGGTGGAAAGCCAGGAACCGGTGGTTTGGGACATCCTGGAAGAAGTCATCCGCGAACACCCGGTCATGCTGAACCGTGCGCCTACGCTGCACCGTTTGGGCATCCAGGCGTTCGAGCCGGTCCTGATCGAAGGCAAGGCCATCCAGCTGCACCCGCTGGTTTGCGCGGCGTTCAACGCCGACTTCGACGGTGACCAGATGGCTGTTCACGTGCCGCTGTCGCTGGAAGCCCAGCTGGAAGCGCGCACGCTGATGCTGGCGTCGAACAACGTGCTGTTCCCGGCCAACGGCGAACCGTCGATCGTGCCGTCCCAAGACATCGTGTTGGGTCTGTACTACACGACGCGTGAGCGCATCAACGGCCGCGGCGAAGGCATCTTCTTCACCGACGTCGCTGAAGTGCAACGCGCCTACGACAACGGCGAAGTCGAGCTGCAATCCCGCGTGACCGTGCGTCTGAAAGAGCACGAGCGCGACGAGGCTGGCGAATGGCAACCGGTTATCCGCCGTCACGAGACGACGGTTGGCCGCGCGCTGCTGTCCGAAATTCTGCCGAAGGGCCTGCCCTTCACGGTGCTGAACAAGGCACTGAAGAAGAAGGAAATCTCGCGCCTGATCAACCAGTCGTTCCGCCGTTGCGGCCTGCGCGACACGGTGATCTTCGCCGACAAGCTGATGCAGTCCGGCTTCAAGCTGGCCACGCGCGGCGGTATCTCGATCGCCATGGGCGACATGCTGATCCCGACCGCCAAGGAAGGCATCCTGGCTGAAGCCAGCCGCGAAGTGAAGGAAATCGACAAGCAGTACTCGTCGGGTCTGGTCACGTCCCAAGAGCGCTACAACAACGTTGTGGACATCTGGGGCAAGGCTGGCGACAAGGTCGGCAAGGCGATGATGGAACAACTGGCTACCGAGCCGGTTGTGAACCGTCACGGCGAAGAAGTTCGCCAGGAATCGTTCAACTCGATCTACATGATGGCTGACTCGGGCGCCCGCGGTTCGGCCGCCCAGATCCGCCAGCTGGCTGGTATGCGCGGCCTGATGGCCAAGCCGGACGGCTCGATTATCGAAACGCCCATTACCGCGAACTTCCGTGAAGGTCTGAACGTGCTTCAGTACTTCATCTCGACTCACGGCGCGCGTAAGGGTCTGGCTGATACGGCACTGAAGACCGCAAACTCGGGTTACCTGACTCGTCGTCTGGTMGACGTGACGCAAGACTTGGTGATTACCGAGGACGATTGCGGTACGTCGCTGGGCTACAACATGAAGGCCCTGGTGGAAGGTGGTGAAGTCATCGAACCGCTGCGCGACCGCATCCTGGGTCGTGTTGCCGCCGTGGACATCATCAATCCGGACACGCAGGAAACGGCCATCGTCGCCGGCACCCTGCTGGACGAAGATCTGGTCGACACCATCGACCGCATCGGCGTGGACGAAGTCAAGGTCCGCACCCCGCTGACGTGCGAAACGCGTCACGGTCTGTGCGCACACTGCTACGGCCGCGATCTGGGTCGCGGTTCGCCGGTCAACCAGGGCGAAGCAGTTGGCGTTATCGCTGCTCAGTCCATCGGTGAACCGGGCACGCAGCTCACGATGCGTACGTTCCACATCGGTGGCGCGGCGTCGCGTTCGGCTCTGGCCAGCGCGGTGGAAACCAAGTCCAGCGGTCTGGTCGGTTTTGCCAGCACGATGCGCTATGTCACGAACGCCAAGGGCGAACGTGTGGCGATTTCGCGCTCGGGCGAACTGGCGATCTTCGACGACAACGGCCGCGAACGCGAACGCCACAAGATCCCGTACGGCGCGACCGTGCTGGTGGGCGATGGCGAAGCCGTGAAGGCTGGCGCACGTCTGGCGACGTGGGACCCGCTGACCCGTCCGATCGTGTCGGAATACGGTGGCGCCGTCCGCTTCGAGAACATCGAAGAAGGCGTGACCGTTGCCAAGCAGGTGGACGAAGTCACCGGCCTGTCGACGCTCGTCGTCATCACGCCGAAGACCCGTGGCGGCAAGATCGTCATGCGTCCGCAGATCAAGCTGGTCAACGAGAACGGCGAAGACGTCAAGATCGCCGGCACCGATCACTCGGTGAACATCTCGTTCCCGGTGGGCGCGCTGATTACCGTGCGCGACGGCCAGCAGGTTGCCGTGGGTGAAGTTCTGGCGCGTATTCCGCAAGAATCGCAAAAGACCCGCGACATTACCGGCGGTCTGCCGCGTGTGGCCGAACTGTTCGAAGCCCGTTCGCCGAAGGACGCCGGCATGCTCGCCGACGTCACTGGTACGGTCTCGTTCGGTAAGGACACGAAGGGCAAGCAGCGTTTGGTCATCACCGACCTGGAAGGCGTGAGCCACGAGTTCCTGATTCCGAAGGAAAAGCAGGTTCTGGTGCACGACGGCCAAGTGGTGAACAAGGGCGAAATGATTGTGGACGGCCCGGCCGATCCCCACGACATTCTGCGCCTGCAAGGCATCGAGAAGCTGGCGACGTACATCGTCGACGAAGTGCAGGACGTGTACCGTCTGCAGGGCGTGAAGATCAACGACAAGCACATCGAAGTGATTGTTCGTCAGATGCTGCGCCGTGTGAACATCGTTGATGCTGGCGATACCGAGTTCATCCCGGGCGAGCAAGTCGAGCGCTCTGAACTGCTGAACGCCAACGACCGTATGACTGCCGAAGAGCGTATCCCGGCTACGTACGACAACGTGCTGCTGGGTATCACGAAGGCCTCGCTGTCGACCGACTCGTTCATCTCGGCCGCATCGTTCCAGGAAACCACTCGTGTCCTGACCGAAGCCGCCATCATGGGCAAGCGCGACGACCTGCGTGGCTTGAAGGAAAACGTCATCGTCGGCCGCCTCATCCCGGCGGGTACCGGCCTGGCTTACCACCATGCACGCCGCGACAAGGAAGAGCTGGAGGCAGCGGAACGCGAAGCCGCTCGCCAGCAGGCCAACCCGTTCGAAGACGCACCGGTTACGGTGGGTGCGGACGAGCAAGCCCCGGCTGCCGACCTTGGCACCGAGGACTCCGCCGAATAAGCGGAATTCCGGACCCTTACCGATCCCCGCGCGCCGTACCGGCGTGGGGACGGTAAACAAAAAGGCCGCTGATGCGAATCAGCGGCCTTTTTTTTGCCCGATTTTTGGGCGAGTGTCGCGCGCGGGGATTACTTCGCGGTTTGCGCCCGGGCGCGCTGAAAGGCGGGGCCCCAGGACGGATGGCCCGCTTCGTTCGGCGCAAGTTCGAATGAGGAGTCCAACGTCAGAATGCGCACGAAGCTGTCTTCGCACAACTGCGCGTAGCGGGTGACGCAATAGCTGAACGCTTGCAGCTTGTACGCTTCGATACGCACCGCTTTGGTGGATGTTGCCAAGGTGTCCGAGGTGGCGACAGTGCGAATGACCTCGCCGTAACGCCCGGCGCCGTAGGTGTCGCGGACTTGTTGCAATTGCGCCAACGCTTCGGGCGTGGCGGGGGGTTCCGGTTGCTGTTGGACGCCGGCGCAGCCCGCCAGGACCATCGACGCGCCGAGCAGACTGCTCAGAAGGCGAATTTTCATAGCTTATTAGGGGAAATAGGGGGGTGGGCGATGCGCTATCGTGCCACAGCCTGATGCGCTCGGACATTTTCGGCAATGTCCTGGTGTTGCGGATTGGATAATATTCAACCTATTCAACCTTTGCACGATTTTCGCGCATGAGCGCAATTCCGATCATGTCCTCCCCCACCGGCCTGCTGACGCCGCGTGGCCCCTTCTCAGGAGCCGCGCCGTTAGCGCTGCGTCCATTGAGCGCGATCGCCGCCAGCACGGCGGGCGGCGTGCCGGAAACGCGCATCAAGCGGCTGCTGTCCGATTTGCTGCCGTCGCTGATCGCCTTGCATGCACAGGGTGAGATCTGTGGGGATATTTCGCTGGATACGGTGGGTATGGATGAGGGCGCTCGCGCCCACCTGCTGCCCGAGCTGGTCGTTGCGCGGTCGCGGCGCTCCAGCCGCAGCCCGACGCCCGGTTTCGCGCCGTTCGAGCTGTATACCGATTCCATTGATTGGCCGCGCGGCCCCTGGAGTGACATCTACGCGCTGTGCGCCGTGATGCACGCACTGGTGACCGGGCACCGCCCGCCGCCCGCGCCCGAACGCCGCGCCACCGATACCTACGAGCCCTTAACATCGCTGGGCTTGTCCAAGTACAGCCCGGAGTTCTTGCGCGTCATCGATGCGGGCCTGGTCATGACGCCGGCCGACCGGCCGCAAACGCTGGCCGAACTGGCTGCCTTGTTGGGCGTTGCCGCCTATATCGAGCCTGCACCCACCGAAGCGGATAATGCCGCTGGCGGCGCCTATGCCGCCCCGGCCGCCTCTGCACCGGTACGCAGACCCGTTCGACGAAGTCGTCCCCTGTTGGCGCTACTGGGCTTGGTGGCGTTGATCGGCATCGGCACGTATGGGTGGTTTCAGTGGGGTGTGCATACGCCCAACGCACTGATCACCCGATCTGAGGTCGTGACGCCAAATCCACCGGCGGACCATCCCCTTGCGCCACCCGCCGTCACGACGCCACCGCCTGCTGCGCCGCCTGTCGTTGCCGCGACCTCGTCGTTGCCAACCGCGCAGTGGCAACCTCCGGGGTCACCTGCGGCGCAGGGTGAGTCTTCGTCGTCGACGCAGTTGGCGGCGCAAAATGGCCTTGGCGCGTCTGCCGACCCGTCGGCGTTGCGCAGCGAGCCGGCAGCGCCTGCCGTGCAAGAGCCCGCGATTCCCGTCGCGCCCGCGGAGGAAGTCGCCAAACCCAAACCCTTGGCTGTGCCGGTCACGGTGCGGTTGGACATTCGCCCTTGGGGTGAGGTCTGGGTAAACGGCATTGCGCGCGGCATCAGCCCGCCCGTCAAGGAATTGCGGCTGATCCCGGGCAAGTACCAGGTGGTGCTGCGCAACGCGGATTTGCCGCCGTATCGAGGCACGCTGGAGATCAAGGCGGGCAAGCCCGCGGTGATCTCTCACGTCTTCCAGTAGGCATCCAAAGCGAAGCAAGGATAGGCAGGCGCGGCGTCAGCCCGCTTGCGCGGCTTCCTGCGGGTCTTGCGATTCGGGCGCGATGGGCAGGCACAAGGTGAAGACCGAGCCCGCGCCTAGTTCACTTTGCACTTCCACTGATCCGCCATGGCGTTCGGCCACCGTGCGCACAAACGCCAGGCCGAGTCCCGCCCCGCCCACGTCGCCCTTGGTTTCAACCGCGACTCGGGCGAAGGGCTCGAACAACTGCGCCAGATCGGCATCGGCAATACCCTGACCCTGGTCTCGGATGCTGACGCGCCAGAAGCCGGCCGCGTCCTCGATGCCGCATTCGATACGCGAGTGCGCGGGGCTGTATTTGATGGCGTTGTCGATCAGGTTGCACAACGCGCGCATCAGCAAGGTCTGATCTCCGCGCGAGTAAGCCGCGGGCAGCGGCATCCGCAAGCCGAGCGTGATATCGCGCTTGTGGGCCGACGCCCAGAATTCGTCCACACCGTCTTGCAGCAGGCTGCCCAGATCCAGCTCGACCGCGCTGATCGTCATGGATTCCGCGCGCGTCAAATGCACGAAGTCATCGACCAGATGCAGCGTGCGGTTGGCCAGCATGGCAATGCGCGACAGCGTCTCGCTCTGGCCATCCGGCGCGCCGCTTTCCTGCTTCATTTCCACCAGCGCAAGAATGGAGCTTTGCGGCGCGCGCATGTCGTGCGAGATGAAGCGCAGGGTCTCTTCGCGCTGGCGCTCGGCTTGCCGGATGCGGGAGATATCGGTCAGGGTCGCGACGGTGCCTGCGAACCGGCCTTCGGCGGTATGGATGGGGGCGCACTTCAGGATCAGGTCGCGGCCCGCGTAGTCACGCACTTCCAGGTCAGCGGTCCAGGGAGACGAGTCCTCCGTCGAACGCTGGCCATTTAGTGCTTCGGCCACGCGCTGCCGCGTCAGGTCGTCAGAGATGGTTTTTTCCAGCAAATGGGTGGCCGGGTGGCCGACGCGCGGCGGCCGCATGCCCAGGCGCTGGAAATACATCACCGCGGCCTGGTTGCGGAATTGCATGCGGCCGTCTTGATCGAAGACGAGCGTGGCGTCGGGCATGCCGTCCAATCCATCGGCCAGGAAGCGGCGCAGGTTGCGTACGCGTTCCAGCGCACGCTGCAATTCGCCGACCCGGCTTTCCAGCGATGCGCTCGGCCCGGTTTGCTGTGCGCGTGCTTCGTTCAGCACCGGCGGATATTCGCGTTGAAGGCGCCGCAGTTCGTGATCCATGTAGCGCAGCGCGGCCTCTTGGCTACGCCAGCTCCAAAGCGGGTAGCAAAGCGCGACTCCCACTAAGGCCGAGGTCGGCGCAAACCACAAATAGGCGTAAGCCAGCAGCAGCCACGACACGAGCAGGATGCAGGCGAACAGCGCAATGCTGACAAGCAGCGCGCGCTTGGGTGACAAGCGCCACAGCGCCAGGCAGGCCAGCAGCACGGGCAGGGCGGAGAACAGCGCGTTCCATGGCGCGGCGGGGCGCTGGTATGAAATGTCGTCGCGCGCCGCTTGCAACAGGTTGGCGATGATCTCCACACCGGACATGCCGCTGAGATCATGCGATACCGGCGTCGGGTAGGCATCGCCCAGTCCCGTCGCCCAGGCGCCGACCAGCACGTATTTGCCCCGCAGCTCGTCGGGCGAGACCTCGCCGCGCAGCACCGACAGATACGAAACCGTGCGCATGTGCGCGGTGGACCCGGAGTAGGGAATGAGGATGGTGCCGTCGGGGCCTGCTCGTTGCAGCAGCCGTTGCGCTTGTTCGCTCTGGCCGCCGACCTCCAGCATGGAGATAGCCAGATGATATTGGCGGTCACTGGCGTAGTGCGTCATCAGCGTGGCTTCGCGGACGACGCCATCCGGGTCGATTCGCGCATTGATGAAGCCGCTGCCCGCCGCGGCATTGGCCAGGCCGGGGATGGGCGCACCGATCGCCGAGGGATGATTGAGCCGGTCCAGCACGATCGGCAAAACGGTTTTCCCGTTGCGCCGGATGCTATTGGCAAGGATCAGGTCGTCGTTGGGATTGACCGTATCGCTTTCCGCGAAGATCAGGTCCAGCCCAACCGCGCGGGCGCCTTGCAGCCGGTCCAGTATCGCTGCGTGGATGGCGCGGCGCCATGGCCACCGTCCCAGCGTGTCGATACTGGTGTCGTCGATGGCGACGATCAGAATGTCGGGGTCGGCGGGGCGCCCGGTCAGGGTCACGGCGCGATCGTAGAGAATCTGATCGACCCGGCCCAGTCCATTGAACGAGCCCAGCACGGCCGCCAGCACTGCCAGCATCACCGTCAGCCACAGCCCTGAGCGCGAGGTCCGGTCAAGGGCGTCGGTGGCGTCGGCCATGAGGCGGTCTCTAGTACTCGGTCAACGTAATGAGTCCGCCCGTGCCGCTGGCGACTCCCAGGCCGAATGAGGTCATCAGCTGGTTCGCGCCCTCAAACGTGGCGACGGCGTCCTGGCCGCTCAAGCCCAGGTCGTCGATGGCGCGCACCGACACGTAGTAGGTGCCGGGGCCGGGGGCGGTGAAGTGGATGGCATTCGTGGGAAAACTCACGGACGAAACGGGCAGGGCGCCCTCGGCGTCGCGCGATACACGCACCACATAACTTTGCGCTCCGGCAATGGGGGCGAAGGCGCTGGTCCATGCGCCGCCGCCCGAGCGTTCGGGCGTGCCCAGTTGCGGCGCGGCCAGCAGCTCGCGCACGCCTGCCACGCTGCCGTCATTGTGGACCGCTGCGCCATAGCCGCGCGCGACGGCAACCGGTTTGGCGGGGGCGGTGCCTGGCGCGTGAGCTTGCAGGCGCACACTGCCTTCCAGCACTTCGCTATGCACGCCGCCCGCACCGCTTTGCACACGGAAGCGGGTGCCGCGCACGCCGGTCACCGCGACCGGTGTGCGCACTTCAAAGCGGCCCACGCCTTGCCCGGTGGGCGCGACCGTGGATTCAACGCTGCCGCGTTGCACGTGAATGACGGAGTCGGTCAGCTCGGTGCCTTCAAACTGGCGCAGGCGCGTCAATTCGACGGAGCCACCGGCGGGCAGGGTGAGCTTCGATCCGTCGGCCAATTCCAGCGTCACAAAGCCGTTGGGCGACGTCACCACGGTGCTGCCTTCGGCCAGGTTCGCGCCCGCTTGCAAGGCCTTTCCATCGGTGTTGGCCTGGCCGCTGACGTGAACCACGCGCGCCTGCGCGGCGCGTTCAGGAATCATCGACAGCGGAATACGCAGTTCCAGCCCGATCGGCAAGCGTTCCGGCGTAACCACCTTGTTTAACGTTTGCAATGACGCCCAGTTGGCCTGGTTGCGCGTGTACTGCGTGGCCAGGTTGATCAGCGTGTCGCCTTGGCGGACGCGATAGATGAAGTCTTCACCCAGTGCGCCAGCGGGCTGGCTGAGCGCGGGCGCGGAAAGCAGTGCGCAAGACAGCAGGACAGGCAAAGAAAGCGCGCGACAGCGGCTCATAACGATCGGTTCTCCAGAGGGGGGCGCGCGTCGTGTTCAGGACGGGCTGTCTTCGGTGGCGCTGATCAGCTCAAGCCGATATCCAAGGGCATAGGACGAACTCAGGCGCACGCCGTTTTCGGGACGCAGTTGCAGCTTCTGGCGAATGTTCGACAAGTGCGTATCCAGCGTGCGGGAGGTGGCGGGAATTTCCCGGTTCCACACGCATTCGGCCAACACATCGCGCGACATCAAGCGGCCCAGATTGCGGAAGAACAGCAGCGCCAGTTCGAATTCTTTTGGCGCGAGCGTGACCGCATTTCCATCAAGCGAGATCGTGCGTGCCGCAGGTTCGATGCGGTAGCGCGCAATGTCGAAGGCATCGTTGGCCGGCTCCGCGATCTGGCTGCGGCGCAGCAGCGCCGCGACGCGGGCCAGCAACTCCAGGGGGCGCAGCGGCTTGACGATGTAGTCGTCGGCGCCAGCGCGCAGGCCTTCCACCAGATCGTCCTCGCTTGCGCGATTGGTCAGAAAGATCACGGGAATGCGGGGGCCGATATTGGCGCGCAACCAGCGCACCACATCGTCGCCATCAATATCGGGCAGATGCCAGTCCAGCAGCACGAGATCGAAGCTCTCAGTGCGCAACGCGGCCAGCAGGTCACGGCTCTGGTGATAACTGGTGCAGGTGTATCCCGCGGCGGTCAGCACTTGCTGGATGCGCCGGGCTTGATCAAGGTCGTCTTCCAGCGACGCGATTTTCATCAGACGTGTTCTCGCGAAGGCTTGCTACGCAAGCGCGCCCTGTGGCGCCCTACTGCAAGAGGGGTGAGCGAAATTGTGTAAACGAATGATAACTCGCAGAAAGGCAACGCTGGCAACGTTATGGCAAGAACTGTCAAACATTGCAAAGTTAACGAATCTTGACTGGAGTTGTTGCGTAACAACGCGCCACACTGTCTCAACTGTCCGGCCCGCTGATGTCACAAATTGGCGACGCGGTGCAGTTTCGGGTTAGAGGTGGAAATAGCTATGAATCAATTGCGCATACTTATGATGTCGCCGGACGAAGTGGTTCGAAACGCCGCTGTGTCCGCCCTGTTGCAAGCAGGGATCTCCGCTCGGGGCTGTTCGACATCGCTGGAGCTGTTCGGATTGCTCAATAGCGGCACCTACGATGCCGTGGTCCTGGATGTGGGGACGTTGGGCGAAATTGGTTATGCGCTGGTCGCGCGGCTGCACGGCTCGTCCTCTATGGGAATTGTGGTGACGGGCCGCTCCATGACCGTGGACAGCCGTCTGCGTTGCCTGCAAAGCGGCGCGGACGCTTGTTTGACTGAACCGCAGGACCCGCGTGAACTGGCGTGCATTCTGCTGGCCCTGGCGCGGCGCCTGCCCGCCGGCCAGGACGCGCCGATTCCCGAAGAAGCCATCAGTGGCCAATGGGAATTGCGGGATCAGGGCTGGACGCTCGTCGCGCCGTCGGGGGCGACCATCTCACTGTCGGCCAATGAACGGTTGATCGTGCGTTCCCTGCTGGAAGTGGCGGGCCGCGCCGTCGGGCGTTCGGAATTGGGCGACGAACTGCGGGTGGAGGGCGGCGGCGTTCGCTCCAGCGGTTCGCGCAGCATTGATGTGATCGTCAGCCGCCTGCGCCGCAAGGCCGAACTGGCGGGCGTGATGTTGCCGATCCGCACGGTGTACGGCAGCGGTTACTTATTCGCTGACCAATAGCCGGGCCGCGCGCGTAAAATTCCGCGGGTGCGCCTCCAGCACGCCTAGCGCAATCCGCCAGGGATTTACCCGGGCCGGCGCCCTGAATGCCGCCTTGGCAGGTTTCCGGATCTGCACGGATACGTGGCCCCATTTTTCACGACCCGCGCCTAATTGCCCGCTTTCTGCCGGCAACGCGCGGCGTCGTGGGGCTTACAAATTTCTTTGACAGTGCGCCCAGATCTCAGTTATGCTAAAGGGCTTACTGCTTTATTTCGCGCGCAAAATCTGTACGCTAAAAGGTAAACAGTTCAAGACCTGTCCAGGGCCTGGAACCAAGGTGCGTCACGAGCCTTTGTTTTTGGGTCCATCTTTCCCGATATGTCCTGACTGCCCCGGCCGCATCCAGTTTTGTGCGTTTGTCATAGTTTGTTGGCAAGCCCGCTCTTTTACGTATATGAACGTTTGAGGCGGTTTTGCGCGAACTGCCTTCTCCGAAAGATCACTGCTTGAGGAGACGAGTACGTAAGTACTTACCAGTGGTACGTAAAAGGGATTTCAAAGGTCATGCCTACCATTAGCCAACTCGTGCGCAAGCCGCGCGAAGTCAGCATCATCAAAAGCAAGAGCCCCGCGCTCGAAAACTGCCCGCAACGCCGCGGCGTGTGCACTCGCGTGTACACCACCACCCCCAAGAAGCCGAACTCCGCTCTGCGTAAGGTTGCCAAAGTGCGTCTGACCAACGGTTACGAAGTCATTTCGTACATCGGCGGTGAAGGCCACAACCTGCAAGAGCACTCGGTGGTTCTGGTGCGTGGCGGTCGTGTGAAGGACTTGCCCGGTGTGCGTTATCACATCGTGCGCGGTTCCCTCGACCTGCAAGGCGTCAAGGATCGTAAGCAAGCCCGCTCGAAGTACGGCGCCAAGCGCCCGAAGAAGGCTTAATAACGAGTCAGCAGTACCCCCGCGTGGCGGAAGTCCGTCACTAGGGAAGTGCGACCGCGCCCTCCGTTTTCTGGGATGGAGCGCGGCACGTAAGGGGTCGTCCCAATGGGCGGCCATGGCCGTGTAATGAACACGGTTCAACTGAACAGACACAAGGAAGCAACAATGCCCCGTCGTCGCGAAGTACCCAAGCGCGAGATTCTGCCCGATCCCAAGTTCGGCAGCGTCGAACTCGCCAAGTTCATGAACGTCGTCATGCTGGACGGCAAGAAGGCCGTCGCCGAGCGCATCGTTTACGGCGCCCTCGAGCAAGTGCAAACCAAGACCGGCAAAGAGCCGATCGAAGTTTTCAGCCTGGCGATCAACAACATCAAGCCGATCGTCGAAGTCAAGAGCCGCCGCGTTGGCGGTGCCAACTACCAAGTGCCGGTTGAAGTGCGCCCCGTGCGCCGCCTGGCCCTGGCTATGCGTTGGCTCCGTGAAGCCGCTAAGAAGCGTGGCGAAAAGTCGATGGATCTGCGTCTTGCTGGCGAACTGATCGACGCCGCTGAAGGTCGTGGCGCCGCGATGAAGAAGCGCGAAGACACGCACAAGATGGCAGAGGCCAACAAGGCCTTCAGCCATTTCCGCTGGTAATTTAAGGACTAATCCACCATGGCCCGCAAAACCCCGATCGAGCGCTATCGCAACATTGGTATCTCTGCGCACATCGATGCAGGGAAAACCACCACGACCGAACGTATCCTGTTCTACACCGGCGTCAATCACAAGATTGGCGAAGTGCATGATGGCGCAGCCACCATGGACTGGATGGAACAAGAGCAAGAGCGTGGCATCACCATTACGTCGGCAGCTACGACGGCGTTTTGGCGTGGCATGGCGAAGAACTATCCCGAACACCGCATCAACATCATCGACACCCCGGGTCACGTGGACTTCACCATTGAGGTGGAACGTTCCATGCGCGTCCTGGACGGTGCTTGCATGGTTTACTGCGCGGTGGGTGGTGTTCAGCCCCAGTCCGAAACCGTGTGGCGCCAAGCCAACAAGTACGGCGTGCCGCGTCTGGCCTTCGTCAACAAGATGGACCGCACCGGCGCCAACTTCTTCAAGGTCTATGACCAGCTGAAGAACCGCCTGCGCGCCAATCCCGTGCCGATCGTGATCCCGATCGGTGCCGAAGACACGTTCCAAGGCGTGGTCGACCTGGTCAAGATGAAGGCGATCATTTGGGACGAAGCCAGCCAAGGCATCAAGTTCGACTACCACGAGATTCCCGCTGAGCTGGAAGGTCTGGCCAACGAATGGCGTGAGAAGCTGGTTGAAGCCGCCGCTGAGTCGTCGGAAGAGCTGATGAACAAGTACCTGGAAACGGGTTCCTTGGACGAAGCCGAAATCAACCTGGCCATCCGTCAACGCACCATCGCTGGCGAAATCCAGCCGATGCTGTGCGGCACCGCCTTCAAGAACAAGGGCGTGCAGCGCATGCTGGACGCGGTCATCGACTACCTGCCTTCGCCCGTGGATATTCCCGCGGTTGACGGCCAGGACGACGATGGCAATCCCGTCACGCGTGAAGCCAACGACGACGAGAAGTTCTCGGCGCTGGCATTCAAGCTGATGAGCGATCCGTTCGTGGGTCAATTGACCTTCGTGCGCGTTTACTCGGGCGTTCTGAAGTCGGGCGATACGGTCTACAACCCCATCAAGGGCAAGAAGGAACGTATCGGCCGCATTCTGCAGATGCACGCGAACAACCGCGAAGAAATCAAGGAAGTGTTGGCAGGCGACATCGCTGCTGTGGTGGGTCTGAAAGACGTGACCACCGGCGAAACGCTGTGCGACATCGACTCCCACATCTTGCTCGAACGCATGATTTTCCCCGAGCCCGTGATTTCGCAGGCCGTGGAACCGAAGTCGAAGGCTGACCAGGAAAAGATGGGTCTGGCGCTGTCGCGTCTGGCTCAGGAAGATCCGTCGTTCCGCGTGCGCAGCGACGAAGAATCCGGCCAAACCATCATTTCCGGTATGGGCGAGCTTCACCTGGAAATTCTGGTCGACCGCATGAAGCGTGAGTTCGGCGTTGAAGCCAACGTCGGCAAGCCGCAAGTGGCCTACCGTGAAACCATCCGCAAGACCTGCGAAGAAGTTGAAGGCAAGTTCGTCAAGCAGTCGGGCGGCCGTGGCCAGTACGGTCACGTGGTGCTGAAGGTCGAGCCGTTGGCTCCTGGCGGTGGCTACGAATTCGTGGACGCCATCAAGGGCGGTGTGGTTCCTCGCGAATACATCCCCGCGGTGGACAAGGGCATCCAGGAAACGCTGCCTTCGGGCGTGTTGGCTGGCTACCCGATCGTCGACGTCAAATGCACGCTGTTCTTCGGTTCGTACCACGATGTGGACTCGAACGAAAACGCGTTCAAGATGGCCGGCTCCATGGCATTCAAGGAAGGTCTGCGCAAGGCCAGCCCCGTGCTGCTGGAACCGATGATGGCCGTTGAAGTCGAAACGCCGGAAGACTACGCTGGTACCGTGATGGGCGATCTGTCCTCGCGTCGCGGCATGGTCCAAGGTATGGATGACATGGTTGGTGGCGGCAAGACCATCAAGGCTGAAGTGCCCCTGGCCGAGATGTTCGGTTACGCCACGAACCTGCGTTCGCTGACGCAAGGTCGTGCCACGTACACGATGGAATTCAAGCATTACTCCGAGGCCCCCAAGAACGTCGCTGACGAAGTCATCGCCGCTCGGGCCAAGTAAATAACCCTAGCCAGGTCCGCTCATCCGGGCGGCCTGGCAGATTCAAGTTTCCTTGAAAGTTAAAGGATAGAGATCATGGCAAAAGGCAAGTTTGAACGTACCAAGCCGCACGTGAACGTGGGTACGATTGGTCACGTTGACCACGGCAAAACGACGTTGACGGCAGCTATCACGACCGTTCTGTCGAACAAGTTCGGTGGCGAAGCCAAGGGCTACGACCAGA
>NZ_JBFTHD010000019.1:0-3926 GCF_056394065.1 Achromobacter sp. 10T422
GAGCGTGCGTACAGCCGTTCATGCGACGGGTGGCGGCGGTAGAAGGTGGGGCCGTGGCCAGGGCGATTGGGATGGGGAAGACGCTGATCAAGGCAGGGGGAGTGATAGCGGCGTTGGGAGGGGTGGCGGATGGGGTGGGGAGTTTTGCGGCGGAGGTTCGGGCAGATTCCTCGGGAGATATCGATGCGGCAAAGCAGTACAGGTTGAGTGGCTTCATATCAATCTTCGGTGCTGCGGCGAGCATCTTTGGCATATTGATAGACGGAGCCTTGTTAGGGCCGCTGGGACTTGGAATCGCGCTTGGGCTGGTCGCATTCGCCGTAGGAAAGAATGCCAAGTCTCTTGAATCGGACAGTTTGGAAATGTGGGCCCGTCGTTCCTACTTTGGCAAAGCAGAACGAGAACGTCGTTGGGACGCGGCGCACCACATGGACGCGGCGATTTCGGCATTGAACGCTGCGTTCATAGGAATGGACGCAACCCTGGGTTTTCATTCTGCCAAGCGGGTAATGGATACCGATTTGCTTCTAACGGCGGACATTCTGGAAATCAAGTCAACCGGCGGCGTCGAATCGGGAATCGAACTGGGCTATCGGATCGTATTGCCAGGGTTCGACCCAACGATGTCGCGCTTCGAATTCAAGCTGCTTTTAGAGAGCTTTGGCTTGGAAAGAAGTGGACGTCGAGGTCCAACACTCTCAGAGGGAGTGCTTGCGGTAATGCATCACAACAGCATGCGGCAGGCCCCTGGATTGGATTCTTATAGATATTTACTTCCAAAGTATCAGCGTTTGCCGACCCGAGAATCTCCCGTCTTGAGTTGTCGGTACTGGCTCGGACCCTTGCACGGCATAAAGAACGCCACGATCGAGATCACTTTTTGGCCGGACAAGGATGACCTTACCGGCTACGCCCGCCTCAGCATGACCGAGGAAGCGTAATGGCTCAACCTAAACTCAGCCCGGCCTGCACGGGATGGAAACGCGATTTGCCCGGCCCAAATGAGCGTCCTGGTGCACCTCCAAACTTGCGTGAGAACGCGCCCAATTATCTTGATGACGTCTACATGGAACTGTCTCGACGGTCGTCCCGCATTCGTGGGGTGTTGTTGCTGTTTCTCCCCTTTATGCTCTACGCGACCATCATCGGAGTACCTGACATCATTTGGAGTTTGCTTGTGGACCATCCCGGAGCGTTCACCGCGAGCGATTGGTCGACGCTATGGATTGCTTTGTTCGTCTTGGCGATTGGCGTCTGGATGACCGCATTTATTTATCTGGCCGAGGTATCCCCCCCACGCGACCTCCCCATCCGCTTCAACCGCGCCCGTCGCCGCATCTACGTCTACGGCTTCCACATGGTCTGGTGGAATCCCTTCACCCGCTGGTACGTCACCACTGCCAGCTACCCCTGGGACGATGTCCGCGCGGAAGTCTGGGAACAATGGGGCGCTACCTCAGGCGGCGGTTTGATGATCAAGTGGGGCGTTTCGATCGCCATCGTCAAACCCAACACCAATGACGTCATCGAACGCTTTCACCTCAGCACCTACAACCACGACCTCGACAACGTCTGGGCCTACGTCTGCACCTACATGCAGCAAGGCCCGCAAGCCTTGCCGCCTTGCGACATCGAACCGCGCGATGCGAACGATGTGCCCGCGTACAACCTGGCGTTGCGCTGGGCGCCTCGGGTGGAGTGGCCGAAAGCGATGGATTGGGAGTCGAGGTCTAGCGAAGGGTCACGAGTGCTGGAGGGGCCGGGGCAATGACGCTGACGAGGGAATTGTTGTTTGTCACTGACAAGGGCGACCTTGTCCGCTGCGGCCACGTCTCGGCGTGACGGACGACGCGTCATGATCAAGCCCCAGCTCAATCCGCCATGCGCCGGTTGGAAGCGTGATCTTCCGGGTCCGAACGCGCCGCCGGAAGTGGCTCCGGCACTGCATGAATGCGCCCCAAACTATCTGGACGACACGTATCTGGAACTTTCTCGACGATCCTCGGCGGTGCGAGGCCTGCTCGTGCTGACACCGGTTTTCTTGTGCCCTCCGCTGTTTGGTCTCGTTTTCCGTATACCTGATGCAATAGGACACGCAATCACTTCGGGACCTAGCCAGTCTTGGATAGGTTTAATAATTTGGATGTGCGCGACTTTCTTGCTCGGATGCTATTCGGTCTTGCTCTTTGTGAAGGCTGATGTCCTGCCTCCACGCGACCTCCCCATCCGCTTCAACCGCGCCCGCCGCCGTATCTACGTCTACGGCTTCCACATGGTCTGGTGGAACCCCTTCACCCGCTGGTACGTCACCACCGCCAGCTACCCCTGGGACGATGTCCGCGCGGAAGTCTGGGAACAATGGGGCGCCACCTCTGGCGGCGGTTTGATGATCAAGTGGGGCGTATCGATCGCCATCGTCAAACCCAACACCAATGACGTCATCGAACGCTTTCACCTCAGCACCTACAACCACGATCTTGACAACCTCTGGGCCTACGTCTGCACCTATATGCAGCAAGGCCCGCAAGCCTTGCCGCCTTGCGACATCGAACCGCGCGATGCGAACGATGTGCCCGCGTACAACCTGGCGTTGCGCTGGGCGCCTCGGGTGGAGTGGCCAGAAGAGATGGATTTGGAGTCGCGATCCAGCGGAGATTCACGAGCGTTGGAGGGCAGGGGGCAAGGATGGTGATGAGAGCAGCCACTATTGCGCCTGCCAAGGACGGTCTTACCGGCGAAGCCCGCATCAGCATGACCGAGGAAGCGTAATGGCCAGATCAAAACTCAAGCCGCCCTGCGCAGGATGGCAACGCGATCTGCCGGGACCTAATGATCCGCCCGAAGTTGCGCCAACGCTGCGGGAGGACGCGCCCAATCATGTTGATGAAATATATATGGAACTATCGAGGCGTTCGTCCAACATTCGCGGCTTGTTGCTCTTGTTTGTGCCACTTTGCGCATATTTTCTAGCAAGGCGACCACTTATTCTCTTGAGTCGAGGAGGGGTTGAACTCAGCTTTGACTCCATAGTGACAGAGCTGCTGTTCTTCGGAATACTCTCCACGACGGCCTATCTTGCTTATCGCTTCGACGTCTCCCCACCCCGCGACCTCCCCGTCCGCTTCAACCGCGCCCGCCGCCGCATCTACGTCTACGGCTTCCACATGGTCTGGTGGAACCCCTTCACTCGCTGGTACGTCACCACAGCCAGCTACCCCTGGGACGACGTCCGCGCGGAAGTCTGGKAACAATGGGGTGCCACCTCTGGCGGTGGTTTGATGATCAAGTGGGGCGTATCGATTGCCATCGTGAAACCCAACACCAATGACGTCATCGAACGCTTCCACCTCAGCACCTACAACCAAGACCTGGACAACGTCTGGGCCTACGTCTGCACCTACATGCAGCAAGGCCCGCAAGCCTTGCCGCCTTGCAACATCGAACCGCGCGATGCGAACGATGTGCCGGCGTACAACCTGGCGTTGCGCTGGGCACCTCGGGTGGAGTGGCCAGAAGAGATGGATTGGGAGTCGCGATCTAGCGGAGGTTCACGAGCGTTGGAGGGCGGGGGGCAAGGATGGTGATGAGAGCAGCCACTATTGCGCCTGCCAATGACGGCGTTAACAGCTGCGCCCGCATCGACATGACGAAAGAATCGCAATGACCAGATCAAAACTCAATCCGCCCTGTGCGGGGTGGCGACGCGATTTGTCAGGGCCTGATGACCCACCAGAGGTCATGCCGAGCCTGCGCGAGGATGCGGCCAATCATGTCGATGACATATACATGGAGTTGTCTCGACGATCTTCGAGCATACGTGGTCTTCTTATTTTTGCTATTCCGTATACGGCTTACACGGCAATTTTCGGAGCACCCGAGATCGTCTTCGGGCTGCTGGCAGGAGGCGACGAAGGGTTCACCTCTAC
>NZ_JBFTHD010000020.1:0-4974 GCF_056394065.1 Achromobacter sp. 10T422
GACCAAGAATACGAAACAAATACAGAGATTAAACTGAAGAGTTTGATCCTGGCTCAGATTGAACGCTAGCGGGATGCCTTACACATGCAAGTCGAACGGCAGCACGGACTTCGGTCTGGTGGCGAGTGGCGAACGGGTGAGTAATGTATCGGAACGTGCCTAGTAGCGGGGGATAACTACGCGAAAGCGTAGCTAATACCGCATACGCCCTACGGGGGAAAGCAGGGGATCGCAAGACCTTGCACTATTAGAGCGGCCGATATCGGATTAGCTAGTTGGTGGGGTAACGGCTCACCAAGGCGACGATCCGTAGCTGGTTTGAGAGGACGACCAGCCACACTGGGACTGAGACACGGCCCAGACTCCTACGGGAGGCAGCAGTGGGGAATTTTGGACAATGGGGGAAACCCTGATCCAGCCATCCCGCGTGTGCGATGAAGGCCTTCGGGTTGTAAAGCACTTTTGGCAGGAAAGAAACGTCATGGGCTAATACCCCGTGAAACTGACGGTACCTGCAGAATAAGCACCGGCTAACTACGTGCCAGCAGCCGCGGTAATACGTAGGGTGCAAGCGTTAATCGGAATTACTGGGCGTAAAGCGTGCGCAGGCGGTTCGGAAAGAAAGATGTGAAATCCCAGAGCTTAACTTTGGAACTGCATTTTTAACTACCGAGCTAGAGTGTGTCAGAGGGAGGTGGAATTCCGCGTGTAGCAGTGAAATGCGTAGATATGCGGAGGAACACCGATGGCGAAGGCAGCCTCCTGGGATAACACTGACGCTCATGCACGAAAGCGTGGGGAGCAAACAGGATTAGATACCCTGGTAGTCCACGCCCTAAACGATGTCAACTAGCTGTTGGGGCCTTCGGGCCTTGGTAGCGCAGCTAACGCGTGAAGTTGACCGCCTGGGGAGTACGGTCGCAAGATTAAAACTCAAAGGAATTGACGGGGACCCGCACAAGCGGTGGATGATGTGGATTAATTCGATGCAACGCGAAAAACCTTACCTACCCTTGACATGTCTGGAATTCYGAAGAGATTYGGAAGTGCTCGCAAGAGAACCGGAACACAGGTGCTGCATGGCTGTCGTCAGCTCGTGTCGTGAGATGTTGGGTTAAGTCCCGCAACGAGCGCAACCCTTGTCATTAGTTGCTACGAAAGGGCACTCTAATGAGACTGCCGGTGACAAACCGGAGGAAGGTGGGGATGACGTCAAGTCCTCATGGCCCTTATGGGTAGGGCTTCACACGTCATACAATGGTCGGGACAGAGGGTCGCCAACCCGCGAGGGGGAGCCAATCCCAGAAACCCGATCGTAGTCCGGATCGCAGTCTGCAACTCGACTGCGTGAAGTCGGAATCGCTAGTAATCGCGGATCAGCATGTCGCGGTGAATACGTTCCCGGGTCTTGTACACACCGCCCGTCACACCATGGGAGTGGGTTTTACCAGAAGTAGTTAGCCTAACCGCAAGGGGGGCGATTACCACGGTAGGATTCATGACTGGGGTGAAGTCGTAACAAGGTAGCCGTATCGGAAGGTGCGGCTGGATCACCTCCTTTCAGAGCTTAAGTGCTCGTGTTAAGGCACAACGAAATGTACTTATTGAGTACTCAGCGCAAGCTGAAGAAAATAAGTACGGGTTGTGATTGCATTATTTTGTTCCAAGTTCTCAAGACTGARGTGAATAACTTCAGACTGCTTTGAAACTTATGAACGGCACAAACGCTAATACTCAGGTCCTATAGCCTACAGCGTTATAGGATCAAGCGACTAAGTGCATATGGTGGATGCCTTGGCGATCACAGGCGATGAAGGACGTAGTAGCCTGCGAAAAGCTACGGGGAGCTGGCAAACAAGCTTTGATCCGTAGATGTCCGAATGGGGAAACCCACYGCAGCAATGCRGTATCCCTAGCTGAATACATAGGCTAGTGGAAGCGAACCGGGTGAACTGAAACATCTCAGTAGCTCGAGGAAAAGAAATCAACCGAGATTCCGAAAGTAGTGGCGAGCGAAATCGGAAGAGCCTTTACGTTTTAGCACGCAAGATAGTCGAACGGAATGGAAAGTCCGGCCGTAGCAGGTGATAGCCCTGTAGGCGAAATCTTGTGTGTGGAACTAAGCGTAAGACAAGTAGGGCGGGACACGTGAAATCCTGTTTGAAGATGGGGGGACCATCCTCCAAGGCTAAATACTCGTGATCGACCGATAGTGAACCAGTACCGTGAGGGAAAGGCGAAAAGAACCCCGGAAGGGGAGTGAAATAGATCCTGAAACCGTATGCATACAAACAGTAGGAGCCTCCTTGTGGGGTGACTGCGTACCTTTTGTATAATGGGTCAGCGACTTACATTCAGTGGCAAGGTTAACCGAATAGGGAAGCCGTAGCGAAAGCGAGTCCGAATAGGGCGATTCAGTCGCTGGGTGTAGACCCGAAACCAGATGATCTATCCATGGCCAGGTTGAAGGCACGGTAACACGTGCTGGAGGACCGAACCCACTAATGTTGAAAAATTAGGGGATGAGCTGTGGATAGGGGTGAAAGGCTAAACAAATCTGGAAATAGCTGGTTCTCTCCGAAAACTATTTAGGTAGTGCCTCAAGTATTACTGCGGGGGGTAGAGCACTGTTATAGCTAGGGGGTCATGGCGACTTACCAAACTATGGCAAACTCCGAATACCCGCAAGTACAGCTTGGGAGACAGAGCACCGGGTGCTAACGTCCGGACTCAAGAGGGAAACAACCCAGACCGCCAGCTAAGGTCCCGAATTATCGCTAAGTGGGAAACGAAGTGGGAAGGCATAGACAGTCAGGAGGTTGGCTTAGAAGCAGCCATCCTTTAAAGAAAGCGTAATAGCTCACTGATCGAGTCGTCCTGCGCGGAAGATGTAACGGGGCTAAGCGATAAACCGAAGCTGCGGGTGTGCACTTTTAGTGCACGCGGTAGGAGAGCGTTCTGTAAGCCTGCGAAGGTGGCTTGTAAAGGCTGCTGGAGGTATCAGAAGTGCGAATGCTGACATGAGTAGCGATAAAGGGGGTGAAAAGCCCCCTCGCCGTAAGTCCAAGGTTTCCTGCGCAACGTTCATCGGCGCAGGGTGAGTCGGCCCCTAAGGCGAGGCAGAGATGCGTAGCTGATGGGAAACTGGTTAATATTCCAGTACCGTCGTACAGTGCGATGGGGGGACGGATCGCGGAAGATCATCAGGGTGTTGGATGTCCCTGTTGCTGTATCGAAGATGGCGCTTAGGCAAATCCGGGCGCGTAAATCAAGGGTATGGCACGAGCGAGCATTGCTTGCGAAGTGATTGGAAGTGGTTCCAAGAAAAGCCTCTAAGCTTCAGCTGTACGAGACCGTACCGCAAACCGACACAGGTGGACGGGATGAATATTCCAAGGCGCTTGAGAGAACTCAGGAGAAGGAACTCGGCAAATTGATACCGTAACTTCGGGAGAAGGTATACCCCGGTAGTGTGAAGCGCCTGCGCGCTTAGCATGATGGGGTCGCAGAGAATCGGTGGCTGCGACTGTTTATTAAAAACACAGCACTCTGCAAAGACGAAAGTCGACGTATAGGGTGTGACGCCTGCCCGGTGCCGGAAGGTTAAGTGATGGGGTGCAAGCTCTTGATCGAAGCCCCGGTAAACGGCGGCCGTAACTATAACGGTCCTAAGGTAGCGAAATTCCTTGTCGGGTAAGTTCCGACCTGCACGAATGGCGTAACGATGGCCACACTGTCTCCTCCTGAGACTCAGCGAAGTTGAAGTGTTTGTGATGATGCAATCTACCCGCGGCTAGACGGAAAGACCCCATGAACCTTTACTGTAGCTTTGCATTGATCTGTGAACCGGCCTGTGTAGGATAGGTGGGAGGCTTTGAAGCGTGGTCGCTAGATCACGTGGAGCCATCCTTGAAATACCACCCTGGTTTGTTTGCGGTTCTAACCTTGGTCCGTTATCCGGATCGGGGACAGTGCATGGTGGGCAGTTTGACTGGGGCGGTCTCCTCCCAAAGTGTAACGGAGGAGTTCGAAGGTACGCTAGGTACGGTCGGAAATCGTGCTGATAGTGCAATGGCATAAGCGTGCTTGACTGTGAGACTGACAAGTCGAACAGGTGCGAAAGCAGGACATAGTGATCCGGTGGTTCTGAATGGAAGGGCCATCGCTCAACGGATAAAAGGTACTCTGGGGATAACAGGCTGATACCGCCCAAGAGTTCATATCGACGGCGGTGTTTGGCACCTCGATGTCGGCTCATCTCATCCTGGGGCTGTAGCCGGTCCCAAGGGTATGGCTGTTCGCCATTTAAAGAGGTACGTGAGCTGGGTTTAAAACGTCGTGAGACAGTTTGGTCCCTATCTGCCGTGGGCGTTGGATACTTGACGGAGCCTGCTCCTAGTACGAGAGGACCGGAGTGGACGTACCTCTGGTGTACCGGTTGTCATGCCAATGGCATTGCCGGGTAGCTAAGTACGGAAGAGATAACCGCTGAAGGCATCTAAGCGGGAAACTCGTCTGAAGATTAGGTATCCCGGGGACTTGATCCCCCTAAAGAGTCGTTCGAGACCAGGACGTTGATAGGTCGGGTGTGGAAGCGYAGTAATGCGTTAAGCTAACCGATACTAATTGCTCGTGAGGCTTGATCCTATAACACTGATGGTTATTGACCTGGTGATATAGCGTTCCAAGTGTCGTTCAATACAAAATCTGGCTGCACCGTCRGCAGYCAGCCAACACCAATTACATACCCCTTGTGCGTGATCATCGAGCTAGCCTCTGATCACCCACACGTTGTGTTTCTTCCAAGATTGGAGCRGTTGCGTTAACGCGCAGCAGCTCAACCAGTTACGCCTGACGACCATAGCAAGGTGGTACCACTCCTTCCCATCCCGAACAGGACAGTGAAACGCCTTCGCGCCGATGATAGTGGACGGACGTCTGTGAAAGTAGGTCATCGTCAGGCTTTTATTCCGC
>NZ_JBFTHD010000021.1:0-2435 GCF_056394065.1 Achromobacter sp. 10T422
GAGACCTTTACGGTTACGACGGCTGATGGCACCACCGGTCAAGTGGTCGTCACGATCATTGGCACCAACGACACTCCGGTGTTGACCGGTAAGGCTGACGGCGCGGTCACCGAAGACGGCACGCTCGTTGCCACCGGCAAGATTGATGTCGCTGATGTTGATACGACTGACACGCACACTTGGACCGTCAACAACGACGGCAAGGGTACGTATGGTTCGTTCTCGGTTGATGGTTCGGGCAACTGGACGTACAACCTCGACAACGCCAACAAGGCTGTTCAAGGCCTGAAGTCCGGCGAGACCTTTACCGAAACGTTTACCGTGACCGTCAACGACGGCAACGGCGGGATCGTCGACAAGGCGGTCACGGTCACCATCAATGGTACGGATGACGGCGCCATCATCAACCCGGCTCAGCCGGGCGATGACAAGGGCTCGGTCACCGAAGACGGGACGCTCACGACCGGCGGCAAGCTGGAAGTGACCGACCCGGATGCGGGCCAGGCGGTCTTCCAAACGCAGACCAACGCAGCCGGTCAGCACGGCACCTTCTCCATCGACGCCGATGGCAAGTGGAACTACACCCTGACCAATAACGACCCGGCTGTTCAAGGCTTGGGCGCGGGCAAGACGCTGACCGAGACCTTCACCGTTACGACGGCTGATGGCACGACCGGTCAGGTGGTTGTCACGATCGTTGGCACCAACGACACTCCGGTGTTGACCGGTAAGGCTGACGGCGCGGTCACCGAAGACGGCACGCTGGTTGCCACCGGCAAGATTGATGTCGCTGATGTTGATACGACTGACACGCACACTTGGACCGTCAACAACGACGGCAAGGGTACGTATGGTTCGTTCTCGGTCGACGGCTCCGGCAACTGGACTTACAACCTKGACAATGCCAACAAGGCCGTTCAGGGTCTGAAGTCCGGCGAGACCTTTACCGAAACGTTTACCGTGACCGTCAACGACGGCAACGGCGGGATCGTCGACAAGCAAGTCACGGTCACCATCAATGGCACCGATGACGGTGCCATCATCACCCCGACTCAACCGGGCGATGACAAGGGTTCGGTCACCGAAGATAAGGTGCTCACGACCGGCGGCAAGCTGGAAGTCACCGATCCGGACGCAGGCCAAGCTGAATTCAAGGCAGGCAACACGCCGGGCGATCATGGCACATTCACCATTGGCAAGGATGGGACGTGGACCTACACCCTGAATAATGAAGATCCCAAGATCCAAGCCCTGGCCGTCGGCGAAAAACTGACCGAGACCTTCGTTGTCACGACAGCAGACGGCACCACCGGCCAGGTTGTTGTCACCATCAACGGCACCAACGACGCTCCCGTCATCGCGGGCGAAGCCGCCGGCTCCGTTACCGAAAGCACCTCGCTGAGCACCACCGGCCAGTTGACGCAAACCGACGTCGACACCTCCGATACGCACACCTGGTCCGTAGACAACAATGGCAAGGGCGAGTACGGCAACTTCTCGGTCGACAACTCCGGCAAGTGGACCTACAACCTGGATAGCACCAACCCCGACGTCAAGGCGTTGAAGGCTGGAGAAACTGCCACCGAAACCTTCACTGTCACGGTCGACGACGGCCACGGCGGCGTGACGCAGCAACAAGTCACGGTGACGATCAACGGCACCGACGACGGCGCCGTCATCACCCCCGCTCAACCGGGCGATGACAAGGGCACCGTTACAGAAGACGTGACGTCGTCTGTTGGCGGCAAGCTGGATGTCACTGATCCGGACGCGGGCGAAGCCGTGTTCCAAGTCCAAACGAATGCAGCCGGTCAGCACGGCACGTTCTCCATCGATGCCGATGGCAAGTGGAACTACACCCTGACCAATAACGACCCGGCTGTTCAAGGCCTGGGCGCGGGCAAAACGCTGACCGAGACCTTTACGGTCACGACGGCTGATGGCACCACCGGTCAGGTGGTTGTCACCATCGTTGGTACGAATGACGTCCCCGTTCTGACTGGCAAGGCTGACGGCGCGGTTACCGAAGACGGCACGCTCGTCGCCACCGGCAAGATCGACGTCGCTGACATCGACACGACCGATACGCACACCTGGACCGTCAACAATGATGGCAAGGGTACGTATGGTTCGTTCTCGGTCGATGGTTCGGGCAACTGGACCTACAACCTCGACAACGCCAACAAGACCGTTCAGGGTCTGAAATCTGGCGAATCGATCACCGAAACGTTCACCGTGACCGTCAACGACGGCAACGGCGGAATCGTCGACAAGGCGGTCACGGTCACCATCAACGGTACGGATGACGGCGCCATCATCAACCCGGTTCAACCGGGTGATGACAAAGGTTCGGTCACCGAAGACGGCACGCTCACGACAGGCGGCAAGCTCGAAGTGACCGACCCGGATGCCGGTCAAGCCGTCTTCCAAACGCA
>NZ_JBFTHD010000022.1:0-1460 GCF_056394065.1 Achromobacter sp. 10T422
CCCCGCCAGAGGTCGCGCCCCATTGCTCCCAAACTTCGGCGCGGACATCGTCCCAGGGGTAGCTGGCGGTGGTGACGTACCAGCGGGTGAAGGGGTTCCACCAGACCATGTGGAAGCCGTAGACGTAGATGCGGCGGCGGGCGCGGTTGAAGCGGATGGGGAGGTCGCGGGGCTGGGTAATCTCAAGCCGGTACAGGAGCACGGTGGTCCATGCGCAAAGGGCAATGGTAAATAGGGAAAGCAAGACCGTGGTCAAGTCATCAAAATTGAATGCGACAACATCCCGATTCAGAACGGAAACAATAATCCTAGGCCCGCCGATCACCGCCCAATAAACGGTAAAGACAATGCCGAACAGTAGAACCCCACGTATGCTGGATGAGCGTCGAGACAGCTCCATGTAAATACCATCTATGTGATTCGGCGCATCTTCCCGCAGGCTAGGCAGAGCCTCGGGAGGATCGTCTGGCCCAGGCAAATCTCGTTGCCACCCAGGACAACGCGGCATGAGTTTGGCTTGGGCCATTAGGCTTCCTCGGTCATGCTGATGCGGGCATATCCGGAAAGGTCTTCCCTATCTGGCCAGAAGGTGATTTCGATGGTCGCGCTTTTAATGCTGTGTAAGGGGCCGAGCCAATATCGGCAGCTCAGGACGGGAAGCTCCTGGGTTGGTAAACGCTGACCGTTCGCAGTCAGATGTCTGAAATCACCCAAGGTGGGGGCCCTGTCATGACTGTTGTGATTCATCGCCGCAAGCACGTCGTCAGTCAATAATGGAGTACGCCGTCCACTTCTTTCGACGCCAAATCGCTGTACAAGCAGCTTGAATTCAAAGCGCGACAACGTGGGATCGAAACCAGGAAGCACAATTCGATACCCTAGCTCAGTGCCCGACTCAACGCCGCCTGTTGCCTTAATGTCCAAAATGTCCGCCGTTAATAGTTGGTCGGCATCCATGACGCGTTTAGCGGTACGAAACCCGACGTTTGCGTCCATGCCGAGCACTGCGGCGTTCAACGCTGACATCGCCGCGTCCATTTGATCGGGGCTCCCCCAACGGACATCTCCGGCACCCCGCCCGAAGTAAGAACGCCGCGCCCACAGTTCCAGGCTGTCTGATTCCAGATCTCTGGCTATCTTCCCTATGGCAAAAGCGATTAGTCCCAACACTATTCCAATCCCCAGCGTCCCCAACAATGCGCCCCCAGTCATCGCACCGTGAACACTGAATATCGCTCCAACAATGGAGATTGAACCGCTAATACTGTGCTTCTCGTCAGCACGTTCATCACCCACGCCTTTAGCTCGATTCGCCGCCGCAAAACTCCCCACCCCATCCGCCACCCCTCCCAACGCCGCTATCACTCCCCCTGCCTTGATCAGCGTCTTCCCCATCCCAATCGCCCTGGCCACGGCCCCACCTTCTACCGCCGCCACCCGTCGCATGAACGGCTGTACGC
>NZ_JBFTHD010000023.1:0-953 GCF_056394065.1 Achromobacter sp. 10T422
ACGCGCAGCAGCTCAACCAGTTACGCCTGACGACCATAGCAAGGTGGTACCACTCCTTCCCATCCCGAACAGGACAGTGAAACGCCTTCGCGCCGATGATAGTGGACGGACGTCTGTGAAAGTAGGTCATCGTCAGGCTTTTATTCCGCGAAACCCCGCAGGTAATCCTGCGGGGTTTTGTCTTTATATATTAGTGAGAACCTATACTTCTCAGCTGTTGTGAAGATGGAGAGATCCAGCGAACAGGCAGCGTTGCAGGATAGGATGCAAGTTAGGCAAAAGCCGGTTGCATGATCCGCAAAAATGATGTTATAGTGTCGGGCTTGGCTGCTACCGAAAATTCAGGGTTTACCCCGATGTTTCGATAGCTGCTAGGAAGAGAAGAAGCTGGTGCGGAAGTGCCGGTGAGTTCTGAAGAGCAAGCAAGCCAGGCAGTGAAGTGGTTGCAGTGCGAAAGCGCAAACAAATACGACACTGATTTGACAAGCGATAAAAACTCCTTCATAATCTCGCTTCTCTGCTGCTGAAAGCAGCAAGCGACGCAAGGCAAAAGCCGCGGCGACGCTGGCGGGTTCAGTAAGTAGCAGTAAAGAATTTAGCAGTACCGCTCTTTAACAATTAAACAACCGATAAGTGTGGGCGCTTGATGCGATGCACTGTGTCAAGTTGGGAGTTAAATCCTGGCTTGTCACAAGCACAATGAAATCAAGTGCTCACTAGAAGTGAAGTACCTTAGACGTCAAGTTTAAGAACATACCTCACTTCCTTTGAGTAGCGACGTATGACCTGGTTCGGATTTATTCGGACCAAGAATACGAAACAAATACAGAGATTAAACTGAAGAGTTTGATCCTGGCTCAGATTGAAYGCTAGCGGGATGCCTTACACATGCAAGTCGAACGGCAGCACGGACTTCGGTCTGGTGGCGAGTGGCGAACGGGTGAGTAATGTAT
>NZ_JBFTHD010000024.1:0-923 GCF_056394065.1 Achromobacter sp. 10T422
GTGTTTCTCACCGCTGGGTCCGGGATGCTGATCAAGCCTGCGAAGACGAACGCGCGCACGCGCCGGCTGGCGTCTTGTTGCAGGGACTCGCCGACGCGTTGCAGCTCTTCCGCGCAGATGGACAGCAATTCCCCTACCGTGAGTTGGATCACGACTTGGGTCATCTGCGCCTTGCGGTATAGCCATGTCCCGCCCACGTGAACCGCATCGACGGCGGCCTTTGAACCGGCGCTCAAGTGTTGGTGCAGGCGCTTGCTGGCGCCGTGCATGGCGGTGAGCAGTTGGTCGGCGGCGTCTGCGGCGCGGCCTTCGCGCCATGCGCCGATCTCCTTGCTGCTGATGATGCTTTTGACGGCATCGAAGTATTTTTTGCCGGCGTCATTAGCCACCGCCCCGGCGCCGAACAGAGGGATAAAGGTGGTTTGCAAAAAGGTTTGATGGCCGTTCAAGGCCAGATAGGCGGCGCTGTTGGGATCGCTTAGCAACGACTGCCACGCGGTGCCTGTTGGCCCCAGCGTTTCGGATTCATTCGATGCGGGATCAGACGCCGGCATGGCATCCGTGATGCCTCCATCCAAACACGCCCCCACCGTGATCAAGCGCAGCTGCCGCGAACGTTCGTCGGTATCGGAATAATCCATCGCCACGATGCGCTTCCACGCCGCGCTGCCGATCACCTGCGCCCAGTCCTTGCCATACGCATCGATGTCGCTTTCAAAGCGCTTAATCTCCCGGTCGTACCGCGCCTGAAAACTTGCCCGGCCGTGGCGGCGAGGTTCGGTGGGCGGGTTCGTTTCCCAATAGCGTTCCTTTAATCGTTCCACGCGATCGGTGATCTTGTCTTGCACACGCTCTTGCCGTTCACGTGCGGGGTCCCAGAACACGGGTGGCGTGCCGGACTCGCTGGGCATGATGTCGAGCAA
>NZ_JBFTHD010000025.1:0-809 GCF_056394065.1 Achromobacter sp. 10T422
GGCAGTAGAGGTGAACCCGGCAGTAGAGGTGAACCCTTCGTCGCCTCCTGCCAGCAGCCCGAAGACGATCTCGGGTGCTCCGAAAATTGCCGTGTAAGCCGTATACGGAATAGCAAAAATAAGAAGACCACGTATGCTCGAAGATCGTCGAGACAACTCCATGTATAGGTCATCGACATGATTGGCCGCATCCTCGCGCAGGCTCGGCATGACCTCTGGTGGGTCATCAGGCCCCGACAAATCGCGTCGCCACCCCGCACAGGGCGGATTGAGTTTTGATCTGGTCATTGCGATTCTTTCGTCATGTCGATGCGGGCGCAGCTGTTAACGCCGTCATCGGCAGGCGCAATAGTGGCTGCTCTCATCACCATCCTTGCCCCCCCGCCCTCCAACGCTCGTGAATCTCCGCTAGATCGCGACTCCAAATCCATCGCTTCAGGCCACTCCACCCGAGGCGCCCAGCGCAACGCCAGGTTGTACGCCGGCACGTCATTCGCGTCCCGCGGTTCGATTTCGCAAGGCGGCAAGGCTTGCGGGCCTTGCTGCATATAGGTGCAGACGTAGGCCCAGAGGTTGTCCAGATCGTGGTTGTAGGTGCTGAGGTGGAAGCGTTCGATGACGTCATTGGTGTTGGGTTTGACGATGGCGATGGATACGCCCCACTTGATCATCAAGCCGCCGCCAGAGGTCGCGCCCCATTGCTCCCAAACTTCGGCGCGGACATCGTCCCAGGGGTAGCTGGCGGTGGTGACGTACCAGCGGGTGAAGGGGTTCCACCAGACCATGTGGAAGCCGTAGACGTAGATGCG
>NZ_JBFTHD010000026.1:0-788 GCF_056394065.1 Achromobacter sp. 10T422
TCGTTGCCACCGGCAAGATTGATGTCGCTGATGTTGATACGACTGACACGCACACCTGGACCGTAAACAACGACGGCAAGGGTGCTTATGGTTCGTTCTCGGTCGATGGGTCGGGCAACTGGACGTACAACCTCGACAACGCCAACAAGACCGTTCAAGGTCTGAAGTCCGGCGAATCGATCACCGAAACTTTCACCGTGACCGTCAACGACGGCAACGGCGGAATCGTCGACAAGGCGATCACGGTCACCATCAACGGTACGGATGACGGCGCCATCATCACCCCGGCTCAACCGGGTGATGACAAGGGTTCGGTCACCGAAGACGGTACGCTTACGACCGGCGGCAAGCTGGAAGTGACCGATCCGGATGCAGGTCAAGCSGTCTTCCAAACGCAGACCAACGCAGCCGGTCAGCACGGCACCTTCTCCATCGACGCCGATGGCAAGTGGAACTACACCCTGACCAATAACGACCCAGCCGTTCAAGGCCTGGGCGCGGGCAAGACCCTGACGGAGACGTTCACCGTCACAACGGCGGATGGCACGACGGGTCAAGTGGTCGTCACGATCGTCGGTACGAACGACACCCCCGTTCTGACCGGCAAGGCTGACGGTGCGGTTACCGAAGACGGCACGCTCGTTGCCACCGGCAAGATTGATGTCGCTGATGTTGATACGACTGACACGCACACCTGGACCGTAAACAACGACGGCAAGGGTGCTTATGGTTCGTTCTCGGTCGATGGGTCGGGCAACTGGACGTACAACCTCGACAACGCCAACAAG
>NZ_JBFTHD010000027.1:0-788 GCF_056394065.1 Achromobacter sp. 10T422
GAGACCTTTACGGTTACGACGGCTGATGGCACCACCGGTCAAGTGGTCGTCACGATCATTGGCACCAACGACACTCCGGTGTTGACCGGTAAGGCTGACGGCGCGGTCACCGAAGACGGCACGCTCGTTGCCACCGGCAAGATTGATGTCGCTGATGTTGATACGACTGACACGCACACTTGGACCGTCAACAACGACGGCAAGGGTACGTATGGTTCGTTCTCGGTYGATGGKTCGGGCAACTGGACGTACAACCTCGACAACGCCAACAAGGCTGTTCAAGGCCTGAAGTCCGGCGAATCGGTCACCGAAACCTTCACTGTGACGGTGAACGACGGCAACGGCGGAATCGTCGACAAGCAAGTCACGGTCACCATCAACGGCACGGATGACGGCGCGACCATCAATCCGGCTCAACCGGGCGATGACAAGGGTTCGGTTACCGAAGACGGGACGCTCACGACCGGCGGCAAGCTCGAAGTGACCGACCCGGATGCGGGCCAGGCGGTCTTCCAAACGCAAACGAACGCAGCCGGTCAGCACGGCACGTTCTCCATCGACGCCGATGGCAAGTGGAACTACACCCTGACCAACAATGACCCGGCAGTTCAAGGCCTGGGCGCTGGCAAGACGCTGACGGAGACCTTTACGGTTACGACGGCTGATGGCACCACCGGTCAAGTGGTCGTCACGATCATTGGCACCAACGACACTCCGGTGTTGACCGGTAAGGCTGACGGYGCGGTCACCGAAGACGGCACGCTCGTTGCCACCGGCAAGATTGATGT
>NZ_JBFTHD010000028.1:0-759 GCF_056394065.1 Achromobacter sp. 10T422
GCACTTAGTCGCTTGATCCTATAACGCTGTAGGCTATAGGACCTGAGTATTAGCGTTTGTGCCGTTCATAAGTTTCAAAGCAGTCTGAAGTTATTCACYTCAGTCTTGAGAACTTGGAACAAAATAATGCAATCACAACCCGTACTTATTTTCTTCAGCTTGCGCTGAGTACTYAATAAGTACATTTCGTTGTGCTTCTTCCAGATTGTTAAAGAACGAATATAGCTGTTRRGTAAAACCYAACKCATAACRCTGMMARCAGCGCTATGMGTTAGCYTCTACATCACCACCGAAGTGATATTTGAGAATCAATGGTGGAGGTGAACGGGATCGAACCGATGACATCCTGCTTGCAAAGCAGGCGCTCTCCCAGCTGAGCTACACCCCCATATTCCACACAGTGAGAACACTTGCGCAAAATATTTTGGTGGGTCTGGTTGGATTCGAACCAACGACCCCCGCCTTATCAAGACGGTGCTCTAACCAACTGAGCTACAGACCCAAAACCTTCTCGGATCAGTAGTCAGGTTGCTGCAGACCCAGGGAAGAATCCCTCGACCCAAGCCTACAACTGATCCCAGCTATATTAAACAACCGATAAGAGTGGACRCTTAACACGAGCACTTAAGCTCTGAAAGGAGGTGATCCAGCCGCACCTTCCGATACGGCTACCTTGTTACGACTTCACCCCAGTCATGAATCCTACCGTGGTAATCGCCCCCCTTGCGGTTAGGCTAACTACTTCTGGTAAAACCCACT
>NZ_JBFTHD010000029.1:0-749 GCF_056394065.1 Achromobacter sp. 10T422
ATACATTACTCACCCGTTCGCCACTCGCCACCAGACCGAAGTCCGTGCTGCCGTTCGACTTGCATGTGTAAGGCATCCCGCTAGCGTTCAATCTGAGCCAGGATCAAACTCTTCAGTTTAATCTCTGTATTTGTTTCGTATTCTTGGTCTGAATAAATTCAAACCAGGTCATACGTCGCTACTCAAAGGAAGTGAGGTATGTTCTTAAACTTGACGTCTAAGGTACTTCACTTCTAGTGAGCACTTGATTTCATTGTGCTTGTGACAAGCCAGGATTTGACTCCCAACTTAATCACAGTGCATCGCATCAAGCGCCCACACTTATCGGTTGTTTAATTGTTAAAGAGCGGTACTGCTAAATTCTTTACTGCTACCTGCTGAACCCGCCAGCGGCGCTGCGGCTTTTGCCTTGCGTCGCTTGCTGTTTTCAGCAGCAGAGAAGCGAGATTATGAAGGAGTTTTTATCGCTTGTCAAGTCAGCTTCGTTTCGCCTTTCGGCTCACTCAACCGCTTTTCCTGCGACCCCTTCAGGTCTACTTCTCTTTAGCAGCTATCGAAATATCAGGGTAAACCCTAAGTTTTCGGCAACTGCCAAGCCTCAAACTATAACACAACTTTTGCAGATTATGCAACCGGCTTTTGCCTAATTTGCATCCTATCTTGCAACCCCGCCGCTTTTGCTTTCGCGCTAGCTTTGGCCCTGAATTCAGGGGCTGGTTACTGCTCAGGTGGCTAGCAATTCGATCCGG
>NZ_JBFTHD010000030.1:0-497 GCF_056394065.1 Achromobacter sp. 10T422
CATTGTGCTTGTGACAAGCCAGGATTTAACTCCCAACTTGACACAGTGCATCGCATCAAGCGCCCACACTTATCGGTTGTTTAATTGTTAAAGAGCGGTACTGCTAAATTCTTTACTGCTACTTGCCGAACCCGCCAGCGTCGCTGCGGCTTTTGCCTTGCGTCGCTCGCTATTTTCAGCAGCAGAGAATCGAGATTATGAAGGAGTTTTTATCGCTTGTCAAGTCAGCTTCGTTTCGCCTTTCGGCTCACTCAACCGCTTTTCCTGCGACCCCTTCAGGTCTGCCTCTCTTTAGCAGCTATCGAAATATCAGGGTAAACCCTAAGTTTTCGGCAACTGCCAAGCCTGAAACTATAACACAACTTTTGCAGATTATGCAACCGGCTTTTGCCTAATTTGCATCCTATCTTGCAACCCCGCCGCTTTTGCTTTCGCGCTAGCTTTGGCCCTGAATTCAGGGGCTGGTTACTGCTCAGGTGGCTAGCAATTCGATCCGG
>NZ_JBFTHD010000031.1:0-413 GCF_056394065.1 Achromobacter sp. 10T422
ATGCTGCTCTTGTCGCCGCCGGCAATCGCCACCTTCAGCGGCGTGCGGAAGTACTCCGCTACGCCTTCCAGCGTCTTCGGCGAGACCGAGCTCAGCAGCCACATCACCATGAAGAAGGCCATCATCGCCGTCATGAAGTCGGCGTAGGCAATCTTCCAGCTGTGGTTGCCATGCGGCTTGGCGTGCGACTTGGCCTTGCGGATGATGATCGGACGCAGATCCTGGGCGCTGCTCATGACGTCTCTCCGGTCAGGTCAGGCTCTTGACTTCGCGGACGTGGTCATCGAGCTCGAGGAACGACGGCCGCACCGTGGAGTACAGGACCTTGCGGCCGAATTCCACCGCCACCAGCGGCGCGTAGCCATTGAGCGAGGCGAGCAGCGTGACCTTGATGCACTCGTACATCTTCACGC